>NZ_JBHSNO010000027.1:0-554 GCF_042655805.1 Sporosarcina soli | reverse complement strand
CAGGCGGACAGTTTGACTGGGGCGGTCGCCTCCTAAAGTGTAACGGAGGCGCCCAAAGGTTCCCTCAGAATGGTTGGACATCATTCGCAGAGTGCAAAGGCATAAGGGAGCTTGACTGCGAGACCTACAAGTCGAGCAGGGTCGAAAGACGGGCTTAGTGATCCGGTGGTTCCGCATGGAAGGGCCATCGCTCAACGGATAAAAGCTACCCCGGGGATAACAGGCTTATCTCCCCCAAGAGTCCACATCGACGGGGAGGTTTGGCACCTCGATGTCGGCTCATCGCATCCTGGGGCTGTAGTCGGTCCCAAGGGTTGGGCTGTTCGCCCATTAAAGCGGTACGCGAGCTGGGTTCAGAACGTCGTGAGACAGTTCGGTCCCTATCCGTCGCGGGCGCAGGAAATTTGAGAGGAGCTGTCCTTAGTACGAGAGGACCGGGATGGACACACCGCTGGTGTACCAGTTGTCTTGCCAAAGGCATCGCTGGGTAGCTATGTGTGGACGGGATAAATGCTGAAAGCATCTAAGCATGAAGCCCCCCTCGAGATGAGATT
>NZ_JBHSNO010000026.1:0-1068 GCF_042655805.1 Sporosarcina soli | reverse complement strand
ATCCATTCTCTCCAGAGTGGATCCTGAGTACGGCGGAACACGTGAAATTCCGTCGGAATCCGGGAGGACCATCTCCCAAGGCTAAATACTCCCTAGTGACCGATAGTGAACCAGTACCGTGAGGGAAAGGTGAAAAGCACCCCGGAAGGGGAGTGAAATAGAACCTGAAACCGTGTGCCTACAAGTTGTCAGAGCCCGTTAATGGGTGATGGCGTGCCTTTTGTAGAATGAACCGGCGAGTTACGATTCCATGCAAGGTTAAGCAGTGAATGCGGAGCCGCAGCGAAAGCGAGTCTGAATAGGGCGAATGAGTATGGGGTCGTAGACCCGAAACCAGGTGATCTACCCATGTCCAGGGTGAAGGTAAGGTAACACTTACTGGAGGCCCGAACCCACGTACGTTGAAAAGTGCGGGGATGAGGTGTGGGTAGCGGTGAAATTCCAATCGAACCTGGAGATAGCTGGTTCTCTCCGAAATAGCTTTAGGGCTAGCCTCAAACGAAAGAATCTCGGAGGTAGAGCACTGTTTGGACTAGGGGCCCATCCCGGGTTACCGAATTCAGACAAACTCCGAATGCCGATGATTTATGTTTGGGAGTCAGACTGCGGGTGATAAGATCCGTAGTCGAGAGGGAAACAGCCCAGACCACCAGTTAAGGTCCCCAAGTATTCGTTAAGTGGAAAAGGATGTGGCGTTGCCCAGACAACCAGGATGTTGGCTTAGAAGCAGCCATCATTTAAAGAGTGCGTAATAGCTCACTGGTCGAGTGGCGCTGCGCCGAAAATGTACCGGGGCTAAACGAATCACCGAAACTGTGGATTGACACCTTTGGTGTCAGTGGTAGGAGAGCGTTCCAAGGGCGTTGAAGCTGGACCGTAAGGACTGGTGGAGCGCTTGGAAGTGAGAATGCCGGTATGAGTAGCGAAAGAAGGGTGAGAATCCCTTCCACCGAATGCCTAAGGTTTCCTGAGGAAGGCTCGTCCGCTCAGGGTTAGTCGGGACCTAAGTCGAGGCCGAAAGGCGTAGACGATGGACAACAGGTTGATATTCCTGTACCACCTCCCCGC
>NZ_JBHSNO010000024.1:0-1485 GCF_042655805.1 Sporosarcina soli | reverse complement strand
GGAGAAGGATAGGTCGTAGTTTCTTTGGGATCTTGAATCCGTAAATAAAACCGGCCTACTTCACCACCTTTATTTGAATCAGGTTAAAGTATGTTGGGTCCTTTGAGATCGTGTATAAGAAATTGGAATCGATAAGGTTAAGGTGAGGCTTCAATACATCAAGAGGTGAGAGGAAATGAAACACGTTATTGCATTCGACATCAGTATGGGTAAGAGCTATATGGTTGTCTATAACGCATTAAAAAAATGTGAATTGGAGAAGGAAATTGAACACAATCGACCCGAGTTCGCAGAACTCAAAGCCTTGATAGATGAAATAATTGATGGATATGGTGAGCAGCCACACATCGTCTTTGAAGCGACTGGTGTCTATTCAAGACCTCTCGAACGTTTTATGAGTGAAAATGGCTACAGGTATTGTCTCCTTAATCCGCTAGAGGCAAAACTGCAATGTGATACGTTACGCATTCATAAAACAGATCGAAGTGATGCACATCAGCTGGCCCTTACCCATTTTACGAGTAACAGACGGATAGAATCTAAATCGAACGATGTTTATGCCCAGTTGAAAGCCCTATCCAGACATTATATTGAATTGGATACTGAGTTGAGTGTAGTTCGAAGTAGAATGCATAAAGTCATCCAGATTACTTTTCCCGAATTAGAGAAAATCTTCACCAGTAAGTCCGAGTTGTTTCTTAATGTAGCTCAGCTCTTTCCACATCCGGACATCGTCCTTAACTATTCAAAGACGATTATAAAAAACCGTATACTAGCTAATACAAACAAACGAATGTCGAGTGAAAAAGCTGAAGAGAAAGCAGTAAAACTGCTTGAAGCCGCAGAGAGATCTTATCCATCAGTTTCATCCACGGACGTGTTTTGCGACCAGGTTATAACGTATGCAAAACGATATCAAGAGCTCATTCTCCAAAAAGAACAATGTATAGACAAAATGGCGGTGTTAGCTGAGGGGCTAAAAGAATTTAGTTTACTCCTTAGTATCCCAGGAATCGCCACTAATACAGCAGTTCGCCTAATAGCCGAAATTGGGGATATTCGACGTTTTGATAATAACAGACAGCTTAATGCTTTCGCAGGCATCGATATTAGACGTTACCAATCGGGTAAATTCTTTGCGAAGGACAAAATTAATAAACGTGGAAATAAACATCTAAGGAAATTACTGTATATCATCATTCAAAATATGATTAAACTAAGACGTCATGGAAAGAATCACTTTGTTGAATACTATGACAAATTAAAAAAACAACCCTACAACAAATGTCATAAGGTTGCTTCCATCGCATGTGTGAACAAGCTGTTGAAGACTATCTTCTTTCTCATTACACACAATATGAACTATGAATATAGGTTAGCCGCCCACTCATAGTCGTACCAACAATTTTACCACATATATGACCTCGTGAAAAAATCGAACTCGCTAGGTTTTCTTTAGTATGCATAAAAACATAAATCGTTAGA
>NZ_JBHSNO010000023.1:0-32110 GCF_042655805.1 Sporosarcina soli | reverse complement strand
AAGCGCGGCGACGTGTGGAGCTGACAGATACTAATCGATCGAGGACTTAACCTTGATTTAAAAAGGGCACGGTTGTCCCTCGTTTTGTACAAACCAATGTTGGTTTTATCCGGTTTTGAGCGAACAAGCTCAAAGAGTCTGGTGCCGATGGCGAAGAGGTCACACCCGTTCCCATCCCGAACACGGAAGTTAAGCTCTTCAGCGCCGATGGTAGTCGGGGGTTTCCCCTGCAAGAGTAGGACGTCGCCAGGCTCATCTATTTTATATAGATTTTATTGGTCCCGTGGTGTAGCGGTTAACATGCCTGCCTGTCACGCAGGAGATCGCCGGTTCGATCCCGGTCGGGACCGCCATTTATTTAAATTTATAACCGATTCCGGGTAGTTTATCCGGAATCGGTTTTTTGCGATTTCAACATTCATTTCAACATTCAAATGAAACAAATAATATTTTGACAAAAAGGAAAATAGTCTCCGAGAAGGAGAGGCAATGCTTTCTGATATCCGAAAATCATCTGTAAGTATCTATGCTTTCCGATATCGTTTATTTTCGGTACACTAGAGCAAAGCAGTAGAAAGGAAATTCGATATGATAAAGGAATTCGAAGTTTATTCCGTTAGGGAAACAGAAAAACTGGCTACAAAATTGTCAACCCTTCTGACGCCACCTGATGTCATTACGCTTGAAGGAGATCTGGGGGCAGGGAAGACGACGTTTACAAAGGCACTTGCTAAAGGGCTAGGCATTACACGAACCGTCAATAGTCCGACATTTACGATTGTGAAACAGTATGAAGGGAAGTACCCTTTTAACCATCTTGATGTGTACCGTCTAGCGGAGAGCGAGGAAGATCTCGGATGGGACGAGCTGTTTTATGGAGATGCGATATCTGTTGTTGAATGGGCACATTTAATAGAAGATAATTTGCCTTCGGAACGTTTGGAAATCCGGATTGTTCATGAAGGTGATGATCGCCGAAAGATCACATTTAGACCATTTGGAGAGCGATATGAAATGATTTGTGAGGGGATAGACTTATGATCTGGCTTGGAATAGATACGGCCAATACGCCGCTTTCTGTGGCTATTGTGAAGGATGGGCAACTATTAGCTGAAGAGAATGCTGCTATGGCCATCAATCACTCGTTACGTGCTATGCCGGCTATCGAGGAACTGTTTACCAAAGTAGGGATGCGCCCTGCTGACATAGATGCGATTGCTGTTTCAGAAGGCCCGGGATCCTATACGGGGGTCCGAATTGGTGTAACAATAGCAAAGACGCTTGCATGGACGCTTCAAAAACCGCTCTACGGCCTTTCGAGTTTAAAGGTGCTCGCTGGCAATGCTATTTATTTTAGTGGCTTAATTTGCCCGATTGTGGACGCCAGAAGGGGAAATGTTTATAGTGCTGCGTACCACTATAAAGATGGATCGTTAACTACAGTGATTGAAGATGGCCATTTTGCGCTAGAAGAATTGGTTCGTCTTTTGGAACAGCGTGGCGAACCCGTCCTGTTTATTGGAAAAGATTCAGCAATACATGAGCAGCAACTAGTTGAGCAGTTGGGCGATCTCACGGAAATCGCCCCGCTTCATCTGAATTTGCCCCGCGCATCTACATTGATCCATTTGGCGGCTCAGCAGGAGCAAGAATTGGATATCCATACATTCGTTCCGGAGTACCGTCGACTTGCAGAAGCGGAAGCGAATTGGCTGAAAGAGCAAGGAAAGGAACAAGTGCGTGATTCAAATGATTGAGTATCGAAAAATGGGAAGAGACGATATCGCTTCTGTTGTAGCCATTGAAGAAGAATCATTTGCCACACCTTGGACCCATGAAATTTTTGAACATGAGATGACGGGGAATGCCTATGCTCATTACGTTGTTGCAGTTCAAGAAGATGAAGTGATTGGCCATTGCGGAATGTGGATCGTATTAGACGAATGTCATATTACGAATGTCGCGGTGCGTAAGCGATGGCGAGGAAATGGAATCGGGGAAGGTTTGATGAGGCAAGCGATTGCGCTTTGCAAGGAGATGAACGTTCGACTGATGACGCTGGAAGTGCGGGTGACCAATCACACAGCACAAAATTTGTACCGTAAGCTAGGGTTTCAGGACGGTGGCATACGGAAAAACTATTATGCGGACGACCATGAAGATGCGCTCGTCATGTGGGTGGAATTGTAATGGAAAAAGACATCTATATATTAGGAATTGAAACAAGCTGTGATGAAACAGCGGCATCTGTTGTGAAAAATGGTAAAGAAATTGTTTCGAATGTGGTAGCATCCCAAATTATGAGTCAAAAAAGATTCGGAGGCGTTGTGCCAGAGATTGCCTCGAGACATCATGTCGAACAGATTACAATCGTCATAGAAGAGGCACTTGCCGTTGCAGGTTTAACACCGAAGGAGCTTGATGCAGTCGCGGTTACAGAAGGTCCCGGGCTTATTGGGGCGCTCCTCATCGGAATTAATGCGGCGAAAGCATTTGCTTTTGCAAATGGTCTGCCGATTATTGGCGTGCATCATATAGCGGGTCATATTTATGCGAATATGTTAATGCAACCGATGGAGTTCCCTTTGCTGGCTATTATCGTGTCAGGCGGGCATACGGAGCTCGTGTTGATGGAGGAGCATGGAGCTTTCACACTGATTGGAGAAACGCGTGATGACGCTGCTGGCGAGGCATATGACAAAGTGGCTCGCGTCCTCGGTCTTCCATACCCAGGCGGTCCGCAAATCGATAAGTTGGCGGCTGAAAGTGATGGACAAGTCGAATTCCCGAGGGCATGGTTGGAACCAGACTCGTATGACTTCAGCTTTAGCGGTCTGAAATCCTCGGTCATTAACTACAAACATAATCTTGAGCAGCGTGGCGGGAAAGTAAACCCCGCACATATCGCTGCGGGATTCCAGGCCAGTGTCGTTGAAGTGCTGACAACGAAGGCGTTGAAAGCAGCCAAGGAATTTCAGGTGAAACAAGTGATTGCAGCAGGTGGAGTGGCTGCAAATAAGGGGCTTCGCGCTTCACTTGAAGAGGCTTTCCATCAGGAAGAAATTCCTTTCTATGTACCGCCGATTTCACTTTGTACCGATAATGCGGCGATGATTGCAGCAGCTGGATCAGCGATGTTCCTGGATGGCATACGCGGCAATCTGGCGATGAATGGTAAACCCGGCATGCCCCTTGTTTCTTGGAAATCCGAAAAATGAAAAAGCACGAATGTTGTCAACAATCGACAGCATTCGTGTTTTTTTGTCCTGAAAAAATTTTGTTTGTCAATAGAGAACGTTCGTACTTATGCACATTTGTGGACAAGTTGTGCATAAGTATGCTGAAAAGTTATTTAATAACAGCACAATTAGGATAACTATGTGGATAGAAAAATGAATTTCTGTGGATAATGTGGAAAACAATGTTCATATGTGATTAAATCGGCATGTTTCATGTTGATAAGATTGTGGAAATGAATGCCTGTGTATCATGATGTGATTCACCAACAATATACGCCGAAGTCGTCAAAACGACAAAACGTCGCATTGAATGGTTTCTTTACATTCAATGCGACGAATGTTTATCTTTATTCAGCAAATCTTTTTGTACTGAAAGCGAAGCGTCAGCTACAGAAGACTTCCACTTCTATAGGTGACGAGATGAATGCGGTTTTGTATTCCTGTTTAGCGGGTTCTCAAACTCCCGCTGAATGAATAATGGAAGGCAGTCTAAGTGCGCGACGTCCTGTCGCAACGACTGCATGACCTACATCCTGTAGGCCCGCGGATGTCACAGATTTTGAAGGGAGCTAATTGCGAATCGAACGGCGAAGGGTTCGATTTGCCGTATTTCTGCGTTCTTTGCAGAAATTAAGGCACCAGCCATTAGAAAGCGCAATTCAAAAACCGGACGCAATTACGCCGAGGCGTAATTGATGATATCCGTTTATAAAGCTTCCAATTCCTCTTGTAAGGAAAGCCATTCATCGGACTTACGATCATGCTCTTCTTGCCGTTCATCGATCTGAGCTTGCAACTCCATTAACTTTACATGGTCTTCTGCAAATTCAGGTAAGGATAATTCGGTTTGAAGTGCTGCAATCTCATCTTCCAATCGGGACATCCTATCCTCCAAATCGGCAATGGCCCTTGTCAGTCTTCTTTCCTGCCTACGCAATTCTTTATCCTGTTCATTCGAACGGGTGGCTGAAGGAATCCCTTCAGCTTTAACTGTAGAGATATCCGCATTCAACTCTTCTTGTTCCAGCTTCTTTTCGACAAAATAATCATAATCCCCGAGATATTCCATAGCTCCATTTGTACTAAGGTCAATCACTTTAGTTGCCAAACGATTAATGAAGTACCGGTCATGCGAGACGAAAAGCAATGTACCTGGAAAATCATCAAGCGCATTTTCAAGGACTTCTTTGCTATCGAGGTCTAGATGGTTCGTCGGTTCGTCTAAAATGAGAGTGTTCGATTTTTGTAACATCAGTTTTGCGAGGGATAAGCGTGCTTTTTCCCCTCCGGATAAAGACTGGACGGGCTTTTCAACATCCTCGCCTGTGAAAAGGAAACGTCCAAGTAATGAGCGGACATCCTTCTCGTTCATCATAGGCCAGTCATCCCAAATTTCCTGCAGGACGGTCCCTGATCCGATAAGCGTTGCTTGTTCCTGATCATAGTAGCCAAATTGGACGTTCGTCCCGTACTTAATTGAGCCTGCTATGGGCACTTCTTTTTTAACGATCGTTTTCAATAACGTTGATTTTCCGACGCCATTTGGCCCGATAATTGCAATTCGATCATGCTTGTACGCCCGGAAATCAATGTTAGTGGAAAGGGGGGTACCATCATAGCCAATTGCTAAATTCTCCACATTTAAAACATCATTACCACTTGGACGTTCGATTGAAAAAGAGAAGCTGGCGGATTTTTCGTTTCCATCAGGTGCATCCATCCATTCGGTTCGTTCAAGCAGTTTACGACGGCTCTTTGCCATTTTGGACGTGGAGGCCCGGGCGATATTCCGCTGGATGAAGTCTTCGAGCTTTGCTTTTTCGGACAAATCCTTTTCATATAACTTGCGATCCCGTTCATAGTTTTTCGCTTTTTCATCGAGATAGGCACTATAGTTCCCTGTGTATTTCGTCACTTTTTTTCGTGATACTTCATAAACGATCGTGACAATTTCATCGAGGAAGTAGCGGTCATGGGAAACAATCAGAAGGGCGCCTTCGTAGGACACGAGGTATTTTTCCAGCCAGCCTAGCGTTTCGATATCCAAATGGTTGGTCGGTTCGTCCAAGATGAGAAGATCCGGTTTACTCAAGAGCATTTTGGCGAGGGCCAGTCTCGTTTTCTGGCCTCCGGATAACAGGTTCACGCTCTTATCGAAGTCTTCAGGATAGAAGCGCATGCCGTGCAGCACAGAGCGCGTATCTGATTCGTATTGATAGCCGCCGGAATCTTTGAACTCGATTTGCAAGGCGTCGTACTCTTTCATAACTTTATCGTACTCCAATGAGTTCTCATAGACGGCTGGGTCGGCCATCTGTCCTTCAAGTGTGCGCAACCGTCTTTCGATGGCATGGAGCGGTTCGAATACGGTCATCATTTCTTCCCAAATCGAGAGTGGGGAATCGATGCCGGTATGCTGTTCGAGATAGCCGATTCGAATGTCTTTTGGGACAATGATATCGCCCGAATCCGCCGTCATTTCACCCGCAATCACTTTAAGCAAGGTGGACTTGCCCGCACCGTTTCGGCCAACAAGAGCGACACGGTCACGATGTTGCACTTCGAGCCGTACATTGGTTAATATATCTGTTCCTGAAAATGATTTTGTCAATCCATTCACTTGTAAAACAATCATCGTAAGCACCTCAATTCTCCTTTAGTTTATCATAATTCAGGAGATATTCCCTACTGCTATCGACAGAATCATCATGGCGAATTGGGGACGATGAGAGGGCGTAAAGCGAGCGATGACCGACTTTACAACAGCCGACTTCTACTGTACGATAGAATCGGCTAAAAGTACCGTACAGGAGGTTCCACATGAGAGAGGAAACGCCAAAAATTCCACAGGCGACATCAAAGCGATTGCCTCTTTACTATAGATTTCTTCAAAATATCGCTAATTCAGGAAAAAAGCGTGTATCGTCTAGTGAATTAAGTGAAGTGATGAAAATCGATGCAGCGACAATCCGTCGTGACTTTTCTCATTTCGGTGCGCTCGGAAGAAAAGGATATGGCTATGATGTGCATTATCTTGTCGATTTTTTCCGAAAGACACTTGATGAGGACGCGGAGACCGATGTTGCATTAATTGGGGTTGGCAGTTTGGGGAATGCTTTTTTAAAATATAATTTCCAGAAAAACCATAATACGCGTATCGTCGTCGCGTTCGATCCCAAAGCATCAATAGATGGTACAGAGATGAGTGGTATTCCAGCTTTCCATCCCGATACATTACAGGAAAAAATCAAAGAATTGAAAATTGAACATGTCATTTTGACAGTCCCTTCGCGGATTGCACAAGATGTGACCGACCAACTTGTACAAGCGGGTGTCAAAGGTATTTTGAATTTCGCACCGGTTCGCTTATCCGTACCTGAAACAGTTCGTGTGCATACGATCGATTTATCCGTAGAATTGCAAACGCTCATATACTTTATAAAAAATGACGTAAAACAGTCACATCTGTGATGGTCCATCAATGGTATTCCGCGCGGTTTTCGTGTAAAATAGACATATTACGAGGGAGGTGTCCGGGATGCCAGGTCCAGGAAGTTTAATTATTATCGCAATTATTGCATTGCTCGTATTCGGTCCGAAGAAATTGCCGGAAATCGGGAAGGCGTTCGGTTCTTCATTACGTGAATTTAAAAACGCCACAAAAGGTTTAGTGGATGATGATGACGTGAAAAAAGCGGAAGTTCAGAAAGTGGAAGACAAAAAAGAAGAACTGAAGTAAGTTAGGATGTCTGTCCGATGATAGAAAAAAATTTAACAGTCATTGAGCATATAGATGAGATTAGAAAACGGCTGACGGTAATCGTCGTTTTCTTTGTTATAGCGGTGGCAGGCAGCTTCTTTGTTGCAAAGCCGGTCATTAAGTTTCTACAATCGCAGTATACGGGGGAAATAGAGCCCATGCTGTCAGGGGGTGTTGAAGAAAGCCCTCTGCATTCATTTGCTGTTTTAGATCCGATTATGATTTATATGAAAGTGATTATTTTCATTTCCTTCGTCGTCATCTCACCGGTCATTATGTATCAGCTATGGGCATTTATCACGCCGGGTTTACATGAGAAGGAGCGACGCGCGACACGGAATTATATCCCGTTCACATTTCTTCTTTTTGTAGCAGGTGTCTCGTTTTCTTATTTTGTTCTGTTGCCTTATGTCATGAAATTCATGATTACTTTATCCGGAGAACTTGGGATTACACAAACCATTGGTATCAATGAGTACTTCACGTTTTTATTTCAAATTCTGATTCCATTTGGTGTTGTGTTTCAGTTGCCGGTCGTCTTGTTATTTCTGACAAGGCTCGGTCTTGTCAGTCCGACTAGGCTTGTAAAAATTAGAAAATATGCTTATTTTACGCTTTTTGTCATTGCGGCATTTATTACACCACCAGATTTGATGTCACATTTACTTGTTACAGTTCCGATGTTCGCTCTTTATGAATTAAGTATTTTCATCTCACGTTTCGGTTATCGGAAATATTTAAAAGCAGAGCAACAGCGTCAATTGGACGAGGTAAAGGCGGAGCAACAACGTCAAATTGACGAAGTGATGGGTCGCTAAATAGATTGAAAAAAGCCTTCCAATCGGTTAACTTAAGCCGATTGGAAGGCTTTTTTCATTGAATAAAAATAATCACCGCTTGTTTGACCTTTTCCATTTCTTCAATATACCTCTGAAGCTTATCATAGTTTAGCTGGACGACGACAACAAAGCCATTCATCAGTCCATGGGCAATCATCGGTGTCAGGATGGATTTGGTTCGGTAATACAAATAGGCGAAGACCAATGCCGGCATCGTATAGATAAGTAGATGTTCGAGTTCATTGTGAACGGCGGCAAAGACCACTGCACTCACAAGAGTAGCAATCCAGAAATTTGTTTTCATATAGATCCCGCCGAAAATCACTCTTCTAAACACCAGTTCTTCCAATAAGGGTGCAAATAGTACCATTGAAATGATGACAATCGGTGACGTTTTTGCAATATCCGTCAGTAACGCAGTATTGTCGGATCCTGGCGTAACACCGAACATCGACTCGATGGAGGCAGCGAGCATTTGTCCGCCCATTGCGAGAAAGAATCCGATAATCCCCCAAAGGAAGATACTTCCGATAGACGCTTTTTTTCCTTTGAAAACTTGCATGAATTTCTTATTCCGTGCAATCAATACAAGAAAAATGATTGCCGCAATTGTGTTGACAATAAAGAGGGACCAAGCGAACCCGTGATAAGTGGCTTGGAGCTCTTGCAAACCAGGTTTGCTTTTCATATAACCGATCAATAACTCAGCTAAATAGACACTCCCGACTTGCATAGCAATATACGTCAGTAGCAAATAGATATACATTTTCCAATTTTTCAACGTATCCACTCCTTCATATGTGGCTGACGTTCATTTTATCTTTTTCCAGTTCGATAAGCAAAGAGAAATGTCTAGAGTTTTTGCTTGCAATTAATTTGAATCTTCTTTATGATAGAAAATGTGTTAGCACTCCGGTAGGTCGAGTGCTAAAATCCAAGAAAATATTTTGAGGAGGTTGTTTCACTTGTTGAAACCATTAGGTGACCGTATCGTAATCGAACTAATCGAGGCAGAAGAAAAAACTTCAAGTGGTATTGTACTACCGGATTCTGCGAAAGAGAAACCGCAAGAAGGGAAAGTTGTAGCAGCAGGTACCGGACGCGTTCTAGAGAATGGCCAGCGCATCGAACTGGAAGTAAAAGAAGGCGATCGGATCATCTTCTCTAAATATTCCGGAACTGAAGTGAAATATGAAGGTAATGAATTTCTAATCCTGCGTGAAAGCGACATTTTAGCAATCATCGGCTAATAAGCCGTTTGAGAATTCATAAATGAAAACACGAAAATCAGGAGGGAACTTATAAATGGCTAAAGAAATTAAATTTAACGAAGACGCACGTGGTGCAATGCTCCGTGGTGTAGATACATTAGCAGATGCTGTAAAAGTAACGCTTGGACCAAAAGGACGCAACGTCGTTCTTGAGAAAAAATTTGGTTCACCACTTATTACAAACGACGGTGTGACAATCGCTCGTGAAATCGAACTAGAAGATGCATTCGAAAACATGGGTGCAAAACTGGTAGCAGAAGTGGCTTCCAAAACAAACGAAATCGCTGGTGACGGTACGACAACTGCAACGGTTCTTGCGCAAGCTATGATCCGTGAAGGTTTGAAAAACGTTACAGCTGGTGCAAACCCGGTAGGTATCCGTAAAGGAATCGAACAAGCAGTTGCAACAGCTGTGGAAGGTTTACAGTCTATTTCCGATGAAATCGAAAGCAAACAAGAAATTGCACAAGTTGCTGCAATCTCTTCAGGTGATGAAGAAGTCGGCGAACTGATCGCTGAAGCAATGGAGCGCGTTGGTAACGATGGCGTTATCACAATCGAAGAGTCAAAAGGATTCACAACTGAACTCGACGTTGTAGAAGGTATGCAGTTCGACCGTGGTTATGCATCGGCTTACATGGCAACAGATACTGATAAAATGGAAGCGGTTCTTGACAACCCTTACATTCTGATCACAGATAAAAAGATTACCAACATCCAAGAAATCCTTCCTGTACTTGAGCAAGTCGTACAACAAGGTAAACCGCTTCTAATGATCGCTGAAGACGTAGAAGGTGAAGCGCTTGCAACACTTGTTGTCAACAAACTTCGCGGCACATTCAACGCAGTTGCTGTAAAAGCACCAGGCTTCGGAGATCGCCGTAAAGCGATGCTTGAAGACATCGCAACATTGACAGGCGGAGAAGTGATCACAGAAGATCTAGGTCTTGACCTGAAATCTGCAGATATTACGCAACTTGGACGGGCTGCAAAAGTTGTTGTTACAAAAGACAACACAACAATCGTTGAAGGAAGCGGCGACTCAGCTAAAATTGAAGGCCGTGTCAACCAAATCCGTGTTCAATTGGAAGAAACAACTTCTGAGTTCGACAAAGAAAAACTACAAGAGCGTCTTGCAAAACTGGCAGGCGGCGTAGCAGTTATCAAAGTCGGCGCAGCTACTGAAACAGAATTGAAAGAACGCAAACTTCGTATCGAAGACGCATTGAACTCAACGCGTGCAGCGGTTGAAGAAGGAATCGTTTCCGGTGGTGGAACAGCGCTCGTAAACGTCTATAACAAAGTAGAAACTCTACTAGATTCAACAGCAGGTGACGTTGCAACAGGCGTGAAAATCGTTCTTCGTGCACTGGAAGAGCCTGTACGTCAAATCGCAAACAACGCTGGCCTTGAAGGTTCAATCGTTGTCGATCGCCTAAAACGTGAAGAAGTCGGCACTGGCTTCAACGCAGCAGATGGCGAATGGGTGAATATGATGCAAGCAGGTATCGTTGACCCAACTAAAGTTACTCGTTCAGCGCTACAAAACGCAGCATCCGTTGCAGCAATGTTCTTGACAACTGAAGCGGTTATCGCCGACAAACCAGAACCAAACGCACCTGCAATGCCTGACATGGGCGGCATGGGTGGAATGGGCGGCATGATGTGATAAAAACTCATTACCCTAGTTAAATCAAGGGTTAGAGCATGTTTTATCATACGGTGGACATTTTATTGGTCGTAAGCGCCAGTAAATAACTCTATATATGAAGGTCTTTCATCAATTCGCTGAATTGTTGAGAGGCCTTTTTTCTAGTCCACGTGTTAGATGTCCGTATGTTTCTTTTTATTTTTCGTTGGATGCCATCCTTGAAGTATCGAGGGATACTTTACAGTTCCATTCTTTCAAGAGGTTTGCATGTACTTCTCCAAGCGACCTTTTCACTTCTGGTCAGCGGAGGATTGGCAAGAAGCAAAAAATGCTTTTCATTAGAATGGAAACCAGTCATTAAGCACCGAGAGATAATTCATATGTTTATTCATTTTTTTGTATAAACATATAGTATATATTAACGATATTGTTTAATATAAATGTTTTTGGTAAATAATGTTTTGTATTTTATGCAATTTTTAGTATTGTGTTCTATATGCAGAGATAGAAAAAGTAAGGAAGAGGGGAATTGGCCAAATATGAAAAAGAACTTATTGTATCCATTTTTAGTTGTATCTTTAAGCTTTTTACTCGTAGCTTGCTCAGATCAGACAAAAGAAACAACTATACCAAAAAAAGTAGAAGTAACTGACATGCAAGATAACAAAACAATACATAATGTACCCACTGCTCATTGGTCTTACGAAGGAGAAACAGGTCCTGGACATTGGGGAGAATTGGTACCCGCATTCTCAGCTTGTATACAAGGAAATGAACAATCACCGATTAATATCGAATTCTCTCAGGTGAAAGCGAGTGAAGGATCGGAAAATATCGAAATACAATATAAACCGACACCATTTTCAATAGTCAATAACGGTCATACAATACAGGCTAACGCCGCAACACCAAGCAACAACATTGTGGTTGAAGGAAAGGAATACAAACTTGTTCAATTTCATTTCCATACACCAAGCGAGCATCAATTTAATAGTCAACAATTTGATATGGAACTGCATCTTGTGCACCAAAGTACGAACGGTGAGCTTGCAGTACTTGGTTTGATGATTCAAGAAGGAATAGAAAACGAAAACTTAGCACCTGTTTGGGATGCACTGCCAAAGGATAAAAATGAAAAAGATATTTCCATTAAGGAACCTGTTGATTTACAAGCTTTACTCCCTTCAGATCAAACATCTTTCCATTATAATGGTTCATTAACGACGCCACCGTGTGCAGAAGAAGTAAAATGGATTGTTTTTGAAAAGCCAATTGAAATGTCAAAAGAACAAATTCAAGCATTTCAGCAAATTTTTCCTGATAACCATCGTCCTGTTCTGCCTTTAAACAAACGCGAAATTATTAAGAACTAAGTTTATGGGCGGTATGATGTAATCACATCATACTGAATAAAAAAAGAGCTTCTCATAAGTTCAATGGACTTGTGAGAAGCTTTTTGTTCATCTCTTACAAAACGTTAGCCAAAGTGAACAAGTTCTGCTATAATTGCATAGCACTCAGAGCGGTTTAGAACGGCTTTTTCGGTGCATACTTTGGTTAGTAAATATTTATCAAGAAGGGAAATCGTATTATGAGCAACTATAACGCAGTATCAGCAAAAAATACGGAAAATGCTCCAAACGGTAACGGTCTTTATTCACAAACTGTAGCGTTCTCTCATTACAACAATCTTTCAGCTCAATTGCCAGTCGATCCAAAAACTGGTAAGTTGGTTGCTGGTGGTATAAAAGAGCAAGCTGAACAGTGCTTTAACAATATCAAGGCAATTGTAGACAGCATCGATCATGTTATGAGCGATATCGTTAGAATCACGGTATTCGTTAAGGATATTAAAGATGCCGACGCTGTAGACGAAGTTTATAAAACATTCTTCCCAACTTATGTTCCAGCACGGACAACAGTTGCAGTTGCAGCTTTGCCTATGGATGCTATGGTACAAGTTGAAGCACTTCTTTCACACGGTGAAGGTTCAATTCCAAACGCACCACAAGCAGGCGACCTTGTAAAGCTTACAAATAACACGGCGAAAGCCCCTACAAGTTCTCTATCTACGCAAACTGTGGCTTTCTCACATTACAATTATCTTTCAGCTCAATTGCCGATCGATCCAAAAACTGGCAGATTCGTAACTGGCGGTGTACAAGAGCAGGCTAGACAGTGCTTGAAAAATATCAAGGCAATTTTAGAAAGTATCGACGTTCCTTTTGACGATATTGTTAAAATGACGATCTTCGTTAAAGACCTTTCAGATATCGAAGCGGTAAACGAAGTTTATTCAACATTCTTCCCAGACTCCGCTATCGCTAGAACTGTTGCCTATGTCCCTGCACGCACAGTAGTTGAAGCTTCAGCTCTACCTATGGGTGCTTTGGTACAAATGGAAGCAGTCGTGTCACACGGAGACGGTACACCTCCACAAGCTGTTGAAGACAGACATGGAATCGTTATCTGGGCACGCAACACTGAAAATGCACCAAAGAGTTCATTGTCTACACAAACTGTAGCGTTCTCTCATTATAATCACCTTTCAGGTCAATTACCTTTGGATCCAAAAACTGGCCAATTGGTAGCTGGTGGTGTAAAAGAGCAAGCTGAGCAGTGCTTGAAAAATGTTAAGGCAATTGTCGAAAGTATCGACCACGTTATGGACGATGTCGTTAAAGTAAATATCTTCGTTAAAAATATCGCGGATATGGATGCTGTAGACGAAGTTTACAAAACATTCTTCCCAGGCGGAACCCCTGCACGAAGAACAGTTGGCGTATCAGCATTACCAGAAGATGCGTTAATCCAAATCGATGTAGTTTTAGGAAACGCTGAAGGAACACCTCCACAAGCATAACAGGCGATTGTTTGTAAATACAGGAACGATCAAAGTTCCTCTTTAATGCTGATGGTAAATGCGGAATCGCATACCCCGGTTATAATAGAGGCTGTCTCAAATGAGAGTTGGGACAGCTTCTTTCTTTTAACAACATAAATAAAAAAGCATTGAGATTTTAGCCGATTATGGCAGAAATCTCAGTGCTTTTTTTAGTTTCCGGGTGGGCGTAACAAAAAACTCTTGAAGTGTGGGAGTAATAAGAAATAAAGAATTTCAGCATCATGGTTTATTGTTCAAAGCTTTCAGACCTTCAATCATTGTTTGAGTGATTGGTTTGGCTAGGTCGGGTAAACTTTGTTCGTTTTTGCTAACCGTCCAATAGTATATTGCTCCCATCATTGCCTGATTTAAGATCATCAATAGATCGTTTGCTTGAGAGGTGGTCTCGTTTGCTTGTTTTCCTTGAATTTCCTCGACAAAAGACATGAATATGCAAGTCAGGTCACGATCTTTATTTAAAAAATAAGTGTGTTCATTTGAGATAGGCGCAGAACTATAAATGACTTTCATTAAGTCCTTTCCCATCTGATCATTGATAATGCACAGGGCTTCATGAAAGAAGATAGAAATCTTTTCATATACATCCATGCCTTCAGGTAGATTTTCTATCACTTGGACATAATGGTCATCTACTTCAAAGAATTTCTCCAAAAATATAGTCGATTTCGATGAAAAATGCTGGTAAAAGGAACCTTTAGATGAATCGCTCTTTTCACAGATTTCATCAACTGTTACTTGATCATACCCTTTTTCTGCAAATAATTTTAACGCGGTTTCTAAGATTTTTTTTTTCGTCTTTTTGCCTCTAACTTGTTTATATTCTTGTTTAACCAAACAAATCGCTCCTATTCTAATTAGACTGTAGTATAGCATGCTTAGCTTTTTAAACTGCCAATTAGTAGACTTAGGTCTAGTAAAGCCTATTATAGTACAATGTGCGAATATTTCCATAAGAAAATTATTAATCTCCTTTTTTTCTCGCTTTAAAACAAATTTAGCTTTAACTTGATTCAGCAGAAGTCCCCCACTTCCAGAAGTTGCGAGATGAATGCCAGAAGGCATTTCAATCAGAGGGAGTCCAAACTCCCTGTAGCTGACGCTTCGCTTTCAGTACAAAAAGATTTGCTGATTAGAGGAATTCAGGCTAAGGTCGCCGCGTCCTGCGGCAACACCTGAGTGACCAACATCCTGTTGGCCC
Source organism: Sporosarcina soli (assembly GCF_042655805.1). Lineage (NCBI taxonomy): Bacteria > Bacillati > Bacillota > Bacilli > Caryophanales > Caryophanaceae > Sporosarcina > Sporosarcina soli. Next base: position 17,247 of record NZ_JBHSNO010000023.1, on the reverse strand, counting down.
AAGCCTCCGGTGGATGTCACAGATTTTGAAAGGGGTGAATTGCGAATCGAACGGCGAAGGGTTCGATTTGCCTTAATTTCTGCGTTCTTTGCAGAAATTAAGGCACCAGCCATTAGAAAGCGCAATTCAAAATCTGGACGCAATCACGCCGAGGCGCGATTGATCAGCCTACATCTTCTAATTCTTGAAAAAATTTAATATGTATTGACAGAATATTCTATGTTGAAGTACAATCGGACCATAGTCTGATAACGTGGCAATTAAATCACTTTGACCCCAAACTTTTTGTTTGGCAACCAACAAATTTGACGTTAAATAACAGACTATTGAGGAAATTATTTTGTCAGGGGGATGAAAATGAATAAAGTTATTGAAAAAGAGGAAATTCGGCATTTAGTTAAGAGTGGGAATAAGTTATTGGTTGGCGGATTTGGTTTATCAGGAACGCCCTTAACCATTTTAGATGAATTATTGGAAGCTCCCATTAAAGATTTGACAGTTGTCAGTAACAATTTAGGAGATGATGGACTGGGCTTACACAAGCTATTTATGCAAGGAAAGATTAAGAAAGCAATTGGCTCGTATTTTACAGTGAATAAGGAGGCTGTGAATGCTTGGCAAAATGGGGAGTTAGAAATCGATTTGATACCACAAGGAACACTTGCCGAAGCTCTTAGAGCCGGAGGTGCTGGAATTGGTGGATTTTATACAAAGACAGCTGTAGGAACCAAACTGGCCAACGGGAAAGAAGAGCGTGAAATTGACGGAGAACGTTATATTTTTGAAAAGGCCATTAAGGGGGATATTGCACTCGTTAAAGCTTTAAAGGCGGATCGATTAGGCAATTTAATTTACCATACGACTGCGAGAAACTTTAATCCGATGATGGCGACCGCTGGTAAAGTTGTCATAGCCGAAGTGGATGAGATTGTCGAAGTCGGTGAGTTAGACTCAGAACATATTGTGACGCCTCACGCTTATGTGGATTACATTATTAAAAGTGGTTATAGAAAAAAAGGGGGCTCTTATGTTGCTTCAAAATAAAAGACATATAATCGCAAAACGTATTGCGGAAGAGTTAGAGGAAGGACAAGTTGTGAATTTAGGAATTGGTATTCCGACTTTAGTGATTGAATATCTAGGCGATAGAAAGGTGTATTTACAGTCGGAGAACGGATTGCTCGGTATGGGCCCATCTCCCATAGATTGGCAGATTGATATTGATTTAACGAATGCAGGAAAAGACCCCGTAACAAATTTGAAAGGTTCATCATTTTTTAGTAGCGCGGACTCTTTCGGCCTCATCCGGGGCGGACATGTAGATGTTGCTGTTCTAGGGGTATTGCAGGTGGATGTAAATGGAAAAATTGCCAATTGGTCTGTTCCTAATCAACCCATTCTAGGTGTTGGCGGTGCAATGGACTTACTAATAGGTGCTAAGAAAGTAATTACTGCTGCAACATTGTTTACTAAAAATGGAGAATCGAAGCTTGTCCAAAACTTAACGTATGACACGAGTGGGGTTCGAAAAGTAGATTTATTGGTTAGCGACTATGCTGTTTTTAAATTTACCGAAGATGGCGTAAAAGTGGTTGAAATACTTAAGGATATCACGATTGAAGAATTAAGCGAGAAGGTGGGTTTTGAATTAGAGTATTTGAAAGAAAAAGTGCTTGAAAGATGAGATCCTTTATGGTTGTTCAGCCGCTAACTGCTAAATGAGTGAGTAGAATACGATTTTGATTAAACCTGTTAATGTTATCGAATATATTTGAAAGCGCTAACAAAAGGGGGGTGGTAAAGGACGCTATAACCGGTCCGAAGACAGTAAACCTTTGAGTAATAGAAAGTGGCAAATGAAAAGCAAATATTAAAGTATAAAGGGGGAATTAGGATGAAAATTCAAAAGAAGTTTTTCTTGTTCATGTTCGTTATGATACTTGCTCTCCTGTTAGCTGCTTGTAATGACGGTGAAGGAGGTGCGGATGCGGATACCGGTGATAAAGATACAGGAAGTGCAGAAGCTTCAGGAAATGCACAGGGGGTAACAGACGATGAAATTTTAATCGGACACTTAGGGCCGCAGACCGGTCCAACGGCAATCTATGATCTGACTCGAAAAGGAGTGGACTCCTATTTTAAGTATGTTAACGAAAATGGTGGCGTCAACGGTCGGAAGTTAAAACTGATTGCGTATGACGATCAATATCAGCCAGCTAAAGCAGTACAACTTGCCCAACGTCTTGTAGAAGAGGACAAAGTATTTGCAATGGTCGGCAATGTCGGTTCAGCCAATACATTGGCCATCAAGGATTATATTACCGACAAAGGTGTACCGATGGTGTTGACAGGCGTGGGCTTAACAACGTTATATGATCCTCCTATCAAAAACTTTATGGGGTCAGGGATCATGAACTATCGTTTGGAAGCAGAGATTTACTTGGATTATGCGGTGAATAAATTAGATGCGAAGACGTTAGCGATCGCCTATCAAGATGATGACCTAGGAAAAGAAGGTTATCAAGCGGTAAAGAACGCAATTGCTAAATATCCAGATGCTGAAATCGTCGAAGAGGTCACATTTCTTCCGCAAGATACCGAATTCAGCTCACAAGCCCAAAAGTTGAATAAGGTAAATCCAGATGTCGTTTTCTACTTCGGGAGCCCGAACCCTGCAGCAAATCTGAAGAAAGCAATGTATAAAATCGGCTTAACAGAACCTGCTTATATCGTCGCAGCGGTAGGCGGCAATGATAATAATCTATTTAACTTAGCTGGGGAAGCTGTATGGGAAGGGTCATATAGTAGCTCAATTATGCCAAATGCTGAACTATTCCCCGATGATGAGCAGGTAAAAATATTTATTGAGCGATTTGGAAAAGACTATCCGAAAGATCCTTTGGCAGGATTCGGTCAGTATGGTTGGGGATATGCGCAAGTACTAGTGGAAGCGATTGAAAGGTCGGGCGACGATTTGTCGTGGGACAATTTCTTGGAAACCTTCTATTCATTCGATAAATGGGAAGGTTCACTCTACACAAGCATAACCTTGGGCGAAGACAATCATTATGCAGTTACGTCGATGTTTATGACACAAGCGAAAGATGGGCAAATTCAACCGATTACAGGCGCAATTACCATTGACCCGGCAACAAAGGAAATTGAATACGAAGACTGATGAAGAAAGGGAATAGGGCTGACTCATCTAAGGGAAGTTAGTCCTATTTTTTCATTAAATAAAAGAAGGTGAGATTCGATGCAAATTATTGTTGCTGGGTTGGTGATGGGATGTATTTATGCATTGGCTGCTTTAGGACTTGTATTAATCTTTAGGACAACCGGGGTTGTGAACTTTGCTCATGGAGAAATGGCCATGGTGACCACATTTGTCAGCTACATCTTTTTAGCCGGGTTTGAGCTACCTTATTTAGTATCACTATTATTGGCACTTGTCTTTGCTGCAATAATGGGTTTCATCTTGTATTGGCTAGTGATGAAAAGAGTGCAATCAGCACCTCATTTAAACCAAGTTGTCCTCACATTGGGCCTATTCATGATACTCAACGGGATTGCTGGGCTTGTTTGGGGCTATCATCCATCCCCATTCCCGGAAGCAATTACAGCGGAACCCTTACATTTCTGGGGAATCTATATTAGTAAAAATGAATTATTTATTGTCGGTATAACCGTGTTGCTGATGTCTATATTTTTTCTATTATTCCGTTATACGAAAATGGGATTGGCGACACGTGCGGCTTCGCAAGATATTAAGACATCCGAACTAATGGGCATAAAGGTAACACGTGTTTTTAATGGTGTATGGATAGCTGCGGCAGTGCTCGGTGGAATTGCAGGTATGCTAACCGCACCGATGACTTTTCTAAGTCCGAACATGATGTTAGACATTCTCGTATTCGCATTTGCGGCAGCGGTGCTCGGCGGTTTTATGAATTTAGGCGGTGCGGTATTAGGTGCGTTAATGATTGGCGTTTTGGAAAATATGGTTAGTTATTATATTGATCCGAATATGAAGGTCATCTGCGTGTTCCTACTCATTATTCTCGTGTTGTATATTCGGCCTCAAGGAATCTTTGGTGGCGCAAAAATTGTCAAAAAGGTGTGATGCAGATTGAAACAAATGTTGGGAAATAAAAGAGTTTGGTTACTCTTATTTGTTCTATTGTTGCTGACCTATCCGCTTATTATTGGAAAATCCGGTTATTTTATGACGATATTCGTCATGATCATGATTTATTCAATCGGGGCAATGGCGCTCAATCTATTAATTGGCTACGGAGGACAAATATCTGTTGGGCATGCGGGCTTTTTAGCAATTGGTGCATATGCTGCCGCTATCTTATCGTCGAAGTTCGGCTTTCCTTTCCTTGTGGCCCTTCCTTTGGCCGGGGTTGTCACGGGCATTGTCGGATTAGTCATTGGGCTACCGGCAATTCGTTTAAGTGGACAATTTTTGGCGGTAGCTACGCTGGGGTTCGGCTTATCGGTTCCTCAACTTGCGCTGAATTGGAACTCTTTAACAAACGGCTATTCTGGCATGGCGCTTTCCAGACCTAGTTTGATGGCAAGTGATTCACAGTTCATTTATGCAGTGATCATTATCACGATTTTTATTACTTGGCTTTTGTATAACATTTTGAAAAGTCGCATGGGGAGAGCTTTTGTAGCGATACGTGAGAGTGAAATTGCTGCCCAAGCAACAGGCATCGACCTTTCCTTCTATAAAACAATCATGTTTGTGATCAGTGCCTTTTTCACTGGTTTGGCGGGAGGTTTGTATGCTTATTGGATCGGCTTTGTCAGTCCAAATGATTTTACAATGGTCACTTCCTTTTTATTGTTAGGCATGATTGTTGTAGGTGGATTGGCGTCTATTCCAGGAGCGGTGATCGGTGCAATTATTTTTACAGTGATCCCGGAATTGACAAGCTCCTTTATCGGTTTAACAAATTTAGTGCTTGGATGTGCGATTTTCTTAATTATTTTGTTTCTTCCAAAAGGATTGGTTTCGGGGCTTGGCTTGTTACAAGGAAAAAGGAAGTCGCGTTTACTTGTAGGGAAAAATAAAGAAGGAAAAGTGCTGAAGAGCGGGGGTGTTGCAAAAGATGTTAACGTTTAAAGACGTAACTGTACAGTTTGCGGGACTTACGGCCATCAATAAACTTTCTTTTGAAGTGTCGCAAGGAACGATCCACTCAATCATCGGTCCGAATGGGGCGGGAAAAACAACTGTTTTTAATAATATTAGTCGTTTCTATACGCCAACTAGCGGAGAGATTCGATTTAATGGGAAGGATTTATTGCAATTCAAGCCCCATCAAGTGATTAAGGAAGGCATTGCACGCAGTTTTCAAAATGTGGAGTTGTTTGCAGACATGTCTGTACTTGATAACTTGTTGACAGGTCTGCATCCTGTATTGAAAAAGAATATTTTTTCGATTGCCCTTAATCTGCCGTCAATAAGAAAAACAGAAAAAGAGTCGATTCAAATAGCGGAAGAAGTGATGCAGATGCTAGGGATTTCTGAGCTGGCAAATGAGAAAGTAACTAATCTTTCATTTGGTTATCAAAAGATGGTGGATATAGGAAGAGCAATGATGTCGGATACGAAACTGATTTTATTAGACGAACCCGTAGCAGGTATGAATCCAACGGAAACAAAAAGAATAAGCGAATTAATTGTGCGTTTAAGAGATGAAATGAATTATACGGTGCTGATTGTTGAACACGATATGTCGCTCGTTATGAGAGTGTCTGATTATGTGACAGTCATGAATTTTGGTCGAAAAATTGCTGAAGGGGCGCCGGAAGAGGTGCAAAAGAATCCAGCCGTGATTGAGGCTTATTTAGGAGAGGTGAAAGAAGTTGCTGCAACTAACTGATATTCACACATATTACGGTCATGTTCACGCGTTGAAAGGGATTACGTTGCAAGTCCGGGAAGGAGAAATCGTCTCTTTATTGGGGGCGAATGGTGCCGGAAAGACGACAACATTAAATACGATATCGAGGCTACTCCAACCTGAAAAAGGGACTTATGAATTGATCGGTGAGTCCATGCTGAAGAAAAATGCGGGGCAAATTGTGCAAAACGGCATCATTCACTGTCCGGAAAATCGAAGGGTATTCCCCTTGTTTACGGTTGAGGAAAACTTATTGGTCGGGTCATACACACGACGTGATAAGAAAGTGAAACAGGACATGGAAAGAGTGTATGAAATCTTCCCACGTTTGAAAGAGAGAAGCAGTCAAAAGGCGGGTACTTTAAGTGGAGGAGAACAGCAGATGCTAGCAATAGGACGTTCTTTAATGGGGAAGCCTAAATTGTTGCTGTTAGACGAACCGTCATTAGGAATCGCTCCAATTCTTGTACAAGAAATCTTCGAGATTATCCAAGAGATCAATAGAAGTGGTGTGTCTATTTTACTTGTTGAACAGAATGCACATATGGCATTGGAAATCTCTGATTATGCTTATGTTTTAGAGAATGGACACATTGCATTAAGTGGTCAATCAAAAGACATGAAGAAAAATGATGACATTCGCAAGCTTTACTTGGGAGAGTCGGTTTCTTAAAAAAGAATGTTTAGCAGTTTTGGTCAATACGAATTCTGCTCTATGGGATGGGCACTCCCTTCAGCCATATGGCGTTAAAGGCTGAAGGGAGCATGGCTAGTTTTTATCTTCATTTGAGAAAAATAGGACAGGGTGATAAACGATGAAAATGGGGATCGTTGGCGTAGGTGCAATCGGGACAGTGTTGGGAACCATATTAAACTCAAAAGGCATAGAAGCGGATTTAATAGATGGCTTTAAAGAAAATGTTTTGGCAATGCAAAAAAATGGTACTGAAATCCGAGGTTCGATTCAAGAAAAAGCGCATGGGCAAGCTTACCATTTAGATGACTTGACGCATAAGTACGATCTATTATTTCTATTGACAAAGCAATTCGAAAACGAAGAAGTCCTGACGAAGCTTTTACCACATCTTCATCCGACAAGTATGATTTGTACACTTCAAAACGGGGCTCCGGAAGAAAGTGTTGCAGAAATTATTGGGAAGGAGAGAACGATTGGTGGAGCAGTAGGATTTGGAGCGACATGGATTAAACCGGGTGTTACTGAATTAACATCGAAGAGAAAAGCTCTACAAGATTTCGCTTTTGAAATAGGGGAAATGAATGGGGAAGTAACTGAACGAATTCAAAAAGTGAACACAATTTTACAGCATGTAGGAGGGTCTGAAGTATCGAATAACTTGCGCGGCATTAGATGGGCCAAGCTCTTAATGAATGCGACTTTTAGCGGGATGTCTGCTACGCTTGGCTGTACCTTCGGTGAAGTGTTAGATGATCCGAGGGGGTATTGGTGTCTTGCCCATCTTGCCGATGAAACAATTAAAGTCGCTCATGCGCAAGGAATAGATTTAGTGAAAATGCAGGGGGTGGATCTTGAATTTTTAGAGTTAAAGGATAGCACCCCAAAAGAAATACTAAGTAAATATCCTTTCTTTAAAAAGACCTGGGATCAACACCGCGAATCAAAAGCAAGCATGCTACAAGATTTGGAGAAAGGCAGGACGACCGAAATCGATTATATCAACGGTGTTGTGAGTAGAAAAGGTAAGGAATACGGCGTTGCAACACCTTTTAATGATAAGATAGTTGAAATCGTAAAAGCAAAAGAAAAAAATAAGGAAGTAAACACCTTCCATTATATTGATGAATTCTTTAACGCTGTTTATGTCAGTTCATAACAATCCGTAGAGACTAATGTTTTGGAGGATGTTTCCGTTGAGATGATTGATCTTGACGGAAACATCCTTATTTATTTACTGATTGCTCTCTGCGAAAGTAGGCATTCTGAAATAAATTTAGTTGCTATTTTAAAAACTCTCTTGTATGATAAACAAATAAATAAAACGTAATCATTACGATTTAAGGAGAGAAAATAAAATGGCGAAGAAATCCAAAGTGGCGAAAGACAAAAGGCAACGGAAATTGGTAGCACAGTATGCCGAACTACGTAAAGAATTGAAGGAGAAAGGTGATTATGAAGCTTTAAATAAGCTACCTAAGAACTCTTCCCCGACACGTTTGAAAAATCGATGTGGAATTACGGGAAGACCAAGAGGATATATGCGTAAATTTAGCATGTCACGTATTGCTTTTCGAGAGCTTGCACATAAAGGTCAACTACCAGGTGTAAAAAAAGCAAGTTGGTAATGGGGATTCAACCATTCTAAGAATAGTTGAACACTTCTAATGAAGAGGATGTGAGGAAAATGCATGAACGGCTAAGGGCATCTTTGTTAAGAAGCGAGGTTAAAAAGTTATCGGAAGAAAAAAGGAGCCTGTATCAGTTTGTCATTGAACTAGAAGATTCTTTGGTCGAAATTGCGGAAACAGCTGATCATTTTCTTAGTCTTCTGGCAGAAAAATCTCCGTATGAACACGCGAGCCAGCACTTTGGTTTGCCGGTAATAAAAGTAATTCGTCTGATAAATGATATAGAAGTAGAGCTAAACGAAAAAGTCGATAGAAGATATAAAAGGTCAAAATGGATTGACTACACAGACCAACTAAAGCAAATAGGGGCTGTAGAGGGAGAGAAACAGCTGTTTTTGTTTATTAATTAAAAGAATCAATAGGAAATCGCCCCGGCATTCATTGCCAGTTTGTTTCGGAAAGATGGCATCCTTCCTTTTAACTAGGGAAACAAATGATAATGAGCATAGGAATAACCACCTCTGAGAAATTGTAGAGGTGGTTATTTTTTTAATTACAATCGATTGGATTCAAAGTTTGTACTTTACTTCTATTGCTTTCCCGATAATGCGGGCTGGATAGTCTTCCTTGATGATGATCGGATCATGATCACTGTTAAGGGGCAATAGCAGAACCGTATCTCCTTGTCTTGTCACTTTCTTTAAGGTGGCTTCTTTATCTCCATTGACTAGAACAGCCGCAATTTCCCCGGATTCAACTACTGATTGTTCACGGATAAGGACTTGAGATCCGTCTGGAATCTTTGGTATCATGCTGTCTCCTTTCGCTTCCAAGTAGCAAAGCGATCCACTCGGTAAGTCGACCGGAGATTCGTAGCGGTAGCCTATTATATTTTCTTCCGCAAGTATCGGGTCATCGCAAGCAATAATACCTAGAATCGGAATCTTGACTGTTTGCGGAGATACGTCAACTTGGTTTGAAGACCTTTCTTCAGTTAGGTCCGAACGCTTGACATTGAAGTAGTCTGCCAAGCGTTGTTGGCTTTTCAACCCCGGATACCTTTTCCCTAACATCCAACTTGAGACGGTCGTTTCAGCGATACCTATATCGCGAGCCATATCAGTTTGTGTTATCCCTCTTTTATCCAAAAACCTTTGGATATTGTCAGATAAAACTTTTCTTTGATACGAAAGCGTTATATCTTCTTCCATCTAACATCTCTCCTTTCATAGCCTATTCTATACCTAAAGTGCAGAATCTAAAACATTCTTGTGGCAGGCACTGCACTTTCTGTGTTGACACTGCACTTTTAGTGTACTATTGTGTATGTAACGATAAAAGAAGGAGGTTTGCGACATGTACCGACATGTTGATTTGAGTCTTAAAGCGGCTCGTGTAGAAAAAGGTTTTACGCAAGAAGCCTTGGCCGAGAAGTTGGGCGTATCAAAGCGAACCTTAGTTAGCTGGGAGAACGGAGAGGTAGAATTAAAGCCTCTCGTACTTTATGCGATGGCATATGTGTTTCAAATGGATGCCGACTATCTAAGGGTACCAGATCAGAAATGATTTTTTAATTGCCACTGCACTTTAAGTGTACCGATAATGAGGAGCAGGAAATTAAATGAGTGCCTATCATCATGTGCTGAAATGAACAGACATGAATTTCTTGTAAGGATTACATACAGAACAGGGGACTTCAGATGAAAAAAGTAGGATTTAAGCGTATCAAAAGTAAATTGATTTTGTCATTTTCAATTGTTGTTTTGTTGGTGATAGGACTAGGTGTTTACAATCTCATATCTGTCAAAAATAGTAACAATATGGCTGAAGGCATTGTTAACCAGGAAGTCCCCTTATTGGTTGCTGATCAAAAGTTGGCTACAACAATGGCAAATCGTCTTGCTGCTGTCCGGGCGTATGTATTGTTTGGAAATCCAAATTACAAAGAGCAATTCCATGAGTATACAGAGATGGGGAAACAATATCAAGCCGAGGCTGAAGCATTGGAAACTTCAAAGGAATTTAATCAGCTCATTGTTGAAACCGTAATGTGGAGAGAAGCAATTATTAGTGAGGTCTTTGAAGAATACGACAAAGGGAACAAAGATGTTGCCCTTCGAAATCTTGAAAAGTTGGCGGAAGACGGTACAGCACTGATAAATGGATACGAAGGGATAGCGAGTGCGCGAGAACAAATAACAAACGAACAAGGAAGAAATATTATTTCCAATGGAGAAAGTACCTTCAAAATGGTAGCACTTGTGACAGTGATTGTTGTGATTATCAGTATGGTAGCTGCAGTTTTAGTGTCTTCGATCATTTCAAATCCGATTATCAGAGTGATGGAACGCATGCAGTTAGTTGCCGCTGGCGATTTAAGCCATGAACCATTGGCGGTACACACACGCGATGAGGTCGGACAGTTGATCGTTGCGACGAATGAAATGAGTGCGAATACACGGGAACTACTCCATAAAATTAACAGTGTTTCCACAACGGTTACGGCACAAAGTGAGGAGCTAACACAATCATCGAATGAAGTGAATGCGGCGTCCGAACAAGTCGCTGCTACAATGCAAGAACTGGCCTATGGGATTGAAAATGAAGCCCAAAGTGCTGCGGATCTTGCAACGATTATGGAAGTTTTTACAACGAAAGTTGAAGAAGCGAATGTAAAAGGGGATTCGATTCAACGAGCTTCACAACAAGTGCTTGGAAAAACGGCAGAAGGCACTCAGTTGATGGAGATATCGACCGATCAGATGAATAAGATCGATACGATTGTACACGATGCGGTTTTGAAAATAAAAGGATTGGATACGCAAACACAAGAAATATCAAAATTGGTTGTCGTCATTAAGGAAATAGCAGATCAAACCAATCTATTGGCTTTGAATGCTGCGATTGAAGCCGCAAGAGCAGGAGAACATGGAAAAGGTTTTGCAGTCGTGGCAGAGGAAGTGAAAAAACTTGCCGAACAAGTGGCTATTTCTGTAACTGATATTACAGGAATTGTAGATACCATACAAAGTGAATCTAGCATGGTTACGATATCCTTGGAAGATGGTTATACGGAAGTCCAAAGGGGAACTGAGCAATTACAAGTTACGAGCAATACATTTACGGAGATAAGGAATTCAGTCAATGATGTGGTGAATAACATTTCAATTATTTCTGAAAACCTATCGGATATTTCTGCAAGTAGTGAAGAAATGAGTGGTTCTGTTGAAGAAATAGCAGCAATTTCAGAGCAATCCGCTGCTGGCGTGCAAGAAACAGCTGCTTCCATGCAACAAACCAGTAGTTCTATGGAAGAAGTGGCAGGTAGTTCTGCACAACTCGCCCAATTAGCTGAGGAGTTGAATGGTCTTGTTCAACAATTTAAAATCTGACAGTGATTTTGTTAGTTGAGGGTGCGGAATGTGAGATAAATAGATGATTAATGGGGTGTAGGAGTGGAAGAGATTTTTGTAGGACAGCAGCCTATACTGGATGTGAAGGGTGATCTTTTTTCGTATGAGTTGCTGTATCGAAATAGCGATAGAAATGCTTTTCCGGATGTGAATCCTGAAATAGCAACAATCGCAGTTATTGTGAATACATATTTGTCGCCGGGATTTGAACAGATTGCGGTGAAGAAAACATTCATCAATTTTTCAGCTACGCTTCTTGAAACAGATATTTTTGATACGCTTGATCCTGATCGGGTTGTCATTGAGATTTTAGAGGATGTAACGTTGACGTCTACTCTTGTGACAAGGCTCAAGCAGTTGAAGAATATGGGATTTCAACTTGCACTCGATGATTTCATTCTGCAAAGGCAACACAACTTATATCCGAACTTTTTTCAATCGATTGATTACATCAAAGTGGATTTTCTTTCCACTACCGAGTCACAGCGGTCCGCGATAGAGGCACTAAAAGGCACATATCCTCACATAATCCTGCTAGCTGAAAAAGTAGAGACGCATCAACAGTTTGAAGCAGCGAAATCTTCAGGCTATGAGCTTTTTCAGGGTTACTTTTTTGCGAAACCAAATATCGTTAAGAGAAAAAAATTACCTTCAGATATCTTGCTCTACTATGAAATCCTGAAACTGCTAAACGAAGAGAATCCCGATATTGAGGAAATTTCGGCATTGATCATGCGGGACGTCTCATTGACCTATAAACTGCTGAAGCACTTAAATACGTATGCCTTCAGGACTTCAAAAAAAATCAGCTCCATCCACCATGCGATTGTTAGAATGGGATTACAGAAATTCAAAAAATGGATTCAATTTCTCGCCATTTATCAAAAAAGTTCTGGAGAGCCGGATGGGTGGGTTAAAGCGCTTGTGAAATACTCCCTGACAAGAGCAAATGTGTGCGAATTGCTTGCTTTGCGAAATGGGAAGTACAAATCCGATGAATACTACATGTTAGGCATGTTTTCACTCATCGACTTAATATTAAAACAGAACCCGGCAGATATCTTTCCATTACTACCTGTATCCCAGGAGATTATTGAGACATTGGGGGATCAACCAACCGAAATGACCCCTTACCTTCAAATAGCAAAAGCCCTTGAACGTTTGGATTTTAGGGATGCTATTCATCAAGCGGAACGGTTAGGTATAAGCGAGAGAGAGTTAAGCGAATTAGTATTCAAAGCAACTGTTGTCTGATTTACCTAACATAGTGAATATACCCAAGGCTTCTCATTAGTTGTGAAAACTTTTGAGAAGCTTCTTTTTCATGTAAAGAGACTTCTTCACCAAAGCTATTAAAATGATCTTCATAATGATAAGCAACTGTCGATATTAAGAATAAAGAACCTTGTTCCAAAGTAGCAGACAATCACCATAAAAGTGTCAACGGTTTTTTTAATATTCTTAATAATTAACTGATTATTATGGGAGAGTAGATGAAAAAACAACATGAAAAATAAAGTATTACTATACATACCGTTTCTATTGATAATCATTGCTTCATTTCTGTTCAATTTGCTTACCCCCTTAACAGCAAACGCATTGGAAGATGCAAAGTCGATTAATTTGGGGACGTATTATGAATTTTATCGTGATCCGACGAACAAACTGACGATAGAAGATGTCTTGTCCGATGAATATGAAAGGGCGTTTATCCAGAGTCAGCAGAAATATCTATTTTATGGGCAAACAGAAGATACGATTTGGTTGAGGCTTCATGCGGATGAAATTATGCATGACCTGGATGAAACCTATTGGTTGGAAGCGACCGATAAACTGAATAGTATTGAAGTGTATTTAGTAAAGAGTGATGATACATATGACATGCAAAAGGGCGGAATTTCACATATAAAGAATCAAGAAATTGCTTACCGTTCTAATTTATTCTATATAGAAGATCCCTCTATTGAGGCGATTTATGTGAAATTAGATGGAATCATGCCGCTAAACTTAATTTCTTTTTTCTATACAACAAAAGATTTTATTGAAAAAGTCATTGCTTATAAATTTTATACTGGCCTTTTTTATGGTTTTATGACTTCATTGTTAAGCTATAATTTGTTTTTGTTTTTTTCATTAAAGGAAAAAGCCTATTTATATTATGTCTTCTATATGTTGTGTTTCATCTTCTATCAAGCATCTATGAATTCATTGGATTTGGAGTTAGTCGGACACTTGTTTTCTGAACGTTTTTTTACAAGATCCATTTCGTTTATTGGGAATTTACTATTAATCTTTATGATTTTATTTGGCAAAGAATTTCTTGATTTAAAAAGGAATTTTCCTCAGTTCAATCGGATGGCTAATGGTTTATTAGGGGCAACTGTCATCTCTTTTTTCTCCGTTTATTTCACTACAGACATAACAATGATGAATACTATTTTGATTATCATGGCAATATTCGTTACGTTTTTTCTTTGGCTATCCGGTTTATTTGTATTACTCAAAGGACATAAAATGGCCCGGTATTATATGATTGGCTGGACGGTTTTACTCGGTTCCATCATGGTGCAGGCATTGGGGTTTCTAAGTGTTATTCCATTTCACCCTCGAATTTATGAGGAAGTTCCTGCAATCGGGGCCGCTTTTGAAGCCATCTTTTTGTCATTAGCTTTAGGCGATAAAATCAACATTATGAAAAAAGAGTACCAAGCATCACAGGAAAAATTAAACGAAAAGCTGGAGCATCTAGTAGCTGAACGTACACAACAATTAAAGATGGCAAATACAGAACTTGAAATTTTGGCACATACCGATCAGTTGACCCAATTACCCAATCGTTTTCAGGTAGATCGATTGTTGACAGATGGATTTGAGCGTGCGCAAAGCAAGCAAATGCCCCTTTCGATCATCTTATTAGATATTGATCAGTTTAAGGCAGTAAACGACAATTATGGCCACCAGGTGGGTGACCTTGTTTTACAGGAAGTGGCTATGCAATTAAAAGAGTCTGTATCAAATGAAGGGACAATTGGACGTTGGGGTGGCGAGGAATTCTTAATTATTTGTCCACAATCTCCTCTAGGGACTGCGATCGATCTTGCTGAAAAAATCCGAAGACAAATCGAAGGGCATACTTTTCCAGTTGTTATACATAAAACCGTCAGCTTTGGCGTCACGTCCTATATCTCTGGCGATACTTTGCATTCTATGCTATCAAGATGTGATAAAGCGTTATATCATGCCAAAAATAACGGACGAAACCGTGTCGAATACTTGCAATGACTACCCTTTACGAGGGGGCCAATGTGAATGACCCCTGCCTCTAAGCAGCATGCATGTAGGTGGGAACAATCTCATCTAGTCTGTAAAAGTCTTTCATCAATTCCATGAATTGATGAAAGACTTTTTTTAATCGGAATCTATAGCGAGGAATAATTATGAGATTCGAGGGAAAATTAAGTTACATGTCTGACAGGAAATGAATTTTAATAATAAAGGGAGCATTTTAAAATGAAAATCACAAAAGTAAATACGCTTTTAGAATTGATGCAAGCTATTTCAGAAAATATGCCACAAGTTTTGGAAATTGAAACCTCCATACTTTCCCCTCATTCCATCACGTTGCCTGAAGGCTATACATTAACAGGAAAAAGTAAGGATTCTTGTATCATGAGTTTTAACAATAGTGATGGCTTCGCTATGACGCGCGACAATACCATCTCAAACCTAACAATAATAACAAAACAAACGAATCGAGCCATCTATACGATGTGCGGAATTTCCGATATGGGAAACATTGTACTTGAAAATTTAATGATTACAGGACAGGTTTCCATTATTTCTAGGGAAGGCACAGACAAGATAAATCTCATTGCAGATCAACTCCACATTACGTCTTGCGATTCAAGGCATTACAGCGAGCAACCGCAAAAGTATGGTGTGAATGTGTACCAAGGGGCACTGACTGTATATAATTTTAATCCTAATGAAAATAGTCTAATTGATTGCAGGTTAACAAATATTAGCATGGGCTTTAAAAGTGCTCCTGTTATAGGTTCGGGTATTTTCGTTTGCGGTTTCGGCGATGAAGGTGGCAAGGTGAATCTAGAAACGCTAACGACAGGCGCTGTGTATTCAAACGGCCTGTTACCTTTTGGGACAGCAGATATCATTACTGCTGCTGTTTTCATTGTCTATGGCGTTGAGGCGAAAATGGTTGAGCATCATGGTGAACTTGTCACTTACGGTGTGAATGATATGGTGTTGGATACATGGGGCAAAGTCCACCAATGGGTGAGCCACAATTCGATTGTCTCTTATGGTCCAAGCGGCATAGGATTCGTGAACTTTGGCACCGTAAAAGATTTCGCGGCACAAGATATTACGACATATGGGTTAGGTGCGAGAGGGTTTAACCAATATGACGGCACGGTAGACAATATTAAGTTTAAATCCATTACAACTTATGGTGATGGCTCAATAGGCATACAAGTTAGCAAACCGATTGGGAATATGACTGTGGAAGAGAACGTGACAACATATGGCTCTGTAGGAAATTCCTTAGTGAAAGGCGTGTTAACGGAGCTTGCAGCAAATGCAATAAGCATAAAAGAGGGCGGAAAAGTCGACAGTTTGATTATTCACGGGGACATCATTACTCATGGAGACAACGTTACGAATTACGCGTTGGAAGGCGGGGAAGTAAAAAAAATCCAGATTGACGGAGAAATGATCGTCCATGGGCAAAATTCAAAAAGCAGTACACCGCAATAATGAGACGATGCATACTAGCGTAGATAGCGGGAAAGTTACCATCGACTTAATAAACCCAAAAACCCACGCGGCTTTGTAAACTGTACCCCTTGTAAAGGACATTTTTAAAAAGCCGAGGCAGTATTAAGAAGATGATCTCTGTATTGAACAGGGGTCATCTTTTTTAAATCCCACTGATATCTATAATTGTTGTAATACCTCATGTAGTCTCTAACTTCCCGTTTAAGTTCGTCAAGGGTTTCACATGTCTTTATATATGCCTCATCCTTAAAATGCCCAAAGAAAGACTCCTGCGGTGCATTATCCCAACAGTTGCCCCTTCGGGACATTGATTGACCCAATTTATACTTCTTGACCAATTTTTGATACACAGGACTAGTGTAGTGACTCCCTTGGTCCGAATGGATAAAGGCACCTTCAGCCAATTTGATCTTTTTATTCTTCTTTAGGCTCTTTAGTGTGTCGGTTGCGATGTCAAGTGTTATCCGATCCGAGACCTGATAAGCCAAAATCTCATTTGTAGAAGCATCTTTAATAGTTGATAAATAAGCCTTTTTACTTTTCCCGTAAAATAGATATGTGATATCAGTTAGAAGGACTTTACAAGGGGTTTCCTGTTTGAATTGCCTGTTAAGCAGGTTAGGCACAACTTTGTGTTCCTTAGTTGCCTTCATAATACGTTTGTAGGGATTCGCCCTTCTGATGGGACATATAATATTATATTTTTTCATTATCCTTCTAATTCACTTCAAATTGTAGACAACATTAAACTGGCCTTCCAATGTCATCTTGATTTGGCGAGCACCTTTTTTACG
>NZ_JBHSNO010000022.1:0-219262 GCF_042655805.1 Sporosarcina soli | reverse complement strand
GGTCTGGGGTGGAAGCGCGGCGACGTGTGGAGCTGACAGATACTAATCGATCGAGGACTTAACCTTGATATAAAAAGGGCATGGTTGTCCCTGATTTTGTGCAAACCAATGTTGGTTTTATCCGGTTTTGAGCGAACAAGCTCAAAGAGTCTGGTGCCGATGGCGAAGAGGTCACACCCGTTCCCATCCCGAACACGGAAGTTAAGCTCTTCAGCGCCGATGGTAGTCGGGGGTTTCCCCTGCAAGAGTAGGACGTCGCCAGGCGTCAAGGTCATTGCCAATAGGTAGTGGCTTTTTTTTGTATATAAATAGAAAAACCGAAGGTTTATTTTGCACTTATTTAATGGAACGCGAGAAAGGGGAGGGATGGTGGAGTTCAAGGAAGCGAAGGTAGGAGGATCGGAGCGTATGATATACGCGAGAACCGGACGACTGAAGCTGACGAAGAAATCTGCCGTCCATCGCCTTTCGTAGCCCCGAACACGGAAGTTAAGCTCGCGCGCCGATGGTAGTCGGGGGTTTCCCCTGCAAGAGTAGGACGTCGCCAGGCGTCAAGGTCATTGCCAATAGGTAGTGGCTTTTTTTGTGTTTGTAGATAGAAAAATGGAAGTTGAAATACAAATATCTCAAAAGGGAAGGCCCAAGCAATTGTGCAAAGATCATCCTAACGCTTCAAGTGCTCAAAGTATCTCCTAAACGATTCTTCTCCTGCTTTCCCCGCTCTAAGTTCTCCCCAAGTGCTCATTATCCTACTTCAGCGCTCAAAGCTACATCCAAGTGATCAATCTCTTGCTCCCGCGCTCAAAGCTACATCCAAGTGATCAATCTCTCGCCCCCACGCTCATAACTACTTTCAAGCGATCAATCTCCCACCGCTGTGCTCAAAAGCTATCCCAAGTGATCATCCGTCCTGCTCCCACGCTCAAAACTCTCCCAAAACCGCTTATAAACCTCCCCTCGAACTATAATTCTACTAATTTTGTCACGTTCCAATTCGATTCTCTATCCTTTTGGGTATTTAACCGTAAAATACTATTACCCTTCTCTTGAAATCCACCACTATGCGCGATACGATGAGAGCAAGCGATGAAAGGGGATATTACTTTGCAAATGTTGCTGATCATTTTCACGATCAATATCGTCTATGTTACTTTTTTTACAGTGCGCATGATCTTAACGCTTAAAGGGTATAGGTATTTTGCGGCTGCTGTTAGTATGGTGGAAGTTGTCATATACGTTGTTGGATTAGGCCTCGTATTGGATAATCTGAACGAAATTCAAAATCTGGTTGCGTATGCAGTCGGTTATGGATGCGGTGTTATTATTGGTACAAAAATTGAAGAGAAGATGGCGCTAGGCTATATTACTGTGAATGTGATTACTGCGGAGAAAAATTTGAAATTACCAGCTATATTGAGGGAGAAAGGTTATGGGGTAACAGATTGGTCTGCAAATGGATTGGATGGAGACCGTTCTGCTATGCAGATTCTTACACCGAGGAAGTATGAGCTGAAATTATATACGCTTATTAAAGAAATTGATCCAAGAGCATTTATCATTGCCTATGAGGCGAAGACAATTCATGGTGGGTTCTGGGTGAAGACAGTGAGGAAAGGAAAGTTGTTTAGGGATGAGCAAAAAAAAGACGGTATGGTTTGAAGTAAAGGAAGGGGAAAGCATTGAAGAGTGCTTGAGCAGATTAGCAGCTGAAGGATATATCGTGGCGGGCAGAAAGGAAGAGCCGCTGTTTGAGGAAGTGAATGGTGAATATATACCTGTTCGGCAACTCATTCAATTCAAAGGAGTTCTTGCTGATCAATAAATGTACAAAAGACGAACGTTGTAAAAAAGAAGTATAACAATGTTCGTTTTTCCGTTGACGAATCTCCATAGGCTTGATAAAATATGTAGAGTAAATAGGAATCCCCCATATATGCTGAAGAATTGGCTTCAGTGTTTCTACCAGGACACCGTAATGTCCGGACTATGCGGGAAAGCGAAAGTTCAAGAATTGAAGCGAAAGGTGTGTGAGTCCCAATGGGTACAGTCATCTTAACGCATATTTCAACGTCCTTGAATAATCTGCTTTTCACGCGTGTGAAGAGTGGGTTATTCAAGGACGTTTTTGTTTAACTTAATTTATATAGAAATGGTTTATTTGATTAAAAGGAGCGGATAATCAGTGGAACCGAAGATCGGTGTCATTATGGGTAGTAAAAGTGATTGGGAAACGATGAAACACGCGTGTGACATATTGGACGAGTTAGAAGTCCCTTATGAAAAGAAAGTGGTCTCCGCGCATCGTACGCCTGATTTCATGTTTGAATATGCAGAACAAGCCCAAGGTAGGGGATTAGAAGTCATCATCGCAGGAGCAGGTGGTGCGGCTCACCTACCAGGAATGGTTGCAGCGAAGACGCTTCTTCCTGTCATTGGTGTACCGGTCCAATCAAAGGCGTTGAACGGGATGGATTCACTTCTTTCTATCGTGCAAATGCCGGGTGGTGTTCCCGTGGCAACCGTATCGATCGGCAAAGCAGGGGCTACGAATGCCGGCCTGTTGGCAGCGCAGTTTTTAGCGGTCCATGATCAAAGCTTGATGAAACGTTTGGAAGAGCGACGTGACAATATGCGTAAAATCGCGTTGGAAAGCAGCGGTGATTTACTATGAAAACCATTTTACCTGGACAGACGATCGGGATCATCGGCGGAGGGCAACTGGGCCGAATGATGGGGCTTGCAGCGAAGGAAGCCGGGTTCAAGATCGCTGTACTGGACCCTGTGATGGATTCTCCATGCGGTCAGATTGCAGATATTCAAATTGTGGCGCCTTATAACGATGAGGCAGCACTTGAAGAGCTTGCTGAAGTAAGTGATGTCATTACGTATGAATTTGAAAACATTGATTACGAAGGATTGAAACGGCTATCCCAGATTGCTTATGTGCCACAAGGTGCGGAGCTTGTCCGGATTACGCAAAATCGTATCACTGAAAAGGCGGAAATTACAGCTTCTGGTGCACCTGTTGCAAACTATATTGCAGCGCAGACATTTGACGAACTGACAGCCCAAATTGCAGAGGTCGGCTTCCCATGTATCGTGAAGACGGCGTTTGGCGGTTATGATGGCAAGGGGCAATTGAAAATCAATTCTGCGGACGATTTAAATGAAGCAGCATCACTTTTTGCCCATTCGGCTTGTATCGCAGAAGCATTTGTTCCGTTCACAAAGGAGATCTCCGTGATTATCCAGCGCAATGCGGAAGGACAATCCTTCTGTCTGCCGATTGCGGAAAATATCCATAAGCACCATATTTTACATGAGTCGATCGTACCTGCGCGGGTACACCCAGATGTATTGGCAAAAGCTGAAGAGGCGGCAATTAAAATTGCTGATCATTTGGAACTTGTTGGTACGTTGGCGGTTGAAATGTTCGTTCTCGAGAATAATACAATTATCATCAATGAACTGGCGCCACGTCCACATAACTCAGGACATTATTCTATTGAGGCATGTAATATTTCACAATTCCATCAGCATATCCGTGCCGTCTGCGGTTGGCCACTGCGCAAACCAAGATTATGGGCGCCATCCATCATGGTAAACGTACTTGGGGAGCATGTTGCGCCACTGACCAATGTGGTCGGGAAGTATCCTGATTGGTCCATTCATCTGTATGGCAAAGCGGAAGCGAAAGAAAAACGGAAAATGGGACATGTCACAATCATGACTGACAATATTGAAAAGACATTGGAAGAAATTGATGCATCCGGCATTTGGTCTTAATGATCAGATTAATTCCACTAACTAACGTAAACTAATTCCATTTTGGGAGGAAAAAGACATGACAAAAGTAAATGTATACGTAACACTCCGTGAAAGTGTTGTTGATCCGCAGGGAATTGCTACAAAGGAAGCACTACAGACATTGGGCTTTAACGAAGTAGAAAACGCTCGTATCGGCAAAGTGATCGAATTGGAGTTGAACGGATCAGCATCTGACATCGATGCACGTGTCAAAGAAATGTGTGACAAGCTACTGATCAATAAAGTAATCGAAGACTACCGTTATGAAATCGGGGAGGTTGCGGGCAAATGAAGTTCGCTATTTTAACATTCCCGGGATCGGGTTCTGATATTGATATGTATCACGCGGTAAAAGAAGTTCTAGGAGCAGAAGCGGAATACGTCCAGCACAAAGAAACGGATTTTGCAGGTTACGATGCGATCCTTATCCCAAGTGGCGCCTCTTACGGTGATTATCTTCGTCCGGGTGCATTGGCGCAAAGCTCGCCAGCAATTGAAGGCTTAAAAGCGTTCGTTGCGACAGGTAAGCCGGTTCTAGGTGTAGGCAACGGCTTTCATATCCTTGCGGAAGCAGGGCTATTGCCGGGGGCTTTCCTACGAAATAAAGGCATGAAATTCAGAGCGGGCAGAGCAAAGTTGACTGTTCATAACACAGATTCCAAATTCACTGTGGATTATGAAAATGGTCAAGAGATTAGAATTCCATTTGCTCATGAATATGGCAATTATTACGTTGATGAAGCAACGGTCGCGGAGCTGAAAGCGAACAACCGCATCGTCTTTACATATGCGGATGAAAACGTCGATGGCAGCACGGAAGCCATTGCAGGCGTGTTAAACGAACAAGGGAATGTACTCGGTATGATGCCGCTTCCTGAACGTGCAGTCGAAGAGATTATTGGAGGAACAGACGGATTACCTCTCTTCAATTCAATTTTGAAAAGGTGGAGTGAAAACAATGTCAGCCAAGCATGAACCGAACGCTCAACAGATTAAAGATCAAAAACTATACCTTCAAATGGGAATGACTGACGAGGAATTTGCACTGGCAGAAGAAATGCTCGGACGTCTTCCGAACTATACGGAAACCGGCTTGTTCTCCGCATTATGGTCAGAACATTGCTCGTATAAAAGTTCAAAGCCTGTGCTCCGTAAATTCCCAACGGATGGAGAGCGTGTGCTTCAAGGACCTGGTGAAGGCGCAGGGATTGTCGATATCGGCGATAACCAGGCGGTCGTTTTCAAAATGGAATCACATAACTCACCTTCTGCTATCGAACCGTTCATCGGTGCGGCAACAGGTGCAGGTGGAGTGCTTCGTGATGTATTTTCCATGGGGGCACGCCCTGTTGCGCTCGTCAACTCCCTTCGTTTTGGAGACTTGACGGAAGCTCGTGACCGTTACCTATTCGAAGAGGCAGTTGCAGGGATTGCAAGTTATGGTAATAAAATCGGCATCCCGACGATTGCTGGTGAAGTACAATTTGACAATTGTTATTCGAAGCGTCCACTTGTCAATGCAATGGCTGTCGGTTTGTTGAACCATGAGGATATTCAAAAAGGGGTGGCGTCCGGTGTCGGCAATACAGTGATGTATGCAGGCGCGACAACAGGGCGTGACGGTATTCACGGTGCGACAATGTCTTCTTCTGAAGTAACTGTGGAAGAAGAAGCGGAACTTCCTGTTATGCAAGCCGGCGACCCATACCTTGAAAAATTGGTCATGGAAGCATGTTTGGAACTTGTCAAATCGGATGCATTGATTGGTATCCAAGATATGGGTGCGGCAGGTCTTACATCCTCGGCTGCGGAAATGGCATCGAAAGCCGGATATGGAGTAGAGTTGAATCTTGACCTTGTTCCACAACGTGAAGAAGGAATGACAGCGTATGAAATGATGTTGTCAGAATCTCAGGAACGTATGTTGATCGTCGTGAAACAAGGCCGTGAACAAGAAGTGACGGACCTTTTCGCGAAACATGGCATTGAAGCTGTGGCAATTGGGAAAGTAACAGATGATAAAATGCTTCGCTTGCTTCATAAAGGTGAAGTGGTTGCAGAAGTATTAGCGGATGCACTTGCTGAAGATGCACCGGTTTACCATAAAAAATCAGAGGAACCTGCTTATTTCAAAGAGTTCCAGGCGATGGAAAAAACAGAGCCGGCTGTCAACGATTTAACAGAGACGTTGAAAGACTTATTGCAACGCCCGACGATTGCGTCTAAAGAATGGGTTTATAACCAATTCGATACACAAGCGCGTTCGAATACGGTTGTTGCACCGGGAGCTTCTGCAGGCGTTATCCGTGTCGATGGGACGAATAAAGGGCTTGCGATGACATCCGATTGTAACTCACGTTTTGTTTATCTCGATCCGGAAACAGGTGGGAAAATTGCAGTTGCTGAAGCGGCGCGAAATCTTGTTTGTTCAGGTGCTGAACCGATCGCAATCACGGACTGCTTGAACTTTGGTAGTGCGGATAAGCCGGAAGTGTTTTGGCAACTTGAAAAGTCAGCGGAAGGAATTTCTGAAGCGTGTCGCAAATTGAATGCGCCAGTTATCAGTGGGAACGTATCTTTATCCAACGAAGTGAACGGTGTTCCGGTCTATCCAACGCCAACAATCGGTATGGTCGGTCTCGTCCATGATCTTTCCCAAACGGTGACAACGGAATTCAAACAAGCGGGCGATGTCATTTACGTAATCGGTGAAGCGGCAACAGAATTCGGCGGCAGTGAGCTTCAACAAATGACGGAAGGGAAAATCTTCGGACAAGTTCCGGCGATTGACTTGGATGTGGAAGCAACTCGTCAGAAGCAACTATTGTCTGCCATTCAAGAGGGTCTTGTTCAATCGGCAACGGACTTATCTGAAGGCGGATTTGCGGTTGCGCTTTGTGAAAAAGCATTTGGTGCAGAAGGTCTTGGAGCGGGCGTAACGGTTTCAGGTTCAGCAGTAACGGCACTTTTCAGTGAAACGCAATCACGTTTCCTTGTGACGGTCAAAGAAGAACAGGCTCAAGCTTTCGAAGCGGCTGTAAGTGATGCCATTAAAATCGGTACCGTGACGGACAACGATCGAATCGTCATCAATGGTGACAATGGTACGTTAATCGACGGATCGGTTGAAGAATTCCGTACTGCTTGGAAAGGGGCTATCCAATGCTTGCTGAACTCAGAGGCTTAAACGAAGAGTGCGGCGTGTTCGGCATTTGGGGTCATGAAGATGCGGCGCAGATCAGTTATTATGGTCTGCACGCATTGCAACACCGTGGGCAGGAAGGCGCCGGTATCGTGACGAAGGAAGGCAAAAAACTGCATGTCGTTAAAGATGAAGGTCTTGTCAATGAAGTATTTTCTGGTGATGCGATAAAAAATCTAAAAGGAAATGCGGCTATTGGACAGGTCCGTTATACGACAGAAAACGGTCGCGGTATAGAAAATGTCCAACCGCTTGTGTTCCGTTCAACGACTGGAAGCCTGTCGATTGCGCTCAATGGCAACATCGTCAATGCAGTTGAATTGCGTGAACATCTCGAACGTCAAGGCAGTATTTTTCAAACGGCTTCGGATACGGAAGTGCTTGCACACTTAGTGAAGAGAACGACGAGTGGTACGTTAACCCAACGAGACAGAGTGAAAAAAGCTTTGGCGCTACTGAAAGGTGCATTTGCCTTTGTCATGTTGACGGAAGATAGTTTGATGGTGGCGCAGGATCCGAATACGATCCGTCCTTTATCCATCGGGAAGATGGGGGATGCCTGGGTCGTTGCATCCGAAACTTGTGCGTTTGACATTATCGGTGCAGAATGTATCCGCTCGGTTGAACCGGGGGAATTGGTCATCATCAATGACAAAGGGATGCATTCTGAGCGGTTTGCAGAAGCGTCGGACCGTGCGATGTGTTCGATGGAATATGTCTATTTTGCCCGCCCAGATTCGAATATTGATGGGATCAATATCCACTCAGCACGGAAACGTTGTGGGAAACAGTTGGCACGTGAAGTGAAGATTGAAGCGGATGTTGTGACAGGTGTGCCGGATTCGAGTATTTCGGCCGCTATCGGTTTTTCAGAAGAAAGCGGAATTCCATATGAACTCGGCCTTATCAAAAACCGTTACGTCGGTCGGACGTTCATCCAACCGTCACAGGAATTGCGCGAAAAAGGCGTGAAAATGAAACTATCGCCTGTGCAACAAGTCGTCCAAGGGAAGCGGGTTGTCATGGTCGATGATTCCATCGTCCGCGGCACGACGTCAAAACGGATTGTACGGATGCTGAAGGAAGCGGGTGCAAAGGAAGTTCACGTAGTGATTGCATCCCCTCCTCTTGTCAGTCCTTGTTATTATGGTGTTGATATTAGTACAGATTCCGAATTGATTGCAACGAACAGAACTGTTGAAGAGGTCCGGGATCTTATTGAAGCGGATTCGCTCACATTCCTATCTGCAGATGGGATGTTAAAGGCGATTGGCCGTTCTCCAGAGATGAAGAACTGTGGGCAATGTCTGGCATGCTTTACTGGAAATTATCCGACGGAAATCTATTCGGATACGGCAATGCCACATGAAAAAGAAATTGTGAGATAGGGGGCCTTTTGCATGTCTAAGGCATATGAAAGAGCGGGAGTCAATATCGAGGCTGGCTATGAGTCGGTTGAACGGATGAAATCACATGTGGCACGTACTGCACGTAAGGGTGTTGCAGGAACGTTCGGTGGCTTTGGCGGCATGTTCGACCTTTCAGCATTGGAATATAAAGAGCCGGTCCTGATTTCAGGGACAGACGGTGTCGGGACGAAATTGAAACTGGCATTCATGGCAGATAAGCACGATACGATCGGAATTGACTGTGTCGCTATGTGTGTCAATGATATTGTGGCGCAAGGGGCAGAACCGCTTTACTTCCTAGACTACATCGCACTCGGGAAAGCAGTACCTGAAAAGGTAGAAGCGATTGTCAAAGGAATTGCCGATGGATGTGTCCAGTCAGGGGCAGCGTTAATCGGTGGAGAAACGGCGGAAATGCCTGGATTGTATGAGATCGATGAATACGATCTTGCCGGTTTTGCAGTAGGTGCTTGCGAAAAAAGTCGTATTGTGACAGGTGAAAAAGTGGCTGAAGGCGATGTGCTTGTTGGGATCGCATCAAGCGGCATTCACTCTAACGGCTATTCGCTTGTTCGTAAAATCGTTCTTGAAGAGAACGGTTATGCAATCGATGGTGTCATCGAAGGGTATGAAGAACTTGGAACGGTCGGTCAGGCTCTTCTTGAACCGACAAAAATCTATGCGAAACCTGTCCTTCAAATGCATGAAGAATTGGATATCCACTCAATGGGGCATATTACGGGTGGCGGATTCTTCGAAAACTTGCCGCGTATGTTGGCGGACGGTTTTGGAACGGAAATCGACCTTGGCGCATGGCCGGTCCTTCCAGTATTCCAAATGCTGAAGGAAAAAGGAAAATTGTCGGATAAAGATTTGTATAGCGTCTTCAATATGGGCGTCGGCTTTGTCGTAGCACTTCCGGCTGAACAAGCGGATCGTGCAATTGAGATCGCTGAGCAACATGGTGAAAAAGCATACAAAATCGGTCGCGTTACAGCAGGTGAAGGGGTCACATTTACAGGCGAACATGACGGGAGCCTTGCAAAATGACTCGTAAAATGAAAATTGCCGTTTTCGCATCCGGAAGCGGCAGTAATTTCGGCGCATTAGCGGAAGCATGTGAAAAAGGGGAGCTAAACGCCGAAATTGTCCTCATGGTGACGAACAAGCCAGAAGCGTTCGTTGTCGAACGTGCTCGAAAAGCGAATATCCCGATTGCGGCAGTCAGACCGAAAGATTACGAGACGAAAGAGGCGTATGAGGAAGTCATTCTTGCTGCGCTTCGTGAGTCTGAAGCGGAATGGTTGATTCTCGCAGGCTATATGCGCCTTGTGGGTCAGACGTTATTGAAAGCATACCCTTCCAAAATCATAAACATTCATCCGTCTTTGTTGCCATCTTTCCCTGGGAAAGATGCCATTGGACAAGCGATGGGGCATGGTGTGAAAGTGACGGGGGTTACGGTTCATCTCGTTGATGAAGGGATGGATACCGGCCCGATTCTTGCACAGCGAGCGGTTGATGTCATCGATGGAGACGTTGAAAAGACTGCGGAAGCGATTCATGCGGTTGAACATGAACTCTATAAAGATGCATTGAATAAACTATTTTGCTAATCGCTACGCTGAAAGTAGCTTCAGTGGTTACATAATGAAAATATAAGTTCAAGTCGGTGAACATTTTTGCCGACTTTATTTATTACAAAAATGGAGGATATTACTCGTGAAAAAACGTGCACTGCTAAGCGTGTCAGACAAAAGTGGTATTTTGGAGTTTGCGAAAGAGTTGGAAGGGCTTGGCTATGAACTGCTGTCTACAGGCGGAACAATGAAGCATCTCGCGGATAATGGCGTAGCTGTCACAGCTGTCGATGCCGTAACAGGCTTCCCGGAAATTATGGAGGGGCGTGTAAAAACGCTCAATCCGATGATTCACGGTGGACTTCTTGCGAAACAAGATGACCCGACACATCAGGCGCAAATGGAAGAGCATGGCATTCAACCGATCGACATCGTTTGTGTTAATTTGTATCCGTTCAAAGAAACGATTTCTAAACCGGATGTGACAACGGATGATGCGATCGAAAACATCGACATCGGCGGACCGGCGATGCTGCGTGCATCTGCGAAAAACCATGCGTATGTCACGGTCATTGTCGACGCGGCGGATTATGCGCAAGTATTAGAAGAGTTGAAGACAGATGGCCAAACGACATTGGAAACACGCAGACGTTTAGCGGCTAAAGTATTCCGCCATACAGCTGCGTACGATGCGCTCATTTCAGGCTACTTGACTGATCTTGCAGGCGAAGAGTTCCCGGAGCAGGTGACTTATACATATGAGTTGAAACAACCGCTCCGTTACGGTGAAAACCCGCATCAGAAAGCGGCATTTTATAGCCGTCCACTCGGCTCGGATTTCTCGATCGCCTATGCTGAACAATTGCACGGCAAAGAGCTTTCTTATAATAATATCCAAGATGCGAATGCAGCGATTCAAATCGTCAAGGAATTCGAGGGGCCAGCAGCAGTCGCAGTGAAGCATATGAACCCATGTGGCGTTGGCACAGGAGAAACGATTTTCGATGCGTTCAATAAAGCGTATGAAGCTGACCCGGTATCCATTTTCGGTGGCATTATCGCCTTGAACCGTGAAGTGGATGCGTCCACTGCCGAAAAACTATCGGGAATCTTCTTGGAAATTGTCATCGCGCCTTCCTTTACAGCAGAAGCGGTTGAAATCTTAACGCAGAAGAAAAATATCCGTTTACTTACGATTTCGTTTGATCAAAACAAAAAAGACAAATGGAATACAGTGTCTGTAGAAGGCGGACTTTTAATGCAGGAACCGGATACGCACGGCTTTGCGGATGCCGATATCCGTGTTGCAACGGATCGTGAACCGACAGAAGCGGAATGGGAAGCACTGAAACTTGGCTGGGCCGTTGTGAAGCACGTGAAATCGAATGCGATTGTCGTTTCGGATGATCGTATGACACTCGGAGTCGGTGCAGGGCAGATGAACCGCGTTGGTGCAGCGAATATCGCATTGACACAAGCGGGCGAACGTGCAAACGGAGCAGCACTTGCATCAGACGCATTTTTCCCGATGGACGATACAGTTGAAGCGGCTGCGAAAGCAGGCATCACAGCCATCATCCAACCAGGCGGATCTGTCAAAGATGAGGATTCCATAAAAAAAGCAAACGAATACGGCATCGCTATGGTGTTCACAGGTGTCCGTCATTTCAAACACTAAGGAGGATTATCGTTGAATATACTCGTTATCGGGAGCGGTGGCCGCGAGCATGCGATTGCCAGACAGTTCAAGAACTCCCCTTCCGTTCAGAAAGTTTTTGTCGCGCCAGGCAATGATGGCATGAAAAACGATGCGGAGTGTGTACAAATTGATGCATTGGATTTCGAAGCGCTTGTTTCATTTGCGAAAGAAAATGAAGTGGATCTGACTTTTGTCGGTCCTGAACAACCGCTTGCGGAAGGGATTGTCGACTTCTTCGCAGAGCATGGATTGAAAGCATTCGGTCCGACAAAAGCGGCGGCGCAAATTGAAGGCAGTAAATCGTTTGCGAAAGAGCTGATGGCGAAATACAATATCCCGACTGCAGCGTATGGAACGTTCACAGACGCGGAGGAAGCGAAAGCTTTTATCCGTGAAAACGGTGCACCGATTGTCGTCAAAGCGGACGGGCTTGCGGCTGGGAAAGGCGTCATTGTCGCAATGACGTTGGACGAAGCATTGGAAGCGGTCGATGATATGATCGGCAATCAGAAATTTGGTGAATCTTCATCACGTGTTGTCATCGAGGAATTCTTGGATGGGGAAGAATTTTCTTATATGTCGTTTGTGCATGACGGTCAGATTTACCCGATGGTCATCGCGCAAGACCATAAGCGTGCGTTCGATGGTGATAAAGGGCCGAATACAGGCGGCATGGGTGCGTATTCACCAGTTCCGCAAATTTCGGACAGCGTTGTGCAAGAAGCGTATGATAAAGTGGTCGTTCCGACTGTCGAAGCGATGACAGCGGAAGGGACGCCGTTTACAGGAATTCTATATGCAGGTCTTATTTTAACGGAAGATGGACCGAAAGTGATTGAGTTCAATGCACGTTTTGGCGATCCTGAAACGCAAGTCGTCTTGCCACGTATGGCATCCGATTTCGGTGCATTCATGGCAGCGCTTATGGATCGCAAATCGTATGACCTTCAATGGCATGACGAAGCGATGTTGGGGGTCGTCATTGCAGCAGACGGTTATCCGGGAGATGTAGTAAAAGGAACGGCATTGCCTGACCTCGATATCCTTCCGACACAAGGGCTGGACGTGTTCCATGCAGGGACGAAATCGACTGGCGCCGGCTTTGTAGGAAATGGCGGTCGCGTCATCCTCGTTGCTGCGAAAGCGGACTCACTGAAAGAAGCACAAGGTCAGGTTTATAAAGGCTTGTCCCAACTGGAATGGAATGGATTCTTCTATAGACAGGACATCGGCTGGCGTACGTTTGAATAAAGTTGCTTGAACATTATCCCGGATCTTGGATAGATTCATCATCCAAGGTCCGGTCTTTTTTTTAACTTGAATCAGCAGAAGTTCCCTTTTCCTTAAGTGACGGAATGAATGTCAAGATGCATAAATATTAGAGGTAGGTCAAATATTCTGTAGCTGACGCTTCGCTTTTAGTACAAAAAGATTTGCTCATTCAAGTTAAGCCTCCGGCGGATGTCACAGATTTTGAAGGGAATTAATTGAGCATATCTAAGTGCCTTAATTTCTGCAAAAAAAACGCAGAAATACGGCAAATCGAAACCTTTGCTGTTCGATTCGCTATTCAAAATCTGGACGCAATAACGCCAAGGCGTAATTGATAAATGTAAGAAAGTCAAACTAGATGGAGTGTACAGATGGAAGGTACATATAAAGGTAATGATAAATTAATAGTGGGTCTCGTATTAGGGATCATTACATATTGGTTGTTTGCGCAGGCGCTGTTGAATACGGTGCCGGCTATCCAGCAGGACTTGGGCATCGATGTCAGTACGATCGGCATTGGAATTAGCCTGACAGCCCTTTTTTCGGGGATTTTCGTAGTCGTTGCGGGAGGCTTTGTCGATCGTTTCGGAGCGGTAAGGTTAACGGTCATAGGATTGATTTTGAGCATTGCTGGATCGTTGCTTCTCATCCTCGCAACAAATACGTTGCTGTTCATAACGGCAAGAGTCATTCAAGGGTTTTCCGCAGCTTGCGTCATGCCTGCAACGCTGTCGATTGTCAAAGCGTATTATGACGGTGCAGCCCGTCAACGTGCATTGAGTTTCTGGGCGATCGGTTCTTGGGGAGGGACAGGCATCTGTTCGTTGGCCGGAGGAGCCATTGCTACATCGTTGGGCTGGAGATGGATTTTTGTATTTTCGATCGCGGTTGCTATCCTTTCTCTTTTATTATTAAAAGGTACCCCTGAGACGAAGACGGTGGCCTCTAGTAAGAAATTTGATACCATCGGCCTGATCCCTTTTGTTTTAGCGATGCTCAGCTTAAATCTCGTCATTACGCGGGGTGGGTCATTCGGTTGGTTCAGCAAGATTACTCTCTCTTTGCTTCTCCTCTTTGTGGTATCAGCGATATTCTTCTTTCGAAACGGTTTCAAAAAAGGAGACAATAGTTTTATCGATTTCTCCATCTTCAAAAATCGCGCCTACTCAGGAGCAACATTATCGAACTTTTTATTGAACATGGTGGCCGGGTCTTTGATCATCATCAATACCTATCTCCAAATGGCGAGAGGCTTTACGTCATTTCAGTCGGGGCTTTTGTCCATCGGTTATCTGGTTTGTATTTTGGTAACGATCCGGATCGGAGAAAAGCTGATCCGGAAAATAGGGGCGAGAAAGCCGATGATGATCGGACCGTTAGTGACGAGTATCGGCGTCTTGCTCATGGCGTTTACATTTTTGGACGATATGCCTTACACCATCGCAGTGATCATCGGTTTCATTTTGTTTGGAATCGGCCTTGGTCTGTATGCGACGCCTTCGACAGATACGGCCGTGGCCAATTCACCGGCTGACAAGGCGGGGGTTGCGACGGGCATTTACAAAATGGCGAGCACGCTCGGTGGTTCTATTGGAATCGCAGTTTGCGCGAGTGTTTTTGGTGCATTGTCGGTTAGCCATAATCCGAGCCTTGCCGCGATGGTTGGGTTAGGGGTTTGCGTCATACTTTGTATCCTATCCATGCTATCCGTATTTTTTACGACCCCGAAAGATGTTAAAAATAGTTGATCCTAAAATCCCCTGCTCCATAACGGAGCGGGGATTTTAGGATCATTATACTGCAACGATGAGTTTTGTTTCCTTATTCAATTGCTCCTGTACTTTTCAGATCAATATCCATTGTGACATTAAACTCAATTTCAGGATAAATGCGATTCCAATCTTCTATTATGTCCTCGTGCGACAATCTCGTCGCGCGATAACGCAAGCCGAATCCGAATGGATCCACGTTATTTTCTTGGAGGGTAGTTAATAACTCCATGACTTTCTTTTTTATATCGTCAGCCACTATTTTATTGTACTTCTTCAAATCTGAGTTGTTTAAACGTTCATTAGATTCGCTAATGACACCGACCTTTTTGATTTTCATATCAATCCGTGGCGTCTCGCCTTCGTCAAGGATAATCTGATATTTCATTGTGACTTTTTCGATGCTCAATACCAAGGTCAAATCATTTTCTTTAATTTCATAAGAGAATTCGGATACATTGTTGATCAGTGAATTAACATACTTTGTTTGAACTGGCGTCAATTCAACTGGTTTCTCTTCCTGTTTGAGAATGATCGATTTATTAACGATAAAATGTTTTTGTTCCTCATTGAAATCGATGATGGGTAAAATCGTATCGATCCCTTTACTTAATACCTCTCTTCTGAATTCGAATAGGAAAGTAGTGATGACATACGGGCTTTCCGTTCCGGTATTATCGAAAAAGTTATATAGCGCGATCGTTGCGGGTGGTTCAGTGTCCGGTGCAAAGGAAACTGTCTCCTCGGCAGTCTTTTCAGCTACGGCAATGTAAGCAATCATTTGGATATCTGCACGTCTTGTAAAATAATCCATGAATGTATCCAAATCCTTAGAAAGCAATTCCTTGTTTAGAATGATACTCCGATTATGTGCCATCTCCAATTTTTTATCAACATGTGTTTCCATTTCATGAATGGCTTCTGCAATCGATTTAGAATCGTGGGCTAAATACGTAAAACCCTGGGCAGCCTCTGCCTTGACTTCACCGGCTGGCTTGGCCAGCTTCAATGTCACCCTGAAACCGTCTTCCACTGTTTCGGAAGGATCTATGCCGATTCCCAATACAAAAATCCGTTTGTCAATGTCTTTAAAGGCGCATCCGGATTGTAAAAGGAGGGCGATCAGCATAGTGATAGAGAAAAAGCCCTTTATCATTTTTTGAGTTCCGGACAATTGGATGCCCCCTTTTTCTTTGCCAACAGAAGACTACCGATCAGCAAAAATAGAAGAATCGGCAAAAAGTATTTATCAAACACTTCGACTGATTTATACAAACTATCGACAGTCATCATTGCTGTCGAGAACATCGCGACAATCCAAAAGCAAACGACAAAAAAAGGAATTGTTAAATTATACGTTTTCCACTTTAATCGTTTGAAATGAAATATGCTGGAAAGCAACTGGATGGAAACATGCCAATGTATCGTCATGCTGATGACACTGAGGGCCAAGTAGGCGCCGATGAATATAAAGACAATTCTTTCAATTACTCCAAATTTCATACGGATGGAATCGCTCGTCATTATCCATGGGTACAAAACATTTTTTAGGGAGTCAAATCCCCCAAAGCCAATTGGAAGGAAATAAGTAGTGAAAAGGATAAATGTACAAACTACTGTAAGCAAGGCCATACCTTTTCGTGACGGTTTTTTCAATTTCGTGAAATATCGATTGAAAATTATTAAATTGGCTGCCCCAATGACAATAAAGAGCGAGGTGCTGAAAGCCGTATAATCCGGCAAATGATTAATATGCATGACGGCTATCCGTATATAATCCCATTTCAGGCTAGGGCTGAGAAAACCCTTTATTTGGATGAAGATAATAAAAGGAACTACAATAAGAATAACAATTTCACTCATATATAAAATGTTTCTTGTCGTCATCAGAATTCCGTATGTGACAACAAAAACAAAAGTCAGGACGATTGTATAGATGGACATTTCAGGCGTCAGATAACGAAAAATAATAAATGTATAGATGATTAGTGTTGAGAGCCCCGCAAGATACCAGCAAAGAGCGAAAAAAAGAAGCACGGGTGTTGCAATCCATTTGGGTGCGTGCAGCTTCAAGATTTCGGGCAAGTCTTGCCCAGGGAAACGGCTAAATAAGGAAATGATCATGTAGGTCAATATCATTCCGACCGGCAGGGCAAGAACAAGCGCAAGGACGGTTCCACTATTGTTTCCGGCGATTAGTATCCTTGGCGTGAGGGCAACCATGTTTGTCAGCATATTCACCAAAATCAAGTAGAATAGGAAACGGCTCATCGTTTATCCATCCTCAATTCCTCGTTTTTACTAATCCATGGAATCCGTAAATAAGGTACGCCTAAACTTTCTTTACTTACCAAAATCATAATTAAGCCTATGAACCCGACCAATAAACCGACCATCCCAAACAAAGCCGAGTAAACAAGCAACATAAGCCGAATAACTCGTATGGCAAAACTCATCTCGTTGATAGGAATGACAAACGTGGAAATGGCGACTGCTGAAATGACGATGACCATGATATTTGAAGTAAGTGCCGCTTCTGTTGCCGCTGTCCCCAGGATGAGACCACCAACAGTGGTCGCGGTAGAACTGACAGCTTTCGGCAATCGCATGCTTGCTTCCGTTAATAATTCCACGAAGAATAACATAAAAAATACTTCTATAAATGATGGATAAGGGACACCGATTCTGCCACCCGCAACGGTGAGCGCAAGTTCCAATCTCAAAATATCCGGGTTATACGATGTCACTGTCACATACAGGCTAGGGAGCAAAATACATACGAACAAACCGATATATCTCAAAAGGATTGTAAATGTCGTTACACTGAAGACGTGGTAATTATCTTCCATTGAAGACATGAAATCAAAAAAAATGACAGGTACAATGATGACATCCGGGCTTCCGTCAATGACGATAATCACTTTACCGTTATTCAAATTGTAGACGATGCGGTCCGGTCGTTCTGTGATCAATGTTGAAGGGAATAGCGTGAATGTACCCTTGTTCAGAAAATGTTGGAGATCACCAGCTGATTGGAATAACGGCGTACAGAGTTCATCAAGCCGCTCCTTGACTTTTTTCAACATATCCGGATCGACTCGGTCATGATCATAGAGCAAGGCGATTGCCCGGTTGGAATCGTCATTCGACAGGATGGATTCAATTTTTAAAGAAGGTTTATGATACCGTTGCCTGATCAAATTGATCGTCACTTCAATATCTTCACTTAATCCTTTTTGAGGCCCATGAACGGTTGGTTCCATCACGGTATCCTGGACTTCTTTATTACTCACAAGGCGGATATCTAATAAGAAAATATTGTCCGCAATTGCAATCAGAACAGATCCCGCGCTTAATAAAATAAGCAGTTCATCTATATTTGGCATTTCGATTCGATTCGGTAAAGATTGGATATAAGATGTAAAGCCTTCCTCAGAGGACATTTCAAAAAAGGGTTTGATCACTGTTTGTTGGAGCGTATTTCCATCCACTACCGTTTTCAAATAGAAAAGGAAAGCCGATTGGCCATTTATTTGCAAAGGTGTTTGAATGAGATCATCGGATGATTTGAATTGTTCCGCCAAGCCATCGAAAAAAGGAGGGGCTTTTTTTTCATTCATTTGTAACTCTCCATTCAAGTGAAGCATCGAAAAGGTTTGTTTTTAGCGTTGCCGGAATTTGAGGAAATGATACAAGTAACCTTGTGAAGCAGGATCCAATCAAAAAGCCCCGACTCCTGATGAGGAGCGGGACGATCATTTTTCATTTCGCTTGGCAGATCCATCCGCCGAACATATTGGTCGTGAAGAATTTAGCGATTTTGCCGAAGCCAGCCTCACTGAGTAAACGGACAATTTCCTCTTCGGGAATGAAGGACAGGGCGCGGACCGTTGTCTCCATTTCATCCATTTCTTGTTGTGTTAAACTTGTCGAATCAAGCCAATAAGCTTTCCAAAGTGCGACTAGTTCATCGAATGCCGGATCGTCCGGATTTCCATACATCGTCGCCATCACAAACGGTGCACCCGGCTTTAAGCGCTGGCAAATGGCTTTCAGTTGTCGGAGTTTTTCCTGTATGTCTGCAATGAAATGCAGGACGAGCATACAAGTGGCAGCATCATACAAACTTTCCGCGCTCACTTTCTCGACTGTACCTTCGATATATTCTACACGACTTTCCATCTTTACAGCAGCTGCCTTGTTACGTGCGATATCGAGCATTGGCGGCGCAGGGTCGACAGCGGTGAAAGACCACTCAGGGTTTGTTGGACCGAGCAATGCGAGTTCATTGCCACCGCCAGCTCCGACGACAAGCACATGGGCTTGCTGTGCCGTATGCGCCCGAAGATACGTCTGCACAAGCCTGAACATCGAATCGTAAGTAGGTAACGTTCGACGCACACCTTTATCGTATTCCGTCGCCATCTCTTCATTGAATTCCATTTTGTCTGCCATGTGATCAAATCCCATCAATTAAGTAGTATCTGTAATTGTTTCGCTCAAAACTTGGAAAAACCTTTTCATCTAGGAATTTTGTTGTTTTGGTTAAAGAAACGCTCACCAACAACTACATAACGTCCCCTCGGAAATTTCCAACTCTCTATGTATTTCATGAATGCTATGCTACGATAAATAGTATACTAGTGAGTAGAGGAGAGAGGGGATTTCATGTGGGGGCATAGTGAAATAAAAGGGCAGCTGGCGATTATCGAAGGTGAAAAATCGCCGGATATCATCATTACAAATGCGGATTACTTGCATTCTATTTATAAAAAGTGGATGAAGGGTAACATTTGGATTTCAGGGGATCGGATTGTCTATGTTGGACAGGCCATGCCCGCTGTTACAGAAGGTGCGGAAATTTTCGATGCATCAGGGAAAAAGATTGTACCGGGTTATATTGAACCGCATGCGCATCCTTTTCAATTGTACAACCCTCGGACATTTGCGAATTATGCAGCGGAGCGCGGGACGACTACGATGATTTCGGACAACCTTGCTTTTTTCCTGACCCTTGATGACATAACGTCTTTTTCGATCATGGACGAATTGAGCACGTTGCCTTTTTCATTTTATTGGTGGGGGCGATTTGATTCACAGACGGCTACGGAAAATGAAGCGACGTTATTTAATGTTGATTCAATCCGACGATGGGCGGGTCGGCCAGATGTCTTGTTAGGGGGCGAATTGACGGGATGGCCTCGGTTGATGAACGGCGATCCGGATATGTTTTCTTTTCTTCAGGCCGTAAAAGCGGAAGGCAAGAAAATAGAAGGCCATTTCCCGGGAGCCTCTGAACGGACGCTTGCTCGTATGCGCCTTCTTGGAGTGGACGGCGACCATGAAGCGATGACCATCGAAGAAGTGGAGACAAGGCTTTTACATGGGTATGGAGTGACGCTTCGCCATTCGTCCATCCGGCCGGATCTTCCCGATTTGTTGAAAGCCCTAGTGGAGAAGGAGTTGGATGTATTCGATCATCTTATGATGACGACAGACGGTTCCTCGCCGTCATTTTACATCGACGGTGTGATGGACAAATGTATCCGCATTGCGCTTGATGCGGGGGTGGAACCGATTGATGCTTATCAAATGGTCACTTATAACATTGCGCGTTATTACAATATGACGGATCTGCACGGCTTGATTGCGACAGGGCGCTATGCATCACTCAATATTTTGGATGATGCTGATCATCCCGTACCAACGGATGTGTTGTCTAAAGGTGAATGGGTGAAACGTGAAGGAAGACTGGCAGAACCGTTCCCTTCCATTAATTGGTCTGATTTTGGCGTGTTTGCTCCGGATTTTGAGCTAAAGGAATCTGATTTACGATTCGATCAACCAATCGGGATCGAAATGGTGAACGACGTCATCACGAAGCCATTTCAGATTACACGGGATACGACAGCCGCTCAATTGGAGAATGGGCATGATGAAAGCTTTCTGATGCTCATTGACCGACATGGGAAATGGCATGTCAATACGGTGATCAAAGGATTTGCAACGGACGTCCAAGGTTTTGCTTCCACGTATTCGAATACAGGGGATATTCTGTTGCTCGGTAAGGACAAGCAAGAGATGGTCCGTGCTTTCGAAGAAGTCAAGCGGATCGGAGGCGGGATGGCGCTCGTAGAGAATGGGGAAATCATCCAAACATTGCCGCTTATCATCGGAGGCGGCTTTTCGAAGGAACCGATGGACTTATTGATGGCACAAGAATTGGAACTGAAAAAAGCATTGGTGGACCGAGGATTCAAATATGGGGATGCAATCTTTTCATTACAGTTTTTGCAAACGACGCATTTGCCATATGTACGTATTACACCGTTAGGTATTTATGATGTGATGAAAAACGAAGTACTGATTCCCGTAAAGGAAAGATAGGAGGACTAAATGGAACAGAAAATGAAAGGGTGGCTATTCATGATGGCCATCGCCATGCTGCTAGTAACGGCATGTTCAAAGGACGAGCAGGTAAAGGAACCCGTAACAGGACCGCTAGAGGAGGAAGACATCGTACAAGAAGACGAGCCGGTAACACGCTATGCAGCCCCTTTTACAGGCATTCAATCGGAAGAAGAAATGACTCGTCGTCCTGTTCTAGTGACGATTAACAATCATCCACTTGCGAGACCACAATCTGGCATCAGTGATGCGGATATTGTTTATGAATTATTAGCAGAAGGAAATGTCACTAGACTATTGGCTTTATTCCAAAGTGAGTTACCAGAAGAAATTGGTCCTGTGCGCAGCGCCCGGGATTATTTTGTTCATATGGCCAAAGGTTTGGATGCTTTTTACGTGGCGCATGGCTATAGTCCGGATGCACAACAGTTGTTGCAAAGCAATTTTGTGGATAATGTGAATGGCATGCAGTATGACGGCACGCTTTTCTGGCGCTCGAAAGACCGACGTGCGCCGCATAATTCCTATATATCAGGGGAAAACATTTTAGCGGGAGCGGAGAAGACTGATTCCACGATGGAAATGGATCAGGCATCACCATTTTCTTTCCATGAATCGATCGAAGATGCTAAAATAGGAGATCAAGCCTCTACGATTACGGTTAGTTACAGTGCGGATCCGAAGTTTACAAGCAATTATTCATACGATGTGCTCAATGGGACATACGATCGGACTGTGAATGATGTTGTGACAATCGATAAAGTGAATGATGCCCCAGTGGAGTTATCCAACATCCTTATATTCGAAACAGCGCATCGTACAATCGATAATGAAGGAAGACAGTCCGTCGATTTGGAGACAGGTGGCAAAGGGATGCTGTTTCAAGCAGGGATCGTCAAAGCCATTGAATGGGAAAATAAGGACGGACTTCTAATGCCGATGGAAAACGGTGCCCCAGCGAAACTTGTACCGGGGAAAACATGGATCCATGTTGTCTCAACAAAGCCGGGGATGGACCAATCTGTGACATTCATGCCATAAGAAAACATTCAGAGAGTGGGAAAGGATATGCAAATCGATAAAATCCGTGGTCATCAGACGGAACAGCTTTTTAAGGCGATACTCGAATTGAAAGACCTCGATGAATGCTATAAATTTTTTGATGATCTTTGTACCATCAGTGAATTGCAGTCGCTGACACAACGTCTGGAAGTGGCGCAAATGCTGAAACAGCGGAAGACGTACGATACGATCCAACATGAGACGGGCGCCAGCACCGCGACCATTTCAAGAGTCCGCCGTTGTGTCGATTACGGTTCGGGCGGATACAATATCGTACTGGACCGATTGTATCCGGAAGAGAAAGAGTCGGAAGGCAAAACTGAATGATCGAAGCACCGGGCGAGGAAAGAACTCGTCCGGTTTTTTTGGTATACTAGGTGAACGTACAATATGAGATTAGGTGGTTGAACATGGACTATACAACATGGCGTCATGCCTTTAAATTAGATCCAGCAAAAACGGTGACAGATGATGAACTGGAAAAGCTTGCGGAATCGGGAACGGATGGTTTGATCGTCGGTGGATCGGATGGTGTCACACTCGATAATGTGCTCGAATTGCTCGTCAGGGTGCGGCGTTACTCTGTTCCGGTTGCGCTGGAAGTATCGACAGTTGAATCCGTGACGCCCGGTTTCGACTACTATTTCATCCCGACGGTATTGAACTCGACACAAGTGGAATTTATCAATGGGCTGCATCATGCGGCGTTGCGTGAATATGGCCATATGATGAATTGGGATGAAGTGGTTGCAGAAGGCTATTGCATTCTGAATCCGGATTGCACAGCGGCGAAAATGACCGGCGTGGAAACCGTACCGGACGAAGAGGATGTCATCGCGTATGCACGTATGGCCGAGCATCTATTTAAATTACCGGTATTTTATATGGAATATAGCGGTACATATGGCGATGCTGAAGTGGTGGAAGCGGCATCACGCATACTGGAGAATACACGTCTCTTTTATGGCGGAGGCATCACGAATGCGGAAGAGGCGAAAACGATGGCGGCTCTTGCGGATACAGTTATTATTGGCAATATTATTTACACAGATTTGAAAGCTGCACTTTCCACTGTTGAAGCAGTCAAATCGGTTTCCCGTCAACGATAAATTCATGTATAATAGAAGAACAAACGTTCTGAAAGGCGGTAAAATATGAATACAATTGCAGAAGGCTTGTTGGCAGGTATGAACCCTGAGCAAGCGCGTGCGGTGAAGAAGACGGAAGGACCGCTGTTGATCATGGCGGGGGCAGGTTCCGGCAAGACGCGCGTTCTCACCCATCGGATCGCTTATTTAGTCGTGGAAAAAAACGTGTATCCATCTAAGATCTTGGCGATCACGTTTACGAATAAGGCGGCTCGTGAAATGCGCGAACGGATTGATGGATTGCTTGGACCAGGTACGGGAGAGCGGATGTGGGTGTCCACATTCCACTCGATGTGTGTCCGTATCTTGCGTCGTGATATCGATCGGATTGGCATTTCGAAAACTTTTTCGATTCTTGATACAGCCGACCAATTGACGGTCATTAAAAACGTCTTGAAAGACTTAAACTTGGATCCCAAACAATATGATCCACGCTCTATGCTCAATGCGATTAGTTCTGCGAAAAACGAGTGCATCGATGCGGAAGCATTCCGCGGACAGATCAATTCTTTCAATCCCTATGAAAAGACGGTTGCGGACGTTTACGATGGCTATGCTAAACGATTACGCAAAAACCATTCACTCGATTTTGACGATCTGATCATGATGACATTGACCTTATTCGAACGCGTCCCGGAAGTCCTCGAATTTTATCAAAACAAATTCCAATATATCCACGTTGATGAATATCAAGATACTAATAATTGCCAATATCGTCTTGTCAAAATGTTGGCGGACAAGTTCAAGAACATCTGTGTCGTCGGTGACTCTGACCAATCGATCTATCGTTGGCGCGGCGCAGATATCGGCAATATCCTCTCTTTTGAAAAGGATTATAAAGATGCTGAGATGATCATGCTTGAACAGAACTACCGCTCCACGAAGCGCATCTTACAGGCGGCAAATGACGTCATTATGAATAACAAAAGCCGCTATGATAAAAAACTGCGAACTGATAATGAAGAAGGCGAACCTATTCGCGTGTACAAAGCAAGTGATGAAAAAGATGAATCGCAGTTTGTCGTCGGTAAAATCATTGAGTTGAAAGAGCAGGAAAACTTGAAACTCGATCAATTTGCCATTTTATATCGGACGAATGCCCAATCACGGGTGATTGAGGAATACCTTGTGAAATCGAATTTGGACTATACGATTGTCGGCGGAACAAAGTTCTATGACCGAAAAGAAATCAAAGACTTATTGGCCTATTTACGATTGATCGCCAATAATGATGATGACCTGGCGCTCGCGCGGATTATCAATGAACCGAAGCGGAGTATCGGGGCGACTTCTTTCGATAAGATGGCGACATTTGCTATCGAGCATGATCGCTCGATTTTTGATGCGTTGCAGGAAGTTGACTTTATGGGGCTGACCGCGAGAGCGGCCAATGAAGTGGCGAAATTCCGTGAACTCATTGCCGGCTTTACGCAGATGCAGGAATATTTGTCGGTCACGGAGCTTGTTGAACAAGTACTTGAAAAATCAGGCTACCGCGATATGTTGCAGCGGGAAAAAACGATCGAAGCGGAAAGCCGTCTTGAAAATATCGAAGAGTTCCTTTCCGTTACGGAAGCGTTCGAAAAACGTGCAGAAGAGGAGAGCGGCGATAAGTCACTTGTTGCGTTCTTGACGGATCTGGCTTTAATTGCAGATATTGATTCACTTGATAAAGAAGAGAACCAATCGGCGGAAAAAATCGTCCTGATGACGATGCATGCTGCGAAAGGGCTTGAATTCCCTGTCGTCTTCATCATCGGCATGGAGGAAAATGTCTTCCCGCATTCCCGCTCTATGGCGGATGATGAAGAAATGGAGGAGGAGCGACGTCTAGCATATGTGGGAATCACCCGTGCAGAACAGAAATTATACTTAACTTCGGCATCGTACCGAACGCTTTATGGACGTGCGAGTTATAATAGCCCATCGCGTTTTATCGGAGAGATTTCGGATGACATTACAGAAGCGCTGTCCGCCCATTCCGGGTTTTCAATCGGGGGAACATCTTCGACGCGAAATCAAGCCCCTGTCCGTCCTGCTGTCAAAAAGCCGGTCTATAAGACCAGTGGCGGGGACAAGATGGGATGGAGAGTAGGAGACAAAGCGGTACACAACAAGTGGGGCACTGGCATGGTCGTCAGTGTGAAAGGTGCAGGCGAGGATGTGGAACTGGACATTGCGTTTCCAGATCCGGTAGGCATCAAGCGATTGCTGGCCAAATTTGCACCGATTGAAAAAGGATGATAGGAGAAGAAGTCGATGGATCGAATGGAACTCGAAAAACGGGTGGAAGAATTGAATCAGTTGCTTCATGAATATGGCCATGCGTATTATTCGCTCGATAAACCACTTGTACCTGACGCGGTTTACGATCAGCTAATGCAAGAACTGCTAGCGATTGAAGCAGAAAATCCTGATCTGATCTATCCCGATTCACCTTCACAACGTGTCGGTGGAGAAATATTGACAGGTTTCGGAAAAGTCGTGCATGAGTTTCCGATGCTCAGTCTTTCAAACGCGTTCAGTGAAGTGGATTTGCGGGAATTTGACAAACGTGTCCAAGCCGCTACAGGACATCAAGTGACTTATATTTGTGAGTTGAAAATTGACGGTCTAGCCATTTCACTCAAATATGTGGATGGGCGTTTCGTCCAAGGTTCAACGCGCGGGGACGGGACCGTCGGAGAGGACATTACGGCAAATCTGAAGACGATCCGGACGATTCCTTTGCGTCTGAACGAACCGGTTTCCATCGAGGTGCGCGGTGAAGCGTATATGCCGAAAAAGTCATTCGTCCATTTAAATGCTACCCGTGATGAAGCGGGTGAAGAACCGTTCGCCAATCCGCGCAATGCGGCGGCAGGTTCGCTGCGCCAATTGGATCCGAAAATTGCCGCCAGCCGGAACTTGGCCATTTTTGTCTACGGCATCGGAGGCGATGGCAGTGCTTATGGACAGGATAGCCATTCTGACTCCTTGGATGCACTGGACACACTTGGCTTTGAAACGAATCATGAACGGAAACGTTGCGCTTCTATCGATGAAGTGATCGACTATATTGGGAAATGGGTGGAAAACCGTTCAAATTTAGAGTATGAAATCGATGGAATCGTCGTTAAAGTCGATAACTTCGAAGACCAAGAGCAACTCGGTTTCACTGCGAGGAATCCGAGATGGGCGACCGCTTTTAAATTCCCGGCGGAAGAGGTTATGACTAAATTGCTCGATATCGAATTGAGTGTCGGTCGTACGGGCGTCGTCACCCCGACAGCGATCTTGGAACCTGTCCGGGTTGCCGGTTCGACAGTCGGCCGCGCCTCTTTGCATAATGAAGATCTTATTATAGAAAAAGATGTCCGAATCGGCGATACGGTCGTCATCCGGAAAGCGGGGGACATCATTCCAGAAGTCGTTGCGCCATTGATTGAACAACGTACGGGTGATGAACAACCGTTTCACATGCCGGACAACTGTCCGGAATGTGATTCAGAGCTGATCCGGATTGAAGGCGAAGTGGCACTGCGCTGTGTCAATCCACAATGTCCGGCGCAGATGAAAGAAGCGATTATTCACTTCGTTTCGCGCAACGCGATGAATATCGAAGGGATCGGCGAGCGGGTAGTGGACCAGTTGTACCGGGCAGACCTCGTGCATGATGTGTCAGATCTATATACGTTAACGAGGGAGCAATTGATTGAATTGGAACGGATGGGCGAGAAATCTGTTTCGA
This sequence comes from Sporosarcina soli, assembly GCF_042655805.1. Classification (NCBI taxonomy): domain Bacteria; kingdom Bacillati; phylum Bacillota; class Bacilli; order Caryophanales; family Caryophanaceae; genus Sporosarcina; species Sporosarcina soli. The sequence goes on along the minus strand of NZ_JBHSNO010000022.1, from coordinate 192,176 downwards.
ATTTATTGACTGCGATTGAAGCTTCGAAAGCGAACTCGTTGGAGAAATTGCTGTTTGGTCTCGGAATCCGTCATGTCGGGGAGAAAGCGGCAACGATTCTTTCGGAAGAGTTCGGCACGCTCTCGGCATTGATGGAAGCAGACGTTGAAAGATTGCTGACCATCCACGAAATCGGGGATAAGGTGGCTGATTCGATCACCACTTATTTCAGTAATGAAGACGTGATGGAAGTGCTCCAGAAATTGGAGTCCTATGGGGTGAATATGACGTATAAAGGCCGATCCAGACAGGATGTACCAACAGATGGACCATTTGCCGGGAAGACGGTCGTCCTGACCGGGAAGTTATCGATTTTGACGCGCAATGAAGCGAAAGAGAAAATCGAGGCGCTCGGTGGAAAGGTGAGCGGTAGTGTCAGCAAAAAAACGGATCTTGTCATCGCTGGGGAAGATGCCGGTTCAAAATTGGCCAAAGCCGAAGAACTCGAAATTACGGTTTGGAGTGAAGAAATGTTAATCGGGGCACTCGGAGAGGAGTGATGAGGATGAAAAGAGTATGGCTCGTCACCGGGCTAGTAGGGATTTTATTGCTCGGAGGATGTCTTCCTTCCATCGGAAAGAATGAGGATGAAGTCGTCCAGGAAAATGAGGAAAATGTAGAAGAGACGGTGCTGATTCCGGATGTCAAATTGAAGGATGAATTTTACCAGACGTTGATTCCGTTCAAGAAAAGTGCTAGCCGCGGCCTCATTGTCAGCAATTTGTACACGAAGTATGATATGCAGGAGGCAGAAGAAGGGCTGTTACGGTTATCTGTTCAAAACTTCAGTCCGAGCACGCATTACTTTCAAGAAGGGCAGTACATCGATCGGGATACGGCCCGCTCTTGGCTCTCTAGAAGCTCATCCGATGAGGCGGGATTGAACCCGCCCGCAGAAGAAGGATTGACGGAGGAACAGGTTGCGGAACAGTCGCCGAATATTCTCGCCCATATCGTTGAACAGAATTACTTGATCATGACCGATGATAAGAAACTCAGATTGGATGGGATTTCAATCGGGCTCGCGCTGAATTCGATCAGCTATTCGAGAAATGGAAGGGAAACGGGGATTCCTGATAATGTCTTAGAAAAGGAAGGCATGAAAATAGCAGAGGAAGTCGTCCGCCGCTTGCGGGCAATGGACGGGCTTGCGGATGTCCCGATTGTTGTAGGTTTGTTTAAGCAAGAAAGCCGAAATTCCATCCATCCAGGAACCTATTTTGCGACGGCTGTTGCGGAAAGAGGAAAAGCAGCACCTTCGGGTTGGAAAAAAGTGAACGAAAAATACGTCGTATTTCCGGCATCATCCGAGACGGAAAACTACAGGGATATGAATACGGCATTCGATAGTTTGAAACAGGATGTAGACGCCTATTTCCCTAGTTTTGTGAACATTATCGGAACAGGATTTTATAAGGATGGCCAATTACAATCACTCAGAATTCAAGTGCCCATCCAGTTCTTTGGCACAAGTGAAATCATCGGCTTTACACAATATTTGACAGCACTGATTGTGAAATATTTTCCAAATGTCTACGCGGAAGTAAGTATTTCCACTTCCAATGGGCCGGAAGCGTTGATCATCAATGAACCCGGAGAAAAGGAACCATTCGTCCATATTTACGGTTATTGACGAGCGGTAACAACGCACTTGAACTTTTCAACAGAAATAGAAGGTGTTATTATTAAACGTACCGATTGATGATGAGGAGGAGAAAGTATGACAACGATGACGATAGATGAAGTGAACTATTTGGCGGGCCGTATCAGACTTGGCCTGTCAGAAGACGAAGCGGCAACATATGCCGAAGAACTTGGTGAATTGATCAGCTTCATCGGGAAGTTGCAGGAAGTCGATACGGAGCAAGTTGAACCGACGACACACCCACTGCAAATGGTCAATGTACTGCGCAAGGACGAGCCGGTCGATGTACTGGATCGTGAAGAGATGTTGAAAAGCGTAAAAGAACACGAAGCTGGACAGATCAAAGTGCCGACCATCATTTGATGAGCGAATTTGGGGAGGAAAAGATAAATGACGTTATTGAACAAGACGGCAGTAGAACTTCAGTCGCTTTTACATAATCGGGAACTGACTGTCAAAGAATTGACAGAAGAGTCATTTGCCCGTATAGCGAAATTGGATGAAAGTGTACAAGCATTTCTTTCAACGAACGAAGCCGAAGCGCTTGCCCAAGCAGAGGCATTGGATCAGCAGCCATTAGAAGGCCGCGGCCCACTTTTCGGTTTACCGATCGGATTGAAAGATAATATCGTGACGAAAGGGATTACGACAACAGGCGCAAGTAAGATGTTGGCAAACTTCGTGCCGGTTTACGATGCAACAGTTGTTGAAAAACTGAAAGAGGCAGGTATGGTAATCGTCGGAAAACTGAATATGGACGAGTTTGCCATGGGTTCCACGACGGAGACATCTGCATTCAAGAAGACATATAACCCTTGGAACTTGGATCATGTGCCCGGAGGTTCTTCAGGCGGTTCCGCAGCAGCGGTCGCAGCGGGAGAAGTTCCATTCGCGCTAGGTTCAGATACAGGTGGTTCCGTTCGTCAACCAGCAGCATTTTGCGGAGTTGTCGGCATGAAACCGACATACGGACGTGTGTCCCGTTTCGGTCTGATCGCATATGCATCATCGCTTGACCAAGTCGGTACAATCACACAAAATGTCGAAGATAATGCAATGCTTCTTCAAGCGATCGCAGGATTGGATCCGAAAGATTCGATGACTTCTCCACAGGAAGTGCCGGATTACAAAGCGGCGCTTACAGGTGATGTAAAAGGCTTGAAAATCGGTGTACCGAAGGAATACCTCGGTGAAGGTGTTTCCGATGAAGTGAAAAAGGCTGTACAAGAAGCACTGCAAACGCTTGAGTCTCTTGGCGCTGAATGGGAAGAAATCTCCCTTCCGCATTTACATTACGCGGCGGAAGCTTATTATGTCATTGCAACATCCGAAGCGACATCCAACTTGGCCCGTTTTGATGGAATCCGTTACGGCTATAGCGCGGAAGGCGTTCATGATCTAGACGAACTTTACGCTCGTTCACGTGCAGAAGGATTCGGAAGAGAAGTGAAAAAACGCATTCTGTTCGGAACGTATGCATTAGGAGCAGAACATCATAAAGACGTATTTGTGAAAGCGCAAAAAGTTCGTACGCTCATTGCACAGGACTTCGCGCAAGCTTTTGAAAAATACGATGTCATCATCGGACCGTCTTCCGCAACAACTGCGTATAAAATCGGCGAGACGAACAAAGATCCATTGGCGCTTTATGCGAATGATGTATTGACGGTTCCGGTCAACCTTGCTGGCGTTCCGGCCATTTCAGTACCATGCGGATTTGCGGATGGCTTGCCGGTCGGCTTACAAATCATCGGAAAACATTTCGATGAAGCAACGCTTTACAAAGTGGCGCATGCATTTGAACAAGCGACCGATTTCCATACACAAACTCCAGCAATCAGGGAGGGGAAATAACCAATGAACTTCGAAACGATTTGCGGGCTTGAAGTCCACGTAGAGTTGAAAACAGATACAAAAATCATGTCACCGGCACCGGCCCATTTCGGAGCAGAGCCGAATATGAACATCCACGTTACCGACCTGGCATACCCAGGGGTTCTACCTACAATGAACGAACGTGCGATTGAGTATGGCATGAAAGCTGCATTGGCGCTGAACTGTGAAATTGCACCAATTATGAATTTTGACCGGAAGCATTATTTCTATCCGGATAATCCAAAAGCCTACCAAATTTCCCAAGACGAGCGTCCAATCGGTTCAAACGGTTGGGTTGAAATTGAAGTCGAAGGGAAAAAGAAGAAAATCCGTATTGAACGTGTCCACCTTGAGGAAGATGCAGGGAAACTGACACATACGGATGAAGGTCATTCACTTGTCGACTTGAATAGACAAGGAACACCGCTTATCGAAATCGTTACAGAAGCAGATGTCCGTTCTCCGGAAGAGGCTTATGCTTTTCTTGAAAAACTGAAAGCGATCATCCAATACACAGGCGTTTCTGATGTACGGATGGAAGAAGGATCTCTTCGTTGTGATGCGAACATCTCCCTACGTCCTTTCGGGCAGGAGGAATTCGGTACGAAAACCGAGTTGAAAAACTTGAACTCTTTCAACTTTGTACGTAGAGGTATGGCGTATGAAGTGGAGCGTCAGGAAAAAATCCTGTTGGCTGGTGGGAAAATCGAACAGGAAACACGCCGTTATGACGAAGCGACGGGCAAAACATTGCTCATGCGTGTCAAAGGGCAAGCGAATGATTATCTATTCATTCCAGAGCCGGACTTAACGGATTTCCATATCGATGAAGCGTGGGTCGAACGAGTCCGTGCAGAGATTCCTGAACTGCCGGATGCGCGGAAAGAACGCTATGTCAAAGAACTGGACCTTCCTGAATACGATGCAGGGGTCTTGACGTTGACGAAAGAAATGTCCGATTTCTTCGATGCAACAGTGGTAGCCGGGGCGGACGCGAAGCTTGCTTCCAACTGGCTCATGGGTGAAGTATCCGCTTATTTGAACGCAGAGAATAAAGAACTTCATGACACGGCATTGACGCCGGAAGGTCTTGCCAGCATGATCAAACTTATTTCTGATGGCACGATTTCTTCCAAAATCGCGAAAAAAGTGTTTAAAGAATTGATTGAAACAGGTGGCGACGCAGCGGCAATCGTCAAAGCGAAAGGACTCGTCCAAATTTCAGACGAAGGCACGCTCCGCACAATGGTCAATGAAACACTTGATGCAAATGCACAATCGATCGAAGACTATAAAAACGGTAAAGACCGCGCAATCGGCTTCCTCGTTGGTCAAATCATGAAAGCGACGAAAGGGCAGGCAAATCCACCACTCGTCAATAAAATCCTTCTTGAGGAAATTGCAAAACGGTAATAAAAGGAAGACGCCCTGTATTGGGCGTCTTGTTTTATCTATTGATTCGCCAATAACATGCGGTGAGCGTCAATAAACAGTCAGCCAACGCCCATACTAGAGAACAAAGTGCCAATACTTCCATAGACCATTCATGTTTCCTAAAATCCCGGAATTTGATTCAAACAAAAGGACACCGTACAATTGGAGTAAAGGAGTGTGGTCGGAATGAAAACAGAAAAACAGTATTTTGATGAAGCGATTTCACTTACACAGCATATGGATAAGATGGAGACACATAAGGAAAACAGTTTCCATATTTATGAACAATTTGAAGTACCACAGGACGATGAATTCATTGAACTTTTAAAAGAGAAGAAACCGAATATCCTGATCATCACGGAGGATTGGTGCGGAGACGCGATGATGAACAACCCGATCTTGCGTCGGATTGCAGAGGCCGCAGACCTGGATGTACGTGCGGTTTACCGTGATGCAGACACGGAGCTGATTGACAGGCATTTGACGAATGGAGGCAGATCGATTCCCGTCTATCTATTGCTAGGTGAAGATGGAGAAGTGGAAGCGAAATGGGGGCCGCGTGCAGCTTCCATCCAGGAGTATGTAATGGAAATGCGCAAAGACTTGCCACCAGCAGATGCACCAGAATATAAAGAGAAACAGCAGGAATTCATCAAGCGTTTGACTGCCGAATATACTACAAAACCTGAGTTGTGGCTTACGGTTTACGATGATATTCGCAAAACGTTTCTTCCGGTACTGCAAAAACAATCGTAATCGATTTGATGCATGCTGCAACTAGTTAAGCAGGATGAGCGTCTATATGTATATGTCTTGAAGGAATGAATGCAGGCGTTTTCAAGGAGTACGCGCCTCACTGAAATAGATCTATCAAAAGAAAATATCATCTGTACGAATAGAGAGGGAAACCCGCATGAAACGTGCACGAATTATTTATAATCCTACTTCAGGGCGCGAAATATTTCGCAAACACCTTGGAGAAGTGTTGGAGAAGTTTGAGAAAGCCGGTTACGAAACTTCTTGTCATGCAACAACTGCAGAGGGTGACGCCAGAGATGCGGCCAAATTAGCCGTGGAAAGAGGATTCGACCTGATTGTCGCTGCGGGTGGAGATGGCACACTGAACGAAGTTGTAGCGGGTGTAAGTCCATTTGACAAACGCCCTCAAATCGGTTTGATTCCAACGGGGACGACGAATGACTTCGCGCGTGCATTGCGTATTCCGCGTGATATCGACGATGCCGTGGAGATCATTCTTCGTGGTGAAACGGTCCCGGTCGATGTCGGGATGATGAATGATCGCCATTTCATCAATATCGCAGGCGGCGGAAGACTGACGGAATTGACATACGATGTACCGAGCAAGTTAAAAACGGTTCTTGGTCAACTCGCTTATTATTTGAAGGGCATTGAAATGTTGCCATCGATCCATTCGAGCCCTGTGCGGATTGAATATGATGGCGAAGTGTTCGATGATGAGGCCATGCTATTCCTTGTCGGATTGACGAATTCGGTCGGTGGTTTTGAAAAACTCGCCCCCGGTTCAAGCATCAATGATGGAAAATTTACATTGCTCATCTTAAAAAAATGCAATATCGCCGAGTTTATTCGCGTTGTGTCGCTTGCACTCAGAGGCGAACACCTGAACGATCCGCTCGTCATTTCAAGTAAAGCAGAGAAAATTACAGTCGAGTCACCGGAAGAGGTGCTATTGAATTTGGATGGTGAGTATGGCGGTATGCTCCCGGCCAGATTTGAGAACCTGCATCGTCATATTGAAATGTTCGCGCCGCTTGACGAATTAAGAGAAGAAGACCGCGTAACAGATGTCATATAAGTCGATAAAAGCTGTATGAGAGCCATTTGAAGGCACTCATACAGTTTTTTTGCAGTGAGTTTAGAAAAGTCGTTGATCGGAATTCAACAGTGGTAAAAAGTCATTCCATATGTACCAACGAATAATTTACAGATCTGCTCTTCTGTTTTCAAAAATAGTCCATCATTAGCTCTCATAATATAGATTAGGTTGATGTATAGAGGGTAAAGAAATGTATCAGGATGTACTTGAAAGGATGGGGCATACGTATGTACAAAATGCAGGAAAAGCGTCTTATATGGCTATCCTTCGTCATTGCGGTCATTATGCTTATTTCGATTTTGGGTAGAGTATTTGGAAGCTGAGGGAGGGAAGTTCGTTGGGGAATGAAGAAGCTGTCTTTTTTTCACGGGTGTTAACCGAGACGACATTATCTTTTCATATTATTTTTGCGACAATCGGTGTCGGGGTACCGCTGATGATCATGATTGCCCAATGGGTAGGTATCCGGAAAAATGATGAACATTATATTTTACTTGCACGGCGCTGGGCACGCGGTTTTGTCATTACCGTGGCAGTCGGAGTTGTGACCGGAACAGCAATCGGCTTGCAACTTTCTTTGTTGTGGCCGAATTTTATGGAGCTTGCGGGGAATGTCATCGCACTCCCGCTGTTCATGGAAACGTTCGCCTTCTTTTTTGAGGCGATATTCCTCGGAATTTACTTATATACATGGGATCGGTTTGAGAATCAGAAAAAACATTTATTGTTATTGATACCAGTCGCAATCGGGGCGTCCTTCTCTGCGGTTTTCATTACGATCGTCAATGCTTTTATGAATGCCCCGCAAGGCTTTGATCTTGTAGACGGTGAACTGATCAATATCAATCCGCTCATTGCGATGCTCAACCCGGCGATGCCGACGAAAGTAGCGCATGTCGTTGCGACGGCTTATATGACGGCTGCCTTCGTGCTAGCATCAATTGCGGCGTATCGCCTGTTGAAAGGATCGAATCACGAATACCATAAAAAAGCGTTATTTTTGACGATGAAAATTGGGATGATATTTTCCGTCGCGGCCGCCATCATCGGTGATTTCTCCGGAAAATATTTGGCGGAATATCAACCCGAGAAACTGGCTGCCGCTGAATGGCATTTCGAAACGGAAGGCAATGCACCTTTGATCCTCTATGGGGTGTTGGATGGGGAAGAAGTGAAATACGCCCTCAAGGTCCCGTATGCATTAAGTATTCTGGCTCATAGTATTCCAAGTGCCGAGGTGATCGGGCTCGACCAATTCCCGGATGATGAAATACCTCCACTTTATATCCATTATCTGTTCGACATTATGGTAACGATCGGAGTCTGGATGACTGTTCTATCCGCTGTATTTTGGATTGGAATGAGACAACGTTGGAAGATGGTTTCGACGAAGTGGTTCCGCTGGCTGATCGTCTTAGGTGGGCCGTTATCGATTATAGCCATCGAGGCGGGCTGGTGGATGGCCGAAGTCGGAAGGCAACCGTGGATTTTAAGAGGGCTCATGCGCACAGAAGAAGCGGCAACGACGAGCGGACATGTCGACACGATGCTGATTCTGTTCTGCCTGCTATATATCGTACTTGGCATCGGTGTCATTGTCGTCCTGCGTAGAATGTTCCGCAACAATCCGGTCGAACGTGAAATCGAAGACCGGGAGATGGAGAAAGGCGGTGACGTATTATGACACTGGAAATCCTCGGCATATCCGTTTTATGGACATTCCTTTTCGGTTATATCCTTGTCGGTGCTATCGACTTCGGGGCTGGATTTTTTAATGCGTACAGCTTGCTAACAGGTAAACAGCGTATTTTGACAAACATCATTCAGCGCTATTTATCGCCCGTTTGGGAAGTGACAAACGTATTCCTTGTGTTCTTCTTCGTTGGCATTATCGGATTTTTCCCGAAAACAGCGTTTTACTACGGAACGACATTGCTCGTTCCCGTCAGTATCGGAATTATCCTGCTGGCGATCCGTGGCTCGTATTACGCATTCGAAACGTACGGAGCACGTGGCCATAAGGGTTACTCATTCATGTATGGGCTTGCTGGCATTCTGCTTCCGGCATCGCTATCCATCGTGCTAACGATATCGGAAGGCGGCTTTGTCAGGATGGTGGATGGCAAGCCGGTACTCGATTATTGGCTGTTGTTCACAAGCCCGCTTACCTGGGCGATCGTCGTATTGAGCATTGCGGCAACCTTATATATTTCCGCTGTATTCCTGACCTGGTATGCCAATAAAGCTCGCGATGTGGAAGCAACGAATCTACTTCGGAAATATGCGCTTATCTGGGCATTGCCGACCATCATCACGGCTGGCGGCATCATCGTTGAACTGAGAAACCATAATCCGGAACATTACAGCAATATCCAAAACTTCTGGCCGATGTTCCTCATTTCGTTTCTACTGTTCATCGGTACAGTGTGGCTGCTTTGGAAGCGGCGCAATTACGGATGGGCATTTATCTTCTTAGGTGGCCAATTCATTTTCGCCTTCTTCGGCTACGGCGCATCGCATTATCCGTATTTGCTCTATCCGTACTTGACGATTTATGACAGCTTCACGAACCCTGCCATGGCCATCTCCCTCATCGTGGTATTTATCATGGGACTCGGGCTACTGATACCGTCTTTGTATTTGCTCATGCGCCTATTCTTATTCGACAAAAATTATGTCCGTGGAAAAGGCGATTATCACGCGTAAGGAGGGTGTTTTCATGCATAACTTTCTGATGTTCTACGCACCATTTATCGTTCTAATTTTGGCTATTATCACCGCATTCATCGCTGCACCGTTGGACAGGGCGGTGGGAAAACAGGCGGAGGATGAGAAATGATTGGTGGGGAGGCAGACGTCGGTGTGGCGTCTGCTTTTTTCTTAATTAGTTGAGTGGGAATGTTGTTTACTTGATCTTAATGCAGACGACGGCTTAGGAAGGCTATCATGTAGCAACTCTACATTTTCACTATTGCCGTGGTACACTATAGACATCTGAAATTTGGAGGAAATCGAATGTCTTTTATTGTGAATAAAAATGAACGCCTGAACGTTTTGGTGGAGGATTTGACACATGACGGGTCAGGTGTGGCGAAGGTGGAAGGGTATCCCCTTTTCATCCCGGGAGCATTGCCAGGCGAGGAAGTTGACATCCAAGTCGGCAAAACGTTAAAAAATTACGGATTTGGCCGATTGATAAACGTGAAAAAAGCATCGCCGGACCGGGTTGACCCGCCTTGCCATGTATTCCCGGAATGCGGCGGATGCCAATTGCAGCATTTATCCTATGAGGGCCAACTCGTGCAAAAACGAAAAACGGTGCGCGATGTAATGGACCGGATTGCGAAACTCCCTCATGTGCCTGTCCATCCTGTAAAAGGAATGGACAACCCATGGCGCTATCGTAATAAATCCCAAATCCCTTTCAGTGAGCAAGACGGCAAAGTGGTGTCCGGCTTTTACAGATCCCGCACTCATCACATCGTCGATACGGATGTCTGCATCATCCAAAGTGAGGAAGCGGATGAACTGATGTCGACGCTGAAACACGAAATGCATGCATTTGGAATTGATGCTTATGATGAGAAGGCCCACCGGGGGATGCTGCGCCATCTGATTGTACGCAAAGGGCGTGCAACAGGTGAAATTATGGTCGTCCTTGTCACACGCAAAAAGAAATTTCCGCAAAAAGAGGCGGTCGTCGAACTGATTAAACGAGTCGTTCCCGACGTCACGTCCATCATGCAAAACGTCAATGATCAAAAGACAAACGTCATCTTTGGCGATGAAACGATTTTATTGTATGGAAAGACCTTCATCATCGATTCAATCGGGCCTATCGATTTCGAAATTTCCGCCCGCTCATTCTACCAAGTGAACCCGGAGCAAACGGAAGTCCTTTATGGTCAAGCGTTGGAATACGCTCAGCTGACAGGCGGTGAATCCGTCATCGACGCCTATTGCGGCATCGGGACGATTTCTTTATTCCTTGCACAGAAGGCAAAAGAAGTGTATGGCGTCGAAATCGTGCCACAAGCAATCGAAGATGCAAAACGCAATGCAGAATTGAACGGCATCGACAACGCCCATTTCGAGGCGGGTCCCGCCGAAGTCGTCATCCCGAAATGGTATGCAGATGGCAAGCGATTCGACGTGCTCGTCGTCGACCCGCCGCGCAAAGGCTGTGATGAAGAACTGTTGAAGACGATTTTGGAGTATAAGCCGAAACGTGTCGTCTATGTGTCGTGTAATCCAGGGACATTGGCAAGAGATTTGCGGATATTGGAAGATGGAGGGTACCGCACGCAGGAAGTGCAACCGGTAGATATGTTTCCACACAGTAGTCATGTGGAGTGTGTTGCTTGGTTGGAAACAACGTTGTAGATTGAAAATAGTGAAAGGTATCGGGTACCTTTCACTTGGTCATAATAAAAGATGCTAGGTATCCATTAAATTCTGAAATGTATGGGTACCTTTTATTATATTATGGGAGGAGAAATTATGTCTGCTAAAGTTGAAATCACCCACACTTTCAATGCTGCCCGGGAGGTTGTTTTTAAGACATTTACCCAAGCTGAACATCTTCGAAATTGGTGGGGACCAAAAGGATGGGATTTTACTATTTCTACGTTCGAGTTCGAGCAGGGAGGTATCTTCCACTACAGCCAAAAATCTCCTGACGGCGATATAATGTGGGTCAAATTCATTTATGATGAAATTAGCGTTCCAGAAAAGTTTGTTTATACTCAATTCTTTTCCGATAAAGAAGGCAATGTCGTGCGTGCACCTTTTCATGATACCTGGCCTCTGAAAATGCAGAATACGTTTACGTTACTAGAACACGATGGAAAAACAACCGTTACGATGATTGAGACTCCTGTATCGGCAACTGAAGAGGAACTTCAAACCTTTGTAGAATCACAAGATATGGTTCAAGAAGGATTCTCAGGCACCTTCAATCATTTAGAAGATTATTTGTTGAAGAAACCAAACTAGGATAAAAATAGTGAAATAAAAATAGGAGGGGTAACGATGATTGGAACCATCCAAAATATTGTACCGCATTTATGGTATGACAAGGAAGCGCAGGAAGCGGCGGAGTATTATGCTTCCATTTTCCCAGACTCAAAACTTACAAATGTAACAACACTTCATGATACACCATCAGGTGACGCAGATTTAGTCTCTTTTGAGTTGTGGGGACAGAAGTTTATGGCCATTAATGGTGGGCCATATTTCAAATTCAACCCATCAGTGTCTTTTTTCGTTAATTTTGATCCATCACGAGAGAAGGACGCGAGTGAAAAAATAGTGGAGGTTTGGAATAAGTTGTCCGAAGGTGGAACCGTGCTTATGCCACTTGGTCAGTATCCGTTTAGTGAGAAGTATGGTTGGATTCAAGATAGGTATGGTTTGTCTTGGCAATTAATCCTTACCAATCCAGAAGGTGAAGAGCGGCCTGCAATCCTGCCTTCGTTTCTATTTGTTGGTGATCAATGCGGGAAAGCGGAAGAGGCGATTCAGTTTTATATATCTGTATTTGAACACGCAAAGCAGGGCCAGATTGCCCGTTATCCTCAAGGCATGGAACCTAATAAAGAAGGGACCATCATGTTTACTGAGTTCATGCTTGAGAATCAGTGGTTTGCTGCAATGGACAGTGCGGAAAATCATCCATTCAGTTTCAATGAGGCCGTCTCCTTTATGGTCTATTGTGATACCCAAAAAGAAATTGATCACTACTGGGATAAGCTGTCTGCCCATCCAGAAGCAGAGCAATGCGGATGGCTGAAAGATCGGTATGGCATGTCCTGGCAGATTGTGCCGAGAGGAATGGACGAGATGATGAGCAATGGCACACCAGAACAAATTGCGGGTGTTACGAAGGCATTTCTTAAAATGAAAAAATTTGATCTAGCAGAGTTAGAGAAAGCATACAAGGAATTATAAAAAAATGGATGAAGGTTTTGCAACAGGGACATATTCTCTTTAGTTCTTCTAGTGTAAGATCGTTCAGAAGGGCTTTAAAGAAAATGGGCGTCTATCAAGTTAGAAGAGATCATTTCCTTTTTTACTGTCCTTTGATGGTCGAAAGTCTACTCAACGAGTGGCTTTCGGCCATCTTTTTTTGAGCTCGCTTATTTCAATTTCTAAAATCTGCAATGTATCTTCGAAAACGATAACTAAGTTGAGTCCGCAAAAGTAGTTGACAGTATTTTTTGATTTGATATACTCAAGTAGAAGATTGAAATTGATAATCATTATCAATGAGTTTATGTTGTCGCAATGCACTATGTAAATATAGAGATAATTAGTATTTAAATCGCGCACAAAAATAAAACATAGATAGTAAATTTATCAATTCAATAATCTAGTAAGTTTATACATAAGGAGAGAGGTAGAGAAATGGGGAAATTTAAATTAACTATCATTATGGCAATTTTTGCTTTGCTGTTGGTAGCTTGCTCAAATTCAAAGGGTGGAACGGGTGAAACCGAAACCGATGGGCAAGAAAATAATGCTACTGAAGTTGAAACAGAAGAGGTAACAACGGTTGAAATCACTGATGCTCATGGAACTGTCACTGTTCCGATAAATCCTAAGAATGTAGTTGCTTTGGATAATAGAACGTATGAAACTTTATCTGATTGGGGAATTGAGTTAGCGGCTGCTCCAAAAGCTGTAATGCCTGCGGATTCACCATATGTAAGTGATGATTCAGTTCAAGACATCGGAAATCACCGTGAACCAAATCTTGAAATTATCGCGGCTGTGGACCCTGAACTTGTAATAGTTGGTCAAAGATTTGGTAACTATTATGAAGACATCAAAAAATTAGTGCCAAATGCAGTTGTTATTGATCTGAATATTGATGTTTCTGAAGAAGCTGCTACACCGGGAGAAAACTTAGTAAATGGACTTAAAGATGCGACAACTACTTTGGGACAAATTTTTGATAAAAATGAAGAGGCTAAACAATTGAATGCTGATTTTGATAAAGCTATCGAAGATGCTAAGTCTGCTTATAATGGAACAGATACAGTGATGAGCGTGATTGTTTCTGGCGGAAATATTGGTTTTTCAGCTCCTGGTTCTGGACGTGTTTGGGGACCGATGTATGAAATTTTTGGCTGGGCTCCAGCGTTAGAAGTTGACAAAACTACATCAGATCACCAAGGTGATGAGGTTTCTGTTGAAGCGATTGCACAAAGTAATCCTGATTGGATTTTCGTAATGGATCGTGATGCTGCAGTATCATCTGCGTCTGATGCAGTTCCTGCTAAAGATGTTATCGATAATGCGCCAGCTCTTCAAAAAGTAACTGCTGTTACTGAAGGGAAGATTGTTTATGCACCAAATGACACTTACACAAATGAATCAATCCAAACTTATCTAGAGTTATTTGAAAACCTTGCAAACACTTTAGGTAAGTAATCTAAAGGAGTCTCACATAGTGCAAAAAAATAGTATTACTGGGGTTGAGAATGATTCTCAACCCCAGCTTTATAACTACAATAAGATATGGACAAAGTCTTTTATAGTAGCGGTTATAGCTGTTATGATTTTAGGCATCATCTCACTGTTTACGGGCGTTTATGATATACGTGGTCAAGAAGATGGCATGGAAATGTTTTTCATAACGCGTGTGCCAAGAACAGCAGCACTCATGCTTACTGGAGCGGCCATGGCAATGGCAGGGCTTGTTATGCAACTGATTACACAGAATCGCTTAGTTGAACCGACTACAACAGGAACGATTGAATGGGCAGGTTTGGGTCTACTTATTGTTTATTTAGTATTTCCCGCACCAACTTTAGCTTTAAGAATGACGGGGGCAATCCTTTTTTCTTTTATAGGAACGATGATTTTCTTTTTATTTTTAAGAAGGGTTAAACTTCGCTCGTCTTTAATTGTTCCGATCATTGGGCTGATGCTTGGAGCAGTCATTTCTGCAGTTTCCACTTTTATCGGACTCCTTTTTCAAGCGACACAAAGTATTGAAAATTGGTTTGTAGGTTCTTTTGCGGCTGTTCAAATTGGTAGGTACGAATATTTATGGCTAATTGTTCTTGTTACCATTCTAATTTTCATGTATGCGAATAGATTGACTTTAGCTGGACTAGGAGAAGACGTTGCCACCAGCCTTGGCGTAAATTATAATAGGCTCGTACTTTTTGCAACTGGTCTTATTGCTATTGGAGTTGGAATTGTTGCAGCCGTGATTGGAAACTTACCTTTTTTAGGTTTAATTGTCCCAAATATTGTTTCCATGTTCAGAGGAGATGATCTTAGAAGTAATTTGCCTTGGGTATGTGTGATTGGAATGGGTACGATAATGGTTTGCGACATCATTTCTCGAACAATTATCATGCCTTTTGAAGTACCTGTCTCTTTAATACTCGGAACAGTGGGGGCAGTCGTATTTATTGCAATTATATTGAGACGAAGAAAGCCGAGGAGGCTAAGAGGAAGATGAACGCATTGGGATATAGAAGTACAGATCATGTCGAAATCGATTCTAGCCTTCGTAAGGAAAAGAGATCCGCTAGAGCTTTTCGTTCTAAGAAAGAGGAAAAACGTTACTGGATTTTGCTCATCACATTGATTGCTTTGGGTGTTCTTTCTTCGTACGGGCTTTTAGTGTATAACAATCCGGTTCCAGTCGATTCACCTTCTTTTATCCCGGTTGTGATGAGAAGGATCGTGGCGCTTACTGCAATGATCATTGCTGCAGTTTGTCATAGTTTGTCGACCGTCGCTTTCCAATCGATTACGAATAATCGGATTATCACACCTTCACTTCTAGGCTTTGAATCACTGTATTCAGCCATTCAAACGAGTACGATATTTTTCTTTGGTGCCGGTGCACTGATCGGTTTTAGTGGTACTGGATCATTTCTGTTTCAAGTGACGGCTATGGTCTTGATGAGTTTGATCCTGTACGGATGGTTGCTTTCGGGGAAGTATGGAAATTTACAACTTATGCTTTTGGTTGGCATTATTATTGGGGCTGGGCTACGATCCGTGTCTACTTTCATGAGAAGATTACTTTCACCGTCCGAGTTTGATATTTTACAGGCAAGATTGTTTGGTTCCGTCAATAATGCGGATGCTGCCTATTTTCCTATTGTCATTCCGATGGTCATCATTGTCGCAATCTTACTTCTTACATATTCCAAGAAATTAAATGTATTGTCCCTTGGAAAGGATGTCGCCACTTCTTTTGGTGTTAAACATCAACCAAGTATCATTTATACGCTTATTTTAGTTGCTGTTTTGATGTCCATTTCAACGGCTTTGGTTGGACCACTTACTTTCTTTGGATTTTTAGTTGCCACTTTGAGTTATCAGGCGGCACCAACCCATGATCACAGATATGTGTTTCCGATGGCCCTTGCGATAGGATTCTTAATACTAACGAGTGCGTACTTTTTTATGAATCATGTATTCAATGCGCAAGGTGTAGTGTCAGTTATTATCGAACTGTTTGGTGGAATCATATTTCTAATTGTAATTTTAAGGAAGAGGGCTCTATGATAAAAATTGAAAATACTAGAAAGTTATATACGGATGAGGTAAAGATAGGACCTTTGGATATTGAAATACCAAAAGCCGGTTTTACCTCTTTAATTGGACCAAATGGCGCTGGAAAGTCTACAACACTTTTGATGATTGGAAGACTTTTGCATATGGATGAAGGACAAATTAGTGTGGCAAATATGGATGTCTCTACATCTAAATCAAAAGACTTAGCGAAAATCGTGACGATATTGCGACAAGAAAATCATTTTGTCACGAGACTTACGGTTAGGCAACTAGCTGGCTATGGTCGTTTTCCTCATTCACAGGGAAGATTAACGA
The DNA here is from genome assembly GCF_042655805.1 of Sporosarcina soli. Lineage (NCBI taxonomy): Bacteria > Bacillati > Bacillota > Bacilli > Caryophanales > Caryophanaceae > Sporosarcina > Sporosarcina soli. Next base: position 175,464 of record NZ_JBHSNO010000022.1, on the reverse strand, counting down.
GAGAGGATGAGGCGATCATCTCTAAATATATCGATTTTTTGGACTTGACGGATCTGGAAAATAGATATTTAGATGAGCTTTCAGGTGGTCAAAGGCAACGGGCATATGTGGCAATGGTTTTGTGCCAAGAGACGGAATATGTACTTTTGGACGAGCCCCTGAACAATCTTGATGTTGCTCGTTCTGTTCAAATGATGGAGCATTTGCGACATGCTGCGAAGGAATTTGGAAGAACAATCCTGACTGTTATGCATGATATAAATTTTGCAGCTAAATATTCTGATCGGATTTGTGCGATGAAAGATGGACAAATTGCCGCTTTTGGAACAGTAGAAGAAATTATGAACCCGGAAATTTTGACAGATATTTTTGAAACAAAAATAGATATTATTGAGGGTCCATATGGGCCAGTAGCGATTTATTAGTTACCAAATCTGTAACTACTTAGGTCACTAGAGTTTGAGTCTCTAAAAAAACAAGGTACTGATTACCAACTTCCAAAAATTTAGATAGGAGAAGGGGTGCTATGCCATACTCAGCTAAGGAAATCGAGAAAATCGGTCATTGGAACCCGTCTGAGATTGCCACTTTCATTACACTTCTCTTATCGAAAATCGACAAGCTAGAAACTCGTGTAAAAGAGCTAGAGCGACAAACCGGTCTAACAAGTGCTAGCAGCAGTAATCCTCCTTCAAGTGAACCCAGAAGTACTCGGAAAGCGGGAGGTAAGATAGGTGCCCCAAAAGATCATGACGGCCATACCCTCGAAATGATTGACGAACCAGATGAAATCGAGTGGCATCAGGTTCAATCCTATTCCCATTGTGCGGCTCATAAACAGGCTTTTTTTCCAGAAAACGTGAAAGCACCGGTCCAGTATGGGGCAGCTGGACTGCTTGGTGCGCTTCTTTAAAGACCTATCAACTTTACCCCCTCAGCCAACTGTTTCAAAACATGACTGGCTATCGCCCGAGTGAAGCGACACTTCTCAACCATTTGAATGACTTCCACGAAACCGCATTGTGCGGTTTATTCAAGACGTCCGTGTGCCTTTCGATAACAGTTTGTCAGAACGAGATATTAGAATGATGAAAGTGAAACAGAAAATCTCAGGATCTTTCCGTATAGTTGAAGATGCGTAGAAATTTGCGCGAATCCGCAGCTTCATTTCCACCCTACGAAAACAGAACCGTGAAGTACTTACCTCCCTCATTTCAGTCCAATCCGGAAAATTCATCTTTTATAAAGGCCAGTCTAAGTAGTTACGTTCATTGCATCATACTAGGGGAGACCATCATTAGTGGAAACTAAACTGACTAAGACTAATAAAAAGACCTGTCGAAATATGGATTTTTTGGGGCACCTTTCACTGGGAGTAAATCGACGGATTTCCAGTGTTTTTTGATTTGTAAAATACGAATTTCTAACAGATGTCTACTAGCTAACAAGAATGTAAAGAATTAAAGGAATTAAAGGGATTTTAAAGAATTGAAAGAATAGGGAAGGATATCAGGTATTCATTGAAATTTGAATTGTCCGGGTGCTTGGCACTTTTCATAATTACCTGGATTTCCCTAAAGATGAAATGAAATTAAAGCAATTTCAACGGAAAGTGACAATTGTAGCTATCGCATAAGGTGAGGTGGGAAAATTGGACATAATTGATTTGGAACTAATCTTAAAGTTAAGTATTTCCGCAGTATTAGGTTTAGTAATAGGGGTAGAACGGGAATTAAAAAGAAAGCCACTAGGGCTAAAAACAAGTCTAGTTATTTCTATTATTAGTTGCCTAATTACAATTGTTTCAATTGAATCAGCCTATACGTTTCCTGGGAGTGACGACCTTCGCATTCAGATGGATCCATTAAGGCTCGCAGCGCAAATCGTATCCGGGATCGGTTTTTTAGGGGCTGGTGTCATTTTAAGAAGAGGAAATGATCGCATTTCCGGCTTAACGACTGCAGCCATGATTTGGGGGGCGGCCGGGATTGGTATTGCTGTTGGTGCCGGCTTTTATGTTGAAGCAACGTTCGGCGTTCTACTATTGCTTTTAAGTGTGGAATTAATCCCGATTATTGTGTTGAAATTTGGTCCGAAAAAACTCCGAAAAAGAGAATTGATGCTTAAAATCCATATAAATGAATTAGGAAGCGTTGAACACGTGATGCATAAATTGGAAAGAGAGAAATTTGCAATATCTCATTTGCGTATTAAAGATATACTGGAAAGTAATTCTCAATTGTTAGAGATCAAAACAAAAGTTAATATGAATAGAACTGTGCCAGAAATTTATAATTTCATAAAAACGATTGAGGACGTTAAAACCGTTGAAATTGTTAGTTGAATGGTATTGTAATGGTCTTCTTGGCGGCGGTGAATAAACGGATTTACTTAATGGAAGAGGCTGCACAAACTAGTAGGAGATAATAGTGAAAGGTACCAGATACACGCACAATTCTGAAGTATGCGAGTACCTGGTGCCTGTTATAATAAAAGCTAATACTGTATATTTATTGCCATAGCTAAAAGGCAGTGAGACAAAATAAATTTAGGATGAATGACTAAGTTGAACAAGTTAGGAAAGGGTTACAAATGAAATGATAACTTTAAGAAATGTGCAAGCGACAGATTTAGAACAGCTATTAGATATTGAGAATGAAGGATTTTCAAAAGAAGAAGCGGCTACAAGGGAAGTCGAGATACTTGGTTACATTAACGGCCCTATTATTCATCAACCTTATATAACGGATGATCTATTCGAGGAAATTCAAGAGAATCCGAAAAGAGGCGGTTATCAGAGTATTTTAGGGTTAGCGGTGTCCTCAAAGGCTAGAAACCAAGGAATTGCCAAGCTGTTAATGGAGAAGATGGAAGCACTTGTGGTGGAAAATAAAAGGGAAGGGATTACCTTAACTTGCAAAGAGGAATTGGTTTCTATTTATGAGAAACTTGGATTTGTGAACCATGGTATGTCTGAGTCCCAACATGGCGGAGTGACCTGGTATAACTTGGTCAAATTAAGAGAGGCTATGAATTGAATTTACTCCTCAAGTATTAAAAGTAAGGAACCAGGTACTCATGCAATTCCTTATTGTTCCGGAATCTGGTAGCTAACATGCACCCATATTCGTTGACAATGTAATATCAAAAACGTATAGAGAAACGCTAGATGCTCCACTCTTTGGCGCGCGATACGAAAGCCGACTGTGCCGCGATCAGGGCATGTGGAAGTTCGAATAGCTTCATTATATTCCAGGTTGGATTCAAGTTGACTAACAGATGAGTTTGCTGAAATATGATGTCTGTCCCCCACTAAAGTAATGCTTTCTAACACCGGGGGGACAAGACATTTTTTTCAATGATTCATTTCCCGCTCAAATTTTTATCCTATGAATCATAGATGCAATTGGCGATGAAGCGGTAGCTGTTATGGGTATGTGCTCTGAAGGCTAGGTCATTGGCGAAAAGGGTAAAAGTTGTATTGTTAAAGGAATGGGTAAAGGCAAGGATTTGTCCTTTTGCATTTTCGTGTCCAGGCCACCATCCGGCTATAAAGAAATCATTACTATTACTCAAGGAAGCAAGTACTTCGGCTCCCGCGGGTACTGAAGTAATCCACATTCCAGAGGTAGTATAAAGAACTTCATCGGTCTGATAGCCAGAGGTGAGCAGATGGTTCTTAATTTTTGCTTTGACTAAGCCTTCATGACCATTTTTTGTTTGGTCTATATTAAAACCAGGCAATAATCCTCTACTTTTCACAGCTTTTAATGGTTCGAACCCAATCCCCACAAATGTTTTTCCAGTTAAATACGATACGATGATACTGCTGCTATCGCTAACAATTACGTCCGCGTCTGCTTGTTTGACCATGTCAAAACCAAGCTCCGAAACTGCAAACTTCAATTGAGTGGACCCAATGACAGATACTTTCGTCTGCTTTAATTGCATTGTCTTTACAGGAATGGAGGTATATAAATATCTGGCAATGAAATAATAGTTTTTTCCGAAATGTTGTAAATCATTTGTTCTGACAATAAAATCGCCCTTATTGATTAATCCTCTTGTTTCAAGTGCCTTTTCCACGACAGCCCCATTCTTTAGAAGAATGTTTACAAGTTTAATGGTGTCATTATTTGTATTTGCCAACACGTGGAAGGTTGCTGCTGTGTAAATATTACCTTTCGGAAGCCCTGTACTCCTAATTCTAATCGTATTTTGATTAAAAGCATCCGTATTCCGAATTTCATGTACCGTAAAACCTCTTAAATCAGGGAAATTTACGATGGTTGAATCATACATCGCTTTCCAGTCCGACACATCATCACCTTTATAGAGCATGGCATTGGCTACTCCACGTTTTGCCTGTTTCATAGGAATCACAAAAGTACCCTTTGAATAAGTGATGCCGTTTACCACAGTATTATCTATTAGTTTTTCGACCTTTACGCCATTACGCAATAAATATTGGACCATTTTATAAGCTTCTAATTTATTTACTTGCTGTTTTGAACCAATGGGAATCACATAGTAATCGGGGAAGAAGTTTGTATGCTCACCTCTTATTCTTCCAATCGATTTTCTTGAAGCATTCACTAAATACGGATCGACTGAACGATTATCCTCACCATTTACGCCGCGCTTAAAGATTTCAAGCTGATTTTTATACAGTTGATCTTTTTTTTCTTGTACAAAAAGGGCGGCTCCCAGCCCAATGCCTACCATTGCATGAAAACCATCTTGACTTAATGCTGGAATTTCAATTGTGTGACCTAGTGAACCATGCAGCATCGCATACATCGGTGTGTAGCCGACAGACATATCGTCCCAGCCGTCTTTATAATCTAATGCTGGAATGACATAGGACTTAAAGTCAGAGTTACCTAATCCCGCTTCCCCCATAGCACGAGCCTGCCTGATCATATTATTGTAAAGCAAATCGTATTCATAGTTTGGGTTGTGGGGAGGAGTGGTTGGTTCAATTAAGAATCTACTAATATAACCATGCATATCTAGGAAGGAGAGGGGAGTCCAATTGGCAATTTCCTGAGTGACAACAATTGTTTCGGGTTGAGTTTGAAGATGGTTGTCACGATTTAAGTCAAAGCCATTTGCGTTTCTTCTACTATTCGCAGCTCTTCCATCAGGATTATTTGTAAACATGAAGAGAAAAATGACATGGTCAAGCATTTCATTAACGTCAAGGCTTACTGTTTCCTTTTGGCCATTTCTAACTATAGGAACCGTGAGCTTATCCTCCAAGGCGAACTTTCTCAATAATTCAACTTGGGCATCGGGTCCTTCAATTTCATCGGGATGAATATTATTAAACCAAATAGGAACCTGATATTCACCGATTAAGCCGTTATCCAGTTGATGTATCAATTTTTCAGGCTGTTCCAATGCCGTCGGAAGTGTAATATTTAAATATCTGTCAACTACCGCTTTACTCTTCGCCAAAATAACAAAATGAAGATCTCTACCTTCTATGGACTTTCCAAGACTTTGATATTTAAGGTAACGATTATTTTTTTGGTGGGCTTGTTTAAAGATTTGGTCAATTGTTGGCTTTAGTTCATCATAAAAAAGGAATTCATCATAGACATTTAGCTGGACAGTAGCAGAAGCCTTCATTTTTGTTTGCGGATCGGTCATGGCTAGCTCATAACTTCCAATGAACTGTTGATATTGTGTTCGAATGGATCTCTCGGCAAGACTCTCTCTATTAAATAGAAGATCAAACTTTAAGGTCGCTTTGACAACCCCGGTATCTCCTACAAAGTGAGGTTTTTCGACGATTGTAATAAAGGGATCTCCGTTAAAATTTGACCCGGTTGTCCATTTTTTCCACTCAGAGAGACTCTTTCCGCCAAATTGAAACGCCAGTTGACTTAAGTCAATATACCTTCCCATATCTGCCTGAACTTCAACGGTTCTTACTTCCGTGAGGGAAAATAAAGACCTGCTAATCTTAAGTTGCACTATAAAATACTCCTTTTGTGTTTATTAATTTTCTTAGAGTATTATATTCGGAAAAGCTTGACTGGTGAACTTAGTATCTGTAGTTAACGATTTATCAGAGGTAGAAGGTTTAACGAGGATTGGGAAAAAATGTGTGGAATTGAATCTATTAAGTCATTATTAATTCATTCACATTGTCTACCATTCCACAGATGAACCCGAAATACGTTTGACTCCCCGAATTGAAGCAATTTCCTCTACAAGTTTTTGCATAGCTAGGTTCTTTTGTTTTGCTTCCACCATGATGTCAAAGTCCTGATTAAGCTCCTTCGCCATCTTTAAGAAGGGGAGGACAAAATCTAGAGAAACAAAATCGGCATGGGAACGATAGGCTTGATCGGATTTTGGAGAAGAAATATGGACTTTCGGTACAATATTAAAGTTATTCCAAGTCTGAAATATTCGAGGGAGGTAAAGTGTCAGATCACTCTCCCCTTTATTTGCCATATAGTGATGATAATCGAGAACCATTGGAATGTTTTCCTTTTCACAGGTCATAAGTGTTTCCGGAACGTTATACGTTTTATCATCATTTTCTAACGTCATTTGCTTTTTAATTTCCTTTGGCAACTTTTTGAGATTTCGATGGAAACGGTTTAAAGAACTATTTTTATCCCCATAGGCACCACCCACGTGAAGATTAATGAGACCCGTATCAAGGGCATTCATTGCTTTGAGCATGCTGAAATGATAGTCCATATCTTTGATGGCATTCAAAGTCACCTCTTCTTTCGGGCTTGTGAAAAGTGTAAATTGATTTGGATGGAAGCTTACTCTAAGCTTGAAGTGTTGGATGATGTCTCCAATTTCTGCCCATTCTCTTTTGAATGGAGTTATGTAGTCCCACATCACCTCCGGATGAGTTGCTAAAGGGACAAGGGAGCTTGAAAAACGATATAATTCTATTTCGTGCGCGATATTATAATACAAAATTCTTTTTGTGTGTTGTAAGTTTTGTGCTGTTATCAATTTCAGTTTATCCATTCTTTCGCTCTTAGGAAGCGTAGAATACCGCGTAAAAGTCAACGTTTTTGATGGACTTGCATCCCATAATCCTAATGCATTTGCTACATAGCCTAACCGAAGCTTCATCTCATTTTCCCCTTTATTTCACATTTAAAAGCTGAATCGATCCAGATAGGTATTCTTTTGCATCTTTACCAAGCTAAGGTGGAGGGCGTACTATAACCTTATTCTCTACAAAATCCTATTCATGTATACGAAAAACGGAAAAGGGATAAAGCCATAGCGTTTATTCTAGTTTTGATAATTTTATAATAAAGGAATTTAGTTTAGTTCGTTGTTGCGGATACAGACGAAGGCTCGACAAAAAAATGCTTGATTGTTACACTTAGCGGAGTGAAATATATTTCATTAGAAAATATGAACCGGGTGATAGTGTGAAAAACTCGAGTATAACCTTAACAGAAAATGACAGACTTATATTAGAGTCCTATAAAACGATGATTGAAGGTATGGCTGATTACTTGGGCAGTGGTTATGAATTTGTCTTACACAGTCTTGAGAATCTGAATGAGTCTGTTGTCAAAATCATCAATGGACATCATACAGGTAGACAAGTCGGTGCTCCGATTACAGATTTAGCCTTATCCATGCTGTCAAAATTACAGCAGGAAGACGAAAAAGGATACATTTCATATAATGTGAAAAATAAAAAAGGCGAGCCATTAAAAGCAACAACTATTGTGATAAAAGGCGAAAATAGTAAAATTATCGGGGTTTTATGTATAAACTTTTATTTAAATACGCCACTGTCCGAAGTGCTTGCAAATCTAAGTAGCTCAAATGGGGCAGCATATGCTTCTGAAACTTTTGTGGAGGATGTAGACGAATTGATTTACCAAGCGGTTAACCAGGTCCAAAAAGAGGTGGAGATGGATGAAAGTGTTCCGCACTTATTGAAAAACAAGGTCATTGTGACGATGCTCTATAATCAAGGTGTTTTTCAGTTTAAAGATGCTGTCGTTAAGATCGCGGAAATTTTAGGGATTTCAAAAAACACGGTATACATGCATTTAAGAGCCATTAATTCATCTAGATCAAAATAGTTAGTTTTTATACAAAAAGTTGGAAATATAATTTTAATATAAAGAAGTCGGGAAAACTCTAGATTTGATAATCTAGAGTTTTTTGAGTTGAAGGACTAAAAAATAAGATAGTGAGTAAAATAAATCATCATTAATGAAATAAAATGTATTGACTAAACTATTTTGGAGTACTAGTATATGATTATTAAAACTATTCAACGAACAATGGAATTATTGGAATATTTATAGTTTGCTGGATAGGTAAACGAGTGGGGGTAATCCAATATGCAAAGTAAGGACAAAAGGATTCATAAAGTGCTTGTAGCCAATCGAGGAGAAATCGCTATTCGCGTGTTTCGAGCTTGTACAGAACTCGACATCCGTACAGTGGCCATTTACTCTAAGGAAGATTCAGGGGCTTATCACCGTTACAAAGCAGATGAAGCTTATCTAGTCGGAAAAGGCAAAAAACCAATTGATGCTTATCTCGATATTGAAAACATTATCGAAATTGCCAAACAGACAGAGGTGGATGCAATTCATCCAGGATACGGTTTTTTGTCAGAAAATATAGAGTTTGCTAAACGCTGTGAGGAGGAAAACCTCATTTTCATAGGTCCTACATCTCGGCATTTAGATATGTTTGGCGATAAAGTAAAGGCGAGAGTACAGGCCCAGCAAGCAGAAATACCGGTTATTCCAGGCACAGACGGTCCTGTCTCCGGTCTTGAAGAGGTAGTGGCTTTTGGTAAGGAACATGGTTTTCCGATTATGATTAAAGCCGCACTTGGCGGTGGCGGACGCGGCATGAGGATTGTCAACAGCGTCGAGGAAGTAAGAGAAGCCTTTGAGCGGGCAAGGTCAGAAGCGAAAGCGGCTTTTGGTAACAGTGAAATGTATGTAGAAAAGTTTATCCAAAATCCAAAACATATCGAAGTACAAATTCTGGGGGATGCTTATGGAAATATCGTTCATTTATATGAGCGTGATTGTTCGGTACAGCGTCGCCATCAAAAAGTAGTAGAGGTAGCTCCAAGCGTCTCATTACCTGAAGATTCGCGGACAGCTATTTGCAACGCAGCAGTCAAGCTGATGAAAAACGTTGATTATTTAAATGCGGGAACTGTGGAATTCCTTGTGGCGGACAATCAATTTTATTTCATTGAGGTGAACCCGCGCGTTCAGGTCGAACATACAATTACGGAAATGGTGACCGGCATTGATATTGTGCAATCCCAGATTTTAATTGCGGAAGGTTACACTTTGCACAGTGAAACAGTGGGGATCCCTGCTCAGGAGGATATCATCGTCAACGGTTTTGCCATTCAATCACGCGTCACAACCGAGGATCCGCAGAATGACTTCATGCCGGATACGGGGAAAATAATGGCTTATCGATCCGGCGGCGGTTTCGGTGTCCGGTTAGATGCCGGGAATGGCTACCAAGGATCTGTTATTACACCTTATTATGATTCGCTGCTCGTTAAAGTGTCGACGCAGGCTCTCACCTTTGAAAAAGCGGCATCCAAGATGTTGAGAAACCTTCAAGAATTCCGGATTCGCGGCATCAAAACAAACATCCCTTTCTTGGAAAATGTCATGCGCCATGAGAATTTCATTACAGGAAATTACGACACATCGTTTATTGACACGACGCCGGAATTATTCATTTCTCCAAAAAGTAAAGACCGTGGGACAAAAATGCTTAATTATATCGGCAATGTCACGATCAACGGCTTTCCAGGTATTGAGAAAAAGAAAAAGCCATTGTTTGACCAACCGCCTATTCCGAAAGTTAGCGGGTTGGGAGCGGCTGCATCCGGTACGAAACAGATTCTAGATGAAAAAGGGGCGGATGGACTCGTTGAATGGGTGAAATCCCGGAACGAAGTGTTGCTGACAGATACGACTTTCCGCGATGCGCATCAGTCTTTGCTTGCGACCCGCGTCCGGACCCATGACTTGCTTCGTATTGCCGAGCCGACAGCGAAACTGCTGCCAGATCTTTTTTCTCTTGAAATGTGGGGCGGTGCGACATTTGATGCTTCTTACCGCTTCTTGAAGGAAGATCCGTGGAAGCGCCTGATTTCGTTACGGGAGCAAGTGCCGAATGTGTTATTCCAAATGCTTCTTCGTGCATCAAATGCAGTTGGCTACACGAATTATCCAGATAATGTTATTCGTGAGTTTGTGGATCAATCAGCTGCTACCGGTATTGATGTATTCCGTATTTTTGACAGTTTAAACTGGATCAAGGGTATGGAAACAGCGATTGATGCAGTCCGCCAGACCGGCAAGATTGCGGAGGCCTCCATTTGTTATACAGGGGACATTGATGATCCGACCCGTACAAAATACAACATCCAATACTATAAAGAGATGGCCAAGGAGTTAGAGAACCAAGGAGCGCATATTCTCGGTATTAAAGACATGGCCGGTTTGTTAAAGCCGCAATCGGCTTACCGGTTAATTTCCGAGTTGAAAGAGACTGTGGATCTACCTATTCATTTACACACCCATGATACGAGCGGCAGTGGCATTTACATGTATGCCAAAGCAATTGAAGCGGGCGTGGATATTGTCGATGTAGCTGTAAGCTCAATGGCGGGATTGACTTCACAGCCGAGTGCCAATACGCTTTGCCATGCTTTAAATGGAACGGAGCGCGAGCCTTCTGTCAGTAGCGATGCCTTGGAAGAGCTGTCCCATTACTGGGAAGGCGTCAGAAAATATTACCAGGATTTCGAAAGTGGCATGGTCGCTCCGAATACCGAGATTTATAAACATGAAATGCCTGGCGGGCAATATAGCAATCTGCAACAGCAGGCAAAAGCCGTCGGACTTGGCAAGCGCTGGGAAGAAGTAAAGGATATGTATAGCCGCGTGAATATGATGTTTGGCGACATTGTGAAAGTGACGCCTTCTTCAAAAGTCGTTGGTGATATGGCACTCTTCATGGTCCAAAACGATCTGACGGAAGAAGAGTTACTGGAAAGAGGCGACAAAATTGATTTTCCGGATTCTGTCATTGAGCTATTCGAAGGGTATTTAGGCCAGCCGTATGGCGGGTTCCCAAAACAGTTGCAACAAGTGATCTTAAAAGGAAAAGAGCCGCTTACAGTCCGTCCAGGAGAGTTGTTGAAAGAAGTAGACTTTAACGCGCTCCGAGAAGAATTGTTCAAGGAAATGGACGACCAAGTCACGGACCATGATACGATCGCTTATGCCTTGTATCCGAAAGTATTCTTGGATTATATGAAAACAATTGAACAGTTTGGCGATGTTTCCACGTTGGATACACCGACGTTCTTGTACGGCATGAGGCTTAATGAGGAAATTGAAATTGAAATCGAAACAGGAAAGACATTGATTGTAAAACTTGTTTCCGTCGGACAGGCACAAACAGATGGTACACGTGTCGTCTACTTTGAATTAAATGGGCAGCAACGCGAAGTGATTATAAAAGATGAAAGCATCAAATCTTCCGTTGCTTCAAAATTGAAAGCTAATCCGAAAAATGAAAGTCACTTGGCGGCGACGATGCCTGGAACGGTGATCAAGGTGCTCGTCGAAAAAGGGGAGAAAGTCACTCAAGGAGATCATTTAGTGATCACAGAAGCGATGAAGATGGAAACAACTGTCCAGGCTCCTTTTTCGGGTATCGTTACCGATATCCATGTTCAAAATGGCGAAGCGATTTCTACAGGCGATTTGTTAATTGAACTAGAATTGGAGAAATCAGAACAGGAGTCGCAACCGCAAGAACCTGCAAGTACAGTGCTAAGTACGACGTAAGAAAAGTTCACCGATCTTTAATGATAGCCATCTAACGTACAGAGATTCCTCTGTACGTTTTTCTTTTCATGTAATAAAACTAGATTGCATTCTAAGCCATACAATCATATAATTGTATGAAAAAAAGGATGAGGATCATGCCGGTTAATTGTTTTGAAAACTATCCGATGAGTTGGAAGCCGTCCATTGATAAAACGAAAAAGCCGATCTATCAAGCTCTCGCCGAACAATTAAAACAGGATATTGTGAACGGCGTTTTATTGCCTGGTACAAAACTTCCTCCACAACGAGAATTGGCGGATTATTTAGATTTGAATTTGAGCACCATTTCCAAAGCGTTTAAAGTGTGCGGGTTAGAGGGGTTGTTAAGTTCGGCTGTTGGAAGTGGAACTTTTGTTTCGTATGATGCACTTTCGAATGCCTATTTACTTGAAGATTCGAAGCCGAAACATCTGATTGAAATGGGAGCTACATTACCAGACAATGATTCTTATGAGCCGCTTCTCGCCCAATTGAAAAGCATGGTCCAAGAAACCGATTATGAAAAGTGGTTTAGTTATGGTCGAGGAGGCGAAAGCCTTTGGCAGAAGGATGCTGCCGTACAGCTGATACGAAGAGGCGGGTTTGAAACGACTGTGGATCATATACTATTTGCGAACGGGGCGCAAAACGCCATTGCTGCCACATTGGCTAGTCTTTGCAAGCCAGGCGATCGTATTGGTGTTGACCATCATACATACCCGGGTTTAAAAACGGTTGCTGCGATGCTTAATGTACAAATCGTACCGATCCAGTCAGAAAACTATGTCATGAGTCCGGCCGCTTTTGAAAATGCATGTAAAAATGACAATATTAAAGGAATTTACTTGATTCCGGATTGTCATAATCCGACAGCATCCTGTATGTCCGTGGAGAATCGTAAAAAAATTGCAGCCATTGGCAAAAAGTATAATCAGTTCATTATCGAAGATGCATCGTACCAACTTCTTATCGAAAAACCATTTCCACCAATTGCATCATTTGCACCCGAACAGGTCATTTATATTGCGAGTTTGTCGAAATCAATGGCACCGGGGTTACGACTCGCTTATATGGCGGTGCCGAACCGATTCAAGGAACCCATTTCAAAGGCGCTTTATAATTTAAATATATCCGTTTCGCCACTATTAGCAGAATTGTCAGCACGGATGATTGTGTCAAATCAGTTTGAAGCCTTAATTGAAGGACATCGGAAACAAACGATCCGCAGAAACCAAGTCTTCGATCGATATTTGGCGGACTATATGAGTTTAGGCTGTGAAACAAGCATCTTTCGTTGGTTGCTATTGCCGAGCAGAATGACAGGTGCTGAATTTGAAAGCTTAGCTGCACAGTATGGTGTACAAGTTTATGCGGCCGAACGTTTTGTCGTTGGAAATAGTTCTCCGGAGCGTGCAGTCAGGATTTCTGTCTGTGCACCGGATACGCTTGAAGAGCTTGAGAAAGGAGTAGTCATTCTTAAGCGTTTGCTTAGTAATCTTATCTGATAAGGGTACAATTCATATAGTGTTTGCCATACAATTATCGCGTTGTATGGCTTTTTTTATTGTGCTATGCTGTCCATAGAAATTCAATTAAATTGATTTAACTAAAAATTCAAAAGGGTGGTAAATCAATGTATAATTTTGACGAAATTATTGACAGAAGAAATACAAATGCCATGAACACGGATGGTTTCCGAGCTTATATATTCGGTGCTGATGATACGACGGAATTTCCTTACAAGGATGAGGAGTTTATTAGAATGTGGGTGGCTGATATGGATTTTGCCACACCACAAGTCATTATCGATGCGATGAAAGAACGTTTGGACAAGAGGATATTCGGCTATACCCGGATTTTATCTGATTCCTATTACAAAGCTTTTGTGAATTGGACTCAGAAAAGATATGGATGGAGTTTTGAAAGAGAACACCTTGTCATGTCGAATGGAATTATCCCTGCATTATTTGAACTGGTTGATTATATTACTAAACCAGATGAAAAGGTCTTTTTTTTAACGCCATCCTATGCTTATTTTAAAAAAGCGGCAGATTATCATCAGCGTGAAAGTGTTTGCGCAGATCTCGTAAATGATGAGGGGTATTATACGATTGATTTTGATGATTTTGAGCGTAAAGCAGCCGATGAAACAACAAAACTCTTCATCCTATGTAATCCGCATAACCCGACAGGACGCGTTTGGACTGAAGAAGAGTTGAGAAAAATGGGCGAGATTTGCATCAAACACGGTGTGTGGATTATCTCAGATGAGATTCATTGTGATCTTTTGCGGGTGGGTCAACAACATATTCCGTTAGCTAAATTATTCCCTGAATATGACAAACTGGTCACGGCTATGGCTCCGAGTAAGACATTCAATATGGCCGGACTGATGATTTCGAATGTGATTATTCCGAATGACGCGTTAAGAGAAACCTGGCTTTCAAGACATTATAACTTTGATAATCCTGTAAGCGTTGCCGGTGCCCAAGCCGCTTATGAAAAGGGAGAGCATTGGTTGGAGGCGCTTACGGTTTACTTGGATGATAACTTTACCTTTACGAAAGAATATTTAGCGGAAAACTTACCGGAAGCCGGTTTTGAGATTGCCGAGTCAACATACCTTGCGTGGGTGGATGTAAGTGCTTACTTCGATAAGGACGTGGAACTTCCTATGTTTTTTGCCCGTGAAGCAGGGGTTCTATTAGAGGGTGGAGATATGTTTGTTCAGAATTCAGACTCCTACATCAGACTGAATCTGGCCATTCCGAGATCTGTATTAGCTGAAGGTCTTAAACGAATCTGCGGGGCAATCCAGACAAAGCAGAAAGAAACTGTGAAGTTGGGTTCCGAAGTTGGAAATGAAGTGTAAAGTACACAGGTAATTTGCATGATAATGTAAGGGGTTGCATGGATGGGAGAGTTTGATGTGTTTTTGCCAATCAGGCAGGCGTTCGTTGTGAAATAGAAGCGATTGCCTTAATTCCATAAGTGTTGATAGAAAGCTATAGAGAAAGGGATAGGTTGAATGGGAATGACGAATGCAACTGCTAATGGAGTGCAATTCAATGATGCATTAAAAAGTGCTAAAGAAGTAGAAGACTTTGTAATCGATGTAAGAAGGGACTTGCATCTACATCCTGAGATCAGTTTACAAGAAGAACGGACGATCAAGGTAGTCACTGAAGAATTAAAAAGAATGGATATAGAAGTTGAAATCGTGCCGGACGGTGGAATTATTGGCATCATCCATGGAGAACAAGCGGGGAAATCCTTAGTTTTACGAGCGGATCTGGATGCGTTGCCTATGAAAGAGGAAGAATGGAATTTAAAAGAGCGCAAGGTTGTTGTATCGACAAACGATGGAGCCGCCCATACATGCGGTCACGATGGACACACAGCTATGTTGCTAGGTGCGGCAAAAATCCTTACTCAAAACAAAGACAAGTTAAAAGGGAAAGTCATTCTTGCCTTTGAACAAGGAGAAGAGAACGGGACAGGCATCTATAATATTTTAAATCGATTGATCGACATTGGTGCGGATGGTATTTGGGGAATTCATCTGAAATCAGATGTACCATCAGGGAAAATTTCAGTAGACGCGGGTCCGAGAATGGCAGGTGCTTTTTCTTTTCATGTAAGCATAATAGGAAAAAGTGGACATGGATCAAGACCGGATCTATCTATTTCACCATTGGATTGCTTTACGGATTTTTATATGAATTTAAGAGCGA
Organism: Sporosarcina soli; assembly: GCF_042655805.1. NCBI lineage: Bacteria > Bacillati > Bacillota > Bacilli > Caryophanales > Caryophanaceae > Sporosarcina > Sporosarcina soli. The sequence continues at coordinate 159,845 of NZ_JBHSNO010000022.1, read as the reverse complement.
TGAGGTTAAGTGCATTAGATCCATTTAAACCGATCACTTACTCTGTTGGAAGCATATCCTCCGGATCAGCTCCGAACGTCATCCCAGAAACACTTCAATTCAGTGGGACAGTCCGATATTTAAACTATGAACAAGGACTTCATGCTGAACGTGAGTTTAAGCGGATTTTGGAAAAAACATGTGAGCTTCATCAATGCACATATGAATTTATAAAAGAACCAAAGGCAGTCGATCTATTTGTTTACAATCAAGAAGACTGTGCCTCCATTGCGTTAGAAGCGGTTAAAAATTCGATAGGGGAAGATGCCGTTTATCAGTACCCAGCATGGATGGCCTCAGAAACGTTTGCTTATTATCAAAAATATTTCCCGGGAGTATTTGCATTTTTGGGGATTGAAAACGAAGAGAAAGGGATTGGAGCGGAACATCATAATGCCTACTTTGATCTTGATGAAGATGTATTAAAGTTAGGGGTGGCTACTACGGTTCAATACACGATCGACTTTTTAAATAGTAATCAAGAAATCAAGTTTAGCCCTGAACTAAAAAAACCTGAAGATTTAGTTGCCAACTCTCGCTGATAACGAGGCGAGCTGTTGGTACTGGAGACTGAAGCTTTAGACGATGTTCAATCATTATTTAAATACTTAACAATTTGTAAGCGTTTTCTGGAATGGACATTCAGTAGGGAGAAATGTTTCCTGTTTAAGAACCTCAATTATTAACAATTAAAATCTATAAAAATGGTGGTGGAGCTTGTGATTAAAATAGATCCTGCAGTACAAACCAATATTACTGAGCTGAAAGATAGACCAACTAGGCAAAGAGTTTTTCTAGTATTCATATTATTTATAGGGATTACAGTCGCTTATGTAGACCGTGTGAATGTTGCAGTTATAGCGGCGAATGGAAAGTTTCTTGCGGATATGGGGATTGCCGGAGATCCAGTGAAAATTGGTTTAATGATGACTTCTTTTTTGGTAGCCTATGCAATTTCAAATGTCATATTAAGTCCACTCGGAGATTATTTAGGACCTCGTAAAGCAATGGTATTGGCTTATTTGATCGTATGTATTTCTTTACTCATGGGAGGGATTGCAGGCACTTTTACAATGCTAATCGCTGCCAGACTTCTATTGGGAGTAGGAGAAGGTCTATATTATCCAATGCAAAACACATTCGTTAAAAATTGGTTTCCACCTAAGGAGCGTGGCCGGGCTAATACTGCTTGGATTATTGGTCAATCATTGTCACAAGCGATTGCTATGCCAATTTTTGCTTACCTTGTTATAGCGTTCTCTTGGAGATCGACTTTCTTGTTCGCGCTTGTTTTGAGCATAATCCCATTGTTGTTACTTTGGTTTTTTACAGCTGATACACCCCGTAAGCATAAAAAAGTTAATGAATTAGAACGAAAATATATTGAAGATGAACTTGAGAAAGAAAAAATTGCCAATAATGAAACTACCCTGACCCAAGCGTCTTTCTGGGAAAGGACAAAGACATTTGCTTTAAACTATCGTTTCTGGTTGCTCATGCTCACGCTCGCGACAAATTCAATAATCTCTTGGGGATTAGTCACATGGTTACCAACTTATTTAAATCAAGAGCGTGGATTTTCTTGGACAGCAATGGGCTGGTTAGCGACCCTTCCATTTGTATTGGGGATCCTCTTTAAACTGCTCTCCGGATATATTATTGATCGGATGGGAAGAAATGCACCTGTTATTACAATCTCGGCTTTACTCTGTGGGGCGGCAGTATTTTTTGGCATAAATGCTGAAAATAATCTACTTGCAGCGCTATTAATCGCTTTTGCTGTGGGTGTTTTATCCATGCAAATTCCCGCGATTTTTACATTGTTACAAAGTTTGGTTCCTAGAAATACAATATCTTCTGCAACGGGAACTTTAAATGGGATTGCAGTACTATTTGGGGCCCTTGCTCCTGTATTGATAGGTGTTTCTATTAATTTGACAGGTAATTTTAACAGTGCCTTATATCTTTTAATGGGTATTGTTCTACTAGGTGCGGTATTTTCAGGAATTTTAGCAACCCAAAAATTATAATGGATGTAGAGTGTCTATTCTACTATTTGCAAATTAAAACGTTTGCCATACAATTTAGTGATTGTTTGGCTTTGTTATACATGCTACTATTGATTGTAGATTCAGAAGATTAATTAAAAGGAGGCTCATTAAATGAATGCAAAAGCATATTTAGAAATTACTATGGTGATTAATGAAGCAAACCGTCCAGCAGCAGCCAAGGTATACGCAGATTATCGCGAACCATTTCTGACGCAAATTCAAGGTGCCGTATCCAAGGAACTTCTGATTAGAGATGAAGATGTACAAGTCCTTCATGGATTCTATCGGGTTGAGGATGTAGAAGCTTATCTAAATAGTGAATTGTTTAATCAGGATGTTTTTGTGAGTCTTAAACCATTATTAAGTGCTGATCCTGAAGTGAAAATTTATAGTGTGGCATAGTAAATGAGCTAGAAGTTGTAGTAAATAGATTATAGAAGATAAAAAATTGTTTGCCATACAAATATAATGTTGTATGGCTTTTTTGTATATGTTAAGATATTTTGAATCTAGTTAGAAGATATAGAAAATAAAATCAACATGCTAGAAAGGTCGTTTTAATCGTGTCACAACATCGTGGACGTAAGGCAGATACTCAATCCTTCATTAACTCTCCGGAAAAACAGCAACAACTTTATAAGAGGACGTTACTCGTTGTTGTCATCTCCCAAATTTTTGGAGGGGCTGGACTGGCAGCAGGCATCACAGTGGGGGCGCTTCTTGCCCGGGATATGCTGGGTACGGATAGTGTAACGGGGCTTCCAACCGCATTGTTTACTTTGGGGTCGGCAGGGGCTGCATTACTTGTGGGGCGGCTATCTCAGCGGTTTGGACGTCGTACCGGACTGACGACTGGATTTTTGGCTGGAGGGCTTGGTGCCATTGGCGTCATCATTGCGGCAGTGACCAATAGCATTTTGCTGTTATTCCTTTCGCTATTAATCTATGGGGCTGGAACTGCGACAAACTTGCAAGCACGCTATGCAGGAACAGACTTGGCCAGCTCCAAACAAAGGGCAAAGGCTGTCAGTATAGCGATGGTATCCACTACATTCGGTGCGGTTGCGGGTCCGAACTTAGTGGATGTAATGGGCAACTTTGCAATGTCCTTAGGCATTCCGGCTTTAGCGGGACCTTTTATATTGGCTGCTGCTGCTTATACACTTGCTGGTTTGATTCTCTTCTTTTTGCTTAGGCCAGATCCATTTATTGTGGCAAAAGCAATCGCGGATGCTCAGCGATCATCCGGTCGTTTACCTTTAGAGGAAAACGCTGATTTGTCAATGATCGATAAGCGACGAGGTATTTTTGCAGGCGCTTCCGTTATGGTGATTACTCAATTTGTGATGACTTCCATTATGACGATGACCCCCATCCATATGGGACATCATGGGTTTGGTTTGAATGCAGTTGGAATTGTCATTGGATTTCATATCGGTGCGATGTTCTTGCCTTCATTGGTAACAGGGATGCTAGTTGATAAAATCGGCCGTTCCGCAATGGTGATTGCTTCTGCCATTACGCTACTTGCTGCAGGCTTTTTAGCAGCTTTGGGGCCAGCTGATTCGATGGCAGTGCTTGTTACAGCACTAGTTTTACTTGGACTTGGATGGAATTTTGGATTGATCAGCGGGACTGCCATCCTGGTCGATGCAACGCTACCAACTACTCGCGCTAAGACGCAGGGGTCTGTGGATGTCGGAATTGCTTTGTCAGGGGCGATTGGTGGAGGTCTATCCGGAATCATCGTAGCCCAATCCAGTTTTTCCACTCTTTCAATTGCCGGTGCTATGCTTTCATTGGTACTGATTCCAATTGTGATGTGGGCTGGTATCCATAAACAATGGAAGCCTGCTGAAAGTAATTAAAGATTAAAGGTGCTATTCAAGTCATGATAGCACCTTTATAATAATTTTTATGCATGATCACTTATTTATCAAGAGGAGATGCTTTTTAGATGGAGTATAGATTTGCAGCGAGAGCGGGTTCGGTAAAATCTTCCGAAACGAGAGAAATACTGAAAGTAACAGAGAGACCAGAAATCATCTCTTTTGCAGGTGGATTACCGGCTCCGGAGTTGTTTCCGATTGAGGCGCTCCGGGATGTCTGTAATGTTGTATTGAATGAAGAGGGTGCAGCCGCACTGCAATATAGCACGACCGAGGGTTATAGACCTTTACGTGAAGCAATTTGTCAAAGAATGAAAGCTGTTGGGATTAACACAATGAGTGAAAATGTGCTGATTACATCAGGGTCCCAGCAAGCGATCGACCTTACGGGAAGATTACTGATCGATGCAGGCGATACGATTATTTGTGAAAGTCCAACCTATCTGGCAGCCATTAATGCATTCAAATCCTATGATGCAAATTTCGTCGAAGTTGTGATGGATGACGATGGCATGGTCATGGAAGAGTTGGAGAAAAAGTTACAAGCGCATCCGAACACAAAATTGATCTATACGATTCCGGATTTCCAGAATCCCACAGGTCGCACATTGAAACTGGAAAGACGAAAAAGAATGATTGAGTTGGCGAATCAATACGATGTGCTCATTTTGGAGGATAATCCTTACGGAGCGGTTCGATTTGCCGGAGAGGAACTACCGCCTGTTAAGCATTTTGACATAGAGGGAAGAGTGATTTATTTAAGCACGTTCTCTAAAATTTTCACTCCGGGTCTTCGTCTTGGCTGGATCGTGGCAGAGAAAGCTTTCATAGACAAGTACGTTGCTTTTAAACAAATAGCCGATTTACATACCGACAGTTTTGCTCAAAGAATCACAGCGAAATATTTGGAACTTTACGATATCGAAGCGCATATCGATAAAATCAAAACGGTTTATAAAGAAAGATGCACAACGATGTTAGCATGTATTGAAGAATTTTTCCCGAAGAAGTTGTCTTATAGTAAACCCGAAGGTGGATTATTCATTTGGGTGGAACTTCTGGAGGATATGGATGCATCACATATATTTACAGAATGCTTGAAAAACAATGTCGCTTGTGTAACAGGTGCGCCATTTTTTCCGAATGGTACCCGAAACAATGCTTTGCGTTTGAATTTCTCAAATATGTCCAAAGAAACAATCAGAGTCGGGATTCAGCGAATGGGAGAAGTCTTGCATCGTGAATTGGAAAAAGAACCGGCATTGATAAACGGATAACTAGAAGTAGTAGCAAGGTAAAGAGTAACTCATTGACTTTTGAAGAAAAAGAATTTACAATTAAACTATTCAATTAACCAATTGAATAGTTTAATTGTGTTTTTATATCTTTGGATTTGGTTACAAAAACTTTATTCAGAATAGGAGAGTTTTTTATGAATCAAATTACAGTTTATACTACGAATACTTGTCCGTATTGTACGATGATGACAAACTTCTTGACGGAGAATGGACTTCCGTTTAAAGAAGTAAACGTCCAACAGGAACCACTTGCTGCGAACTATTTGGCGAATAAAACTGGTCAAATGGGAGTTCCTCAAACTGAGGTAAACGGCCAATGGGTATTGGGATTTGATCCAGATAGAATTATGCAACTCGTTAAGTGAAGTTGGAAAAGAGGAGGGAGTCATTTCCTCCTCTTCTACCTATTTAAAGCTATAAGGGAACCAAACTTTGTTAACTAATGAGCTGGAGATCAGTCTCTTGTTACTTTCACATCAACTGTAGTAGCATCAACTATGCAATTAATTAATTGAATATTGAGGATGATAAGTATGGAAGAATTTTCACCTTCAGCAAAGAATTATAAAGATGAGTTGTTTAAGCAATTGTCCAGAATCGGAAAATGTTTATCCAGTGACAAACGCCTTGAGCTATTAAATATACTCTCTCAGGGGCCAAAAACAGTTGAAAGACTGGCGCAGGATACTGGTATGAGTATGGCGAATGTTTCTCGCCATCTGCAAGTTCTCAATGACTCGAGACTGGTCAAGTATACTAAAAAAGGAACATATGTCATTTATTCAATCGCGGATCCATCAGTTGCTGATTTTTTGTATACTTTATGGAATATCGGTGAAAGCCGACTCACAGACATGACCCGGATCAAAGAAGACTTCTATGAGGACATGGAAGGGTTATATACACTAACGAAAGAGGAAGTATATGAAAAGGTAAAGGGCGGAAATATTGTGCTTATGGACATGCGACCGACAGAGGAGTATGAGGCGGGGCATATAGAAGGGGCGCTCTCTGTTCCGTTGGAAGAGTTGGATTTATATCTTCAACAATTACCTAAAGATAAAGAAATCATAGCCTATTGTAGAGGGAAGTATTGTGCCTTTTCAGCTATCGCTGCTCAAAAGCTAAAGAATGAAGGGTTTATGGCTTACCATATGGCGGAAAGCATGTATGAATGGCAGAAATATTTAGAGCTAAAACATTAATGATAAAAGAATGGCTGAAAAGAGGAAGGAACATGAAAAAAACGATCGTCATTGTTGGAGCTGGTTTAAGTGGTCTTCGGGCTGCATCTTTACTGACTGCACAGGGGATTACATGTAAGGTGCTAGAAGCAAGGGATCGAATTGGCGGTAGGGTCTTGAGCACTTCTGTTCCAAACAGACCTGATCTAGGCAAATTTGACCTCGGGCCTTCATGGTTTTGGCCACAGTATGAGAGCACGATTACGAATCTGGTGAAAGACTTGAATGTAGGGACTTTCGACCAGTACACCAAAGGGGCAATGCTTTTTGAACGTTTTCAAAATGAACCGCCGGAGCGTTATAGGCATCCAGAAAACTCCGATGCAATCTCGGTGCGTTTTAGGGGAGGTGTGCAGTCCCTTATCGATGCGCTAGCAGATACGATTCCTTCAGGGGTTGTCGAGCTAAATACAAGCGTTACGGCAATTCGACTTGAAAAAGATGACGCTATCACGATTGAGACGAATCAAGCTGATGGAAAAAGAAAATCTTTTTCGGCAGATGCTGTTATCCTTGCATTGCCACCTCGAATTGTAGCACGTCATATTCATTTTTCTCCTTCACTTCCTCCGAATCTTATGACCAATCTTGTAAACAAACCTACGTGGATGGCGGGACAAGCCAAGGCAGTTGCAGTCTATGATCGTCCCTTTTGGAGAGAATCAGGGCTTTCTGGATTCGTATCGAGCCGGGTTGGGCCTATGCAGGAAATCCATGATGCTTCTTCTGACACAGGTACGGGTGCCTTATTTGGTTTCTTTGGGGTTCCGGCAAATTCGCGCCAAGAACTGGGTGAGGATCAGCTTCTAAAATTAGTTATGGATCAATTGGTGAGGCTCTTTGGCCCCGCGGCTGAAAATGTCAATGCTCTCCTCTACAAAGATTGGTCCGAAGATTTTGAAACTGCGGTAGAAGAAGACTTAGATCCGCTTACCCATTATCCAAGCTATGGCCAACTACCAATAGTAGGCGATTGGGAAAAGAAAATTATTTTAGCCAGTACGGAGACGAGTTCGCAATTTGGAGGTCATCTTGAAGGGGCACTTCAGGCAGCGGAACAGGCGGTTTTGGTAATCGTTAATTATACGAGGTGACGGTATATGATGAAAGCCATACAGGTTCCGTCCAAAGGAGAAAAGGCGAAACTGGTCGAGCTCCTGCTCTCACCCCAATGCATGAAAATTTATTTACACAGAAAAAAGTAATAACAGGAACCTTGATAGTGAATTTATGGAAGGGAAAAATGGTAAACCACTGAATCATGTTCTACTATTTTTAAATTGTAAGTGTTACAGGAAGGGAAGGTTGTTATTAATGGACTTGATGATTAGACAAGAGGAAGTCGAGGATTATGAAGTAACAGAAAAAGTAGTAAAGTGGGCATTCGCTAATGCGGAACAGAGTGATAAAAAAGAACATATTTTGGTATCTCGAATTAGAGATTCCGACTCATTCATTCCAGAATTATCGTTAGTAGCGATAGATAAAGAAAGCAAGAGGGTATTGGGACACATTCTTTTATCCAAGATAAAAATTTCTAATAAAGATCAAATTGTAGGGTCAATTGCCCTTGCGCCTGTATCTGTTTTGCCGGAGTATCAAAATAAGGGTATAGGAAGACTGTTAATTACGGAAGCATTGCGAAAAGCAACAGAGCTTGGATACAAATCGGTTATTGTCCTAGGACATCCGGAATATTATCCAAAGTTCGGGTTCAAAAAAGCATCTATATGGGGAATAAAAGCATCTTTCGAAGTACCAGATGAGGCATTGATGGCAATGGAATTACGTGAAAATGCACTTGAGAAGATTTCAGGAATTGTGGAATATCCAAGTGTGTTTTTTGAATGAATACTCATAAGGTGCAAAAGCAGCAGTTTATACAAGGGCTAATCACAATTTACGAGGAGGAATAGAATATGACTGCTCCATTTCAGAATGAAGTTCAAAATCTTTATCAACAACTAATTGATGCGTGGAATAGACGTGACGCAAAGGGAATGTCAGAACAATTTGCAGAACACGGAGTCCAAATTGGATTTGATGGCAGTAAGGTAATTGGGCAAGAAGAAATTTTTTTGCACGTTAAGCCCATCTTTGAAGAACATCCTACTGCCCCTTTTGTAACAAAAGTGAAGGATATACGACCTCTAGGAAATGATGCTGCAATTTTACACGCAATAGCGGGAATGATTCCACCTGGAAAATCAGATATTGAGCCCGCCGTAAATGCCCATCAAACACTAGTTGCAGTGAAAAAGGATCATGGCTGGCGTATTGAGTTATTTCAAAACACCCCTGCTCAGTTTCATGGGAGACCCGAGTTAGTTGAGGAAATGACTGAAGAGTTAAGGCAGTTAATTCGGTAGCTAAGTAGCGGATAAGGAACGCAGATCCATTAAGTTCTTGTCTGAACAAAAAGCCTGGTTGAACGCCCAGGCTCATTTATGCTATTGTTAATCATTTCTAACAACCTGCATCATAATTTTAGTAACATATTGTTCATTGTCATTTTTTACGACCGTATCATAGATATATTCTTCAAAGACATAATTCCCTAAGGTTAAATCCAAACGTTCCAGCTCTGCAAAAAGCCTCTCGTATGTATGGTGTATGGTTTGATCTTCTCCGATATGATACCCAATGAGAAAATCCCCCTTTACTGCCTGAAAGTACGGATAACCTTCCTTTGGTTGTGGTTGCTCGATATATAAAAAGCTGTAGTTGGAATACTCCCCCTTTAAGACTTGTTCACGTTTCGTTATTCCACCAATCGGGTAACCTGTATCCAACTTTGCTTCGTTTATTTCACCAATAAATTCCGAAACGACCTCTACAAATTCGTCATCGGACATATTTTCAATGTTTCTGCTTAGGTAAAGCATAGCTTCCGGTAAATGTTGGAGCGTGATTTGGTCAAAGTCTATTTGTAGGGATTCTTCGACTAACGCAATTTTTGTGTCAATCAGTTTTTCCTTCATTTCAATTTCCTGACGCATTTTTATAATCTCGTCCTTTTGCTGATACATTAACGTTAGAAAACTTTCTGGCGATTTATTTTGTGTGTATTGTTGAATGTCATGTAGGGACATTCCAAGCGTTTTTAATAGGTCGATGACATAGAACAGATCGATTTGGTTGATGGAATAAAAACGGTAGCCTTTTTCGTTTTTAAATAGAGGAGATAACAGACCAATTTGGTCATAATAAAAAAGGGTCTGTTTATTCACTTTGCAAAGCTTTGCAAATTCACCTGTCGTTAAATATTTAACATTTTTTTCATGCACTTTTCACATCAGCCCCTTGACTATATAGTTACTATATACACTACGATAGTATCTGTAAAGTAATTAAACGAATACACTTTTGTGTTTAAGGAGTACGTAAAAATGCGATCTTATAATCTGACGTTAGGATTATTATTATTCAATTTATTTATAGCGTTCTTGGGCATTGGTCTCGTCATTCCAGTCTTACCAACGTTGATGAATGAACTAGGGATCGATGGAAAGACGATTGGATATTTAACAGCGGCATTCGCAATTGCACAATTGATTTTTTCACCATTTGCAGGAAAAGCGGTCGATAAGATAGGCAGAAAAGTGATGTTGGTCATCGGCCTATTTATTTTCGGGTTTTCGGAATTTTTATTTGGGATGGGTAAAGAGCTATGGGTGTTATTCATTTCGCGTACATTAGGCGGAGTCAGTGCGGCGTTCATTATGCCAGCTGTAACGGCTTATATTGCGGATATTACAACTTCAAAAAATCGTCCCAAAGCCCTCGGCTATATGTCAGCTGCCATTAGTACAGGCTTTATCATTGGGCCGGGGATCGGTGGATTTTTAGCGGAATTTGGTACGCGCATGCCCTTCTACTTTGCGGGGGTGCTTGGTACAGTAGCCGCAATCCTGACAATTATTTTTATAACAGAGCCAGAACGTGTAGCACAGTCGAATGAGCAAACTTCAGAAACGCAGAAAGGGTTCAGACGTGTTTTTGAACCGAAATATTTCATCGCGTTTATGTTGATTTTTATTGCTTCATTTGGTTTGGCGGCTTTTGAATCGTTTTTTAGCCTATTTGTGGATCATAAATTTCAATTTACCCCAACCGATATTGCCATTGTGATTACAGGAGGTGCCATTTTTGGTGCAGCTGCACAAGTGTTGCTTTTTGATAGGCTAACTAGAATTTGGGGTGAAATTAAGCTTATTCGCTACAGCTTGATTTTATCGGGAATACTTGTTTTTCTTATGACGGTTGTACATTCCTATTTCACGATTTTACTTGTTACGTTTATCGTTTTTGTCGGGTTCGATTTATTCCGGCCAGCTGTTACGTCGTATCTTTCGAATGTTGCGGGAAATGAGCAAGGGTTCGCAGGTGGCATGAACTCGATGTTTACAAGTTTAGCGAACATTAGCGGACCTATTCTCGGTGGAATCTTATTTGATATCGATATAAATTTTCCTTACTATTTTGCCACTGTCGTACTCTTTGTCGGGGTTGTGTTAACTTTCTTTTGGAGAAAACAACATACGGTAGAGGAAAAAGGAATATAAAAAGTAGACACTGGGCGGTCTATTACAACAACATAAGAAAATATAATATGCCGATGATTCCTTTGCTTAGGAAACATCGGCTTTTTTCATGGTGAAATTTACATTCGTTATAGGAACCTTATACATCACCTTTCAGTGGCTGTATTTCCCATTGCGATCGAAATTCTATTCCAACTGTTGATTTGATTAATGATTAGAACGAGGTCAACATATTGTCTCTCGTCATAATGTTCACGTACACGTTGATAAAGTTCGTCTGGCACACGTTTTGTCGGGATAAGAGTTACGTACTCCGTCAACTCAAGAGCTACCTTTTCAGCATCCGTGTAAAATGTACACTCTTTCCAAGCACTAATACAATATAGGCGCTGTTCCGTTTCTTTCATCTTTCTAGCATCAGCTGTATGCATGTCAATACAATATGCACAGCCATTGATTTGAGATGCCCGAATTTTAATCAGTTCTCGAAGCTTGCGGTCTATACCTGTAGTTTTTGCATACTTTTCCATTTCCATCATAATGTTAAGTGCTTCTGGTGCAACGTTATAATAATCAATTCTTTGTTTCATCTTTAATTACCTCCTTAAAAATCTTAGTTAACTCTGTATTTTTATACCTTTCCCTTTAATTCAAAAGGTCGCTGAATTTCTAGTTTAGAAAGATTGTGAGTTAATATAACCTACTAATTCTTTTTCAGTTGATTTTATGATTTCTTCTTTGTCGTTAGTAAGCATGTCTAGGCCTTGAGCACGTATTAATTTCATTTGGTTAATTCCCATCATGTGCAGTACTCCGCGCATATATTGTGGCGCAAAATCTAAATTTACATATCGGTAATTAGTATCGTATTCACTTCCACTCGTGAGGATAAATGTGACCTTGGTAGTTTCGTCTGACATTAATCCAACTGAACCAGTTTCAGTGTATTTGAATGTTTCTCTTGCCGTTAGAATATTATCCAGATAGTCTTTAAACTTTGCAGGCACATTCCAATTATGCAAAGGCATGTAAATATAAATATAATTTGCTGACTTCCATTGTTTAATTAATTTATATTGTGCTTCATGATTTTTTAATCGTTCAGCAGACATTTCTTTAGGATCAGTAAAATTTAAAGTGTCAGCAGTAACTTGCGGGATAAAATTATTGGGATCGTAAACATTTAATACTTCGATTGTTCCTTGACCATTTAATTTTTCTTGTAAAGTTTTTAATCCAACATCTGCTAAACGGTTTGCTGTTCTTTTTTGATTGTTGCAATCAGGATGAGCCATTAACTGTAAAATATTCATTGTTCCACCTCTATTAGTTTGATTATTTTGTAGTTCCATTCATTGTTCCGACTTATTTCCTCCTAAACAGGTTCCGATTGGGGACTAATTCAATCGACGATTAACATTGTCTATGATATAAATTATAATTATTTTTGTCAAGAAAATATGGTTTACCAAAAATCTTTTATTTGACTAAGACTCTAAATACACCTAAGATACAATTTGAAAATCTTTAAAAAAGGCAGGTGAGTTTTATGCAATATAGTGTCGGAGTTGAATATGCTTTACATTGTCTGGTTTATTTAATTGATGCACCTTCAGAGGAAAGTGTCGGGATCAAAGATTTGGCAGAATTCCAAGGACTTTCCGAGACATTTCTTTCAAAAGTTTTCGGTAAATTATCTAAGGCTGGTATTGTAAGTTCCATTCCAGGAGTTAAGGGTGGTTATAAACTTGCTAAATCTCCAGAAGATATTTCCTTTTGGGATGTAGTGGAAGCCGTTGAAGGTCCAAAACCTATTTTTCAATGTAAAAATATAAAAGATAATGGTTATTTGTATCGAGAAGGCTGCTGTTCAGCTCCCTCCTTTTGCACCATCAATTTAGTTATGCTCGAAGCGGAAGAAAAAATGCGTAATTATTTAAGGGGTCAAACACTTGCATGGTTAAATGAAGAGCTTGAGCGTACCTTGCCCAAACAAATACGTGAAGATACCCGGAAATATTTCAGGAAGAGTAACATATAAAAAAATTTCATGACATTCCTTGATTAAAAGAATTTTAATTTTGTTCAGCAGTCGGACCATATGGTGAAACGACTAAGGAGGCGAAATTATGTCCAATAACGTAAGACCAAGAAAAATAATTTTGGATTTAGCAGTTACTTTAGATGGTTTTATTGAAGGTGAAAATGGAGAAATTGATTGGTGCGTCATGGACTCCGAGATGGGATTTACTCATTTCCTAAATCAAATTGATACTATTTTGTATGGAAGAAAAAGCTATGATTTATGGGGACAATATACGCCAAAAATGGAAGATACTGATGATGAAAAAGAGTTGTGGGAATTAGTTCATAGTAAAGAGAAATATGTATTTTCTAGAACGCAAAAAAGAACTGATCATACAGCAATATTTATAAATGAAAATATTTCTGAAGAAGTAAATAAATTAAAGAACAAACCCGGTAAGGATATCTGGTTATACGGTGGAGCAGATCTTATTACAACTTTTATAAATTTAGGGCTTGTAGATGAATTTAGATTATCAGTACACCCTGTTGTTTTAGGAGAAGGAAAACCGTTATTTAAAGATATAAAACAGCGGTTAAACTTAAAAATGGTTAACACAAAAACATTCTCTTCCGGTGTTGTGCAAATAATCTACCATGCGAATAGTGACGTTAACAGTAATCCTGACGGTGATGAAGGGCGGTCCCATTAATGGGACAACCCTCTCACGTTTTATTATTTATTCAGAATATCATCGATTAGACTCAATTCTTCTCTAGTAAATCGAATGTCGCTCGCTTGCACATTTTCACGGATGCGTTCTTTTCGTTTTCCACCTGGGATGACTGCATCTACACCTTTTTGAGCAAGCAACCATGCCAATGCTAAATTAGGTAAAGTCGTCTCTTTACTTACGGCAAATTCCTTTAATTGCTCTACTTTATCAAGCGTTTGGATAAATTGTTCACCTTGGAATAATGGAACGGACTGACGCCAATCTCCTGCCTCCAATTTAGATTCTTTGGTGAATCCTCCGCCGAGTAATCCAAATGCCAATGGTCCATATGGAATAAAGGAAATTTCATTTTCAATTGTATAGGGCAATAATGCCTCTTCGGCTGATCGATCCAACATGCTATAAGGAGATTGCAGGACTGAAATGTCACCATGAACATTCGCTTCCTTCAATTGTTCGAGAGATACATTCGAAATCCCAATCGAACGGATTTTACCTTCCTCTTTTAAACGCGCTAATTCACCAATGGATTCGGCAAATGGCGTGACGTTATCAGGGAAGTGTAAATAATACAAGTCAACATAGTCCAGTTGTAGCCTTTGTAAACTCTTTTCCACTGCTTCTCTTAAATATTCCGGACGATTATCTGTTTTCACATCGTCTAAATTCGTAAAGTTTTGTGATCCCTTCGTGGCAATGACAAGATCATCACGATTAAATTCTTTTAATACTTCTCCAACTAACTCCTCGGAACGGCCAAGACCATAAATGTCAGCTGTATCAATAAATGTTACCCCAAGATTCAAAGCTTCTCTAACGAAGTCCTTCCCATCCCGCTCATTTACGTTTTGGAATAAATTATGGCCGCCAACCGTATTTGTCCCTAAGCCAATTGTAGAGACTTCAAAATTGGATTTCTTTAACTTTGTATAATTCATATTCTCTCCTCCTAAAGATTGATTAACTTAAGCATAATTTCTAAACATTGGAAATCCAAGTTTCTTGAGTAAAGTTTCATTTAATGGAACTCAGCCGGATTATTGTGTATAAAAAGGATAGAGCACGTACACTAGTCAGAAAAGTGGGTGATCAAATGTCCCAAAATCAAGTATCTACATTAAAAAGAGGGCTTCTTGTGCTGGAATTTATCAAACAAAGTCGAGGGATCACTTTAGCGGAAGTGATGAAGGAATTTCAGTTAAGTAAATCTACAGCTTTTTGACTGTTAACGACATTAGAAGATATGAATTACATTTATAAAATTCAAACGCAATATTTCTTCAATCCGAAGAATTTTATTGAAATAGCGGAAAGGCGTTCAATCAGGGATTGGGCATCCTTACAATCCATCTATCAAGCGGCACAACATTTGCAAATGAGTACCTATTTGGGAAAAGTGGATGGTACCAATCTTGTTATGACGCAAGTGTTACATGCTCCTTTCCAGCATACGGCAGACGAAGAAGTAGGCAATCGTACCAAGTTGCATCAAACTGCTTTAGGGAAAGTAATTTTGGCTCATTTTGATGAAGGAAAGACAGCTTCGATATTGGATAAAATGTCGATGGAGCCTGCAACCCAAAATACGTTCCAAGATTCACAACTCTTTCGTTATCATTTAAAGGCTATTCAAGAAGATGGCTATGCGTTTGATGATGAAGAACTAAGCATCGGCATCCGTTGTGTAGCTGTACCAGTTTTCTGCAATGCGGAAGTGATTGCTGCATTAGCAATTGGAGCACCAGCAGCTCAAATTTCACGCGGCAACATGAGAGAGTGTGTCACAAAGCTAAGGGTAGGCAGTAAAGCCATTACGGCAGAAATAGAAGCGTTAGGCAGTGTCTGATGCCGAAGTTTTACAATAACTGAATAATTCTGTATATTTAATGTTGATACCAAAATAGAACAAAATAAAAATAGGGAAAAGAGGATGGAAAATGGATGTCAGATACCCAATAGGTAAATTACAAGTTCCGGAAAAAGTAACCTTGGAAAGTGTACAAGAATGGTTAAAGCAAATCGAAACTTACACTAGTCGATTAAGAGAAACTGTCGGCTCATTAAGTGAGGAAGAATTAAGCAAAACTTATCGTGAGGGTAGCTGGACAGTTCGCCAACTCGTTCATCATATCGCTGACTCCCAGTTGAACATGTATCAACGTTTGAAGCTGGCTTTAACAGATGAGAATCCTAGAGTACCAGCTTTTGACGAAGAAAAGTGGGCCATTCAACCGGATACAGAGCTGCCCGTTGAAATTTCTATAAAATTATTGGAAGGTTTAAATGAGCGCATCGTATATTTAGGTCAGAGTTTAACGGAAGAGCAATTGGATCGGACTTTTGTCCATCAGGAAAATGGGGAAATTACTGTTGCCACAAAGATTGCAAAATTAGCATGGCATGAAGAGCATCACTTAGCCCATATAAAAATCGCCCTATCGAAATAGCAGAGTACTTAAGGAATTAGGGCTGTCGAATAAGTCTTAATCATACTTGTTCCAGTTGATGAATCATCCAAAATAAACGCACGGAGAAGATAAGATCATTTCTCTGTGCGTTTTTATTTTTTATCTTTTCCTAATTCGTTTACAGAGTCTTTAAAAAGGGGAAATTGAATAAAGTGATCTCAATTTTTTACGTTAGCGCAAAAAGGCTTCAGATAGCTGTTTGGACATAATTTTCGAATATTCAAAAGATACTTATATCGTATAATTCAGATTCTGTAAATAGAATTTACAAAACCTTTACAATAAAGCTTATCAAAATTTACAATTCGACATTATTCTTTACAAAGAGCCAATAAATCATGTTGGAGGTAAAGCTATGAAATTTAAAAGGAATGTAGCGAAAGGATTATTGATGATTTCCTTAGCCGTCATACTCACTGCATGCGGCAACAATGCCGAAGGAGGTAGCGGAACCTCAAGTGATCATGTTGCTACCATCGCGATTTCCGGGTCTACTTCCGTAGGACCTTTAGCTGAAAAATTAGCATTTAACTATGAAGAGAACAACGATGTCAAAATAGAGATTAACCAGATCGGATCTTCCGCTGGAATCACAAATGCCATAAATGGTGTATCTGAAATCGGGATGTCTTCTCGTGATTTGAAACAGGAAGAGATCGATAGCGGATTGAATGAAGTGATCATCGCTTACGACGGTATTGTAGTCGTCACGCATCCGACGAACAAAGTGAAAGATCTCACATTGGAACAAGTGAAGAAAATATTCACCGGCGAGGTGACCAACTGGAAAGAGCTTGGCGGTGAAGATCTGGAGATTGTAGTTGTTTCTCGGGAGGATGGCTCTGGTTCGCGTGATGCCTTCCAAGAAATCGTGGACTACTCATCCGGTGAGCTCGTGAGAAGTGCCATTATCGCAAGTGGAAACGGAAATATTAAAACGACGGTTGCCATGAACAAGCATGCAGTCGGTTTCATTTCCTTTGAATATATCGATGATTCCATTTCAACGATTGACATTGATGGAGTCAAGGCGACAGCAGAGCATGTGCTGCAGCAAAAATATAAACTGTCACGTCCGTTCTTGTTCGTGAATAAAGAAGAAAACCTAACGGAGGCCGGACAACAATTCATCGACTACATCTTAAGTCCAGAAGGGCAAGTAGTTGTTTCTGAAACGGGTGCGATTCCCGTTAATTGATCGAGTCTAACGTCTATCTTGTAAAAGCAATCTTGGAGGAATGTAGCCATGACAAGTCCACCTATTGAAAAGCACAACCTAGGTAACGGTAAATCGAATAAACGAAAATATTTATTGGAAAGTTTATCATCCAAGCTTTTCTTATTCTGTGCACTGCTATCTGTGTTCAGTTTGTTGTTGATCGTCGGTTTTGTATTTTATAGAGGTTCCCATCCATTTATCGCAGAGGGATATAGCTTTTTCGACTTCATCTTCGGAGTGGATTGGGTACCGAGTGAGGATAAATTCGGGATCTTCCCGATGATTGTCGCTTCTCTGTACGCGACAATTGGAGCATTGATTATCGGAGTGCCGATTGGGTTATTTACAGCCATCTTCTTATCTGAAATTGCACCGAAACGGGTTGCAAAATTCATTTCGCCGGCTGTGCAGTTGCTTGCGGGGATTCCGTCTGTTCTGTATGGGGTTTTTGGACTGGCGATTATCGTGCCGTTTTTGCAAGACAATCTCGGCCTAGTGAAAGGGCAAAGCTTATTGGCAGTCATTTTGGTTTTGGCAATTATGATGCTTCCGACCATTGTGACGGTAGCTGAAACGGCGATCCGTGCGGTTCCGAAAACGTATCGCGAAGGTTCTTTGGCACTCGGTGCTTCTGAAATCGGCACCATTTTTAAAGTGATTGTACCGGCAGCGAAGTCCGGTATTATGGCTGCTATTGTTTTAGGTTTAGGGAGAGCGATTGGGGAAACGATGGCGGTCATTTTGGTGGCAGGAAACAGTTTGATCACGCCTACAAGTCTGACAGACAGTGTCCGTCCACTAACAACCAATATCGCTTTGGAAATGGGCTATGCGGCAGGAGTGCATCAAGAAATGTTATTTGCAACAGGTATTGTGTTGTTCTCCTTTATCTTGATTTTGAATTTTGTGTTGGCAAAGATCAGTGCTGGAGGTGCTAAATAAGATGAGAAGTTTTAAGGATAACTTGTTGCGCGGACTGTTATGGTTTTCCGCTTTCGTAACGGTTGCGATTCTTTTGCTAATTGTAGGCTATATTTTCTATAAGGGATTCCGTCTTATTAATTTCGAGTTCATCTTTGGCGATTATTCACCGACAGGCGGCGGGGGCATTTGGCCGATGATTGTGACGACCATCTATACAATCATCATTTCATTGGTAATTGCCACACCAATCGGCATTTTGGCTGCTGTCTATCTGCAAGAGTATGCGAAGCAAGGCCGGCTTGTACGGACAATCCGTTTTGCGACAGAAAGCTTAACAGGCATTCCGTCGATCATCTATGGGTTATTCGGTGCGGTATTCTTTGTAACGACGTTAAAGCTTGGTATGTCCATCATCGCTGCCTCATTAACGTTGACTATTATTGTTTTACCTGTCGTTATCCGAACTACAGAAGAGGCATTGAAGACGGTGCCTCAGGCGTATCGTGAAGGCTCTTTAGCTTTAGGGACAACGAAGCTTCAAACATTGCTGAAAGTCATTTTGCCAAGCTCGATGCCTGGCATATTATCCGGCATCATTCTTTCCATGGGACGAATTGTCGGTGAATCGGCTGCAATATTTTTAACGGCCGGAACGGTTGCCGCGATGCCTTCAAGCATTTTCTCTTCTGCGCGGACATTAACGGTCCATTCCTATTTAGTGACACAGGAGGCAGGGGATATTGAACTGGCAGCGGCGATCGGTATCGTGTTGATCATCATTATTTTACTTTTAAACTTCTCCGCAACGTATCTATCCAAGAAATTGAATAAAGCGGACTATTAATTTTTACAAATGGAGTAAGACATAGAAGCGAAGGAGGAGTATTTGTCACTTATGAAACAGTTAGAGCAAACAGCAAAGATTCGTGTAAAAGATCTGAGTCTATTTTATGGAGATAAACAGGCATTATTTGATGTGTCACTAGATATTCAAGAAAAGGGAGTGACGGCGTTGATCGGGCCGTCGGGTTGCGGAAAGTCGACTTTTCTACGAACGCTAAATCGGATGAACGATCTGATCGATGGCGTCAAAATCAATGGGAATATTGTCATCGATAACGAAGATATTTACAAATCGACTGATGTCATTAAACTTCGTACAAGAGTTGGAATGGTATTCCAAAAGCCGAATTTATTCCCGATGAGCATCTACGATAATGTAGCATATGGACCTCGGGCTCAAGGCATTAAAAACAAGAAAATCTTGAATGAAGTTGTGGAGGAAAGCTTGCGTGGTGCGGCAATTTGGGATGAAGTGAAAGACCGTCTCAAATCATCAGCACTCGGTCTATCAGGCGGTCAGCAACAAAGGGTTTGTATTGCCCGTGCCATTGCGATGAAGCCGGACGTGATTCTGATGGATGAGCCGACTTCGGCACTGGATCCAATTTCCACATTAAAAGTGGAAGAATTGATTGCACAATTGAAAAAAGACTATACAATTGTAATCGTAACACACAATATGCAGCAGGCTGCCCGCGTGTCCGATAAAACAGCTTTCTTTCTAAATGGTGAGATTATTGAATATGATGTGACAAATAACGTCTTTTCAAATCCGAAAGACCAAAGAACGGAAGATTATGTTACGGGCCGATTCGGTTAACAAGGAGGAATGAAGTTCAATTCCTCCTTGTTAAAGGAAGGCAACCTAAATGCGCCGCGTCCTAGAAAATGCCTTAATTTCTGCAAAGGACGCAGAAATACGACAAATCGAACCCTCCGCTGTTCGATTGGCAACGGTTGCATGACCTACATCCTGTAGGCCCACAGATGTTGCAGATTTAAATGAAGGGGTGACTTTGGTGAACGTTAGGAAAAACTTTGACAAGAACTTGCAAGAATTGCAGAACAAAATGAACGAGATGAACGAACTGACCGTAGCTGCATTTGAGAAAGCTTTCACGGCTTTCAAAACACAAGATGTTGAATTGGCTTTAAGAGTCATTGATGAAGACTCCGTAATCGATAATCTTGATCAGGAAATTAACCAATTTGCTGTGTGGCTGATCGCAAAAGAGCAACCATTTGCAACAGATCTACGAAGAATCATTGCATCCTTAAAAATTACTTCCGATATCGAACGGATTGCTGATTTTGCAGTCAATATTGCGAAATCAACGGCTAAAATCGGAATAACCGAATCGCTGATTAATATTACAGATCTTGAGCAAATGAAAGAGATTTCCCTGAATATGCTTAAAAAGGCGGTATCTGCATTTATTAATGGCAACATGGTACTTGCTAAGGAAGTTGCGGATTTGGACGATCAAGTCGATAATCTCTATGCGGAAACCTATAAAAAGATCACTGAGTTTTTACGGACACATCCAGAAGACACAACACAACTCGTCCAATTATTATTCATTAATCGTTACCTTGAACGTACCGCCGACCACATTACCAACATTGCCGAAAGCGCAGCTTATTTGATAAAAGGGCAGATTTATGATTTGAATCAATAACCATTTCATAGAGGTGAAATCCATTCATTCCTGAAGGATTTCACCTCATTTTTGTCTAGGTACCTAGTCCCGTTCATTAAGAGAACTTGGATGAACGTACATTTCAAGAGCTGAACGCATAGGATATTTGTATAACTCGGTGAAGGGATTGAAATGATGTATTTTGTGCCTTGTATGTACCCGGTTCACTGTCCTCATTATATGGATATGCCAAGACATGAATTTGCAAGACCGCCAGCTTATGGGGCTTTTTCGCAAGGGATGAATGGGATGAACACAGCCCCTCGTTATAATTTCGGGTCGACTGATCCGATTTCGATAAAAGATTACGGTCCACAACCGTTTGCAGTGAATATTAATGAAGCCGCAAAGCAAAACAATACGTATCGAACCGCTTTATGGACGGGTCCTCATTTGCAAGTGACCTTGATGAGCATCAATGTAGGCGATGATATCGGATTGGAAGTACACCCTGATAATGATCAATTTCTACGAATCGAACAAGGGCAGGGAGTCGTTCAAATGGGGCCGCGTAAGGATCAGTTAACTTATGAAAGACAAGTCACGGATGATTTTGCCATTATGGTGCCAGCCGGGACATGGCACAATGTGATCAACACAGGGAATGTTCCGCTCAAGCTTTACGCAATCTATGCACCGCCTCATCATCCATTTGGAACTGTTCATGCAACGAAAGAAATTGCCATGGCAGAAAAAGATTGAAATAGGCCAGGTCCCATCGAATTTCGAATGGGGTACCTGGCTCTTTTACTGTTGTTATTTGAAAACGTCTGGAACGATGTTCAAATCGATGCCCCAGAAAAGTGGAAGCAAATAGTAAATGGACAATGTTACCAATATGATTCCAAAGACATTCAGGGCGAAACCGGCTTTCATCATATCGGTAATGCGTAAATAACCTGATCCGAAGACAACAGCATTCGGAGGTGTTGCAACGGGCAGCATGAACGCACATGATGCAGAAACGCCAGCAGCGATCATGAGCGCATATGGATGAATGCCAAGTGCAACAGCGAGTGACGCCATGATTGGATACATCATCGATGCAGTCGCAGTATTAGACGTGATTTCCGTCAAGACTAGAACAAGTGCCGAAACGAGGAGAATCATAACGATAACGCTGACGCCCTGCAGTCCCATCAGTCGTGAACCGACCCATTCGGAAAGTCCTGTACTTACGAAACCGGAAGCGATGGCAAGCCCCCCACCAAATAGAAGTAGGATTCCCCATGGCAATTTCACTGCAGTATTCCAATCCATCAATCGTGTTCCTGTTTGATTGGAAGAAGGAATGATAAATAGTACGATTGCGAAAACCATTGCAATCAGACCATCGCTCAGTCCATCGATAAATTTCTCTAGTAAAAATGAGCGGGTGATCCATGAAAACGCTGCTAAAAGGAAGACTATAAAAACAAGCTTTTCTTCTGTTGACGCAGATCCTAACTCCGCTTTTTGATGATCAATCACTGCACGTCCACCTGGCAGCGTTTTCAATTTTGACGGGAATGCAAACTTGACGAGGTAGAACCACGTAAAGAAGATGAATACCCAAGCAAACGGTACACCGAATAGCATCCATTTGGCGAATGACAATTCAATTCCATACATTTTATTAATGGCACCAGCAAGTAATGTATTTGGTGGTGTTCCGATTAACGTTGCAATCCCTCCGAGTGAAGCGGAGTAAGCGATTCCGAGCATAAGGGCTTTTCCAAACGCAAAGCCTTTAGGAGATGTATCGATACTCGGATCCCCTTTTAATCCATCAGCTACTTGTGTAATGATGGCTAGTCCAATTGGTATCATCATCATGGCTGTTGCGGTATTGGAAATCCACATCGAAAGAAAGCCTGTTGCAATCATAAAACCGAGGATGATCCGATCCATGTTCGTGCCGACAGCGGAGATGATGGAGAGCGCAATCCGTCGATGTAAATTCCATTTTTCCATCGCTAGGGCGATGATAAATCCGCCCATGAAAAGGAAAATTGTCTCGTCACCATACGAAGATGCTGCGGTTTTTATATCAAGACCATTCGATAAGGGAAACAATACAAGCGGTAGTAATGAAGTGACCGGAATCGGAATGGCTTCCGTAATCCACCAAGTTGCTACCCAAATTGTACTAGCTAATACGCCCTTTGCTTCAGGGGAGAGTCCGTCTGGATTAAAGAAAAGTAATGTTAAAATGAATAAGACCGGTCCTAAGAAAAGGCCTATCAATTGAGCAGTTGTATAACTGCGGGGATTTTGTCCACCGCCTCCCTTTTCTTCTTTAGCGGATTGCCCATTCTCCCCTTTTGTTGCCATTTTAGAAGAACTCGGGTTGATGAAAAAACGGAATAAGTCTTTTACTTGATCATGCAATTCCCACAACCGGTTCCACGTTGATGAAAACATTTAATTTCCCTCCAAACCCTCAATATGGGGTAATATTAAATATGAAAGAATATTACCTCATATTGAAAAAGTTGTAATATTAACTCGCTCCTAGTATTGTACTAGAAAGGATAATAAAGGCAATAGATTCTGTAATAAATACAAAATAGCGAATAATACGAAAACGGTATACTGTGTAAAAGGTTTCATACACACTATTATTTAACGTAAAAGTAAGGAAATGATGGACAAATAATAAATAAGGGAACGTTGAATGTTAATGAAAAGAGAATGTTTTTGAAAAACGATTAACGACTGGACGTGGTATCTTGGCTCATGAAGGTTATAAAATAAAGGATTTACAATTTTGGAAAATCATTATTTCTCTTGGCTTGGGTTCGATTTTTATTTTTGCTTCGATGTACGCTGTGCAACCGTTACTCCCTGTTTTTACGGAGGAGTTTGATATTCCTGTTGCGTATGCGAGTTTATCTTTGTCAATGACGACAATCGGGCTTATTATTGGACTTATTGTGCTTGGTTTCTTCTCAGATCGGAACGGCCGTTCACTTTATATCAAACTGTCTTTGATCGGTTCTCTGATTCCATTCTTATTGATGACGCTCACCGATTATTTTCTTTTGATCATTATCTTGAGGTTTATCCAAGGATTTGCGCTTGCTGGCGTCCCGGCAGCAGCCCTGGCGTACATAAGTGAGGAAATACATAAGCAATTTGCGAGTATTGCGACAGCTCTTTATATTTCAAGTAATGCCTTGGGTGGAATGATCGGACGTGTGTTGACGGGCTATATCACTGAACAATCTTCATGGGAATCTGCCTTTTATGTTCTAGCAGCCGGCGGGGCAATCGTTTTTTTCTTGCTATTACTTACATTGCCATCATCTCGAAATTTCAAACCTTCCAATACAAGTTTTAGGAAGGATATCGAAGGGTTTTTATTCCATTTGAGAAATCCTTCTTTAATGGTCGCTTTTGGTCTGGGTATCGTTTTGCAATTGTCTTTTACTGGAATTTGGACATATTTACCGTTTTATTTAACTACGCCTCCGTTTTTACTCTCTCTTGAAACAGTTTCTTATACTTTCTATGCATATGGTTTTGGAGTCGTTGGTTCACCGCTAGCAGGTTGGCTTGCAGGTAAATTCGGACTTTCAAAAGTCAGAGTGACCGGTATCTTTGTTTTAGCGCTTGGGATTTTGTTAACGATGGGTGAGTCGATTGTGGTCGTGATTATTGGACTTTGTTTCACTTGTTTAGGCTTTTTTACTGCACATTCGCTGACGGCTGCTTCAGTGAGTAGTGAAGCGCAGCATCACAAAGGGAGTGCTTCAAGTTTATATCTTGTATCTTATTATGTAGGTGTGGCAGCAGGAAGTA
Organism: Sporosarcina soli; assembly: GCF_042655805.1. Taxonomy (NCBI): domain Bacteria; kingdom Bacillati; phylum Bacillota; class Bacilli; order Caryophanales; family Caryophanaceae; genus Sporosarcina; species Sporosarcina soli. Next base: position 135,081 of record NZ_JBHSNO010000022.1, on the reverse strand, counting down.
CATTGCTAAGTCCACTCTGGGAGGTGAGCGGTTGGAATGGAATCGTTCTCTTTACCTCGATATTGCCAATCATTTACGTTGGTTGGATTGCACTAAAAAGAAAACGGTGGGAAATGCTATAGTGCTAAGAAGAACTCATACTTTTATAAAAGTTCCAGGGGGCAAAGCAATTTTGAATTGTATTGCCCCCTGGTATTTTGCATGATTATTCCATTAATAGAGAAGGCAAAACACAACCAACACTATTAGGAGTTTAAATTTTTAAAAAATATGGAAATAACAGAAGTTTGATGGTACAATTTGACTATTAATAGTGAAGAGGAGAAGTTGGTTCAATAGTATTGGTTGTGAGAGAGCTATGTGTGATGCATTTTCTTTTTGATGTATTACGGCTTTTGATACACAGCCAACTCAATGGGCTTATGGAGCCCTTACAGAGGGGGAGGGATGATTCGTGCAGCATATGCATGGAACTCATGACATTTCTTTAGTAGTGCTCTCATTTGTCATTGCATTTATGGCTGCTCTGACAGCGCTTGATATAGCGAGAAGAGTGAACTTTTCGGAAGGGTGGCAAAGAAAATTATGGCTGTTAAGCGGGTCAGCTGCAATGGGTATCGGCATTTGGTCGATGCACTTTATTGGAATGTTGGCTTTTCAATTGCCCCTTCCGATTACCTATGATGTAACCATTGTGATTCTTTCCATCATTGTTGCGATTGTCGCTTCTTTGAATGGACTGTATTTCATTTGTCAACCGAATGTGAGCACTAAGAAATTAATCATTGGTGGTACATTTATGGGATTAGGCATCAGCGGGATGCACTATATCGGAATGGCTGCGATGAAAGGCTTCCATATCCACTACCAGCCATTCCTCTTTATACTTTCCATTTTGATCGCAATCGGGGCATCCACAATTGCGCTTATGTTGGCATTCCAATTTCGTGAAAATCAAACAGGCATCGGCAACAAAGCAAAAATGATTAGTGGGATCATCATGGGTGTGGCAATTACAGGCATGCATTATACGGGAATGGCTGCCTCAACGTTTACGGCTGATGATCAAGGTATTGGAGAAGCCGCCCTGATCGATACGAATGCACTGGTCATCTCTGTCGCAATCAGTGCGGTTGTCATCCTCGGTTTTGTTTTGATTACTTCATTTGTTTTAGATCAACGATTAAGTGAAGAAATTGCCTTTAAAGGGGCCATTCTTGAATCGGTGTTAGATTGTGTCATTATCATCGATCAAGATGGAACAATTATGGAATGCAATCCGGCGGTGATCCGTACATTTGGTTTTTCCCGGAATGATTTAATCGGAAAGAATATGGAAAGGACGCTCTTTCTACATACATCGGATACTATTGCTAGACTGCTCACCCTAAACGATGGACAAGTACGCATGGATGAACGAATTGAGATTAGTGGTGTACGGCGAAATGGAGAGGAATTTCCAGTTGAGATAACGATCACTAAAATCAAAAAAGAAGGGGCATCTGTCTTTACTGTCTATGCGCGTGATATAACGGAACATAAAAAGACGGAAGAAACCATTAGAGAACTGGCTTACCAAGACCCCTTGACGGGTTTACCCAATCGGCGATTTTTTAATGAGCAACTTTCAGCGACATTGAAAGATGCGGAAAAACAACTGGAAAAGGTGGCTATCATTTTTTTAGATTTGGATCATTTTAAAGTGATTAATGATTCCATGGGGCATACATTCGGCGATTTACTGTTATGCAATGTGGCGGAAAGATTACAAAAGTGCTTGCAAAACGACAATGTCGTTTCTCGAAACGGTGGAGATGAGTTTACCGTTATTTTGAAAAATGTAACTGAAACAGAAGCAGAGTATGCCGCTAAAACAATCATCCATTCCTTGACCCGCCCTTTTTATCTAGAGGAGCACGAAGTTTTCATTACGACAAGTATCGGATTATCGATGTACCCGAGGGATGGGGCAGATCAAGAAACGCTCATCAAAAATGCGGACACAGCGATGTATGAAGCCAAAGAGCATGGGAGAAATGGCTTTGCATTTTTCAAACCGGGAAATGATTTGAAAAACTCGCAGCGTTTACAAGTAGAGAATGAGTTGCGAATGGCATTGGAGCGTAACGAATTTGTTGTTTACTATCAGCCTAGGATCGATATTGAAACTCGAATAATCATTGGTGTAGAGGCATTGGTTCGTTGGAATCACCCGGAAAGAGGCCTCATTCAGCCAAACGATTTTATTCCGCAGGCGGAAGAATCGGGGTTAATTGTCCCTATTGGAAATTGGGTGTTGCAAACAGCCGTTAGACAGGGGAAAAAATGGTGTGAACAGTTAGTTCCTATTAAAATGTCTGTTAACCTGTCTCCTTTGCAGTTCAAACAACTTGATATTATAAAATGGGTTTCAGAGACGCTGGAGGACGAGAATTTTGAGCCTTCCTTACTAAATCTTGAAATCACGGAAAGTATGGCAATGAATGTCGAGTACTCCAATAAAGTATTAGAGGGTTTAAAAGAAATTGGTGTAAAAATTAGTATGGATGATTTTGGAACCGGATATAGTTCACTTGGTTCATTGAGAAAAATGCCAATCGATTATCTGAAGATTGATCGATCTTTTATACATAATATTGACAATAGTCCGGAAGACGTTGCAATTGTAAAAGCAATTATCTCGATGGCACAGAGTCTACAGCTGCAAGTCATCGCTGAAGGTGTCGAGAAAGAGGAACAACTTTTGCTCTTACAACGTTTACAATGCGATGAGATGCAAGGTTATTTAGTCAGTCCACCTATCCCGGCTAAGGATATGGAAAAAATGCTTAGCCACAATCCATTTTAACGCCTAAGTACCAAAACGTATATTATAAATGAATGCAGGGCAGATGATCTCTTATACGATTCATCTGCCTTTTTGCAATCCATTCTAAGTTATTAATATCTTTTTTCAGAAAACAGGGTTATTATAGTCTATAAAGCGTCGTAATGAAAATGATTCTCATTATCGATGAGACCGAGATTTTTTAGTGTATGGAGGAGGCGTACAGATGAACGAACATTTTATAATACTAGAAACGTTTCAGCATTCGGTAAGATGTTGCTGCCCGGGACAAGGACATGAATATACGGTTGAGTTTAAGCAAGGGGATATTTGGTGTCTCACAAAAGAGCGCAAGTATATTGATTGTCTAGGATGGTATTTTTTAATTGCTTTCAATAATGAGTACCAGTTTTATATCCATGTGGAAGATATTGAAAATCTCTATCGTAAAGGCATTATTTGTTCCATTTTGGACTTGGAGCTGAAAATTAATTACTTGAATAGTAAAGTAAATGAAGCGCTTGACGAACTAGATCGGAAAGCATTCCTTTCATACACAGGTGAATTGAATGATGTACAAAGTATTAAGGAAAAAATGAAGTATACACCTGTATACAATTGAAAATAAGCATTTGAGTAAAATATCGTAAATACGGTATTGAGAATCCATAAGAGGAGAGCACTATGAATTATCCACAACATCTCTATGCTGTAGTCAGCGTAGAAGTGAGTAATCAGCATATCATGATTCCACAAGACCAAGCGATGATTCTCTATGTAGCGGATGGGGAAGTGGAGGTGATTGTCGATCGCCGTACATTTCTTGTAGTGAGTGATTCTTTACTCGTTATTCAAGGCCGTAATCCGATCCAAATTAAGGTGCTGCAAGGTGAATATCAGCTTGTCCGTTTCCGCAATTATCATTTAGTCAATGAAGGAGTTCGATTGGTTTACGAGGAGAACCCTTTGCGATTCATCCATGAATTTATTCGGTATGAAGGTGTGACGCAAGCTGTTGTCGATGCTTTTACAGCTCTACAGAAAAGTGAAGACGTCTATGATTTTCAAACATTGCTTGTCCATATTCACCATGCATACGAAACGTATGAGCACACGGTGAAACAGCATGCGTTTGAGGACGTAATCCGCTACATGAAAATGTATGCCCATCATTCTTTGACGCGTGAGCTCGTAGCCAAACGATTTGGTTATAATGCAAATTATTTCTCGGAAAGTTTTAAAAAAGAGACAGGCTGGAGATTTAACGAATTTTTATCACATCTTCGATTGGAAAAAGCGAAGATTGAATTGTTAAGCTCCCCGCAAACGATTCAGGAAATTGCTAGAAATGTCGGCTATCAAGATAGTTTGTATTTAAGCCGGAAATTCCGTCAGCAAGTCGGATTGGCCCCAAGCAAATTTCGTGACCATGCCCGAATCGAAAATGTGGCAACGCTGCAGTTTACAGGAGCATTATTGGCAACCGGCTTAAAGCCAAGTGCAGTTTTGGCGGCTTATTACAATGTGCCGGAAGTAATTCGACCTCAAGTGGAGACTGCGATTCAGCTTTCGAACAATTGGTTGAAAGAAGACATCGGTTGGGGCGAGCAGAAACCGGATTTAATCATCGCATCCGTTTTTAAATATCCAGATAAGTCGTATGTTCGTCGATTAGAAGAGGTGGCGCCAGTTGTCGCTTTCGAGTGGGATACGTATGATCGTTTGGAAGAAGTACGAATGCTCGGGAAATTAGTGAGACGCGAGGAACAAGCCGAGGCATGGATTCAACAATATGAAAACAAAATAATAGAGGCACAATACGCTTTACGCTCCATTTTCTCTCCCGGAACGACTGTCGGTGTCTATGAATTACGAAATCATGGCCGCGTTGGAATTTGGCGATCTAGTTCAAGAGGTGCTTATAACATTTATGAAATGTTAAGGCTTCAACCGAATAGCGCAATCGAAAAGGAAGTACTCATCCCCAATCAGGGGAAACTGATTGAAGAAAGTGAGCTGCCGCATTATGCAGCCGATGAAATGTTTGTTGTCGTACATAGCAAGGAACAGCATCATCGATTTTTTAACGAGGTCTGGCAAAGCCTTCCTGCGATGAAACGGCAAAAAGTTCATCTCTTAAGACTTGAAGATTTTTGGTCCAGTGAAGGTGTCGCTTTGGAAGTACAGCTTGGGATTCAGTTGGACTATTTACTTGGAAATCGAAAATCTGATATTTTTCTATAAAGAAGTAATGAGATTTATCTATAGAAATTGAATAGAGTGCTTGCTATCATTTAACTGATAATGATTCTCAATTTCGGTGATAGAAACGTACAAAACTACGCTGAAAAATTTGGCGTAGTTTTTTCATGCGGTCAATGTTTCTGTACTGGAAGTGAAGCGTCCGTTATATAAAAAGAGGAGGTCACAACAATGGTCAGGCAATTTTTTGCTTATTATAAGCCGTACAAATGGCTGTTTATTGCCGATTTCTCATGTGCCATCATTGCGGCATTATTGGAGTTAGCTTTTCCGTTAGCATTGAATCGCGTCATTGATGATTTATTGCCAACGGGGAATTGGCGGGCCATTCTGCTCGCTTGTATTGGATTATTCGCGATTTATGTATTGAGCGGGATTTTCCATTTTGTCGTCACCTATCACGGCCATAAATTAGGCATTAATATTGAATCGGATATGCGAAAAGAATCATTTGATCACGTGCAAAAGCTCTCATTTCGTTTTTTTGATAACAATAAAACCGGTCATCTCGTATCGCGTATGACGAATGATTTAATGGATATTGGTGAAATTGCTCACCATGGCCCCGAGGATTTATTTATCGCCGTTATGACATTGGTGGGCGCATTCGGCTTAATGCTATCGATTAACTGGCAGTTGGCGATTTTAACATTCATCGTTATCCCGTTTTTGATCTGCTTGTCCATTTACTTCAGTCAAAAAATGTCCGTTGCATTCACCCAAATGTTTAAAGATATCGCAGATTTCAATGCGCGTGTTGAAAATAATGTCAGCGGCATACGCGTCGTTCAAGCTTTTGCCAATGAAGACCATGAAATCAATCGTTATGCTGAAAATAACGAACGGTTCCGTCAAACAAAATTGAAGACATACCGTGTGATGGCTTGGAATGCTTCGATCAGTCATATTTTAATGAAAGGTGTATCGATTTTCGTATTAGCTTGCGGGACATGGTTTGTGATCAATCAATCGATGACATTCGGTGAGTTCATGGCATTCGTGTTATTATCGAATATTTTCTTAAGTCCAATCCGTCAAATTAACTCGGTTATCGAAACGTATCCCAAAGGTGTGGCAGGCTTTAAACGTTATCAGGAGCTATTGAATACGCCGCCTGATGTAGAAGATCGCGATAACGCGCAAGCGATTGACAGCGTGGAAGGGACTATCTGCTATAACGATGTCCATTTCGCTTATGAGGGCAATGAAGCATTGCTGACGGATATCAATTTCTCAGTAGCACAGGGAGAAACCATCGCATTAGTCGGTCCATCGGGTGGCGGGAAAACGACGATCTGTAATTTGCTTCCCCGCTTTTATGATGTCACAGCCGGCAGTATAACGATCGACGGTATGGATATTCGAGATATGACACTCCAATCACTGCGCCAACATATCGGCATCGTCCAACAAGATGTATTTTTATTTGATGGGACTATTCGCGAAAATATTGCTTATGGCAAGCTCGACGCAACAGAAGAAGAAATTTGGCATGCGGCGCGTCAAGCACAGATGGAAAACTTTATTTTAGAAATGCCGGATGGCTTAGATACATTCATTGGTGAACGCGGTGTGAAATTGTCTGGTGGACAAAAACAACGTCTGTCCATTGCACGCATGTTCTTAAAAAATCCGCCGATTTTGATTTTAGACGAAGCGACTTCCGCGTTAGATATGGAAACAGAAGCGGCTATCCAGCAGGCTTTAACGGAGTTATCCGTAGGGCGAACAACACTTGTCATTGCCCACAGACTCGCGACGATTCGAAATGCGGACCGCATTTTAGTCATTTCCAAAGAGGGAGTGGAAGAGCAGGGGACGCATGAGCAACTACTGGGAAGTGGCGGGACGTATAGTCGATTGCACCAAGCCCAATATGTATAAGGCTTGTTAAAGGAGAAGGAAATAGGATAGGAAAAGAGGATAATAGCAAATGAAAAAACGAATTGTATTCATTTTGTCCGCATTACTGTTATTGGGCGCTTGTTCAACGAATGACAGCACAGAGAAGGAAAAAGAGGAAGTGAAAACGAGCGACACACGCATCGTTATCGATGATGCCGGTCGTGAAGTCGAAGTTCCAACGAATCCGCAGCGAGTGGTGACAGACTGGTATCTTGGACAAATCTTAGCAGTAGGCATTCAACCGGTAGGAGGCGTCCTGCATAATTTGGACTATGCGGAATTTCTCAAACAGCATTATAAGGAAGGAGAAATTGAAGATATAGGTGATATTACGTCAATCGAAAAAGTGTTAGATCTAAATCCAGATCTCATCGTTACATGGAGTGAAGAGCATGCGGAGAAATACGAAAAAATCGCACCGTCCATTGTATTTTCTGAAACGGATTATGCTTCTATTCCAGATGAGATTACTGCCGTGGGAAAATTATTAGGACGTGAAAAAGAAGCGGAAGCCTTTAACAAGGACTTTGAAAAACGTATAAAAGAAGCTCAAAAGAAAATAGCGGACGCGATACCCGAAGGCTCGACCTTTACAATTTATACACTTTCGTCGAAAGATGTCTATCTTGTATCCGATAATAGTGTGAATGGAGGACGAGCATTATTCACGGTTCTAGGTATGGAACCTGCGCCAAAAGTGAAAGAATTAATAGATACGGGTGATTTTTCACACGGCAGCTATCAAATATCTTGGGAAACAGTCGGTGATTTTGAAGGAGACTATATTTTTTATATCAAATCGGAAGAAAAAGTAGATGAACAAATCACTTGGAGAAACTTAGAAGCTGTAAAAAATGGTCGGGCGATTGAAATACCAGTGAACTATTATTTCTCTTCAGATGCACTTTCTGTATTGCATCAAGCGGAAGATATGGCAGAGAAAATTTCTGCAATTGCAAAACAATAGCTCCTAAATAGCGAAAACCAAAAAAATCTGTCACAGGGTCTTTCTGCGGCAGATTTTTTGTTTTCTTGAAATGGCTATGGAAACGAGTTTCGATTGCATGATAAAATTTAAAAATCGCATCCTAATCGGAAGAATGTGAATTCGGACAGACTTTCGGATAAAGGGAGTCCTGCGATATAACAGTCGATTCACTTTCTGTAATTTTTTGCAACCTCATACCCCTTTCAATCGTATAGACACCGTAGACATTTCACACCTTTGGGGAAGATCTTAATCTAACTGTAATAAAGGTTACGAAATCAATTTAAATCAAGGCTGGAGGAAATGACATGGCTGAAATGACAAGGCCTAAAAGAACTAAGAATTTTAGAAGAGTGTCACGTGCAATCGCAGTGATCCTTGGGGCGTTTACTACTGCCTATGGACTCGAGGCGATCTTAATCCCAAACAACGTGTCAGACGGTGGTGTAACGGGGCTGAGCATCGTTGGTTCACAATTATTCGGATTGCCGCTAGGTGTTTTAATTGCTATTCTGAATATACCGTTCGTATTTTTAGGGTATAAACAAATAGGAAAAAGCTTTGCGTTCTATTCTGTGCTCGGTATCGCGTCACTTGCCTACGGGACGAGCGTCATGCATCACATCCCGACCATTATTGAAGGGGATACATTGTTAGTAACAGTGGTCGGCGGTATTATTATCGGTTTTGGGATGGGGCTCGCATTGCGAAACGGCGGTGCGTTGGATGGGATTGATATGTTAGCTGTCCTACTTGCCCGAAAATTACCATTTGGCACGAGTGACCTTATTTTATTTTTAAACTTATTTGTTTTTATTGTTGTCTCTTTCGTCTTCGGTCTGCAAGGAGCTTTCATGTCAGGAATCGCCTATTTTATCGCTTCGAAAGTGATACATACCGTCGAGGAAGGTTTAAGTGGGTCTAAGACATTTAAAATCATCACAAGTGAACCGGAATTGATGGTGGAAACGATACGGGATCGCTTAGGACGCAGTGCAACGTATAACGTCATTGAAGGCGGGTATTCAAGCGCCACGTTCAAAGAAATTACGTGTATCATCAACCGTTTAGAAGATAGCAAAATGAAAGAAATCATTTACGAAATCGATCCACAAGCCTTTGTGGCGGTGTATGATGTGGCAGAAGTGAAGGGCGGCAACTTTAAGAAACGAGATATTCATTAAAGGTTTGACGTTTGTCGTCTCGAGCGGACTTATAAAAAAGCCAGGTATCATTTCCATTCGGATACCTGGCTTTTTTATGTAAGTTACTAGTCATCCGATTATATTGCTCTTCTATATACCTTGGCTTCAATTCCCCTTCTGAAGTTCGTATGTTTCAAGTACCCTGGATTTTTCTGAGTAATCCTATTCATTTACAATGGAATCGGAATTTTACATCAAATTAGGATTTACTAAACAATTGTTCAAATGAGTCGAAGTTCTTAGTGACGATGATTATATGAATAGGAGAAGTTATGCTATGTTTAAGTCCATTAAGACCAAAATAATCGTGACGGTCACGTTGCTCTTTTTAGTGGGAGTGGCTGCCATGACAAGTATTAGCGGTACCAAAGTGAAACAGGAAACCGAAGACAGCTTGATTGATCAAAGCGTTGTATTGGTCAATGAGATTAGACATTCCATTCAGTATTTTTTTAGTCAATATGAGAAAGGTCTTATGCAATTGTCTACTTCTCGTCCTGTCACAGACTTCGTTATAGAAGGGAACGAGGTAGACGCGGATGAGGCGAAACAGTTACGGGAAGCACTAGATGCCGAGCTTGGAAATGCGTTGGAATTGTATGATGATGCCTTAACGGTCTATTATTCTCATCCTGATCGCCATGTGAATATGCCTTATAATGATCTTGGAGCTGATTATGATCCGACACAACGTCCTTGGTATCAAAACGCATTGGAAAATCCAGATAAAGTGCATTGGACAAGCCCTTACATAAACGCAGGAAATGGTCAGCTGGTCATTACTGCCTCTAAAGTCGTTCATAATGAAGGGAAGTTTGACGGCGTCATCGCCATTGATATTGAACTTTCTACCCTTATGAACAATGTTTCGCAAACGAAACTTAGCCATGGCGGTTATCCGATGATTTTGGATGCAGATGGAATCGCCATTGTACATCCTACTTCACCTGGTGAAAATATGAAGGCCTTTGCTTTTATCGAGAACATGTACAGCGGGAGTGAAGAGGGCGTCATCCATTATGCGCATGAAGGGTTCAATCGAGTGAACATCTTTACGACCATTCCGGAGCTTGGCTGGAAAATTAGCACGGTTTACGATGAAAATAATATTATCGAAACGGCGACAGCTTTACAGAATTCGATGTACCTGGTCGCGTTCATTACCCTTGTCCTTTTCTTCATCGTTCTGTATGTGAGCATTAGCCGAATCATCCGACCATTGCACCTATTAAATGGCCATATGGATGCTGTCGCCAAAGGGGATCTAACGGTGCGTTCCGACATCCATTCAAAAGACGAAATCGGGGCACTTTCAGCCAATTTCAATACAATGATCGAAAGCATGAACAATCTGATCGGTGTCGTCAAAGAGTCCGCAGCGGATGTGCGAAACAGTTCAGAAAGCTTGAATGCTGTAGCGGAAGAGACGAATGCGTCGAGTGAAGAAGTGGCGCATGCCGTGAACGAAATCGCACAAGTTTCAGCGCGTTCTGCGGAGGATGCCGAAACAGTAACAGAACGTTCCGAACTTCTCGGGCGGCAAATCGGCGATATTAACGAAAAAGCGTTTGTCATGACCGATATTGCGAAAAAAGCGGAAGAAATGAATCAAAGCGGCCAACAGCAAATGCAAACCTTGCTGACCTCTTTTGTCGACTCCGTTAACAATATACAAGAGATGGTGAAGGTGTTCGCTGCCCTAGAAGAAAAAATCGGTGAGATTGGAAGTGTCATGGATGCCATTACAGGGATTTCTGCTCAAACGAACTTACTTGCATTGAATGCCAGCATTGAAGCCGCAAGAGCTGGCGAACACGGGAAAGGGTTTGCAGTTGTTGCAGAGGAAGTCCGGAAACTCGCCGAACAATCAGCCCGCTCTACAGATGAAGTACAAGAGACCATCCGTGAGATACAAGCGGAATCACGACAAGTTTCAGAGGAAATGACAAGTGCAAGTGAAATTTTCGGAAATCAAGCAGCCGTCATTCATGCAACAGATCGGACATTCAATGATATTTCGGCATTGATGGTCGAAATGATGGAGTCCATCGATGCGGTTGCCAATGAAATTGGTGCCGTCGCCGCATTAAAAGAAGACGTTTCCGAAACGATACAGACGATGACAGCCACTTCACAAGAAACAGCCGCGGCCTGTGAAGAAGTCAGCGCCTCAACCGACGAACAATTACACGCCATCCAATCCGTCACGAAAGCGGCAGAAGGATTGACTGCGTTAAGTGAAGTGTTGAACCGGACTGTGGATCGATTTACGGTATGATTAAGTGTACCAGGCATCGGGACAATCCAGAAATGTCTTGATGACTGGTACTTTTTTATACAGAACAAAGTATCCGATAATTTGAAACTAGCCATTATATACCTCTATCCATTCATCAACGTATCTATTAGAATATAGAAATCAAGAAGGCAAGAGGTGTTATGGTGAAGAATTGTGCAATTTTAGCATTTGGTTTGTTTGCTTTTATGATGTCAATGTCAAACGCGCGAGCTGCCAGTTGGCAAGAAGGCGACGTTATTACAGGTACTTTTATGGAAAAAGTGGTCGATACATACACGATTACAATTGAAGAAGATGCACGTGTGACGTTTACATTGAAAGATAATGTAGATGAACATGAGTATAGTTTCCTTACAGATTATAACGTTATGTTGTTTGATAGCACGGAGCAGAGAATTGCATTTATATCCACGTATCGTGCCGATGACGATCAAGAAAAAACGGTGTTGCCTGTGAATTTAAAGAAAGGCACATATCGTGTAAAGGTTGCTGGTACGGGGGTTGGTTCTCAAGGTGATTATGCCGTGAGCTATATAACGGGTCCGATTGAAGGAAATGATGCGGAGCCAAACAACGAAAAATCAACGGCTAACTCGTACAATCTCGGTGAAACATACCAAGGGGATTTAAACGGTTCCGTTTTTTCGAATGATTATGACCTATACAAAGTAGAAATCCCGACGTTCGGGAAAATGAAGGTTCAGCTGCAAAAGACAGAGGATACGTCAGTCGGAAACGCCTATTTTGATATGATTATTGTCGTTGAGAAAGATGTTAATAGATTCTCATTAACAAGTTTTTACGGTAATCCTAATGATATCGAGGTATTACTGCAACCAGGCACCTACTATTTCAATATTCGTTTAGGAAACACAAAACAAGCCATTGCGAATTACACGTTCTCAACTAATTTTGAACCGCTAAACGAGCAGGATTGGGAAAGTGGACGCAATACGAGTATAGCCAGAGCCGATGTGCTCGAAAATAACAAAACATATAATGGCTTTTGGTACAGTTCGCCCTATGCTCATTCGCAGACGCACGATTACTATAAATATACATTGGCGAAGGATGCAAAAGTGACGTTTATTGCTGATTCACCGGGAACTTTAGGTGAATTGACTTTTTTAGATGAAAATGGTGTGCAGTTGCCATATCTCGGTTACGCAAACAGTGACACTAGTAAAATCATGACGACAAAAGAGTTGGAAGCCGGGACATATTATTTGATTTATTACTCGCGCCACGGAGGAAGGAAAGGGTATGAAGGGTATAATCTCACCATACGCATCGAAAGCTTTTCTGACGTTCCGGCGACACATCTGTATTACGAACCAATTGAAGCACTTGCACAAATGGGCATTAATAGAGGTTATATGGATGGCACGTTCCATCCGAATGAAGCGATTCTACGAAAACATGTTTTTGCTTTATTAAATCGGATTGAGGGACTGGAATTACCGAAAATACGTACAATGAAAACCTTTAAGGATTTAACTGCTAAGCATCCAAATTACCCAGAAATGAAAGCATTTTATGAAGCTGGGATTATTGACGGCAGCGGATTGTACATGAACCCCGGGTCGAACTTGACACGTGCACAACTAGCAAAAATTTTAGTGAATACGTTTGATTTAAAAATGGATGGCGAGGGGATTATGTTTAGTGACGTGAATCCAGAAAACAGCTTTTATGAATACATTCAAATTCTAGCAAGCAATGGGATCACATTAGGATCAAACGGCAAATTCATGCCAAACGATCCGGTGACAAGGCAACATTTCTCGGTCTTCTTACAACGATTACTATAAGTAGTACCTGTCCATTCGTTCATTGAACAGGAATCGGATATCATTACTTTGAGGGGACTTTATCAATAATTACTTTTAAAAACCATTTCAGTGGAATGCCTCACACTGAAATGGTTTTTTTGATGGGCTTCGTATCGAGGTGTGCCCATACTTAATACGGAATTAGTGTTTGGGTACCTGGCATTTTTCATCCGCTCGCTCTGGACCGGCTTATTGTTTTTACGAAGTTTCTTCTCCACATCGGCTTTTTTACATTGATTTCCGCGGCCAGTACGCCAAGTAACACAAGGACGGCCCCTATGTATCCTTTATTTGTCAGAACCTCCCCGATGAAAATAAATGCGAAGAGTGCTGCAAATACCGGCTCCAAGGAAAAAATCAGACCTGTCCGTGTCGGAGATGTATATTTTTGAGCTACCGTTTGACCGATAAAACCGACGGCACTGCACAGGATGCTTAAGGCTAAAATCGCCATCCACGACTCGGTGTCATTGGGAAGTTGTGGTTTTTCAAAAATGGATGAGAAGAGAAGTCCCCACGCTCCCGCAAAGCCAAGCTGTAGAACTCCGAGCGAGATAGCATCCGCGTTTTGCGTTACTTTTCCTGTAATGATGATGTGAAGGGCATAAAACAAAGCGCCCAAGATGCATAAGAAATCACCGGTATTGATGCTTAATGTCTCGTTTAACGTTAACAGACCAATGCCTGTCATCGAGACGCAAACGCTGATCATCACTCTTTTTTCAGGTTTTTTTCGGGAAAGCAGTGCGATTAATAAAGGAACAAAGATGACCGCTAGACTGAATAAAAATCCGGCATTGGAAACGGAAGTCGTTTTTAATCCAATTACGACAACGGAAGTGCTCAAAAATAATAATGATCCGAGTAGAAATCCGTAGAGAATCGTTTTGCGATCCATTTTGGGAAAGCGTCGATAAAAGACGAATGCAGCGACAAGAAAAGCAAATCCAAAACGCAAGGCGATTAAATTATACTCTTGAATCGACTGGAGGCCCATCTTCATAAACAAATAGGATGCACCCCAGAACATGGTCACCATGACCATCATCAAATCCCCTTTTAGTTGAGTGCTTCTCATAATTGAATTGTCCATTTCTCATCCTCCAGCTCCATTCATTGTGCTATAGAACAACGAAAATAATTGATTTGTTGTTAGTATACAGGTAAAGTTTAGATAATAAAATTGAATGTTTTTAAGCCGTTAGTTGAATAAAATTCAAGTAAAGGAAGTGAAAAAGTTGTCACTTGCGAAGTTTGAAATATTTAGTACGGTTGTCGAATTAGGGAGTCTCAAACAAGCGGCAGAATCACTTAGCTTAACGCAATCAGCCGTGAGTCATGCTATTGCTAGCTTGGAGGCGGAATGGGGCTTTACAATTTTGATAAGAGGACGAGCAGGGATTCAGTTGACGAGTAATGGGGAACGCGTATTGCGGCATATTCATGAAATGTTAAAGTGGAATGAACAAATGATACAAGAAATCGCAAATATTAAAGGGCTTGAAATCGGTACCGTACGCATTGGCACTTTTTCGAGTGTTTCCATTCAATGGCTGCCGGAAATCTTGAAAAGTTTTAATGCAGATCTACCTGCGATTGACATCAAGTTGTTGGAGGGGGATTATGATACCGTTGAGCATTGGATCGCAACGGGTGCGGTGGATTTTGGATTTGTTTCGTTACCAACTTCAAAAACGTTTGAAGTGATACAATTAAAAAAAGACCGCATCCTATGTATTCTTCCTGAAGAGCATCCCCTCGCAAACGAACAGAAAGTGAGTTTTGCGGACATTCAAGACGAGATGTTCATTATGACGAAGAAAGGGAGCGATAATGATTTGAAGCGCGTGTTTCAGGAAAATCAAGTAACTCCCCACATTAAATTTGAACTGGCTGACGATCAAGCGATCATTTCCATGGTTCAAAATGGGATGGGAATTAGCATGTTACCTGAAATGGTTTTGCATCGCGTTCCGCAGAACGTTCGTATCCTGAGTTTGGAAGGGGAGCATTACCGCTCCATCGGTATCGCAGCTTCGTCCTTCCGCACGATCTCGCCAGCTGCCCGAAAATTTATTGAATATGTGAAAGCGTGGTTGGATGAATAAAGTGAAACTTCAATCAGTGGGGGGGTTCCCCATCCCCACTGATTGTTAGTTGAACCAATCGGGCTTTTACGGGCAGTTGATCTCCCATCTATCCTTATTGTTTTACTTAAGTCTTGAGGTGGGAGTCTTACTGCCCGTTAATGCGGGATAAAAGGTATAATAATGACTTGATCAAATAAATTCGAAAAGAGTTGAGAAACATTGAATGCAAAAAGAATCACAACAAACAGCGATTTAGAAAGGGCTTTTCATATTCGAAAAGAAGTGTTTGTAGAGGAACAAGGCGTCCCATTGGAGGATGAATTTGATGAATTCGACACACTCGATGGGCGATGCGAGCATGTTCTCGTTTATCATGATGAGGAGGCTGTCGGTACAGGCAGGTTACGAGTTACCGATGGATCGGGTAAGTTGGAAAGAATCTGTATCCTCAAGCCCTATCGTCAATATGGACTTGGCAAACGAATTATCCAATCATTGGAGGAGATTGCAGCAGAGAAAGACATTGCCCGTGTCAAATTGCATGGGCAAACACATGCGGAGAATTTTTATAAAAAGCTCGGTTATGAGACCGCCTCGGAGATGTTTATGGAGGATGGAATTCCTCATATTTTAATGACAAAAGAATTGACCAATCAGTAAGTTTTTGAGGGATATGGTCAAAAGTAGGAATTCCTTCAGCCTGATTGAAAACGCTTGTCACGTGGAAGGCAGGCTAAGAGCGCGACGTCCCAAAAAAAGTGCCTTAATTTCTGCAAAGAGCACAGAAATACGGCAAATCGAACCCTTCGCTGTTCGATTCGCAACACCTGCATGACTCGCTTCCTGTGAGCCCGCGCGAAGTCGAGCGAAGACGCTCATGAACTAGGGTTCATGAGCGGACGAGCGACTAAGGAAGGCATCCTAAGGGCGCCGCGTCCTGAAAAGTGCCTTAATTTCTGCAAAGAACGCAGAAATATGGCAAATCGAACCCTTCGCTGTTCGATTGGCAACGGATGCATGAACCTACATCCTGTAGGCCTCAACAACGGATGCGAGCGTTTGTCAACAGGCTGAGGTGCCAGTTCAGGAACTGGCACTCTTCATACAATCATCTTCTTTTCCTCTTCCCGAAATCATGGGCAGCCGATTTGCTTTTATCTACAATTTTTTCAAACTCCACGAACACATGATAAACGTTTTCCTTTATCTCCAGTACACTGATCACTTTTCCTTTACGGCCTTTGATTTTCACCTCTTCACCGACAGAAGGGACACTTCCCCGCGCTAGCGTCAGTACATAGGTTTTGTTTTCATAATAATGGATGGCATACATATCCCTATCTCCTTTGTTTTCATCTGACAGGTGGAGTCCCTTCATTTTATGATGGGATGGGAGATTTAGAACGGTATGGGTGCCTTGCGCCTATTTATTTTTTGATAAATTGATAAATGTTTCCTGCTAATTGAATATTGAATAGTTGTTGGCTATCCGACAAATCTGTTAGGAGAATCTCTTCAATTCGTTTTAAACGGTAGTTTAACGTGTTGCTATGAATATGTAAAAAAGCCGCTGTTTTCTTGGTGTTTTGATTTTGATTCAAATAAGCAATCAGCGTATGGAGAAGGTCGCCTTTCCGCGCTTGTTCGTATTGAATGAGTGGGCCCAATACTTCTTGCACAAAATCGGTTAACTCTTCCTCGGAATTTTGTAAGATGAATCGTTGAACGCCCAAATCTGTAAAGCAAAGGACATGTTGATCGAAATGATAGTTTTGCAGGAACTTTATGCATTTCGTGGCTTCCTTAAAGGACTCGTGTACAGAAGTAAGTTTGGGCTTCATTCTGCCAATACCGATCGATACCTTCATCTCACTATACAACCTTTTAATTTCCCGCTGTAGATTTGCTGCCAGCTCTTTCATTTCTGCAATGACGTTAGCCGACAATGACGTTGAATGACAGGAGAGTAGCACAACGATTTGATTGCCGTTTCGTACGGCCATGCCTTGCGAATTTCTCTTCAGGAATATTTTGTTTGTTAAATAGAGTAAATTATTGATAGCGCTTTCACTAATAACATCTTTTTGTGCATTATTTTTATCTTCCACATGAATGATAATGGAAATATAGTTCCTGTTCGGGTCAAAATTTAAATTTTTAGCCCGTTGCATGATTGTTTCATCGACTTGTCCGGAAAACAGTTTTGTAACAAACTCACCCCTTAAGCGCTGCTGTGTGTCAAAAATGGCTTGTTCTTTGACCAACTCAAGGGAAATGACTGTACAAGCATGTTCAAGCGCCGCAATATCCACTTCACTCACTTTAGTTTTGGAAAGGATAATAAGCGCTCCGAGAGATTTTAGTTTAGAGCCCAGAGATAGGACGATTAATTGATACGCCTCGTCATTCAACTTAATATCGGCAACTGTATAGGAATTCTCAAGCGATAGGATGATTTGTTTTGTGTATTGGATGAGATAATTCGTCATGTCCTCCGTAAACGATGAATGACAGGCAGATGCCTGTAGTTCCCCTAAATCATCGAATAGAAAAATATGTTGGCCGATCGTTTGATGGATATAGTCTAAAATGGATTGGATTCCTTCTTCATTGACGACAAGGTTGGCGATGTTCCGGTGCGTTTCAAGGTATCGAGAGAGCTTTTTCACCATTTTTTCCTTCTCGTAGTAAAGGCTCGATTTGCCTAAGGCGATAGCAGCTTGATAACTGATTGCTTCCAGCAGATGAATATCTTCCTGCTTGAAATGTAAGGATTTATCGAAAGAATCCAAAGTGATAACGCCGATACATTTTCCATTTTGTAAAATGGGTGAAGAAATGACCGATGTAAAATGAAAGTTATTTGAAATCGATCTATTTAATAAGTCTCGATTGTATGGCGTCAATGTATCCAATGCCTGTTTAATTTCTTCCTCATTCCAAAAAACAAGGCAATGATTTGCGGCAAAAGCCATGCCAGTCATGGATTCACCCTTTTTTAGTTTAATGGATTTGAAGATGTGTGGATAAAATAACCCTTGAGCTGATTTGGCAATTAAACGGTTTTGTTTGTCGTTGAAGATCCAAATAGATCCTCCTCCCGCTGCATCTACGACAGAAATCGCTTCATTTAAAATCGAATCGAAGATTGTATCAAGATCCAATGTGGAATTAATGACGTTTGAAACATGGATTAATGATTTTAACTGACGGTGCGTCAATGTATCTTGCATCCTTCATCATCCTTCCTCTTCGAAGTTTTATCATTTGAACTTGTGCATTTGTGTAAAATACACAAGTTTTTTCATAGAATTAAACATAGATTTATATTTCCCAATATTTATAATTATAGTGTAGTTAGAAAAATAATGAAAGTCTGTTAGGCGAGGCATACAGTTTTAGTATTGTTTTTCCAGTATGCATCCTTCTGAAGGAAGGTAGAAATGTAAGTTTGTTCAAAGTATTGCTATTATGAATGGAGGTCGCCAAGAAATGAATTTTGATTTAACGAAAGAACAAGAGATGATACGTAGGTTAATTCGTGAATTTTCTGAGGCGGAAGTTGCCCCTGGAGCAGATGAACGGGATCGGACTGGGGAATTCCCGAAAGAGATTTTTGCAAAATTGGCAGAGTTGGGGATCATGGGTCTTCCATTCCCTGAACAATACAGCGGTGGTGATGCGGATACAATCAGCTTTGCCATTGTTGTTGAAGAGTTAAGCCGTGTTTGTGCATCTACAGGCATCACCTACTCCGCTCATATTTCGTTAGGAGGAGCACCTCTTCATTTGTTTGGCACCGATGAGCAAAAAGAGAAATATTTAACGCCGATTTGTACTGGAGAGTCATTTGGGGCATTTGGTTTGACGGAACCCAATGCGGGCTCCGATGCAGGAGGAACCCAAACAACCGCCGTTCTGGATGGAGATGAGTGGGTCATTAATGGAGCCAAATGTTTTATTACCAATGCGAGCTATGCGAAACATCTTGCTGTGACGGCTGTGACAGACCGTTCAAAAGGCATCAATGGCATTAGCGCATTTATCGTTCCAACAGACGCACCAGGATTTACGGTGATCAATAATTATGAAAAAATGGGGCTTCACGCTTCCGATACAACTGAACTCATCTTGGAAAATGTAAGGGTTTCCAAAAAAGCTTTGTTAGGTATAGAGGGCAATGGATACAAGCAGTTTTTAGCGACTTTGGATGGTGGAAGAATTGGCATCGGAGCTATGGCCGTCGGAATCGCACAAGGTGCTTATGAAAAATCACTGCAGTATGCAAAGGAAAGAAAACAGTTTGGAAAAAGTCTATCAAACTTCCAGGCAATCCAATTTAAATTGGCCGATATGGCAATGAATATCGAACTTGCCCGGAATATGGTTTTCAAAGCGTCTTGGCTAAAAGACCAAGGTCGTCCATTTAAAAAAGAGGCGGCCTACGCAAAATTATTTGCTTCCGAAATATGCATGCGCGTATGTGATCAAGCGATTCAAATCCATGGCGGCTATGGATACATGAAGGAATATCAAGTGGAGCGGTTCTTCCGTGATGCCAAGCTTTTGGAAATTGGGGAAGGAACATCTGAAGTGCAACGGATGGTTATTGCAAAACAAATCGGCTGCTAAATACGTTTTTCGAAAAATTGATAAAGGGGTTATAACATGGATATTAATGGAATTTTTCAAGTTGTTTCAAATAGCAAGCTTATTTTTCCGAATGAAGAAAAAGTGCGTTCTACCTCCATTGGAAGCACAGAAGCTTTTCAAAAACTTCTTCGACAATCCCAAGAAGATCCTGCTACCTTTTGGGACAATGCAGCCCGCGACCTTGAATGGTATGAACCGTGGACTGAAACCATTAGTGGACAACTCCCTGATTTTCGTTTTTTTGTGAACGGCATTAGCAACCCGAGCATCAATTTGCTGGACCGGCATGTCGAGAATGGAGCAGGCAACCGGACAGCGCTTATTTGGGAAGGGGAGAATGGGGACTCCAAATTTTACACCTACAATATGCTTCTTGCAGAAGTGAATCGTTTTGCAAATGTTCTCCGATCACTTGGTGTGAAAAAAGGGGATGGTGTCGCTGTTTTCCTGCCTAATCTGGCAGAAGCATTTATTGCCATACTCGCATGTTTTCGCATTGGTGCGATTTACAATGCGGTGTTCTCGGGTTATTCCGAAAAATCATTGGCAGATCGACTCATTAGCTTCGAGCCTAAAGTGGTCGTGACGGCAGATGCAACAGAACGGCGCGGGAAAGTAATTCAATTAAAAGAAAAAGTCGATCACGTTGTCCCGACAATTCCATCCGTTGAAGCGGTCGTTGTTGTCGATCGTTTAGGGTTAGAGGTGGAAATGAAAGAGGGACGTGATTACTGGTGGCACGAGCTGACAAAGAAGGCGAGCATCGTATGTGAACCTGAGCGGATGGAAGCGAATGAAAGCGGGCTTGTGTTCTATACAAGTGGCACGACAGGAAAACCTAAAGGGGTCGTCCATTCCGGTATGGCTTTCGTTATTCAAAATTACATCTATGCCAAATATCATTTGGATCATCA
Source organism: Sporosarcina soli (assembly GCF_042655805.1). Lineage (NCBI taxonomy): Bacteria > Bacillati > Bacillota > Bacilli > Caryophanales > Caryophanaceae > Sporosarcina > Sporosarcina soli. Next base: position 114,106 of record NZ_JBHSNO010000022.1, on the reverse strand, counting down.
CGATGATGATGTTTTCTGGTGTACCGCTGATATCGGCTGGTTAACGATGCATATTTGGGGGATTACAGGTGCTTTAGCGAATGGGGTAACGACCGTTGTCTATGAAGGCGCAGTGGATTATCCAGAAAAGGACCGTTTTTATCAAATCATTGAAAAGTACCGGGTGAATAAATTATTTACTGCCCCGACCGCACTCCGCATGTTAAAAAGCATGGGAGAAAAACCGTTAGCGCAATTCGATTTGTCTTGTCTGGATGTCATCTCACTGGTGGGAGAACCGTTTGATACGGAAACATGGCATTGGACGTATGATGTGTTAGGAAAGAAAAAGATCTATATCAATAATACTTGGGGCCAAACGGAAACAGCGGGTTCTCCGATCGCAGGGGCAGCTTGGCTAACGCCGATGAAACCGGGTTCCTCGGGCACTGCGTTTTTAGGAGCCGTTTTTGATGTGGTGGATGAGGAAGGCAATCCGGTTCAACCTGGTCAATTAGGGAATTTAGTGATTAACAAACCGTTTCCGATGCTGTGCCGTACGCTTTGGAAAGAGCCGGAACGCTATTACGCCTCGTATTTCAGTCAAGTCGATGGCAGTTATTATGCCAGCGATCTAGCATTGATCGATGAAGACGGCTATATCTGGGTAGTCGGCCGTTCGGATGACGCCTTTAATGTGGCGGGGCATCGGTTAAGTACACTAGAAATGGAAAGTGCTGTACTTGAATGTAAAGGGGTTGCCGAATGCGCGGTCATAGGGGTTCCCGATGAAATTAAAGGGGAAGTGCCTGTCGTATTTGTCCGTCTGGCAGATGGGTTTGAAGGTGGCGAAGAGATAATCCAACGAATTAACGATAATATTGTCCAACAAATTGGAAAGATTGCCAGTCCAAAAGAAGTGATCATTACAAATACGTTACCGAAAACCGTCAGTGGAAAAATTATGCGCCGTTTATTGAAAGAAATTGTGGCGACAGGCAAGGTAGCGGGGGATATTACAGGACTTGAAGATCCATCAACGGTTGAAGATATACAAAATATTGTTGGTGATGGATTAGTAACGAAATAGAGAAATATACGGACCAGCTATCTGCTAAGCGAATGGCTGGCCCCCTTGCACCATTTTCGCAGTATTCATGTTCTATAAAGCTTTCTTAATGAATGAATAGAAAGGGTGGTAAGCATGTTCAAGAAAGTGTTGATTGCCAATCGTGGAGAGATTGCTGTTCGGGTCATCCGGACATGCAAAGACTTAGGGATTTCGACCGTTGCTGTCTATTCAGAAGCGGATGCGGATGCTCCTCATGTCAAATTGGCGGATGAAGCGCATTTAATTGGAGGGCCTCGTGTTACAGAAAGTTATGTCAACATCGATAAAATTTTGGAAGTCGCCCGTTTAACAAAAGTGGAGGCGATTCACCCTGGCTATGGACTGCTTTCCGAAAATGCCGAATTTGCTCGACGCTGTGAGGCGGATGGGTTGGTATTCATCGGACCTTCTCCAGATGTGATTTCCAAAATGGGTAGCAAGATTGAATCACGGAAAGCGATGGAAGAAGCAGGCGTCCCGGTAGTTCCTGGAATTACACATCCATTGGCTGATGCGGAGGAAGCGGTGGAGGTGGCGGATCGTATTGGCTATCCTGTCATGTTAAAAGCTTCTGCTGGCGGAGGCGGAATCGGCATGCAAGTTGTCCATAACGGAGATGAAATCCGCAAAGCCTTTGCAGGGAACCAAAAGCGGGCGACTGATTTCTTCGGCGATGGTGCCATGTACATTGAAAAGTTTGTGGAAAACCCTCGGCATATCGAGATTCAAATTTTGGCAGATGGCTTAGGCAATACCGTTTATTTATGGGAACGTGAATGTTCGGTTCAGCGTCGCCATCAAAAAGTCGTCGAGGAAGCGCCGTCATCTTTTCTTTCTGAAGCGACCCGCAGCAAAATGGGGGAGGCGGCAGTAAAAGCAGCCACTTCCATTGGCTATAAAAATGCAGGAACGATCGAGTTTTTAGTCGATGCAGAGCAAAACTTTTATTTTCTTGAAATGAATACTCGTTTGCAAGTGGAACACCCGGTGACAGAAGAAATTACAGGGTTGGACTTAGTTGAACAGCAATTGAACATTGCGGCAGGTGAAGCACTGACGATTACGCAAGAAGAGGTTAAACGTGAGGGGCATGCAATTGAAGTGAGAATCTATGCGGAAGACCCTAAAACGTTCTTCCCTTCTCCAGGAAAAATCACCAAATTGGAATTGCCAAAAGGACCTGGCATTCGCCATGAATTAGCCGTTCATGATCAATCTGTCGTAACGCCTTTTTATGATCCGATGATTGCCAAGCTGATTGTCAAAGGGAATGATCGCGATGAGGCGATCAATCGAATGCAAGAAGCATTGGCAAATTATTACATTGAAGGCATTAAAACGAATATACCTATTTTGGAAGAGATTATTACCCATCCGGCATTTCATGCAGGGGATACGACAACGGATTTCATTACAAAACATTTGATAACGAAAAAACAAACAACATAAATAGGGGGAATTCACAATGAGTGAAATCGTAGCAAATATGGCAGGAAGCGTGTGGAAAGTGCTTGTGAAAACGGGTGATCCAGTAGAAGAAGGTCAGGATGTTGTGATTTTGGAATCTATGAAAATGGAAATTCCGATTACAGCCGAATCGAGTGGGACAGTGAAAGACGTAAAAGTGAATGAGGGCGACTTTGTAAATGAAGGAGACATCCTTGTAGAAGTTGAATAATCGCTGCACGTTACTCTTTCCAGCTGACGCCAGAGGAATCAATGCAATGATTCGCTCTGGTGTAGCATGCTGGTACACTAATCAATAATCCGCAGTGAAAACCTTTAGGGGGATTAAAATGTCATTACAAGTAGGAGATTCCATTAAGTTTGAACGGACTTTTACAGCGAGGGATGTTGAATTATTTACGGAGATCTCGGGGGATGAAGGAATTCATCATATGACCCCGGATGAACAGGGGAGACTTGTCGTTCAAGGGTTATTAACGGCAACACTTCCTACAAAAGTAGGTGGAGACCATAATGTACTCGCCCGTACGATGCATTTTGAGTTTTTAAGGCCTGTGTTTACGTGGGATACGATTAATTGTGAAGTGACCATCGAAAAATACGACAAGCAAGAAAAGAATCGGATGGCAATTGCTGCTACTTTTTCGTGTACGAATCAACATGCCAAGGAAGTCTTAACGGGAGATTTTTCTGGCATCATCCGTTTGGAGAAGGAATCATGAATGGTACCTCGTGAAGAGTGGAATCGTCGAGGTACCATTCATTGATTTTATTGCTGGGTACTACAGACAACTTGTCCTACGGCTTTTGCAGCGACGAGCAATGCCGCTTCATCGATATCGAATTTGGGATGATGGTTGAAATAAGGCTTTTCAACGCCCGCTGGTGAACAGGCGATATAGAAGAAGCATGCCGGGAACTTCTCAGCATAATAAGCAAAGTCCTCAGATGGGGGCAGAGCTGGGAATTCTTTCACTTCTTTTATATCGGGATCGTTGGCGTTTTTGAGTGTTTCTGCCACTTTCGCTGTCAATTCAGGATTGTTGTAGAGCGGTGGATAATCGGGTGTGTACGTTAGTGCACATGTGACGCCAAACTCTTCTTCAAGCCCTTTGACAAGACGTTTTATTTCTTTTTCAATGGTTACTTTAGTTTCCATAGCCATATAACGAATATCGCCTTCCAGTTCCACGCTGTCTTTAATGACATTGAAGGTGCCTTTCCCATCAAACGAACCAATGGTAATGACGCCGATTTCGAATGGATTTAATCGGCGACTAATCACCGTTTGGACGGCCGTGACAAAATGGGCGCCTGCAACGATGGCATCATTTGCTAAATGTGGGGAAGATCCATGCCCGCCCCGGCCTTGGATAATCAATTTCATATACGCCCTGCCGTTAAAAGAAAATCCTGCGTGATAGCCAACCAAACCTGCCGGCCCCATAGGGAGTAAGTGAATGCCGTACACTTCATCGACATCGTCAAGGACGCCAGACTCGACAATACTTTTCGCTCCACCAGGTGGGACCTCTTCAGCATGCTGGTGGATAATTATAATGGTACCGGAAAGCTCATCTTTCAATTGGATTAAACAATCCGCCAATACTAATAAGTAAGCTGTATGTCCATCGTGACCGCAAGCATGCATTACACCCTCGTTTTTTGATTTGAACGGTACAGGTGTTTCTTCCACAATAGGAAGGGCGTCAAAATCTGCGCGAAGTGCAATGGTCTTCCCTGGTTTAGCGCCTTTGATCGTGACGATGATCCCATAGCCATTCCCAACATTGGTTTGGATATCGACATCTTTGTCTTTATAAAAATCGATAATATATTGAGCCGTTTTTTCTTCTTCGAACGATAGCTCTGGATTTTCGTGCAAATAGCGTCGAATTTGAATGATTTCCTCTTCGCGTTCTTCTAACATCTTCATGAGTTTTTCTTTCATATGCCCTGACTCCTTTTATCTTCATTCAGCATACTCCCACCTCTATAGGTAGCGAGTGATTGCGGTTTTGTTTCTTGTCCAGCGGGTGTTCAAACGCCCGCTGAACGAATAATGGAAGGCAGTCTAAGTGCGCGACGTCCTGAAAAGAAAAGTGCCTTAATTTCTGCAAAGATCGCAGAAATACGGCAAATCGAACCCTCCGCTGTTCGATTCGCAACGGCTGCATTATCTACATCCTGTAGGCCCGCGGATGTCACAGATTTTGAAGGGAGTTTGATGAAGGCAAGCTAAATACGCGACGTCCTAAAAAGAAAGTGCCTTAATTTCTGCAAAGATCGCATAAATACGGCAAATCGAACCCTTCGCTGTTCGATTCGCAACGCTTGCAGGACCCACATCGTGTGGGCCCCAAGCTCGATTCAAAATCTGGATGCAATTACGCCGAGGCTTAATTGATTAAGCTTCTTTTTTCCCGGTATTGTTTGGGACCATAAACAAGATCGATAATAATGCGATGCCTGCGAAGATAACGTTTGCGATAATACCTCCCGTAGCTGCTACGCCAACGCCACTTGTATGCGAAATCGTTGCGTAAACCGTTGCGGATATGGCAACCCCGAATGCTGAACCGAGGGAACTGGCCATTTTGTAAATTCCGGAGGCTGCGCCAATTTTATCGTCAGGTGCATTCGATACGGCTGTATCTGTAGAGGGTGTGGCGTAAATGCCCAGTCCTAAGCCGAAAAGAGCAAAGCCGATAAAGACGACGATGGTGTAAGCGAGATCGGGTAAAAACGTTAACCCCATGACACCCACACCGATGAGCGTTAAAGTTGTGCCCCAGAGCATCGGTTTTTTCGCACCGACTTTTTGTAGAATCTTTTCACCGACACGAATCATGGCCAGGACGGCAATTAAATAGCCGATGGACAGCATACCGGATTGGAATGAAGTAAACCCTCTGCCTTCTTGCACATACGTATTCGCAACGACCAATGTTCCAGCAACAGCGTTCAGTAAGAAATTAGAGATGGTTGCACCTGTATACGGGGCATTTTTAAATAACCCGAAATCGATCAAAGCATTTGATTTGCCACTCTCCACTTTTACGAAGACAAATGCACCTATAATCGTAATGGCTGCCAGTACGAGTGTAATCCAGCTTGTCCAACCCAATTCAGCACCTTGCGTAATGACAATATTCAAGGCCAGCATCGTAATAATAAACACGAGCAAACCGCTACTATCAAATTTAGAATTTCCGGTATTCGCCGCTTTGCTTTCAGGCGTATCTTTGATCAACCATAACGCAAGGAGAGCGAAGATAATGGAAAAGATAAAAATCCATTTCCATCCCATATAAGTGGCAATGGCGCCTCCCAAAAACGAACAAACACCCGATCCACCCCAAGAGCCGATCGACCAGTAACTTAACGCACGTTGCCGTTCTTCGCCCTCAAAATAGGCTTTGACCAATGCAATCGTTGCAGGCATAATACAGGCTGCCGATAGACCTTGGATCACTCGGCCCAGAACGAGTAATAACGCACCGTTTGCCAACACTAAGCAAAGTGAGCCGATAATGCTTAAAATGAGGCCGAGATTTGTTATTTTTTTACGTCCGATTTTATCGGCAAGTCCGCCAGCAGCTACGATAAATATTCCCGAAAATAGCGCTGTTAAACTGATGGCGATATTGAGTGTTCCTGCAGAAACACCTAAATCCTCCTGCACAGTAGGCACGATGTTGACCATTGCTTGGGCAAATAACCAAAACGTTAATACACCGAAGACGATACCTGTAATCATTTTATTTGTTCCTTTATAAGCTGTTTCCATTAAGCACACTCCTTCCAATTTTGTGCTGGTTTCAGGGAGAAATGGATGAGAATCTGACAAGTCGATTTGAATCTCCTTTAAGATGTCCTGTTTTGAGCGAATCGAACCCTTATTGATAATTGGTATATCAGCCAGCTGATCCATAAAATGGGGTACAAATAAGTTTGAAGGTTGAACATTGAAATGATACGAAAATAGGTTTGTTTCGGTAGAAAAACGGGTATTGACGTTGTATAAAAACAAGACGGTGAGAATTAGGTCTCAGGGTTCTCTAGTTACAATGACTCGTTTTCTCTCATTAAACTTTCATTTGCCTCTCATGTCGCTATAATGTGTGAAAGGTATTCTATTAATACAGAACGACATCGACACAGAACATAATGATGGAGGCGATTGCTATGTTAACTGAAGTTCAAATTAAAAAAGCATTATTCCAAAATCAAACACATGAACGGTTTTCATTTTCGGTCTATATTCAAGGAAATGAATTTCAAGGGCTTTACTATGAAGGGGACATCAACTGGTTCAATCCACAACCTTGCCATAAACTAGAGGCACAACAGTTGCAACAACTCGAATCTAATGTATCGGATCGAATGCAACAATTGCTTGCTTAATACGCGAAAGTGAAAAGGACCGGGAGGAAAATGATTTCCTCAGGTCCTTTTGTGCCTTCATAAAAGTACTCATTGAATTTATTTTTCCGCGAATTGGCATGTGATTTGTAACAAAAAGCGTGTTGAAAATGTCTAGATTTATACAAATTTTTCGGGAGGGGGAACAAAATGAAGAAATTGCTTAGTGTAATCTTACTATTGAGCATTCCATTGTTTGGCTGTACGAATGGAGAAAGTACAGGCCAAACGCAAGGTGATGATGAGACAGAAGTAACGAATCCGAGTGGGGATGAAGAAAAAGTGGTAGTCGACATCGTCGAAAAATTTGGTCATAACCTTCAAAACGTTTCATTAATGGGATCGCAAGAAGAAGTGGAAAAAAGTATGCAGGAGCATTATGGGGAAACAGTTTCGCCTCAGCTTATCGAACAATGGCTGACAGATCCGCTCAAAGCACCAGGCAGACTGACTTCAAGTCCTTGGCCAGATCGAATTGACATCGAAACGAAAGAGAAAGAGTCTGACCATGTCTATGCAATAGAAGGAAAAATCGTTGAAAGAACAAATGTAGAGCAAACTGTAAATGAGACACCGATCCATCTTGTAGTCGAAAAAATGGGCGAACATTGGTTGATCAATGAAGTGACAGTTGGTGAAGCAGAACAGGGCGATTCACTCGTCTATACGAATGAAGAATATGGATTTGAGTTTACGCTACCTGCCACTTGGAAGGATTATTCGATTGTGATGGAAAAGTGGAAGGGAGAAGCAGTGACGGGAGAGGGGAAGGAAGAGGGGCCGATGCTTTCGATCCGACATCCACAGTGGACTTCGGAAAATCCACGTCAAGACATTCCGATCCTGATTCTCACGATTGATCAATGGGATGCGCTGCAACAGGAAAAATTCCATATAGGTGCAGCTCCTATCGGACCCCAAGAACTGAATCGCAATGAAAAATATGTTTTTGCACTCCCCGCTCGTTATAACTTCGCATTTCCAACAGGGTACGAAGAAGTGGAACAGATTTTAGAAGCCAACCCGTTACACGTGAACGTCGATTGAACAGTTGGGAATATGAAGAAAAGAACCAGGTACCATGGACTGATCGCCTGTCCGGTACCTGGTCTTTTTAACTTGCTTCAGCAGAAGTCCCCTACTTCCATAATTGGAGGGATGAATGCCTGAATGCATTTCAATCAGAGGAAGTCCAAACTCCCTGCTGATTCAAGTTAAGCCTCCGGCGGATGTCACAGATTTTGAAAGGAGTTAATTGCGAATCGAACGGCGAAGGGTTCGATTTGCCGTATTTCTGCGTTCTTTGCAGAAATTAAGGCACCAGCGATTAGCAAGCGCAATTCAAAATCTGGACGCAATTACGCCGAGGCGTAATTAATTATTTACTTTTAATGAAATCGACAATTTCTTTCATTTGGTATTCCAAGGCGATCGGATCTTGGAAGTAGAATGTATTGAGTTCATATTCAAAAATATGGTCGGACTTGACGGCAGGTAGGTCTTGCCATAGCTTACTTTTCATGATTTCCTTGCTGTTTTCAACGCCGTTGTCACGAACGCCTAATAAGATAAAATCTGCCTCCCCGAGATATTCAGGAATCGTTTCTTGAGAGATGCTTGCCCAACCGTCTTTAAAAGCAATGTCCACTACTTTTTGAGGGGCGTTCAACTGAAGCTCATTATAGATCACTTGACCCCCACGACCGTAAGAGTCCCCAAATAGGTACGAATCTTTATCGGTCATTTCTAAAATGACAATTCTTGGATCGTTTTGAAGGATTGGTTCCAACTCTTTCTTTTGATCTTCCACTTTTTTATCGAAATCAGCAAGGAATTGCTTCGCTTCTTTCTCTCGATTTAACACGTTGGCAATTTCGAGGAGTCGTTCTTTATAATCTGCATACATGCCGAATGGAATGATCACAGTCGGTGCTATTTTGGAAAGTGACTCATATTGTTCTTCGTTATAAGTGAGAATGAGATCTGGTTCCAGCTCGATTACTTTTTCAATTGAGAAAGATGATTTATCCCCGATGCTTTCGACGTCTTTTAATCGTTCTTCAAAGTATGGTGTTTCAAATGCCCAGCCTGTTGTAGCGATTGGTGTAATGCCGGTTGCTAATACATCCCCGACATAATCTTGGTCGATGACGACGACGCGTTCAGGGTGTAACGGTAGCTCAACGGGACCTTTGACGCTTTCATACGTTCTTGTTGCAGAAGCTTCTTGCTCTTGCCCCTGCTCGTCCGTCACCGCTTCTGGAGGCGTATTACTCGTACAACCACTTACAATAAACATGAATAGGAGTACGAAGAAAATGGCAAATCCTTTTTTCTTGAACATTTGATATCCTCATTCCTTTTAAATGATAGTGATAATCATTATCACTTATAAAATGTAACAAGAATAGTAGTAAAGGTCAATTAAAATCGCGTGAATCTACAAAGAAGGACGCTGGAATGGAAGCATGGAGGGGAGCGGGGGAGGGCAAAGAAAACGCCCAGTCCAAGTACAGTTGCGGACTAGGCACTTCTATTCGCTACATTCAATTTAGTACTTCATAAGTCTCCACAACTTCGATGGAATCTATGACGGATTGTACCATCGAACAGTTTTTCTTCGTTAATTCAAAAACTCTATCCATTTTGGATGCATCGATTGCTTCTCCTTTAATGGTGAAATGAAGGTGTACTTTTTCGACACGGTTGGCGATTTCCGCATTCCGTTTGACTTCCTTCACTTCAATTGAAATGTGTTCAGCTGGCATCCGCATTTTATCCAAAATATTACGCAACACACCGCCACTGCAAACTGCAATCGATGAGATGAGCAGCTGATAAGGTCTAAATCCATATTCATCATTCCCTGAAATGGTCAGTTGTCCAAAGGACGTCTCTGTTTCAAATGCATTTTCAATCATTTCGAATTTCATAATTGGCTACCTTCCTCTCTTTCTTTGATTGAAGTATACCGAATTTTGTATCATTTTGATAGATGAAACTGAGAAGCCATGAAATGAATCTTACAGTTATGTTCTGCATAGTGTTCGATAAGAGAATAAAAAAACGTGTTCTGATCGGGAATAATACAATGGACAAAGGGGGATGAAATGGCCTACCGCAGTGAAGTATTTGTCTTTGATGGAGGAAGACCTGTTCGTGCTGTTGTTCGAAATTATACAAAGGACGATTTTGCAGATATACTTCGCATCCAATCAGAATGTTTTCCACCGCCATTTCCGTCTACCTTATGGTGGAATGAAGAGCAACTGACAAACCATATCTCCCTTTTTCCAGAAGGTGCCCTTTGTGTGGAGGTGGACGGCAGGCTAGTCGGTTCCTTGACAGGTTTGTGTGTGCAATTTGATCCAGCCCATCCCTCCCATCGATGGGAGGAGATGACGGACAACGGCTATATCCGAAATCACAATCCGAAGGGGAATACGCTCTATATTGTCGACATCGCTGTGAGCCCACAGTATCGCAAATGGGGACTGGGGAAGTTGCTATTGCAGGCGATGTATCAAGTCGTGATCGAACTGAAATTGGAACGTTTGCTTGGCGGTGGAAGAATGCCCGGTTACCATCTCCATGCGCCTGAAATGACTGTCGATGACTATGTGCAGGCGGTGATGAGCGGGGATATCAACGATCCTGTCATTACTTTTTTATTGCGATGCGGAAGAACGCCCGTTGCTGTAGTGGAAAATTATTTAGAGGATGAAGAATCGTTGAATTATGGATTCTTAATGGAATGGAAAAATCCGTTTAACTAACATCTCGTTAATCGGAATATAAAAACGCCAAGGGAAGTATAGGCTTTCCCTTGGCGTTATGGTTCATGGTCTATTTTATCCCGCATTAACGGGCAGTAATACTCCCACCTCAAGACTTAAGTAAAACGATAAGAATAGGTGGGAGATCAACTGCCAATCGAACAGCGAAGGGTTCGATTTGCCGTATTTCTGCGCTCTTTGCGGAAATTAAGGCACTTACAGGACGCCGCGAACTTAAATTGCCTTCCTTCAGCAGGTAGTTTGGACATCCGTTAAAGGAAGATAAAAGCCCGATTGATTCGGGCCAACACGATGTTGGTCACACAAGCGTTGTCACAGGACGTGACGCTTTTAGCTTGTGTTGCCCCCACTGATTGAAGTTTCACTTTATCGTTTTACGATTGTAACGTTACGAAGGTCGCGGACGGAAGTGATCCCGGATAATGAAATCGTCACTTTCATTTCCTGAAGGATATTGGATAATACTTTTTCAACGCCTTGTTGTCCGCCAACTGCCAAGCCGTAGACGAAAGGTCGACCAACTAAAACAGCATCTGCCCCCAATGCGAGCGCTTTGACAACGTCAGAGCCTCTACGGACCCCACTATCGAAAAGCACTGGAATTTTGCCATCGACAGCTTCCACAACGGCACGAAGCGCATCGATACTTGCGACGACACCATCGAGTTGACGGCCGCCATGGTTGGAGACGATAATGCCATCGATGCCGTTTTCGATTGCCAGCTTAGCGTCTTCTGGATGCAGGATGCCTTTCAAAAGGATTGGCAATGAAGTTCTCTTCTTCAGCTCCACTACCTGTTTCCAGCTAAGGGAAGGATGATAAATATTGTCTACGATGCCCTGAATGATTGAATCGTCGTCATCATTCGGAAGGGATGCCATGAAGACAGGATCATTGACATAATTCGCTTTTCCAAACCCTTGCATCAAAGGGGAATATTGATTATTGACATCTTCTTCACGCCAGCCGAGCATGACGGTATCGACCGTTAGCACAATCGCTTCATAGCCGGCAGCTTCCGCTCTTTGTACCATGCTATAGGAAATATCCTCATTTTGACTTGACCAATAGAGCTGGAACCATTTCGGACTATTACCTGTTGCTTCTGTTACCTCTTCTATGCAATAGCTGGATACTGTACTTTGGATGAAAGGAATACCGAGGGAAGCAGCTGCTTGTGCAGTGGCAATTTCCCCGTCTTCATGTGCAATTTTTTGTACGCCAACCGGAGCGATGAATAATGGTGTGGCATATGTACGTCCGAAAAGTTGAACGGAAGTATCCAGTTCTGTTACGTCATTTAAAAAGCGAGGGACGATAGCGTACTTGGAAAAGGAAGAAACATTTTTTTGCAATGTTTCTTCACGGCCGGCACCGGAGTGGATATAACCGAATGCGCCTTTCCCCATTTTTTCCTGCGCTGCTTGTTCCAACTGCTCAAATGAAACTGGAAATGATTCGGACGGGTCAATATTTTGCAATAATAAGTCGTTATTTCTTGTAGTTATCATTGTTGCTCACTCCGTATCAGATGAAATTTGTCTTCTATAAATGCTGTACGTCTCGGTGATAATAGCCACAATCTTCGATATACACTTCATTTAATCCTTTTTAATACGAGCTGCAAGGCGATTGCCGAGCGATTGGATCAATTGGACGATAATAATGAGGATCAAGACCGTTGCGTACATGACGTCGACTTCGTATCTCAAATGTCCAAAACGATAGGCCAAGTCTCCTAAACCACCGGCGCCGACAAGCCCAGCCATCGCCGTCGCCCCGATTAGGCTGACAGTAGCAATCGTTAACCCCAAAATGATAGAGGGACGTGCTTCCCGTAACATGACATGCCAAATAATTTGTCTTGTTTTGATACCCATCGCGGTGTAGGCTTCTACCACCCCTTGCTCGACCTCAAGAAGTGCAGATTCCATTAGACGTGCAATATAGGGGGACGTGTAAAGTACAAGCGGCACGATAACCCCTTTGACGCCTATCGATGTGCCGACAATTAGCTTCGTAAACGGCAAAATGAAAAATAACAATATGATGAATGGTATGGACCTAATAATGTTGATGATTAAATTTAACGTATGGTATAGCAATTTATTATCAAGCGCTTGCCCTGGCCTTGATAAGACTAATAAAATCCCTAATGGAATCCCAATAATGATGGAAAATAACAGAGCGATTCCGACCATTTGGAATGTCTCGATTGTCGATTGTCCAATGATGGGCAACCACTTTTGGATAAAATCTTCATATCCGTTCAATTTTGACCCTCCAATTCTTCCGTGCCAACGCCTTGCTCATGTATGAAAAGCAACGCATTTTCAACTTCTTCTTTTTCACCTGCAACGTGAACAACTAAATTCCCAATCACGCCATTTTTCAGTTCAATAATATTGGCTGCTAAAATGTTAGGCACAACGGCAAATCGTTTACTCATTTCAGCTAACAATGGTTCTCCTGCAATATCGCCAGTAAAAGTCAATCTTTGAACAGAACCTGTTAAATTTAATTGTGAAATGAGAGACGGAGATAAATTCCGTTGAGCGATAGTGCCCAAAAATTTGGTAGTCGTTGGTTTTTGAGGGTTTGAAAACAGGTCAATCGTTGTCCCGTGTTCTACGATTTTTCCGCTTTCCAAAACGTAGACGTAATCGCAAATTTTTTGTATGACGTTCATTTCATGTGTGATCAGTAAGATTGTAATGCCGAACTCTTCGTTGATTTTCAACAGGAGATCGAGGATGGATTCCGTTGTTTCGGGGTCAAGTGCACTTGTCGCCTCATCGCTTAGCAAAATTTCAGGTTCTTGCGCCAATGCCCTAGCAATTGCGACACGCTGCTTTTGCCCCCCGGACAATTGGGAAGGATAGCTTTGATGTTTATCCGCTAAACCGACGATTTCCAAATACTTTTCAGTACGTGCTTTTACTTCCGCCTTATCAATCCCGATCAATTTGAGAGGGATGGCGATGTTGTCGTATACCGTTGCTGTCTTTAGCAAGTTAAAACCTTGGAAAATCATCCCGATTTTGCGACGCGCATTGTCTAGTTTGTGAGGAGGGATGGAGGTGATTTCTTCCCCGTTGATATAAATTTTTCCACTTGTCGGTCGTTCCAGCAAGTTCACACAACGGATCAACGTACTTTTTCCGGCACCACTGTAGCCGATAACGCCATGGATCTCGCCTTTTTTCACATGAATATTTGCTTTGTCGACGGCTATTACTTCATTGTTTTTCGCAGGGAAAACTTTCGAAACATTTTCCAATACAATCACTGTTTTATCTCCTTTTGAAAGAAAACGTTACCTAAAGCGGTAACGTTCCCTGAACTATTATTCATCACGGCTTGGAATGATGGGACTTCAAACATTCGTTTTCATTACCAAGAAGGAATGAGAGATCCATCAAATCGTTCTTCGATAAATTTTTTCACTTCTTCGGAACGATATAAATCGACAAATTGCTGAATCACTTCATCATCTTTTGATTCGGCCCGAACAGCGATAATGTTCACGAACGGAGAATCCTTCGGTTCAATGAAAATGGAATCATTTGCCGGAGAGAGTCCCGCATCGATTGCGAAGTTCGTGTTGATCGCTGCTGCGTCAAGTTCAATTAATTGACGAGGGATTTGTGCTGCATCAAGTTCAATGAATTGGAAGTTCTTTGGATTGTCAACAATGTCATTGACTGTCGCGTTGGAGTCTAGACCTTCTTGAAGTGTAATCATCCCCGCACTTTCAAAAAGCATCAGTGCGCGTCCACCTTGAGTCGGATCATTTGGTAAGCCGATTTTCGCACCTTCAGGCAGTTCGCTTACATCTTTTACTTCGTTAGAGTAAATACCCATTGGGAAAGTGACTGTTTCACCTACAGAAACAAGATCCAAGTTCCGGTCTTTTTTCATTTGTTCAAAGAAAGGAATCGTTTGGAAGATATTCATATCAATCTCACTCTCGGCTAAAGCAACGTTCGGCATTACGTAATCAGAAAATGGTTGTATTTTAATTTCAAGACCATCTTTTGCCGCCAGTTCTTTCACTTTTTCAACGATTTCTTCGTGTGGACCAGCAGTGACACCAATGGTTAGAACCCCATCACTTAATAAGCTTTCTGTTGCGTCTTGGGACTTGTCCTTGCCACCGCATGCAGCAAGTGCTGTTAAAACTAAAATGAGTAATGCTGTAAAAAGTAACTTCTTCATAACACTTCTCCGATCTATTGTTTTTCTTGATGCTTGGTAAACTAAAAAGCTTGAACAGCGAATTACTGACAATTTAGTAGAAAATAACAAAAAACCTCTCAAAATGAGAGGTTCATAAGCATTGGAATAAACGCTGACGTCCTCTCTCATTTTTCAAAACAATTACGTTTTGCAGGATTTAGCACCTTTCCATACTAGATTGTATGGTTGGTTGCCGAGCTTCAATGGGCCAGTCCCTCAGCTTCTCTTCATGAGAGATATATGTTATGTCAATAATACTGTTGTAAAATACTATACTGCATCTGAGTAGCTTCGTCAATCAGTATTCAGAAAAAATGTTGTTTGAATTAGAAAAATGTCGAAAATTGGCGTATAACAGATAATGGATTCTAATGCGATGGTAAAGCATGTCTAAACTTGGCTCTCGCCGTTTGTTTTTAGTCGCATGTTTTCGGATAAACTAAAAAAGGAATAGCTGTTAGAGATGACGAATTATAAAAAGAATAACTTCGAAAAAAGGAGCGGAAAAGATGGATGCGAATCATTCGGGAATAACAGTTGAAGCAATTGTGCATGCGCCAGTGGAGAAAGTATGGGAATTTTGGACAGTGCCTGATCATATTACGAAGTGGAGCAATGCCTCTGATGATTGGCATACGCCATATGCTGAAAATGATTTACGGGCCGGAGGGAAATTTGTTTCCAGGATGGAAGCGAAAGATGGAAGCTTCGGTTTTGACTTTGGGGGCATTTATGACGAAGTACGTGTTCATGCATTCATTTCCTATACATTAGAGGATGGAAGAAAGGTTGAAATCACCTTTGTCCCCCAAGGAAATGACACAAAAGTGATTGAAACATTTGAGCCCGAAACGATGAATCCGATTGAAATGCAACAAGAAGGATGGCAGGCGATTTTAAATAATTTTAAAAAGCACGCGGAGCAACAATAATTTCATACGTATCATAAAAGGTGCCAAGTACAAGCGTTAATGTATTTGGCACCTTTTATAACGATTTGTTCGTAGCTGATTTAGATGTTTGGACGCTAACAGTCAGCAAATTGGACAAGGAAAATACCAATAACTACAATTGAGTGGGAACACTATGAAGGAGTGATTGAGTATGTATCGTAAGGTAGAAGACTTTTTAGAGGATTGGACAGTGTCATCTGAAGGAACTGCTAATGTGATGAGAGCAATGACAGATGAAAAACTTGATCAAGCGATTGTAGAAGGTCATAGCTCGCTTGGCTGGCTGTCGTGGCATTTGGTTGGCGCAGCGGGGGCTTTCGGCCATTTTGCTGGTTTCCAAGTTCAGGGACCAGGTCAACAAGATCCTCAACCACAAAGTGCGCAAGAAATTGTTAAGAGGTATGAAACACTCGCACAAGCGATTAAGGAAGAAGCAACGAAACTGACCGATGAAGACCTACTCGGGGAAGTTACCGGTTTCACGGGGCCAACTAAACGCGGGAAATTATTAAGCATGCTCATCAGCCACGAAACACATCATCGTGGCCAAATGACTGTCCTTCTTCGCCAGGCGGGGTTAACTGTCCCACCTATCATGGGTCCGACAAAAGAAATGCAAGGTTAATGAAATAGGCGCCAACTTCTAATCCTGTTTAGGATTGGAAGTTGGCGCCTTCGATTTATTGTTCTAAACTCAAACGTTCCCATACAGATTCCAAGGAAGGCATGCCATTCTGGGCTCCTTTTTTCTCCACAGAGAGGGAAGCACTCGCATTGGCAAATTTTATAGCTTCTTCTATTCTCTTTCCTTCCGCGATAGCAACGGCGAAACTACCGTTAAATGTATCACCGGCACCGGTTGTATCGACCGGTGTTGTTTGGAATCCTCGGATGAATTGATGCTGTTCTCCGTCATAGAAACGAGCACCTTTGTCCCCCAATGTTACGATGAGTTTATTCGGATATTGTTCCAATGCTTGTTCGATGTCATCACCGAAAATATGTCTGCACTCCGATTCGTTCGGCGTCAAATAAGTGGCCAAGTCGATGAATTCTTGTTTGAAATGGTCGACAGGTGCCGGATTTAAGACGACAGGGATCTGATGTTCCTGACAGATTTCTAGCGCTGTATGAACAGTCTCCGTCGGTATTTCCAGCTGGATGACGACGAGTTCACTGCCGATGATCTCCTGTTTCACTTGTTCGATATGACCAGGTGTCAGGCGGTTATTTGCACCGGGAACGACAATGATTCGGTTATCGGCCTCTGAAACAATGATGGAAGCGATGCCTGTCGTTTCGTCAGGGATTGCAAAGACATGATCCGTTTTCACGTTTTCTTGTTGTAAGGAAGCCAAGGCCATCTCGCCGTATTGATCGGTGCCGCAAGCGCCGATCATTCGCGCTTCCTTTCCCAGTCGCGCAATGGAGACGACTTGGTTTGCACCTTTTCCGCCGAAAAACGTTGAAAACGTATTGCCTAACGTCGTTTCCCCTTTTTCAGGTACATAGTCCGTTTCAACAACCAAATCCATATTAATGCTTCCGATTACGGTAATCATATGCTCACCTCACTTAAAGGTTATACGAATGCCCTTAATTTGAGTACTTCTTAAGCGCCTCGATCATCAGTTTCCAAAAACCATCTACATCAAGTTCTACACCGAATTTCGCATTCACTTCTCTGCCTGTGACTCCGTGCAGATCCACTAATGTCGTTCCCGCAGTAAATTCACCTTTTGTTTCCACCGCAATGTTGACTTCTTTCATCGTAAGTAATTCCGGTGCGACCAAATAGGCAACAGTGAGGACATCATGGACCGGTGCGCCGTCAAAATCGAACATTTCTTTATAGGTCGATGCAAAGAAGACTAATAGCTCACCGACGATGTTCGCAACACGATTGTCGATTTGATTCACTTGCTCGATCACTTCTTTTGTCGCCAACGCTTGGTGTGTAATATCAAGTCCCATGACAACAGTCGGAATGCCACTTTCGAACACTTTTCTCGCTGCTTCTGGATCCGCCCAAATATTAAACTCTGCAGATGGTGTCCAGTTACCGAAAGTGCCGCCGCCCATCAAGACGATTTCTTCGATGTTTTCTTTAATTTCCGGTGCTTTTGTGAGCGCTAAGGCGACGTTTGTCAACGGTCCTGTCGGAAGAATCGTCACAGGTTCGTGTGATTCTTTGACCAATCGGATGATCGTATCTGCTCCATGTTCTTCACTCCAACTGCGGGATGGTGCCGGCAGTTCCGGACCATCCAAACCTGAATCCCCGTGGATACCCGGTGCTGTTTCACGTAACCGAACCAATGGCTCGCTTGCCCCTTTAGAGACGATGACGTCCGTTAAAGAAACCAAGTCACAGATTTTTAATGCATTATCCGTTGTTTTTTCAATTTCGGCATTGCCTGATACGGTTGTTATTGCTAGAATATCCAATTCAGGCTGTGCTGCTGCTAAAATGATCGCAATCGCGTCATCATGTCCTGGATCACAATCCATAATAATTTTTCTTGTCGTCATTGTTATTCCCCCTTACATAATTAGCCCGATCATTGTTCCTGAAATGACGGAAGCGAGTGTCGCTCCCAATAGTAGTTTTAATGCGAATTTTGAAACATAATTTCCTTGTTTTTCACTGATTGATTTGATGGAGCCTGAAACGATACCCACGGTTCCGAAGTTCGCGAAACTCACAAGGTAAACGGATACGATAGCAATCGTTTTGTCGGAAAGATTCGAAGAAATCTCGCCGAAATTCAACATCGCTACGAATTCATTCGTAATGAGCTTGGTCGCCATAATGCCACCTGCTTGTACCGCTTCACCCCAAGGAACCCCCATGAGGAAGGCGATCGGTGCAAAAATATAGCCGATCATTGTCTGGAAGGAAATTTGGAAGATTCCTTCAAACATTACATTCACCAATTCCATTAGGGCTATAAATCCTAAGAGCATCGCCGCAACGACAATGACGACTTTAAAACCGTCCATGACGCTATCGCCAATCATTTGGAAGAAAGGAACTCGTTTCGTTTCTTCAATTTGCATAAGGTCTTCTTTTTCATCTAGATCATACGGGTTAATAATATTTGCGACAATTAGCGCACTGAAGATATTGAGCACAACAGCCGTCACAACAAATTTCGGCTCCAGCATCGTCATATAAGCTCCAGCCATCGCCATACTGATCGCGCTCATCGCGGACGTACAAATGGTGTACAGTCTTTTTTGCGTTAAAAGCGGAATTTGTTTAGTGATCGTTAAGAACACTTCGGGTTGTCCAAGGACAGACGTTGAAACGGCAAAATAGCTTTCCAGTTTACCCATTCCTGTAATTTTGCTTAAAAACAAACCTAAATATTTGATGATGAATGGCAGTACTTTAATGTAATTCAAAATACCGATCAACACTGCCATGAACACCAGAGGTAATAGTGCTACAAAGAAAAACGTTGTAGCCCCTTCATTGACCATGCCGCCAAAAACAAATTGAATACCTGCATCTGCAATTGCCATTAAGTTTTCAAAAAATACGCCTATTTTGGTAATCGCAATGAGACCGATATTCGTATTCATCATGAGAAACACTAATACAATTTGGATGGCTAACATGAGCAAAATACGTTTATATTTTATTTTTTTACGATCATTACTAACTAGGAAGGCAATACCAAAAACGAGCAAGACTCCAGTGAGTAAGAAAAGAATGTTCAAGTGAATCCTCCTTTTTCGTCAGCGCTTACATTCTTTACGGGTTACCGAATTTTAGACGGTCGAGTTATGAAAAATATCTTTTCGATAGGGGAGCCTCCTAGAACAAAGTACAAATGAACTTTCTTTATTTTTTGACAATAGTTTTCTTTGTAAACACATGTTTAGTATACGCTTTCACCTATAATTGTCAATGTCTATACAAAGAGTCAGATGAGTGGGAATAGAAAAAATACCTTATCCATGTTAAGTTCCCGGACAAGGCATTTTCAAACATCATTTAATTAGATTCAGCTACAGAAGTCTCCACTTCTATAAGCGGCGGGAGGAATGCCAGAAATGCAGTCAATTCAGTGAGTGTTTTGAGGCGAAGGGGCCGCGTCCAGAAAATAAGGTTAATCGAACCCTTCAAAATCCAGACGCCATTACACCGAGGTGTGATTGATAGGTTTTGAAACATCTCCAAAAAAGTTATAAGCCCCAATATAAAACATGCAAGTACTTTTTAGCAACCTTTTTTATTCAAAAGGCTTGGTTTCTGTGTTATGGAGTTCCAAAAATGCCTAGTTTTCATACAGACGGTTTGTCATGGGGACATAGGGCGAACCTAGAAAATCATAAAATTAATAAATGAAAAGGATGCATTTCGGAAGAGAAGGGGAATGAATATAAAGACTGACAGTGATGGAGGAATTGCGATGAATGTATTAATTGAATGGCTATACAGATCACCGAAGGGATTGGAGACCGCGTTTCGATCGGAGGAAATGGCGGCGGCACAAGCTTTAGTGATTGCCGAGGATTTGGAGAAGACCGGTCGTGCAAAAAACGTGCAGTTCGTTGATCGGTTTGACAGTTCGTGGACGGTTAAAGAACTGAAAAGTTATTTGAAAGGAATCGAAACGGAGCCGCATAATATCACGGTATATTTTGACGGTGGTTTCGACCAGATGACAAAAGCAGCGGGGTTGGGATGTGTCATCCATTATGACCAAAGCGGAAAATCATATAGGTTAAGGCGGAACGCTTCGATTACTGGACTCACATCGAATAATGAAGCGGAATACGCGGCGCTTCATCTATGCTTGCAAGAGCTTGAAATGTTGGAAGCCCACCATTTGCCGGTCAAGTTTTTCGGTGATTCCCGAGTCGTCATCCATCATCTGAGCGAAGAATGGCCGGTGATTGAACAGACTTTATCCAACTGGGCAGACCGGATCGAAGCAAAAATGAAAACCCTTGGCATTGATCCGGAATATGAGCTCGTGTCGCGAAAAGCGAATACAGAAGCGGATCGGCTCGCTACGCAGGCATTGAAGGGCATTGAGATTACAGCTACGATTGAAAGATAATTGAAAGGAGAAAGGGGATAGTGCAGCATGACGAAATCAGAGAAAACATTAAGAGTTTGCGACAACGGGCATGAATACTATAAAAGCAGTGATTGTCCGACATGCCCGATTTGTGAGCAAGAACGGAAACCCGCTGATGGATTTCTATCAAACCTATCCGCGCCAGCCCGACGCGCGTTGGAGAGTAATGGAATCACGACTTTGGAACAACTATCCAATTACAGTGAAAAAGAAATTTTGACATTTCACGGTATGGGACCTGCTTCTTTGCCCAAACTGAGGGCTGCCTTGGAGGAAGAAGGATTAAGTTTTCGAAAATGAAAAAAAACTACCTGATTTTAATATCAATCTGAATTGGCTGAGGATCAGGTAGCTTACATTCAAAACAACAAGTCAATCTGTTCTCGGTCATAATCCAATATCCACTCATCGCATTCAGTATATAATGTACGTAAATCTTCCTTATTTGCTGCAATGACATCGCAACCCCGGTCGTCATAAAGGTGATAAATCATTTTCCTCGTTACATTGACAAAATAGATGTCGTACCCCGCGGCCATATTTCGCCTCAATATTTGTGTTGGATGCGGAAAGTCCTCATAGCTGATAGCTACTAATAGTTGGAGGTACCGTATGTCGCTTTTTTTGCAGGGGAGAAGGAATCGATGTGTGGCTAATTCATCGTAATCACCATCGTCTTCTTCCTCGAATAGATGCGGCAATATGCTATGTTGTAATTTCTTTAGTAAGTCTTTGTTCTTCACATATTTCCGATAGACGTTTATTGGCCTGTTTTGCAAAAAGGTATTGTATTTATCACAATAGATGTCTGTTATGAGCAATATCTCATCTGCATCTTGAAAGACATGATTAAAAATTCCAATGCTTCTATCTTTGATTTGTTGAAGATTGCTGTTGTCTTCGTGTTCGGCCCCAGGCATGGAAATTTCAAAACGAATGCCATATTTCCAAGAATAAAATAGAGGCGGCCTTAGGATCAGATTGTTAAAATGTTCTTTCATAAAATGATTGACGTTAGCGGTCATAATCATCCTCCATTTCAGTTGTAAACTACTAACAGAATTATTTGAAGTTTCTTTAGCTCACCTTTTCTTCTAAATGGGGTTGCCGAAGTGAATAAGATATTATCCCTATTGGCGTTAACTTCCTTCTGTTTAATGGCACAGCAGAAGCGTATGAGTGCCTTGTTCCTGAAATGAATGATATCAAATTCTACTGATAATGCGTTAAGTAAACAACATCCCCGTTCTTCTTCACATCAAAAATAGCATGATCTTCTACAAGTAAAATTGATGCATTATCTGCGTGATCTGTACCGTCGAAGTAGATGCCAAACTTGTTGTTTTCAGGATAGCCATAAAGATAACAAACGACTTTTCCATCTTTCATAAAAACAATATGATTCATTCCCTCGCTGACCGTTTCGCTAATGTTATCCCACTTATATCCTATCGTTTCATAGATGGATTCTTTTGGAACATAGGGATCAAATGAGTAGACGTAATCCCATTCAAATGGTGTAAAAGTAGACAGATCCACTTTGTCGTCAATCTCTTTTTCCGAGAGTATTTTATTTTTAAGTAACACTAAACTTGAATCCCATATGTCTTTCTTAAATGGATTTATCACTAGTAAACTTACACAACCTAACAATAGTATGAAGGCTACTATATTTTTTCGTTTCATGGTTTAGCTAATTCTCCTCATTTTTTAATAATGTATAAAGATTCACAACTACATTTGTAAATTTCGTTAATTATCCTGCGTTAGTATGACGAATAGAAAAATGAAAGGTTCTAACTAGAGCCCACTGGCCCTCAGCTTCCCATGACGACGCCTTCTATCGGCTCTAACTCAGTTAAGTAGAGGGGTAATTGATTTTTTGAAAAATTACTTGTATTTGCTGAAATGTTCGTTTATACTGGCACTGAAGCAATAAACTAAACCGATTTAGTCCTTAGAAGAATGAGAAATAAAGAGAAAAGAAATGCTAATGAGAGAGTCGGTTTATTTTTTTATAGATTTTAACTAAATCGGTTTATGAAACCGATTGCAACTAGAGTAAAAAAGCGTCAAGAAAAGGAGGAAATAAGTTGTCACCACAATTTGCTGTCTTAACAATCGGTGATGGTCTTATTACGTTGAATCCACACGAAAACGGCCCGCTTCGATTTGTATCTGGCTTTTCCCGTAAAGTGGGAGGGGCGGAACTGAATTTTGCGATTGGATGCGCACGCTTAGGGCTTCAATCGAAATGGGTAAGCCGATTAGGAAATGACGAGTTTGGCCGTGTTATCTATAATTTTGCACGTGGAGAAGGCATCGATGTGTCGAATGTCGAGTTTGTAGAGGGGTATCCTACTTCGCTGAACTTCAAAGAGATTCGGGAGGACGGTTCCGGGAAGACATTTTATTATCGCCAGCAATCTCCGATTCTTACATTGAAACCGGAAGATATGACAAAAGAGTTGCTTGAAGGTATTGATATGCTTCATCTCTCAGGTGTTTTCCTATCGATAGATCCGGGGAATAGAAAGATTATCGAACGTGTGTTGAAACTGGCGAAAGAAATGAGCATTCCTGTTTCGTTTGATCCGAATCTGCGGTTGAAGATGTGGACCATCGAAGAAGCCAGAACCACATTTGAAGAAGTATTCCCTTACGTCAATATTTTACTGACAGGTCTTGATGAGATTGAACTGATTTTAGGGGAATCATCGGAAGAGGCGTTAGTGGAATGTGCAGAGCGTTTTAATATTGGTCAGTTTGTTATAAAAGATGGTGCCAATGGAGCGAGGGCATATATAGATGGAAACTGGTACGAAAAAGAGGCGTTTGTCGTCAAACCGATTGATACTGTCGGGGCAGGTGACGGGTTTGATGCCGGGTATATTTATGCTTATTTGAATGGTTATTTACCGGAAGAAAGATTAGAGTTGGCCAACGGGGTAGGCGCATTGGTCACGACCGTTTCCGGAGACAATGAAGGTCTGCCTTATTTGGATGAGGTATTGCCGTTTATCCATAAAGAAATTGTCATTGAAAGATGAAACCTGTTACCAATTCAAATAGGAGGAGATCGAATCATGTCGAAGTATGTTGTCCATGCACTAATAGAAAAATCCAAAGTCGTGGCGGTCATTCGTGGTCGCGATGCCGAAGAAGCCGTTCAGCTATCCAAGGCAGCAGTGGATGGAGGAATCCATGTCATTGAATTGACTTATACAACGCCACAAATTCAAAAGGTTTTTGAAGAACTTCAACAGACAGATGCCCTATTGGGGGCGGGAAGTGTTCTTGATGCGGAAACAGCACGGCATGCCATTCTGGCCGGTGCAAAGTTTGTTGTCAGTCCACATTTCAATGCGGAGACGGCACGTATTTGCAACCGATACGGCATTCCTTATTTTCCGGGATGTATGACGATCCGTGAAATGGTGGAAGCACTTGAAGCGGGTTGCGATGTACTGAAACTGTTCCCCGCAAATAACTTTACGCCCTCTTTCATCAGCTCTGTGAATGGACCGTTGCCGCAAGTGAGCATTATGCCGACAGGCGGTATCAATCTGGATAATATAAACGAGTGGTTAGCTGCAGGAGCAGTAGCCGTTGGAATTGGGAGCGATTTGAATAAGGCATTCAAATCCGGTGGTTATGATGTAGTCGTGGAGTTGGCTCGGCAATATATGAACAAAATTTCGTGAAAAGGAGTGGCATGATGAATATCACATTTCGTTGGTACGGCAGGGACAATGATACGGTCACGCTTGAACAAGTGAAACAGATTCCGGGCACAAAAGGAATTGTCTGGGCGCTACATCAGAAGCCGGTCGGTGAAGTTTGGGGAAAAGAAGAAATTAAAAAAGAAATCGATTATATTCAATCATTTGGTTTCCATACGGATGTCGTTGAAAGTGTGAACGTCCATGAGTCGATCAAATTGGGCAACGAAGACCGTTATTGGTATATTGAAAATTACAAAGAGACGATTCGTAATTTAGCCGAATTTGGCGTAAAAGTCATCTGCTATAACTTCATGCCAATTTTCGACTGGACGCGCACGGAAATGTTCCATCCGCTTGAAGATGGCTCAACAGCGTTATTTTTTGAGAAAGCGAAAGTCCATGGGCTGGATCCACAAGAATTGATCCGAACGGTCAGTGAAGCATCCGATTTGACGTTGCCTGGTTGGGAACCAGAGAAAATGGAACGCATCACCGAACTTTTTGAAGCGTATAAGGAAGTTGACGAAGAACAATTGTGGACGAATCTGGAAGTATTTTTGAAAGAAATCCTTCCGGTCGCTGAAGCTTGTGGCATTAAAATGGCGATTCATCCGGACGATCCACCTTGGTCCATATTCGGCCTACCACGCATTATTACGGGCGAGGAAAGCTATGAGAAACTCATTGCCATTTCGGACTCAGCTTCCAATGCATTCACGATGTGTACAGGTTCAATGGGGGCCAATCCGAATAATGATATGGTTCAAGTGGCAAGGAAATATGCTTCCCGCGCGCCATTCTCTCACATACGTAATGTGAGAATCTATGATAATGGGGATTTTGTGGAAACCTCCCATTATACACAGGATGGTTCTATCGATATTAAAGGTGTTGTCGAGGAATTACACCGACAAAATTACGATGGATATGTCAGACCAGACCATGGCCGTCATCTATGGGGAGAAGTGTGCCGACCAGGTTACGGATTATACGATCGGGCGTTAGGGATCATGTATTTACTCGGATTATGGGATGGCTATGAGACGAAGAAAAAGGATGGTGTCCTATGATACCGATCCATGAAAACTTAAAAGAACGTGTTGCTGTCATAACGGGTGGAAGCGGTGTGCTTTGTTCGGCAATGGCGCTTGAATTGGCGCGCCAAGGCGTCAAAGTGGCAATCTTGAACAGAACTGCTGAAAAGGGGCAGCAAATTGTCCAGCAAATTCAAGAAGATGGCGGGACAGCAATCGCTATCACCACCGACGTTTTGGACAGGATATCCTTAGAGCGGGCGAGAAATGAAATTGTTGCACAATTCGGTCGAGTAGATGTACTTATCAATGGCGCTGGAGGAAATCATCCGGATGCCATTACGGATCCTGAAGTTTTTAATGGACAGGAAACGACAAAATCATTTTTCGATTTGGACGAAAGTGGTTTTGAAAATGTATTTTCAACGAATTTCACAGGCACTTTTTTAGCAACGCAAGTATTCGGAACAGAATTGCTGAAGGCTGAAGCGCCGAATATTATTAATCTGTCTTCCATGAGCTCGTACACACCTTTGACGAAGGTGCCGGCTTATAGTGCGGCCAAGGCAGCTATCAATAATTTCACAATGTGGATGGCGGTCCATTTTGCAGAGACTGGATTACGGGTGAACGCGATTGCACCAGGATTTTTCCTAACTACTCAAAATCGGGATCTGCTTTTGGATCAGGAGGGGAATTTAACAGCCCGTTCGAACAAGATCATTACGGCTACACCGATGAAGCGATTTGGAAAACCGGAAGATTTGCTTGGTACACTACTTTTCCTGATCGATGAAACTTGTTCTGGCTTTGTGACAGGGACAACGATTCCTGTAGATGGAGGATTTATGGCTTACTCGGGGGTATGATTCCCGATCAGTCGGAATTTCGCTTTTTTCCCTATCGCACTGGTGAAGAATGCCTATCTTGATTATGATAGGGAAAGAAGTTGAAATGGAGATGAATCGAATGAAAAAAATAACAATAGGCGATGTCGCCAAGCATGCGAATGTATCAAAAAGTACTGTTTCCCAGTATTTGAATAAAAGATATGAATATATGAGTGAGCGGACACGTGAACGGATAGCGGTATCAATAGAAGAATTGGATTACCGTCCGAATATCGTTGCCCGTAGCTTAAAACAAAAATCGACATTTACGATTGGCGTGATTGTGGCCAATATTTTACACTCATTTTCGACCCAGATTATTCGCGCTATTGAAAATAAGTTTCATGAAAATGGGTTTCATATTATCGTTTGTAATGCGGATGATGAACCTGATAAGGAAAAAGATTATATCGAGATGTTGATGGCGAAACAAGTAGACGGGATGATCATTTTTCCTACAGGGGGGAATATGGACCTCTACAATCGTATGAAAAAATCGAAATTTCCAATTGTGTTCATGGATAGGATCATTGCTGACAGTGAGATTGAAACCGTTGCGCTTGATAATGAGCAGGCCGCAAAATTGGCGATTGATGAGTTCGTGGAAAGCGGTTACAGGGATATCGCCATTGTCACAACATCGATCATTCGAAATATCAGTCCGCGTTTAGAGCGGATCCAAGGGTATAAAAATGCGCTGGAGTATCACCAAATACCGATTAATCCAGCTTATATCAAAACGACAGACGCGGGTATGATCAGCCAGGCATTGGAAGAATTGTTTTCCTACGAGAAACCGCCAGAAGCCCTCTTGGCTGCCAATGATATCGTATTGATGGCAGTGCTGACGTACGTTAAAAAACAGGGGCTGAAAATCCCAGAAGATCTTGCAGTAATTGGGATTGACGAAGTACCATTTGCGGTTTTTTATACACCTTCACTAACGACTATTTCGCAACCGACGATTGAAATGGCTAATCTGGCTGTAACGTTATTGATGCAACAAATCGACCAAGAAGAAAAGGGAAAACCGCAGGTACATCGTTTACAGCCGACACTGATCAAAAGAGAGTCCTGCTAATAGAATCTTTCTACAAGATTCTATTCACAATGAAGATAAATCGGTTTAGTACAATTATATTTTAACTAATGGGGGAAAAGTTATGGAATGGATAATGGATTCATTGCCAATTATATGGGTTGCAGTTGGGGTTGCATTGCTTCTATTTATGAATATCAAGCTGAAGATCAATAGTGTGTTAGCTTTACTAATTGTTGCAATTTTTGTTGGGGTTATGAACGGAATGCCATTGACTGCTGTTGTTACAACGATCAAAACTGGTCTTGGCAGTACGCTTGGCAGTTTGGCGATTATTATCGGCCTTGGGGCGGTATTAGGAAAACTGATGGTCGATTCCGGTGCTGCCCAGCGCGTGGCGACGACGTTACTTCGTAAATTCGGGGTTAAAAACGTAGAGTGGGCTATTTTAATTGTCGGGGCGATTTTTGGGATTTCCGTTTTCTATGAAGTGGCTTTCATCATTTTGGCGCCACTTGTCATCAGTATTGCTGTCGAAGCGAAAATTCCTTATTTACGTCTAGGTATGACGATGGTAGCAGCAGCTACTATGGCGCATAGTATTTTCCCTCCACAACCGGGACCTGTTGCCTTGGTAGATGCGTATGGTGCGGATATGGGAATGGTATACATCCTTGGAATTGTCGTTGTCGTTCCAGCTGTGATTTGTGCGGGAATCATCTTGCCAAGATTATTACGCAACTTGGATCTTCCGACTCCGCCGCTATTGAAAAAGACGAAGGAATTTACGGATGAAGAAATGCCAAGCTTCTCTTTAAGTCTGATTGTTCCTTTGATTCCGGCAATTACGATTACTGCTGCAACGATTATCAATATGTTCATAGAGAAAGAAACAACGGCCTATGAAATTGTGAACTTCTTTGGAAGCGCTGAAATCAGTATGATTCTTGCCGTTTTGGTAGCCATCTATGTGTTCGGCATCCGAATTGGACGAACCATGTCCGAAGTGATGGGCTCGTTTTCAAAAGCAATTGAAGGGATTGCTATGATCATCTTCATCGTCGGTTCGGGTGGGGCATTCAAACAGGTTATTTTAGATACGGGAATCGGTGATTATATCGCGGGGATGATGGAAAACACGAGTATTTCTCCGCTGATCATGGCTTGGTTCATCACGGCATTGATCCGAATAGCGACAGGGACAGGTGTTGTATCTGCCATCACCGCTGCTGGAATTGTCGGTCCGTTGATTGAAACGTTCGATGTCAATCCGGTTCTGATGGTTTTGGCGACAGCCGCGGGAAGCAATACGATTACGCATGTCAACGATGCCTCGTTCTGGCTATTTAAAGAGTATTTCAATCTATCTATTAAGGATACTTTCAAAACGTGGGGCTTGCTCCTACTAACCACCTCTTTAGTTGGTCTTGGTGTTGTTCTACTTCTTAGTTTGTTTATCTAATTGGAAAGGATGCCTTGTTCTCGAACGAATTTAAATCGTTTGGGACGAGGCATCTTTTTGTAGATGATTGGAAAGTTCTACTGATTTGTTGGACAACCCCAGAACCTAGTTTCTATACAAGCCATTCTGCTTCAATTATACTTTGAATAGTTATTGTAATGACCGAAAGTAAGGAGGCAATCATAATGGAAATTGGTGTAACGACGTTTGTTGAAACAACACCGGATGTCGAAACAGGGCAAGTGACGAGTCACGCGGAACGGATACGGGAAGTGGTGGAGGAAATCGTCTTAGCGGATCAGGTCGGATTGGACGTGTTTGGGGTAGGGGAGCATCATCGCGTGGATTATGCCTGCTCTTCACCGGCTGTGTTGCTTGCTGCGGCTGCGGCACAGACGAAAAATATTAAACTGACGAGTGCTGTATCTGTCCTTTCATCAGATGATCCGGTACGCTTATACCAACAATTTGCAACGGTCGATGCCATTTCAAATGGCCGTGCGGAAATTATGGCAGGCCGCGGTTCGTTTATCGAATCATTCCCGCTGTTCGGCTATGATTTACAAGATTATGATGCGTTATTTGATGAAAAACTTGATTTGTTGCTGAAGATCAATGAAGCTGAAAAAGTGACATGGAATGGTACCTATCGCCCTTCGATTCATAATTTAGGTGTGTACCCTCGATCGGATCAAGACCGCTTACCGATTTGGATTGCGAGTGGCGGAACGCCTCAATCCGCTGTGCGTGCAGGGGTTCTTGGCTTGCCACTTGTGCTCGCAATTATCGGAGGGAGTCCGCTGCAGTTTGCACGAGTCGTCGAATTATATAAGCAAGCTGCAAAACAGGCGGGACATGATGTTTCGAAACTAAAGGTGGCTTCCCATTCGCACGGTTTTGTAGGGGAGACGACAGCCGAGGCAAAAGACAAGTTTTTCCCATCCACCGCGCAAGCGGTGAATGTGTTAGGAAGAGAACGTGGTTGGGGACCATATACACGTAATACTTTTGAGTCGGCCAGCACTTTGGAAGGCGCTTTGTATGTCGGCGATGCAGAAACTGTTGCCGAAAAAATCATTTTCCTGCGCAAAAATGTCGGTGTTGAACGTTTCATGCTCCACGTACCTGTCGGCTCCATGCCACATCAAGAAGTCATGCGGGCAATTGAACTGCTAGGAACAGAAGTGGCGCCGCTTGTAAAAACAGAAATTGCCCAGTGGGAAGCACAAAATATGTAGTAATCGAGAAGGATGCCTCGGTACGCATACAACGCTGAAGTGTATGCGTACCAGGTATCTAACTGGGGACAACGATCATTCCTCCTCATCTGTAAGCTTGCACGGTAAACACTCTTTTCCTTTCCTGATCGTCGCGGTTCCGTCCAACATTGTATAAGGCGATGTGTCAGGGGAAATGTTCATGATTAAAAGTCTTATCGAATGATTGTTATAAAATATCTCTTCGAATGAAGGCGTCAGTGAAGGTACAGTATTTTCAGCTATTCTTTTTTGTAGCTCGGGGATGTCCACATCGAGTGGGACACCCTTTAATACATTTTCCAATCCTTTTATTCGGTCAGCAACTCCAAAAACAACACTACCTCCACCGCCATTTGCCATACAAACTGCATAACGGATCATTTTTTTTACATTTTCTTCTCTACATCTATCGTTCCATTGTTTGAAATCCAAATCTTGTGCCTCAAAATCATCGGCAATATGATCTTCCAATTGGCGGATGATCTTCATAATTTCACTTTTGCTTTTCATTTCCTTCCCCTCCTTTCCATACTAAACTCATCTATTTCATACAAGTGTACTAACAACTCCGGCAATAGAAAATGACTATTCCAGCCTGTAAGACTTAACAGATTGGATAGAATGACTTGTTCTATTTATATGTGAGCGGAATTGTTACAGTACCATTCCTGTGCCTATCCGATGATCCAATCTGCGTGTGGGGATGGCAGATTTTGTGAAATAGTGCATAATGGAGAGAGTATTCGCGGAAAGGGAAGTGAAGAGAAAATGAAACCCCAAATTTATGTGACGTATCCGATACAAGCCGAGGTAGAAGCGTTTTTGCGTGAGCATTGTGACATCCGTCAATGGCAAGGCGATGGACGGGTGCCGAGAGAAACGCTATTAAAAGAAGTTGCTGAGGTGGAAGGATTATATACAGGCGGTAGCACGATCGTCGGTCAAATCGATGAAGAATTGCTTACACGTGCACCACGGTTAAAAGTCGTGAGCAATGTATCGGTCGGCTATAATAATTTTGACGTGGAAGCGATGGAAAAACATCAAGTCATTGGTACGAATACCCCTCATGTGTTGGATGAAACGGTTGCCGATTTGGCGTTTGGTCTCATTTTATCGACTGCGAGACGCATGGTTGAATTGGATCGCTTTGTGAAAGAAGGAAAATGGGAACGGACGACAGATTACCGAGAGTTGTTTGGTAAAGATGTCAATGGGGCTACAATTGGGATTATTGGAATGGGAAGAATCGGCGAAGCGATAGCAAGACGCGCAAAATTCGGCTTCAATATGGATGTCCTCTACTATAACCGGAATCGAAAACCGGAGGCGGAAGCGAAATACAGTGCAACGTATTGCGAATTGGAAACTTTATTAACGCAAGCAGATTACGTCGTACTGATGACACCACTTACGCCTGAGACCTATCACTTAATCGGGGAAGAGCAATTTAAACTGATGAAAAAATCAGCTGTTTTTATCAATATATCCCGGGGACAGACTGTGGATGAAGCCGCCCTTATCCGAGCGTTGGAGAACGGGGACATCCATGCGGCAGGATTGGATGTATTCGAGCAGGAACCTATAGATCCACAGAATCCGTTGCTCAGCATGTCGAATGTCGTCACGGTTCCGCATATCGGATCTGCGACAGCGCAAACGGAAATCGCGATGGCGATGCGGGCAGCGCAGAATCTCGTAGCGGTTTTAACGGGGAAGGCCCCGCTTGATCCTGTAGGGAAATAAGCAGTGTAATAGAAAGTACATAAATGGGGAGGCATCCTGTAGCAACAGGCTGAAGGAATGCGCCTATACACCAACAGCGTGTAGTCAAGTGACTACACGCTGTTGGTGTAAATAGGACAAAACCGAGCTTGGATACAAATCCAGCCTCGTCTAGTTGATTTAAAGAATGCTTTTCATTCTTTTTATATTATGGTATTGTTAAATAACATGCTTTTCGGAATGGTCTGAAAGAACTGGATAGTTCGATTTGGAATTGCGAAAATCATCAGGAATCCTGGAATACCAAGATAACTAGTAAAGTCAACTTGATATGCATTCTGAAAACATATTTACTAAACAGACAAGGGGGAATTGGTATGAAAAAGACAATGTTATTTATACTACTCGTTTTTGGTTTTGCTTTCGCTATGGCGGCATGTGGAGCAGAAAAACCTTCTACAGAAGGCGATTCTTCTTCCACGCCGGATTCGAACTCTGATGGAGAGAAATTGGTTGTACAGGTGGGGACAAGCCCTACGTATCCACCATTTGAATCTGAGAAACAAGGGGAACTTGTTGGATTTGACATCGCATTGATTGAAAAAATTGCTGAAGTGGAAGATTTTGAAGTTGAATTTTCGACGATGCAATTTGATGGATTGGTTCCTGCACTGAAATCCGGTCAATTAGACGTCGTCGTGGGGGCGCTTTCAATTACGGATAAACGAATGGAAAGTGTTGACTTCTCGAACGCATATTATGAATCCGGTCTTTCTATTCTTACAAAGCCAGACTCCGGGATTACAAGTTTCGATGATTTACAAGGAAAGTTGATCGGTGTTCAAAAAGGTACTTCTTCTTATAACTATATGGTAGCTAATGGCATTAAAGATCAGGATATTAAACAATACGCAGATATTAGTACAGCTTATAATACGATGGAAAATGGCGGGGTTGACGCGATTCTCTATGATAACCCGTCCAATATCAATTATTTAAATGAACAAGAAACAGACGCAACAATTGTCGGTGACATTTTAGCTGGTGAATTTTACGGAATTGCTGTCAATAAAGACAAAAAAGAACTGCTTGAAAAAATAAATGACGGACTTGCTAAGCTCCAAGAAGACGGTACGTATGAACAATTATTTGATGAATATTTAAGGGGCGAAAAGAATGGGCTTATTGAAGGTGTTGTAAAGCCCGAAGAGGTTGTTATATCTGCCGAATGAAGATAAAGGTCAACCGCCGGAATCTCTTATTAACAAGCTGATCATTATAGAATACGAAGAAGGGGGGCGGTGGAGTTGCAAGTTGTTCTGGATAATCTTCCGCAAATACTGGAAGGTCTTAAGTTAACAATCTATTATTCGATTGCCGCGATACTATTAGCTGTTGTTTTCGGTTTGATCAGTGCCTTGATGAAATTATCGAAATCGAAAATGTTACGCGGTGTTTCGACAGTATACATTGAAGTTTTTCGTTCCACGCCCTTATTAGTGCAATTATTTTTTATCGTCTTTGGATTGGCGGGCGTGTTGCCGGTAAACGAATGGTTTGGGCAACGCTCCTATCCGATTATAGCTGCAACGTTAACGCTCGCCTTACATGAAGGCGCATACATTTCTGAAATTATCCGGGCTGGTATACTTGGGGTCGATCGCGGACAAAAAGAAGCGGCAGCCAGCATTGGAATGACGGAATTTAAAATGATGCGTTATATTGTTTTGCCACAAGCTTTTAAAAGAATGATTCCACCGCTTGTGAATCAGTCGGCACAAACGATCAAAGATACATCCCTACTTGCACCGATCGGTATTATCGAATTAGTTTACAGAGGTCAAATTATTATTTCATCCACTTTTGAGCCATTTGCGATTTGGGTCGTCGTCGGTGTTTTGTATTTTATCATTATCTTTAGCGTATCCCAATTTGCTGGTTATCTCGAAAGGAAGATGCAACTTGATAAACGTTGAAAACTTACACAAGTCATTCGGCGAGCTGGAAATTTTGAAAGGGATTAGCACGCAAATCGCTAACAAAGAAGTCGTGGTCGTGATTGGACCTTCCGGTAGTGGTAAAAGTACCTTTCTTCGCTGTTTAAATGGACTGGAAGATGCGACGAGTGGGAAAATTGAAATTGCCGGGATGGAATTGACTTCGCCCAAAACGAATATTTATCAGTTAAGGCAGCATGTCGGAATGTGTTTCCAACAATTTAATCTGTTTAAACATTTAACAATACTGGATAATATTACGATTGGTCCAATGAAAGTATTGAAGAAAAGTAAAGAGGAAAGTGAACAGTTAGCGCGTGAATTGTTAAAAAAAGTAGGGCTGCAAGATAAGGAAAAGAATTACCCGGATGAACTTTCGGGAGGTCAGCAACAACGCGTCGCCATTGCACGTGCGTTGGCGATGAAACCGAAAGTAATGTTATTCGACGAACCGACATCGGCATTAGATCCGGAAATGGTCGGTGAAGTGTTGAATGTCATGCGAGATCTTGCAGAAGAGGGAATGACGATGGTCGTCGTCACTCATGAAATGGGCTTCGCGCGTGAGGTCGGGAATCGTGTCCTTTTTCTAGATGGCGGTTATCTTGTGGAAGAAGGGACGCCTGCTGAAATTTTCGGCAATCCGAAAGAACAACGAACTCAAAGTTTTTTATCAAAAGTATTATAAGAAGTGCCCCGTTCCAAGTTACACTGGATCGGGGCATTTTCATTGATATTATAGCATACTCAATTCCCGGTCTTTTAGGTCGCTGATGAACATATGGCCCGGTGCATGGGTAATCATAATGGAGGGTTTGCTTTGCATGGCGACCGCTTGAGGCGTTACGCCACAAGCCCAAAACACAGGAACTTCGCCTTCTTTAATCGTTACAGCATCACCAAAATCGGGTTTGGAAATGTCTTGGATGCCAATCTGGCTCGGATCGCCGATATGGATCGGGGCTCCGTGGACGCCTGGCAAATTTGTTGTAATTTGGATGGCTCGGATCGCATCTTCAGGCGTCATCGGCCTCATACTGACAACGGTCGGCCCTTCAAACATCCCCGCTTTTTCACATTGGATATTCGTTTTATACATCGGAACATTGCAGTTTTCCTCGATATGCCGGATCGGAATACCGTTTTCAAGCATCGGTGTTTCAAAGGTGAAGCTACAACCGAGTAAGAAGCCGACCATATCGTCTTCCCAGTACTCCGTAATATCCGTCACTTCCTCTGTATAGACACCATCTTTGTAGATACGATATTTCGGGATATCTTTTCGAATATCAGCGTCCTTGGCAATTTTGCTTGGATGGAAAGAGCCTGGCTCCGTGACATCGAGCAATGGGCAAGGCTTTGGATTTCGTTGGCAAAATAAAAGAAAATCAAAAGCATGCTCTTTTTTCAAAATGACTAAATTGGCCTGGGCAAAACCTTTGGACATCCCGGCAGTCGGTCCAGTAATTTCTTGTTTTCGAATCAATTCCCTAATTTCAACAGGTGAAATCATAGCATAATATATCATCTTCAACCAGCTCCTTAGCAACTTCGTTCGTGTTATTTAAAAAGCAATGGAATTTGCTCAATCAGCGTCATAATTCCTAATACACCCATGACAATGGTGACGATTCCACCGCCGATCGTTAACCAGATCGGATGCTTATAATCGCCGACGATATTTTTCTTATACGCAGCGATGAGCAGTGTACCTAACGCAAGTGGTAAAATAAGCGCATTCAAAGCACCGACGAGCACAAGGATCGTGACAGGACGTCCGACAAGCGCAAATGTTAATGTTGAAATGACAATAAATAGGATGATAATCCAGTTATGATATTTTTCGATCATCGGACTAAAGGTTCGGATGAACGAAACGGAAGTATAGGCAGCGCCTACGACAGATGTAATGGCAGCTGCCCACATGATGACACCGAACATCCGAAAGCCGATATCGCCGGCAGCAAGTTGAAAGACAGATGCAGGCGGATTATCAGGATCGATGGCCAGACCTTGTGAAACAACCCCGAGTACTGCTAAAAATAAAGCGACTCGCATGATGCCTGTCACTAAAATGCCTGTTACCGAACTTTTGGTGACTTCCGGTAAGGATTCGACGCCTTTTACCCCTGCATCCAACAATCTGTGACCACCGGCAAAAGTGATATAGCCGCCAACGGTTCCGCCGACGAGTGTCACAATGGCGAAAATACTGATCTGTTCCGGTTTAAAGGTATTGACAATCGCTTCACCAACAGGTGGAGAAGTGCTGATGGCGACATACATCATTAAAAGCATCATGACAAAACCGGCAATTTGAGCCACCCGGTCCATTGCTTTCCCCGCTTCTTTTACGACGAAAATAAAAATGGCAAATAATGCACTGATGATGGCTCCCGTGATCGGATCTAATCCGAGCATCGCGTTTAAGCCGAGACCCGCACCTGCGACGTTTCCGATGTTAAACGCCAAGCCGCCCATAACGATTAAGATGGCGAGCACCACACCAAGACCGGGAACAACTTTGTTGGCGATTTCTTGCCCGCGCAATCCGGAAACGGCAATAATCCGCCACACATTCACTTGTGCGAAAATATCCAATAGAAGTGAAATTAAAATGACAAAACCAAAACTTGCCGCCAATTGTTGTGTAAATACTGTTGTTTGTGTTAGAAAACCTGGCCCGATTGAAGAAGTTGCCATGAGGAAGGCTGCACCTAGCAAGACACTTCTTGTCGTCTTCTGTTTGACTTCGGACACCCCTAATTTATTTTCTCCCATTGTGAAAACCCCTTCTTAGCTGTAAATAGCTGTTACAGAAATATTTTTATTTGTTAATGTTTCGTTAATATATTTGGCAAAATCAACCGCATGAACGCCGTCCCCGTGAATGCAAATTGTATCTGCTTGCAAAGAAACTTCCGTCTGTTGTTGGGAAGTCACTTTTCCTTCCGTCACCATTTTGACCACTTGTGAAACGGAATGTTCCTGATCGGTAATCAATGCATCTGCTTGGGAACGTGAAGTCAATGAGCCATCCGCTTGATAAGTGCGATCGGCAAATACTTCATGCGCTGTACGTAAACCTATTTTTTCCCCGGCTCTTGTCAATTCACTGCCGGAAAGCCCGAATAAGACGAGTGAAGGGGAAACATCGTAAACCGCCTTGGCGATCGCTTCTGCCAGTTCCCGATCTTTGGAGGCCATCTGATACAATGCCCCGTGAGGTTTGACATGTTGCATTGTTTCGTTATGGATTGTCAAAAATGCTTGAAGGGCCCCAATTTGGTAGACGACCATATCATACCCTTCTTGTGGCGTTATACTCATATTGCGTCGTCCGAATCCGTTGAGATCAGGTAAACCAGGATGAGCACCAATTTTTACACCATGATCGATAGCGAGATTGACGGTTTCTCGCATGACTGTCGGATCGCCCGCATGAAATCCACAAGCAATGTTTGCGGAAGTGACATATTTTAATATCTCTTGTTGTTCCCCGAGTTGATAACGGCCAAAACTTTCACCTAAATCACAATTTAAATCTACTTGATACATTTCTCATCCCTCCAATTATCATTGCAAAAGTGCGTAAGCGTTTACAAATGTGTGGTTCCGAAATACGGAACTTTAGTTTTAAAACGTTAATTTATTCTAGCATAGATTAATTTATTTGAAAACCTTATAATTTTAATATTGTCATTTCCAAGAATTCGAACTTGTTTTTTGTTTTACCCTCTTTATAATGAGTATATAATCCGTTTAGTAGAAATTGATTTCCGAATTTCGGAACTAAGGAGTGATGAAGATGCAAGTGACGATGAAACCGCTAGGGGATTCCGCCCTTATGGTTCACCTTGGGGAAGGGATGGATCCTTCGATTCATGCAAAGGTAAAGAATTTATCGGCATTATTGCAAGCACAGCCATTTGAGGGTTTTATCGAAACGGTACCTGCTTACAATAATATTACGATCCATTACAACCCATATACTGTCCGTCTTGCCCAATTTGGAGAAGAAGGACTTACCTCATTTCAAAAAGTGAGCGCTTACATGGATAGTCTAATTCAACAAGTCGGTGGGGAACAGTCTTTTGAAGACAGGACAATTACGATCCCCGTCTATTATGGGGACGAATTTGGTCCAGATTTGGCATATGTGGCTGAGTCTAATGGTTTGTCCATTGAAGAAGTGATCCGAATTCACTCTGAAAATGAGTATTTAGTGTATATGATCGGTTTTGCACCTGGTTTTCCATTCATGGGCGGCATGAACGAAGCCATTGCAACGCCACGAAGGGAAACCCCAAGGCTATCGATCCCTTCTGGGTCAGTTGGAATAGCTGGAAAACAAACAGGCGTCTATCCAATGGAAACGCCTGGAGGCTGGCAAATTATCGGGCGTACACCAAAGAAACTGTTTCTACCTGACTTATCGCCGCCGTCATTGTTGCGATCGGGGGATAAAATCAAGTTTGTACCGATCACTATAGAAGAATATCAAAACATGGAGGAGGCGATGGAATGACTGTCAAAATACTTCATCCTGGTCTGTTGACGACTGTTCAGGATTTAGGAAGATTTGGATCGCAACAATTTGGGGTCATTGTTAGTGGCGCGATGGATCCTTATTCCTTGAGGATCGCCAATTTGCTTGTCGGTAACGACCAAGGAGAAGGCGCGCTTGAAATCACCTTAATGGGGCCGTCCATGCAGTTTCAGCAGGATCAGTTGATTGCCATTACGGGCGGGAATTTACAGGCGACGATTAATGGCGAACGTGTACCTCTATGGCGTCCGATTGTTGTGAAAAAAGGGTCTGTCTTACAATTTAAGAATGCCGTTCAAGGGTGCAGGGCGTACATTGCTTTCGCAGGCGGCATTGATGTACCGGAAGTGATGGGGAGCAAAAGTACATATATGCGCGCGGGCATTGGCGGATACAAAGGGAGGGCGCTGCAAAAAGGGGATGTTTTCAGCTGCGGGAAAATGGGAGAACAGAGCCGTTCATTGAATCGTGAATGGGAAGATTTGAGGGAGCATTTGACATGGACTGTCAATTACAATGCGCTTGTCAATCTCGAACAAACACAAACCATCCATGTGCTGAAAGGAACCGAATTTGACCGTTTTGATCGAGCCAGTCAACTAGCGCTATTTGAAGGTACGTACACATTGACGTCAAGTTCTGATCGGATGGGTTCCCGGTTGGAAGGTCCGGTCTTGTCTTTGAGCGAGACATTTGAGTTGCTTTCTGAAGGAGTG
Source organism: Sporosarcina soli (assembly GCF_042655805.1). Taxonomy (NCBI): domain Bacteria; kingdom Bacillati; phylum Bacillota; class Bacilli; order Caryophanales; family Caryophanaceae; genus Sporosarcina; species Sporosarcina soli. Next base: position 74,642 of record NZ_JBHSNO010000022.1, on the reverse strand, counting down.
ACATATGGGACCATTCAAATACCGCCGAATGGACAACCGATTATTTTAATGGCAGATCGTCAAACAACAGGTGGCTATCCAAAAATCGGCCAAGTGATGACCGCCGATTTGCCAAGCTTGGCACAATTGCGCCCTGGCGCAAAGATCCGCTTTAAAGAAGCATCGCTCGAACAAGCCGAAAACGAGTACATGAACAAAGAACGGATCATTCAAAAAATAAAGACGGGAGTCCATTTAAAGGGAATGGCGAACTAATGGATCCTATTAGAATGAAAAAAACATCCTCAAGCCGCTTATGTAAAAGCGTATAGAGGATGTTTTTGGTGTTAATAGCCTAATCGTTTTGAAATTTCCTGTGCGGCCCTCATGACCTTATCTGCAAGATAGGAAATGCGTTCGTTTTGATAATTGGCTTCAATTCCAGCGATACTGATTCCAGCAATGACGTAACCTTGGTGGTCAAAAATAGGTGCAGCAATAGAAGAAGTATGATTCTCCAATTCGGAATGGCTTACCGTGTAGCCATTTTCTCTAGCTTGATGAATAGTTTCCATCAAGTGATCTTTCTCTGTAATCGTCCCCTGCGCAAAAGGTTTGAGCTCAGTGGATGCTACATATTTGGCAATCTCGTTATCTGGCAAATAGGACAAAATGACTCGGGAACAAGCCCCTGCATATAAGGGACTTCTTCTGCCGATTGCCGTATACAATCGGACTTTTTGGTATGTATCGATTTTTTCGATATAGATGGCTTCGTCTCCCTGTTGGATGATCAAGTTAACCGCTTCTTCTACATCGTTATGCAAGTCTTTCATAATGGGATAGGCCACTTGCCGGATGTCCAGCCTTCTTGATACGAGATCACCGAATTTCAGAAAAAGCAGACCGAGCCGATATTTTGAATCGGCTCCTTTTTCGACAAAGCCCATGTCTTCGATAGTCATTAGCATTCGGTAAACCGAAGTTTTAGGAATGCCTGACAAATCAATGATTTCTTGGAAAGTTAGTTCTTCATGGTCGATAAATAAATTCAAAATATCTAAAGAACGGACAACTGTTTTGTTTTTAGTAGTCATACTATCTCCTTATTTTCTTTCACTTTATGACTATAGGATAAGAAGTTTTGGAGTCTTTTACCTCTATAGTTAACAAAATAGATACTGATGCCGACTAACAAAAGCCCAACGAAAAGCAGATAGGTCATCGGTTCGTCTAAAAAAATAGTGCCGATCAGCACTGAAATGATGGGGACGAGGAAGGTGAAAGAGCCGACCTTGCTCGCCTCACCAGCGTTGACAAGGGAATAATAGATGCTATAAGCAACAGGAATGCCGATTGTCGCTCCGAATAGGATACCGAAAATTAAGATCCCGTTCCACTCGATAGCAGCCCAACTTTCAAAGATGGTACCGGTACCGACAAGAAAGGCCCCGCCAATCGTAAATTGCATGCCGACCATCCAATAGGCATTCACTTCCCGACTCACTTTCTTTACATAAATCACCCCAAATGCCCAACCAAGTGCTGTGAGCAACCCTAAAATGACCCCAATGGCTGAAATATGCACGGTCAAGCCATCCACGCTGACGATGATGATCCCAGCAAATCCAATAATAAGTCCCATAATTTTAAGCGGGGTCATTTGTTCGCCTAGCCACATCCAAGCAAAAAGACCGAGTAAAACAGGTTGAAAATAGACGAGGACTGAAAACAATCCACCTGGCAAATATATCAGGCCAAACGTTTGTAAACCGAAAAAAAGAATGACATTAAAAAATGCTGAAATGCAGTACTTTGCCCAGTTTTCTCGCCATCTAATTTCACTTCTTGTTTTCAACAAGACGGCCAACAATAGAAGCCCACCGATTAAGGCACGGAGCCCAGCAAATAATAAAGGGGGCGTATAAGGGACAGCCTGTTTATAAATCGGCCAACTAACTCCCCACATGCAAATTAAGCAGAACAGTAATAGTGTAGACTTCGTAAAAAATTTCCCCAATTGAACGTCTCCCTTTCCCACTACAAACTGATAGTCTCATTATACACAACAAAATCTGACTTGGGAGAGGATTCAAACAACATTATGAATTTTATGGAAATGAATTTCAAGTATAGAAGGATATGGCGAACCATATATACTGAAAAAAATAAGCGGAAAATGAAACGGAATAGGCTCGGGATACGTCAGTAGGGGGAAAGTGGGTGGATTCGTATTGAACATCGAAGAAATCATCGAGGTGCATGGTGATTATTTATTGCGTGTCGCTTATTTATACGTGAAAAATAGAGCGACGGCAGAGGATATTGTGCAGGATGTGTTCATTGCTTTTTATGAAAAACACGAGCAGTTCAGAGCGGAGGCATCTCTTCGAACTTATTTGGTGAAGATGACGGTCAATCGAAGCCATGATCATCTGCGAAGTTGGAAAGCGAAGCGGCTGATGTTATTCGAAAAAGTGAGGGGGAAAGAATCGAACGATACTCCGGAGCGTGCCGTGCTTGAAAAGGCGGAGAAGCGGGAATTGGTAGAAGCCCTATTGACCTTATCGCTAATCTATCGTGAAGTGCTCATTCTGTACTATTTTGAGGAAATGACTACGGTGGAAATCTCCAAGTTAGTGGATTGTCCGGAAGCCACGGTCAGAACAAGGCTCCAGCGTGCTCGCAAACAACTTGAACATCGGATCAAGGATTATGAATGGGAGGAACTGCGTCATGAATCAATTCAAGAATGATTTACATCATGAGCTCCAGTCAATGTCGTTATCAAAAGAACAAAAACAGGGCATTGTTATGAAGGCAAAATCGAAAGCACATCATCAAAAACGTCGTCTTCATTGGCAATATCGATTTGTACTCGCAACGTTCACGGTCTTTGTACTGGGCTTCGGTTATTTGCTCTGGCAACATGACGACTTCTCAAGTAAAACGTCAAATGCGGCAACCCCTGAAACTGAAACGGTGATGAACTGGTCGATCCTAAATAGTGATTTTGGGAAAGCGATTTTGATCATAGGCTTCTTTCTTGGACTGCGGTTGTTTTTACAAAGACGACTTCAAAAAAAGGGGGAAAGTTTACCGGTTTGTGTAAGTTGCTGTGAAGAATGGTCCCATAAAGAGGCGTTGAAGCAGAGTATGAAAAATAGAGAAATGACCTGTCCGCACTGTGGTCAAAAACAATACCGAACTAAAAAATCGGCACTGAAAGGTGGAATGTTAAACTTATTCATCCCGTTTTTTGTTATCATTCCCCAATTATTTGAGCATATCTTCATCGGGTTATTGGTTTACATTTCTTGTGTCGCCTATCTCCAAATCAGTTTGAATCCTTATTACATAGACCTTCAGAAGAAAGATCCGGTCAATGACCCGTTGTGGTGATGAAAAGGGTGCCTGATCAAGGCACCTCTGAAACGTTAAAATCTACTGGTGAACCATTTTTGTAGGCGCATGTAATTGTACAGGACACGGGCGTGTCTTCCTTTTTGTGTGCACGGATCGATTTTTGGGCGAAGACAGTCTAGAAATTCCTGGTCGCATTCGCATGGATGGCGACCTTGACGATAACATTCATCATGTGCTTTGCACGCTGCGTCCACATCGTTGATCGGCGCACCGGGTCCATTGCAGCCCGGTCCGCACCAATTATAACCAGGAAAAACACAAAGCCGGAATCTTCTATTTCTCCTATATGACAACATATCCCCCTCCTCTTTTTTTATTCCTAGAATCAATTACGCCTCGGCGTAATTGCGTCCAGATTTTGAATTGCGCTATTTAATGGCTGGTGCCTTAATTTCTGCAAAAAACGCAGAAATACGGCAAATCGAACCCTTCGCTGTTCGATTCGCAATTAACTCCTTTCAAAATCTGTGACATCCGCCGGAGGCTTGGGCCAACAGGATGTTGGTCACTCAGGCGTTGCCGCAGGACGCGGCGACCTTATCCTGAGTTCTTCTAATCAGCAGGGAGTTTGGACTCCCTCTGATTGAAATGCTTTCCGGCATTCATCCCGCCACTTATGGAAGTGGGGGACTTCTGCTGAATCAAGTTAAAACAATTGACGATCCTGACAGGGAGCTATGAACAGATGTCAGGGTCTTCCCTTATGCAGTGGAAAATTCAATGGAAGGCTCTATTTTAATCTAGCTCATTTTTTTCTCTCTATAAGATATTCCATTCCCCATAAAGCTGTATAAGCAGTTTTAATTGACGCTATTGTTGTAGATACGGGGTATTTCCGTTTTCTGAAAAGCGGAAATGATGCCATATTTTTCTTGTATAATTAATGAATATGTAAAATGTTCGTCGATTTATTGAACGTTTTGTGTCCAATTAAACATTGTTAAATGAACGTTTTGTGACGTATATTGTGTATTTCTCATGAAGTTTTTGTGAAATTGATTTTCTGATATTGTTTTTGCGATTTTATTATATTAAGATGAATTTCATGTTAGGGGAATCACCCATCCCTATACTTTTTTTTCAGAAATTTTTACTGTATATCAAATAAAAGAAAGGGGTCTCTTCATGCGAATGAAATGGACTTTTCTAGCTGCCATCTTAACGATGATTGCATTGTTGGCGGGGTGTGAACCGCTAATGGTTTTGGATCCGAAAGGACCGCAAGCCGAGACGACAGCCAATGTCATCTGGATATCGATTGCGACGATGGCAATTGTAGTGATTGCTGTTTTCGCCCTCATGGCATACGTCGTTTTTAAATACCGCGCTTCGAAACAAAGCGAGGATTATGAACCCCCACATATCGAAGGGAATCATATTGTTGAATCGATCATTGTAGGGATTCCTGTGATCATCATCATTTTCCTTTCCATTGTCACGGTCAAATCCAACTATGCAGTCGAGGCGACACCGAAAGGATATGAAGATCAAAAACCGTTAGTCGTGTATGCTTCTTCTTCTGATTGGAAATGGCATTTCAGTTATCCGGAAGAAAATATAGAAACGGTAAACTATTTATATATCCCGACGGATCGGGCATTGGAATTTAGACTTTACTCATATGGCCCAATCACAAGCTTCTGGATTCCGCAATTGGGTGGACAGAAGTATGCGATGTCAGACATGGTAACCACATTACACTTGGCCGCAGAGGTTCCTGGTGAATATATGGGAAGAAATGCGAACTTCAGTGGGAAAGGTTTCGCGGAGAATATCTTCCACGTGGAAGCGATGCCGGAAGCGGATTTCGATAAGTGGGTAGCAGATGTGAAAGCGACGGCTGAACCTCTTACTGAAGAAAAATTTAATGAGTTACTAGAACCGGGTCATCTTGGCCAGCTAACGTTTAGTGGTACGCACTTGGAATTTTTGCCGCCGCCTGAAGGTCATCACCATGGATCAAGTCATTCCGATGAGGATGAACATGATTCCGACGACGCACAGGGTGCACATGACGAACATTCGAATCATTAATAAACTGAGCGGTGCCAGCTGCTACCACAGAGTCCTGGCACCCATAACCGGACATTAACTGTCACGAATTAAATTTCCGAAAGGAGTACAAAAAGTATGGACTACTTTGATCGATTTGCCATACCTCATCCAAGTCCTGCAATTTACGCATCAATGGTTGCCATTGGTCTTACCGTAATTGCGATACTCATAGGCTTAACTTATTTTAAAAAATGGGGTTATTTATGGCGCGAATGGTTGACAACAGTTGACCATAAACGGATCGGTATCATGTATCTCATCTCCGCATTGCTCATGCTTTTCCGAGGTGGGGTAGATGCGTTAATGATGCGGGCACAAACGGCTGTACCTGACAATACGTTGCTGGATGCCCAGCATTACAATGAAGTATTTACAACGCACGGGGTTGTCATGATCATCTTCATGGCGATGCCATTTATATATGCACTGATGAACCTTGTTGTACCATTACAAATCGGTGCGAGAGATGTAGCGTTTCCTCGTTTGAATGCGCTCAGTTTCTGGTTGTTCTTCATGGGAGCGATGTTATTCAATATCTCATTCGTCATCGGCGGATCTCCTGACGCTGGTTGGACTTCGTATTTCCCGCTTGCAGGGAATGATTTCAGTCAATCAGTGGGAACAAACTATTACCTATTATCAATTCAGATTGCAGGTATTGGTACGCTAATCTCGGGTATCAACTTTATGACGACGATCTTTAAGATGAGAGCACCTGGCATGACATTGATGAAAATGCCAATGTTCACATGGACAGCACTTATCACGAATGCGATTGTAGTTTTCGCATTCCCAGTCCTGACCGTTACACTTTTGTTAGGGACAATGGACCGTCTGTTTGGCACCCATATCTTCTCGATGACAAATGGCGGGATGGATATGCTCTGGGCGAACCTATTCTGGGTTTGGGGGCATCCGGAAGTGTATATCCTCATTTTGCCGGCATTCGGTATTTATAGTGAGGTTGTATCTACCTTCTCTCAACGTAACCTTTATGGTTATAAATCGATGGTCGCTTCGATTGTGATCATTTCGTTTTTCTCATTCTTGGTTTGGACGCACCATTTCTTTACGATGGGGCAAGGACCATTAACCAATAGTATTTTCTCGATTACGACAATGGCGATTGCGATTCCAACCGGGATCAAAATCTTTAACTGGCTGTTGACGATGCGGAAAGGGAAAATTGTATTTACGGTTCCGATGCTCTATTCAGTAGGGTTCATCCCGATTTTCACAATTGGTGGGGTGACAGGAGTCATGCTAGGTATGGCGAGTGCCGATTATCAATACCATAATACGATGTTCCTCGTTGCGCATTTCCATTACACGATCATTCCGGGGGTTGTCTTCGCGATGCTGGCCGGTCTTACGTACTGGTGGCCGAAAATGTTCGGCTTCATGTTAAACGAACGAATCGGGAAATGGGCATTCTGGTTTATCATGATCGGCTTCAACGTCACATTCTTCCCAATGTTCTTCACGGGCTTGGATGGGCAAGCACGCCGGATGTATACGTATTCTGAAGCGACTGGGTTTGGTGCGTTGAACATGCTTTCCTTTGTGGGAGCAGTTGGTCTGGCGATCGGCTTTGCGATCATCGTCTATAATGTTTACTACAGTACGCGCTATGCTTCACGAGATATCGGTTCCGATCCGTGGAATGCCCGTACGCTAGAATGGGCAACGCAGACTCCGGTACAATCGTATAACTTTGCGCGGACACCTCATGTGAATTCCATTGAAGCTTTCTGGGATCATAAGAAAAAAGGTCAGCCGCTATTCAAAGGCGAAATCGAGAAGATTCATATGCCGAATAACAGCGGAGTGCCGTTTATCATGAGTTGTATTTTCTTCGTCTGGGGCTTCTCATTCGTATTCAGCATGTGGATTCCAGCAATCATTACGACGATTGCAATCTTTGCATGCATGGCTCATCGATCATTTGAAAAAGACGACGGTCATTACATTTCCGTCAAAGAAATTGAAGCAACAGAAAAAGATAGCGAGGTGTTAGCAGATGAAAGTAGATAACTCGCTTCCACTCGAATATGGCACTGAACAAAATAAGTTGAACATACTAGGTTTCTGGATTTTCCTTGGAGCCGAAGTGATGCTGTTTGCAACGCTTTTTGCAACCTATTTCACATTGGAACATCGTACGGGGAACGGACCAGCGGGGGCGGAGATTTTTGAAATCACGCCGGTGCTGATTGAAACGATTTTGCTGTTAACAAGTAGTTTCACAATCGGTCTTGCAATCCATGCCATGCGGATCGGACGGAAAAATGCGATGATCACATTCTTTGCGATCACATTGCTTCTCGGTCTGGCATTCTTGGGTGTGGAAATCTATGAGTTCACACATTATGCCCATATTGGAGCAGGTCTTCAAGTGAGTGCATTCACAGGTATTCTTTTGACAACATTAGGGACGCACGGTGCGCACGTGACACTCGGTCTCTTCTGGGGATTATTCATTATCCTGCAGGTGAAAAAACGCGGCTTGACACCTGCAACGGCGAATAAGTCCTTTATCTTCTCACTTTACTGGCATTTCCTAGATGTTGTTTGGATCTTCATTTTCAGCTTCATCTACTTGAAAGGAATGATGTAATATGAGCGAATTATTCCCGCGTAAACAAGTGATGGGCTTCGTCTTTTCATTGGTTCTGACGGTAGCTGCGCTGACTGTTTATTTCTTAGATCTGTCATTTGCAGTAGGGATGACCGTTCTTTTGGTCACGGCGTTCATACAAGCGGCGGTTCAGCTTGTCGGCTTTATGCATGCTGGTGAGTCGGAAGACAAAGTGGCGATTTACGCAAATATCTATTATGGAATTGCCATAGCCCTCGTCACCATCTTCGGAACGTTGTTAATCTTGGTTTGGGATATGTAAAAGAACAAAAGCGTAGGGCGCCTGCTGGCATAAGACGAATAAGGGAAGGCAGTCAAAGAACGCCGCGTCCTGCGACAATGACTGCATGACCTACATCTTGTAGGCCCACGAGGCGTTTTTTGCCTCGCAGCGGGGTTGGCTTATGGCCAGAGCATCTGGCGCCCGGAGCCTAGACGGAAAAACTTTAAAGAAAAGGAGCGCCTCTTCAGGTGCTCCTTTTTGTATTTATCTTAGCCATTAGTGAATATAATTATTTTTTGATTAATCGGAACGATCATTCTATAATATGGAAGGTAGATATCTAGGTATTTTGTATGTTTTACATAATAGTGTTGCCGATTTGTTCGAAAGGAGAAGGGAACTTTATGGCGATTACAATTGGGCTAATTGGCGTAAAAGATACAATCGATTTAATTTCATCAGTTATTGAAGAACATAAAGGAGTTACATGCATCGCATTAATTCATGAAGAACTTACGGATATTGAACAGCTAATGAATGACTATGAAAATAAAGTGGATATGTGGTTATTTTCCGGCTATCTACCTTATATGATTGGGCTTGAAAATTCAAAGACGGCTCGACCTTCCTTTTACTTGACGTATTCTGGAACGGGTTTATATAAGACGTTCTATTTGATCCAAGCGGAACATGGCGTAACCGTTAATCATTTAAGTTTTGATACAATCAATTCACATGAACTTGAAGCGATCTTTGGGGAATTAAATGCCGATTATAGCAAGCGCCTTCTACAAGAAGACATACTCGAAGTGGAGACGGTTGTGAAGCACCATGAAGATCTTTACAAATCAGGTTTGACAAAATTTGCTTTAACTTGTCTTTGGTCAGTGCAACGGGAATTAAAAAGGAGGGATATTCCGGTTTATCGAATCATCCCGACAATCAGTGATATCAAAGCGACTGTCAATATTATGCTACGTTATTATGAACTGGAAAGTTATCGTGATGCTCAAATAGCGGTCCAAATGATTGAGATCGATATATTGGAAATGAAAGATAATTACATTACCTCTTCTGATGAATTGTATCATTTAGAAGTGAAATATGCTTCACAGCTTTTAGGGTATTCACAAAAGATAAATGGATCATTAAAACAAGTTGGCCCAGGCCGTTATGCCATTTTCACCACGCGAGGGATGCTAAAAAGGTTAACCGCGGATTTTAAAACATTACCCTCTACTGAGTTTGAAGAACAATTTAAACTCAATAAAAGTATTGTTGGGATTGGAATGGGACAATCTGCCTATGAGGCGGAAATGCATGCGCTCCGTGCATTGTATCGAGCACGTGAACATGGAAAAGGGTCATGGTTCGTCTGTTTTCATGATAAACAGCTGTATGGTCCATTAAATTTAGTGGATGGACGAAATTATATACCAGAAACAGAAACGCTAAAAAAAATAAGTAGTGAAACATCATTAAGCGTGGTGACACTTGCAAAATTGTTAGCTGTAACCGATCAGTTAAAGAATTCCGATGTATCGGCGAGTACACTTGCCCGTGAACTAGCTATCTTGCCGCGAAGTGCTAGACGTATTTTGACGACTTTAGAGAAAAAAGGTTATGCCGACGTGGTTGGTGAAGAGCATCCGCATACACGTGGGCGACCTCGAAAAATTTACCGGTTGCTGTTAAAAAATGAATAACATGATCGACTTAAAAGGTGGAGGCCAATCTCCACCTTTTGTTTTGGTTCCCCTTATCAAATCTCTTCTACACTACTTGTAGTTGACCTATTTCTGCAAAGTTCAAAAAATAACAAATTGACAAACTCAATTTTTTTTATATAATTAAGGTCGTAACCTTAAATGAACCTTAAATAAGGTTCTCTAGCTTTTTGCCGTAAAAGATTACAAAACTATTTCGACAGATTGGGTGGGAGAAATGAATAATCAGGACATTAAATTGTTAGGTAAAAAATTCGAGGAAGATATTATTACCTGGAGACGATATCTTCACGAGCATCCAGAGCTTTCAATGCAAGAGGCAGAAACAGCTCAGTTTATACATGATAAGTTATTATCATTTAGTGCTAATTTAGTCGTGCAGCGACCAACTCCAACAAGTGTGATCGCCCGTTTAAAAGGAGGAAAACCTGGTAAGGTTCTTGCGTTACGAGCTGATATAGATGCTTTACCAATTGAAGAACAAACGGACTTGACTTTTCGATCCACTCGCAAAGGCGTCATGCATGCTTGCGGTCATGATGGTCACACAGCAATGTTATTAGGGGCAGCGCGCATTCTAGTAGAGCTCCAAGCTGAATTACACGGAGAAGTGGTATTTATTTTTCAACATGCCGAAGAACTCGCTAGCGGAGCAGATGAGATTCTAGAGACAGGTGCCCTTGCCGATGTCGATTGTATTCTTGGCGCACATCTTTACAATCAAATCCCAGTCGGGCAATTTGGTCTTGCAGCGGGTCGGATGATGTCTGCTTCGGACAGTTTTGATATTACGATTTCGGGCAAAGGCGGACATGCCGCAGAACCGGATCAAGCACAGGATTTGATTTACATTGGAACAGAAATTGTTCAATCCTTCTCACAGCTCATTGCAAGACAAGTGAATGCTCACGATCAAGCCATTGTATCGGTGACGAAGTTTAATGCAGGTAGTGCATATAATGTCCTTCCCGATCATGTACAAATTGGTGGCTGTACACGAACTTTTTCCGATACGACAAGAGAATTTATTCAACGCCAAATGCAAGAAAATGTCGAAACATTGTCAGCGCTTTACGGGGCAACAGGTACCGTTGAATGGACAAAAGGGGCAACTGCCGTCATCAATCATACTCAAGTAACAGATGCTGTTCGTACGGTGATTGAAAACAATTTCGGCAAAGAGGCCATCCAAACATTGAATCCTCATATGATTAGCGAAGATTTTGGTTCTTATTTAAAAGAGATACCGGGGAATTTTTTATTTATCGGTTCGGGCAATTCGAAAGAAGGCATTACTTATCCGCTTCATCATCCAAAGTTTACATTTGATGAACAAGCCTTGCTGAACGGAACTTTATTGCATGTAATGACAGCGCTCACATTTCTAAACTCATTAGATGAAATCACTATGAAGTGAACCAAGTTAGGGGAGAATTCCATGAAACAATCAAACAATCATGAATCGCATTCACAAAATGAGGTAGAGCCAAGAAAAGAGGTTACAAAAAAGAAATTTGTGATGCCACATATTTACGTTATTTTAGTGACGATGTTACTAGTTGCGTTTGTGGCAACTTTAATTGTTCCATCAGGGCAATTTGCTCGTGAAAAAGGTCCAACTGGCGCAGATATACTTATCCCAGGTACATTTGAAGTAACACAGAAAGTATATTTAAGCATTTCTGATTTGGTTTTTTCGGTTCCGACAGGTTTAATTCAAGCTGCGGAGATTTTCTTTGGAATTCTCATGATCGGTGGTATGTTCGCTGTTTTTGAAAAAACTGGCATTGTAGAATTGGGAATTAGCAAGCTAGCTAATCTCTTTTCCAAGCGTGGTATCCTTATTATTCCTTTTCTTATGATACCTTTAGCTTTATTAACAGCTTTTACGGGCGCGGTAGAGCTAGTACTTGTATACGTACCAGTACTTATCCCTTTAATGTTAAAGTTAGGGTATGATCGCATTACTGGAGCAGCACTAGCACTAATATCAACGATTGCTGGATTTACAATTGCTCTGACCGCTCCCGCAACAATTGGAATCGCTCAGAATTTAGTGGGGGTTGAACTTTATTCTGGAATGGGCTTTCGTTCCATTTTGCTAGCCGTTACATTGATTATTGGAATTGTTTTTCTCTGGCGTTATGCAGTGAAAGTAAAGAAAAACCCTGAGCAGAGTTTAGTCTATGGTGAGTCACATATCGATGATGAATTTAAAATGAATTTCACTGAGGTTGCTAAAGCTACAACAAGACAACGATTCGCGTCTATTGTCCTATTAATCGGTATCATCATTATGATTTACGGGTTAATTAATTGGGGCTGGTATTTTAAAGAGTTGGCAGGTTTGTACGTGGTTCTTGGAATTTTTGTCGGCTTAATAGTCGGATTGAAAACGGATACAATTGCTAATGCATTTATTGATGGATTTAAAAACATCATCTTAGGTGCTTCTGTCGTTGGTCTTGCGCGGGCTATTTCGGTTATTCTGAATGAAGGGCAAATACTTGATACGATTGTCTATGGTCTCGGTCAAGTCGTGACAATGCTCCCGCATTCAGTCACTCCAATTATTATGATGGTCGTGCAAGCTGTATTGAACTTTGTTATTCCCTCTTCTAGTGGACAAGCGATTATTTCAATGCCGATTATGGGAGGACTTGCAGATATTGCGGGTATTACACGACAAACAGCTGTATTGGCTTACCAAATTGGAGATGGATTTAGTCATATTTTTTATCCGACTTCGGGGTATTTTATGGCGACATTGGCACTCGCGAAAATTTCATATAATAAATGGCTCAAATTTATTTTGCCACTCATGATTATTTGGTATTCAGTCGGTGCGATATTCTTAGTTATTGCACAGCTAATGAATTGGTGATTTTTTCTTCATTTGGGCTGTAAGGGATTGGGTGAGGAGCTGAACATAAGTATTTAAAGTATTGGAGGAATTCACATGAATATTTACTTTATCCAAAACGATCCAATCGTTCTACCTGCAAATGCCGAAGAGTGGGCGCGCGCACGTAATCACAATGTTAAAATTACCCGAACTTATAACGGGGAGGCATTGCCAGATCAGAAAGAATTTGATCTTGCAATCATATTAGGCGGGAGGATGGGGGCTTACGAAGAAGATAAATATCCATGGCTTATAGACGTCAAAGAATGGACCAAAGCTATGATTGAAGCAGATAAATATATCTTAGGTATTTGCTTGGGTGCTCAAATTATTTCAGATACTTTAGGTGGGAGCGTACGGCCCCACGACCATCCCGAAGTTGGGTGGTTTCCAATAAACTTTAAAGAGGAAGCTAATGATCACCCACTTCTGACTGGGCTGCAACCTCCGACACAATTTTACGAATTTCATTTTGATACGTTTGAAATCCCGCCAGGAGCACAGTTATTGGCAAGCAGCCGTACATGTGCAAGGCAAATGTTTGCTGTCGGTTCCCGTGTATTAGGCGTACAATTCCATCCTGAATTTACTGCGAAGAGTATTCAGGATGCGTTAAATAATACAAGTGAAACGAATGCAGCTAACCATTATGCTCAAGATCCTGTTGTAATGGTAGATGAACAATCCATAGAGTTAAGTAAAGCTTGGCTTTTTCAACTTCTAGATCGTTTTTGGCATTTAGCAAGTTCTGATAAAGAGAGAACAGTTAACGACAAAAGAGACTTCTAAATTAATTCCAAGATATGAGGTACCCAAACGATACTAAATTGTTTGAGTACCTTAGCATGTAGGCGAGTTTTATACTTTGCCTACTTTCTTTTTTTGAAATTGAGCAGTTAGCTGTATTTTTTATTGAACAATCCGCATTCCTTTATCCACTTTTTCATGCATTTCTTCCGTCGCCACAAAGAAGACCCCCATCAGGAAAATAAAGATAGCCCCCATAACCGTCCCGATCCCGATGCCTGTAACGGAACTGTAATCGCTTACAAAGAATCCGTATAAGAAAATGGAGATTCCGATGGCAAGTACCGTCAGGCCGACAACTTTAACCGCGTTCAACATTTTTAACTTAGTTTCCATTTGTCAACACCCCTTTACTTATATTATTCACCTTGTTCACAAAATTGTCAAACTTATTTCTTGCTATAACAAAGGAAAATTGTAGTGACGGGAATAGTATGGGGCAGAAAGGGTATAACATCAGTGAAGATCTCATTGTATGAACAATTGCTATCTACTGTGCCATTTGAATAAAAAAATATGATTAATTTGTACATTTTGCACAGTGACTTTTAGGGCTGAATTTCTTATAATCAACAGTACATAGAATATTCATTAAAATCAATCACGAGAAGATTGAGATCAATGGGGTACGTTTTTGAAATTCTCTGTAGTCTATGAAGAAAGGGAGTTTTATTATGCTAAGAGAACTAAATCCTTCTATACGAACGTTAATGACACCAGGACCAGTCGAGGCAGAACCTCGGATACTTCGTGCGATGAGCATTCCGATCATCGGACAATTCGACCCGGAGTTTTTAGCGATTATGGACGAAACGATGGAGTTGTTGAGAAAGACATTTCAAACGAAAAACCATTGGGCATATCCGATTGATGGTACGTCACGCTCGGGGTTGGAGGCGGTGCTCAATGCGATTATTGAGCCTGGTGACAACGTTCTCGTCCCTATATTCGGACGGTTTGGACACTTGTTAGCGGAGATTGCTTATCGTTCGGGTGCAAATGTAACGACGATGGAATGCGAATGGGGAACAGCTTTTGAGCAAGAGGAGATTATCGCTGAGATTAAACGAGTGAATCCGAAAGTTGTTGCGCTTGTCCATGGTGAAACGTCAACGGGCATTATGCAACCGTTTGAAAAAATCGGGAAGTTCTGTCGAGAAAATGACGTTTTATTTGTAGTAGATGCTGTTGCCACATTAGGTGGAACAGAATTTAAAACGGATGAGTGGTTTGTGGACGCTGTCATTAGCGGTACGCAAAAGTGCCTAGGAGTACCGACGGGCATGGCTCCAATCACGTATAACGATCGAGTTGAAAAGATTATCCTGGAGCGGAGAAAGATCGAACAAGGTTTGGATCGTACATCTGAAAACCCGAGAAGAATTCAAACCAACTATTTTGACTTAAGCCAGATTCAAGAGTATTGGAGCCCGAAACGCCTGAACCACCATACAGAAGCGACTTCAATGCTGTATGCATTGAGGGAAGGGTTACGCATTATTCAAGAAGAAGGTTTGCAAGAACGATTTGAAAGACATCAATACCATGAGAAGGCACTTGTAGCCGGTCTTGAAGCAATGGGGCTTACATTATTCGGTGATGCCCGTTATAAAATGCCGGTTGTCACTTGTATCAATATCCCAGAAGGTGTCAACGGTGATGAAGTCCGTTTTACAATGGCAAAAGAGTTTGGTGTGGAAATCGCGAGCACATTCGGCTCGCTCGCTGGAAAAATCTGGCGTATCGGTTCTATGGGCTTCAGTTGCCGCAAAGAAAATATTTTACATGTATTGGCGGCATTGGAAGCATCTGTCCGTCGCCACGGCGGAAAGGTCCATGCAGGTGAAGCACTTCAAGCGGCACTGGATGTATACGCAGAGAAAGAGGCTGCACTTTCCAATAAGTAATGAATAGATAATGTAAAAGGCTGACTCCCTTGGATCAATAACAAGATCTGGAGGAGTCGGCTTTTTTGTTATAAAAAAACATAGATAGCCCTGATTTATGGATAATTTAGCGCTTGTACTGTTGATTTTTTAGTATTCAATCTATTAGAAGATGTTGAATTGAAATAATTTAATGGCAACAGTGTATAGTTGATTGTTCGTTGTTAACAATTTGTGAAGACCTCTTGTCTAACGTTAACAATCAAGCTATTTTTTTTTGGCTATAGGATCTAACGACTCAAGGGGAATAAGTTTGTATAATTAGCATTGTAAGAAGTGGAAGCGTTAACAATTCAGGCTAATGTTTTAAAATTGGCGATTGGAGGTAACAAATGGAAAAAGAAAGAAATATTAAAAGGAAGAAGTTTCAACTTCCGCATATCTATGTCATCTTATTTATATTCAGTGCTCTCGCTGCCATTTCGACTTACTTTATTCCAGCAGGTCAGTTTGAACGTGTACCAGGTCCTGACGGAAGAACAGCGATCGATCCGAATTCATTTACACAAGTGGAATCCGCACCCATCGGTATAGCTGATTTCCTTACTGTTATTCCGCGGGGATTGATTGATGCTGGGGAAATAGTATTTTTCACGTTTATTATCGGTGGAATGTTTATGGTGCTGAAGACAACTGGAATCATTGAAGTTGTTGTGGATAGGCTGGCCAATCGTTTTGCGAAAAATAGTATTTTGCTGATCCCAATTTTAACTACTGTATTTGCAGTTGGAGCAACTTTAATCGGAACTCCTGAACTTTCGCTCGTCTATATTCCTGTAATTATGCCATTGATCATTGCCTTAGGGTATGATTCCATCGTTGCTGCAGCCATTGCTCTTATCGGTACGGTTGTCGGGTTTACGACCGGAGTTTTAAACCCTATTAACGTCGGTTTATCACAAAAAATTGTAGGGATCCCCGTTTTTTCTGGATTGGGATTGCGTCTAGTTCTATTTGTAGTCTGTGTATCGATCGGCGTCTATTTCATCATGCGCTATGCAAAAAAGGTGCAGCAGAATCCATTACATAGTTTTGTGTATGAGGATGACCAAGAAAAAAGAGCACTTTACAAGAAGAAAGAAAAAATTGAAGCGAAAAGCATGAATACTAGACAAAAATATGCTTCAATTGCGGCACTTCTTTTCCTTGGGATACTGGTGTACGGTGTACTTCGACTTGGCTGGTTCATGGTAGAGATGGCAGGTCTGTTTATCTTTATGGGAATCGTTGTTGGTCTAATTGCCGGTCTGAACGCCACTCAAATATCTAATGCTTTTACAGAAGGATTCCGTGACGTGCTCATGGGAGCGATTATTATCGGGTTAGCTCGGTCGGTCGCAGTTGTACTTGAAGACGGCCAAATTATGGATACGATCGTTTATAGTTTGGGCTCACTAGTAGGAGAATTGCCACCTGTTCTCGGTGCTGTAGGGATGTATCTCGTACAGCTGACCATTAACTTCATTATTCCATCCGGAAGTGGACAGGCCTTAGTAACAATGCCGATAATGGGACCGCTTGCAGATATTATCGGCGTTACCAGACAGACGGCTGTGCTTGCGTTCCAGTTCGGAGATGGATTTGCTCATATTCTATTCCCGACTTCGGGTTACTTTATGGCTGCACTCGTGATCGCTGGCGTGTCTTGGCAAAAATGGATTCGTTTCTATATGCCGGTATTCCTTGTATTTTCAGGAATCGGGGTTGTCACATTGGTGATTGCCCAGATGATCCAATATACAGGGTGAGTGCATTCCAAAAGATTATATTTATAATGGATGATATTTGAGAGAATTGGAAGCTTCTGGCCGTCGCCATGGTTGACAGGCCCATGCAGGTGAAGCACTTCAAGCAGCACTGGATGTATATGTAGGGAAAGCGGCTTCTCTTTCCAGTAAGTAAAGAATAGATAGATGGGAGAGGCTGATTCTTCTAGCTCATGAAAAGTGATCTAGAAGAGTCAGTTTTTGTTGTTTGGAAAATGAAGTGGAATTTCATGGGTTCGATGGTAATGATGCACAACTAGTTGTACGTTTGTGACAAAACAAAAAATCTTATTAGCCGTCATTAACAATTAGCCTGAAAACTTTTAGCTACTCGGCCTAACGACTCCAGCGAAAAAAGCTTGTATAATGATAATTGTTAACAGCTGGTAACGCTTAGTATTGAAAGTTACAAATAGACAAGCAATCACAAGCTAATGTAGGAAGATGAACTAATTTATAATAAGCGTTAAATTGCTTAACGGCTAGTTTGTGTTGAATATTTGTAATTTTCAATTACTTTAAAATGGAATTCAAGGGGGTACGGATATGAATAATCAATCACAGTCGTTATCAAAAAAGAAGAAGTGGAAAGTTCGTTACTCTGTTTTAGCTGTGTTATGGTTGGCTTGGTTATTTTCTTTCCTGGATCGCATGGTAATTACCATCGCCCTGCCATTTATCGGGGAAGATCTTGCATTGGATGCAACGGCTCAAGGATTACTCTTAAGTATTTTCTTTGCCGGTTATGCACTGTTCCAGATTCCGGGAGGCATGTTATCGGATAAGTTCGGTTTTCGTCGTGTCGTCAGTATTGCAATCATTTGGTGGTCAATTTTCACAAGTGTAACGGGAATGATTTTCTCTTATCCACTAATGTTATTGCTTCGTTTTGTCTTTGGGATTGGAGAAGCCGCTTTGCCAGGTGGGTCCTACAAAGCAATCGCTACCTACTTTCCTACTAAGCAACGCGGGACAGCAACAGGGATTCAATCGACAGTAAACACACTTGGACCGGCTATCGCTGCAGTTGTCGCAGCTGCCATTATCGGCTTATATGGATGGCGTGTGGTTTTCATTGTCATGGGGATACCTGGAATCGCAATCGGGCTTTACATCTGGTTTAAATTTAAGGATAACCCAAAAGATCACCCGAAAATCACGAAAGAGGAACTTGCGGAATTAGAGGAAGACGAGAAGGAAAGCGCTTCTGATAAGAAACAATCCGGTGGAGGGTTCAAAGAACTTTTAAAGAAACCTATTTTATGGCAAATGGCACTTATTTGGTTTTTCTTTGACATTACATTTTGGGGTTTTACATCATGGCTGCCTTCTTATCTGATTAAAGAAAAAGGTCTTTCCCTTATGAATACAGGTATTTTCAGTGCATTGCCTTATTTAGTGGGTACTATAGCCATTGTCTTCGGAGGGTTTGTGTCGGATAAAATCAAGGGGAATCGTAAATGGGCGTTTATTCCTGGTTCAATAGCCGGCGGCGTCGCGTTATTCTTTATGTTCCAAACATCTTCTTTAACGATGGTGATCATCTGGCAATGTCTTGCAGCGTTCTTTATGTTCTTTGCGCAAGGTGCTTTCTGGGGATTGGTTGTCGCTACCCTTCCAGCCAAAATTATGGCATCTGGTTCAGCGACCGTTAACTGTTTTGGTTCCATTGCAGGTTTTATTTCTCCATTCCTCATGGGATATATGATTCAAACAAGTGGCTCGTTTGACACTTCTTTCGTGATGATGATTGTGGCGCTCGTCATAGCGGCTATTATTGCATTGACGATCAATGAAAAGCCAAAGAAAGGTCATTCAGTCAAAACAAATGTTGCAGAAGGTAGCGGCGAGGTAGCCGTTCAGTAAATTAAAAACAAAGGACTGTGGAGAATATTTCTTCCAGTCCTTTTTGTCATTCTCTTAAGGAAGAAGTTGAAAGAAGAAATTGTTTATATTGCATAAAAAATAATATAATTTTTGTTCAATTACGATAATGACTAATAGACAGAAAACACCTACAATAAAATGTGTAGTGGTACAGTTTTAAATTTAAATCGCTGTACTAGTTATGTGAGGATGAATCGAAAAGCGGAAATTCCAAAACTAAAAGGGGTGTTTAGGAATGGTGAAGAAAGTGACGTGTACAAACATTGAGGAGATTATGAAGGAAAGAGTTTTCGAGATTGATAAGATTGCCAAATTTGACCCGGATGAACCTCAAAAGAACTATTTCTATGAAACGGATAAAACGGTAGGCGCAATTTGGTGCCTAGAACCCGGGCAGGATGTCTATATACACTCCCATTCAGACGTCGATGATATGTGGGTATGCATCGAGGGGGAAGGGACGTATTTCCCGGATCTGGAGAACGAAATTCCCATTCGACAGGGAATGGTATTGTTGGCAAAGCCAAATCAAATTCATGGCATGCGCAACACAGGGAAAGGCAGATTCATGTTTGTCGGCTTTGCTGCCGGAACATTGCCAATGGATATAACAAGATATTAGAAGAAACTTCTATGTAAGTAATTTAATTTAGCGATGAGGCAGTTGTCGGTCGAGGGGCAAGTAGGGCTATCAGTAGATGTCCTACACCTTCTTACCGTCTGAGACCCAAGGAATTTACTTTTTTATCGGCAGTAACGATCAACATTTTAGGAGGATGGAAGAAATGGCGAACTACGTAAAGATAGGGAACATTCAAGTCTCCCAATGTCTATATGATTTCATTAATACGGAAGCACTTCCGGGAACTGAAGTGGAACAAGAGAAATTCTGGGCGGGCATCGATGAGATTATCCATGAACTGACCCCGGAAAATCAGCAACTATTAACAGAGCGGGCTCGCTTACAAGAAGCTATTCATCAGTGGCATAAAGAACATAAAGAGAGATTCGACTTTGATGAATATAAATCGTTTTTAAAAGAGATCGGCTATCTCGAACCAAAAGTGGAAGATTTTAAAGTGTCTACGGAAGGCGTGGATGCTGAAGTTGCTTCACAGGCCGGACCGCAGTTAGTCGTACCAGTGAATAATGCCCGCTATGCGTTGAATGCCGCCAATGCAAGATGGGGAAGCCTGTATGATGCGCTTTACGGAACAGATGCCATCAGTGAGGACAATGGAGCGGAAATGGGAGAAGGCTATAATCCGGTGCGAGGTGAAAAAGTGGTCGCCTTCGCGAAACGATTCTTAGACGAGACGATTGCTTTAGATGGAGCAATGCATACGGAAGTACAGAAATATGCCATCGTTGACGGTCAATTCATCGCAACATTGAATAACGGGCAAACAGCAGAACTAAAAGACACAGGAAAATGGGTCGGCTTCCGAGGAAAAGCCCAAGAGCCGACTGCGATCTTGTTTGTCAATAATGGAATGCATATCGAAGTGCAAATCGACCGCCTACATCCAATTGGGAAAACGGACAGCGCCGGTGTGAAAGATGTGTACTTGGAATCAGCACTGTCGACCATTATGGACTGCGAGGATTCAATCGCTGCCGTGGATGCGGAAGATAAAGTGCTCGTTTACCGCAACTGGTTAGGTCTTATGAAAGGAGATCTATCCGAAACCTTTGAAAAAGGCGGTAAAATGGTTACACGTACTCTAAATCCTGACCGTACATATACGTCTACAAATGGCGAAACGCTTACTTTGCCAGGTCGCTCACTCATGTTCGTCCGGAACGTGGGGCATTTAATGACGAACAGTGCAGTTTTGGATAAAGCGGGAGAAGAGGTTCCGGAAGGGATCCTTGATGGCGTCATCACAGCGTTAATTGCAAAACATAATTTATTGACGGATAACGGTTTTAAAAATTCCGATCATGGATCTGTCTACATTGTTAAACCGAAAATGCATGGATCGAAAGAAGTAGCCTTTGCGAATAAGTTGCTTGATCGTGTGGAAGATCTATTAGGCTTACAACGTTATACCTTGAAAATTGGTGTGATGGACGAAGAGCGTCGCACATCACTCAACTTGAAAGCTTGTATTCGCGAAGTGAAAGAAAGAATCGGTTTCATCAATACAGGATTCCTAGATCGTACAGGTGACGAAATCCACACGTCCATGGAAGCTGGTGTGATGATCCGTAAAAATGATATGAAAAAGACGCCTTGGTTACAAGCATATGAAACGTCAAACGTAGCGGTTGGAATCGATTGTGGATTGCCGGGGCATGCGCAGATTGGTAAAGGGATGTGGGCGATGCCGGATCAAATGTCGGCGATGTTGGCACAAAAAATCGCACACCCTCAATCGGGGGCAAATACGGCGTGGGTACCATCGCCAACGGCAGCGACCTTACATGCGCTCCATTACCATCAAGTGGATGTAAGCGACATTCAAAAAAGGATTTCCGGTTCGCAGGATCTTCAAGATGCTATATTGCAAGTGCCCATCACCGAAACGCCGAACTGGACTGCGGAAGAAATTCAAAATGAACTGGATAATAATGCACAAGGAATTATAGGCTATGTTGTCCGTTGGATTGACCAAGGGGTAGGTTGTTCGAAAGTGCTGGACATTAACAACATTGGTCTGATGGAGGACCGTGCGACATTACGGATTTCCAGTCAACATATTGCGAACTGGTTACACCAAGGTGTTTGTACAGAAGAGCAAGTAGAAGAAACGATGAAGCGAATGGCAAAAGTCGTTGACAGACAAAATGCAGGGGATGCAAACTACCGACCGATGGCACCTGATTTTGACGATTCGGTCGCGTTTGCAGCTGCCTGTGACCTGGTTTTCAAAGGGAAAGACCAGCCAAACGGCTACACAGAACCGATTTTACACAAGCGCCGCATTGAAGCGAAAGCAAAGCATGGGGGAGCGGTTGCAGAGGTTCTGAAAAGCTAAAGTATTAGCGTGATAAGGTTTGAACAAAAGGGGATTAAAAATAAAGCGTGTCAAGTGTCCAAACAACGAATTGTTGTTCGGATGCTTGGCATTTTAAATTGAACCGTATTAAATTTAGCTTTTGTTAAGCTAATCTGAAAAGTTTTTTTGGAACATTAGCGTGGTAAGATGAGAGGGTCTATTCTACTAATCTCATAAACTACGTGAAAGGATTTTTGAATTGAAAAACATCTTTAATTGGAACAGTTTAAACAAAAAACTGTTGGCCCTATTTCTGACAATGACAATCATTCCACTGATACTTACCGCGCTTACGATCTTTTATGCAATGGAGCAAGGGTTTACGAAGTTGATCACGAATCAGCAAGAGGAAATGGAGCATACCGTACAAACACAGTTCAACAAAGTATCTGAACAGCTGCTTGCCATTACAAAAAGGTATGCAGAGGATCCTGAATTGATTGAAGCATTTGAATCGGAAAATCGGGATGCGTTAACGCAACAAGTGGCGCAACTCTACCCACGTCTCCAAGCGGAACATCAAATTGGTGTGCTTGAATTTGGAAACGCGGCAGGATTAGTTATGCTACGTGGGCATAATCCGCAGCAGCATGGTGATGATAAAAGTGGATTGCCAGCAATTCAATCCGCCCTGGACGGGAATGCGATTTCTGGTTTTGAATTCGGGGCAAGTGGTCTTTCAGTGCGTGCGTTTGCTCCGATAACTTCTGATCATGAAGTGATCGGTACGTTGCAGACAGGTGTCGATGATACCTTTTTAAAGGAATTGAGCGATATGCTGCAAAATGTGGTCATCGATTTGTACGACCAAGACGGAACAATCGTCGTATCTTCAGATGAAACAAAGATCGGAGAAGCATTTGAAAACCAATCGATTTTATCCGCCATTCAGAACGGGGAAACCTTATCCAATCGTAACGGAGAAAGTTTAGCATCCTATATCCCCATGTATGATCCGACTCACAGTGAAATTATCGGAACAATTGGTATTCATCAAGATCTATCGGTCATCCAAGGGACGAAACAGCAGATTATTCATATTGTTTTACTCCTCGCTAGTGCAACAGTAGTTGTTGTCCTTCTTGTATCCATTCTATTCAGTAGAAAAATAGCTAAGCCGATTCACATGATTGCTGAGGGGATGGGAGAGCTCGCAAAAGGTGATTTATCCATCTCGTTAGAAGGTAGCGATCGGAAAGATGAAGTTGGCCAATTGACCAATGCGATGCAAAAGATGAAAGATACGTTGCATGACACGATGGAAAAGGTAGCGGAAGCTTCTTCTAGTGTGATGTTGCAAAGTGAGGAATTGTCACAATCTGCAAATGAAGTAAAATCCGGTTCTGAACAAATCGCCATGACCATGGAGGAAATCGCGTTCGGAACAGAAAAACAAGCGGATAATGCGAGTGAACTAGCACATACGATGGGAATGTTTGATACAAAAGTTCATGACACCAGTGAGAGAGGCGAACAAATTCAACGTTCTTCAATAGCTGTACTGACGATGACCGCGGAAGGAAAGCAATTAATGGATTCCTCAGCGCAACAGATGATGAAGATCGATGGAATTGTGCAAGAGGCAGTCGAAAAGATGGCGAATTTCAATAGGCAGACGCAAGAAATTTCCAAGCTCGTTTCAGTGATCGAAGCAATTGCCACGCAAACGAATCTTTTGGCATTGAATGCAGCGATTGAAGCTGCAAAAGCTGGTGAAGCAGGGAAAGGTTTTGCCGTAGTGGCAGATGAAGTAAGGAAACTCGCGGAACAAGTATCGAGCTCCGTTACAGATATCACAGGAATTGTTAGCGATATTCAAATGGAGTCAACCGATGTGACTGAATCCCTGCAAAATGGCTATAAGGAAGTTGAACAAGGGACGCATCATATCCAAACAACAAGTGCCACTTTCAATAGCATTGATGAGGCTGTTACAGGAATGGTTGAAACGATTAACGGGATTGCCGACAATCTCACAGATCTTGCGACAAACAGTCAGACATTGAATCATTCGATCGGCGAGATTGCCGCAATTTCCCAAGAGTCGGCGGCTGGCATCGAAGAAACAGCGGCAACAAGCCAACAATCGAGCAGCTCGATGGAAGAAGTTGCAGGCGGAGCTGAAAACCTCGCTAAATTAGCGGATCAGTTGAATAGCTTAGTTCGTCAATTCAAGTTATAATCATCCCACAATAAGCGACGTTTCACTTGGTTTAGCCATATGCCAATCCTATCCAAATGATATTTAGGGGTTTTCAATCTGTTACAATCATGCTATAGTATTAATACGTTAGCACGCTAAAGTATTAAAGTTTATGAAGGATTGAAAGGGGATAGAGATAACATGAAACGTTTCGCAACGATTTTCCTTATGATGGCTGCGCTAGTTGCACTTCTAGTGGGATGCGGCACATCAGGGAAACAGAATAATAATGCAGCAACAGATGGGGAAAATAATAATGCATCTACTGATCATACAGAAACCAACTCAGAAGTAGTCATCGGGATCGATGACAAATTTGCACCGCTAGGCTTCCGGGATGAAAAAAACGAAATTGTCGGCTTTGACATTGATTTAGCTAGAGCGGCTGCTGAAAAAATGGGCATGACACCGAAATTCCAACCGATCGACTGGAAAACGAAAGAAACCGAGCTGAGCAGTGGTCGGATCGATCTAATTTGGAACGGCTATACGATTACAGATGAGCGTAAAGAAAAGGTTCTATTCACGAAGCCTTACTTAAGTAATGCTCAAGTTGTGGCCACTTTGGCTGATTCGGAAATTTCGAGTCTTGATGATTTAGAGGGTAAAGTAGTTGGACTGCAGGCCCTATCTTCGGCAGCGGATGCTTTAGGCGCTAATCCGGTCGAATCGAAAATTAAAACGATCACGGAGTTTGCCGATAATGTCCTTGCGTTAACAGACTTGAAAACAGGTCGTCTCGATGCCGTAGTCATTGATGAGGTTGTTATCGATTATTA
Organism: Sporosarcina soli; assembly: GCF_042655805.1. NCBI lineage: Bacteria > Bacillati > Bacillota > Bacilli > Caryophanales > Caryophanaceae > Sporosarcina > Sporosarcina soli. The sequence continues at coordinate 49,299 of NZ_JBHSNO010000022.1, read as the reverse complement.
CATGTCCAAAGACGAAGGCACATTTAAAGTGCTGGATGAATCACTGGCACCTGAAGAATACGGTATCGGTGTGAAAAAAGGCAATGAGGAATTGTTGGAGAAACTTCAAGCAGCACTTGATGAAATGAACGAAGATGGTACGGCTGCTGAAATTTCTAAAAAGTGGTTTGGCGAAGATAAAGTGTTAAAATAAGTAGACTGAACAAATAGGTGACAAAACAGGATTTCACTTGTGAAACCCTGTTTTGTTTTTGGAGGAATCCTTTCATGTCTTTAGACTATATCATTTCTATACTAAAACCGATGTTGGAAGGGGCACAAATAACAGTCCTCCTGTTTATCATTGCGATTGTTGTATCGATTCCGCTTGGTTTTGTTCTGACGCTTGCTGTCAGAAGCAAATTCAAACCGTTATCCTGGTTAGCCAACGCTTATATTTATTTGATGCGCGGCACACCGCTCTTATTGCAACTCCTCGTTATCGTTTTCGGGTTGCCTTTACTTCCTGTCGTCGGAGAATATCTGGTGTTAGACCGATTTGTGGCGGCTTGTATCGGTTTTATCTTGAATTATGCCGCATATTTTGCGGAAATTTTCCGTGGCGGCTTGTTGGCGATCGATAAAGGGCAATATGAAGCAGCACAAGTGCTTGGCTTGAATCGTTGGCAAACGATGACACGGGTCGTTTTGCCGCAAATGTTCCGCATTGCGCTTCCTGCGGTCGCGAACGAGTCCGTGACATTGGTCAAGGATACGGCGCTTCTCTATGCCGTAGCTGTGCCGGAACTGTTGCATTTTGCGCAAACGGCAGTCAACCGTGATTTTACAATTGTTCCATTCTTTTTCGCTGGGATCATTTATTTACTAATCACGCTAGTCATGACCTTCTTCTTTAAGTGGCTCGAACGGCGATTCAAATTTGACTAAGAAGGAGTGGAGAATGTGGCAATCATTGAAGTATCCGAACTGAAAAAGTCATTTGGCGATCTTGAAGTGCTGAAACAAATTACATTTGACGTTCAAAAAAACGATGTTGTAGCGATCATCGGTCCATCTGGATCAGGGAAAAGTACCATGCTCCGCAGCCTTGTCCATCTGGAGGAAATCAACGGGGGCAGCGTCCGGATATCCGGGGACTACCTCGTCAAGGACGGTGTCTATCCAAAGACTCAGGAGATCAAGCAAGTGACGTCTAGAATGGGCATGGTGTTCCAACACTTTGAACTCTTCCCTCACTTGACGGTCAAAGAAAACTTGGAATTGGCCCCTAAAATGACAAAGCGAGAGCCGACTGATGCAATACGGCGTCGAAGTGCGGAGCTACTGGAAAAAGTCGGGCTGTCGGATAAAGCAAATGTTTATCCATCTAAACTTTCCGGCGGTCAAAAGCAACGGGTAGCGATTGCACGCGCGCTGATGATGAACCCGGAAATCCTCTTGTTCGATGAGCCGACATCCGCCTTGGACCCTGAGTTGACGGGGGAAGTATTAGCCGTGATGAAGGACCTGGCTGAAGAACATATGACCATGATTGTTGTGACACATGAAATGGGCTTTGCCCAAGAAGTCGCCAACCGGGTCATCTTCATGGACAAAGGGGAAATCGTTGAATCGGGTAATCCGGTTGAGGTATTGACCAACCCTCAACACGAACGAACGAAAGCATTTTTGAACCGGAATTTGAAATAACCAAAAGCAGGCGCCCGGAGTCTAGACGAACCAAAAGCAAAGGGCGCCTGCTTAGATGCCCGGAGTCTAGACGGAAATAACCATATAGAAAAAAGTGCCATGTTTCAGAATCCTTTTCATAGGATCCGATCCATGGCACTTTCTATTTTCGGCTATAAACAATAGTAAAATGTCATCGTTTATTTGCTGTTAGACTTTTCTTCCTCAATTGCAGCGAAGGCCAGCCTTTTGATGGTCATGTCATCCATCGGGGGATTATGCAAGCCCGCTCGAACGTCGCGGTAGTATCTTTGCAATGGATTGCCGCGTTGGAGACTTTTGGCGCCAACGATCCGCATCGCTTTGTCGACAATTGCTATGGCGGAGTTGGTTACGGTATGTTTGACGACTGCAACTTCATTCGTCAGCAGGGCTCTCCGGGATTCATCGTCATACATTTCTGCAACGCTATAGATGAGATGTCTTGCCTGTATGAGGGCCAAGTCGATCTCTCCCAGTAATTGTTGGATATTCGGCAATTGGCTAATCGGTCCGTTCAGGCTGTTAGGTGTATGCGTATTGGCAAAATGGACGGCGTAATCCCTTGCGGCTTGGGCGACTCCGAGATAGCAGGCAGGGATATGCAGTAGCCATCCACTGAAGGATGCCGATCCGCGCGGTTTGTCAGGAAGTTCAACGAGTTTGGAAGCATCGACCGTGACGTTATCGAGAACGAGGTCATGGCTTGCTGTTCCTCGCATTGAAACGACATCCCATGTTTCATCGATCGATAGTCCATCCAAATCCTTATGCAATAGGAAGAAACCGATTCTTTGCTGTTCCTCGACCCACGCCGAGGTCAGGAAATAAGTGAGGGCAGGAGAAGCGGTCGTGAACGTTTTCCGGCCCGTCAGCACCCAAGAGTCGCCCTTTTTCACCGCAGTCGTGCCAGGCCGGCCGCCTCGTGTCGGGCTCCCTGTTTGTGCTTCACTCGCCGAGCGGTTGACCAAGGCGCCATTTAACACTTCTTTCGCAAAAAAATCCAAGTTTTCATTCGTCCACAATTTCTTTTCAAAAAGTTCTCCGATAACGCCGAAATTCCAGCCGATGGAAAGTGCCGTGTTGGCGTCAAAACGAGCCAGTGTCTCTTGGAAAAGGACCATTTCATACACTTGTAAACCTTCACCACCATACGCGGTCGGCAGTGCAACACTTGTATAGCCCATTTTCACTAACGTTTGGATATTGTCCATCGGAAAAAGGGCTTCCTCATCAATTCTTGCGGATGACTGTGCAAAGGTTGCCCCCTTTTCACGTAGTTTTTTTAGCCAAGATTTTTGAACCTCTGTTTTGACAAATAAATCGATCATACCTCTCACCCCATATTAGAATCATTTCTAACAAGCTATGTAATATAATTCGAATCTACTTAATCGGGATAATACGCAAATGAAAAATAAGTTTCTGTTACTTCGTTATTGCCCTCACTTTAGGCGATGCCATCAAGTTTGTCAAGAATCGCATGCATCGAGTTTCAAGTGAAATATTTACGAATATAGGAGATTCGTATAAAAAGAATTGACAACCTACTTTACCTCCCTCACGATGGTAGAGGAAGTTTCCAGTATAAAGGATTGGCAAGCATTGAAAGAAGGTGCTTCAAATGACGAAGATAAAACGTAAAATGCTGCTGAATGATTTTTGGCGCATTGGAGAATATGAAAGTTGGTTTGCCGAGATGGCGAAGGATGGTTGGCATTTACAAAAAGTCGGCAAGCTTTTCGCACGTTTTCAACAAGGCGAACCATTAGACACACGATACAGGATTGCGACGTCATCTAATAAGAATATGTCATCAGAGGAAAAGCTAGAGTACAAGGAAGCTGGCTGGAACCATATTACGCGCTTCGGAGAATTCAATGTGTTTGCTTCACCTGTTGAATGTCAGGCACCCGAGCTCTATGCGAATCCCTCGGAACAAGCTAAGACACTAAGAAGTAATTATAAAAAAATGCGACTAAGTGTCATACTCATATCGGTGTTGTTGTTGCTATCCATCATATTCTATTCAATGCTCTGGTCCAATGAGCAGACACCGATGCTAGAACTCGTTGAGGGGGATGCAATTTCGCAAATCACTCTATTGTTTATCCAACTGACTTTTATCATAGTTACGATCCGGTCAATGGTTTTGATACGTAAAACGCAAAAAAGGTTGTCTGAAGGGCAGGCGACTGACTATCATGTCCCTTGGCGGAAATCACGTTCCATCAATCTAGCGATTGTCATTTTAACCATCATGATAACCGTACCATTAGCCTCGTCGACTTGGATACAAATGGTGAGTCAGAAGACGGTGAATTTGCCAATGGAACATACAGAGCTCCCGCTTGTAGCGCTTGCAGATATTGAACAGACACCCCATTTAGAACGCGATGAGCAGGTGGATGACCAGCAATTTGACTGGAATAATCATTACACAAAGAAAACCAGTTTTTTCGCGCCTCAACAATACGAATCCACGGAACAGGGAATTGTCACTGAGGAAGAATGGGAAGATGGCAGTGGTCCCTATTCTCCAAGCATTTACATACAGGCATACAAAGTCCAATTCTCCTTTATGGCGAAGCATCTGATGAATGACTTGTTATTTAACTATGATAGACGAGATTCCAGGGATGAACATTTTACAGTGTTGGACCGCAAAGGCTTCGATGCCCTTACCATCCGTGAAATCGATGAATTAAAAGAAATCTTTGCTGTAAAAGGAAAAGGCGTCATCTATGTACGTTACTTTGGTCATGCGGATATGGAGAGCCTCTTGGCAAGCGTGGAAGAGAGGATGACTTTCATTGAAAAATAAATGTTCTTCTTCGAGTTTTTGAAGGAGATTTGCTGTAACAGTTATCAATCATCCTATGGGCACCCCGTCATTAATGGACGGAAAAATACTACAATATTAAAGGAGTAATTTTACATATGGAAATCCCTCTATTATTCGAAGACAATCATTTATTAGTCGTTGAAAAACCTGTCAATATCCCTGTGCAAGAAGATGATAGTCGGGATCGTGATATGCTTTCAATTTTAAAAGAAGATTTAAAAATCCGTTATCAGAAGCCTGGGAACGTCTATTTGGGGCTTGTTCATCGATTGGATCGGCCCGTCGGCGGCGTCATGGTATTTGCCAAAACGTCCAAAGCCGCTTCCCGCTTATCGGATGTCCTGCGCAGAAGGGAAATGGACCGGACGTATTTGGCAGTCGTGAGAGGAATACCTGAAAAGAAGAAGGGTTTATTGGAGCATTATCTCTACAAAGATACGAAAAAAAATAAAGTGCATACAGTGTCAGCCAATCATGCGCAAGCTAAAAAAGCGGTGCTTGAATATGAAGTGATAAGCAGTTCCGAACAGTTGAGCCTTCTATCCGTTCGTCTTCACACCGGTCGCTCTCACCAAATCCGTGTTCAACTGTCCGCATCCGGATGGCCCCTCTATGGCGATCAAAAATATGGTCAGCACGTGAATCAGCCGGGACAGCAAATTGCCTTATGGGCGCATGCGCTTGAATTCCCGCATCCGACAACGAAAGAGCCTGTGGAAATCCACTCACAACCGCCCAACGAATATCCATGGAATCTTTTCTGAGTTGATTTAACAAATGTTTTGTACTGAATGTGCCTTAATTTCTGCAAAAAACGCAGAAATTAAGGCAAATCGAACCCTTCGCTGTTCGATTTATAACGAGCTGACGACAGTCTCCGTTACAGTGAGCGTTTGATTGAACGTATTCATATTCAACGTCGCACCAATCGGAATCGTTGCTTTATATATACCGTGTGCGGTGGCAAGATTCGTCATGAGCGGTTTTCCTAAGGGGACTAGAAATTCTCGGATGACGTCTTCGTACGTTTTTCCATAAGCCGCTACACAATTTGTACATTCGCCCATGATGATCCCGCTACAGACCTCAAACTTTTTCGCTAAATAGAGGTGGTTCAAATATCTATAGACGGTATTGATCGGTTCGTGGGTTTCTTCTAAGACGATGATTTTATCTTCTGTATTAATTTCAAAAGAGGTGCCTAACGATCCGACAAATGAAGTGAGATTGCCACCAACTACCCGGCCTGTTACATCCCCTTGAACTAAACTAACAAGCGGCATGCCGGCTGGGTTTCGGATTTCCCAAGGAGCGGTTACCGTGGAGGTGGCTGTGAAAAACTGATTGAAATTATACGGTGGCGTCTGTGCATTGAAATCGAGTAGGAGAAGGCTTTGGAACGTAATCAGGTCTGCATACTCATAAAGTGTATTCAGTAAAATGGTGATATCGCTATAACCGGAAACGATTTTAGGGTTCGCCGCAATAATGGAAAAGTCGAGAAAGGGAAGAATACTGGCAACGCCGACGCCTCCTCTTGTCGGCAAAATCCATTTCACTTCCTTATTTTGAAACATCTTCATCAAATCCGATGCCATTTGCTGAGGCGTCGCAGCAAGAAAGCCGTTCGCGGAATAGACATGTTCGCCAACAAGAACGTTATAGCCCATATTGCGTAAAGTGGCGATTCCTTCATCGATTCGGCTTGCCGCCAAAGGACTGCCCAATGTCACAATTCCGACCGTATCCCCCGGCTGCAAACGAGGTGGTTTTGTGGCCATGTTTTACAGCTCCTTTCACTTATGCTCCATTGTATGGAGAAAAGGAAAACCTCATTCACTAATAAAGAAGACCTTTGAAAGCCTGTCGATTGGATAGAAGTCTAGGAAATCACACCTATCTTCAGAGAGGCGTTGCTCCGCTTTCTTGACAATGAAAAAGCGGTACCCTACACTTAACGTTAGTAAAACAGTTGGAGGAACATATGACAAATCATCCATTCATCCCCATCATTGTCGGAACAGATATGAACGCCTATAATATGGCTATTTCATTCCACGAACAGTATGGGATCAAACCAATATTAGTCGGAAAAGAACCACTATCCTTTACCACTTTAAGCAGCATAACCGAAACGATAGAATTGAATCCTAATCTTCCGGACAAGCAAGTGTTTGTCAGCTTTTTAAAAGAGATTGCAGAAAAGTACGCCCAGTCCGGGAAAAAGATGTTGTTAATCGGGACGAACGATCTTTACGTCCGGATGATCATTGAAAATGCAGACGCGTTAAAAAGCCATTACGTCTTCAATTATATTTCCGAAGAGCTCATGAACAATCTGCTCGTCAAATCGAACTTCTATAAGCTATGTGCGGAACATGGCATCGATACACCTGCAACCTATTATTATTCGTGTAAAGACGACCAGCCGTTCCAGGAAGAAGTCATGTTCCCAGTCATCATTAAGCCGAGTAACGGTGTCGTGTATTATAAAAATCCCTTCCCAGGAATGCAAAAAGTGTATAAAGTCGATTCGTATGAAGAAATTCACAAAGTCATCGAAACGATCAAAGCGAGCGGCTATCAAGAAGAATTGATCATTCAGGATTTTATACCGGGTGATGATACATATATGTGGGATTCCGTATTCTACATGAATAGCCATGGAAAAGCGGAACTTATTACATTTGCACAAGTTGTGCTACAAGAGCATACGGTTACTGCCATCGGGAATTATACAGCACTCATCACAAGGTATAATGAAGAGATGATGATGAAGCTGAAAGGTTTCCTTGAAGCGGTGAATTATGTAGGCTATGCTAACTTCGACTTGAAATATGACGAACGGGACGGGAAATTCAAAGTATTCGAAGTGAATATTCGTCAAGGCAGATCTAGCTATTACATTACGTCTTGCGGACATAATATGGCGAAGTACTTTGTGGATGATCTTGTATACGGCGAACAAAAACCGCTCACCTTGCTGAATGAAAAATTCTTGTTCACCGTCGTTCCGAAAATCGTGTTGAAGAAATTTGTCAACAATCCTGAAGTCCTTCGGGATGTGAAAGAATTGCTACGATCAGGCAAATATGGCAATCCATTATTCTACAAAAAAGATCGCCACTTCAAACGGAAATTCTATCTATTTGCACGCCAGATCAATTACTATCGTAAATATAAAAATAATCAATGGTAAAAATCAATTACGCCTCGGCTGATGTTTTTTTCCGCTGAATGAAGATAAAATTCCCCTATGCAGCTTGCATAGGGGAATTTTGTCTTGCTATCAAGAGTATGGTAGACATACTATAGAAGTAAGATGTTTTATTTACATAATTGTTGAAAAACTTAACGGGAAAGAGTTTCATATAAAGAATTGAGGGGTTTTACAAATGGGGGAGTGGAGAACGAAAGGGTATTGGCTGTGGATTGGTCTAGTGGGGACTTGCTTGGTCTTGCTTGTCGGGTTCAATGGACAACGGCTGCAACAAGTTGAACTGAATGGAATTATGAGTATCGCACATCGCGGGGCTTCCAGTTATGCCCCTGAAAATACACGATCCGCTTTTCGGAAAGGGTTAGATCTCGGAGCGGATTTTCTGGAATGTGATGTGCATCTATCTAAAGATGGCGTGCTGATCATCATGCATGATGAGACAGTGGATCGGACAACGGACGGTAAAGGATTTATCAAGGATATGACGCTTGAAGAATTGAAAAGGCTAGATGCGGGGCGCAAGTTCGGTGACGCTTTTGAAGGGGAAAAAATCATTACTTTGGACGAATTTCTCGATGAGTTTTACGGAAAAATCGGTCTGATTATTGAAATCAAGAAACCGAAATTGTATCCGGGAATCGAGGAGCAGGTCGTTACGTTATTAGAGAAATATGATGACTTGAGCAATATTATCATCCAATCATTCGATGTAGAATCGATGAGGAAGATGCATGCTCTTCTTCCGGATGTCCAAATTGCGGTCCTTATGAAACCGAGCGCCCTTTTACTATCCACGAAGAAAATCGAGGATTTGACATCTTTTGCTACGTATATAAATTTCAACATCTCCTATACAAATAAATGGCTTGTAGATCAAGTTCATAAGTATGATGGGAAGGTACTTGTTTGGTCCAAAAAAGACCATTTGCTCATTGCGAAGTCCTATCAATACGGGGTGGATGGCATCATTACGGATTTTTCGAAGTGGCCGGCAAATGATCCGAATCTCCTTGTCCAAGAATGATACCTTCGATGCAAATAGGCTGGAACATGTTTGGAACCGTGGAATACGGGAAAAATAGTTCATGGATTCAGCAGCAAGGAGGTTCTTCATTCATCATGAAAAAGCAAGAAGAAACACCAATGGAAGTCAAAAAGGAAAAAATCATTCAGAAACTCGTTAATAAAGGGGTCTATAAGCTCGAAGGAAAACAGCTCTATGAACTTCCTCTCTATTCCCTTATGAAAGCTTATACGATACGGATGGATTAGGTGGAACAAATACCGGTGTGGGATAAGCCCTTCACCGGTATTTTTGGTCTTATTGGAAGAAAATGAGGTACACTAACAGAGAGAATAATGGCGGGGGGATGGCAATGCTGGATGAGAGGTTGAAGCGATTACGGGAAGAGTGGTTAGACGAAGCAACCATTCTCGATATGCAAAATAAAATGGAAACGGGTGAGTTGACAGCGGAGGAATTAGTATCCATGTATTTGGCAACGATTTCTGAACGCAATCCAAACGTCAACGCCATACTGGAACTGAATCCGCAAGCCTTGCAAATTGCCAAGGCGCTCGATGTGGAACGTCGTGAACAAGGCATCCGGTCGTTTTTACATGGCATCCCGATTTTATTAAAAGATAATATGGGCACGGCAGATCAAATGCATACGAGCTGTGGCTCACTTGCGTTAAAGGATTTTTATGCCGAGGAAGATGCTTTTCTCGTTAAGAAATTACGTGCAGCAGGTGCCATTATTTTGGGGAAAACGAATATGACGGAATGGGCGAACTTCATGTCTGAACATATGACCAATGGCTGGAGTTCTAGAGGTGGACAAGTGAATCATCCGTATGGCTTGTTCGATGTCGGGGGATCGAGCTCCGGCGCGGGTGTGGCGGTGGCGATGAATATGGCTGCGCTGGCAATCGGCACGGAAACAACGGGTTCCATTTTAAATCCATCCGCCCAGAACTCCATCGTCGGCATCAAACCGACTGTCGGGACGATTAGCCGTTCGGGGATCATTCCCCTTTCATATACACAAGATACAGCGGGACCGATGGCGCGTACGGTGGAAGATGCCGCCCTGACATTTGGCATGCTGATCGGTTATGACAGTGCTGATCCGGTGACGGAAGTGGCATCCGAGTTGGAGGATATCGATTGGCTGGCAACGCTTGACAAACATGCCTTGAAAGGAGCTCGACTCGGCGTCTCCCGATCGATATTTGAAAAGGAGGCATCGACGGAACGAATTGAGCTTTTCAATAAGGCGCTTGAACAATTACAAGAGGTTGGTGCGATCATTGTAGATCCAATCGATCTTGGTGTGATGGAAAATGATCTTGGTTATAGTGTCTTGCTTTATGAGTTTAAATCGGCGTTAAATGCCTATTTAGGGAAAACACCGATGACCAATCCGATCCGTACGTTGTCCGATGTCATTGCGTTTAACAATGCCCTTCCGGAAGAAACGTTGAAATATGGCCAAGTCATGTTGGAAAGAGTGAACAGGATAAGCGGAAACTTGACGGAACGAGCTTATATCGAAGCGCTATTGCGGAACCGCTATTTAGCCGGCACTATCGCTCTCGGCGAAGCCTTGGACAAGCATGACGTAAGCGCCCTCGTGTTTCCCCAAGACCATGGCTGCAGCTTTGGCGCAGCGGCAGGGTACCCCTCCATCACCGTACCTGCTGCCTATTCTAAAGCCGGCGAACCATTCGGCATCACGTTCTCAGGAAAAGCATTCACAGAGCCACAGTTAATCGGCTATGCCTACGCATTCGAACAACACGTTAAAGCAAGAAAGAAACCTTGAATTTTACGCGCGCGAGGGGATTCATAATCTCTCGCGCTCAAAGTGCTTTCCAAGTAATCAAAGCCAGTCGCTCGCGCTCAAAGTGTGTTTTAAGTGCTCAAAGCCAGCCCCTCGCGCTCAAAGCGTTATCCAAGTGATCAAAGGCTGCCCCTCGCGCTCAAAGTGTGATTCAAGTGCTCAAAGGCTGCCCTCCGCGCTCAAAGCAACCCCCAAGCGCTCAACCCCTAATCCAATTTGATTCAGTTTAGTCTGAAATGACGTGTAAAGAAGCGGCTTGTGCTAAAATAGAGGCAACTGAGTGAAAGTGGGGATGACAATGTCCTTTGTGGAAAAGATGGACGATGTATTCAAAAATAAATGGAAATTCGAGCAGGAGATGCCGATTCAATCGAAGATGATTCCGGAAATGTTGGCTGGAAAAGATATTGTTGCGGAATCGCCGACTGGTTCTGGGAAGACTTTAGCTTATGTTTTGCCGATTTTACAATTGGTTGATGGGGATAAAATGCAGACGCAAGCGCTCATTATGACGCCTTCTCAAGAGCTTTCTATGCAGATCGTCAATGTGATTCGTGAGTGGGTGGAAGGAACGTCCATCACCGTGACGCAATTGATCGGCGGCGCTAATATGCAACGGCAAATCGAACGGTTGAAAAAGAAGCCGACCATTGTTGTTGGGACTCCTGGGAGACTTGCCGAGCTAGTGAAGTCGAAGAAATTAAAAATGCATGATATCCGACAGGTTGTACTGGATGAGGGCGATCAGCTCTTGTCACGCGAGCATCGAGTCATCGTCAAAAATTTGATAGAGGCAGCGAATCCAGACAGACAAGTGACGGTCGTTTCCGCTACCATCACGGATGAGATTGAAATTGTTGCGAAAAGATTGATGATTGATCCGATTCGCATTCAGGTGACGCAGGACGAGTTACCGAAATCCGGGAAAGTGATCCACTCTTATGTGAAGACAGAGGTACGGGATAAAACAGATCTTCTACGGGGTCTTTCACATTTGGAGGGGATTCGCGCATTAGCATTCATCAATAACGTCGATCAGCTTCGCATGAAGGAAATGAAATTGCAGTATAACGAAGCGCCGGTAGCCGTTCTTTATTCGGACATGAAGAAGTTTGAGCGTCAACAGACGTTGGAAGCCTTCCGCAAAGGGGAGTCCCGAATTCTGATTGCTACCGATTTAGCGGCTCGTGGCCTCGATATCGAAGGGTTGACGCATGTCATTCATGTGGACGTGCCTCATACAATCGAACAGTATTTACACCGTTCAGGAAGAACTGGACGAGCGGGGAATGACGGTGAAGTGCTCACTTTATTGTCCTATGCAGAAGAACGCGATTACCGCAAGCTGACAAAGGGCATGAAACCGATCCAAAAAATGTGGTATAAGGGCAAGCTAATGGAAGGAAACTCAAAAACGGTCGGAAAAAATAAGAAAAAATAAGAAAAAGACTATCCTGGAATCCAAATGCTTCGGATTTCCTGGGTAGTCTTTTTTATAGGTGTAAGGTCATGAATCGCCAATAAAGTATCAACGAACGCCAATAACTCATTCAAGAAAGATGATTCTTACCGAGCGATTAGATTTCCGTCAAGATGATCGGTTGGCCTTTTGTCACGATAATGGTATGTTCTATCTGTGCAACATGGGAATTATCCGGGGTGATAAATGTCCAACCGTCGCCGGATTCGATGATATGCTCTGCTTTTTCAGAGATGAACGGCTCAACAGCAAGGACCATCCCTTCTTTTAACAGCGTTTTGTCCCAAGCATCATAATAATTTAAAATATGCTGGGGCTCTTCGTGTAAAGAGGTCCCAATTCCGTGGCCCGTTAAGTTTTTAATGACCGCGAGTCCGTGGCTTTTCGCTTCACGTTCGACCGCTTTTCCGATTTGGTTCAAGCTGGATCCGGCTTTCACTTTAGTCATGGCGCGATCAAATGCGCTTTTCGCGACATCGCATAATTGCTGTTTTTTAGGGTCTGGTGTGCCAACGACGAACGAAATGCCTGTATCGGCAAAATAACCGCCGTGTGAACCGGAGACGTCAATGTTCACGAGATCGCCGTCTTTGATGACACGGGAGCCCGGGATACCGTGTGCTACTTCATTGTTAACGCTAATGCATGTATAGCCTGGAAAATCGTATTGATCGATAGGAGCGGAAACGGCATCTTTCTCCTCAAAAAGCCGTCCGGCAAGTTCATCGATTTCTTTCGTTGTAATTCCAGGGACTGTTGCCTCTTTCAAAGCTTCCCGAATTTCCGCAACAATTTTACCGATCTTTTTTAAAGCTTGGATTTCCTGCTCAGTTTTTGCAATCATAAATGCACAAATCCTTTCTTCCGTTCATTCTTTTTCATACCATACTATATCATAATGAAGGCAAAAAAAAGCCTGCAAACATTTTAGCGCGTTTGCAGGTTTTTTGTCATTTTCGGGAAACTGTCTTTTTGCTTACTTTTTTTTCCTCCATCACTTTCCGGACAATCGGATAAACGATAGGTGCTAATTTAATGGCTGTTTTCACTACTTTACCCAATTTCATTGTATTCCTCTCCTAAGACAAGCATTTATTGATTTTTTTCCCTGTAAGTTTCGGTAGTAAACATTCATTTTACTAGTTTGACACCTTGAATGATATTCCAAACAACGATGACTAGAAAAAGAAGGCCATAGATGAGCGTAAATAGAACGGGCGCCCATTGCCAAAAATTGAATCGGTTATTGTGCAGAAGCAATTCATCCATAGGGGATGACATCGATAACATGGAAAAGGTATAGATGATGAAACCGGCGATGAGCAGGATGACAGGAACGAGATGAGACACGAGCGAACGTTTTGCATGGTGTTTCACTTCGCGATCGTCGGTAATGAAGTACACAATCCCAGGAAGTAAAAAAGGGGCAAAAAAGACACTGAAATAACATAAGGCCGCTAATAGTTTATGGTTCGTCATCATAATCCCTCCAGTTGGCACTGACGCTATCGGAAACTAAACGTCTACTATTCATCTTGATTATATAGAGGCAGTCTTATACAATGGGACTGTAATTGAATAATGGAACCACAAGGGGTGCCTAGTTGGCTGAGATTGGACGGGATGTCCTGACCCTTAGAACCTGTAAGATCATTCTTGCGTAGGGATGTGGATGGAAACAGACATAATCGATGTCCCGTTCTATCCGGGAGATCGTTTTTTATTGTCTGGAAGTCCGGGAACGCGCTTATCTTCTATCGCATCCCCGCTAATAGTGGGGAGGAATTTATATGGAACGTCAAAAACTTCAGCTATTACTTGAAGTGGCGATTTTAGGTGCAGTGTCATTTGTGCTTGATAAAATCGGCTTTTCGTTGCCGCAGGGAGGATCGATTACGCTGTCGATGCTACCGATTATCGTCATGGCATTTCGCTGGGGGATGGTTGGTGGAATGTTGACAGGGTTTGTAAGCGGCCTGTTACAGTTGGCAATGGGCGGCTATGTATTCAATGCGATCCAAGCGGCCCTTGATTATTTTGTTGCCTATACGCTAGTTGGTGTTGCGGCTGTTACACTCGGTTGGCTGCTGTATAGTAAGAAAACAGGACAAAAGGGCTCAATGGTAACTGCAATCGTTATCGGTACAGTGATTGGTGGGGCACTTCGTTATTTAATCCATTTTATTGGCGGAATTGTGTTCTTCGGATCCTACGCTCCAGAAGGGCAACCTGTATGGATTTATTCACTTGTGTATAACGGAAGTTATATGGTTCCTTCCATTATTTTATCAGCTGTTGTCGCCTCAATATTGTTTACATCGGCCCCACGTCTGTTGGATCGTAAATGAAAAAACGCCGTTCTCCTCGGAGGAACGGCGTTTTTTTATAGATGCTTGTTTTTCGCTTTTCTTATGAGGAAGCAACCGGTTCCGATCACAGCTGTCAGGAAAAGGGCGGCGGATGAAACAAATAACTCATTTATTCCATTTTTTACAGCAATACCAATAAATGTCCACATGAAAACAAGGTTCAAGGCGATATCTGCATGATGGTAAAGGAAGTGGAGTGCAATAGCGGTTGCGAATGTCAAATAAAGGACTGTCCACAACGGATCGCTTAAGCCCCAGCCAGACCATTCATGCAAAGTGAGGACATAGCTGATGTTCGCAATCGTAGCCACAAAAATCCATCCTAGGTAGACGGCGATCGGTAATCTTCCCAAAAATTGTTGATCTTTTTTCGGATACGTAAAGTAAAGCGCAAGAAGTGTTAGCAGAAGACTTATCATGATGATAATTGTCCAATCGAAATAGCGGAAATGCCATAATAGAATCCAAGCGATATTGAACAGGCAACTGATGCTGAATAATATCCCTCTAAGATTGAGGACCACTCGATTGGTATCGTTGCGGTTTCGATTAGAACCAAATAACCAGCAGGCGAGTAATACGTAAATCACAGCCCAAATGATAAAGACATATCCAGCAGGGATGAAAAGGACTGGTAATTGGTTAGCGATTTCACCGGTGGTTTTACCGTTGAGTGGCAGTATATTTGCTACTGCATTCATAAGTACGACTGCAATGAGAGAAAGGGTCATGATGATCATTCTAAACATATTCAAATCCTCCTATTGAATAGTATACAGAGGAAAGATGAGGAAGGCGAAAGAAAATATGAAGTTTCCGTCACAATTGCAATATTTCGTCTGTAGAATATTCATGCTATACTGGATACATGTTTTTGGAAAATTTGGAACTATGAAAAGGAGAGTGCCAAAAGGGATGTGCAGCACATTTAAAATGCTTAGGCAAAGAGTATTTCTTGCATGGCTGATCAGTTGGCACGAAGATGCGGAAGATTTTACTTGGATGGACATCGCAGGATATGATGGAATGGTAATCGGGAAGCTGTGAGAATTTATTGCGCAAAAAGGGTGAATGGACATTGATTTTGCTTGAAGGACAAACATGTTATTTACGCATCTTAACAGAAGATGATGCGACAATCTTTACGGAAATGCTAATTGCTAATAAAGAATATTGGTCTATTTTCGAACCGCGACACGAAAATAGTTATTTCACCGTAGCCGTTCAAAGGGAAAAAATCAGGGAATCGCTCTATCAAATGAGGGATCGGCGGGAATATAATTTTGGTGTTTTTGATTCCGCCACAAGCCGGCTAATCGGACATATTTCACTTTACAGCATTAAAAGATTGCCTTTTTCGAGTGGATTTATCGGGTATTCGATTGACGAACGGGAAATAGGAAGGGGACTGGCGACAGAAGTGGTTCGCCTCGTTACGAAGTTCGCGATTGAAAAAGTGTCCTTACATAGAGTAGAGGCCTATGTCTCACCGCGCAATACGGGATCGGTAAAAGTGCTGGAGAAAGCCGGTTATACTCAAGAAGGATTATTGCGGAAATTATTGTACATCAATGGTGTGTGGGAAGATCATTATCTCTACACCATGTTGGAGGATGAATATTGAAAGGGTAAGGCCGCATGGCGGAAACTCACTGCAAAAATAAGAAGCCGGTTCCTATGAAAGGAGAATAGGCTTCTGTCTAGACTTCGGGCGCCAGACGCTCGAGTCGCTTCAGACTTGCTGATAAAGGCAAAGAACGCCTTTATCTTCAAGTCTTCCAGCGCTTGTCGCATCTAAGCGGCGCCCTACGCTTTTCGTTTGTCTATTTCCCGGGAAATATGTCATTGCATTATTTCCTCATTTACATAGCCATCGACAATGACATCCAGTTTTCCAGTATCCGGGTGTACGACCAGACCATGAATCGGTACGTTTTGATCCATTAACGGGTGATTTCGAACTGCATCGACACTCGCTTTGACACTTTTTGTGACATCGTTAAAACCATGAAGCCATTGTCTCATATCTACTCCGGAATATTTTAGCGTTTTAAACAGGCTCTTATCAATTCCGCGCTCCACCATTTTTCCAATGATCGACTCCGTGTCGATTGAACTCATCCCACAATCGTGATGGCCGACAATATATACCTCGTCAGCTTGGAGTTCATAAATTGCGATAAGGATACTTCTCATGATCCCGCCGAAAGGATGCGTCACAACTGCTCCGGCACTTTTAATAATTTTGGCATCCCCATTTTTCAAATTCATCGCTTTAGGCAATAACTCGGTCAATCTCGTATCCATACACGTTATGATGACGATACGCTTATTAGGAAATTTGGTTGTCGCATATTGTTCATACTCTTTTTCGTGTACAAAGTTTTCATTGAACGTAAGAATTTCAGATAAGATTGTCATAGACTCTCTCCTGTCATCAAATAATTTCCACTTATCATACAGGAAAATAAGGAAAAAGAAAAGAGTTGCCAGTCGGCAACTCTTAGAACTTATTCTCTGGTTTTGGATCAATTCTTACCGAGTCGGCAGTAGGAAGAGCTTTTGCTAGGTAATGCATGATAAATCCGCCTACCAAACCAAGGCAAACTGTATATCCAATGACTGTCGAAAACATTAAGCCCATGTTTAAGACCCCTCTCTCCAATGGTTGTTTGACACTGTCTCTATTATACAGCATCCCATCTCATTATTTAAGAGGAACTTGAAATGTTTTTATCAAATGTGACATATCTTAGAATGCCCAGTTGCCATTACGGAAGATTGGTTCTGTAGAACCGTCATCCAGTATACCGTCAATATCCATTTCGGCGGAACCGATCATGAAGTCGACATGTGTAATACTTTGATTGAGCCCACGTTGTTCCAATTCCTCACGAGACATCGTTTTCCCGCCTTCGATGCAAAATGCATAAGCACTCCCAAGAGCAAGATGATTGGAGGCGTTTTCGTCAAAAAGCGTATTGTAGAACAGTAGTCCTGATTGGGAAATCGGTGACGTATGTGGTACGAGCGCGACTTCGCCTAAATATTTTGCCCCTTCATCCGTATCAATCAACTGTTTCAACACTTCTTCCCCTTGTTCGGCAGATACATCAATGACACGTCCTTCTTGGAAGGTAATTGTAAAGTGATCGATGATATTCCCGCCGTAGCTTAACGGTTTCGTGCTGGAGACGACTCCATCGACACCTGTTTTCAAAGGTACGGTAAACACTTCTTCGGTTGGCATATTCGCCATAAATGCATGTCCTTTTTCGTTGACACTCCCCGCACCACACCATAAGTGCCCTTCGGGTAATTCAATCGTAAGATCGGTACCAGGAGCCGTGTAATGGAGTTTGCGATAACGTTTTTGATTTAAATAATCGACTTTTTCATGCAAACGGTTGTCATGCTCAATCCATTCTTGTACAGGGTTTTCCTGATCTGCACGGACCGATTGGAAAATGGCGTTCCAAAGAGCCGGTATACGCTCTTCAACTGGAAGTTCAGGGAACACTTTCGCGGCCCATGCTTCAGATGGAGCGGCAATGACAGTCCAGCTGATTTTATCGGATTGAACATATTGGCGATATTTATCAAGCGCTTGGCCGGATGCTTTTTGGAAGTCGCTAATCCGTGACGACTCCACTCCTTTTAACAGGTCGGGACTTTGAGAAATAATGCTCATGAAAGCCGCACCTTTTTCCGCCAGCTGTTCACGCTCCATCACTTTCCATTCTGGAAATTCGGCAAATGAATCCGATGGGGCTTTTTCATAGCGGATCCGGGTTACGGCATCATCGTTCCAATCGACAAATACTTGACGTGCACCGGCATCATACGCTTTTTCCACAACGAGACGGACAAACTCCGTCGTTTCAGTAGATGCGCTGATATAAAGGTATTGGTTCGGTTGAATATTCACCCCGACTTGTACTGCAAGGTCTGCATAATGAGCCAATTGTTGTTCGAAAGTGGACATAAAGCATTGCTCCTTTCCTAATCCTCTTCATAGTAACAATTTAAGCTCCATGGGTGCAATGTAGAACCGATTAGGGATATGCCTAATTTGAAAAATAACAGCAGTTTATTCAGATGGAGCATCTAAAGAATTTGAGATAAATGCCGAAATAAGAAGAAGTATGGAATATTTGGAGGTTCAACCTATGGATTTATCAACAGTGTTCGGGCTTGTTCTTGGGTTTGTCGCTCTTTTTGTAGGAATGGCCATGAAGGGAGTCACACCAGATAACCTGTTAAACTTTGCAGCGATTCTGATTATCATTGTTGGGACAGTTGCAGCTGTCGTCATCGCTTTTCCAATGAGTGAGTTAAAGCGTGTCCCAAAACTTTTTGGCGTTTTATTTAAAGAGCAGAAACTGGCGGCTGATTCCGACATTATCCGCATGTTTTCCAATTGGGCGGATATTGCAAGACGTGAAGGGCTATTGTCACTGGAAGCAAAGGCGGATGAAATCGAAGACCCATTTTTGAAAAATGGGCTTGGTTTAGCAATTGATGGGCAAAATGCTGATTATATTCGAGATGTTTTAACAGAGGAAGTAGAAGCGATGGAAGAGCGACACTCGGCTGGATCACAGATTTTTTCACAAGCTGGTACGTATGCTCCGACATTGGGCGTTCTCGGTGCGGTCGTTGGTCTCGTTGCAGCCCTCAAGGACATGAATGATATCAATGCTTTAGGAACAGCAATTTCCGCAGCATTCATTGCGACACTCCTTGGGATTTTTACGGGATATGTACTATGGCATCCTTTTGCTAATAAATTGAAACGGAAATCCAATGAGGAAGTCAGACAGAAAAAAATGATGATTGAAGGAATTCTTTCCGTCTTGGAAGGGGAAGCACCACGAGTGATTGAACAGAAACTGTCATCCTATCTATCTGTAGAAGAACGACGAAAACTAGCCGTTAAAAACAGGGATGATAAGGAGGCGGGACAGCTTGCCGAAGAGACGTAAGCGGAAAAAAGAAGAACATGAAGTGAATGAATCTTGGCTGTTACCGTATGCAGACCTCCTTACTTTGTTGTTGGCGGTGTTCATTGTACTGTTTGCATCAAGTTCACTTGACGAGGCGAAATTCAGTCAGATATCGTCTGTCTTCAGTGAAATTTTCGATGGGGGACACGGCATCATGGACAACTCGTCCCCTACTGCTGTTCCGGTACCAAAAGATTCGGTTGGAACGGAGAGTGAAAACTCATCGTTTTTAGAAGACCGTCGCTCACTTGGTGAAATCCAAGATCGGGTGGATGAATATATAGCGGTGCATGAGTTGGAAAATCAGTTCGAAACGAAGCTGACGGATGAAGGATTGCTCATTACGATTCGGGACAGCATTCTTTTCAATACAGGAAGCGCAGAAATCGCTCCTCAATATGAAGGGTTTGCATCAGATATTGCTGAACTGTTAAAATTTGATCCGCCACGTCAAGTTGTGGTGACGGGCCATACGGATAATATTCCAATTCACACCGCCCAATTTGCTTCCAATTGGGAGCTGAGCGTCAAACGAGCTGTGAACTTTTTAACGATCCTTGTCGACAACGAAGGGATCGATCCGTTATTGTTCAGTGCGAAAGGATATGGTGAATTCCAGCCGATTGCATCGAATGATACAGCAGAAGGCCGAAGTAAAAACCGGCGGGTAGAAGTGTTGGTCCAACCGCTTGTACTGGAAGACGGCAGAGCATTCGAATGAAATCGATTTTAGGCAAATAAAAAGATTCACGGGAATTGATCCCGTGAATCTTTTTATTTGGATACTGGCGCCGTTAATTTCTGAGTGAGCCGAGTTCGGCGACGATCGCTTGCATTTCATTCGGTGTGATTGTTTCACGTTTCATCACCATATTGTACATATAGTGCAGGTCTTCGTATTGCGATGTATTGAAATTTTCTGCTTTCAATGCGTCTACGTTGACCATGCGGAGTTTTTCTTTAATCTGCTCAATCATGTAGGTGACATTTTCCGGTGTAGGGGTTGATAGATCCATGAGTCTTATCCGCCTTTCGTTAGCTTCGGACTTTATCCCGCATTAACGGGCAGTAAGACTCCCACCTCAAGACTTAAGTAAAACGATAAGGATAGGTGGGAGATCAACTGCCAATCGAACAGCGAAGGGTTCGATTTGCCGTATTTCTGCGCTCTTTGCAGAAATTAAGGCACTTACAGGACGCCACGAACTTAAGTTGCCTTCCTTCAGCAAATAGTTTGGACATCCGTTAAAAGAAGATAAAAGCCCGATTGGTTCAACTAACAATCAGAGGGGGGATGGGAAAAACCCCCACTGATTGAAGTTTCACTTTATCATTTCATTAATCTAGCTTACTGTCAACCGGATCTGCAAGTTTCCCGGCTTTGGCGGCTGCCTTTTCCTCATCGATTTTCTTTTGGAATCGCTTCGTTTCATAGACGATGACACCGGATAGACCGAGAAGACCAATCAAGTTCGGAATGGCCATCAAACCATTCAACACGTCAGCAAGAGCCCAAACAACGTCGAGTGAAGCGATTGCACCGACGAAAATGAAACCGACGAAAATCACGCGATATCCAAGGACTGCGTTACGATTCGGGAACAAGTATTGGAAACATTTCTCACCGTAATAGCTCCATCCTAAAATTGTTGACGTGGCAAAGAAGATCAAACCGATGGCCACGACAATCGGACCCGCTGAACCAAGGAATGTTCCAAATGCTTCAGCGGTCAGTGCACCCGCGTCAATGTCTTTGTTATGCCATTGACCGGACATGACGATTGTCACGCCTGTAATCGAACAGATGATAAGTGTATCGAATAACACCTGGGTCATCGAGATCAATGCTTGACGTCCAGGCATATCCGTTCTGGCTGCTGCTGCAGCAATCGGAGCGGAACCAAGCCCTGCTTCATTGGAGAATAGACCACGAGCGACCCCGAAACGGATGGCAGCCCCGATTGCTCCGCCGACCGCCGCTTCTCCAGTGAAGGCGAATGTAAAGATTGTCTTAAAAGCTTCTGGAATTAGACCAATATTCGTGACCATTACGATAAGGCCGGCAATGAAATAGAATAAGGCCATGATCGGTACGAAGAAAGCCGTCACTCGACCGATTGATTTGATACCGCCTAGGATGACCAATGCACCGAAAATGACAAGTGCAATTCCCGTAATCCAGTGTGAAACACCAAATGTGTTATGGACGACATCGGCAACGGCTTTCGATTGTGTTCCATTTCCGATGCCGAACGCCGCAAAAGCACCGAAGATGGCGAACAGGACGCCGAGCCAACGTTGTTTCAAACCATGTTCAAGATAATACATCGGTCCGCCTGCCATTTGACCATTGGAGTCTTTGACGCGATATTTAACAGCGAGGATGGCTTCTCCATATTTTGTGGCCATTCCGAAGAAACCTGCCATCCACATCCAAAACACCGCCCCAGGTCCTCCCATGTAAACCGCCGTTGCAACCCCGACAATATTGCCTACCCCGACAGTGGCCGCCATTGCGGTCATCAGTGCTTGGAATTGTGAAATATCGCCATCCACTTTTTTGTCATGCTTTCGTGAAAAAACTTGTTTTAAAGAATACGGTAATAATCGTACTTGAATAAATGCAAGTCTAGCCGTTAAAAAAATACCAGTACCGACAAGAAGAACGAGAAGCGGCGGTCCCCAGATAACGCCACCTATTTTATCCAAAAAATTTGAAATCGCGTCCATTTCCCTTACCCCCTTTGTTAATATCAAGTCGCTTTGAATAGTAGATTAGTCTTATTTAGCGATGAGTCACCTCTTTCCTATTTCTCTAGTATATTTTTTGTTAATATTAATATTCCGAAAATTAATGCCCCGCGTCAAGTGTTATTTTATAAATTGGTTAGATTGTTTGCGTTCCCATTGTTGAGGGTATAATGGTAAATGCAAATTCGATATCATTTGGAGGTTTTAAAATGGGTGAAAACAAATTCGGAAAATATGTCCTTTTTGGAGCACTATTAGGTGCTGCAGTCAGTTTCTTTGATCGCCATACACGTGAACAAGTAAGCAGAAAATCCAATGCAATTTTATCGGAAATCGGTTTTTATTCCAAAAATCCGGATATTTTAAAATGGAAATTGAAAGAGAAGAAAGAAAAATATCAATCCGTTTATGATCAACTAACGGAAGACGTTACATACATTAAACAGCAAGTGGAGGAGTTAAAAACATTGACCCCTCAAGTGAAGGAGCTTGTTGTGAATACAAAGGATGCCTTTGTCGAATCCAAGGACGAATACAAATCGATCGTTAATGAGACCGCAGAACCACAGGACAGCGAAACAAAAAAGTAAATGGCTATGAAAGGAGTGAAGCGAATGTGAGAAATGATCGACCAACTCCAACATGGATAGATACGGAAGAAACATCCATCAATAAAAAGCGAGAAGATGAAAAAAAGGGGGTTTTGCACAATACCTCCATTACGAAATTTATCGACGATGTAAAGGATGGGGATTTGGAACAATTTGATGTGACGACGGTGCACGGTTTTGGAAAAGAACTGCTTGTCCGGATTAAGAAAGTCGATGTTACGGGGCTTGCCTCTCAACTCGCCTTCTTTTTCCTTTTGTCCTTATTCCCTCTACTAATCTTCATCATGACACTGTTACCATTTTTGAATTTAGATCAGGCGCAGATTTTTCTCTTCATACGCGATTATGCTCCTGAAAGTGTCGGGATCCTCATTGAAGAGACATTAGGGGAAGTGTTGGAGAATCGAAATGGAGGCTTATTATCCATCGGTGTCGTGGCGACAATCTGGTCCGCTTCCAAAGGGATGAATGCATTGACGAAAGCTTTGAACCGGTCTTATTTTACAGAAGAGACACGTTCTTTCGTAGTGGCACGGGGAATGTCAGTCGTCTTTACTATTATGCTGATTGCGGTGTTCATCGTTGCGCTCGTTTTACCGATATTCGGGCAGCAAATAGGGATTATTGCATTTTCAGCTTTTGGAATGGAAGATGATTTCCTAACTTTATGGAATAAATTGCGCTGGACGATACCGCCAATTTTAATTTTCTGCGTTTTTACAGTTATTTACTGGATTGTTCCCGATTTGAAAATCCGATTAAAAAGCGCACTGCCGGGAGCAGTGTTTGCGACAATCGGTTGGATTGTGACATCTCTTGGATTCTCATTTTATGTTAGTAGTTTTGCCAACTATTCAAAGACATATGGAAGTATTGGAACGATTATCGTTCTAATGATGTGGCTTTATTTTTCGGCGATTATCTTGATGCTTGGCGGCCAACTGAATGCGGTCATGACGGAAAGAGCCGAAGCAAAAAAAGCCAAACGAAGAAGCAATGCGGTCATGTAAATGACCGCATTGCTTTTTATTATACAGTTATTTAATCGGGTTCAGCATTCGTAAGCCGTTTAAGATGACGAGAATGGTGCTTCCTTCATGGCCGATGACGCCGAGTGGCAGATCGACGACTTGCATGAAGTTCGACAGGACGAGAATGATGATGACAGTGATGGAAAAGATGACATTCTGTTTGACGATCCGTTGCATTTTCCGTGATAGTTTAATCGCATAAGGGAGGCGGGATAGATCATTTTTCATGAGTACGATATCCGCTGTTTCGAGTGCGACATCTGTTCCTTCTCCCATAGCGATGCCGGATGTTGCAGTAGCAAGGGCGGGTGCATCATTGACACCATCCCCGACCATCCCGACTGTCCGTTTTGTGGCCAATAGGTGTTTTAATCGGTCTACTTTAGTTTTAGGTGTACATTCAGCCACATAGGCATCCAGTCCGGCTGCACCGGCGATGGCTGCGGCTGTTTTTTCGTTATCACCAGTCAGCATCATTGTCTGGATGTTTGCACGTTTCAATTGGCGGATGGTCTGTACCGCTTCGTCCCGCAATGTATCTTGTAGCGCGACTGCAGCTAAAATACCTTTTTCGTCCTTTAGGAAAATAACTGTTTTCCCGTCTTCTATCAGTTTGAAGGCTAAGCCGTTTTTAAAATGTTCTGCTTCCACTTGCCCGACAAAGCGAGGATTGCCGACGAGCCATTCGGCGTCAGTCGAAAATGCGCGGACTCCATAACCGGGTACGTCTTCGAGATGGCCTGTTGGTTTAACTGGAATCCCTTCGCCTTTTGCATATGTCACGATCGCTACAGCAAGCGGGTGATTCGAATGCGCTTCGATTCCTGCTAGTAAGGTCAATGTTTCGAGAGGATTCGCTTCGTCACGGACAAGGAAATCCGTGACGATCGGTTTGCCGTTTGTCAACGTTCCGGTTTTGTCGAAGGCGATCGCTTGGATGGAAGCCAGATGTTCAAGATGGACCCCGCCTTTAACTAAAATTCCATGTTTTGCCGCCTGGGAAATGGTCGCAAGTGTTGCAGGCATGATGGACGCGACGAGGGCACAAGGAGACGCGACAACAAGTAGCACGATGGCGCGATAGAGTGTCGTCGTCCAGTCCCAGCCGAACAAGTAATGGGGCAGAACCATCATAACAAGGACAGTAATGATGACAGCTTTGACATAAGTCCCTTCAAACTTTTCGATGAATTGCTGAGAAGGAGACTTTTCACTTTGTGCGCTTTGGACAAGTGTGATGATTTTTTGGAAAAGCGTTTCGGAGCTCGGTTTTGTCATTTCGATATGGATGACACCGTTTAAATTGACGGTACCTGCAAACAGCTCATCCCCTACACCTTTGGAAACAGGGATCGATTCGCCGTTAATGGCGGACATGTCTATAGTAGAGTGGCCATAAATGATTTGTCCGTCGACCGGTATTCTTTCTCCCGGTCTCACAAGAAGACGTGAACCGACCGGTAAAGAAGCTGTGGGCACTTTGGTTTCCGTCCCATCTTCATGGATCAGCCAAGCTTCTTCAGGCTGTAATTCCATAAGGGAAGAAATTTCCCGGTGGCTTTTATTGAGTGTGTACGTTTCAAGTGCACCACTGATTGCAAAAATGAAAATCAGAATCGCCCCTTCTGCCCAGTAACCGATGATGGCCGAACCGATGGCAGCAAAAATCATAAGCATTTCAACATTTAACTGCCTGTTATTAATCGTTTCCTCGATCCCCTCTTTCGCTTTGGCAAACCCGCCAATGAGGAAAGCGATGATATAAAGAGTGACTGTCAGTGTGCTATTTTCATCCCTTCCAATGAGCCATGCCGCAGCGATAAGGATACCGGAAAGAAGCGCAGCGCCCAATTCCAAATGTTTCCATCCCCAGAATTGAGTCATTGGTTGTTTTTCAGTAATAGTAGTCATAGAAGTACCTCCTAATTGAGAATTATTTTCATTCATTTATTATTACTTAAACAAATTTTCACATGCTTTATCTAGCTTTTACCCAATTTTTAATATTGATTACTTAATAATAATAATTATAATTTATAGTATATCAACTAGGAAAACAAAATGACACTAGTTTGCTTGAAAAAGTGTCGCGAGGATAGGAGAGGAATCATAGTGGCTTAATATGGAGGAATAAAAAAGCCTTGGGTTCGGCTTTCAACCGAATCCAAGACTATTTGTAGTATTAGCTATATACCTTTTCTTTGAATTGTGCCAATTTCTCTAGCGAAGATTTGTCGACATCTGCGTGAAGGCTGTTGCCATGCGAGTCCATTGTGACGACTGCTGTGAAATCTTCTACGCGCAAATGCCACATCGCTTCAGGGATTCCGAATTCGAGCAGATCAACACCTTCGACGGCTTTGATACAGTCGGCATAATATTGAGCTGCGCCGCCGATTGCGTTCAAATAGACTCCACCGTGTTCTTCAAGTGCCGCAAGTGTTTTCGGTCCCATCCCGCCTTTTCCGATGACAGCGCGGACACCGAATTTCTTCATAATGTCTCCTTGGTACGGCTCTTCCCGAGCGGATGTTGTTGGACCGGCGGCTTTGATTTCGTAATTGCCGTCTTCGTCTTTCGCAACAACAGGACCGCAATGGTAGATGATTTGTCCGTCCAAGTCCACTGGTGATTCATTTTCCATTAAGTGCTTATGGATCGCATCCCGGCCTGTGTAAATCCGCCCGCTAATTTTGACGACATCGCCGACTTTCAGGTCACGGATTTGCTCTTCTGTAATAGGAGCCGTCAATTCCACTGTGCGGGATGTTGACTTCTTTTCATCCTGTTGTTCAGCTTGCTCTGCGAAGGCGATTTTTTCGCCGTCATTATAATGCCAGTTTGTAATTTCGCCAGTTTTTGCATCAATATCTACGGCCATCCGACGGTATGCCCAGCAATTGTACGCTACGGATACATAGAAACTTGCCGGAATGCGGTACATGACTCCAACTTTACAGCCGAGGAGAGTCGCTTCGCCGCCGAAGCCCATCGTTCCAATGCCAAGTTTGTTCGCCGTATCTAAAATATAGTCTTCCAGCTCCGCCAGTTGTGCGTTCGGATTGACATCATCCACTTCACGGAAGAGCTGCTCTTTTGCCAGATCATAACCGGAAGCGCGGTCGCCGCCGATTCCTACACCGATGAAACCTGCCGAGCAGCCTTGGCCTTGTGCTTGATAGACGGAATGCAAAATACATTTACGGATGCCATCGAGGTCACGGCCGGCGCGTCCGAGGCCTTCGAGTTCAGTTGGCAAGCTGTATTGGATATTTTTGTTTTCGCAGCCGCCGCCTTTTAAAATCAATTTGACTTCGATATGATCTTGTTCCCATTGTTCAAATTTAACAACAGGTACTCCTTCTCCAAGATTGTCCCCGCTATTATCGCCAGTTAATGAATCGACGGAGTTAGGGCGAAGTTTGGCATCTTTTGTCGCCTGTACGATGGCTCGTTTGATTGCTGCTTTAATTTCCAGTTGGTTGACGCCTACTGGGGTTTTGATTTTAAATGTCGGTAGACCCGTATCTTGACAAATCGGAGAGATTTTCTCGTCCGCCATATTGATATTGCGTGCAATGGTATCCAAGCTCATTGCCGCACGCGTACCAGCATCTTCTTGCTCTTTGGCCGCCCGGATTTTCCGCCGTACATCTTTAGGAAGATTTGTTGAGGTTTCGCAAATGAGTTCATAAAGGCTTTTTTCAATTTGTTCTATGTACATTCCCAAATTTCCCCCAATAGTTTAGTTATCTGTTTTCATTTTATCCATTTGTTCTTCGAGCTCATCGATCATGCTGATGAGATGATCGATGTCTTGTAGGTCAGCTGTTTCTGGTTCAATCGAATCCAATGTCTCAAGGAATTGATGCAATCTTGACTTCAAACTTTCAATCGTGCTGTTTGTTTGTGGTTTATCCATCTGTACACCTTCCTTCTTTCATCCTACGTTATCGTAAACGAAAAAACAGAAATTATCAATGAAGTGTGACAGGACTTTCGTACGAATTGTAAATAATTATTAACAGAATCTTTACAATAGGTTGATAATGTGATAAGATACAAATAATTAAACGAAAAGGAGGGCGTAGTGAAAGACGTATCGAATCCTGATGTTGAAGGAGGGGATCCGTAAACGTTCGATAGCCTTATGCTTGGAAACGACTACGAATTATGCAAATGAAAATGGAAAATGAAGATAGCGCACATACGTAAAGGCCCAGCCGTATTCTGACAATCAGATATGGACTGGGCCTTTTCATTATCTAAAAAAAGAATGGATATTTTCGTGTTCCATTACAAGATCATCCAGTGTATGGAATGCATAGCCGGCTTTTTTTGCGTCTTGGATAAAGGAAGGTAAAGCTTGTGCATTATCGGGTGAGACAGTATGCATTAAAATGACTGCCCCAGGATGGAGCTGAGTCATCAATTCGTTATAGGCATAATCCCGGCCGCGTGGTTTATCTTTGTGCCAGTCGATGAAAGCGATGGACCAAAAAATATGCCGGTATCCGAGCTCATTTCCTTTAGCGAGTACTTTTTCATTGAAAACGCCCTCAGGCGGTCTTGTGTAGACGGTTCGTTTGATGCCGGTTAGCTCATTTAATAATTTATCGAAATTTGTCCATTCTTCTTCCATTCGCTTCACGGAAATGGTCGTCAAATTCGGATGATCAAGCGTATGGTTCCCGATGCCGTGCCCTTCTTTAATCATTCGTTTGACAAGGGGAGTGGCGCTTTTCAAGTAATGGCCGGTTAGGAAAAAAGTTGCTGGGACGTCCTCTTTTTTCAGTGTATCTAAAATGCTTTCCGTATAGCCATTTTCGTAACCATTATCAAAGGTTAAGTACACAATTTTTTCATCGGGTTTTCCTTTATAGATCGCCCCATAATCATCCAGTAATGTATTCAAGGCAGCTCCCGCATCCGGTGGGACGCCTTTTGTCGCCTTTTTGAAGCCCCAATGGAATTCCTCCGCTCCCGCAGTGAAAGGATTGAATAGGAAACCAGCCAGTATGATGGAAAAAGCCAATACAATGCCGGAAACATGTTGTTTGAACATCCAAAACGCACCCTTCTTTTTACTCGTAGGATGCGTCAAAATGGTTACACTATGCAAAGGTTACAATAAATTTTTTAAGGCGACTTCCAGTGTCGGATATTGAAATTCGAAACCGTTGTCGAGCAATTTTTGAGGCACTACATGCTGTCCTTCGAGAACAAGAGCACTTTTTTTACCAAGAGCTATTTTCATCATAAGGGAAGGAACGGGGAGCCAATGTGGACGATGTAGTACCGTACCGATCGTCTTGCCAAAATACGCCATCCTTTTTGGAAAAGGAGCTGTCACATTGACGGGACCTTGTACGTTCTCATTTTGAATGACAAACGAAATGGCACGTGCCACATCTTGAATATGGACCCATGAAATCCATTGTTGGCCTGTTCCGACTGTTCCGCCTGCAAATAATTTATACGGCAGGATCATGGGTGGAAGAGCACCGGCATCTTTCCCGAGAATGACACCGAATCGCATAAAGGCCGTTCTAACAGAATCGTTTTGCGCTTGCGCTGCTTTCTTTTCCCAGTCCGCCACTGTCTTCGCAAGAAAATCCGTAGCGAAATCAATCGAATCCTCCGTATAGACGGTATCATCCGAAGCGGGATAAATCCCGATCGCACTGGCATTGATAAGGACAGACGGCTTCGTTTCCAAAGTAGCGATGATCCGTAATAATTCCTCAGTCGCTGCCATCCGGCTGTCGTAAATTTGCTGTTGATGCTCACGATTCCAGCGACCAGCATTGATGGAAATGCCGGCAAGATTGATAAATACATCTGCAGACTGGATTGCTTTTTCAGGAGCTGCCCCCGTTTGAAGCCATTGGACATAGGAAATGTTGTGAACTCTTTTGGATGCATCCCTACTTAAAATGATAAGTTCGTGTCCTTCTTCCGCTAATAATTTGGTTAACGCCTGTCCAACGAAACCGGAACCGCCTGCTATAACGATTTTCATAGTTTCCACCTCCAATAGATTTCCCTCTGATAGCCTGAACGATATAGCTGAATGTGATGGATGGAACATGTATACTGAATAGAAGAAGCAGGGAGGTTTTGTGAGAATTGCCTGTCATTACGAAAATAACACAACAGAAAAAAGATAGCGAACGATACAATATTTTTTTGGATGAAAAATATGCTTTCAGTGTAGATGAAGCGATCCTCGTGAAATTTGGACTCACCAAAGGGATGACGTTGGACGACTGGTCGATCGATGACATGGTCTATGAGGATGAGATCCGAAAAGCATTCAATCGCGCTCTGCATTACCTAGGATTCAGAATGCGAAGCGAGCATGAGGTGAAGAAAAAGCTGCTGGATGCCGGGTATGGAGAAGCGGTTGTACGGGAAGCGATTGTGAAATTGAGAAATCTCGGTTTCTTAAATGATGAGACATTTTCGGAAGCCCTTCTTCAAACGCAGAAAAATGCATCTAGTAAAGGTCCAAGAGCGATTCGTCAAGAATTGCAAAAAAAAGGGATCGGGAAGGAGCTGCAAGCCCAAGTGCTCGAATCTTATTCGGAAGATGAACAGCTTCAAATTGCTACAAAACTGGCGGAGAAAGCGGCCAATGCGAACCGCGCTATTGCCCCTGCGCAACTGAAACAGAAAATCCAAAATGCGTTGCTCCGAAAAGGGTATTCATTTGATATTATTAAACAAGCGCTTGAAGGCATTGACTTTGATCGAGAAGAAGATGAATGGGCCGGCATAACCGACTCAGTCGGAGAGAAGGCTTGGCGTCGCTATAGCTCGAAATTCAGTGGTCGGAATTTGAATAATCGTGTGAAACAGGCGATGTATCAAAAGGGTATCCCGTTTGACCGGATTGATGCGTTTATTGAAAAGAAGGAGAATGAAGAAGATGGAGATTGAGAAAAAATATAGTGAAATGACTGAACATGAACTACGTACTGAAATCGGCAGACTGATGGAAAAGGCACGGAAGGCAGAGCAGCTCGGCATCGTCAATGAGTATGCGGTCTATCAGCGGAAAGCGGTCATGGCGCAGTCGTTTTTAGTCGATCCGAAAACGATTGAGCCGGGTGAAATTTACCGGATCGATGGGGATGAAGGTGTCTTTTTCCACGTCGATTATTTGAAAGGGCGCTTTGCATGGGGCTACCGACTTGGCGGCGAGCGCGCCGAAGAAGCATTGCCGATCGCGATGCTCAAATCGGTGAAAACAGGGAAATAAACCAACGATGGTTGAGGCTACGGACGTTGATTCTTGCCCATAGCCAATCGAACAGCGAAGGGTTCGATTTGCCGTATTTCTGCGTCCTTTGCAGAAATTAAGGCACTTTCAGGAACAGCGAAGGGTTCGATTTGCCGTATTTCTGCGTCCTTTGCAGAAATTAAGGCACATTCAGGAACAGCGAAGGGTTCGATTTGCCGTATTTCTGCGTCCTTTGCAGAAATTAAGGCACATTCAGGAACAGCGAAGGGTTCAATTTGCCGTATTTCTGCGTCCTTTGCAGAAATTAAGGCACTTTCAGGAACAGCGAAGGGTTCGATTTGCCGTATTTCTGCGCCCTTTGCAGAAATTAAGGCACTTTCAGGAACAGCGAAGGGTTCGATTTGCCGTATTTCTGCGCCCTTTGCAGAAATTAAGGCACATTCAGGAACAGCGAAGGGTTCGATTTGCCGTATTTCTGCGCCCTTTGCAGAAATTAAGGCACTTTCAGGAACAGCGAAGGGTTCGATTTGCCGTATTTCTGCGCCCTTTGCAGAAATTAAGGCACTTTCAGGAACAGCGAAGGGTTCGATTTGCCGTATTTCTGCGTCCTTTGCAAAAATTAAGGCACTTTCAGGAACAGCGAAGGGTTCGATTTGCCTTAATTTCTGCGCCCTTTGCAGAAATTAAGGCACTTTGAGGACGCGGCGCACTTAGACTCCGTTCCTTTAATAGACAGGCGCTTCCGCTTTTGTTATGAATTCGGCATGAATTTCAATTTTTTCCGTAGCTTGTCTTCGGAAAAAATCCAGCCTGTGTAGGAATTGAGAATATTCAAGTCCTTATCCACGTGGGCGACGGCAACAAACGGATAATAGCCCTTACTTCGGTAGCGTAGGTCGATGAGGCGCACTTCGCATAAGTCACCGATATACGAAATGGACCATCTGTAAATCGGGGAAAAAGATGTGAATGCTTGTATATTATGGTCACTCATCGCTACTTCGATCTGAGGGGATGTCGGCATCGGCTCCCGTTCGAAGCGGTCGTAAATATTGACGGAACGACCATAGGCACGTCCTACATAATGACAATTTTCCGAAGAAGCGGCAATCCGCCATTGGAAAAAGCGTATCGTCGGAGCGATAATAATTTCGGTTGCCTCGGGTATTGTAAAATGGACCGCTTTTTTCACGGCCGCTTTAATGATAAAACGGAGTACATAGTAAAAGAATATGACGATGTACAAAGTGATAATTGTATAGACAGGGTCAGCACCGATACCCCAGATGATCAACGCAATCGCATGCAATATGAAAATAACAGGGTCGAACGTATTGATAACCCCGATAGCGACCCATTTGTTGGAAAAAGGACGAAGCGCCTGTGTCCCGTATGAATTGAAAATATCAACAAACACGTGTAGGAAAACGGCAAGAAATGTCCATGCCCATAAATGGATGAAATTCGCCTCGGTAGCAATGAGCGAAAAGAAAAGCGTAATGAGTAGCGGCCATAGTAATACCGCGGGAACCGAATGGGTAATACCTCGATGATGTCTGATGTAGACCGCATTATTCCTCAGTTTTAGAATGGTATCGATGTCCGGGATAAGGGATCCGACAATAACACCGGCAACGACTGTGCTCATTGTTGCCGGCTCGGATGCGACAACCGGATCCACCATGGCCAGACCGCCGAGTGCAATCCCCATGACAATATGTGTTCCAGTATCCAAACAATCACTCCTTAAGCCAGAAATTCAATCGAGGCATTGGAAAACTCTATAATCACTTTCCTATACCCGTTTTCGATCAATAATAAGCATATGTGATAAGGAGGAAAACATGCAAATTTTAGAACATCAAGACGAATTCCGCGAATCCCTCCTATCTTGGTACCGACGAGAAAAAAGGGATCTGCCATGGAGACGAACTTCGAACCCATACTATATTTGGATTTCAGAAGTGATGCTCCAACAGACAAGAGTCGACACGGTCATCCCTTACTATGAGCGTTTTGTCGAAAAGTTTCCTACGATGTCGGCACTTGCCGAGGCGGAGGAAGAGGAACTATTGAAACAGTGGGAAGGGCTTGGCTATTATTCCCGCGCGAGGAATTTACAAGCGGGTGTCCGTGAAGTGGTGGAGAATTATGGCGGCAGCGTGCCCGCAAACCGCAAAGAAATTTCTGCGTTGAAAGGTGTCGGTCCCTATACGGCTGGGGCGGTGCTCAGCATTGCATACGGCATTCCGGAGCATGCTGTCGATGGTAATGTCATGCGTGTTCTATCGCGTTTATTAATTATAGAAGAAGATATTGCAATTCCCCGGACGAAAAAGATATTCGAAAAAGTGGTTATGGACTTGATTGACAAAGAAGATCCGTCTTCTTTCAATCAAGGCCTGATGGAACTGGGCGCTACGATTTGTACGCCGAAGCCGAGATGTCTGCTTTGCCCAGTGCGCGATTTTTGCGCGGCGTTTTTGGAAGGTCGCCAAGAAGAATTGCCGGTGAAAACAAAGAAGACGAAGATGAAAATTACCCCTGTCGCCTCTGTTGTGATCCGGAATGAGCAAGGTCAATGGTTGCTGCGTCAACGTCCTGCCAAAGGGCTCTTGGCAAACTTATGGGAGTTCCCAATGATCGAATTGACAGATGACGAACCACTACATGACAAAATGCGTGCGCAATATGGAATTGAACTGCATCATTGCAAGGCGTTAATCAACTTTAAACATGTTTTTTCCCATATTACATGGGAA
Source organism: Sporosarcina soli (assembly GCF_042655805.1). Lineage (NCBI taxonomy): Bacteria > Bacillati > Bacillota > Bacilli > Caryophanales > Caryophanaceae > Sporosarcina > Sporosarcina soli. The sequence goes on along the minus strand of NZ_JBHSNO010000022.1, from coordinate 15,425 downwards.
CTGCAAAGTTATTTGGCAGAGCTGTCATCAATGACTACGATTCCCGATGATGCGCAATTCTTTACGGAGGAAGAAGTGGAAGCATTGCCGAAACCCGTGCCTGTTATTAAAATTTGGAATGAAATCAAAGGAAATGCATGATTTTTTACAGTAATTGTAAATATTTCACTAAAAATTTTCCAGTGGCATAAATTTTGTAACAGTGGACATGATAATTAGCACGGAGGTGAAAATCCATGGCTAATAAAAACAGCGACCCAAGTAAAACAAACGCGAAGCAAGTTCGTCAACAGAACCAACTTTCTCAGCAAGGTATGACTGAAGAGTTCGGATCTGAAACGGACGTGAACGAAGTAAGACAACAAAACCAACAATCTGAAGCAAACAAAAACAATGCTTCCGGTCCGCGCGCGAATCGTTACGAAAACGGGACCAAATAAGTGGATGGACATCACCGGCCGGCAGAGGAATGAACTTCTGCCGGTTTTTTTACGTCTAGACTCCTGACGCCAGACGCTCGGAGGCTCACAGGATGTGAGTTGCGCAGTGGTTGCCAATCGAACAGCAAAGGGTTCGATTTTCCGTATTTCTGCGTTCTTTGTAGAAATTAAGGCACTTTCAGGACGCGGCGATCTTAGACTGCGTTCCTTGATAGTCAATTCTACTCTGCGGCAAAGTACGCCACGCCGTCGACTCGCCTTATGCCTGTCGCGTCTAAGCAGGCGTCCTTCGCTTTTGCTAATTGTCTTCCTATTCAAATGGAACCATTTGCATTTAGGACGAAAACAGATGAGTGAACTTGAAACGTTTCAAATCCGAGTGGGTTCTTGGTATAATAGGGAAATAATATTGGCTTCCAAATTTTCCGGCAAATAAAAGGTAGGTGTACGTATGGCGATTGCTACAGAAGGCGAAAGGATTCAGATACATAGCTACAAGCATGATGGGAGCATCCACCGTGTCTGGCAGGAAACGGTGGTGTTGAAAGGAACCCGCAATATTGTGATCGGAGCGAATGAGCGGACACTTGTGACAGAAGCGGATGGGCGTACTTGGCTTACGCGCGAACCTTCCATTTGTTATTTTCATGCAGAACATTGGTTCAACATTATATGCATGTTGAGGGAAGACGGCGTTTATTATTACATTAATATGAGCTCCCCATTTGTCTATGACAATCAGTCACTGAAATATATCGATTATGACCTCGATGTGAAAGTGTTTCCCGATATGAGTTATATGATTTTAGATGAGGATGAATATGCCGAACATAAAAAACAAATGGGATATCCCGAAGTGATCGATCAGATTTTGCACAGGAATTTGGATACGCTGCTCGGATGGATCAAGCAACGAAGAGGTCCTTTTGCTCCAGACTTCATCGATGTATGGACGTCTAGGTATGAATTCTATAAATAAGGTGAAAAATTAGTGGGAAAACCTGACCGCCAAATGATTGCGGCAGGTTTTTTGATATCTGGGAGGACTAGCAGATGGGAGATAGCATGAAGCGGTATTTACAATTTGTCAAACCGTATACTTGGCAAATTATCCTGACGATTTTAATCGGCATCGTGAAATTTGCGATTCCGTTATTCATTCCGCTTCTTATGAAAATTGTCATTGACGATATCATCAGCTCGGATGTGCTGACGAAAGAAGAAATGACCCGGCAATTATTTTATTGGCTAGGCGGCACGGTCCTGATTTTTTTCATCATAAGACCGCCAGTAGAATATTACAGGCAGTACTATGCACAGTACGTCAGCAATAAGGTTTTGTATGATATACGTGATGCATTGTATGCGCATTTGCAAAAGTTGAGTCTTCGCTATTACTCGAATACACGTGCAGGGGAAATCATTTCGCGTGTCATCAATGATGTGGAACAAACAAAAAACTTCGTGATGATCGGCTTGATGAACGTTTGGCTGGATTTGGCTACAATTATCATTGCGGTCATCATCATGATGACGATGGACGTTCCATTGACGCTTGTTACGCTGCTCGCTTTTCCGTTTTATGCGTATAGTGTCAAACATTTTTTCGGGAAGTTGCGTGAGTTGACAAGGAAGCGTTCACAAGCGTTAGCGGACGTCCAAAGTTATTTACACGAACGGGTGGCGGGCGTCAGCGTTATTAAAAGTTTTGCGCTGGAAGAGAAGGAGCAACGCCTTTTTGAAAAGACAAATGGAAATTTTTTAGACAAGGCTCTTGATCATACTCGTTGGAATGCGAAAGCGTTTGCTGTCGTCAATACGATTACGGACGTCGCGCCGCTTCTTGTGTTAGCCTATGCTGGCTACCAAGTCATCCATGAGCATTTATCAGTCGGAACGATGGTTGCGTTCATTGCGTATATTGAACGTTTGTACAATCCGCTTCGCCGTCTTGTCAATGCATCGACTTCGCTTACACAATCATTTGCCTCGATGGATCGTGTCTTTGATTTGATGGAGGAACAGTATGAGATTACGGATAAGCAACATGCAATTGCACTTCCGGTCATTCGTGGCGAAGTCGAGTTCGAAAACGTCAGCTTTGCTTATGAGAAAGAAGGAGAATTGGTCCTGGATGGAATCGATTTGACTGTGAAGCCTGGAGAGACTGTCGCTTTTGTCGGGATGAGCGGTGGGGGGAAATCGACGATCGTCAGCCTTATTCCGAGGTTTCATGATGTCACAGAAGGCAGCGTCCGGATTGACGGTTATGATTTGCGGGATGTGCAAGTGAAATCTTTACGGAGTCAGATCGGAATGGTTTTGCAGGATAATATTCTGTTCAGCGATTCTGTCAAAAGTAATATCCTGATGGGGAAACCCGATGCAACAGATGAAGAAGTGGTCGCTGCGGCCAAAGCTGCGAACGCACACGACTTCATCGAGTCATTACCCCAAGGTTACGATACGAAAGTCGGAGAGCGAGGTGTGAAGTTATCGGGCGGACAGAAACAGCGGATTGCCATCGCCCGTGTCTTTCTGAAGAATCCGCCGCTTCTCGTTTTGGATGAAGCGACGTCTGCGCTTGATCTCGAAAGCGAAGCGCTCATTCAGGAATCGCTTGTCCGGTTGGCGTCCAATCGAACAACCTTTATCGTTGCACATCGACTTTCCACCATTACTCATGCGGATAAAATTGTTGTCATCGACGCCGGAGAATTGAAGGAAATGGGGACACATGAACAGCTGATGAAACAGCAGGGCATCTATTACGGACTGTTTCAAGTCCAAATGCTCGGAACATAATAGAAAGGCATGCGGCACCTTGCGGATTATTCTGTAAGGTGCCATTTGTTTTAATTTTTATTTTAATTTAAATATATGAAAATAGTATTGATTTAATTATGAAAAATCGTATAATAGTGAATACCTTTAGAATTCAAAGTAAAGTACGACAAGAAAAGGGTGATCTGATGGGTGAGAGGAAAACAGTCCTCCAAGTGAAAGATTTGCAGACGACCTTTTTTACGGATTCAGGAGAAATTCCAGCAGTTGATCACATTGATTTTCATGTAAAAGAGGGAGAAATTCTAGGGATTGTAGGGGAATCGGGCTGCGGGAAAAGTGTGACATCCCTTTCGATTATGGGGCTTGTCCCGAAACCTCCCGGCAAAATTGTTGGAGGCGAAATACTTTTTCAAGATAAAGATTTGCTCCGTATGACGGAAAGGCAAATGCGACAAATTCGGGGAAATGACATTGCAATGATTTTCCAAGAGCCGATGACATCGCTGAATCCTTTATTTACAATCGGTAATCAAATGACCGAAGCGATTCGTATACATAAGAAAAATTGGTCGAAAAAGAAGGCGGAAGCCCGTGCTGTCGAAATGTTGAAACTGGTCGGTATGCCCCGCGCGGATGAATTATTGAAAGAATATCCTCATCAATTGTCAGGCGGAATGCGGCAGCGTGTCATGATTGCGATGGCTCTCGTTTGTGATCCGAAAGTGCTCATTGCCGATGAACCGACGACCGCGCTCGATGTGACGATTCAAGCGCAAATTTTGAAGCTGATGAAAGAGCTGAATACGAGGTTGAATACATCTGTTCTCCTCATCACGCATGACCTCGGTGTCGTAGCAGAAACGTGTGAACGTGTGATTGTCATGTATGCCGGCCAAATTATCGAAGAGGCTCCGGCAAAACAGATTTTCGAGGATCCACAACATCCTTATACAAAAGGGTTGATCCAATCCGTACCGGATATGCGCTACAAAAAAGAGCGGCTCTATTCCATTCCCGGGAATGTACCAAAACCGGGTTCGATCCGGCACGGTTGCAGATTTGCGGCTAGATGTGAATTTGCGTTCGATCGTTGCTTGAAAGAAAATCCTGCGCTCTATGAAACATCTGATGTCCATCAGACACGATGCTTCTTATACGATGAAGAAAGGGTGGACAAGCATGACAACAAAGCCCTTATTGAAAGTTGAAGGTTTAAAAAAGTATTTCCCGGTCAAAAAAGGAATGCTTGGTAAAACCGTTGGACATGTCAAGGCGGTGGATGATGTATCTTTTACGGTGAATGAAGGCGAAACACTCGGCATTGTGGGAGAATCCGGTTGTGGGAAATCGACAACGGGACGTATGCTCATGAGGCTTTTGGAACCGACTGAAGGGAAAGTCGAGTTCGATGGCAAAGACTTGACGGATTTGTCCGCCGATGAAATGCGCAAGACGCGACGCGATATCCAAATGGTCTTCCAAGATCCATATGCCTCATTAAATCCACGTCATACAATTGAGAAAATATTGGAAGAACCACTTATTGTCCACGGGGTGAAAAATCCGAAAGAACGGAAAAAGAAAGTGCATGAATTTCTTGAAATCGTGGGGCTGAGTGCCTATCACGCAAAACGTTATCCGCATCAGTTCAGTGGTGGGCAACGACAACGGATCGGGATTGCCCGAGCGCTTATGACAAATCCGAAGCTGATCATTGCGGACGAGCCTGTTTCGGCATTGGATGTTTCCATTCAGTCGCAAGTGTTGAATCTCATGCAAGATTTGCAAAAGGATTTCAAGCTTACTTATATATTTATCGCCCATGATTTGGGAGTGGTCCGACATATCAGTGATCGTGTCGGCGTGATGTATCTAGGGAAAATGGTAGAAATTGCGGAAAGTGAACAATTATATTTGGAAGCGCTTCATCCATATACACAGGCGCTGTTATCCGCAGTTCCTGTACCAGATCCGGATTTCGAAAAAGAACAGATTATTCTGGAAGGGGATATTCCGAATCCGGCAAATCCTCCTTCAGGATGTACATTTCATACTCGCTGTCCATTTAAAATGGATGTATGTACGAAAATCGTACCAAAACTTGTAGAACATCAATCGGGTCATTCTGTTGCCTGCCATTTGTATAATGAGGTAGGTCAGCAATGATATAAAACAGTTGGAGGGGTCAGTATGAGAAAAAGAAAGGCTTGGTCATTCGCTTTGCTACTGCTTCTTGTTCTGTCAACAGTGCTTGCGGCTTGTTCGTCGGGCTCGAGCGACGGTAAGAAGGAAGGTAACGAAGGAACTGTACAAGATACATTAGTATTTGGACGTGGTGGGGATTCGACTTCACTTGATCCATCTAGATCGACAGAAGGCGAAACGTTCAAAGTGACGAAGAATCTGTTTGAGACGCTTTTGAATTTCAGCGAACAGGATACGACGGTTGTTCCTGGACTAGCGAAAGAATGGGAGCCAAGTGAAGATGGGTTAACGTATACTTTCAAATTACAAGAAGGCGTCAAATTCCATGACGGCACGGACTTTAATGCTGACGCGGTTGTCAAAAACTTTGAGCGTTGGGCCAATGGAAATGCAGAAAAATTCCCGTATTATAACTCCATGTTTGGCGGTTTCAAAGGTGACGAAGGGCATGTCATCGAATCGGTGACTGCTGATGGCGATCATACGGTCATTATCAAATTGACGCGCCCGCAAGCACCGTTCTTGAAAAACCTCGCGATGGACATGTTCGCGATTGCAAGCCCTACTGCATTTGAAAAAGGGGACGACGAATTCGAACGAAATCCTGTCGGTACAGGGCCGTTCCAATTTGTAGAGTGGAAGCCGAATGAAACAATCACAATTGAAAAATTCGACGAGTACTGGCAAGAAGGACTGCCGAAACTGAAAAAAGTCATTTTCCGTTCAATTCCGGATAACTCTGCGCGTCTGAATGCATTGTTGGCGGGTGACATCGATCTTGCAGATGGCATCAATCCGTCTGACGGCACAACAATTGAAGGAAATGAGAATCTACAGTTATTTGAACGTCCTTCCATGAATATTGGATACCTTGGCATGACGGTCACACGTCCGCCATTCGATAAAAAGGAAGTGCGTCAGGCGATCAACTATGCGATCGATAAGCAAGCCATCATCGATTCGTTCTTCGAAGGGCGTGCAAATATCGCGAAAAACCCTATGCCGCCGTCCATTTCAGGATACAATGACGAGATCGAAGGTTACCCATATGATCCTGAAAAAGCGAAAGAGTTGCTAGCAGCAGCGGGTCTTGCTGACGGTTTTGAAATGGATCTATGGGCAATGCCAGTACCACGTCCATATATGCCGGACGGCGCAAAAGTTGCTGAAGTTATCCAGAAAAACCTAGCAGATGTTGGCATTACAGCTAAAATCGTTTCGCATGAATGGGGAACATATTTGGATCTAGCAAGCAAAGGGGATGCGGATGCATTCATGCTCGGCTGGACTGGAGATAACGGAGATGCGGATAACTTCATTTATGTGCTTCTAGATGAAGATAATATCGGAAGCAATAACTACACGTACTACAAAAATGATGAGCTTCATGCACTCTTGATTGAAGCGCAAACCGAAGTTGACGAAGAGAAACGAAATGAACTATACAAAAAAGCACAGGAAATTATTCACGAAGAAGCACCGTGGGTACCAATTGCCCACTCCACACCTCTTCTTGGAGGAGTGAAGGAACTGAAAGGTTTCCTTCCGCATCCAACGGGATCGGACTTGCTTTCTAACGTGGAATTTACAGCAGTAGAGGAAGAATCTGCGGAATAAAAGAGGGACATAAACGGAAAGGGAGAGGTCTACCGGATTTCTCCTTTTTCCCCTTTGAAATGCTATGTACATAGAAATGGATTTGAAAGTTGGAGAGGTGAAAAATTATGCTCAGCTATATTGGGAAAAGGTTGCTGCAGCTCATTCCTGTCCTTCTTGGAATGACGTTTATCGTATTTATGATTATTCGCGCGATACCGGGAAACCCGGCGCAAATCATTTTGGGGCAACAAGCGACGAAAGAAGCGGTCGAAGCGTTGACAGTGAAGTTAGGGCTCGATAACCCGTGGTATATCCAATATTTTAAGTATTTAGGTGGCCTCTTTAAGGGCGATCTGGGTGAATCCATGCGTACACGGACCCCGGTTGCGGATGAAATATGGCCTTATTTGGCGGCGACGTTCGAATTGGCCCTTTTTGCTATTATTATCGCTGTTGTCATCGGTATCAATGCAGGTATCATTTCGGCATGGTTCCAAAATTCCTGGTTTGATTATACGGCAATGATTTTGGCGCTAGTTGGCGTATCGATGCCGATTTTCTGGCTCGGTCTGATGGGGCAGTGGGCATTCGCATTGGAACTTGGTTGGTTGCCGACAACGGGAAGGGAACAAGTGCGGGATCCGGTCAATGCCATTACGAATTTGTACGTACTCGATACAATTTTGCAAGGGCGTTTTGATCAGCTTTGGCAAGTGTTGCGTCATCTCGTTTTACCGGGATTAGCATTGGCGACGATTCCGATGGCGATCATCGCTCGGATGACACGTTCTAGCATGCTGGAAGTAATGCGTTCCGATTATGTTCGCACTGCACGGGCGAAGGGTCAAAAAATGTTCTGGGTTGTGTATAAGCATGCGCTGAAAAACGCCATCATCCCAGTATTGACGATCATTGGTTTGCAAATGGGAATGCTGCTTGGCGGAGCCATTTTGACGGAGTCGATTTTTGCATGGCCGGGGATTGGCCGCTATATTTACGAAGCGATCGGAGCGAGGGATTATCCGGTTATCCAATCCGGTATCCTCATTGTGGCATTCATCTTTGTCATGATCAACTTGCTTGTCGACCTGTTATATGGTCTCATCGATCCGCGGATTAAATACGATTAAGGAAGGAGGAAGTCCAAATGTCTGAATTAGTGTCAAAAGGAAATGAAAATAAGAAGGTTGAAAAAGAAGCGGGCCCTTGGCTAGAAGCTTGGAGAGGGTTCAGTAAGAACAAAGTAGCCGTTGTTGGTGCGGGGATTGTACTATTCTTTATCCTATTGGCGATTTTCGGTCCACGTTTTGCACCGGAAGGGATCAATGAGCAAGTGTTGGCGGACCGTCTGCTTCCTCCTTCCAGTGAGTATTGGCTTGGAACAGATGACCTTGGAAGAGACATCTTCTCAAGAATCATTCATGGTGCGCAGATTTCCCTTAAGGTTGGCTTTTTCTCCGTCATTGGATCTGTTGTAGTGGGAAGTATGTTAGGCATCATTGCAGGTTATTATGGCCGCTGGATCGATACGGTCATTTCTCGGATTTTTGATATTATGCTTGCGTTCCCATCGATTTTATTGGCGATCGCGATTGTTTCCGTACTTGGTCCGAATTTGATGAATGCACTGATTGCGATTGCGATCATCAATGTGCCGAACTTCGGAAGGTTGATTCGATCGAAAGTGCTGAGCATTAAAGAAGATGAGTATATCATGGCTGCGAAAGGGATCGGAATGCGGGATGCCCGTATACTATTCTCACATATTTTGCCCAATTCCATGGCTCCCGTCATCGTACAAGGAACGTTAGCAATTGCGACGGCGATCTTGGAAGCGGCGGCACTTGGTTTCCTAGGTTTGGGAGCGCAAGCACCGGCGCCTGAATGGGGGAAAATGCTCGCCGATTCGAAAAACTATTTGCAGTCCGCTCCATGGACGATGATTTTCCCAGGACTGGCGATTATGCTAACAGTCCTTGGATTTAACTTAATGGGAGATGGCTTGCGCGACGCACTCGATCCCCGGATGAAAAGCTGAAGACGATAAAGAAAAGCCTGAAAGTCATGATGACTTTCAGGCTTCTTTTAATAGATTTCTTCTTTTAGCTCTGCGTTCACTTCATTGTTGTGATGTTTTTGAAACGATACGATGAGCTTGTCGAGATGTTCAAGCTGTTCTTCGTAATTCAAGATGGCTGATAGGATGTGTAGAAGGTGGTAGGCGGAAAACTCCTCTTCTTCCTTTGTCAAAGCAATTTCCTTCGCGAAAATTTCCATCACTTCATGACGCTGGATATAATCCTCGTTGGCATTCATTGTCTCTTTGTCGGATTTCAGTTGGCCGGTAAACTTCAGGTGGAGCTGTTCGTGATAATTGAGCAGGGAATCCAGGCGTTCCTGCACCATCATCCGAAAATGCTCAGGCAGATTGATCAGCTCATTTTCGAATTGGTGAAGCCGTTTCAACACGTCGTAGCTGCTTCTTGACGTAGCGATCATTTGCCGATAAATGACAAGTTTTCTCGTTTTGGCACGGGAGCTCTTTTTGAAATAGCTCCGTTCTTCTTTAAAGAGGCTATACAATTGATCGACCTGTGAAAGCCGTTCTTTCAATTTGTTCAGCGATTTTTTCGTGGCCACATGTTCGGATGCCTGTCTGCCGGCGAGCCGAGTCCACCGGATGATTTCATCTTGGGCGGAATGGATCGACTGAAACAGCTTCGTTTCATATTTGGGAGGCACGAACAGTAAATTCACTGAAAATGCCGCCAGTACACCGATGATGAGTGTCAGGAAACGGAGCAATGCATAGGAGAGGAAATCGTCCCCTTTAATCTCCATAATGGCAATCATCATGACGAGTGCTAAAGAGATGGATTTTTCAAGGCCTAATTTTAGCATGATTAAAATGATGATGACGGCTGCCAACCCAATGACCACTAACTGATGACCGAATAGAAGGACAAACGAAATCCCGATCACCGCACCGATGACATTCCCTTGAATCTGTTCCACGATCGTCAAATAAGATCGATAGATGGAAGGTTGGATGGCGAAGATCGCTGCGATTCCTGCAAATACAGGATGGGGCAATTGCAAAATGTCTGCCAGGAACAATGCGAATACAATTGCAATGCCCGTTTTAAAGATGCGGGCACCAAGTTTCATGCGCTAATTCCTTTCTTATATTGCTGTTTTTACGTCACTAGAAAATAGAGTTAATCCTTGAGGAGCGTAGCGAGTTCCTTGAAGGATTTATCGACGGCGACCAAAGTATCTTCAATATCTTTTTCAGTATGGGCAGTCGTTAAAAACCATGCTTCATATTTGGAAGGCGCAAGATTGATACCGTTTTTGAGCATCAGTTTAAAAAACTTCGCAAATACTTCTCCGTCTGTCGCTTCCGCTTGCGCATAATTTTCCACTTTTATATCGGTGAAAAAGAGCGTAAGAGCACCGCCTAATCGATTGGTTGTCAACGTAATGCCATGTTCTTTTGCAGATTTTAAAATACCATCTTCCAATAACTCGCCTAGGCGATCCATTTCTTCATAGATACCCGGTTGTTGGAGCACTTCCAAACAAGCGATTCCCGCCAGCATAGATGCCGGATTTCCTGCCATTGTCCCCGCTTGATAAGCCGGGCCGAGTGGAGCGACTTGTTCCATGATTTCCTTCTTGCCGCCGTAAGCCCCGATTGGTAAGCCGCCGCCGATAATTTTCCCAAATGCAGTGAGGTCGGGAGTCAAGCCGAGTAAGTTCTGTGCGCCGCCATAGTGGAAGCGGAACGCTGTAATGACTTCATCGTATACGATCAATGCCCCTTTTTCAGCTGCCAGCTCATGGACAAGCGGTAGGAAGCCTTCGTTCGGCTCGACGATACCGAAATTGCCGACAATCGGCTCGACAAGGACACAGGCAATTTCGTCTCCCCATTTAGCAATCGCTTCTTCATAAGCTTTCGGGTCGTTGAATGGAATCGTGATGACTTCCTCTGCAATCGTTTTAGGGACGCCAGCAGAATCCGGGGTGCCAAGCGTAGCAGGACCCGATCCGGCTGCAACGAGTACAAGATCCGAATGACCGTGATAACAGCCGGCAAATTTCATGATTTTCGTACGGCCAGTGAACGCGCGCGCGACACGGATTGTTGTCATGACCGCTTCCGTTCCAGAATTGACAAAGCGGACTTTATCCATGCCTGGCATGGCTTCTTTCAACATTTTCGCGAATTTCACTTCATGTTTTGTCGGTGTGCCGTAGAGGACACCTGTTTGTGCAGCTTGCACGATGGCTTCAGTAATATGTGGATGCGCATGTCCGGTAATGATCGGACCATATGCGGCTAGATAATCGATGTATTTATTGCCATCGACATCCCAAAAGTAGGCGCCTTCTGCCCTTTCCATGACGGTAGGTGCACCGCCGCCAACTGCACGATAACCGCGTGAAGGGCTATTAACCCCACCTACTATATGCTCGCAAGCCTGCGCATAGATCTGTTCTGAATTTGTTCTGTTCATAAATAATTCCTCCGTTCCCTTCTTTACATCTTCTATTCTAAACAAAACACGCCCATTACGCCAAAGAAATTGAAAGTGTCCAGCTTGTTCGGTACGATGAAGAAAGGAAAAGCTCTGGTCAGCCGGAGTCTGGACAAAAAGATATTGGAGGAATGGAACATGACAAAGCTGGAAGGATTGCAAGCACCAGAATTTTCATTGCCAAACGAAAAAGGGGAAACGGTCTCACTAAAAGACTTTGCAGGTGAAAAATATGTCGTTCTTTATTTTTATCCGAAAGATTCGACACCGGGATGTACAACGCAGGCATGCGATTTCCGTGATGCATATGAAGATTTTAGTAAACTGAATGCCGTTGTACTAGGGGTAAGCCCAGATAGTGAAGTCTCACACGAAAAGTTTATTGGTAAACACGGTTTACCTTTTTCCTTGCTGGTTGATGCAGATCACACCGTTGCAGAAAAATATGACGTATGGAAACTGAAAAAGATGTTCGGGAAAGAATATATGGGTATTGAAAGGTCCACATTCCTCATTGATCCGACGGGGACGGTTGTGAAGGAATGGCGCAAGGTGAAAGTGAAAGGCCATATCGAAGAAGCGCTTGCTACACTGGAACAACTGACGCAATCATAAGGGGTCTGGGGGAAAAGAGAATGGAAGTACTGTTCACGATTAAATTAAAACCGTATCAAGAGGAAAGACTGGTGACAAAATTTCCGGATGTAACCTTTCATTTCGATAAATCAGCGGACGACAAAGAGATTGAAACAGCAGCTGCCATCGTCAGTTATGGCAGCAACATCAATGTCGCTCTGCTGGAAAAGGCGAAGTCGTTAAAGTGGCTTATGGTTGCCTCCGCAGGTATCGATAAAATGCCGCTAGCGGAAATTGCGGACAAGAACATTATGGTCACGAATGTTCGTGGCATCCATAAGACACCGATGGCTGAATCGGTGCTGGCACATATCTTGGCGTTAAAGCGATCCTTGCCGTTCATGTACAAAAATCAGGAAGCGAAAGAATGGAACCGACGTGTTCGTTCGTCGGAGTTGAAGGGGTCAAAGGCACTGATTCTAGGGCCTGGCGCGATCGGTTCTGAAATCGGTAGATTACTCCAAGCTTTCGGTGTTCGGACGATCGGGTGCAACCGTTCCGGGAATGCGAATCCATCTATGGATGAAATGATCCGATTTGATGGGCTGCTCGATCGCTTGCCCGAAGTGGACTACGTCATATCGGTCTTGCCGAGTACGCAAGAGACAAGAGGGTTGCTGACGGAAGAACATTTCCAAGCGATGAAAGAAACGAGTGTTTTCATGAACTTTGGTCGGGGCGATCTAGTTGCTGAATCGGTTCTGATCGAGGCGTTGAAAAATGAAATGATCGGTCATGCGGTACTGGATGTCTTTGAAAACGAACCGCTCCCGGTGGAAAATGAATTATGGGCCTTGCCGAACTGTACGGTATCTCCCCATGTATCCAGCCTTTCCGGCAAATATGTTGAGAGGTCTCTTATCATATTTGAAGGAAACCTGGAGAAATGGTTGAAAGCTGACCATACACTTGATAATCTGGTCGACGTGCAGAAAGGTTATTGAGAATAATACTTACATATAAACACGTCTTTCGTGGGGAAGACAGCACATCTGTTGACAATAGCACCCCTATTCAGTAAACTAATTGTAATGATTATAAAGAAAGAATCTTTTCGAATTGGGGTGCATGAGCGATGTCTGAAGTCCAATTAAAAGACGCGCTGGACGCATTGAAAACAAGTGGCGTAAGAATTACACCACAAAGGCATGCGATATTAGAATTTCTGATATCTTCTGACACACATCCAACGGCTGATGAGATCTATAAAGCACTAGCAGATGACTTTCCAAATATGAGCGTTGCGACAGTATATAATAACTTACGTGTTTTTCGAAATGCCGGGCTTGTCAAGGAGCTCACGTACGGAGATTCCTCAAGCCGTTTTGATTTTGTGACACATGATCACTATCATATTATTTGTGATCAATGTGGAACGATTGTTGATTTTCATCATCCTGGTCTCGAGGAAGTGGAACATTTAGCTTCTCATGTGACCGGATTTAAAGTGAACTCACACCGTTTGGAAGTATACGGAACATGTCCTGAATGTGCTTCACGCGTTGCCAGTACGAATTGAAAAAAGCGTCTGGAATCCTTTCCTATGAAAAGGGTCCAGGCGCTTTTATTATTTAGCTTCTTTTTGTGTCTTTGTTGATTTTGCTTTTGGGCGATTATAAGCTTCGTCGAACTCCTTGCCTTCTAGGGAAGGGTCAAGTGTAAGTGGCTCACGACAATGCCCGCACATATCGACACGCCCAAGCATCTTTGTATGTCTTCCGCAGCTTGGACATTGAATCTGCACAGCCCGTGTGGAAAGTGAACCGATCCAAGCATACACAACCGTACTGGCAATGATGGCAAGAACACCAAGCACCATGAAGCTGAGCATGACAATCTCGTTATTCCTGAAGAAAATGCCGATATACATAATGACAACCCCGATGAAGATTAAAGAAAGGGCAAACGAACGTATTCGGTTTATCTTATTTTTATAGGGTTTCATCTAGCGTACCTCCTTAAGCTACAATTACTATAGCATATATTTCAAACCGTCACTATTTACTCACTTTGAATAAAGGATAATTTGATAGCTTTGTCGAAAAGAAACGGCATGGAGGTGTGGTAGTGGAACAAGTTTTAAGACCGATTTATCAGGAACGGGCAAGTTTTCCAGAGACGCTAGGAGTTATCATTGTAGAGAAGAGAGGAAAAGGGGATCCAACAACCGATACTTTTGATGCAATCCTCCTTATTATTACTGCCGACGAAGATCCCCCTATCTTTACAAAACATTACACGGACGGAAATGAAAAAGCCGCCATGCACATCATTAGCGAAAAACAATTGCGGAAATGGTTATTGCAGGGGTCGAAGCGGAAAGTGGTAGATTGGCTATTCTACGGTAAGGTTTATTTCGATCGGAATGAATTCGTGGAACGGTTGAAAACGGAATTTCAAGAATATCCGTTCCATGGTCGAAATATTAAAATGGGGCTCGAGTTTTCACAGCTAGTTAGAGACTATATGGAAGGAAAAACTTTTTTTGAACAAGGAAACGGCATGGACGCATATCACCACGTCGTTAAATCCCTCCATCATTTAGCGAGACTAGCAGTCATTGAAAACGGATTAGTCCCGGAAGTGACAGTATGGTCCCAAGTGAAGAAAATTGATCCGGCTATTTATAAATTGTACAAAGAACTGATTATGAGTGAAGAGCCACTGGAAAAAAGATTGGAACTATTATTTCTAGCCAGTGAATTTTTCATCCATAATCGGACGATTGACGGAGCCCGCCACTTGATGGATGTGCTAGCTGAAAAAGAGCAATGGACCATCCAAGAGCTACATGAGCATGAAGAGGCAAGATTATATTCAATCGATCTTGAAGTGTTTATCGAATTTTTAATTGAAAAAGGAATCATTAAAGTGGTGCAAAGCGACTCGAAAAACGAGTTCATCTTCCATAGAGATTACAGAGTAGAGTGATGGGGACGCGGTATTGGAGCGATTTTAAAAATCGTTCCAATATTTTTGTTGACAGTAGAATACGAACCATGCTAACATAGTAAACGTCGCTGAGGGAGTTAAACAAAACGCCTGAGAGACAAATGGTTTGCTTGAAAAAGAAATTCAAAAAAGTTGTTGACATAAAGAAGACAACTTGATATGATATAAGAGTTGCTGCTGAAAACACAGTAACGATATGAACCTTGAAAACTGAACAGCAAAACGTTAACAAATACAGTTTGTCGAACCGACTCTGTCGGGG
>NZ_JBHSNO010000021.1:0-18195 GCF_042655805.1 Sporosarcina soli | reverse complement strand
ACCGGATAAGGTTAAATTTTTGGTTAGGTGGTAATGTCAATTGTTCTTCTTTAGCCCCCTCTCGGCGAACCGTATCTTTTTTAATAATTCATTCTCTGCTTTCAATAAGTTATTTTCCGCTTCTAGCTGAGCGTACTTTTCTTCAACTGAGAGCTTTCTATCACGAGGCCTCCCTGAGTTTCCGCTCCTGGTATCACGCAGTCCTAAGACTCCGTCTTTACGATAGGCTGCCTTCCATCTTTTCGCTGAAGAATGAACACGCTCGATTCCAATAATATCTATATCAAAACCACAGTCCTCAAATATCTCCCTAGGAAATTTACCTTTATCAAATTGGCCTATAAAAATTTGTTTAAATTCATCAGTATAAGTAATAGCTTTCCTACTAACAGTTTTCACATAAGGATTTTTACTAAGTTTCTCAATCTCTTTTTCTGTAAATAATTTTTTACTCATGAAATTTTACCCCCGACCCAGTTTATCTTTTAATTGTACAAAAAAAGACCCTGTAGAGTAGTCTTTTTTTAAGTGTCTACTCTACAGGGTACATATTAGGAAATCCATGGGTCTTTTATTCATCATGTCTACGGTTTATTGCTTGAAGACGGTTTTTCGCGTTCAAAATGATGTCTGCAGGCCCAGAGTGTTGCTCCTCGCGCTCAAAACAACTCTTCCTCCATCACCCTCGCAGTTCAAAAATCCATGTAGCGAAAATGAAGATGATGGCAATAGGTACGACAAATCTTACAAGAAATCGCCATAATGCATTCATAACCGGATGCATCCGCAATTCTTCGTCCGTCTGTTTTTTAGTCAGTACAAAACCTACAAAAATGGAGGTGAGCAGTGCGCCAAGCGGCATCATGATCCGGCTTGTAATCGTATCCGCAAAGTCGAAGATCGTTCCTCCAAAGAGGTTGACGTCGGAAAGAATGCCAAACGATAAGGCACTTGGGATACCGACGATGAAAATCAAAAGTCCGAACACCCATGCAGCCAGTTTTCGACGGTTGCGCTTTTCACGGATACCAGTTGACACGACAATTTCAAGCATCGCAATCGATGAAGTAAGTGTTGCGAACAGCATTAAGACAAAGAAAATAATCATAAACACATTGCCGAATGGAATCTGATTAAAAATGGCTGGCAAAATGACGAAAATTAGCCCAGGTCCTTCCTCAGGGGATTGCCCAAGCGCAAATACGGCTGGGAAAATGACAAGCCCTGCTAAAACGGAAATGACAATATTCAAAATCGAGACATTGACAGCGGATTGTCCTAACCGTTCCTCCTTCGGCAAATAAGAAGCATACGTCATCATTGCAGTCACTCCGACGCTCAAGGAGAAGAAGGCTTGACCGAGTGCGACTAATACCGTCGAACCTGTTAAATAAGACCAATCGGGTACAAATAGGAAGCGAACACCATCCATCGCACCTTCCAATGTCAAGGAACGGATTGCCAGGATAATAAAGAAGATGAACAGAAGTGGCATCATCCAACGACTCGCTCGTTCAATCCCGCTTTGCACCCCGCTTTGAACGATCCACACCGTCAATAGCATGAACACGGCTTGACCTAGTAAGACTTCCACGGGACTAGCAATGATGGAATTGAAAAGTTCACCGTGATTGACAGTGTCCAGTTTAAAAATAAGGGAACGTGCCAAATAAGATAAGATCCATCCGCCGACGACACTGTAAAAGGACAGAATGATGAATGAAGCGGTCAAGCCCATCCAGCCGATAAACTGCCAGTTGCGCCCTTGTGCTAACCGTTTAAGGGAAGTGACGGCATCGGCTTGCCCCATGCGACCGATAACAAATTCCGCGAGCAGAATAGGTAATCCAATTGCTATCGTACAAATAATGAAGAGGAGAAGGAAAACACTTCCGCCATTCGTCCCCGTCATATAAGGGAATTTCCAAATTGCACCAAGGCCGATCGCACTGCCCGCAGCAGCGAGAACGAACCCGATTTTTGAAGACCATTGATCACGTTGTTTCATAACCAACCACACTTTCACTTTAATCAATTACGCCTTGGCGTAATTGCTTCCAAATTTTGAATTGCGAATCGAACAGCGAAGGGTTCGATTTGCCTTAATTTCTGCGTTTTTTGCAGAAATTAAGGCACTTTGATAAGCGCAATTAACTCCTTGCAAAATTTATGACATCCGCCGGAGGCACAACTTGCTTTAGCAGTGCACTTTTGCTGAAGCAAGGCAAGTTAAGACCTCATTTATTTTACACGAAATAAAATCGAAAGCCATCATTATATGTAACAAATTTCGACAAAATATCTAACCGTTTTCCCTATATCTGTTCTGGTATAGTGGTACTAAGGAAGTTGTTGCGTTAAAGGGGTTGAAGTTTCATGGGGAAAAACGAATTGGTACAACAAACGATCCGGGAGAATGTTTCAGCATTTGAGGGATGGATAGATAGAAATGCTAGCCGCATTGAACGATTGGCCACCCAATACGGCTGCACGCGAGAACAGGCGCGAGATGTAACGGAAGAAGTATTCCGTTCTTGTTATTTGGATTTGCACAATCAAAGGGATGAAGAACTGAATCCGCTCACGCTCTTTCAAAAGGCAGTGGAAAAGCTGGACAGGATGGCACGGGAAGAGTCTTTGGATACCTCCTTTTTATCGTTTGAAGAAGATCGTCAATTACATGAAAAAATTATTCGCCTGCCAAGGGATCTGAAGTTATCTTTTATCTTAGCGATATTTCATGAGATGGATGATAAGGATATCGCGTTTCTTTTAGAAATTTCCCTAGAAACCGTCAAAGAGGCGATTGACCAAGCGTTTCTCCAGCTCACCGAGGAAAGTGATCGCCTACGACTGACCAAGCAGCTTGAGTTCCTCAATATGTCTTATGGAAGAATGCGCCCCATATTTAGAAAAGCACGGATTTTTGAAGCTGAAGAGCCAGAAATAGAAGAAATTATAAAAAAGAAAACCTCTAAAAAAAGGATGATCCCTTGGCTAGTGGGTCTTCTCATTTTGTTTGCTCTTATTGTGTCCTCTATCCTCACAAGTGAGGATTATCAAAAAAAGGCGGCGGAAAAATATTTGGAGCGTTTCAAGGAATCCTTAGAGGATGAAATGTCAACCCGTTATGCGAAGCTGGGCTTACCTCTGTCAACGGAAGAAGATACACAAAATACCTATTTGGAATTTTACGGTAGGGAAGCGCAAATGGAATTCCAAAATTTAACGCGCAGACTTGAAAAGGAACTGCAAGATACGGGGACGATCAATCGGAAGAACGCTAAAGAACAGTACGCGGCAATCAGCGAGACCTTAGCGTTTCCATCTGAAATGCTTGAAAAGCTTGTCAAAAACCCGTTAGCAAATGATCGAGAACAAAGTGAACGATTCATAAAAGAGTACATGGAGCGTTATTACGACTTTCAACATGCCTACCAATTGTTACTGTCCGAATACCCTACAGAAACTGAACAAGCGATGGTAAACGGCAAGATGGATCTCGAACAGTCGACCTATCCGGAAAAACTTCAGAAAGCCGTGAAAGGGATGAGGGCACAAAATATCTACCCAACTGTCATACCGCAATGGAATACCATTGTACCTATATTTCAAAAGAATGAAATCAGTGAGCAGATGCGTGCCTCACTTCATGAGGACCTAGGTGGTTATGTGACGCTGTTAGAGTCGACTCCGTTTGTCAATTACCCAAATCTGGCCTATTCTTACGATGAATCTGTTGAATATTTACTAGATATGGAAAAATCATTACTTGCCAGTTGGGAGGATGAAAACTTCCATTATATGTTGGAGTATTCCTATAAAGAATTGCTCTATACGCTTATAGGGGGCTACGAACCCAACCTTATTTACGGACAAGACGGGACCGTGAAAGAGGAAGTGCGCGCGGCTTGGCGGAAAATTGCTTCTAACGGGGGATCATCACCTTCCGCAATCATTTTACAAAAAATCATCCGTGAAATGGAAGCGAATGGCTGGACGGAATCAGAAAGCCGAAGACGAGTAACGATGTACCATATCAGTCATGCGATACTACTGGCAAGAGAAGGGCAACTAAAAAAATTTGAACTAACTGGAATCATTTCAATCGGACAAGATACCGATATTGTTTCATTACCCGATGAGCAATTTGAACAACTGGTAGAAGATACTTATGAACGGTTCTCAGCCGAACACGATCGGGAAATCTTGAGTGATGTTCATCCAATAGTCATTTTTTTGATGTTCATCATGGCGAATAATCATGAAGACATCGAGACGATGGAGCAACTTTTCGGGACTCTTTATGGGTCACTAACGTTTGAGGAATACATAAACGGGTGGAAACAGGTGCACATCGACCTTTCTCAATTCGATCATGTGCAGTTCAGCAAGTCCGAAGATGACTCAGGCTCTATTTGGTTAGAAACAGACCGCTCCACTTCTGCGGGAGCGATGATGATCAAGAATCAAGATCATATTTGGCTTGTTCAACATTTTTATTATGACGCTCCTATTTTTGAATAAAGAGAACTCACATTAGAGGGGGGCGCAACATGCCCTAAGTGTAAATGAAAAATCTCAGCTTTAAAAGGGAAGGGGGAGGTGGCGTGGGGGATATGAACGAATGCTGGATGGATCACTATTGTGCAAAGATCGAATTATTGGCGATTCAAACTGGCTGTACACAACAACAAGCAGCAAAAGTAACAGAGGAAACATTTCGTCATATGGTTGCGGAATCGGAAAACGTGACTGATGAGGACGGACTGAAGGAGCGTTTCTATCGAGTTGCGCTAGAAAATCTACCATCCCTACAGCGGACGGATTCAGAAGAAGCCATCTTGCCGTTCGAAGAGGACCGGGAAATGCATGCGGTCATTCTTCAGTTGGACAGAGAAGCAAAACTGAGCTTCATACTGTCCCGGTTCCATCATATGAAGGATGGGGAAATTGCAACGATTGTTGGGATTCCAGAGGAGGCCGTAAAGGAACAAATCACACAAGCGATGGATCAACTTGCGTCCGGTATTGGTATTCCACTTATAGATAAACGACTGGCGTATCTTGAGAAATCATATGAGCGAATACGTCTATCATTCCGAAAAGATCAATTCTTTACACCACCGAAGCAAGAGGGGCAGAAGCCGGTCCGAAAGAAAAAAAGGAGTTTGAAAAAGATCCTCCTATCCTGGGGCATCGGACTAATCGCTTTGGCCGCAATCATTATCATCCCAGTTGTTACAGGAGATGAGTACCAAAAAGCTTCAGGAGAAAAATATATCGAACAGCTAAAAGAATCTTTTGAAGAAGAAATCGCAAGCCGCTATGAGCAACTGGGCTTGAAAGAAAGCACTGAAGAAGACCACCAAAACTTTCATATTACGGAATACGGCAAACAAGCCCGACGCGATTTTGAAACGATGATGGAAAATGAAGAAGCGAGACTGTCGGAAACCGGTAGAATTCAGAAAAGGAATGTTAAAAAGCAATATAATGGAATCATAGCGCAGCTGGCCTTGCCATCTGAGATGGTTGAGCAGCTTTTCGAAAAGCCGTTGACAGATGACAAAGAACAAAGCGAGAAATTTATCGTTGCTTATATGAAGAGAATTTTTGACATTCAGCAATCTTACCTCGATTTGTTTTTTGAGTATGAACATTTTATCGAGGATGCGACTGTTGATGGAACAGTGCAAATCGAACAATATCTTGCCAACAAAGAATCGTATCCGGAAGAACTACAACATGCGCTCAAAAATATGGAAGCACAAAATCTTTACTTAACTTCTATTCCACAATGGACTAATGTAGTTCCTACGTTTGCGAGTAATGAGTTGAGTAAGCAAATCAAAGCATCTCTTCACCCGGACTTGATGGGGTATATTACATTTCTACAATCCTCCAATTTGATTCCGATGCCTAAATCGAACAGATCATATAAAGAAAAGATGCACGATCTATTTGAAATTGAACATACGTTATTGGCGAATGATGAAATCGAACTGCCGTATATGTCGCTAAGAGATTACTATTCATCTTTATTTTATGGAATGATTACCGACTCAGAAACGAACCGGATCATTGGTCCCGATGGAAAAATAACAGAAGAGGTACGGACAGCTTGGAAAAAGATCGCATCTGGGGGAGAAGAGTCGCCGTCAGCACATGTAATGAGAAATATTATTCGTGAAATGGAAGCGAGTGGATGGACACAATCCGACACCCAAAGCCGTTTCACTGCCTATCATTTGAATTATGTAATGGGACTCGCCATGGTGGGCAAGCTTCATACATTTGAGATGAAAGGGATTTTGCAACCTGATCAAGGTTTTGATATTATCACTTTCCCCGATCCATCTTTTGACCAGTTAGTGGAGGATACATACAGGCTCTTTACAGCGAACTATGATCTCGCTGTATTAAAAGACGTGCATCCATTCGTTATTTTCGGTATGTATCATCTGGCAAATGACCGAGAGGATCCCGTAACAATGTGGCATTTGTATACACCGACGGACAATCCGCAACCGTTGGAAGTGTATCTTGCGGATTGGGAACAAGAGAATTTTCAACTAGATGAAGTGGATGGACTTCTATGGGATTCTTCAGACGGTTCAATTGCATGGCTACGAGAAGAAATAGGTCATTTTTACGTCGATTTAGAAGAAGATAAAAATGCTGGATGGAAAATCACCTCGATTTATAGAGATTGGGAAGAAATTGAAGAATAATCGCTGGTCTTTATTGCGAAAGCGCATAGATCTAGAGGCCTGAAGAATCTTGATAATTTTCGAATAATTCCAGTCAACTTTTTGCCCGGCACTCTCAAACATGGTATAATTTTGGATGGCCTTAACGGCAGATTCGATACAAAATAGATTGGGAGCTGTTTCAAATGGCAAAAAAATATGAAGCGGGTGAAGAGCTTTCCGGAAAAGTTACAGGTATCCAGCCATATGGTGCATTTGTCGCACTGGATGAAGAAACGCAAGGGCTCGTCCACATTTCGGAAATTACGTATGGATTTGTAAAAGATATTCATGACTTTCTAAAGGTTGGGCAAGAAGTGAATGTCAAAGTGTTGGAAGTCGATGAAGGTGCAGGGAAAATCAGTTTATCCATCCGTGCGCTCCAAGAGACACCGCCGCCGACAAAAAGAAATGACCAACCGCGTAAATCATTACAAGCGCGTGTCAAAGAAAGAGACGCAGAAGGCTTTAATTCCCTGAAAGACAAACTCAAAGACTGGATCGAAAGGTCTGGACAGTAAAGAAATGCGGAAGCGCCGTTTAGACGCGACAGGCATAAGTCGATCTAGCGACGTGGCGCTCTTTGCCACAGAGCTGGATTGCTTATGACCCGAGCGTCTGGCCGCTGGAGTCTGGACAGTAAAGACGCGACTAGCATTACAAAAAACGAGGAGAAGGCATTAAGGTGCCTTCTCCTCGTTTTTCATTTTCCGCAATCGATATTGCAGGTTTTGTCTACTCATTCCAAGTGCTTTCGCTGTCTTCGTCACATTTTCCTCATTATGCTTCATCGCTTTTTGAATATAATAGGCTTCCGCTTCTCGCAAAAATTGGTCGAGCGGCAACAAGTCCTTCCCGGGTTGGACGATGAAATCCGAAGCTTGCTTCGGTTCTTCCGTCGTTTTCTCACTTTTCATTTTGAAGTGGAGCGGGAGCATATCATAAGTGATGACCGTTTCTGTTGTAGCGAGTGACGTCACCTCATCCAGCAATAACCCGAGCTCGCGTATATTGCCAGGCCAATCATATTCGTGGAATAGCTGTTCCACTTCACTTGAAACCCCTTCCAGAGCAGAGCCGAATCGCTCCGCACGTCTCGTCAAATAGGCGGAGATGTACGGCATAATGTCCTCCGTCCGTTTGCGCAAAGGCGGAATGCGGATTGCGAATGATGAGAAAAAGTAATAGAGCTCTTTTAATAATGAACCTGAAGCGATCAATTCGACGGGATCATCTCCGATACTGGCCAAGAATAAGCGATTTTCATGCGACGCTGCATCCAAGATAGCCAGCAATTTCTGCTGGAGAGGGATGGACAACAAGTCGATCCGTTCACAAAACAAGGAGAGTGGTTCTTCACCATTCAGATTCTCCCGCAATTTTTCAATCAGATCTGGGTTGGAACTATGGCAATATAGCGTATAAAACCGGTCGTTGGAAGGCGTTAACTCATGATGGATACTTTCTGCAATCAGGTCTTTTCCAGTACCCGTTTCGCCGATTAAAAGGACCGGTAATTTTGCACGTGCCGCTTTTTTTGCGGTGGAGATGACCGCTTTCATCGATTCGGATTCTGCAATAATTTGACTGAACGTGACAGGATCACTATTTTTCCGAAAGGGTTGAAAAACAAATTTTTCAAGCGCGGTTACATCGCTTGCCAACTCAATTGCTCCGATCAGTGTATCCCCATCCCAAATAGGGTATGTGTCATTGATAGTCGTAATTTCCGTTCCGTTTCGGTTCCAATAAGTCTGTTTCACATTCAATTGCTCTTTGCCACTATGTAGCACTTTTAACAGCGTGCTCTCTTCTTGTTCGAAATTGAACAGTTCTAAAATGGAACGATCCCCGACATCTTCTAGAGCGAGACCTTCGATTTCTTTCATCTTGTCATTGTAAATAACAGTTTGTCCGTCCTGATTGATGGCATGAATACCGACTCCCACATGATTGACAGCAAACTTGAAAAAAGGGAGGAAAGACTCTTCATTTTTCAACATCATTATCACCTTCTGTAACATTTTTGCGAAAATTTTAAAATAACACTTGAAAAGTGCAATAATATCTTGCATTATTATAAGTGTAGATGAGGTAGTAATGCAAATATTTTTTGCGCAAGAAAAAAGGAGGAATAACATGATTCCGTATAAACATGAACCATTCACAGATTTTACACAAGAAGAGAACAAACAGGCTTTCTTGGAAGCTTTGAAAACAGTGGAAGGGTATCTTGGGCAAGACTATCCACTCATTATCGGTGGAGAACGCATTATGACGGAAGGAAAATTGGTTTCCACAAATCCGGCGAATAAGGAAGAAGTAATCGGAGCTGTTTCAAAAGCAAGCAGAGACCTTGCGACGAAAGCGATGGAAGTTGCTGATGAAACTTTTGAAACGTGGAGAAAAGTAAAACCCGAATTCCGGGCAGATGTCCTTTTCAAAGCAGCGGCCATTATCCGTCGCCGCAAACATGAATTCTCGGCGCTTCTAACAAAAGAAGCGGGTAAACCGTGGAACGAAGCGGATGCGGATACAGCTGAAGCGATCGATTTCCTAGAATACTATGGCCGCCAAATGCTGTCTTTAAAAGATGGAATCCCTGTGGAAAGCCGTCCAGGTGAATTCAATCGTTTCGACTATATTCCACTAGGGGTAGGAGTCGTGATTTCGCCTTGGAACTTTGCATTTGCTATTATGGCAGGAACGACCGTAGCAGCACTCGTAACAGGAAACACAGTGTTATTGAAGCCGGCTTCCACAACACCAGTGATTGCCTATAAATTCATCGAAGTGCTTGAAGAAGCAGGCATGCCTGCAGGGGTTGTGAACTACATCCCTGGTTCGGGATCCGAAATCGGTGATTATCTAGTCGATCATCCAAGAACCCGTTTCATTTCCTTCACTGGCTCACGTGAAGTCGGAACACGTATTTATGAGCGCGCGGCAGTCGTCAATGAAGGGCAAATCTGGTTGAAACGCGTCATTGCTGAAATGGGCGGAAAAGATACGATCGTTGTGGATAGTGAAGCGGACCTTGAGCTTGCAGCACAGTCCATCGTCAAATCCGCATTTGGTTTCAGTGGACAAAAATGTTCAGCTTGTTCCCGTGCAGTCATCCATGAAGACGTATACGATCAAGTCGTGGCGCGCGTCGAACAATTGACAAAAGAATTGACATACGGCGATCCGTCAGATTCATCGAACTTTACAGGTCCGGTAATTGACCAAGCATCATTTGATAAAATCATGAGCTACATCGAAATCGGGAAAGATGAAGGCCGCCTCATCGCGGGAGGAACAGGCGATAGTTCAAAAGGATACTTCGTGGCACCGACAGTCATCGCAGATCTAGATCCAAAAGCACGTGTCATGCAAGAAGAAATTTTCGGACCAGTTGTCGGCTTGACGAAAGCAAAAGATTTCAATGAAGCGATAGAAATTGCGAACAACACAGATTATGGCCTTACAGGTGCAGTAATTTCAAACAACCGTTTCCATATCGAACAGGCGCGCGAAGATTTCCACGTCGGCAACCTATACTTCAACCGCGGTTGCACAGGGGCAATCGTCGGGTACCAACCGTTCGGCGGATTCAACATGTCGGGGACGGACTCCAAAGCGGGCGGACCAGACTACCTACAACTGCATATGCAAGGCAAAACAACATCAGAAATGCTATAAAAAAGCAACTAGCGTTTGTCCACAGGATGAGACCCATCTATAAGATGGGTCTATCCACTACATAAACAAAGGGGATGGAATAGATGTCGGTATCAGAAAACGTGATTGTTCAAACAGAAAAATTTGGGGCAAATAACTATCACCCTCTACCAATTGTCATTTCGGAGGCGGAAGGGGTTTGGGTGAAAGATCCTGAGGGAAATCAATATATGGATATGCTCTCTGCATATTCCGCGGTCAACCAAGGACATCGCCATCCGAAAATCATCCAAGCGTTAAAAGATCAGGCAGATAAAGTGACGTTGACCTCCCGTGCATTCCATAATGACCAACTCGGCCCTTGGTATGAGAAGATTTGTCAGCTTACCGCAAAAGAAATGGCACTCCCGATGAACACAGGTGCAGAAGCTGTAGAAACAGCTGTCAAAGCGGCACGTCGATGGGCTTATGATGTGAAAGGCGTAGCAGAAGGGCAAGCGGAAATCATTGCTTGTGAAGGAAACTTCCATGGCCGTACGATGACTGCTGTCTCTTTATCATCTGAAGCGGAATATAAACGCGGATTTGGACCAATGCTTCCGGGCATCAACCTAATCCCGTACGGTGATATCCAATCACTGGAAGCGGCGATCACTCCAAATACAGCAGCATTCCTTATTGAACCGATTCAAGGGGAGGCGGGGATCATTATTCCGCCGGCAGGTTTCATGAAAGCGGCATATGATCTTTGTAAGCAACATAATGTGCTATTCATCGCGGACGAAATCCAAGCGGGGCTTTGCCGGACAGGGAAAATGTTCGCTTGTGAATGGGAAGGGTTCGAACCTGATATGTACATTCTTGGAAAAGCACTAGGGGGCGGTGTATTTCCGATTTCATGCGTGGTGGCAAATGAAGAAATTTTAGGCGTTTTCAATCCAGGTTCACATGGTTCGACATTTGGCGGAAATCCAATGGCTTGTGCAGTATCAATTGCATCGCTCGAAGTACTTGAAGAAGAAGAACTTGCGAAAAAATCACTTGAACTCGGAAATTATTTCACAGAAGCATTAAAGAAAATCGAACATCCGTCGATTAAAGAAGTGAGAGGGCGAGGCTTGTTCATCGGAGTCGAGCTGACGGAAGCAGCACGTCCCTATTGTGAAAAATTGAAAGAGCTAGGATTGCTCTGTAAAGAAACACATGAGACAGTCATCCGCTTTGCTCCACCTCTCATCATTACGCAAGAAGATTTGGACTGGGCAATCCAAAAAATCGAAAAAGTTTTCGTGAATTAATATATATTCCCCAAAACAGTGACGATTATGTTACAATATGTCCGAAGTAAATATTATGAATCAAAGAGGCGAACCATTAAATGACTGAAAACCTGAATCTATTTACGTCTACACAAGATGTCATTAAAGAAGCACTTGACAAATTAGGCTATGATGAAGGAATGTACGAACTTTTAAAAGAACCTCTCCGTATGGTCGAAGTACGGATTCCTGTCCGCATGGATGATGGAAAAGTGAAAGTATTTACGGGTTACCGTGGACAGCATAGTGATGCGGTCGGACCTACAAAAGGTGGAGTCCGTTTCCATCCAGAGGTAACAGCAGAAGAAGTAAAGGCCCTTTCAATGTGGATGACACTGAAAGCGGGAATTGTTGATCTGCCATATGGTGGTGGTAAAGGTGCGATCATCTGTGATCCACGTGAAATGTCTATGGGTGAGCTTGAACGCCTAAGCCGTGGCTATGTCCGAGCGCTTAGCCAAGTAATGGGACCTGCAAAAGATATCCCAGCTCCAGACGTTTTCACGAATGCGCAAATCATGGCATGGATGATGGATGAATATAGCCGCATTGATGAATTCAACTCTCCAGGTTTCATTACAGGGAAGCCTATCGTACTTGGTGGATCTCAAGGACGTGACCGTGCGACAGCGGAAGGTGTAACAATCATTATCGAAGAAGCTGCAAAACGTCGCGGAATCGATATGAAAGGCGCACGTATCGTCATTCAAGGATTTGGAAACGCAGGAAGCTTCCTATCGAAATTCTTGCATGATGCAGGCGCGAAAGTAATCGGTATTTCCGATGCTTACGGAGCCCTTCATGATCCGAACGGTTTGGATATCGATTACCTATTGGACCGTCGTGATAGTTTTGGAACTGTGACGACATTATTCGATAACACGATTACAAACCAGGAATTGCTAGAACTCGATTGTGATATTCTTGTACCAGCAGCGATTGCAAACCAAATCACTGAGAAAAACGCGCATAATATTAAAGCGAAAATCGTTGTGGAAGCGGCAAACGGACCGACAACTTCTGAAGGAACTCGAATCCTTACAGAGCGCGGTATCTTGCTCGTACCAGACGTCCTTGCAAGCGCGGGCGGTGTAACGGTTTCTTACTTCGAGTGGGTTCAAAACAATATGGGCTATTACTGGTCCGAAGAAGAAGTTCGTGAAAAAATGACGGCTAAAATGGTTGAAGCATTTGAAAATGTATATACAACAGCATCTACACGAAATATCGATATGCGTCTTGCGGCGTATATGATCGGGGTACGTAAAACTGCAGAAGCGTCCCGTTTCCGTGGATGGGCATAAGTTGAAAACAGAAGGCATTTCCCGATTTGACTCGGGAAATGCCTTTTATGCTTCTTCCGCTGTCGTCACTTTTACATCGTCCCGATCCCGCCAATGATCGAATAACAGTCCCAGATTAAACAGTCCTGAAATCCCAATGATGAGATAAATGAATCGGGCAAGTGGTTCCGCTGCACCACCAGCCAATTGTGCCACAACATCGAAACGGAAGATTCCTGCGACTCCCCAATTGAGCGCGCCGATAATCGTTAATGCGAGGGCTAATTTATGCAGATTTCCCAATTGTGTACACCTCCTTGTCTTACTATCCCCAAGCAGAGTCGTTTCATACGGGCTATCTTATTTTTGCAATCTCAACTCTTTTTTTGGATAATTAACTAAATGGAAAGGAGCGGATTTGTCTTGAATGATTTTGTCTTTCAGAATCCGGTTAAATTGATTTTCGGTAAAGGACAATTACAAAAGTTACCGCAAGAAATAATGAAATACGGAAAAAAAGTGCTAGTCGTCTACGGAGGCGGAAGTATTAAACGCAATGGCCTTTACGACGAGGTGATGGAGCTATTGCATTCAAATAATATGGAAGTACATGAACTTTCCGGCGTTGAACCGAATCCGCGAGTTTCCACTGCACGTAAAGGGGTTGCAATCTGTCAAGAGCAGGACATCGAATTTGTTCTTGCTGTCGGTGGGGGATCGGTTATCGACTGTGCGAAATTGATTGCAACGGCGGCAAAATATGATGGTGATGCTTGGGATCTGGTCATAAGAAAAGCAATCCCAAAAGATGCGCTACCATTGGGCACCGTACTGACATTAGCTGCCACCGGTTCAGAAATGAATGCAGGGTCCGTCATTACTAATGAAGAAACACAAGAAAAATACGGTTGGGGATGTTCTTTTAACTTCCCGAAGTTCTCTATCTTAGATCCGACGTATACACTTTCTGTTCCGAAAGACCAAACCATTTATGGGATTGTCGATATGATGTCCCACATTTTTGAACAGTATTTCAATAATGCGCAAAACACTCCGGTCCAAGATGAAATGTGTGAAGGTGTATTGCGTGCAATTATGGAAAGCGGACCTAAACTTGTGGAAGACTTGGAAAACTATGAGTTGAGGGAAACGATCCTGTTTGCGGGGACAATCGCATTGAATAATTTCCTTCAAATGGGCTATCAGGGCGATTGGGCGACACATGATATTGAGCATGCCTTGTCCGCGGTCTATGATATACCCCATGCAGGCGGTCTAGCTATTTTATTCCCACATTGGATGCGACATAATGTCAAAGTGAATCCTGAACGGTTCGCAAAACTTGCGGTCAAAGTCTTTGGCGTGCATCCAGAAGGAAAAACGCCGGAAACGATTGCATATGAAGGAATTAACGCTTTAAGAGCTTTCTGGACAGCGCTTGGTGCACCGAAAACGTTAGCGGATTATAAGATTGATGGTTCGAAGCTAGAATTAATGGCAGAAAAAGCAACCGCCAATGGAGCGCTCGGTCAATTTGCTAAACTCGACAAAGCAGATGTCTTGTCCATCCTTAAAGCCTCCTTGTAATCAATCACGCCTGGGCGTGCTTGCGTCCAGATTTTGAATTGCACTTTCCTTCCTTTTAGAAGGTTGAGCACTTAGACTGCCCTCCATTATTCGTTCAGCGGGTGTTTGAACTCAGCAAAAGCGTAGGGTGGCGTATTGCTGCGACCCGAAGACTAGACGTACCCGCTGATCAGTAAACCAAAACGGATTCATCTCACCACCTATGGAGGTGGTAGACTTCTGTAGCTGACGCTTCGCTTTCAGTACAAAAAACATTTGCTGAATGAAGATAAAAATGACGAATCGTCACGCAGGGATAATCCCGACGTGACGTTTTTTGTCGAATGACACAACATTTATTCAGGCAGCTTTGCTGTGACTTGCTGATCAGTCCGAGGAGGGTTGGCTTTTCGCCATGTTTTGATGCCATCATCTTCATCAAATGAAATCACGACATCTTGCACACTTTTTTGATTGAGCACCAAGTCCATGAGGCGATCACGGATATCATCCACATAAGCTACTGTTAGTGATGCGTCCACTTCTGCAACAATTTCAACGTGCAGAAATTCTCCTTCTTTAATAACCTCCACTTTTTGGAGATCTTTCACGTCGGGGTCTTCAGCAACCAGAAGAGCAATATGATGCAACATTTCTTCATCGGTCTCGCCGATAGCACCACGGGCATTTTCAAGAAATACTTTTCCAACAACATAAAACATCATTAGCCCGATTAAAACCGATGCAATACCTTCCGCAATTAGCAAATCGAAAAAATGCGCTAATAAGACAGCGATAAACGCAAGGAGACCTCCTATTGTCGCAACGAAATCTTCCATAAAAACCAATTTAGTCGGTGGCTTAGCCCGATTCAGATGAACAAAGCTACTAGTGATCGGCGCTAAACCTCCTTTTTGAATCCCAGCTTCATGTAAAACTTCTTTCCCTGCTTTGTAAAGAACGGAAAATTCAAGAATGATACTAATCCCGAGAACGGATAAATTAATCAGAAAACCGCTTGATTCAACGGGATTCAAAATATGATGCAGTCCACCTTTGACAGCTTCGTACGACATGATGCCGACGACGATAACTGCACCAAGACAAACTAAATTGACAACCCGGCCAAAGCCATTCGGAAATTTCGGTGTTGGTGCTTTTTTGGATAAAGCGGAGCCGATAAACACAAAAAATTGATTGGCAGCGTCTCCAAATGAGTGCATCATTTCTGCAAACATGGCAACGTTGCCGGTAAAGAAAAAAGCAATCGCCTTCAAAAGGGCGATTACGGTATTCACGATAGCCGCGAGAAGGGAAGGCTTATTCCCTTCTTTTAAAAGTTTAAGTATATCTTTCATCTGAATCCTCCATCATGGGAATATTTCGATTTCAACTGATTCGATGTAAGGGAGTGTAGATAACTCTACATATAATTGGGATGTCTTCTTTTTAGGAAGTGCGGAAAGCCGGAAATCCAATTCATGTTTTGACGGCTTACCATCCATTCCTAGTTGCCGAATACGCAAATTTTCAATGACCATACCTTCAGATTTTAAATGATCAATGAGTGCCTCGATTTTAGATTTGTCCGACAAAATGAACAAAAAGGCTGCATCTTTGGTCCGGAGCCGTTTCGGCCCGAACTTTCCGAGTGCGGGTGCAATGACTTCGATGACGAACATCACACTGAGCACGGCAAAAGCAGCTTCAATATAGAAACCTGCACCGACAGCGATCCCGATACTAGCCGCTCCCCAAATCATGGCCGCTGTCGTTAGACCAGTGATATTATCATTATCCCTCCTTAAGATGGCTCCGGCTCCAAGAAAACCAATGCCGCTGACAATCTGTGCAGCAAGACGTAAAGGATCCATTGTGACATTGATATCATCACGTGCCGGTACAAGATAAGCTGCCTCGATCGAGATAATTGTCAGCAAACAACTAAAAGTAGCAATGACTGCACTCGTTTTTAACCCGATCGGTTTCTTCTTCATTTCCCTCTCTACACCAATCACTAAACTTAATATTAAAGCAAGCATGATTTTAATAAGTACTTCAGGATACATCGCTTCATTTAAAATCCATACCATCATTATTCCCCCTTTGTCTGTCATCATGTTCTTTTTAATCAACCATGTTATACTATTTACTATTCCTATAACCTAAAAAGGAAATTGTAACCTTATTGAAAGTGAAGTGTCTGAAATGGAAAGACCCGCAATTCATCCCTATATACCAATTATCATTGGTGTCATATCCGTAGCGCTGTCTGCAATTTTTGTGAAACTTGCCACGGCCGATCCTGGAGTCATCGCATTTTACCGGATGTTGTTTTCAGTTCTGCTTATGCTACCGATATTCCTTTTTAAATACAGGGGAGAAATTTTTACCCTGAGCAAAAAAGATTGGATATTTTCTACGATCGCAGGGATATTTTTAGCGTTTCATTTCATTCTATGGTTTGAATCCCTGAACTACACTTCAGTCGCAAGTTCCACTGTGCTCGTTACACTACAACCAATTTTCGCATTCGTGGGTACCTATTTCTTCTTTAAAGAAAAAATTTCATTTAAAACGTTATTATCGGGTGCCATTGCCATAGCGGGAAGCATCATTATAAGCTGGGGAGATTTTCAATTAAGTGGCAGTGCCTTTTACGGAGATATGTTAGCTTTGGCAGGGTGCGCACTAATCACGATCTATCTTTTATTCGGTCAAGACGTCCGAAAAAGAATCTCTCTTATTACTTATACGTTTGTTGTGTATTCAATAAGCACAGTGACGTTGTTTTTTTATGTCCTTATTAAAGGAGAGTCGTTCGGTCCTTATTCCGGGTCTGACTGGTTTTGGTTTTTCATGCTTGCATTGATTCCGAATCTGCTCGGTCATACACTTTTTAACTGGGCTCTCAAGTGGGTAAGCACGAATGTCATCTCAATTGCGATTTTATTTGAACCGGTCGGAGCTGCTGTAATGGCGTATTATGTGTTTAATGAAACATTGATCGCACCACAAATTATCGGTGGAATCATTGTCATAGCAGGGATTGTCTTGTTTGTAGTAGATGAAAAGAAAATAAAAGAGAAGTTTTTTTCAAAAAAGGCTTGATTTCTCAAATAGTTATGTTGTATATTAGTACATGTCCTCCGGGAGCGAGAAACAACATTGAAAAAGAAGTTTCTAAAAGTTGTTGACTCGTTCTGGAAGAGATGTTAAGATAGAAAGCGTCGCATTTCCGATAACTGAAAAAACGAAAAGTTTTTTAAAAAAGTTGTTGACAAGCGACGGCGAGTTTTGATAAGATGTAAAGGTCGCTGTCGAAAAAAACAGCGAGATATGAACCTTGAAAACTGAACAGCAAAACGTTAACAAATACAGTTTGTCGAATCGACTCTGTCGGTGACACAAACACAAACGAATCTTCGGATTCAAAGTCAGCAAGAAATGAGCTATTCATTTTCTTCTTTTATGGAGAGTTTGATCCTGGCTCAGGACGAACGCTGGCGGCGTGCCTAATACATGCAAGTCGAGCGAATGTCAGGGAGCTTGCTCCCTGACATTAGCGGCGGACGGGTGAGTAACACGTGGGCAACCTGCCCTGCAGATGGG
>NZ_JBHSNO010000020.1:221-982 GCF_042655805.1 Sporosarcina soli | reverse complement strand
GGTAGCCGTATCGGAAGGTGCGGCTGGATCACCTCCTTTCTAAGGAATATTTCGGAATGTAGACCCTTGAGGTCTGCAAGTTAACGTTTTGCGTTCAGTTTTGAAGGTTCATTATGAAACTTCATTCTATTTTAAATAAACCCGAAAGGGGCCTATAGCTCAGCTGGTTAGAGCGCACGCCTGATAAGCGTGAGGTCGGTGGTTCGAGTCCACTTAGGCCCACCATATAGACATTTTAAGTGGAATAACTGCTTGAAAAACAATATTTATTGAGGGGCCTTAGCTCAGCTGGGAGAGCGCCTGCCTTGCACGCAGGAGGTCAGCGGTTCGATCCCGCTAGGCTCCACCATTAAAGATTTTCTGGTGATGGATTCACTGAAAATCAACCATGATGAATTTTGTTCTTTGAAAACTGGATAAAACGACATTGAAAGTAACAAATCAAGAATCAACCGAACAAATCCTTTTTGTGATTTGTTTATGCAATACCTTTTTAAGACGATTTTATGTATATCGCTATATGTAAAAGAGTCACTGAAAGGGTTTCGAGACACGAGCAGTGCTAGGAAGCAAGCGAGTGAACATCGGAGCGTGCTTTGGCACGTGAGGATGTGAACGAACGCAGCTGACAACGCAATGTGATGTGTATCGGAAGCCGAAGGTTAAGTTAGAAAGGGCGCACGGCGGATGCCTTGGCACTAGGAGCCTATGAAGGACGGCACTAACACCGATATGCTCCGGGGAGCTGTAAGTAAGCTTTG
>NZ_JBHSNO010000020.1:0-191 GCF_042655805.1 Sporosarcina soli | reverse complement strand
ATCTAAGTATCCGGAGGAAGAGAAAGAAAATTCGATTCCCTGAGTAGCGGCGAGCGAAACGGGAAGAGCCCAAACCAGGAAGCTTGCTTCCTGGGGTTGTAGGACACTCTATACGGAGTTATAAAGGAATGGATTAGGCGAAGCGACCTGGAAAGGTCCGCCATAGCGGGTAAAAGCCCCGTAGTCGAAAA
>NZ_JBHSNO010000019.1:18537-19235 GCF_042655805.1 Sporosarcina soli | reverse complement strand
CTTAAAAAAGTTGAATACTTTAGTTCAAATGCAGGAAAAATTACAAACCAAATCAAAGCGCAAGTAATTCTCGAACTAAAGGACCGGTATGACGTTGTGGATCTAGTTGAAGTCGCAGAC
This sequence comes from Sporosarcina soli, assembly GCF_042655805.1. NCBI lineage: Bacteria > Bacillati > Bacillota > Bacilli > Caryophanales > Caryophanaceae > Sporosarcina > Sporosarcina soli. Next base: position 19,115 of record NZ_JBHSNO010000019.1, on the reverse strand, counting down.
ATTCCACGCAGCACTTATTATTATTGGGAGAAACGATTAGACCGAGTGGACAAATACGCCGATGTAAAAGAGACAATTAAGAAGATCTATCATGAACACAAAGGTCGCTATGGGTATCGTCGCATCGCAAAAGAGCTAAAGAAATATGGTTTTATTCATGATCCAAAGACAATCAATCGTTTAATGAATGAGCTTGGCTTAAAATGCATGGTCCGTATGAAGAAGTATCGCTCTTACAAAGGGAATGTGGGTAAAATAGCGCCGAACGTATTACAACGTGATTTTAACGCAGATAAAATGAATAAAAAATGGGTAACAGATGTGACCGAATTCCATCTTTTCGGGGAAAAGCGCTATCTGCCTGTCCTCGATTTATGTAATGGCGAAATTATTGCGTACAAAGTCATGAGCCGCCCCGTCTATCAACTCGTGAGCGATATGTTAGATGAGGCGATAAAATGTCTGAAACCAGAAGACAAAGTCATTCTTCATTCCGATCAAGGCTGGCATTATCAAATGAAGAAGTATCAGAAAACATTACAGAAGCACGGAATTACACAAAGTATGTCCCGTAAGGG
>NZ_JBHSNO010000019.1:0-18501 GCF_042655805.1 Sporosarcina soli | reverse complement strand
GTATGGCACACTTTGAAAGAGAATTAAAAGAGTATATTGAGTACTACAATCACAAAAGAATGAAGGCGAAATTAAAAGACCTGAGTCCGGTAGAATACCGAACTCAGATCTTAGAAGCCGCCTAAAATATTTGTCTAACTTTATTGGGTCAGATCAAATTCAGCGTCGGGTTCCAGTGTTTTGTCGTTGCACTCACACATAAATCCACTTGCTTGTGGAAGGCTACTTTTATGTGGAGGTGTAGGAATGGGGAAAAAAACGGCAGATGGTCAAGACGAAACAGCAAGTCTTGCCTGGTGGCAATTATCCCTTATTGGTGTAGGTTGCATTATTGGTACGGGGTTTTTCCTGGCTTCAAGTATCGCGATTAAAATGACGGGACCTTCTGTCATTCTTGCCTTCATCATGGCTGCAAGTGCAACGTATATTGTATTTGAAGCACTGGCGAAAATGTCTGCAAATGACCCGCAGAAGGGATCCTTTCGCACATATGCCAAAAAAGCGTATGGACGTTGGGCGGGCTTTAGCAGTGGGTGGGTGTACTGGTGTTCTGAAATATTGATCATTGGCAGTCAGCTTACTGCAATTTCACTTTTGTCTAAATTTTGGTTTCCGGATGTAAAACTATGGATTTTTGCATGCATATATGCCGTGTGCGGCCTCATTGTTCTGTTTATCGGTGCAAAAGCATTCGGGAAGTTGGAAAGCGTCTATGCGGTGATGAAAATTGCCGCCATTTTTATGTTTATCGTCATTGCCATTTTAGCGCTGACCGGGGTGCTTGATGGTAATCCGAAGGAAGGGATCCCTCGGTCTGTCGATGAATTTTTTCCAAAGGGAATCATCGGTTTTTGGAGTGCCCTCATTTTCGCCTTTTATGCACATGGCGGAATCGAAGTGATGGGTGTCATGGCTATCCATTTGAAAAAGAAGGAAGATGCCCCCAAATCGGGAAAAGTCATGTTAGGTTTGCTTGCGATCATTTACGTTACCGCACTGTCATTGGCGTTATTGCTGTTGCCTTTTGATCAGTTCAGGGAGAATAAGAGTCCGTTTGTCGAGGCATTGTCAGGCGTGAATGATATCAGTTTTTTCCCCCATGTATTCACTGCTGCCATTATTATTGCCGGATTTTCAACGATGTCTGCATCCCTTTTTTCGGTTACGACGATACTTGTAACTATATCGGAAGATGGGGATGCCCCAAAAATATTCAGTAAACAAATGAAAAAGAAACTTAAAATGCCGTTACCGGCAATTGCACTAACTTCAACCGGGCTTGTTCTTTCCATTGTCACTTCCTTATTATTGCCTGACAAAGTGTACGAATATATAACGACTGCAGCAGCGTTAATGCTTCTTTATAATTGGCTGTTCATTTTAGTCATGTATCACAGGTTGATCGAACCAACGACGGCAGATAAAGTGAAAAGAGTCATTGGGATGCTTTTGGTGCTAGCAGCGGTCAGCGGAACATTGCTCCATAAAACAAGTCGGCCAGGATTTTTTATTAGCCTCCTATTCCTCGCGGTTATTGGGGGTATCGTTTTATTTTTAAGGAAAAAGTGGAAGAAAGAAGAGACTCAAAAAAGTGCATGAAAAGCCTGAATGCCAAAGTATATTCCGAACCCGATAATAGATAGGGAAGAAATGACAGAGATGATTTTCAGGAACTTGGTGGAGAGTACTTTACGGGCACTACTCGATATTGTGGCCATTATGGTATCCCATAGAATGATACCGACTATAATGGCCACGCTATTCATGAAGATTTGATTGCCAGAAAAGGTTACCGTTGCTTCTGCAAGCACTGATCCATAAATCCCAAGCCAAAAGAGAATCGTCAGGGGATTTAAGAGAGACATGAAAAATCCCGCTGTAAATGAACGCTTCAACTGAACCTTTTTACCGAATCCGACATCCAGTTCAATTTTATGTAGCGAGAGTAAACTTTCAATGCCTGTATATGTAAGTACAAAGCAGCCGAATGACCAAAGAATGATTTGAACAAGGGGATACTCAATGACTTGACCGATCCCGAAGTATACCATCATCATATACAAGACATCCGCGGTTAAAGCGCCAATACCAAAAATCCAAGCATGAAAAAAACCGTTCTTAATGCCCGTATCTAGCTGTGCAGCGTTAACGGGACCAATGGGCGCAGCTAACGATACACCCAAAAAGATGTAAGCGGCTAGTGAATGCATAAAAGTCCTCCCTTAAAATGACGTCTTTGCATCATATTCAAAGGGGGTTACTTGTACAACTGCATGAAGGGAAAGATTGAAGAATTTCACAAAGATAAAAAGACCAGTTCAGCATTACGGTGAACTGGTCTTTTTTAGGCGGTTTTATCTGTTTTTTCGATTTCATCGACTTTGATGCATTTAAAAACAATAAATAATAATATTGCGCCGAGGACACCTGCTATGATATAGCTGGTATTCAAAAAATTCTTCATTACAAGTGACATGATAGGGGGGCCGGCTGCTACGCCGATAAATCTTGCCGAACTATAAAAGGAAGAGATTGTGCCTCTCAATTCCTTTTCTATATTCTCTGTTATGATGGCGTCAAGTGCAGGTAGTAATGCACCAATCGCGATTCCCACTATGCTCGTTACCACAAGAAGAAGGATCAGTTTTTTACTCGTAAATCCGACGAAGATGACGCTAATGGACATACCAATCAAGCAGATGACCATATATTTTTTAATCGTCTTCAGATTTCCTTTAATTTTCCGACCGGAAATAAAAGAAGCAATACAAAGTAGCAACAGCGGAATGGCAAGGACGAATCCTTTTTTAATGCCTTTAATATCATGGGCACTTTCAAGATTTTCCGATAAAAAAAATAGCATGCTGAATAAAATCAGCATAACAAGGACTCCATTTAGAAATACGGTATACAACCATTTACCTTCCACTTTGAATACTTTTTTCGTGTTACTTAAAAACTCCTTAAACTTTACGGGCTCATCTTCTTCTTTGGGTGCTTTTACAAAGAAAAAGATGAGTGCAATGGAAATTAAACTAAGTGCCGAGATGGAGAAGAAAGGCAGAAACCATAGAAAAGCGGCAAATACTGAACCCAGTATGGGGGCTAACACTTTTCCAAAGGTATTCGATGTCTCAATAATCCCTAAACAGGAACTGGTTTTTTCATCATCATCTTTGTAGAGATCTCCTACGAGCGGCAAAACGATTGGCATGGCACCAGCCGCCCCAATACCCTGAAGAATCCTTCCAACGATGATCATCATGTAGGGCTCATCCATTTTCCAGGAAGCAAACCCGGCAATGAGCCCCCCAATCAAGGCGAAGATCAGGCTCGGCAAGATCACCTTTTTTCGTCCGAACCGGTCCGATAAATAACCGGCAACCGGTATAAGAAAAATAGCTGCAACTGAATAGCTTGTTATGATCATACTCGATTGGAAGGAAGAGATTCCGACTTTTTCTTCGAGTATTGGAAGAACCGGGATAAGCATGGAGTTTCCAAGTGTCATGATGAGAGGGATTGAAGCCAAACTCACAATACACCATACACTTACTTTATCAACACTTTTTTCCATTATTGCACCACACCTCGACTCACCCTCATTTTGACGATCAAAGGTATGGTTTCCTTGCTTGGACTTTTTATGCATTCAATGTGTTAGCTGTAACTCTCTTCTTTTCGCAGTTAGCTGGCATATCAAAATAACGCCTGAAATGCTTGGATGCCAAAGTAAATTCCGAATCCGATCATGGAAATGGATGAAACAATGGAGACCCATTTCAAAAGATTGGTGGATAATAATTTTCTCGCTCCACCGGATAGAAAAGACATGGTGAGATCGACGATACTAATGCCGAATAATATGGCGGCACTGATCAAAATAATTTCAAAGCCGGTAGCGACTCCAGCATTTTTCGCGAGGATGGACCCATAGATCCCCAGCCAAAAAAGGATGGTCAATGGATTTAATAAAGACATTAAGAAACCGGTCAAAATGGATTGTCTAAGCCGGACTCTTTTTCGGGATTTCGAGATCATGTCGATTTTTTGTTCGGAAAGTAAATTTTCTATTCCTGTATACAAAAGTACAAAACAACCGAACGACCATAGAATGATTTTTAATAAAGGTGATTCGATAAATTGGCCTACGCCAAAATAGACAATGAGCATATACATGATGTCTGTTGTGATTGCCCCAAGACTAAAAAACCAAGCATGAAAAAAACCATGCTTCAACCCCTTGTTTAATAGGACACTCTTAACGGGGCCAATCGGCGCAGCCATCGATACCCCTAAAAAGATATAGGCGAATATAGAACTCATGTATTGTCCTCCGCTCGTATGACGTTCATGCATTTTATTCAATTCGACCAACTTATACGACTTGCAGGCTAATACTCTTGGAATTTCTTTTGATAACGAGCAAGCGCAAGCAAAGGGAAAATCATGTGATAGCTATGATAGTGGATATAGAAAGCGCCTCCCATCCCTTGCCCAACCGGATAGGAAAGGGTCCAATCGTTTTTATGAGTGGACTCTAGAAGATAGGCTATCCCCGCATTTATTTCCGGTGTGTTCTGATCTGAAACAGCCATGAGTGCATCGAGTGCCCAGGCGGTTTGAGTGGTATTGCTGGAGCCAAGCGGGACGTATGATGAAGCTGCATCGCTTTTACAAGATTCACCCCATCCACCGTCAGGATTTTGGATGGTAAGAAGCCAGTGGACAGCTTTTTGGATCACTGGATTTTCTTTGCTTACACCTGATGCGATAAGCCCGGTAATGGCTGCCCATGTGCCGTAAATATAACAAATTCCCCAGCGTCCGTACCATGATCCGTTTTGTTCTTGGTGATGAACGAGCCATTCAATTCCATTTTTCATAATTCTATGATTGTGAGGCAAATCCGTGTACCCACCTAGAAATTCAAGTGTTCTGCCGGTTAAATCGGCACTACTAGGATCGGTCAATAAAAATTGTCCACCTTCGATCGGCAGTAAGTTTAGGAAGGGAAGGTCCACATTTTTTTCAAAAGAAGCCCATCCACCATCCTTGTTTTGCATTGACATGACCCAATGGACACCTCTGTTCCATGCTTGATGGAAGAGGGGATCCGATTGGGCCAATCGGACAATCGCTCTTAGCGAAGCGGTTGTGTCGTCTACATCCGGGTTCATCGTATTACTGGCTGAAAATCCCCAACCTCCAGGGAGTACACCGGGATTGTGAATCGCCCAATCACCATATTTAGACTGCTGCCGATGGATTAAGTATTGATTTGCCTTTTGGATGACCGATGCAGAAGCAGGAACGTTTGCAATTTGAAGGACGTGGCTGATTAAAGCGGTATTCCACACTGTAGCAGTTGTATATTGCATATGCGTATGTCCCTGAATCGTACATTTCATTGCTTTCAATCCTTGTACTGCTTTGACAATAATCGGATCTTTGGTGGAATGTCCAAGAGAGAGCAGCGCAAAGATCATCAGAAATGTAGAACTAAAATAACTGTAAAGGGTTCCGTCCGGTTCAATATGCCGGAGCATATATTGTTTGGTCCGATGGATAGCGATCGATTGGATCATGTGAGGCAGGCCGAGTAACTGTTTAAGACCTTGATCAATCATCGAAAAAATTTCTTCTATGTCTTTCTTGTCAAAGAACTCATCGGTTTCATTTGAAAGGAGAAGGTCAGATAAATCGGGACTTCGTTTAGTTGTTTTAACGTATTTCTTATTTGCCAATATCATGATCGGCGCGATGTTCGCCCTTCCATACACGGAAAAATCATAGAAATTGATCGGGAAGTGAAGGGGCAGGAGAATCATCTCAATTGGTATCGGAAAATAAGCGGGCCACAGATATTGGCCGGTTAACGCCAGCATGATTTTTGTGAACAGATGCGATTTTTCAAGGCCGCCGTTTGCTAGGATGAACTCTTTTGCTGCTACTATCCGATTGTCTTCTTTGCCCACATAGCCAGAGTAGAGAAGGGAATAGTAGGCTTCCACCGTGGCAGAGACGTTTCCCCTATCTTCATCGTGAAAAAGTTTCCACGCACCATTTATCTCCTGTTTGCTAAAAATTCTTTCTGTCAATTGGACAATCAAGTCTTCGTCATTTATTTCCAACGTTCTCAATAAGATAATCATATAGGCATCTGTCGAGATACCGGTTTCAAAGGGGTAATCCCATGAGCCGTCTGCTTGCTGCTCATGAATCAGTTGTTGGATCAGTCGGCTGATAACGGGTTTCGTATCATATTTCAACGCATCCTCATCTCCCTCTGTCAAGATCGTTCATATACATATATATAGCTGTTCATTAGGATGTATGACGGTAGAACGCGGGGCGGAGGGGACCGATGTTTACGAATTTTAAAAGGATAGGTGGAAAATGGAGACTTCCAGAAAAATATCTTGCCATTAAAGCGGATTTAAAGAATGACCATCGTCAACCACTTCAGGATGAACAAGACTTGCCCCGTGAAGATCGCTCGCTTCTTCAATCGATTCGCTTCCAAACGGAGCAGCTGAATAGCAATAATAAGACAAGAACGAAAGCTTATCTTGATTTCTATACAATCCATCCGGAAATCCATTGGGCATTTCTTGGTCATATGGTGTCCAGGAATGGCGGATGGAATATGACAGATCTGAAAGGAGAGTTCCTCTCCAGGCTCATGCATGAACAAACGAAACGAGATTTTTTCTCTTTTTTGGAGCGGGGGAATTGGCTGATCTTCCAAGATGCTTACCCTCAGTTTTTACTCTATGCCGAAAGTAAATCTCGGAATCGGAATTTGTTTTATCTATTACCTTATTTACATGTTTCGCGATTTATGGAAGTGATTTGGAATCATTTTTGGAGAGATAGAGATTGTTATTTGCTCGCGATTGCTCTTGTTATTAATGAACAAAATTATTTGGAAAACAGAATCATTCAAAACCCTTTATACAAGAAAAAAGTTTTTCAGACATTTGAGTTCGTGTTACAAGATTTTCTATCTGTCAATCATATTTTGTTTCCATACCATGATCATCGTAAGCCGGAAGGAAGGGCTACGCTTATTGGGCTGACGCTCCATCATTTCGGGTCTCTTCACGAGCGGATTATGCTAGGAAAGAGGCTCTATCAATTGTTGTTTGGTGAAAGGGATTTGTTAGAGGCCGTTCATCGCTGGGCAATCGCTCATCCACATACGGGTTCGCGGAAGGATTATTGGCCGGAAGTCTTTAATGCTATAAACGAGGGAGTACCTGGAACTTCGCTATCAAGAAGGCTAAAGTCATGCCAAATAAGAAAGGGAGCACTTCGTTTATTCAGCCCGAAGCTTGAGTATGCATGGAAGAATGTCAATCACGCCAAGGCTGAACTTGGTGATTGGTATGAACACTGGCATATGATTGAATATTTAGTAGAAGAAAAAATAGCGCTGAAGGGCAAGATAGAGGGGGAGTATTGTGAAACACTTGAAAAGCTCGAACTCGCAGCAATCGCCAAAACGACGATTTTCCCGTAATGTCTTTTTATACTTGCCCGCTTTAGTTGTTGCTTGTTTGCTAGGAACCTATTTAGATTTAATTTTTGTCGGGAAAAGTATGTATAGTTTTCCGGTTCGTCCTTTTCCAGATGTTTTTTCGATCAATATCGCCTTTACGTTATTGATACTTCCTTTTTGTACGTGGCTTTACCTATTTATTATCGGTAAAATACCGGCATGGAGTCGACCTGTTTTCATACTACTTCTTAGTATTCTTGCGTCAGCCATGGAGAAAATATCGGTACAATGGGGATTCTTTAATCACACGGATCAATGGAAACATGGTTATACTTTTGTGGGCTATTTCGTTTTTCTTGTACTAATAAGGAAGATTTTTAAATGGGGAAAAGGACAGGGAGAAGTCGGGTAGTAAAGGAATCATACACTGGGATGTGAAGAAATACTAAACAATAATGGAATTTTACAGGCATTGGTATTATCAAAGTACGGAATGTAAATATAGAACTCAAGACATTATGTATTGCTTTTGAAATTCGTCATTCCTCCCGGCCCTATTTCTAGTGAAAAAACATGCCTAATCTTTACATTACTCAGATTTTTGCTATTCTATAGTAAATAATGAGAAAAGAGGTTATCCGAGGTGCAACTTAATCATACTAGTCCAATACCATTACATATACAATTAAAAGAAATCATTGAAAAACAAGTGGCCGAAGGGATTCTTTCCGATCAAATTCCAAGTGAACGTCAGATTATGGAGGAATATACGATTAGTCGTAGTACGGTACGTGAAGCAATCAGTCTTTTAGTTCGGGAAGGAATTCTTGAAAAAAGGCATGGGAAGGGTACGTTTGTTTCGTTAAAACCGATTCATGATTGGCTTGGTAATTTAAGTAGTACGACTGAAACCATCCGTGACATTGGGATGAAACCTGGGGCAAAACTAATTACGCATTACAAAACTACACCACCTATCTATATTCAAGAGCGAACTGGGTTTGCAGAAGCTTACTTTATCAAAAGGGTGCGTTATGCGGATGATATTCCGATTGGTGTGGAACGACATTACTATCCAATATCGATTGGCGAACAATTAATTAAATACGATTTGGATAATGCTACACTCTACGATTTAGTTGAACATGAACTGGGGATACAGTTCGCAGAGGCTGATCAAACAATTTCAAGTGGGCATGTATTGCAGGAGGATAGCGAGTATCTTGGTGTTCCGGCCCATACGAATGTTCTAATTGCAGAGCGGATCATTAAAGATCAATTTGGAACTGTTGTTGAAATGGAAGAAGCGTTTTATCGAAGTGATATGTATTCATTTAAAATTAATCTATCGCGAAAATTTGGCTAGATTACAAGGAGAAACCCATTTATTTTGTTTTACAATAAGATTTATAGAATTTTAAAATATCAGAATTACTTAAAAACATTGAAAACTAATACTGCTCTCGAGTATACTATATTTAAACCTGCTGCAACTGGTACGGACATCATAATCTATTAAGAAAATGTTGTTCTGGCTAGAATCGGGAGACGGGAGTGATTTTATTGATTATCGGAGTTCCTCGTGAAGTTAAAAACAATGAGCATCGAGTTGCACTAACCCCCTCTGGTGTTATGGCTTTTGTACATGCGGGACATCGTGTGTTGGTGGAACGCATGGCAGGCTACGAAAGCGGTTTTCAGGACGAGGAATATGTAGCAGTAGGTGCTGAAATTGTAGAGGTAGCGAGTGAAGCATGGGCTGCAGAGATGGTTATGAAAGTTAAAGAACCGCAACCTGCAGAATACAGGTATTTAAGGGAAGGTCAAATACTATTTACGTACCTTCACTTAGCTGCCGAGGAACGTTTAACGCGACAATTAGTCGAGAAAAAGGTAACGGCTATCGCTTATGAAACAATCCAGAATAACGATGGATCATTACCACTCTTAGCTCCAATGAGTGAGGTTGCCGGGCGGATGTCAGTTCAAATTGGTGCACAGTTTTTAGAAAAGTCTAAAGGTGGGAAGGGCATTCTTCTTGGCGGTGTATCGGGTGTCAAACCGGCAAATGTTGTCATCATTGGCGGCGGTGCTGTCGGAACAAACGCGGCGAAAATGGCAATTGGTCTAAGAGCGAATGTGACGATTATTGATGTCAATGCAAATCGTCTCCGCGAATTGGATGATTTGTTTGGTGGGGAAATCACAACATTAATGTCCAACCCACTAAATATTCAAGAGGCGGTCAAGCAAGCGGATCTATTAATTGGTGCAGTCCTTATACCAGGTGCTAAAGCCCCGCAATTAGTTTCAGAGGATATGGTAAAGAATATGTCCAAAGGGTCCGTCATTATTGATGTTGCAGTTGACCAAGGTGGATCGATTGAAACCATTGATCGGATTACAACACATGATGACCCGATTTATGTGAAACATGGCGTATTGCATTATGCTGTTGCAAACATGCCTGGTGCTGTAGCAAGAACATCAACATTATCATTGACGAACAATACAAGTCAGTATGGTCTTTTACTCGCAAATAAAGGGCTTCAGAAGGCGGTGGAAACAAACGAAGCTTTTGCCAAAGGGGTCAATACACATGGTGGCTTTATCACATACGAAAAGCTAGCAGTTACACACAACATGCCTTACAAATTATTGTCTTCTATTTTGACAAATAATCCAGTTTCTTCTTATTAAACCTATTTATCCTATCTATGAAAGTGGAACTATATGGAATGGGGGAAAGATGAATGAAGACAGCAGTTGAAAAGAGCAATATACAGGCAAAAACAACATCTCATCTATGGAATGCAATGCATCGGTACAATCCGGATGCACAGCAAATGGTAGCGGTGTCAGGTGAGGGGGCATGGTTCACAGATGAAAAAGGGAATAAATACCTTGATGGCGTATCTGGGTTGTGGTGTTTGAATCTAGGGCATGGCCGCCAAGAAATTGTGGACGCAGCCGCGGAACAAATGAAAAAACTATCTTATTTCCCGTTAACGATGAATCACCAACCTGCAGTCGATTTGTCGAAGAAAATTAGTGAATTGTTAGGCGCTCGTTATCAAACCTTCTTTTCTAATAGTGGTTCTGAGGCAAATGAAACGGCTTTTAAAATTGCACGTCAATACCATAGCCAAACAGGAAATCCCGGGAAATATAAATTCATTTCGCGCTATCGTGCTTACCACGGTTCTACACTTGGGGCAATGAGTGCAACCGCACAAGCAAACCGTCGTGTCAAATACGATCCAAGCGCACCAGGATTTTTACATGTTTATCCACCATATAGCTATCGTTCTATCTTCGGGGGCAATCCGGAAGAATCGGATTTAAAAGCTGCACAACTCCTCGAAGAATTGATCATTTGGGAAGGAGAAGAGACTGTAGCGGCATTCATTATGGAACCGTTCATCTCAGGTGGAGGCGTCATTATTCCATCCCCAAAATATATTCAACGAGTGGCAGAAATTTGTGAAAAGTACAATGTATTACTAATTATGGATGAAGTCGTTTCAGGGTATGGCCGAACAGGTGAAATGTTTGGCTTCATGCATGCAAAGGGCGTTCAACCCGATATTGTGACAATGGCAAAAGGATTAACAAGCGGTTATTTACCGCTCGGAGCTACAGCTGTGAAATCGGAAATCTACGATGTGTTTAATCGGGAAGGAAAAGATAATCACTTTCGACATGTTTCCACTTATGGTGGACATCCTGCCGCATGTGCTGTTGCACTTAAAAATATTGAGATTATTGAGAAGGAAAATATCGTTAAGCGTGTTCGCGAATTAGGTGAAACAAAATTAGGTAAGCTTGATCAGCTAATTGATCATAAAAATGTGGGAGAAGTTAGACGAGTTGGCTTTCTGGTTGGTTTGGAAATGGTCATGGATAAAGGCTCAAAAACACCTCTTGATGACGTGCGAATGGGGGAAATTGTAGGTAAATGTAAACAAAAAGGTCTGATTATTGGGAAAAATGGCGACACGATCCCAGGCCAAAATAATGTCATCATCATTGCACCACCATTAACAAGTACAGAAGAGGATTTGGATTTTGTCGTTGAAACAGTAGAATCAGTTATTCGTAGTCTGTAGAATCAAATACCCCTTGACGTCATTATGTCAATCAATTTTGTAACATCCGCAGGAGGCTAAACTTGGATCAAGTTACACCGGGCTCAGATACCCCTAATTTTGGGGCAAGAGGGGGAGATGGGAAGGGAATGTAGATGAATTACGAAAGATTGAAAATATTTATCGCGGTCGCTGAAAAAAATAGCTTTTCCGAAGCTGCAAAAATACTGTATGTTACACAGCCAACGATTACATCACAAGTAAAGACACTTGAAGAAGAACTGAATACAAAACTATTTGAGCGAACAACGAAAAGAGTAGCGATGACTCAATCCGCGCATATTTTATTAAAATACGCTAAGGAAATTGTCCGTTTAAGTGAATTAGCCCAAAAAGAAATCTTGTATATTGAGAACACGATAAATGGTGATTTAAGTGTAGGGTGCAGTCTAACGATAGGTGAGTATATACTTCCAGAGTTTTTCAAACCATTTATAGATTCGTACCCACTCATTCAAATGAGTGTGAAAATCGCAAATTCTAATACTATCGTCGAGGATCTTAAGGATCAATTAATTGATGTTGGGTTAATTGAAACACGAATAGAGGACCCGCAAATTATATTGGAACCCATTTTAGAAGATGAACTTATATTGATAGCAGCACCGGATTATTTTTCTAGTAATGAATCAAAAATTTCATTGGACCAACTAATAGAAATACCGCTTATTGTTAGGGAAAAAGGATCTGGTACACGGGCTGTCATGGACAATCATTTAGAACAGGCGGGGCTCTCACTAACTGATTTGAATATCGTTATGGAACTAGGAAGTACGGAAGCGATTAAAACAGCGGTGGAATCTGGTTTGGGTGTGTCGTTTATTTCAAAAAGTACAATCAAAAAAGAACTGAAATTAAAATTATTAAAAACCTATTCAATTAAAAATATGTCTTTTTATCGCTGTTTTTACATTGCTTATCGTAATGATCGCGTTTTAAAATCATCAACTGAATTCTTTTTGAAAAAATTGCGAACGATTATTCAGGAAAGAGAAGTAGGTACTCTAATCCATTTACCAACTAGCAATGGCTGAAAGACGCAGAATTCCAAATAATCTAATTATACTTGGGGGAGGAATTTAAAATGGTAAAACAACAAACAAAGGTGGAAAAAGCAATCAATCAAAAGGTTAAAATGACACCGAGTGAGGCAATTGTCGAAACACTTTTAGCGGAAGGTGTTAAAGATGTATATGGTATCTTAGGCTCGGCCTTTATGGATATGCTTGACTTATTCCCAGCAGCAGGTATACGATTCTTACCGGTTCGGCATGAACAAAGTGCCGGACATATGGCGGATGCCTTTACACGTGTTTCTGGTGTAGCAGGGGTTATTGTTGGGCAGAACGGACCGGGAATTACCAATATGGTTACTTCGGTGGCAGCTGCGAACCAAGCACATACACCAATGGTTATTATCTCTCCATCCGCAGGAACGCCAACAATTGGATGGGATGGATTCCAAGAAGCTGACCAAGTATCTATTTTTAAAGAAATTACAAAAGAAACTGTGCGGGTAACACATGTGAGCCGTGTAGCCGATTGCTTACGTACTGCTTTTCGAATTGCCTATGCGGAGCGGGGACCAGTATTATTCGATATTCCACGTGATCTATTTTATGGTGAATTGGAGGAACAAATTCTTCAGCCGCATCAGTATCGCGTTGATGCTAGGGGCTGTGGTGATCCAGCAGCGATTGAAAGAGCTGTAGAACTATTAAAAGACGCAAAATACCCTGTGATTATTTCGGGGCGCGGCGCGGTAGATGCAGATGGTGTGGATACGGTTGCTAAAATTGCGGAGCATTTAACTGCACCTGTTGCAGTATCGTATATGCATAATGATGCATTCCCTGCAGATCATCCACTTGCGGTTGGCCCGATTGGTTATATGGGATCAAAAGCTGCCATGCATACGCTCAAAAAAGCAGATGTTGTTCTAGCGATTGGAACAAGACTATCAGTATTTGGAACATTGCCTTGTTACGATATTGATTACTTCCCGAAGAGTGCTAAAATTATTCAAATTGATATTAACCCACGACAAATCGCTCGAACGCATCCGGTAGAAGTTGGAATTATTGGCGATGCAAAAGCAGCGAGCGACGAAATTTATAAACAGTTACGGGCTGCATCACCTTCTCTGAGCCAAAAACAGGATCGTTTGGAAGAAGTTAGCGCAGTTAAGGAGGAATGGGAACAAGAACTGATCGACTTGGCAATGGTAGAAGGTAACCCAATTAACCCACGTCGGGCACTATTAGAATTAACAAAAGCTCTGCCTAAAAATACAATTATTTCTTCAGATATTGGAAATGTTTCATCGACAGCAAATGCATACCTGAAGTTCAATCAAACGCGACGTCATATTGCGGCATTAACATTTGGTAATACTGGTTTTGCTTATCCAGCGGCACTCGGCGCTCAGCTCGCTGAGCCGGATACACCAGTTGTGGCCATCGTTGGCGATGGGGCATGGGGCATGAGTTTGCATGAAGTAAGTACAGCGGTGGAACAAAATCTTCCGGTCATCGCTTGCGTATTTAACAATGAATCATGGGCGGCAGAGAAGAAAAATCAAGTCGACTTTTATGACAACCGCTTCGTCGGTGCGGATATTGATGCACCTGATTTCGCTGAAGTAGCTCGATCAATGGGAGCACTTGGCTATACGATTGACAAACCAGAGGACATTGCGCCAATTGTGAAAGAAGTCTTGGCAAAACGCAAGCCAGCAGTGCTAAATATCTGCGTGGATGGTACACAACTTGCACCACCATTTAGAAAAGATGCACTAAAAATGCCAACACGATTCCTAGATAAATATAAACACTTGGATTATAACGAATGGAAGAAATGAAAAATGGATAAGTAAGCATAAAACATCTCCAAACTAACTTAGGTCAGTTTGGAGATGTTTTCTTAAAATCTACTTCTTTACTAATTGAAAAAAGTAAGAGCTGAATACATTCCATTAAATAGCGCATTATTTTTACGTTCAAAAATTATTATTAGAAATCCTTATAATATTTATAAGAAATCGAAACAGGACTATATATCAGAAAACATTGAATAGTCCATCTTGGTATGGTTTAATGTATTAGAGTCAATCATTCGTCAGCTGGTACGGATGATATAACGTCTTTATGAATCTATTACTATAAAGGAGGCAATTTGCGAAATACGACTAAGAATACCAATGGCATACAATGAGTTTCCAAGAGCCAGGTGGCAGCCCAATAATCGCAGAATTCAGCGAGGGCGGTAGAAGTATGAGTTATCAAGTCAGAGGATGCAGGATCAGTAATTCCCAATGTAATCGAACAAGCCATCTATAATTGAGAGGCTATCTAATTGGCATCATCACATAGGATAGTTGAGATAAAAATGCTTACTCATCCTTTATCAAAACATTCTTACTCACTCTACTTATATATGTTGATATTCGATAGCTGAAGTAAATCTGTGTTGAGAACAGGTGCTAGTGAAATGAACAAGCTTTTATTACTTTCCATTATTAAGCGTGAATTCATTCCTATAACTTGGATGTACCTTACACCTATTTGTAAGCGCATACTAATTGGTATTTCCGGAAAATACTGAAAGTGGGTGGGGAAATGGAGCATCAACCAGAACAACTAAAAGCTGGCCTTAAACAAAGACATTTGACCATGATATCTTTAAGTGGAGTTATTGGTGCAGGTTTGTTCGTCGGAAGCGGTATAATAATTGGAAAGACTGGTCCCGGAGCCATTTTATCTTACACAATCGCGGGTATGATCGTTGTTTTCGTCATGCGGATGCTTGGAGAAATGGCAACCGTAAATCCAAATACGGGATCCTTTGCGGTGTATGCCAGGGAAGGAATTGGTGAGTGGGCAGGTTACGCGACAGGATGGCTCTATTGGTTTTTCTGGGTTATTGTCATTGCATTAGAGGCGGTCGCAGGGGCAGCAATTATACATGAGTGGCTTCCATCGATCCCAGTCTGGGCGATCAGTCTTTCTATAATATTGTTATTGAAACTGACAAATATTTTTTCCGTAAAATCCTTTGGTGAATTTGAATATTGGTTTTCGATTATTAAAATCGTAAGCATTATTCTATTTTTAATTCTTGGAGTGGCGGTTATATTTGGGCTTGTACCAAGTATTCCTTCGCCTGGTGTTTCTAATCTTACAAACTTTGGTGGCTTCATGCCGGCAGGGTTAGGTTCAGTAGTTGTCGGGGTTGCCATTGTTTTCCATGCCTTTGTAGGTGTTGAAATTCCTGCCATTGCTGCCGGTGAGACTTCCGATCCGGTGAAATCTGTAAGAAAAGCTTTAAATACTGTAGTGTGGCGCATTCTAGTGTTTTATATTGGTTCAATTGCTATATTGGTAACGCTTTTACCATGGAATTCAGCAATATTACTAAAAAGTCCATTTGTTTCTGTTCTTGAAATGATGGGTATTCCTTCTGCAGCTCTTATTATGAATATAGTGGTTCTGACGGCATTGTTATCCTGTCTCAATTCAGGACTTTATACGAGCTCTCGTATGCTATTTTCACTTGCTCAAAAGGGTGACGCACCCAAGATATTTTCCAAGTTGAGTAAGAGTGGGGTTCCTGTTTTTGCTGTAATAGCGAGTACATTATTTGCCTTTATTAGTACGATTTTCAGTTATGTTTCTCCGGATAAAATATTTTTCTTTTTAGTAAACTCTTCTGGTGGGGTTGGAATTCTTGTTTACTTAGCA
Source organism: Sporosarcina soli (assembly GCF_042655805.1). Lineage (NCBI taxonomy): Bacteria > Bacillati > Bacillota > Bacilli > Caryophanales > Caryophanaceae > Sporosarcina > Sporosarcina soli. The sequence goes on along the minus strand of NZ_JBHSNO010000019.1, from coordinate 2,110 downwards.
ATTGCGATTTCACATTTGCGTATAAGAAAAAGAATCGAAAAAGAAAATCCAGAAGTATTAAAAGTGAAAATGTGGCTTTTCCCTTATCTAACCTATGTTACCATTGCTGCCATGATTGTCGTGCTCATCTTAATGGCATTTATTGAAACACAACGACCTCAGTTTATTTTTACAGCGCTGTTTAGTGTCGTAGTGATTTCAACTTACTTTGTAAAACGGCGTAAAAAGGAAAGTAAAAAAGAACCAGAAGTAATTATGAATTCTAGTAATCTCAATCCTTAACATCTGATCCCCCCCCCCCTTTTTAGAGAGCGCTTACATCAATAAGCTTAGTTATCTAAAAACGCACAAAACCGAAAATCAGCCAAGTAATTAAACGGCTGATTTTCGGTTTTGTGCGTTTGGTCGTCGTTCTCTATCACGTAGGAACCTAAGAAGGAGCAAAAGAGAAAGACGGTTCCTCGGAAACAAAGCATAGCTTGGCATACTCAAAGTGCTGATTGGATTCCAGCGATGCCAGTTTACATCAATCTCAAATGAATTATAGATAGTTCTCTTCCAAATTCTATGGTAAGATGTTTTTATTTGAAAATGGACTGAGATAAGAAGGAGTTATTATGGCAGCAAATACTGGTAAAAAAAATATCGGCCAAAAGCTGAATTTATTTCATTTAACGTGGCCGATTTTTTTAGAAGTTTTTCTTTTCATGTTAATGGGCATTGCAGATACATTCATGTTGAGCGCATTGTCAGACGATGCGGTGTCAGGCGTGGGAGCTGCGAATCAGTATATTCATATTGCCATTCTCGTGCTTGAAGTTGTCGGGAATGGGGCGGCAATTGTCGTCTCGCAATATCTTGGATCGAAAAGATTCATCGAAGCATCCAAAATTTCTGCACTGGCAGTTACGTTGAATTTGATTGTCGGGCTTTTGATGAGTGTACTTTTTGTCATCTTTTCGAGACATATTATGATCGCCATGAATTTGCAAGGAGATGTGCTAGACTACGCCACCAAATATTTGGTCATTGTAGGAGGGGCTATATTCCTACAAGCCATCATCAATTCTTTGGCAGCAATCATTCGAGTACATGGCTTTACGAAGCAGACGATGCTTGTTTCGTTAGGGATGAATATTTTTCATGTCGTGGGGAATTATTTGCTCATTTTTGGGAAGTTCGGTTTTCCGGAGCTAGGTGTGCAAGGGGCTGCGATTTCTTCGGTCGTTAGCCGTTTGCTCGCGATGATTGTGTTTTTCTGGCTGCTTTATCGGGTGATGGAGTACCGGGTAGAGTTCCGCTATTATATTACGTTGTCAAAAGAATATATAGGGAAAATATTACAGATCGGCATTCCATCCGCGTTTGAACAAATTATGTACCAAGGCTGTCAAATTGTCTTTTTATATTACGTCACTTATTTAGGGGCGGAATCATTGGCAGCTAGGCAATATGCCGTGAATATCTCGATGTTTACGTATTTATTTGCCATCGCAATCGGGATGGGTACTGCCATTATTGTCGGACGTCTAGTGGGCGGTGATGAAAAGGAAGAGGCCTACAAAAGTGTCTGGAAGAGCGTGAAGTGGGCATTGTTGTTCACATTATGTATGGTGGCACTCGTCATGATTTTCCGCTATCCATTATTGAAACTGTTTACGAATAATCCAACCGTGGTCGAAATAGGGGCGACCGTCTTATTGCTCAGTATCGTACTGGAAACGGGGCGGACGATGAATATCGTCATTATCAATTCATTACGCGCAGCCGGGGATGCAAAATACCCCGTCATCATCGGTGCTTTTTCGATGGTCGCCATGAGTTTGCCATTAGGTTATTTGTTAGTTTTCCAATTGGATCTCGGACTCGTTGGTGTATGGCTAGCCATTGCGGCAGATGAATGGGTACGTGCTACGATTATGTACTTTCGCTGGAAAAGTAGACGTTGGGAAAGATATGCGCTCGTTTCACCAAATAAGTGAAAAAGAAAAAACAGCCATGAATGATCTGACCCAATAAAGTTAGACAAATATTTTAGGCAGCTTCTAAGATCTGAGTTCGGTATTCTACCGGACTCAGGTCTTTTAATTTCGCCTTCATTCTTTTGTGA
>NZ_JBHSNO010000018.1:0-105798 GCF_042655805.1 Sporosarcina soli | reverse complement strand
AAGAATATCGTCTATAGTTTATAATTATTATAATTTAGTATTGATTATTATATAGAATTTGTTATAATGAATATAAGGTCATTTGAGGGGGAATTATTTAATGGAAAAATTACAAACAGCACTAAATATTCAAATCGCAAACTGGAGTGTCCTTTATACGAAGCTTCATCGTTATCATTGGTTTGTAAAAGGACCGCATTTCTTCACTCTTCATGAAAAATTCGAGGAACTCTATAATGAATCAGCCACTGTTGTCGATGAGGTAGCAGAAAGACTTCTCGCAAGTGGTGGAACGCCAGTTGCGACGATGAAGGAATACTTGAACCTTGCGACTTTGGAAGAAACAAAAGGAGAAAGCGGTGCCGATGAAATGGTTGCAAGCCTTGTCGATGATTACAAGCATCTGAAACAAGAGCTGAAGGCATTAGCTGAACTCTCAGCCCAACAAGAAGACGATGTCATTAATGATCTCGCTGTCGGCTTATTGGTGAAAGTGGATACACATATTTGGATGCTATCTGCTTACTTAGGTGAATAACAGAAACTTGAAGAAAAGTCAGTGATTCATATCACCGACTTTTCTTTTTTTCGACCCCCACAAAAAAAGAATTCCATACGAATAACTGGTATGCCCATAAAAGGGCAAAAACATGTTGAGGTGATTTAGAATGCAAAAGAAATGGAAACAAACAGGTGCAGTATTGCTGATTGCAGGGTTGACAGTAACAGGGACAAGCTATGCATGGGCGGATGAACCAATTGATTTGGGCCGACTTGTAAAAGATTCCGCTACTGATGTCGTGGAAGATCCAACTGAAATTGTGGAATTGCCTGAAGCGGAAAACGTAAGTAAAGAGGATAAGGTGGAGGAAAAAGTTAAGGAAGATGAAGAAACAGGTGCAGAGGCAAATATGCTACCAGAAATTCCGGAAGGGTATACTGCTGGAAATCTTGTTGCACTTGGAATTGCCTATGAACAGGTTCAAAATCCAACCGCAAAGGCTTCCATTAAACGTAATATGGAGCGTTCCATTGAAAAATGGGAAGCTAAGCAGTCAGAAGCGGAAACTGGTGAACAGCCTGAGCTTGAAACGCCTGAGAAACCTGAAACAGTTGCTTCGGAACAGCCAAAGGTGAAAGAAGAAGCGGTTGAGCAAGAAGCACCAGCGAAACAGGAGAAGCCCGCTAAAGTGAAACAGGAAAAAGCGCCTCAAGCCGAACAAAATGCACAGCACAGAGAACAAAGAAAAGAATTGAAAGCAACTCAAAAAGCAGAGCGTGAAGCGTTAAAAACAGAACGTAAAGCGAATAAAGAGCAACAAAAGCAAATGGAAAAAGAAAAGAATAACGGATGAAGTCCCAGCAAACTACTTTTCATTTTCCGTTGCACCCATTAAAATCAAAAACACTGGTCTAATGGGAACGGAGGGAGATGTATGCTTTTGTCTATCATACAAGGAATATTCAATAAGAAGTCTGATACAGCATTGAATGAGCTTGTATTGAAGGCAAAGAGTGGTGATAAGAAGGTTATGGACGACCTTCTTATCGCATTTACTCCGTACATAAAAAAAACGGCTTCTTTTGTCTGCAAACGATTTGTGGATGAGCATGATGACGAATTTAGTATCGCTATGAGCGGCTTTCATGAGGCGGTATTACAGTTCAATCCGAAAGACAACGCTTCGTTAACGACATTTTCACATTTAATAATGAAGAGAAGAATGGTCGATCATTTTCGTAAAGAAGCAATAAGAACTAGTACGATTCATTTATTGAAAGGCGAGGATGAAACGGCAGCTTCTGATGCCGAATGTTATGTATTTGATCAAGCATCGATTGCATCCTATTCGAGTGAGCAACAAGCGTTGGAACGTCGTGAAGAGATTATGGAATATACCGAACTTCTGAAGGACTTTGGTTTATCATTCCAAGAGCTTGCCAGGTTGTCTCCGAAACATGCTGCTTCAAAGAAGACAGCCATTCAGATTGCGCAAATCATCGTGGAAACACCAGAATTCCTTTCTTATCTTATGGCGAATCATAAATTGCCGATTAGGGAACTTGAATCGACTGTCGAGGTTTCAAGAAAGACGATTGAGCGGCATCGTAAATATATCATCGCTTTAACGCTACTGCTTACTGGTCACTTTGTATACATAAAGGAATATATAAAAGGGGAACTTATATGATGCGGACATACAGAGGCGTTGTTTGCGAAAGGAAAAATAAATATACTGTGTTCCTAACGGAAAAAGGCAATTTTCTACGAGGGATTCCAATTGGTGGATCACCGGATATTGGAGAAGAAGTCGACTTTCATCCGGTTTTTACACCTCCTCTTTTTGCTGGAAAAGTAAAGCCACAATTCGCAGGCGCAGTTTTGATTGCCGCAGTGCTTCTCTTATTCATCGTCGCATCTTTAATTCCCATAAATGATAAAGTGATGGCTTATGTTCAATTGGAAGCGGGCATAGCATTGGAACTTGGTATCAATCAGGCAGGAAAGGTCATTACCTTACGCTATTTGAATGATGCGTCTGATGAACAAGAAGACAAGCTTACCAATTGGAAAGGCCGAACTTTCAGTCAAGTGTTGGACACGGCCGTGAAGAAATTAGTGATAGAGACCAGTGATGTGCCAGTAATTCTCACAACAATCTTTACCAGTTCCGAAAAACAACATAAAGTGGAAAGGATTGTTGGTAGTGCGGTTCAGGAGGTTCGCGGTGCACATAAAGAATTGGCCTGGGAAATTTCCGGAAGCACTTTGGAAGAAAGAGTGCTGGCGAATCAACATGACATGTCTATTCATAAATTCAAGGCGAGTCAACAAGGTCCGCCGGTGGATGAAAAGAAACCTTCTACCAAAATCGAACACGACGAAAAAACAAATTCAAGGAATCAGCCAAGAGACCAAGAAGTGCCTCAACAATCGGTTCCTACTACACTTTCAAATCAGAAAAACAATGGAAATGAAAATCAGAAGGAACCAAAGGAACTTCAAGAGCCAAAACTAAAGAAATCTGATCCAAAACCGAATAAGGGGCAGGAGGAACGATTCAAGTCTTCTCCGACAGAAAAGGAGAAACCATCTCATCCTACCCCGGATCTTAAAAACGCCAACAAGGGAAATCAAAGCCCAACAGTTAAACAATCGAAGGAAGATCACAATCAGCAAAAGCAACCGGAAACCGGGAACAGCCATGGAAGTCCAGAACGTCCACCAGTTGGGAATGGTCGGGAATAGCCTTGCTGTCGATCTTTTTAACATGATTCAGCAGAAGTCCCCCACTTCTATAAGTGGCGGGATGAATGCTAGATATGCATTCCATTCAGTGGGGGTTCAAACCCGGGCTGAATCAAGTTAAGCCTCCGGCGGATGTCACGGATTTTGAAAGGAGTTAATTGCGTTTATCTAAGTGCCTTAATTTTCACAAAAAACGCAGAAATACGGCAAATCGAACCCTTCGCTGTTCAATTCGCAATTCAAAATCCGGACGCAATTACGCCGAGGCGTAATTGATTGTAATTCAATCAAATGTTATCAAAAACACTCGGGCTAGGATACTGACCTGAGTAGTTTTGAGCTTTGGGATAGAGTTCGGTGAATTTCATAAAATGGATGAACCGTAATGTTGTTTTCCTCATAACTTAGAAATGGTCGCAGTTGGCCAATATCTATTTACATCATATACGGATAAAGGGGAGGTACTCACGTTGGTACCATATTGGTTATTCCATTCAGGCGAAATTTCGATACCCTGATTCCATCAAACGTGAAGATATTTCGATGCTGAAGATCAATATGAAACGTTCCAAAAGTGAAGAACAAATTGCAGCCTTTATAAATATCAGTGCGGTTAATGCTATGTTTGTCATTTACGAAAAAAAGGGTGATCAGTATCAAGAAGTATATGTTAATGAACAGTTTGTAGAAGGGGTCAAAGTTGTAGGAGGCTCATCAAATAATCAAATACTTGTTGTAACTGGTGGTGGCGGTGGCGGGACTGGAATATGGCAATCGGATCATCACGTCGTTCGATATACACCACAAGGTTATAAAGAAGTTTGGAAAGGAATTGCTACAAATAGAGAAAATCTTCCGATTGCAAATTACCATTTACAGCAAAATGGAATGATCGGTTTTGATGCTGGGGGATCGGAACTTTATTATGCCCAAATAACGAGTGTGCCGACTTCAAGTGGTCTATTTCAACTTTATAAGTATAATGAACAGAAAAGTGAATATGAGTTAGTTATATCTTATTGATTGGGAGGCATGTGGCAGGACTCTACACACGCCGTTTTGTGAAGCTGTCTATTAACGGTACCTAGTTTTAAGTCAACAACGAGAACCCGGTACCGTTTCCTGTTTAAGTCTGATGCCGGATGGGAATCCTACTATTAGCTTAGAGTCGAATGGAGGATTTATTGTGACTGAAAATGGAAAGTTGCCACAGCATCCTGAATCGTATTGGAGGACAGGTATTGATTTTTCGAAGTTTCCAAGTTTAGAGGAGGATATTCAAGTTGACGTCATTATTATAGGGGCAGGTATTACGGGAATCACATCCGCTTACCTGTTAGTGAATGAAGGCTTGAAGGTCGCCATTATTGAAGCGGGGGAAGTGTTGAACGGGACGACGGGCCATACGACCGCCAAAATCACTGCACAACATGATCTCATCTACGATGAATTCATCCATAATATTGGGAGAAGCAATGCACGTTTATACTATGAAGCGAACATGGAAGCACTTCGTTTTATTAAAGAAACCGTGGACCGACATAAAATTGACTGTGATTTTAGTCAGCAAGATGCGTACATATACGCTACAACCGAGAAATATGCACGAAAGATTGAAAAAGAGGCGGAAGCCTATGAAAAGATCGGGATTGAAGGGGGCTTGGTTGACAGTATCCCTTTTGACATCGCGATACAAAATGCGCTTGTCATGAAAAAACAAGCGCAATTCCACCCGACCAAATATTTAGTCCATCTCCTTCAAACCATCAAGGAAAAAGGTGGTCTCGTCTTTGAGAACACAACAGCGGTCAATGTTGAAACGGGTGAGCAACCTGTTGTACTGACCAAAGAAGACGTACGAATAACTGCCGATCATGTCCTCACATGTACGCATTTTCCATTTTACGAGGGGGCAGGGCTTTATTCGACGAGGATGCATGCGGATCGATCTTATGCGCTTGCTGTGAAAGCAAATAAGCAATACCCGGGTGGGATTTATATCAGTGCTGATGAACCGACACGTTCCCTTCGATCTGTAACCATCAATGGTGAGGAAATGGTACTGATTGTCGGGGAAAACCATAAGACGGGGCAAGGAATCGAGACGATGGAACATTACAAGGCGCTGGAGCAGTTTGGCGAGGAAGTTTTTGGACTGAAAGAAATAGTCTATCGGTGGTCGGCCCAGGATCTGATTACACTAGACAAATTGCCTTATATCGGTGAGCTGACCTCCGGGCAACCGAATATCTTGATTGCGACTGGTTTCCGCAAATGGGGAATGACCAATGGAACTGCAGCTGCACTGTTGTTCCGGGATATTATCATGGGCTATGAGAACAACTTTGAAAAGTTATATACGCCTTCACGTTTCTATGCACATCCAAGTTTGAAGAACTTCTTTAAGGAAAATGCTAACGTTGTCGGTCAATTGATAAAAGGGAAGCTTGATTCACCAAAAACCAAACCTGAAGATCTATCCAAAGGCGAAGGTGCGGTTATTACATTGGACGGGCATAGAAAAGGCGCATATAAAGATGAAGAAGGAAAATTGCATATCGTGGATACGACCTGTACCCATATCGGATGTGAAGTCGAATGGAACAACGGTGAACGTACTTGGGATTGTCCTTGCCATGGTTCCAGATTTTCATTTACCGGAGAAGTGATTGAAGGTCCCGCCGAAAAACCATTACAAAAATACGACTATACGATGTTGGATAACCTGACATCCGAAGACTCAGGTTATTGATACGAAACATTCTACAGCAGGGACGAGCTCCTGCTGTTTTTTTATTAAGATGCTTGATAAGTTATTTTTTGGGTATAGAAGTACTGAAGACCTAATCGGAGGAATAGGTACTTTGTGATGAAGACAACAGTACTGACTATTTTACAAAAGGATGATCCGAATGGATGATAAAAGAAATGGAAAGCCAATTCAAAAGAAAGTTTCTTTATCACCTAGTTTATTAAAAAGAACGGTAGATTCCACAAAGTTTGAATTTGAAACAACGGAACAGGTGCCGGAGTTGACGAATATCGTCGGTCAAGAACGTGGCAGAGCAGTGATGGAATTTGGTTTACATGTTGATAAGTCGGGTTATAATTTGTATGTTTCTGGGATTGCGGGGACAGGAAAAACGACCTTTACAAAATCCTTGGTCCATGAGATTGCAAAAAAAGATGCGAAACTATTTGACTGGTGCTATGTGAATAACTTTGAAGATGGTTATAAGCCAAAAATTTTAAAGTTGCCAGTAGGGATAGGGAAAGTTTTGCAAAATGATATGAAAAACCTGATTGAGAATTTAAAGACGGATATTCCGCTGGCGTTCAATGAAGAAAATTACCAAAAAGAACGGTCTTCCATTCTTCGGGACTTGCAAGAAAAAAGAGGGGAAATCTATCAAGAAGTAAACAAAATTGCAGCCGAATATGGTTTTATCATTCGACAATCCGGCGCTAGTATTATTACGCTTCCCGTCATGGAAGGGAAGCCGATGAATGAAGAAACGTACCGCACTATGACGAGTGAGCAACTGAAAGAGATCGATCGCAAATCGGCATTGCTCCAGGAAAAAATATTGGATTCTACAAACGCGCTACGTGTTATGGAAAAAGAAACGAAGATGGCATTGGAGAAATTGGATAAAAAAATTGCATTGACTGCTACTGAATATCATATGGAAGAAGTGAAGAAGAAGTTTAAGGATTGCTCGGATGTGATCGCCTATTTTGTTGCTGTAGAAGGGGATATCGTCAATCATATTGAAGATTTTCTGCAGGATGAGCAAGCAAAAGAGACGAATGCCTTTGGAGAGCTAACACAAAGAAAAAGTCGAGATCGGACTTATACGAAATATGCGATCAACTTGCTCGTTGATAATAGTGAAACGAAGGGGTCCCCTGTCATTGTTGCGGATAATCCTACCTATTATAATTTAATAGGGAAGGTCGAATTCGAGAATCGAATGGGAATCATGAGCACGGATTTCACGAAAATCAAACCAGGATTCCTTCATTATGCCAACGGAGGCTATATTATTGTTCAAGCGAAAGATTTGTTTTCCAAAAGTTACGCTTGGGAAGGGTTGAAAAGAGCTTTATTAAATCATAAACTACAAATCGAAAATCTTGGAGAACATTCGGGGTTAATCACGGTCACGTCTCTCAATCCGGACCCGATTCCGCTGCATGTCAAAGTGATCATTATCGGCAATATGGAAACCTATCAATTGCTCTATCAGCATGAAGAAGATTTCAGCAAGCTGTTTAAAATTAGAGCGGATTTCGATGTGGTGATGGATTACAGTACGGAAAATATGGCGAGGTTTGCGAGTTTTATCCATACCCATTGTAAGGAGCATGATTTGCGCCATTTTGACCGGACCGCTGTCGCAAAAATGATGGAATACAGCTTGAGGCTTGCGGGTGACCAAAACAAATTATCTACTCGTTTCAACCAACAAGTCGAGACGATCTATGAGGCGGATACGTGGGCAAATATGATGGGAGACGAGCTTGTTTCGGCAAAACATGTCATCAAGGCGATTGAAGAAAAAGAATACCGTTCCAGCTTGTACGAAGAAAAATTGCAGGAAAGTATACAGGAAGGCTCCATCTTAATCGATATCGACGGGGCAGAAATCGGACAAGTGAACGGCTTAGCCATCTATAATCTGGGGCAGTATAGCTTTGGGAAACCATCAAGAATTACTGCAACGACATTTGTCGGGAAAAACGGCATTATTAATATCGAAAGAGAAAGTAAATTGGGCGGTAATATTCATAATAAAGGCATTTATATTCTGGGTGGGTACTTAGGCCAAAAATTTGCCCAGCAACATCCTTTAACGTTAACTGCTCATATTGCTTTTGAACAGTCTTATGGTGGAGTGGATGGCGATAGCGCTTCAAGCACGGAATTGTATGCACTGCTTTCTAGTTTAGCGGAACTGCCAATTGAACAAGGGCTTGCCGTGACCGGTTCAGTCAACCAAAAAGGAGAAATCCAACCGATCGGTGGCGTCAATGAAAAAATAGAAGGTTTTTTCAAAGTTTGCCAAAACAAAGGCCTGACGGGTAAACAAGGCGTCTTAATCCCCCATCAAAATGTGAAAAACCTGATGTTAAAAGAGGAAGTCATCGAAGCTGTAAAAGAAGGAAACTTCCATATTTACGAAGTGAAAACAGTTGAAGAAGGCATTGAACTATTAACAGGAATCCCTGCAGGGCGAATGAACGTGGAGGGGGAATACGAAGAAAACACTGTCTTTGGTAGAGTGACAGCTAAGTTAAGGGACTATATGAAACTGTCCGAGCAACATGAGAAAGAGAATAATCGGGAGTGAAAAGCACCAGGTTCCAAAACAGATCGTGATTGTTATTGGAATCTGGTTTATTTGTGTTTTTGATAGCGAAAAATAGTTTATTAAAAATATGAAAAAGAAAACTAGGTATTGACAATTTCGAATAGGCGTTATAATCTGAAATTCAACTTGTATGGTACATGCAAGTTACATGTAGGCGAGAAAGTGTGTTGAAAGCGTTTCCAGACATACAAGAGGGGTGAATTGTTTAGTATGTAAGGGGAATTGTCAAATAGCAATTCGGGAAATGGTGGTCGGATGTGGAACTGTAAATGGGAATGGTTCAAAAAAATGACCAATGGGAGGAAGTCAAATGACCAAAAATTATTGGCATCATATTAGGGAAAAGGTGGACTGGCCAGTATTTCTCTGGAGTGGCGGGGCACTCGTCACATTTGTGCTTTTGTCGTTTTTTCAAGTAGATATGGTGAGTAAATACGTCAATATCGGTTTTGATCTGTCAATCCGCTACTTTGGAGCGTACTGGCAATTACTGATGCTAGCTACCTTCGGAGTGGGGGCAGTGCTAGCCGTTTCAAAGTACGGGAATGTCCGACTTGGAAATACGAATAAACCGGAAATGAGCTATTTTAAATGGGTGGCGGTCATCATTACGACAGGACTCGGGGCCGGTGGTGTATTCTGGGCTGCTGGAGAGCCAATGTATTACTTTTTGGAAGTGCCGCCGATGCATAAAGGAATTATAGCCGGTACACAGGAGGCTATCGGCCCTGCACTCGCACAAAGCTATATGTCTTGGGGATTCACGGCATGGTCTGTATATGGTGCGATCAGTGCAATTATCTTGATCTATGCACATAACCATAAAGGAATGCCGTTAAAGCCGCGGACATTGCTATATCCGATCTTAGGCAAGAAAATTTTGACGAGCAAGTGGGGAACGGCTGCGGATGCATTTTGCATTATCGGGGCGGCAGCGGGAACAATCGGTCCGATTGGTTTTCTCGGTTTGCAAGTGAGCTATGGCGTCAATTCGGTATTTGGCATTCCCGATATATTCAGCACACAAGTTCTTATCATAGCCGGACTGACTGCGGTTGTTTTAGTGTCGACCTTGACGGGGATCGATAAGGGGATTCAGTGGTTAAGTAAACTCAATGTGAACATGGTCGTTATCATTGCGGTATTTTTGTTGATTTTCGGGCCTGGTTTGTTCATTATCGATTCTTTCATGTCCTCATTCGGAACGTATATGAGTGAGTTCATCAACATCAGTACATTCCGTGGTGATGAGGAGTGGCTTGGTTATTGGATGCTCTTTTTCTTTGGTTGGTTTATTGGATTCGGTCCGCTTGTTGCGTTGTTTGTCGCACGGATTTCAAAAGGTCGTAAAATCAGGGAAATATTTCTCGTTGTGGCGATTATTGCTCCGATTACAACGAACTTTTGGTTTACGGTTTTAGGGGGAACAGGCATTTTTTATGAACTGGGCAATGCAGGATCCGTTAGTGGGCCATTGTTGGATGGTGGACTACCGAGCGCAATTATCGCTATTGCAGGGCAAATGCCACTTGGTGCGATCATGCCAACTGTCTTTCTTGTGCTAACGACTCTTTTCGTTGTGACAACTGTCGATTCGATGTCTTACTCCATTTCGATGGGTGTCACTGGAGATGGAAATCCACCAAAAACGATTCGTGTATTTTGGGCAGTGATTATGGCAGTCATCGCAACGATTTTAATTAAAATTGGGGGCGGGGGCATTGGAGCCTTACAATCATTCATTGTTGTTGCAGCAGTTCCGATTTCCATTTTGATGTTGCCAACACTCTGGCACGCGCCGAAAATTGCAAAGCAGTTAGCGATCGAACAGGGCATTGTGGAAGAAAAGATAGATTCGGATGCGTCAGCTATCGGGGAGACAACCGCGTTAGCTAAAATGAAAAAAACAAGATGATGATTTATAACTTTCTAAATATTTATTGACATCTGAAAGTATAGATATTATACTGCCAATAGACCTTGCATGGTACATGGTACGAAATAAATTACGATTCTTTCATAGTTGGAAAGAGAATTTCTTGAAGCAGGAATACAAGGGGTCTTACTCAATTACACATTTATGTACCATGGTACATGGCACATAATTAAGAAAAGGGGTGTTCACCATTGCTAGCATTTTGACTACAAGCATTACAACCCAAGTAACGGATGCCATTCGCGTAGCAATTATTACGGGAGAATATGAACCAGGGAAACAGCTATCTGAAGCCGCGTTATCACAGTTTTATAAAGTGAGCCGAACGCCGGTCAGGGAAGCGTTAAAGCAATTGGAACGAGAAGGATTAGTGGAGATTATCCCACGGGTCGGAACATGTGTATTAAAGCCGACTGAAAGAGACTTGGATGAATTATTTACCGTAAAGGAAGCGATGGAAGGGCTGGCAGCCGGGATTCTTGCGGAAAACGGTAGCATGGAAGCAATCGAAAAAGTCCGTCAAGCTGTCGCTTCGATGGAAGTGGCCGTAGAGAAAAAGGATCATAATCTGTTTGTGGAAGCCAATAATCATTTTCATCAAGCAATCTTGGACGGTGCTGATAATTCCAAGTTAAGCTATGTACTCAATCTACTGCTCAATCAAATACCATATAATCGCTACGTTTATCTAAGTATAGACGTTCCCAATCGACTTGAAGTATCTCTGAAGGAACATCAAAACATTTTAGACGCTATTTTAAGCAAGGATCGGGAGACGGCTGAAAAAGCGATGCGAAATCACGTAAGAGCAAGTGCAATGGGATTAAAGAAGGGAATCGCTGAAAGACTTTACCAACAAACAGCCAAATAAGGGGGAAAACAGATATGAAGTTCGGAATTTTTGCTAATTTAGCTGGACCAGGTCGACATGGGGAGTACGACAAAGTATTGGATGAAGCACGGGAGCAAGCGATTTATTGCGATGAAAACGGTTACGATTCGATTTGGTATACGGAACACCACTTCGGTCATGAAGGCAATGAGTTGATTTCGAATCCACTGATGATCGGAGCGGATATCGCCGCACGAACGAAGAATATTCGGATCGGCCAGGCTGCAAACGTTGCGACATTTTGGCATCCATTACGATTGGCAGAAGATATTGCCATGCTGGATCAGTTGAGCAAAGGGCGAGTGGAGGTTGGATTGGCCCGAGGATTATACGGCCGCGAAGCAGCAAATTTGAATACGCTCGCAGATCCGACCAATCAAGCTCAAAACCGGGCTTTGTTCGAAGAAACCGTGGAAGTGATGAAAAAAGCTTGGTCCAACCGTTTCTTCTCGCATGATGGAGATATCTATAAGTTTCCTCCGGAAGGATTAAAGTGGAGTCATCCAATGAGCCCGCTTTCTTCAGAGTTCATGGATATGGAAAAGGGGGAAATCAATAAGATTTCAATTATGCCAGGTACATACCAAGGACGGATGCCGAACATCTGGCAAACAATCGATTCTCCGCGTTCCATTGAAATTGCTGCCGAAACCGGCATCAATGCGATGTTCTGGATGCCGACGGTGAAAGAGTTGAAAGGCCGTTTTGAACTCTATCGTGAAAAAGCTTCGAAAGCGCGTGGTTACGAAGTGCCTCTTGGGGAAGGAATTGCGCTTGTCCGCGATGTATATGTAGCGGAAACGATGGAACAAGCCCGTGAAGACGCGGCTGAAGCAGTACTTAACACATATCGCTGGATTTGCCATTGGAGAGGGCTTGGCAATCTGATGGATCCAGGTGAAGAAGTGAAAGCTGGCCAGGAATTAACGTATGACTTCCTGCATCCTCGGAACCTATTGTTCGGTACGCCAGAATATGTGACGGAAAAAATAAAAGAATTACAAGAAGAACTGAATGTACAAAATCTACTACTCTGGGTAAATCATAGTCATTTACCACATGAGAAGATGATGAAGAGCTTGAAATTATTCACAGAAGAAGTCATGCCAAATTTCACGAAAACTAAACAGGGGGTACTATAAACATGTTAGAAATCCGTAAAGTTTATACAGCGATTGAGGAAACACGAATTGAAGGTGGAAAGAATCTTGAAAATCCGATTAAGATGATCACAACGATGTTAGTGATGAAAAATCCTTGGGTCGAAAGAGGGTTTGTTGAAGATTTAATGCCAGAAATCAATGAATATGCGCCACAAATTGGTGAGTTATTGGTTTCAGAACTATTCAAGCATATTGACTCAGCAGACGATGTGGAAGCATTCGGGAAAGCCGCTGTAGTCGGTGTAGACGGGGAAATGGAGCATGCTTCTGCGTTCATCCATACTTTGAAGTTCGGTAACAAATTCCGCGACGCGGTGGAAGGGAAGAGCATCCTACCGTTTACGAATAAACGTGGCGGAGCAGGTACGGCTGTTCTTATTCCGATGGTCCATAAAAACGAAGATTCAAAACGCTCACATTTCTTAACATTTGAAGCAACAATTCCAGATGCACCAAGAGCTGATGAAATCGTTGTGGCAATTAGCGTATCGACAGGTGGACGTCCGCACCCTAGAACGGGAGATCGTCATCAAGATATGGTTGAAATGGGTCTCGTCTAATGCCAAAGATTACGTATGATCAAGGGACCATTCATTATCAAGAAAAAGGAACGGGTGAACCGCTCGTTTTCATACATGGAGTCGGCTTGGATCATGCAATGTGGGAGCATCAAGTGAATCGTTTGTCCGAACAGTATCGCGTAATTGTGTACGACATGATAGGACATGGGGGATCTTCGCATCCTCCTGGTCCTTATTCACTTTCTCAGTATGTCGAACAACTGGCTGCACTTGTAGATGGGCTGAGTCTTGAGAAAATCCACCTCGTCGGATTTTCGATGGGTGGGATGGTTGCGCAAGGGTTTGCATTGGCATACGAGGAGAAAATGAAAACGCTCACAATTATGAATGCAGTTGCGAATCGGACGGAAAAGCAACGACAAGCGATTCTCGCCCGGGTAGAAGAAGTGAGTGCAAATGGACCACAACCTACAATCGAACCAGCGATCCAACGATGGTTCACCTCCGATTATCTTAAGGAACAGGAGGGAGTTGTAAGTCAAATCCGTGCAAGGCTTCAGACCAACAATCCATCCTCTTATCTGGCGGCGTATACGTTGTTTGCAACGGCCGATCAGGAACTTTGGGATAAATTGGACCAAATTATAGTACCGACACTCGTCATCACTGGAGAAGAGGATGTCGGTTCTACACCTGAAATGGCACAACAAATCCATGAGAAAATTGCGGCTTCCGAATTGCTGATTGTTCCTACGATGAGGCATATGCTGCCAGTCGAAAGGCCTGATATCGTCAACGAAGCAATTCATTCATTTATCGAAAGAACCGTGTATGTTAGATAAAGGAGATGAAGATTTGACTGAACTAGTAACAGGGCTAAAAACGTACGATATGTATATAAATGGCGAGTGGACGGCATCCTCAAGCGGGGAGTACTTTCCAAGCTATAATCCGGCAACGGGAGAGGCTTGGTGCCGTGTAGCAAAAGGTACGGCTGAAGATGTGGATCGGGCGGTGCAAGCTGCACACCAAGCGTTTGTGAATTCTGAGTGGACCCATATGACCTATACCGAGCGAGGGAAGCTTGTCAGGAAATTGGGAGAATTGATTGCTCAAAATGTCGAAGAACTGGCACAGTATGAGACGCTTGATAATGGAAAGTTGATCCGTGAAATGCGTGGGCAATTAAACTACTTACCTGAATTCTACTATTATTATGCGGGCCTTGCCGATAAAATCCACGGCCAGACGCTGCCAATGGATAAACGGGATATGTTCGCTTTTACAACGAGAGAACCGCTTGGCGTTGTCGCCGCCATCACACCATGGAATTCACCGCTTTATTTGACAACATTAAAGTTAGCACCTGCACTCGTAGCTGGCAATACAATTGTCATTAAGCCGTCTGAAATGACATCAGCTTCTTTACTTGAACTGATGAAGCTTGTGGAAGAAGCTGGATTTCCTCCGGGTGTGGTCAATGTGGTGACTGGATATGGGATGCCGGTAGGTGACACGTTGACATCTCATCCACTTGTAAGACGGGTTGCGTTTACGGGAGGTCCGGAGTCTGCTCGACATGTTGTCCGGAATACGGCTGAGAACTTCGCGCAAGTGTCGCTTGAGCTTGGTGGAAAATCACCGAATATCGTTTTTGAGGATGCAAACCCTGATAATGCAGCGATGGGCATCATTGCTGGAATATTCGGAGCGACGGGGCAAAGCTGTGTTGCCGGATCAAGAGCCTTTTTACACGTAGATATCTATGACCAAGTCATGGAGAGACTTGTTGACCGTGTTTCAAAAATTACGATTGGTGATCCGCTCTCTGATCGTACTGAAATGGGGCCGCTTGCAACAGAAGCACAGTTGAAACGAGTGGAAGAATACGTATCTATCGGGGAAGCGGAAGGTGGAAAAATTGTTATCGGCGGTAAAAAACCGAAGCACTTGGAAAAAGGATGGTATTTTGAACCGACGATTTTCGAACATCCGGATAACCGAGCACGTATTACAAAGGAAGAGATTTTCGGTCCTGTATTAAGTGTCATTCCATTTAAAGAGGAAGCTGAAGTCATCGAGTTGGCAAACAGTACGGATTATGCATTAGCGGCTGGTATTTGGGCAAGCGATATTGCAAAAGCACACCGCGTGGCAAAGGCTGTCCGAGCAGGTATTGTTTGGGTAAATACCTACCGGAGTATATCGCCTATTGCACCAATCGGTGGTTCCGGTCTAAGTGGACATGGTCGAGAAAGCGGTTTTGATGCAATTTACGAATATACACAAAGTAAAGTTGTTTGGGTGAATACATCCTCCGAAGCGATACCTGATCCATTCATCATGCGCTAAAGCCTATCTTCATCAGGAAAGGAGAAATCGACATGCCTATCGACAAAATGATTCATTTGCCGGATTTGTCTTTCATCCGTCTATGCAACGAAGAGTATGGCATAAACAGAGGACTCTATAATACGATTGATCTATTTTTTTACGAACGTGGCTTCGAACGAATTGTAGATAGAAGAAGAAATATACTCTACTTTCTTGAACACATCCAAAAAAATACAGATTTTAAAAATAATCGTGCCAAATTTGGAAGTGGTGGATTGAAGATAAAAATCGATGAATATCTTGTTGAGCTCGAGAAAAATAGAGTAGCAATCTAATAGAGGAAGAAGGTTATCTAAATCATGACGGAGTCGATCACAAGTGTAAAGAAGCAGCATCTTCTTATTAACGGCGAGTGGGTGGAAGCAGGAGAATATAGCCCGCTTCGCTCACCTTATTCAGGCGAAATCATTGCAGAGGTACCGATGGCAACAGCGGCAGAAACAGAGTTGGCAATCGAAGCAGCTGTGAACGCGCGACAAGAGATGGCGAAAATGCCGGCTCATAGACGCGCAGAGATTTTGGAAAATTTAGTTCATTCTTTGCAGGAAAGAGCTGAAGAAGCAGCGGAAATCATAGCTTTAGAAGCGGCAAAACCGATTGCGACAGCAAGAGGCGAAGTGAGCCGTACAATTGAAACATATAAGTTTGCTGCAGAGGAAGCGAAACGTATCCATGGCGAAACACTTCCCTTGGATGCCGCTCGCGGCGGGGAAAATCGCCTCGCTTATACAGTGCGTGAACCGATCGGTGTCATTGGCGCGATCACGCCTTTCAATTTTCCAATGAATTTAGTTGCCCATAAAGTCGGACCAGCAATCGCAAGCGGCAATACGATTGTCTTAAAGCCGGCATCGCAAACACCGCTATCCTCGTTCTTTATCGCGGAACTACTTCTAGAAGCGGGATTGCCGAAAGGGGCGCTTAACGTTGTGACGGGAAGCGGCAGAGTAACCGGTGACAAGCTCGTGACGGACGATCGAGTCAGTATGATCACATTTACAGGAAGCCCGGCGGTCGGGATCGGCATACGAAGCAAGGCAGGCTTGAAGAGAGTCACGTTAGAGCTTGGTTCCAATGCGGCTGTGATTGTCGATAAGGACATTGACCTTGATAAAATCATTCCACGTTGTGTAACCGGCGCTTTCGCTTTTCAAGGCCAAGTTTGTATTGCTTTGCAACGCGCGTATGTCCATGAAGATGTCTACGAAGAGTTCGTTGGAAAACTTGTAGAAGAAACGAAAAAGCTCGTCATCGGGAATCCATTCGACGAACAAACGGATGTATCCGCACTTATTTCAGCCGGGGATGTAGAACGGACCCTCAGCTGGATAGAAGAAGCGAAAAACCATGGAGCAAAAGTTGTAGCAGGTGGCCATGCAGAAGGAAATATACTCTATCCTACGATTATCCTTGAGGCGGATGCAGCATTGAAAGTGTCTTGCAACGAAGTGTTCGCTCCGATCGTTGTCGTCAATAAAGTGAGAAATGTAGAACAAGCGATTGAACAAGTAAACGACTCGCGCTATGGGCTGCAAGCAGGAATTTACACAAATGATGTAACAACAGCCTTGAATGCGGCAGATCAGTTATTTGTCGGCGGCGTGATGATCAACGATATTCCGACATTTCGGGTGGATAATATGCCATACGGCGGTGTGAAGGAAAGTGGTACAGGTCGTGAAGGATTAAAATATGCGATAGAAGAAATGACTGAAATGAAACTGGTCGTTTGGAACCGGAATTAGGAGGCAAAAGTATGGCGTATTATGCGGCATTGTTGCACATGGTGAATCCTGAGAAAAATGCTCAGGTTCTTCCCCGTCATATTGCTTATTTGGAAGATTTAGAAGCTCAAGGGAAAATTTTTGCGCGAGGGCCCTTTACGGATGGAACTGGCGGCCTCGTCGTCTATATTGCAGACACCTATGAGGAAGCTGTCGAAATGGCAGAAGCAGATCCACATATCGTGGAGGAAGTGCGTCGGTTGGAGTTAAAGGAATGGAAAGCCATTTCAACATTTCAACAACAAGGTGAAAAATTACAGGCAAATAACAGAACGTAAATCTTGCATGGTACATGGTAAGCCGGGAGGTGTCCAATAAATGAATGAAAAGAATACAGCTTTACTCTTGATAGACCTTCAAAAAGAAGGCGGAACGTCAGATGTGGTTGGAATGGATGCAATCATCGAAAAAACGGTAGCTCTCATAAAGCAATGCCGGAGGAAGGGAATACCGATCATTTATACGCGCCATTTAAATCGAGGAGATGCGGTCGGGCTTGCCAACCGGGAGCCGTTGAATGAAAAAGGGGAACCGCTCTACTACCATACGGGTACAGAGGCAATCGACATAATGGAAGAAGTGAAACCTGAACCTGGCGATATAATCATCGATAAGTACAGATATAGCGGTTTCCATGAATCGAGCTTGGAGCTGATGCTAAAAAGCTTACAGGTCAATCACTTGATTATCGGCGGTGTGTTGACGGATGTCTGTGTGATCTCAACAGCAATGGATGCTTACTATCGGAATTATCAGATTAACCTTGTCAAAGATATGTGCGGGACAACGACTGAAGGTGCACATATGGCAGCAATCCTTATGATGGCGAATTGGATTTATGATATTGAAATTTATGACACACATCAACTGATTAACAAGTTGTCAGGCGAAGAATACCATGTTTGGAAATCTGATGGACCTGATGAATTGCCGTTTACACCCGATAATCTGCGAAGAGTTTTTGATAAATTAACAGTTGACTGACATCTAAGGATCTACTACACAATGCTTTCTGAAACAACACGAATTTTGTAAAGGGGGAAGAGATGTATGAAGGCTGCGGAAAAAGTAGAAGCAAATGTGGGAGTAGAAGCCTTTGAGCAAGCTATTAATGGCGATGAAGTAGTCACAGAAGAACATTACGCAACTGAAGAAGTTCCGATGAGTCAGAGAAACATAGGTTTCTTTGACATGATCGCAATCTGGGTAGGGGCGAACTCAAATAATGCTTCTTGGTATGTAGGGGGAACGGTAGCCGGAATGGCATTTGCTGGTGCAATTGCAGTCACAATGATTTCAAACCCTTTCGCCTACCTAGTGCTCGCACTCGTTGGCTACATGGGCTATAAAGTAGGGACGTCCACCATGGCACTAACAAGACCTGCTTTTGGAATTAGGGGGAGCCTTCTCCCTACAGTTTTAAATACAATCGTCTTTCTAGGCTGGGCAGTCGTCAATACGTTTATAGCCGTCATTTCGATGAGTTTTATTTTAAAAGATTTATTTGGCTGGCCTGCTTTTGGCGAGCCGGGCAGCGCAGGGCCGATGATATTCGGTATTATCCTCATGAGCTGCTTAAACTTATTAGCTGTTTCATTAGGCAGAAACTCCATAAAAATAGCTGAAAGAATCGGTATTGTTTTAGTGCTCGCATTAGGTATTTGGATTACGATTGTCGTCTTGAGTACACATCCATTGTCCGCCATTATGAGCTGGAGGCCACCTGCTGAGGCGGTTATGCCTGTAGGGAAAGCAGTGGATATCATGGCTGCATTCAGTTTAGCATGGGTTCTTGGGATTGCCGAGTTTACACGCTATACGCGCTCCGCAAAGACAGCAACGGTCGCTCCACTGATCGGTGCGTGCGTTTCACTCATGTGGTTTGCATTTATCGGCATTATCGCTACAATCGGTTCAGCGATTACGACGGGCGTTTACAATCCAGAGAATTCGGATCCAAGTTCACTTGTGACGAATCTCGGACTTGGTTGGTTTGCGCTCGTACTGATTGTTGTAGCATGTATTACGACCAATGTCGTGAATTTGATGGCGGCAGGGATTTCAATAACGAATGTAACGAAGAAAATCAAACCGCTGCACTCCATTTGGCTCGTTACGGTCTTAGCTGGAGTATTCATGCTCGTACCACTTTATCTGGCTAGTTTCTTAGATACGTTTATGGGTTTCTTAGAGTATATCGGCATGGTGTTAAGCGCGTTGCTCGGAGTGTTAGTGGCAGATTATTACTTTGTCCAAAAGCGTTCCTATGACGTAAAAGAATTTGAAAAAGTAGGCGGGAAGTATTGGTATTCAAAAGGGATTAATTTAAGAGCTGTAGCAGTGTGGGCATTCGGCGTGGTGTTCTTCTTAATGGTTCGTGACTCCGCCTTATTGGGGGGGTCAGTCGGCGCTGTATACCCAACGATCTTAATAACAGCATTGCTCTACTGTCTCATCTCATTGCCTAGACGGAAAGCTACAAATTTATTGTAAGGACGAAAAGATAAGGGTTGTCTAAAATTTTGATGAATTAATTCTCAATAGAATTGAAAAGGGGAGAACAAGCATGCAAAAAGCAGAACAACAAGAGTTATTCAAACAAATTATGGGGAATTACCCAACAGGCGTAACCATTGTGACAACAACGGATGAGAACGGAAAGCCTGTCGGGTTGACAGTGAATTCGTTTGCTTCCGTGTCTTTGGATCCACTTATGTTGCTTTGGTCCATCGATCATCGCGTGTCATCGTTGAAAGCGTTTACGGAAGGTGGGAAATTCGCCGTGCACGTCTTAGCCGGTGAACAACAGGAACTTTGTAAAACGTTTGCAAGTAAAGTCGAGGATCGATTTAGCGGTTGTGACTGGAGCCTTTCTGAAAACGGTTTACCGATTCTTGACGGCGCGTTTGGAGTCTTTGAATGTAAAACATTTAAAGCGATTGAGGCGGGAGATCATACGGTTTTAATCGGCGAAGTCATCGATCTTCAAGTTACGCCGGAAAAAGATCCGATGCTTTACCATCGTAGAGTTTTCGGACCAATACCGGAAGAGTTCTACACGCCGAAACAACCTGTTTTGTAGGTTCAGATTACAGAGAACTAAAACCCTTGGAAACTTCATCATTAAGAAGTTCCAAGGGTTTTAAAGTTTCTCAATTTGAGCAACCATAAGTGATACGGTTCAGGCAGGGAATGCTAGTACGCCCTGTTAAGTGTTTTATTTAATTGTTATGTTATTTTATTTTTTCAACGTGCCGAATAAAGAGCCATATGCTGTAACAACTTGTTGGTAATAACCAACTAACGTGTCCCATACTGTTGTTTGAACCGGAGCGTCAGCTTCTTCGTCCAGAGCAGGTTCTTCAGCTGTTTCTTCACCTTCAGCCGGAACTTCAGTATCCTCTTCGCCTAGGGCAGGTTCTTCAGCTGTTTCTTCACCTTCAGCCGGAGCGTCAGTTTCATCTTCTTCCAGAGCAGGTTCCTCTGCAGTGTCATTACCTTCAGCCGGAACTTCAGTATCCTCTTCGCCTAGGGCAGGTTCTTCAGCTGTTTCTTCACCTTCAGTCGGAGCGTCAGTTTCATCTTCTTCCAGAGCAGGTTCCTCTGCAGTGTCATCACCTTCAGCCGGAGCGTCAGTATCCTCTTCGTCTAGTGCAGGCTCATCAGCTGTCTCTTCACCTTCAGCTGGAGCGTCAGTTTCATCTTCGTTCAGAGCAGGTTCCTCAGCCATGTCGTCACCTACGGCTGGAGCGTCAGTTCCTACTTCGTCAAGAATAGGTTCTTCTGCAGCTTCCTCATCCACTGGTAATATTAGACCAAGATGATCTTGGATAAGGAAATCGTAGTAATCAATTAAACTTCCGTAACTTTGTAGGATAGATCTATATTCATTTACCAGTTCATCTGTTATAATAACGCTATCGTTGGATTGGTCAGTTGATGTCGTATCTTCATTGATACTATCGTCAGCTGGCCTTTCTGTTTCTTCTTCATTTGTACCTTCTTCACCAGCAGGCTCTTCTTCAACCCCAGTTTCGTCCGCAGGATCCTCTTCGTTAACAGGAGCATCTGTTGTGTCTTCATCGACTCCAGGAAGCTCAATAGTATCCTCTTCGTCGACCGGAGCATCTGCAGCTTCGTCTTCGTCAACAGGGTTCTCTGTTGTATCTTCATCGACTGGAGCATCCGTAGCTTCGTCTTCTTCAACAGCATCCTCTGTAGTGTCTTCGTCGACCGGAACATCTATAGCTTCGTCTTCGTCAACAGCATCCTCTGTTGTATCTTCATCGACCGGAGCATCCGTAGCTTCGTCTTCGTCAACAGGGTTCTCTGTTGTATCTTCATCGACCGGAGCATCTGTATCTTCGTCTTCGTCAACAGGGTTCTCTGTTGTATCTTCATCGACTGGAGCATCCGTAGCTTCGTCTTCGTCAACAGCATCCTCTGTAGTGTCTTCGTCGACCGGAACATCTATAGCTTCGTCTTCGTCAACAGCATCCTCTGTTGTATCTTCGTCGACCGGAGCATCCGTAGCTTCGTCTTCGTCAACAGCATCCTCTGTAGTGTCTTCGTCGACCGGAGCATCTGCAGCTTCGTCTTCGTCAACAGGGTTCTCTGTTGTATCTTCATCGACTGGAGCATCCGTAGCTTCGTCTTCGTCAACAGCATCCTCTGTAGTGTCTTCGTCGACCGGAACATCTATAGCTTCGTCTTCGTCAACAGCATCCTCTGTTGTATCTTCGTCGACTGGAGCATCTGTTGTATCGTCTTCATCAACCGGCACATCCGTTGCCTCATCATCCGAAGTATCATCATTCGGTGCCGCTGCCAGCCAATTTTTACTTGCAATCGTACGCATTATTTTTCCTTTTTCAGGTGAGCCCGGGATGCTAGTGGCATAAGATGAAACCTCTGCACCATGATTTTTAAACGCAGTAGTGTCTTCTTTTTCAGCCGCAAAAGCTGATCCGCCCGCTCCGAAAATAGCAGCAGTTAGCATTGAGGTAGACATGACAAACGGTAAAATCTTCTTATTCGTGCTTTTCTCTTTTGAATTCGTCTCTTTAACCATGAATCATCAAACTCCCTTTTTGCATTTTTTTAAACTTGATTCAGCAGCAGTCCACCACTTCTATAAGTGGCGGGGTGAATACCGGAAGGCATTTCAATTAGGACGAGTCCCAAATCCCTGTAGCTGACGCTTCGCTTTCAGTACAAAAAATTTGCTGATTAGAGGAACTCAGGCTAAGGTCGCCGCGTCCTGCGGCAACGCCTGAGTGACCAACATCCTGTTGGCCCTAGCCTCCGGCGGATGTCACAGATTTTGAATCGTTATGTACACCTACCTCCTTCACAAGCAATGGATTAAATCAGGGTCAGTTTTTTTATATCCGACGGTTGTCCAACGGATCATTTAGCAGCGCCCCGTCTGCTTGATAACAACAATAACAAAAGAAAATAACAAGAGGGTAACAATCAAGTAACAACTTTCCATGGAAATATTAACCTTTGTCATAATGAAAAAATATTCCGAGAGTCCTAGATACTGTATGAAAAAAGGCTAAAAAGAAGGTCCATTCTAATAGACTCGCTTCCTTTGCTCCAGTTTCTTCCTTTTGGGGGAGACCTCGCAAAAGGCTATACCAATGCATTGTGTTACTTTTTTGACAACTCAATTAGGTGGTCTAAACGATCCAACGTTATTCGGGGTTAAATATTACAGACATAAATTTATGTTTAATTTTTGAGAAAGAGTGAATTGTAAAGATGTTAATAAACTAATAAAAGGAGCGTGTGAAAATGAAAAAGTGGTTCTTTACAATTTCCTCAATTGTTCTTGTCTTGGGTCTTGGAGCGTGTGGTGATGAAGCGGATGACGCGGCACCGGATAGGGAAGCGGATGAAGTGAAGGAAGAGGAGAACTTGGAAGTGGGCGATGTTGATAATCCGAATCCATCTGATATGAACGGGACGGGGGAGGGAGAGCTTTCATCCGCGACTGCTGACTTGATAGATACGAATGGAAAATCGGTCGGTGTCGCGGAATTGGCTGAGGAAGAAGATGGTGTACGTGTGAAGGTGAATGTAACTGGCTTACCTGAAGGGGTGCATGGTTTTCATTTCCATGAGATCGGGAAATGTGAAGCTCCGGATTTTGAGTCGGCTGGCGGTCATTTCAACCCGACTGGCGCCGATCATGGATTGGAGAACGAAAGTGGCCCACATGCAGGTGACCTACCCAATCTTGAGGTGGGGGCAGACGGGACTGCAGATGAAGAGTTTTTAGTGGAACTTGTTACGCTGGAAAGTGGACAAGACAACTCATTATTGCGTGAAGATGGGACAGCGCTTGTCATCCATGCTGAAGCGGACGATGGAAAAACACAGCCATCCGGAAATTCCGGTGATCGTATTGCTTGTGGGACTGTAGAAAAATAGTTCTAACAACGATAAACACCTTCTTCACAGAAATGAATCTGTGAAGAAGGTGTTTTGCTTAATTCATTAACGTTTTTCTATGATTTGGTTAAACTTGCCTCAAACAGATCGATGATTTCAATAAATCTTTCAGCTTCTCTGAAAGTATGGTCAGCCAGAAGAGGATGAATATTACTCTTGATACGACATGCTTCGATTAAGTCTCGTGCGGTTTTTTTGAAGTCTCGTAACGAAACGACGGATACTCGATTCTGATCTAAAAATTGATCCAGTAAAGGCTCCGTTTCGGATTGAGGACGCATCGAATCTAGGTCGATCGCTTGGAAAAGTAGTTGGTCAAAGTCATGGCTAAATTCTCTTGCTTGATCGACTAATTTTCGCTCTGATGGGTCTAACAAATGCCCAATGAACTTCGCATGATCAGCCATAATTCTCAAAAAGAACACATTCTCTTCAACAATTGCATCTGGAAGGGGCGTTATTTTTCCTTCATTAAGTTCTTTTAGTCGATTCGCAAAATAGGCAGCTTCTCGACTAATATGGTCAACTAACAATGGCATATTATTTGTTAGGATTTTGCAACTCAGGATCAAACCTAATACTTTTCGTTTGTAAGCCCAAATGGAAGCAGCGGCTTGATAAACTTCAATATTAAATGCTTTAACTTGTTGTGGATCTGAGTTTAACGAAAACCTGCTCAACTTCTCTTCAATACGTTCAAAAATAGCGATAAACTGCCGTGCTTCATTAATTAGTTGTTGTTGCTCATACGTAAAGCCTAAACTCAAAAATAATGAATGCTCTTTCATAATCCTAGACCAAAACTGAATTTCATCTAATGATCTAGCAACAAATGAATGATTGATTGAAACCCCTCCCTTGATTTTGCTCCTCTATCTATAAGTTATGCTTGTTTTCTAAATCAATACCTACATATAGAAATCTTGTGAAAAATATAGCATCCACAGTGATGTCAGTAAGTTGAAATGATTTTTTTTGATAGAAACATGAAAGGGATCTTGCGAAACAAGACATCTTAAAGCTCAGCGTCAGTCAATTACACCAAGGAGTAATTGATCCAATAAGATTGCCCGGCGAACCTGATTTCTACGTCATCGTTCTTAACCGAGTCGTTACAAAAAGAGAAAGAACAGAAAAAGCGGCAATGATCGCGACCACCCCGAGCCAACCGAAGTGATGATAAAATGTCCCGCTTGTGGTACCTCCGACGCTTCCTCCTAAATAGTAGAAAAATAAATACAATGCGGCGGCTTGCGCCCGATCCTCTTTCCCTAATTCCCCGACCCAACTACTGGCGATGGAATGGGCGGCGAAAAAGCCGAAAGTAAAGATTGCAATCCCGATAATTTTGAGCCATAAATTGAGCTGTAAAGTGATGCAAACCCCGATGAATAAAATCAATAGCGCTAACAGTAAAATCTTCCGTTTACCATGTAGGTCTGCTAACATCCCCATCCATGTCGAACTGAATGTACCGACAAGATAGACGATGAAAATAAACCCGACTAAGGTTTGACTAAGTGAATAAGGCGGTTGAATGAGTTCAAAGCCGATATAGTTATATAAAGAAACAAATCCGGCTTGCAATAAAAAACCGATCAAAAAAAGATGCGGAAGGCCGGGTGTTTTAAAAGTGCCCAACAATGAGGTTGCGAAGTGTTTGAGTTGTAATTTATGCGCTATGAAATGTGTTGAAGGAGGAAGGAACAACCAGAAAATGATCGTTGCCAATAAACTGACGATCCCGATCCCCATTAAGGCAATATGCCAATTGAAATAATCGGTTAAAAAGCCATTGATGATCCGGCCTGCCATTCCGCCAACTGAATTACCACTAATGTATAAACCCATTGCCAAGCCTAAACTTTTCCGTTCAATCTCCTCGCCTAAATAAGCCATTGCGACTGCTGGAAGCCCGGCTAATGTGATCCCCTGCAATATTCGACATAAAATCAGCAAAGAGAAAGTGGGGGCAAACCCCGTTAAGATAGCGAGGATAGATGAAGCTATTAGAGAAATAGCCATGATGTTTTTACGGCCATATTGATCTGACAAAGAACCGATGAGTAAAAGACTGATTGCCAGCGTTATGGTCGTAGTTGTGAGACTCAAACTGGCCATTGCGGGTGTTAGTTGAAATTCTTTTGCGATATCGGGAAGTAAAGGCTGAGTTCCCCATAGTATGGCAAATGTGCAAAATCCACCGGCAAATAAAGCGATGTTGACCTTTTTAAACTCGGTAGTGCCACGTTGAATATAGGTCATAGATGATATTACTCCTTTGATTGTTGTTGAAAACTGAATTGAATAACACTCATCATACGCTTCATTATACAGGACTTCCAATGGATAATTTGCATCAATACCATGCTTTAAGAACATCAAACGAAAAAGCTCCGGACATCTATGGAGAGGCCCGGAGCTTTTGTTAGTTTTCGTCTATTTCTTTACGGTTTTTCTTGAACAGTTTCGAGAGGATTTCGTAGACAATCGGCACGACAATCAATGTCAATAATGTCGAGCTGACCAATCCGCCTATGACGGTAATGGCGAGTCCTTTGGAAATCAGACCACCACCGGCACCTGATTCGACCGCTAATGGGATGAGCGCTCCGATTGTGGCGATGGCTGTCATTAGAATTGGACGCAACCGTGTTTTACCAGCTTCTAAGACGGCTTCACGCATCGTCATGCCATCGCGTTCCATTCGAACGATGCGGTCCACGAGCACAATCGCATTCGTGACAACAATTCCAATGAGCATTAAGAGACCCATCATGACGGATACGGAAATCGTTTCATCTGCAATCAATAGGCCGACAAATGAGCCGATCACTGCAAATGGTAACGAAAATAGGATGGCAAATGGTGCGACACCTTCACGGAATGTGACAACCAAGATGAAATACACAATGGCGATTGCCGCAAGCATGGCTACGATCAATTGCGTAAAGGTTTCTTGCATATCAGCAGCTGCACCGGCAACCCCGATTGTCACGCCCTTCGGCAAATTCAGTTGCTCAATTGCTTGATCGACTTCAGCTGTCGCTTTCGAAATATCTGCGCCGATCACAGTGCCGGAAACAGTAGCGTAGTATTCACCTTTACTGCGTGTCAGCGTATTTAACGTTGTTCCTTCCTCGACGGTGACAAGCTCGGAAAGTTTCATCGTCGTACCGAGCGCTGTGGGGACTTCCGTTGCTAACAGATCGTCAATCGATTTCGGTTGTGCAGCCTGTTCTTGCTGCACGATCACTTGTAAGGTGTTTCCGTCTTTTTCAACAGTCGTTAGAACGTCTTCGGTTTGCATCGGGTTGAGCAACATGACGATTTGACCTGTTGACAAACCGTACTGTAGGAGCTCGTCTTGTTCAACGTTGAACGTATACTCGATGTATGCATCCTCTGAAGTTGAAGACACCTTTTCCAAACCAGTATTTTTTTGCATGACGCCTTCGACCAATTTGACTGCTTCATTCAGTTTGTCTAAGTCCTCGCTATAAAAAGTGTAGCTCACTTCGTTTGTTGCCATGGACATGGAAGTGAAGTTCTGGCTTTTCCATTCGCCTGATTGGCCAATATTGAACACATAGTCTTCAATTTCGGCGCGCGCTTCCGGAAAATCCTTCATGTCCGGGTCAAAGATCAAGTACATGAGCGCGCCACCTGCGCCGCCGCCCATCATGGCTGACATTGTATCGCCATTCTCCGTTATGGACAATTGGACGATATCAATATCATCACGTTTTAATAAATTTTCTTCCACTACTTCGATATTTGCTAATGTCTCTTCTTTCAATTCGCCTGCTTCTGGTGTGTATGTTAAGTACATCACTTTTTCCTCATCGCTGCCCATGAAGCTGAAACCGATCAATGGCGTTAACGCCACGCTTCCTGCTAATAGGACAACGGCAACGAGTGAAGTGATAATCTTATGGCTAAGCGTCCAGTTTAGAATCCGCTTATACCCATTGGCTAATTTCCCGGCTTCTTTATGGTTACTTTCTGTTTTCTCTCCGTATAATTTCTTTTTGAATAAGAAATGGGAGAGTGCAGGGACGATTGTTATCGCGACGATTAACGATGCGACAAGCGCAAATGTCATCGTCAATGCGAATGGCATGAACAATTCGCCGACCATACCGCCGACGAAGACAAGTGGTGCGAATACAGCGATTGTCACGATAGTCGAAGACATGATAGGTTTGAACATTTCAATCGTTGCCTCACGAATGAGTGCTCGTCCTGACAATTTTTCTGATTTCAAATGCAGACGTCGGTAAATGTTCTCCACCACGACGATGGAGTCATCGATGACCCGGCCGATGGCGACGGTGATCGCACCAAGTGTCATCATATTCAACGTGATGTCCATCCAGTTCAAGAGTAACAAAGCCATGAAAATGGACACAGGGATGGAAACGATCGAAATGATTGTCGATTTGAAATCGCGTAAGAAGAGAAGGATGATCAGAACAGCGATTAAACCACCGAAGAGCGCTTTTTCAATCATGGTACCGATCGATGCTTCAATAGGTGCACCTTGGTCAAGGGTGACATCGATGACTAGGCCATCGATTTTCGCCTGTTCTTCTTGGATTAAATCTTTGACATCGTTGACGACATCGACAGTATTGGCTTGTTGTCCTTTGACGATTTGAATCGCAATCGCATCTTCGCCGTTCGTACGTGATACGGATTGTACTTTGCCGACTACTTCAATTGTGGCGATGTCTTCGAGTTTCACGAATGGGGACGGAGTGGTCGCTGTCGGTGTAATCGGGATGAGCATTTCTTTTAGTTCATCCGCAGTCATGAACTTCCCGTCAATTGCGACCGCTTGTTCACCTTCTTCAAATTCGTATAAGCCCAATGAGACAGCTAAGTCGTTTGCTTGGATCATTTGTTTGACGGTCTCTTCAGTGATACCAAGTTCAGCCATTTTTGCATCATTGTATGTCAGTTGGACTTCTTCGATATGCTGACCCGAAATGGTAGCCGAAGCGACACCGTCGATTTTCTCGATTTTCGGTAGCAAACCTTCTTCAACAGTTGCTGACAAATCTACTATATCCTCTGTAGAACTACTGACACTCAATGCGACGACGGGCATCATGTTCATGCTGATGGCTGTAATGTTCGGCGCTTGTGCTTCTTCAGGCAAAGTCACCCCGTCGAGCGCGGACGCCAACTCGCGTTTCGCCTCATCCATATCGACCCCATATTCATACTCCACTTGGATGTTTGCCATATTGGAATAGGAATTGGAGTAAACGGCTTTGACGTTTTCCAGGTTTTCGATCGTTTTTTCTAACGGAATGGACACCTCTTCCATGACTTGTTCAGGAGTTGCCCCTGGATAGACATCCATGACCATCAAGTATGGAATTGAAATATCAGGAATGGTCTCTGTTTTCATTTGAGTTCCTGAGTATATGCCTGATGCGGTAATAATGATTGTTAGCAACCATACCGCCAATTTATTATTTAACACGAAATTGACTAAACTTTTCACGTTTACACCTACCTCAAATTGACTTGGATCATGCAGTTATTTATACTAATGACTGAGTGGTCAATTGTCAATGAATACACGGGAAAGTAGGGTAGGTAAAATGATGAAACGAAAGCTAATATTGGAAAAGGCATTGGAACTTTTTGCGGAAAGAGGCTTTGAAGCAACTTCAGTCCAACAAATAACGGAGCGTTGTGGTATTTCTAAAGGGGCTTTTTATTTATCGTTTAAATCAAAAGATGAATTAATTTTGGAAATGATCGACTTTTTTATGTCTCAATTAATCTCTGACATTGACCAAGTAGTCAGAGAGGTTGAGTATAAAGACGAACGATTGTATAAATTCTATTACACGGCATTTCATTCTTTCTATAAACGTTCAGATTTCACGAAAATCTTCATGAAAGAACAACTACACTCTTTTAACAAAGAGCTGATCATGAAAATACATAAATACGATCAGTTGATGGAAGATATCATCTTATCCATGGTGGAACGATTATATGGGGAAGAGATCGAACTTATCAAATTTGACTTGGTTTATATCATTAAAGGCTTCCTGAAGACCTATTCGGAGTTTTTCATTTTCTATCCATATCCATTGGATTTGGATTTACTTGCCAAATCACTTGTTGAAAAAACCAATTTGCTTGCCAGACAGACAACAGTCCCGTTTATTTCACAGGAAATCGTCCAGTTGTTAAAGCGACCCACAAACGAAGTGGAGTCAAAAGATGAGATTCTAGGGATGTTAACACAGAAAATCGGGGAATTGGAAGAGTCCGTTGAAAAAGAATCCTTGATCTTATTAAAGCAACAGGTGCTGGAGGAAACTTACAGTTATGCAATAGTAAAAGGATTATTGGGTAACATACAGCAACATCCACATTGTAAATGGATTTCTTATGTCCTGCGGAATTACTTTGAAAGGGAAGGCGACATGCAATAAATATGTCGTCTTTTCAGTTTAATTCCGAATATTGCTCTTTTTTTAATTGTTTAAGTATGATAATATTCAGATAATGGGATGTGCTTCCATAATTAGAAATATTGATAGACAATTTGAAGGGGAGGGAATGGGATGTTAAACGTTACAGAGAAAAGTGCGTTTTCAAAATATCCACAGCAGCCTCATGGCGGCAAATTGGTCGACAAAGTGGTGGTTGGTCAAGAACGAGAGGAAGAATTGATTCGGGCGAAACAGCTTCCGACAATCATGGTAGATATGGAAGCCGTCATTACACTTGAAATGATTGCAACGGGTGTTTTGTCTCCGAATGAAGGCTTTATGAACGAAGCTGATTACAATTCCGTTCTGACGAAAGGCCGTCTCAAAAATGGGCTGATCTGGCCGGCACCGCTTAGCTTTGCTCCGATTGGGAATCGGAACAAAGAGATCATCGAGTCACTTTCAATTGGGGATGAAGTGACGTTGGCTAATGAAAATAATGATCCTGTCGCCATTCTGACAATCGAAGATATTTTTAAATATGATAAAGATCATCGTGCATCCCATCTGTTTGGTACGACGGACCGCAATCATCCTGGGGTGGATGCGATTTTCCGACGTATGGGAGACGTCGCTTTAGGCGGCCCGATCCGGTTATTGCAGCGTGTCGATTGGGGACCATTCGAGAAGCTTCGTCTGGAACCGAAAGATACATGGCATACCTTTTATGAAGAAAAGAAATTCCGGTCTGCTGCAGGATTCATCACGGGGGCGAATCCATTGCATAGAGGCCATGAATATATCCATAAGAATGCATTGGAAGAAATCGATGGCCTATTGCTACAACCGTTGGTGGAGATGGCGAAGCGGGAATATACACGCCATGAATTCCGCATGTTGTCTTATCGAAGTGTGCTAGATACGTATTATCCAAAAGGCCGTTCGATTCTAGCTCCATTGCGCGTAACATATATTTTTGCAGGACCGAGGGAAACGGTTTTACATGCATTGATCATGAAAAACTATGGCTGTACGCACGCGCTCATTGGGCGGGACCATGCGGGAATCGGAGACTATTATGATAAGTATGCAAGTCATAGTATCTTCGATGAATTTAAACCGGAAGAGTTAGGAATTGATATTCGTCTGTTCCATGAAGTGTTTTATTGCACACGTTGCGATAGTCCGGCTACTGTTCAATCCTGTCCGCATGATGAGCGGTTCCGCATCAATATTTCAGGTACAGGGATTCGGGAAATGCTTCGTCATGGAATCATGCCGCCGAAGGAAATTGTGCGCCCAGAATCGGCTCGCATTGCGATCCAAGGCGTGCAACCGAAAGGGCTCGATGAGGCTGGACGGGCTATTTCGCCGGCTGGGAAAACATTGAAAAGTATTTTCCCATACTATTTGGAAAGAGCGAGGCTCGGTGGACCAAAACGTCTTCAACCATTGACGGTAGAAGAGTTGACGAACCTCGATTTGGAAATGGCCAACTTGGATGTCCGCGCGAATGCTGACCGGATTTATCGAGACATTTTTGAAGAATATAGTAGTGTCGGTGATACGAATCGTAGCTTGCAGCCTGAATGGGTGGCAGATGCTCGTGAAGCATTGCGCGGGCAACAACAAATGGTCATTCAGGATCTAGAGCAGAAAGTTGCCATGGCTCCACTTACTGCATCAGATGAGTTCATGTACCAGGATAAGGAAGAGGCACAACGCGAATTGGAAGTGGCAAAACAGATCTTGTCGGATATTCCGAAGGTGCTCACGGAGGAAGAATTGCAATATCGTACATGGAATCTTCTACCGTACAATCGTTATCGCGGTAGTGATGAACCAGAAGCGCAACAAGATGATACCGAAAAGTGAATCACTCCACTTGAACAACATCCGCCGATTGACTCTCCAGTCGGCGGATGTTGATATGTTTTTTCGTTATTGTGGAATGTTCTTGTCCACATCACCATATAGTCTATATGGTAGTTTACATTTCCAAAATTTGTTGTATGATTGAAAGAGATTTAATTTAGGAGGGATATTTTGGATAGGTTTAAGAAAGTTGGAATTCTATTAGGCTCTTCTGTTTTATCACTAGGAATGTTTTCATCGGTTGCAGGTGCTTCAACGCCGGTGGATGGACAACCAGAAAGGGTACAAATTCAAGTCGCTGCTACAGACACGGTGTTTACGAAAGAGGATTTAATTAAAAAGTTTCGTGAGTTTTTTCCAAAGCAGTTTGATTTCTTAACTACTGATGATTTTCAAATGAGTAATCCCCACATTTATCCCAATGATGATACGTTGCGCCATGAATTGTATTTCTCCAAAACGGTTAATGGCAAAGACATTTACGGGAGTGTAGGTTTTGTTGGAAAAGATTTAGATATTGAGAATTTTTATTATCAACCTGCCGATATAACAGAGGCTTTGTTCCCTGCGAAGGTTTCCAAAGAAGAGGCGCAGAAAAAAGCTGAGAGTTTTGTGAATAACTTTTTGGGCGGCAAGGGCTATAAACTTGAAACAGACACATATAACTATTATCCGCAACAAATCTTAACAGAACCGATTCGTTACTCCTTTTCTTTTGCCCGTACGGAAAATGACGTTTCCATTGCCGATCAAAGAATGGAAGTATCTGTTCTCGGGAATGGAGAAATCGTTAGCTTCTACAAAATGTCAACACAGTCGAAATCGTCTACTTTTGACGATGTCAAACAAATAAAAGAGAACGATGAAATGGTAGCGAAAGTAAAAGAACAACTTTCAGCAGAGTTGAATTATCAAATTAACTATGATTACGCAACGGGTGATCGCAAAGTTCAGCTCGTATATCAGCCGACATCTAAATTGCAAGGCGTTCATGCGATTTCAGGTAAATGGTTAACGCCGAACGGCTATGTAGAAGATTTTCCAGAGAAAACAAAAATTGAAATGTTAGCAGAAAATCCACTTCCGCCAAAACAGGATGGAATAACGGTAGACGAAGCGAAGAAAATTGCGGAAAAGTTACTTGCTGTGGATTCCGATAAGGTAAAGTTAAACATCAACTCTATCCATGAAACGGAAAATTATAATGGACAAGAAGTGATCAGTGTTCAATATATGTATGAATATGCGCGTGGCGGAAGCGGCACGAACTTAGACATTGATAAGCAGACAGGTGAAGTCATTCAATATAGCGATATAAAAAACCATTTGTTGGAAGAACTTGGAGAAAAAACTGAAAACAAAAAGGCGATCTCCCAGCAGGACGCGATTGCCAAAGCTGTCAGTTATGCAAAGGAATGGGTTCCATCCTATCTACACGATTATGCGATGCCTGTAGATGATCCTTATTTTGAAGAATGGCAAGGTGGATATTACGTTACTTTCCCGAGAATCGTCAATGGCATTGTCGTGATTGGGGATTCCATTAGTGTAGGCGTCTCAGCTGATGGCTCTTTAAATAGCCTACATGTTAATTATCAAGAGACAGAAAACTGGCCTTCTAGCGATCAAGTAATCTCTGAAGAAGAAGCCAAAGCGAAGTTGGAAGAGGCACTTAGCCTCAAACTGACGTATTTGAAACACGCGAAAAACGAAGACAAAGATCATTATGATCTCGTCTATGTGCCTGCATTTAACGGAGATTCGTATAGTTATTTAGATGCCAATACAGGGGAATGGAATAATTTCTTGGATGATAAAAATTCAGTTTCCATTTCACATCCTTGGGCAGAAGATGAACTGAATTATCTAATTAGCGCTAAAATTTTAGATGTAAAAGATCCTGAAAACTTTAATGCAGATGCTTCGATTACAAAAGGGGAAGCATTGAAAATTATTATGAATTCACTCACTTATTTCTATGATGGACCAGGTTATTATGGAAGAGAAAACGTAAAACAAACGTTTGACAATATTGACCCGAAACACCCGTTGTATAATGTGGTTGAACGTGCGGTTGGGGCAGGAATCATTCAAACGAACAGCAAGAAGTTAGATGTCGATTCACCAATCACAAGAGAAGAATTAGCAGTTTGGTCTATCCGCGCGCTAGGTTTTGAGCAAGCCGCCAAAAAGAGTAACATCTATAAACTAGATTTTAAGGATGCTGATAAGGTTCAAACAGCATACACGGGATATGTTGCTCTAGCAAGCTCCTTGGGAATCATTGAAGCGGATCAAGATCAGTTTAATCCAACACGGGAAGTAACATACGCGGAGTTGGCAGTTTCAACGGTTCGTCTGGCGCACGAAATCGCTGAAAATGGAAGAGGTTTACGCTACTAACAAGTAAGAATATGGATTCTATTTAACCCCCTTCACCGTAAAAAAAACGGTGGAGGGGGTATTTGTTGTTCTTGTCAAATAGTATTGAAATTGAAAAGAGTTATTGTTCAACTTTCTATTAAGATTATTGGTTTACTGAAACCCCGCGCTTCATATACACTTAAATAGAATGGACGCTATGGCGTTTTCTATGGAAAGGATAACGGCATTTGATACAGAGTGCGGTGGAGAAAGGGCGGAGAAGTTTGAAAAGAAGTAAAGATGAACTGGAATTCTTTGAACGTTTGGAGACATATAAAAAAATCGCCGCTATTAAGACACCAAAAGGGTTGGAAGAGGCTATTAAGTATAAAGATCGGATCAGTGCCGTCTTTTTACTGATGGGGAATATTTTAACGATTAAAAATTATGTGGAGCTCTTTCAAAAAGAAGGATTGCCTGTTTTTGTCCATATTGAGAAAATCGGTGGGTTAAGTATCAATAGTGAAGGTCTTG
Organism: Sporosarcina soli; assembly: GCF_042655805.1. NCBI lineage: Bacteria > Bacillati > Bacillota > Bacilli > Caryophanales > Caryophanaceae > Sporosarcina > Sporosarcina soli. Next base: position 70,787 of record NZ_JBHSNO010000018.1, on the reverse strand, counting down.
ATTTTATCGCCAATTATATAAAACCACTGGGCATTGTGACAACCAAACCGAATGTCATTTCAATGGCTAAGAAAAGAAAGCTGATGACGGTTCAACGTATATTCATGATCGATACGGAAGTGTATGATTATGCCAAACAGATGGACAAAGCGGAAGTGGACCTGATTGAAATCATGCCTTCCCGACTTCCGCATGTCATTCAATCGCTTAGCAGGGAAATGGACACACCTTTAATAACAGGAGGATTGCTAACGGAAAAAGAACATGCGCAAGAAGCGTTGGCATGTGGTGCACTAGCTGTTACGACATCCAGTTCGAATGTTTGGAAAGCAGATTTAACTTAAGCCTCTGGTGGATGTCACAGATTTTGAAAGGAGTTAATTGCGAATCGAACGGCGAAGGGTTCGATTTGCCTTAATTTCTGCGTTCTTTGCAGAAATTAAGGCACCGGCCATTAGAAAGAGCAACTCAGAATCTGGGCGCAATTGATCGAATTAACCTTTTTGGAAAAAAGATGAGTGCCTTAACAATTCATAACATTACCATTATACTTCCTTAACAATTCAACTGTACGATAGTAAGTGAAAAGTGAATAGCAAATAGAGTCTATGTTGAGAGACCTCAAATACAATCGGATGTTCCGATGTCTTTGGGGTCTCTTTTTACTTATAGAAAAGGGGAATGATAGCAAATTTGAAAATGAATGAGAAGCATTAACACTATCTAGTCAAATCCAATTTTCAAAACAACTATTACGGGGGAATTCTACATGAAGAAAACAATGATGCTACTGTTCACATTTGCAATGATGATTTTCCTAGCAGCTTGTCAATCTGGAGAGAATGAAGAAAACAATGGAAACCAAGCGGAAGCGAGTGATAATCGAATCGAGATTACGTATTGGTATGCTTTTGGAGATAAAATTGGTGAAAACAATGAAAACCTCGTGAAAATGTTTAATGAATCTCAAGATAAAATTCGTGTGAAAGCGGAATTTCAAGGAAATTATCAAGATTTACATTCCAAAACACAAGCAGCATTCGCGGCTAAAAATGCTCCTGAGGTGACATTGAATGAAATTGCGTCCATTGGTGTCTTTGCCAAGTCTGGCATGACAGAAGATTTAACACCGTTTATTGAGCGAGATAAGGTAGATATGGATGATTTTATTCCGGGATTGATGGGGAATTCGTATGTGGACGGCAAACTTTATGGTCTACCCTATTTGCGCAGTACGCCGATCCTCTATTTAAATGCAACGATGTTGGAGGAAGCGGGTCTTGATCCAACAGGTCCGAAAAACTGGAAAGAGTTTGAAGAATATGCACGTGCACTGACAAAAGAGGGTGAGCGTGTCGGGATGAGTTTGCCAGTGGATATTTGGTTCTATGAAGGATTGGTCGCACAAAGTGGCGGACAGATGATTTCGGATGACGGCAAGAAAGCAGAGTTCAATGGCCCGGCAGGTGTTGAAGCACTTGAGTTCTGGAAGAAGTTGTCTGATGAGGGTGTCATTACGTTCCAAGGTGGAGAAGGCGGGGCTGATGTCGCATTGCAGGATTTTGCCAACGAGCGTTCCGGAATGCGTTTTAACTCGACGGCTGGTCTCTCTCAAATGTTGATGCTTGCGGAAGAACAAGGATTTGAACTGAATGCGGCCTTTATGCCTGCGAACGATAGTTACGGGGTGCCAACTGGTGGAGCCAATCTGGTCATGACTGCAGGTCTTGAACAGGAAAAGAAAGAAGCAGCTTGGGAATTCATCAAATGGATGACGGCTAAAGAACAAACAATTTATGCAAGTTCGTATACAGGTTATTTGCCTAGCCGTCTATCTGCTGTTGAATCGGATGAGATGAAAAAATTATACGAAGAAAAGCCGCAATTCAAAGTAGCGGTCGATCAATTGGAATATGCACGCCCAAGACCAATGGAACAAGCTTATCCTGAAATTGCAATGATTCTTGCAGACGAGATTGCCAGAACAATGCTTGAGAAGGATTTAAAACCTCAAGATGCATTGGATAAAGCCGCTGAAGAAGCAAATAACTTACTGAACTAAGAACAGAAAAAGGGGGAGAAAAGAATCCTGTTCTTCCCCTTTTTTGAAAGGGTGACAATTATGGAGTGGTTGAAAAAGATTAAAGTCATCATATTTGATATGGATGGCACATTATATCAAGACTATACTTTTTTAGGGCGTTATGTGAGGCATCTTCTACAAGATGTTTTACCTCAAGAGACCATCGAAAGCAAAGTGCGCGAAGCCTATGCCATTTTGGAAGGGAACCATATAGCTCGCCTTGGTTATTTTTACAATCGTGAAAACCAAACAGTATATGCGCATCAGAATATGCAGTTGACTAAGTCGTTTCAGTGGAATGGCGAAGAAAATGAGGATTTGGATCAACAGCTTGAACAACTGTCCTATATCGGAGATCCTTGGGGAATTGCCATGTTGTATGCGATCCAACATGGTATTGATGAACAAAAAAGGATGAGGGCATTTCACCAAGTACGTGAAGAAATGCTTACTGATCCCTATGAAATCTTTTGCCATCATCCCTTATTTGTCGCGATTTCCAAATTACATGTAGAGAAGAAAATTTTAATGACCAATACGCCTGAACCGTCAGGACCTGAATTTGTGAAGCATTTGAATATTGAACAGTTATTTGATGAGTATGTGTATGGAGCAGAAAAGCCATATGGAATCCAGTCCACTGTTGAAAGATTGCTTAAGGAAGGTTATGCGGCACATGAAATCTTATCAATTGGTGATAATCCATGGAATGATTTGCATCCCGTCAAAAAGAGTGGTGGAAAAACTTGTTTAATCACGAAGTATGCATACAGCGACCCGACCGAATGGGATATAAGCGTTCGTACAATTGAAGAGCTGACGGAGTTTTTACAAGGCCAAGCTGAACTACATCTGGTGCAAGCGCACTAATACGTCACAATAAATCTTGCAAAAATCCATTGTTAAAAGGAGTTAGTACGGATGGCTGAAATCAGATTGAAAAATGTATCCAAAATTTTTAAAGATGAAAAAGTCGTGAAGGATATTGATATAACAATCAAAGATGGCTCTTTCACAGTGATCGTTGGTCCGTCGGGCTGTGGGAAATCGACAACGCTACGGATGATTGCAGGACTCGAACGTCAGACGAGTGGTGAGATTTGGATTGGCGATGATTGCGTGAATGATACAGAACCTGGAAAAAGAAACATTGCAATGGTTTTTCAAAATTACGCATTGTATCCGACGATGACGGTGAGAGGCAATATTGAGTTCGGGCTGGTCAATAAGAAAATCCCGAAGGAAGAACGGGAGAAACTAATCCAAGATATTTCCGAAATTGTCGGTTTGACAGAGTACTTAGATCAAAAACCACAAAATCTATCGGGCGGTCAAAGACAACGGGTGGCACTTGCTCGGGCGATGGTGAAGAAACCGAAAGTATTTATCCTCGATGAGCCACTTTCCAATTTGGACGCGAAGCTCCGTGGGCAAATGCGTATCGAACTCATCCAATTGCATAAAAAGTTGGGGACGACATTTGTCTACGTTACCCATGACCAAGTCGAAGCGATGTCAATGGGTGATGAAATCATCGTCTTGAACAAAGGAACGGTTCAGCAGATGGATAGCCCGATGAATGTCTATCATAATCCGGAAAATGTTTTTACGGCAGAATTCATCGGAACGCCTGCCATGAATATCTTTGCCTATGAAAAGGTGAAAAAACATTTGCCTCCCCTCATTGGTAATGTCGGTTTTGTCGGATTCCGCCCAGAGCATGCGCTGTTAGAACGGATGGAAAATGGAAGCGGATCTATGTTTTTGAGGCTTGCGAGCAAAATCATCACGATGGAAACACTTGGAGCAGAAACGATTTATACAGTCGAAAATGCAGCTGGAAAAATGAATATTAAAAGCTTTATCGAGCCATTCGACAACATTCAGGAAATTACCGTAGCCATTCCTTACGAAAAACTCTATTATTTTGACGAACAAGGCAAACGGAATCATGGCGCGGTTATGGAAAGATTGGAGCCGGTATTGGTAGGAGGGGCGAAAGCATGACACGCAGTAGCGCAAATCCGATGACGGAGGTCATGCCACGACCAAAAGTTCGTAATAATGTACGTTCTTGGACGCGGAGCAGTGTACGGCCGTATGTCATGATTGCTCCGGCAATCCTTGTCTTCAGTTTGTTTTTCATCTATCCAATTGGCTATATGATCTATTTAAGTGTGCTCGATTGGAACTTTGTCAGCCCAGTCAAAGATTTTATCGGATTGGCTAATTTTAAAGGTCTATTTCAGGAACAGAAGTTTTTAGAAGTGATGAAAAATACATTCATGTACACTACGTTGACCGTATCCCTCACGATCGTCATCTCTTTGCTGATCTCTTTGTGGCTCAATAAACAAGGCAAAGTGTATGCATTTGTTCAAGGGGCATTATTCAGTCCACATATCATCTCGCTCGTATCGATTTCGATGCTTTGGATGTGGCTTATGGATAGCAATTATGGTCTGTTGAATTGGTTTTTAAATCTGTTCGGGATTTCCAATGTCCCGTGGTTGACGAGTCCGAGCACATCGCTCCTATCTCTCGTGATTGTCGCAGTGTGGAAAGGGATTGGCTTTAATGCGCTCATTTTTATAGCGGGGCTTCAAAGTATTCCGAAGGATATCTATGAAGCGGCTGAATTGGATGGCACAAGCAAAGTGCGGACCTTTTTCAAAATTACATTGCCGATGTTGTCACCTACTTTGTTTTTCTTAACAATTATCGGCATTATCAACTCCTTTCAAGTATTTGAAACAATTGCGATTATGACGCAAGGTGGACCATTGAACTCGACAAATACATTTGTTTTCTACATTTATGAGTACAGTTTCAGGTTTTTCAAAATTGGCTTTGCTTCGGCTGCAGGGGTTGTGTTGCTCGTTATTATTAGTTTGATGACGATCGTCTATTTCAACATTCTGTCGCGTCGCGTCCATTATCAGTGAGAGAGGAGACGAAAGATGAAGGCCTCTACTATTATTAAAGTCATTAACGGAATCGGCTTATTGCTTGTCGTTTGTATTTTTGCACTCCCTTTTGTTTGGATGATTTCCACTTCGTTTAAGTCACTGGGAGAAACGCTGACATTTCCACCTAAATGGATTCCGAATCAATTGCTATGGGAAAACTTCGCGAAAGCATGGAATTCAGGACCCTTTTTAACTTACATTACCAACAGCATCATCGTGTCGATTAGTATTTTGATTTTACAATTTGCAACGATTATTCCGGCCGCTTATGCGTTTGCGAGATACCGGTTTAAAGGGAATCGATTTTTCTTTGGTCTAACGATGATTACCTTGATGATTCCGACACAGCTCATCTTTCTGCCAGTCTATCTGCAAATGAGCAAGTGGGGACTGCTCGATACACTTTGGGCGCTAATCCTTCCGTTTGCATCTAGTGCATTTGGTATTTTCTTACTAAGGCAAACCTTTAAACAAGTGCCGGAAGAATTATTGGAAGCGGCGCGTTTAGATGGGGCGAGTGAATGGAAAATTATCTTCAAGATTATGGTTCCCATGGCAAAGCCGACACTTGTTACCTTTGGGTTGTTCAGTTTTATCACCCATTGGAATGACTATTTCTGGCCGCTTGTCATGACAACAAGCGATGTTGCTCGCACGTTGCCACTTGGGATTACGATGTTGCGGGAAGTGGAAGGCGGCGCTGCATGGAACATCATTATGGCAGGGAATATGATGTTGGTCCTTCCGATTCTTATCGTGTTTTTCTTTGCGCAACGTCAAATTATCCAAGCATTCGTCTATACAGGCGTGAAGTGATGAATAATTGTAAAAAAAAGAAATGAGGGAAATCATATGATTACATGTATTGCTCATCGAGGTTGGTCAGGAAAAGCGCCTGAAAATACAATGGCTGCATTTGAATTGGCGTTGAACGAGCCGAAAATTTATTCGATTGAATTGGATATTCACCTTGCGAAGGATAATGTTCCCGTTGTCATACATGACTATACAATCGATCGTACGACGGACGGTAAGGGGTTCGTCTCCGATTATACGGCTGAAGAGTTAGCGGCATTTGATGCAGGCCAATGGTTCAGCCCCGAATTCAAAGGGCAAAACATCCCAACGCTTGAAGAAGTCATCGAATTGGTTAAGGGCAAAAAGAAGCTATTGATTGAATTGAAACAAATGGGTGCCCGCTATCCGAAAATGGAAGAGAAGGTTGTAGAGCTTATTCAAAAACATGAGTTGCATGACGAAGTTGTCATCATGTCATTTGACCATGAATCCGCTAAAAAAGTAAAAGAGTTGGATGGGAATATTGAAATCGGGATTACATTTATCGGTCGTCCTACTATGCTGGAAGAACAACTGGCGTATACAGGGGCCACTCATTTATCGCTTCATCACGGCTATATGACAGAAGAATTTATGGAGCAGCTGAGGCAGTTGAATGTAGAAGTAGGCGTATGGACTGTTGACGATGCTGAATCAATCGATCGTATTCAAAACATCGATCCAACGATTTTTATTACAACGAATCACCCGGTGCTTCTCGTCTGATCATGCTGTGCAAAATAAAAAGCGGTAGGTGAAATGATGAAACAATTGACAATTTCATTTATTATCCCTTCTTACAACGAAGCGGCAAATCTACAACATTGCCATAAAGCGATTTATGATGAAATGAACAAGTTGTTTTACGATTATGAAATCCTATTTATAGACGATGGAAGTATTGATCGGTCCATGGAAATCATTCAAGGATTGTCATTTGATTTCCCAGAAGTAAAATATGTTTCCTTTACAAGGAATTTTGGAAAGGAAGCAGCCATCTTAGCGGGGTTGCAACATGCCACAGGAGATGCAGTCATTATGATGGATGCTGATTTACAGCATCCAGCGAGTATGATTGCGCAGCTGATCAAAGGATTTGAGGAAGGCTATGACCAAGTTGTCGCGAAGCGGAATCGACAAGGGGATGCCCGATTGAAAACGTTGTTGGCGACAACTTATTATCGTTTCGTGAACAAAACGATTGACGTAGAATTAAAGGATGGGGAAGGGGATTTTCGATTACTAAGCCGCAAAGCGGTGGATGCGCTGCTGTTGCTTAGTGAAGGGAATCGCTTTTCAAAAGGTCTCTATTCGTGGATCGGATTGGAACAAAAGACGATCTCCTATGAAAATGTTGTCCGTGAACAAGGGAAATCGAAGTTCACTTTCCCGAAATTATTGAATTATGGCATCGATGGCATTGTTTCTTTTAATACGAAACCTTTAAGATTTTGTTTTTACATGGGTGCTTTGACGGTTATCTTATCTCTTTTCTATATTGCCTTTTCATTTATTCAAATTACGCAGCAGGGGATTACTGTCCCAGGTTATTTCACAACGATCACTGCGGTGTTATTGCTGGGAGGTATTCAGCTGATTTGCCTGGGGATTATTGGGGAATATATCGGACGCATTTATAATGAGACGAAAAAACGGCCACATTATTTGGTAAGACGGTCAAATGTCCAGCCGGGTCTAGAAGAGGAAGAGTCTTATGCCGTTCATCGATCGTGAATTCATCAGATTCGTACTGGTCGGCGGTGTTAATACAGTCGTCTACTATACAGTGTATAGCCTTTGTCTACATATCATAGAGTGGCATTATTTCACGGCCCATATGCTGGGATTTGCGATTAGCTTGGTGGGATCCTTTTTTCTCAATACCTTATTTACGTATAAGGTGAAGCCGACGATGACAAAATTTTTGAAGTTTCCTTTGACGCAACTTGTCAATATCGCAACATCTGCTGTGCTTCTTTTTCTTTTTGTCAGCTATTTTCAGATGAATAGCAGCATTGCACCGATTGTTGCAGTCATTTTTACCATACCGATCACATTTTTAGTGACGGGTAAAGTGTTGAAAACAACATGACAAAGGAGATTTTATGATTTCCAAAAAAGTGAGAAAGACATTCAGCAAACCATCTTTTCTACTAGTAATCGGTAGCTTGCTTATAGCGATTACTAGTCATTTGTTTTTTCTTATGGAATGGACCGAAGGCAGATATATGACTGGACCTGGCGATGGTCTTTCACAAATGCTTCCGTTCAAACAATTGTTATATCAGGAATATGTGAACGGAAATTTCTTCTACTCAGCCAATTTCGGTTATGGGGGAGGAACATTATCACAACTTGGTTATTATTTCTCGACGTCAATCTTTTTTCATCTGACTGTTCTTATAACGTTTATCCTGGTCAGTGTACATATTTTGCAAGAACCGACTTTGTTTTATTGGGCGGATAGTTTGCTTGTGATTAGCATCATTCGGGTGACGCTTATTATTGTGGTGACTACACGCTACTTCCGTTTTATGAAGTTGGATGCCATTCCGGCTTTTATTGGTGCTTCCGTTTACGGGACGAGTGTTATTTACTTTAGACATGTGACGTATTGGGAGTTTTTTGCGGATGCGATGGTTTGGCTGCCTTTATTGCTGTTCGGGGTAGAAAAAATCATACGAGAACAAAAGTTGGGCTGGTTTATTTTTGGGGTTGCCATTAACTTGATGGATAATTTTTATTTTTCCTATGTCAATTTTCTATTGTGCTTGTTTTATATAATAGCCCGTTGGATTATTTCGTTAGAGCGTAATGAGGTCGGTAAACTACGGCAAACTCAGTTGTTTTTGGTAGGTGGAGTTGCGGGATTGGGCATTAGCGCGATTTTTTTCATCCCATCCGTCTACGGATATTTACATAATTACAGGCCGCCCTATGAAGGGTCTATCTCCCTATTTGAGGCTGTCGACAATCCATTGCTGAATGGAAGAGTGATTGTTCTTCCAGCGTTTGTGGTGCTGTGCATCTTTCTCTTTTCCTTTTACCGCAATCGGTTATTCCGGTTGTTTGCCTGCTTGACGATATTGTCGACGATTTTACATTTCAGTCCGCAAATCGGCAGTATGTTCAATGGCTTTTCCGCTCCGCAATACCGTTGGGAATATTTTTTATCGCTGATGGCGGGCGGGGTAGTTGCCGCGGCGCTTCAGATGATCAAACAGGTGAAGATGCGTGAACTAGGCATTGCGCTTATGGCAATGGCACTTGTATATAGTGTGTCATTTATCGTTGATCCTAAGCTGTCGATATCTTCTTGGAAGGGTGGCTATTTAGCTATTTCTGCGGTGATTGTCAGTTTTTTGCTCATTTGGTATGGATGGAAAAGAGATCGTCTCAGTCATCTGTTACTAGCCTTATCCATCGCCCTGACGAGTGTCTATGTCGCGAATATTTTCCAAGAAGTAAAGCTGTCGAATGCAGGAAATGTAAAGGATTCATCGCGGAGCTATATGATGAGTGACGCGTACAACGGTGAAGACCAACGTGAGTTGATCCAGCGGGTTCAAGCACAAGAAAACGATCCGAACGCCCGCATCGATTGGATGACGGATACGAGGAATAATACCCCGATTGTTCAAGAGTTTAAAGGGATGAGTGTCTATTCCAGTATTTTGAATGAACATTTGTTGCATTTTTACTTATTCGATTTGGCCATTGATATGGGGAGGGAAAGTGTCAGCCGGTATGCTTCACTTGGCGACCGTGCTAATCTTTACAGCATACTTGAGGGTAAATATATGATCGCCCATAAAGATCAAACTTCGATCCCTTATGGATTTGAAAAGCTATTTACGTCTGGTGATTATATTGCCTACAAAAATGACTACATCCTACCATTTGTACGAACGACCGATACGGTTTTCAGCGAGAAGGATTTCAACCAAACATCGCCAATCGCAAAAGAAAGAGCGATGTTGGATGGCATTATCCTAAAAGATGCACCAAAGGGCCAGCAGGAAGTGATAGATAGCCCCAATCTGATTGACCAAGTATCGTTCCAAGCGGTCGGCGGTACGTATGAAAATGATCTGCTTGAAATTACGGAAGAAGAAGGCGGTTTGGATTTACTGATTGAAAATGGTGAACAAACCGTAGGTGATTATTACGTATCGTTTTATTTGAGAAGTGTTAAAAATAATCGGGGTTCTTCAGAAAGTCCCGATGAACTATTTTTAATGGTAAATGAGTATGAAACGTCCAGAAAAATAAATAAATCCATCTACAAAACGAATGTAGATGACTTAACAATTCGAGTGGCCAAAAATGAGCGAATAGCAATTCGTCTGCCAAAAGGAAGGTATCAGCTAAAGGATTTGAAGCTTTATGAAGAAGATTATACATTGTTGAGAGCGGTCAAAGAACGAAGTAATTCGGAGCCTGATGTACCCGTCAAGTGGGAACGGAATACGGTTGAAATGACTTATGACAATCGAACGGGTCAAACGTATATGGCGCTCCCGATCCCTTTTGAAAAAGGATGGAATGTCTATGTAAATGGACAAAAGAAAAAATTGCATCAGGCCAATTTTGCATTTATCGGCATTGAATTGGAGGATGGGATGAATGATATCAAGCTTGTGTATTATCCGCCTTACTTTTTTCTAGGTCTCTTCATTACAGGCCTCACCTTTGGATTGTTGTTCATTTTTTCACGAAGAAAAGTAAACAAAGAAATTCCCCTTCACTGATCGGAGGGGAATTTTTTTGCTTAAGAAAGTGCCTCAGCTGGTAACAATGAAACTGTACATGCACGGTCTTCAGCATCACCACGGGCATCCGGTTGGTGCTTATAATGATTAATATGATTGTAAATCGTTGCCGCATGATTACTCAATGCATCATCGGCAATGTCAATTGCTGTAATCACGATTTCATCTTCTGTGATTTCGATCTGGCGGAAAGCTTGCTGATCTAGACAGGCAGATGTTTGTACGAATGTCCAATTTTCGATCTGTTCGATGGAATCGATATGCGTATGACCGTTAAAATAAAGACCTACGCCGTCTTTCTGCTCTAAAATCTCCCACATATCAATGCTCGGATGAATGGAACCTTTGTCGTTCTCGGATCGTTTCGTTGTGTGGTAGACAGGGTGATGGCCGAAAACAAGCAATGGTTTTGTGCCTGATGCTTTGACGATGTTTTCAAACCAGTGGAGTTGTTCCTCATCTACCCATCCGCCCCAATCTTCAAAATCCAATTCTTTTGCAGTATCTAAGAAAACGAATACGGCTTGATCTGTTGTCAGGGAATGGTAGCGGGATTGCCCGGTCAGTTCGAGCACTTCTTGACGCGTCATGGAATATAAATCATGGTTGCCAAGCGTATGGTAAAAAGTTTTATTGTCCCGGGACAATAGAGCATACACCTCCTGCAATTCCGAAGCATGACCGAAATTTGTCAGGTCTCCGATGGAAACATAGAAATCCGCATCGATGTTTAAAAAATGACCTATCAATTGCTCGTAAAACGCATCGCGTGCTTCAAGCAATCCAGGAATCGTTTCGTCGATAGACGGATAGTGTAAATCACCCATTAATACAATCTTCAAGAGAATGCTCCTTCCGATATGGTTATTTGTTGTGGAAAGATAATAGCTGCATGACAACATTACTATCTTCTGTTTTTATTTTAAGGTGTATTTATGAAGAGGTTGTAGGATTTTTGAAAAGGGTCGGTAAAAAATTAGAATTTATATGACTAATATATGTCTTTTATTTCCTTTTGGTAAAGTTCATGCAATTTTAGGTTTGTTTCGCTATTTACAATTGCAGTTTCCTGCACGGATAGTAATTCTGGTGGAATTTGAAACATGGCTTCCATATTGGTAGGGAGGGCTTGGTGAGGGACAGAGATTTCGGGTATTGTTCCTATGGATTTTTTTTGTGTTGCTAAATGAAATCCCCATAAACCGAATGAAGGTACAGTGACGGTGTACGCCAGAGTATTCAAGCCAGCACTTGTCATGGTTTTTGCAATACTCCAAAATACTTGTGGTGTATCCTCCGGTGAGTTAGATTGGCAAACTAATGCACCGTCAACGGCTAAATGCTTGGCGATTTTGTCGAATAATTCTTTGGTATAGAGAGAACTCAGAATTGGGTCGACGGGATCAGGAAAGTCGATAATAATCACATCATAAGGTTGCAGTTCCTGCTCTATATACTTCTTGGCATCCTCGGAATGTACAGTTAACCGATCATCCAATAATGAACGATTGTTCTGGGCGACTAACGCTGGTTCATTTTTGGCAAGGTCAACAATCAGCGGATCAATGTCGACAAGATCTACATGTTTTACATTTGGGTACTTCAACACCTCCCTTAAAGCCAGTCCGTCCCCACCGCCTAGAATGAGAACACGTTCGTGCGATTGTGCAACCTCCATTGCTGGAAAGACCAATGCCTCATGATAATGTCTCTCGTCCAGCGAACAAAACTGTAGCTCTTGGTTTAAATACAAACGAAGATCATTCGCTTCAACTAATAAGATGTCTTGATATTGACTTTCTCCATGATAAAGAACATTGTGTTTTCCTAGCGCAATTTCTTTCAATTGTATCAAGTCCCAATCATTTCCTTTATTTTTCTGTAATTGGAATATCGCTTTGGAATCAGCCTTTTTATCTTTGGAGACGTTGGATGAAAGATTGAGTTTTCTCATGATAGGTTTCGTGTGGGATTCATCCCCTCGATTGAGCTCGAACACAGCTGTTCGCTTAGCTTGCATTTTAGTAAGGATTTCTTCTAATGCCGGCCAGATATCCTGATTTCCACAAGTATATAAATCCAACGCAGCGTAACCATGTTCTGGCCATGTATGAATTGAAATATGTGAAGTGGAAATACCAATAACCCCTGTCACCCCTTGAGGTGTAAAAGAATGAAAATGAGATGATAATATCTCCATCCCTAACTGCTTAATTGCCTTCGTTAGCATTACCTCTAATTCTGCTGCGTTATTAAGAATTTCTTTCTGACAATCAAACGCATCGATTACGAGATGTTGTCCATTTGTATCCATAAAATCACTTCTTTCTATTATTGTGAATGAGCTGTTAGTGGTATGAGTTTCTATGCTTATTCAACCATTCTAAAATTATGTTATGTACAAGTTGTCAGAAGGCTTGTGCACATTACTTAATTTAGAAATAATGAATCGAAAAGAATGCTATTTTATACGGTGATGGACAACTGTCTCCGCTTACTCACTTTCAACTACATATAGTAAAAAAAAGTAGAAGAGGCGTTGAAATGAAAGAGAACCGTACAGTGATTACCATTCTGGGGAGTAGTGGGGGAGTTGCGAAGTCCATACTTTCTATTTTAAATAAATCAGTTACTGACAAAAAGGATCCCATCCACCACATCATTAGGATTAGTAGAATTCATTTAATCGATAGTAAGCAAAAAGATAAAGCTTACTACCATCGTTTGTTTCCCGATTTGAAAGAGCGTATTGTATTACATCAATTTGACCTTAATGACAATCAGAAATTTGTCAATCATCTTAAACAAACGAAAACATCACTTGTTGTTGACGTTTCCTGGGCAGATACGGTTGAGATGCTGCAATGCTGTGATCAATTGGGCGTTAACTATGTAAATAGTGCATTAGAAAATACGATGGTCGATGAGAACGAAGAGTTATATGAGGGATTTGGTTTAATGGAGAGGCTAAGGCATGTGGAAAAACATAAAGACAAGTTAGTAAATGCGTCTGCCATAATAGGTTCTGGGATGAATCCAGGCGTCGTTCAATGGATGGCGATTGAACTCTTGAAGACAGATTCATCGGACGAGCTTCCGCTTGGATGTTATATTGTAGAGCACGATACGTCCTTTTATAGAGATAAGAAAGTGGCGGAAGAGAATGTTATTTATACAACTTGGTCGCCAGAATGTTTTCTAGATGAGGCCATTTTAAGCTATCCAATGTTTATGAAAAATCATGTTCCACTCTTCCTGTATGAAAAGGTTTATGATGTGGAATTTAAGGTGACGTTAGGGGACAAGAAGTTTTATGGATGCTTAATGCCACATGAAGAAGTCTATACTTTAGGCAAATTATACGACATGGAAGGTGGATTTTTATACAAAATCAATGAACATACAACGGAGATAATCCGTTCAAATATTGATGACTTGGATAAATTATGGGACTTTGAAATGAAGGTTCTCGATCCGCTTGATGCGCCATTGGAAGGCGAGGATTTAGCGGGGGTACTTCTCGTTTACCAGGACAGGGAACGATATATGTACAATGTGTTAAATAACGATTTCATCTTTTCTAAATACAAAACAAATGCCACCTATTTTCAAGTAGCTTGCGGTATCTATGCTTCTTTATCCGTATTGCTATTAGATCAAATTCCGAAAGGAGCTTATTATGTAGATGAACTTTTGTTGAATACCAATAATCGCTTTGGAGATTATTTGACTTATTACATGACAGATTTTGTAACAGGTGAAAATGAGCATTCGGACGGCCTTTTGCATCAACGGATGAAAATGCTTCGTAACTAGTCGATAGTAAACAGCGGATTGCGTTAAGTGCCCATATCTGCCCACTGATCTAAAGAAAACCCACTCTCTATAAATGAGAGTGGGTTGTTTTGGGAACATCCTATTATAATTACATGCTTACCTTACATAAGTGTCATTTTTTCTTATCATCATTTTTCTTCGCGTGCTCCTTCTTCTTATCTTTTTTCTTCTCCTCAACCGCCTTCACTTCATTTTCAGTAGTATCGGTATCAGCTTCAGTCGCTTCTGTTTCAGCAACGTCATTTTTAGCAGCGTCTGTTTCAGCAGCAAGAACAGCTGCAACAGCAGCGGCGGCAGCAGTAGCAGCTGCTGTTGCAGAGGCATCAGCGTCTGTTTCAGCTGCAGCAGCAATCCCAGCAGCAGCGCCAGCAGCTGCAGCGGCGGCAATCGCAGTAGTAAATGAAACCTCTGAATGTTTTGCCTTTTTTCCTTTTGGCACACAAATCCCACCTTTGATGTAGAGTTTTATATCACTATCATTGTATTCAACATTTTACGAACTGTGTCAGCAATAACTAGAATAGACATTTATCGCACCTTACCGCATGACTGTACATAATCATATAGAAAAGCGTGACTACCAAACTGTTAGCAGTCTCTTTCAGGATAACAACCAATAAAGTTCAAGCATTTGGCCTATTATTTTGAATTAGGCAATTGACCATTACACGATCATCCCAAGACACATATAGATAGGAGGATACTAAAAATGGAGGTTAGAAAACTATGAATAAGGAAATGCTACTTTCATTAGTAGATAGAGTCATTAAAGTCGACAGGGGCGGACCTGAATCCAGATATGGCAAGCTTCTTGCGGCAGAAGAAGATCACTTTATCTTGCTTACTGAAGATGATGGAATTATTTACTATAATACACACCATATTAAGAGCTTAACTGTTAACGCGAAAAATGAGGTGAAGCTCGATTTTGATATTCCTAGGGGCTTGGAGTATGTAAAAGCTGAAAATTTTAGGGGTGTTGTGGAGAAATTAAGATATCGTTGGGTAAAAATTAACCGCGGTGGACCAGAAACACTAGAGGGTGTAATGGACGTTGTAAATGATGATTTTATAACTATTGTCTCGAATGAAGAAATTGTGAATCTCTCTATGTTTCATGTCCGCAACATTAGCTACGGAGTCAAAGTTGAAAAAGCAAACAAAGGTAAGGGAAATAATCAAGAAAAGGGAAAAGAAAACAATAAACAAACGAATGCAAAAAAGGAAAGCGAATAGTTTATGAACCATTCGTCGCTTCTGGGAGTTAGAAGCGACGATATTCTATGAAGGAGGCGCCCTGAAATTGCGAGAGCAAAAATTTGAAAGAGCATTAGGCGACCTTAAAGACATGAAAATTGGTTTGTTTCTTAGCAATCATCAATTTGTGGAAGGCGTTTTGTTAGCTGTAAAACAAGACCATTTAGTTTTCGATGTAAATCAATATGTTTTTTACATCGCACGTCAACACATTCAGGCTTTTTCAAAGAATGCAAAAGACTTTTGCATATCGTCTCGGATTGTTCCTTATCTTGACAGACTGTGCTTGACAGATATTTTAAACGTTATGAAATATAGCTGGGTTACTATTAATAGTTCGGGAAAACAAACACTTTTCGGGGTGTTAAGTAAAATATCCGAAGATCATATCACCTTAATCAATGATGCGGAATTACTCTATATTCCAAAATCCTATATATTAACCATTTATAGCGAAATGTCTAATGATCAAATTATCAAAGCGAATCATATGGAACTACTTGCTAGCCAAAAAACGCATCCAGCAACCATCAGTAAAGAGATAGATGAAATAGAGATTCATCAACCGGAAAACATTCAAGATGCCGTTCTTCAGTTGGATAATGAAACAAAATTGCCTGAACTCACTTTAGAAAAAGAGACAAAAATTATTCAGGGCGAAGAAGAGAAGGAAGAGCCACAGGTTGTTGGAAATGGGAGTCATGATCAGACGGAGATTTTGCAACAGCTTGAAATGGTAGGGAAACTGGATCTATCTAATAAAGATGAAAAGGATGAAATACAAGCAGGCAGCAGGCAAAAGAAAACACATCAAAATATTGTGCCTCATTCAACTGATGAAACAAAGGAATTATCCCGCATTGTAATGGAAAATAGATTGGATATTCAAGCAGAGAAACAGATTATAGAAGTGATAGATCTTGAATCAATTCGTATGGAAGAATCATTGGTTAAACTGGAGACTGAATCATCTGGATATTCCGTATTGGAAAAACAAGATTCACTAGAGTTAATCGTTCAGGATGCAGAATATTCGAACGAAGAAGTTGACCAAGAAGAATTGGAATCTATTTTTAACAATCGAAAAGAAGAGCTATTTTCCTATTATGAACCTCTAGATTATGAAAGAAGTTTTCCTCTTTCTGCTTGGAAAAACATTCAAAAAGAGCAAAAGGCAATGCCAAATCTCAATAACCAAGCCGGGAAAGAGGAATCTCTCACGCTTGACGACCATTCAATTCAGTTGAACGACAGCCCTGAATCTATTGAATTTTTGAATGCTCCTATAGATGAACATGATACAACGAATGAATCGGAGAATGATGATCAATCTGATTTTGTTGGAGAAGAATCCCAACCTTCTGATACGAACCATGTATTGAGAACGATCGGACAAATGAGCCCCGAAGAAGAGAAAGCGATGTTAGAGAAGCAATACTTTTCTTTAGCGAAGCATGCAGCGGAGAATTCACAGAATTTAGAAGAACGCTCTAATAGATTTGGATTCACTTTTCATCCTCCTGTAAATCGAAACATAAACAATAGCGGGAAAAATCATCAATGTATGGAGAGGTTTGAAAAAAATGCCTTCATCAGTTCGGAGGAAAGAAAAAGAGCCTCTGAAGAACAATACGTATCTTTGATGAATCATGCAGCAAAAATGTATCAGCAATTGAAAGATTCATAAGTAAAGAAGGAGATGGGGACTTGAATAAAATTATTCAAAGTCTTTTTCATGAAGTTATCCGCGTCGAGGTTTCTGGAAAGAAGAAAATGAATGGCAAGCTTATTGATGTGGGGAGCGATATGATTGTGCTTTTCAACGGGCTGGATTTTATGTATATCCCTTTAGATCATATTCGAAATTTTGGCTTGTATCGTGACAATGAAAATGTCGTTCAGGCACCTACAGAGTTACCGAGCATCGTAGCTGAAGAAAGTAAGGAAGATTTATCGTTTGAAGAGGTGCTTACTCAAGCGAAAGGGAGACTTGTTGAAATCTATGTGACAGGTAACCAATCCTTGCATGGGACGATAACAGGCATTATGAAAAACTATCTTATATTCCAATCTCCTGTTTACAAAACGATGTATATCTCATTAACGCATATCAAATGGCTAATTCCCTATGCTCAAAGTCATAAACTTTACGGGTTGGAGATCGACTCTGCCACTACACAATCGAACAATGAAACATTTGCTAGAACCTTTGAAGTTCAAGTTGAAAAATTAAAAAATAAAATCGTCGTGTTGAATGTTGGCGAACAAAAAAATTTTATAGGGAAAATAAATAATGTCGAAGAACAAATCATTGAGTTCCAATCAGCAAGGACTTCCCCTATCTATTTAAACCTGTATCATATAAAAACGATACATGAAGTATAACTTTGGTTCAATTTTGTATAGGAATTTTATAAGAGGAGATCCTTTTTCAGGCTGACGAGAAACTATCGACAGCCTATTTTTTGGGGAGACTTGCTTATCTAGTCGGTGAGAAAGTTAGTCCATTATCTCGAAAAAGGCAAGCCGTCTGAATAGTATTAATGCTTGTCCTAGGTGAAAATAATCTAAAAAATGGACGATTTTTTCATTTCAATTTCAGGAGGGGTGGACATACATCTCGTTTCATGTAGTTTGAGGTGAATATACATACAAGGAAACGGACAAACAATTCACTCGCGGGCAGTCTATTAAAAAGAAGGGAAATGTGTATATGTATGAGTTTCCAAATTGGAATAACCGGTACGGTTTTCCTAATAACAATGTTAGTCATCTTTTGGAGACCTAGAGGATTGAATGAGGCATGGCCTGCATCGATCGGAGCAGGAATTATTCTTTTAACAGGGATTGTCTCACGGGAAGACATACAAGATATCATCAGTAAAATTGGTGGTGCATCCATTACCATTATCGCAACGATTGTGATGGCTGTTATATTGGAGAGTTTTGGGTTTTTCCACTGGGCTGCTGCAAAATTAGCCAGACTCTCAAAGGGGTCAGGCTATCGTCTCTATTGGAATATCCAGTTACTTTGTTTTTTAATGACACTCCTATTTAATAACGATGGCAGTATCCTAATCACGACACCGATCTTAATCCTTCTACTTAAAAATATTCAATTAAAACCCCATCAACAAATTCCCTACCTATTAAGTGGTGCGCTCATTGCGACGGCGTCAAGTGCACCAATAGGCGTGAGTAATATCGTGAACTTAATCGCATTGAAAATCGTAGACATGTCACTTTGGATGCATACAGCAATGATGTTTGTCCCAGCAACGATAGGATTGTTGTTTATGTCCTGTTTGATGTATTGGGTCGTAAGGAACAAGTTGCCGAAAAAATTACCTGATTCCATTATGGATATTGAAGAATCCTTTTTCATTAAAAACTTTCATCCGCTGAAAACAAAAATACCTGTTGAAACAAAGCGCAAACGTACACGATTTATGTTGAAGATTTTGCTGTTTGTCTTTGTTATGCGTTGTCTCCTTTTTGTTGCATCGTATGTCAGCATTCCCATTGAAATTGTTGCGGTACTCGGATCAGTTCTTCTGCTTTTGTGGAGATGGTATCATTTACGGACGAATCCATTGGACATCTTGAAAAAGACACCTTGGCATATTTTTGTTTTTGCGTTTTCCATGTACGTGATTATCTACGGTCTGCATAATGTGGGACTTACAGCGTTGCTCGTACAATGGTGCGAACCGATTGTCAATCAAGGATTATTTCATGCAAGTTTTATCATGGGTGGTTTAGTGTCAATCCTTTCAAACTTCTTCAATAATCACCCGGCTTTAATGATTGGGACAATTACCTTGACTGAAATGGGGCTAGACCCGATCACCTTAAAGACCATTTATCTGGCAAATATTATCGGTAGTGATATGGGATCATTGCTTTTGCCGATTGGGACATTGGCGTCCTTGATTTGGATGCATATTCTTCGACGAAATAAGATAAAGGTTAGTTGGAAAGATTACTTGAACGTATCGTTGATCGTCATACCGATAACAACAATCGTAACATTGGCTTTGCTATACTTCTGGGTACAAATAGTATTTTCTTAATAGCAAGTTAAAGTCAAGTATAGGGTTTTAACATGTACGCAATTCAGTGGAGTAGGAAGTACTATAAGTAAGAAGTATTTCCTATATCTATTCAATCAAAGTCAAAATAAAAGGATCCATCATTAAAAACAACCTAATCCCTAACGATAAAGAGAATAGCAAGATATTTTTAATATGGTTCCTTAATTTGTGATTGAGTTAGATGGGAGAGATTGTAAAATAATCATAGAGTTATCTAGTTTCATTATTTCTGCATCACGATTAATAGTGGTGAAGATTAGCGGATCCACATGTAACGTTGGCTTGTTTCTTATGCTAACACTATTAGAGCATGATTGTACAAGTTTACACATCGTAAATAAATTCGAATTCATGTTGAGAAAACTTTTACCTCATTACGCAAATACATACTTACTTTTAGAAAAACGGAAATCATATAATTAAGTACTAAGTGATGGCGAGTGATGTCGGGAGTCATTCCCGAATCGCTAAGAAAGGAAATTCTTATTTCAAATTTTCTAGATTACTCCTCCTATGTATATGTTGTTATCATAAAAAGGGTACAACATTATTCGCTTTTTGCTGAAATTGACAGCATTATCGGGTTAGTAGTCGGATAAATAATAACACAGGCAGGTACCTATACAAACATTCGCGTTTGCATAGGTACCTGTCTCTTCTTACTCCTCTTATCCGATAAATCGTGCCAAGAGCTTATTGAATTTGTCACGTTCTTCCCAGAAAGGACCGTGTCCGCTATATCGGAAAGGGACAAGCTGCGAATTTTTTATCGCTTGATGAACCTCCTCGGCTTGAGCAAAAGGGATGACTTTGTCATGCACCCCGTGAATGATTAAAGTCGGTACCCCGATTTTCGGTAAGTCTTGATAGAGCTCTTCATCCCTCAAGGTGACGACGATAGCAGCGGTAGACCAACCCGCTGCCTGTAATCCCAATTGGAAGAACCACTGGGAGAAAGGTTCAGTGATATATTGGAAGAAAAAACTGTCTGTTACATTTTGCATCATTTTAGGGCGGTCATTCGCTGCTTCGTTGAGAAAGCGATTTGCAGTTTCCGCTGTAAAACCTACGGGTGCTGCAGCATCGACGAGAACTAGCTTACCTACTCCATAGCCGTGATAACGGGCCATATATCGGATGGTGATTGCCCCTCCCGTCGAATGTCCAACGAGTGTGACGTTGCTTAACTGGAGTGCATCGATAATAACCCGGAGATCATCGGCCAATCTGTCATAGTTATAGCCGCTCATCGGTTTGTCGGATCGGCCAAACCCTCTCCAATCGATGCCGATACATCGATAGCCCATTGCGGGAAGGACATCGAACTGATATTCAAACTGTTTATGATTCAATGGCCAACCATGTATGAACAGGATAGTCTTGTTGCTGGACGGGTTAATATCTTCGACATAGATATTAACCCCAGACTCCACGGTGATAAAATAGCCCATAATGATCCCTCCGTATTGTTTGATAGCTTATCTGCAGTTAAGATATTCAAAAGTGAGGTCGTAGGTGAATGCCTAGTTATTGTGATGAAGTAAATAGTCTATAAGCAATAGAACTACTATTGAGAGTTGTTTGTGGAGGTGTTACAGTAAATTCATACAAGTATTTTTATTAATTCAATTGAGACTAGAAGGAATGTACAGTGTTTGCAATGCATCCTATGGAAAAGGAGTGAATGGAATGAAAGTGACACTTTTTGCGACGTGTTTGGTTGATATGTTTCAAACGAGTGCGGGAAAGGCTACGGTGGAATTATTGGAACATCTAGGATGCACAATTGATTTTCCTGAATCACAAGTATGCTGTGGGCAGCCTGCTTATAATTCGGGGTATGTAAAAGAGTCCAAAGAAGCAATGAAAAAGATGATCCAAACGTTTGAACATGCGGAATATGTTGTTTCGCCATCCGGTTCATGTGCATATATGTTCCATGAATATCAAAACGTTTTTAAAGGGGATCCAGTTTGGGAGCCGAAAGCGCGGGCGCTTGCCGAGAAAACCTATGAATTGACGGAGTTCATCGTCAATGTATTGAAAGTGGAAGATGTGGGTGCGCATTTTGAAGGGAAAGTGACTTATCATACGTCCTGTCATATGACGCGGTTGCTTGGCGTCCAAGAGGCTCCTATGAAACTGTTGAAAAATGTTGTCGGCCTTGAATATGTTGAACTGCCGAATAAGCATCAATGCTGCGGTTTTGGGGGAACATTTTCAGTGAAAATGGCACAAATTTCTGAACAGATGGTCGATGAGAAAGTCCAGCATGCCGAAGAGACGGTAGCGGATTATTTAATCGGCGCGGATGCCGGCTGTTTGATGAATATCGGGGGGAGAATGGAGCGCGTTGGGACTCCGGTGAAAGTGTTGCATATTGCGGAAGTGTTAAACAACCGCTTATCTTCATTCAGCAGAAGACTCCCATCTCTATAGGTGTCAAGTTGAATGTGGTTTTGTTTTCCTGTACAGCGGGTGTTCAAACGCCTGCTGAACGAAGATAAAGCCTCCGGCGGATGTCATAGATTTTGAAAGGAGTTAAAGAGGGCAGTCTAAGTGCGCGACTTCCTAAAAGAAAAGTGCCTTACTTTCTGCAAAGATCGCAGAAATACGGCAAATCGAACCCTTTGCTGTTCGATTTGCAACGACTGCATGACCTACATCCTGTAGGCCTCAAGCTCGATTCAAAATCTAGACACAATTAGGCCGAGGCGTGATTGATTTAAAAGAGTGGGGTGAGCTAATATGCCGATGAAAGTCGGGACGGAAGATTTTAAGAATCGTGTAGATGCGGGGCTTCAGAATACATTTATGAGAGGCGCTGTTTCGGGTGCGCAGGATAGGCTGGAGGTCAGGCGGCAACTTGCGGCAGAGGAGCTTGGCAACTGGGAGGAGTGGCGTTCTTTAGGTGAAGAGATCCGTCAGCATGTACTGGAGAATTTGGATTTTTATTTGCACCAATTGAGCGAGAATGTGGCGAAGCGGGGCGGACATGTCTTTTTCGCATCGACTGCCGAAGAGGCGAACAACTATATTATGGGCGTCATGAAGGAAAAAGAGGCTAAAAAAGTTGTTAAATCCAAATCGATGGTAACCGAAGAAATTGACTTAAACGCCAATTTAGAACGGATGGGCTGTGAGGTCATTGAGACGGATCTTGGCGAGTATATATTGCAAGTCGATGATCATGATCTGCCCTCCCATATTGTGGCGCCGGCATTACATAAAAATAAAGAACAAGTAAGAGAGGTATTCGCTCGGAAATTGGGGTATACCGGTTCAGAGAAACCAGAAGAACTGACCAAGCATGCACGCAAAATGCTGCGAGATGACTATTTGACCGCAGATGTGGGCATTACAGGCTGTAACTTTGCGGTCGCTGAAACGGGTTCCATCTGTTTAGTGACCAATGAAGGCAATGCTGATCTGTCAACAGCGCTACCTAAAACACAAATTACCGTGATGGGCATGGAGAGGCTTGTCCCTACATTTGAAGAGCTGGAAGTGTTGGTCGGCATGCTAGCGAGAAGCGCTGTCGGTCAAAAATTGCCGAGCTATGTGACGGTGCTAACGGGTCCGAAAGAGGAAGGGGCTGTCGACGGCCCTGAAGAATTTCATCTTGTCATTGTGGACAATGGACGGTCGGACATATTGGGCGGTGAATTCCAATCGATTTTGCAATGCATCCGCTGCGCAGCTTGTGTCAATGTTTGCCCGGTTTATCGGCATGTCGGCGGACATTCATATGGCTCCATTTACTCGGGGCCAGTCGGCGCCATTTTGTCACCTTTACTTGGAGGATACGATGACTATAAGGAACTCCCTTATGCTTCCACATTATGCGGGGCGTGTACGGAAGTTTGTCCGGTGAAGATTCCCCTTCACGAACTGTTGCATAAACACCGACAAGTGATTGTTGAAAAAGAAGGAAAAGCACCGATTTCGGAAAAGCTGGCGATGAAGGCGTTCGGGTTGGGCGCAGCATCTCCCGCGCTCTATAAAATGGGGTCCAAAATCGCACCTGCGGCTATGAATCCATTCACAGTTGGCGATAAAATTACCAAAGGTGTCGGACCGTTAAAAGCATGGACCGAAATCCGGGAATTCCCAGCACCTCACAAAGAACGGTTCCGTGATTGGTACAAGGAACGTTCGAAAGGAGACGATGAATCTTGACTGGGAACATTCAAGGGAGGGAAGCCTTTCTCACTAAAATAGCCAAACAGCTTGGCAGAGAGAAAGTCGCGACCGATATTATCAGACCAAAGTGGCGTCACCAACCTCAGGACAAAGTTTTACAAGGGGCTAGTCCCGATGAGTTAGTAGACGTGTTGGCAAAACAATGCCAAGTGATCAATACGGATTTTGTTGTGACAACCAAAGAACAACTAGCGTCCGACTTGCATCAAACGATTGTAGCCTATGGAGGAGGCCCTGTTGTTACCTGGAAGGATGCCCGTTTTGAACAATTTGGGCTCACTCCGCTACTGAAGGATACGTTACCAGCTGAACAAATCCCCGTTCATGAATGGGAAACCGCTAAAGGGAAAGAAAATATTGAGCTTGTCGAGCGGGCGAATGTTGGAATCACCATCAGTGACATCACATTAGCGGAATCGGGCACAGCGGTTCTATTCAGCAGTAAAGACAAAGGGAGAACCGTCAGTTTTTTACCGTTGAAATCGATCATCATCATTCCAAAAAGTACGATCGTTCCACGCATGACCCAAGCAGCGCGAATCATTCGGGAAAAAACGGCTAACGGCGAATACTTGGCTTCCTGCATCAACTTTATAACGGGGCCAAGCAATTCGGCCGATATTGAAATGATTCTTGTCGTCGGCGTTCATGGACCGATGAATATGACGTATATAGTTGTGGAAGATTTATAAGCAGAATCTAGATTCATAGAACTCAAAAAACCGTGTATGGAGTATTCCGTCCACGGTTTTTTATACAAATTGAAATACCTTTATCTATATAAGTTTTTCTTGGAATTAATGTATAATTTCCGCAGAGGGCGCGGTAATTATACAAACCGAACTCTGCACTGTTCGGTTGGCTAAGGAACCATCGGTATGAGTAAGGCGATTATAGCAAGGATAACCGCGGTCCATGCTAAACCTTTTTGTGGGGAGAAGAGACCAATAATACCTAAGACGAGCGCGATGCCTCCCAGCCAAAACGGGGCGTAAAAAAATCCGACGACAGCAAAAATAATGGCTAACCAGCCGATCCAAATACCATAGGAAGCTTTCAAATTCATCACCTCCGTTCTAAAAGAATTGGAAGAACAATTTACTTTATACTATGCACACTACCTTGTTTTTGCTTGGTCTATTTTCATGTGTTTAGAGTGTTAGTTGCTAATTTATTTTCGGAAAATCAAAGATCTTTTTGAAAAAAGGTTGCATTTTTTCTGATTAGCGTATATTATCGTTAATAACGAAATAAGCAAATAAAACTAAATAGTTTTTCTTATCTAGAGAGGTTTAGGGACTGGCCCGATGACGCCTCAGCAACCACCATTTTGGTACGGTGCTAATTCCAGCAAGTCCTTTAAACGACTTGATAGATGAGGAAAAGACTTGTTCATATGAAGAGTCTGCTCCTTTATGTATAGAGGGGCGGATTCTTTTTTGATTTGAATCAGCAGGGAGTTTGGACTCCCTGCTGATTCAAATCAAGCCTCCGGTGGATGTCACGGATTTTGAAAGGAGTCAATTGTGGCGATGGCTAGTGCCTTAATTTCTGCAAAGAACGTAGAAATACGGCAAATCGAACCCTTCGCTGTTCGATTCACAATTCAAAATCCGGAGCAATTACGCTGAGACGTGATTGATTTATATGAAAGTAAAAACCAAAGTGGGAGAGGGGAATGTGAAGCCGTTGAGTTTATTAGATACGTTGAAGGACCGTGTTTTGATAGGAGATGGAGCGATGGGGACATTGCTCTATACGACGGGCGTGGACCGCTGTTTTGAGGAGTTGAACTTGACGCAACCTGAACAAGTGCAACATATTCATGAGGCCTATATCGAGGCGGGGGCGGATGTGATTCAAACCAATACGTATGGAGCGAATTATATCAAACTGGCCAGATATGGTTTGGAAGACCATGTAAAGAAAATCAATCAGGCCGCGTTCCAAATTGCCAAGAGAGCCGCTCGGAAGGGGACATACATCCTTGGCACGATTGGTGGCATCCACGGAACTCAAACGACAATCGGAACGGAAGAGGAAATTAAACGTAGTTTCCGGGAGCAACTGTATTGCTTGCTCTTAGAGGAGGTGGATGGTCTTCTACTGGAAACGTATTATGATTTCGAGGAATTGAAGACCGTCTTGAAAATCGCTCGGGAAGCGACGGATATTCCAATCGTAACAAACGTCTCCATGCATGAGGCCGGTATTTTGCAAAATGGAATAGAGCTGGAGGATGCTTTGCAGCAGTTGGAAGATTTGGGAGCGGATCTGGTTGGTATCAACTGTCATTTGGGGCCTTACCATATGTTGAAATCATTGGAAACTGTGCCGCTTCCAAAGCGTGCCTTATTGGCGGTCTATCCCAACGCCAGCTTCCCTGAATACCGGGATGGCAAATTGTTTTACGAAAATGAACCGGCCTATTTTGAAAATTATGCGGCCAGTTTTCGGGAACAAGGGGTCCATCTGATCGGCGGTTGTTGCGGAACGACACCTGAGCATATCCAAGCACTGACAAAAGGGTTGATCAATCGGGACCCGATCCGTGAAAAGGTCATCAAAGTGAAAAAGCCTAAAGTGACAGCATCCAAAGTAAAAGGTCCACAAGCCCCGTCGCTGTTGGAGACGGTAAGGGAAAGGCACTCGATAATCGTTGAATTGGATGCACCGAAACATTTGGATACGCAAAAGTTCTTCGAAGGGGCACATGCCTTGCAAGATGCAGGGGTCGATGCCATTACATTGGCAGATAATTCATTGGCATCGCCACGGATTTGCAATACGTCCATGGCTTCGCTCGTTCAGCAAAAGACTGGGGTCACTCCGCTTGTCCATATCGCTTGCCGGGACCGGAATCTGATCGGTTTGCAATCGCATTTGATGGGGCTTCATACATTGGGCATCACTGAATTGTTGGCCATTACAGGAGACCCGACAAAAGTGGGCGATTTTCCGGGAGCGACTTCTGTTTTCGATGTTACCTCGTTTGAATTGATTCAACTGATCAAGCAGTTTAACGAAGGCATTTCATTGTCCGGGAAGTCGTTGAGAGAGAAAACTTCTTTTACGGTGGCGTCCGCTTTTAATCCGAATATCCGTCATCTGGAAAGGGCTATTCCGAGATTGGAGAAGAAACTGGCGTCAGGAGCTGATTATTTCATTACCCAGCCGATTTTTAGCCCTGAAAGAATTGAAGAGGTGTATAAGGCGACTAAACATATAGGAGCACCAATGTATATCGGAATTATGCCCCTAACCTCACCTCAAAATGCCGAATTTTTGCATAATGAAGTGCCGGGCATCAAATTGACAGATCAGGTTCGTGCAAGAATGGCGGCCACCGCCGGTAATCGGGAACAGTCTACGATCGAAGGGTTGGCGATTGCGAAAGAGCTGATCGATGTGGCGCTGGAGCATTTCCACGGTATTTACTTGATCACGCCTTTCATGCGTTACGATATGACGGTTGCATTAACGAAGTATATCAAGGAAAAAGTGCCCGCAGTAAAGGGGGTGATTCGAACAGAAAGTGCTGTACATGGATGAAATGAAAAAATACTAAGTAGACAAAGGGGATTATTTACATGGTAAATGTACAAAGTTCGACGATTGGTTATCCAAGAATTGGTGGGAAACGTGAATGGAAAAGAGCGTTGGAGCGTTTTTGGAATGGTGATATTTCGGAGGCTGAGCTGCTCGCAACGACAGAAGAACTCCGTTTAGATAGCTTGGCAAAACAGCGGAAATTAGGCATCGACTTAGTGCCCGTAGGAGATTTCTCCCTATATGATCACGTATTGGATACATCGATTATGTTTGGTGTCGTTCCAAAGCGTTTTGGCTATACAGGTGGAAAAGTGTCTTTGGAAACTTATTTTGCCATCGCTCGTGGAACGAAAGATGCAGTCGCATCTGAAATGACGAAATGGTTCAACACGAATTATCACTACATCGTACCGGAACTTGAAGGCATCACGCCGCAATTGGTGGAGAATCGCCCACTCGCTTTCTATAAAGAGGCGAAAGAGAAACTAGGCATCGATGGCAAACCGGTATTGTTAGGGCCTGTTACGTATATTAAATTGGCCAAATCCTATGGAAATGAAAATTTTGCTTCTTTATTGCAAGAATTTACACCATTATATGTTCAAGTTTTGCAAGAACTTGCAGAGGCGGGGGCACAATATGTGCAAATTGATGAGCCGATTTTGACGAAGGAGTTGTCGGCGGAGGAAATCGAGCAAGTGAAAAAAGCCTATACGGCGATGAGCAAAGCTGTGCCGCAATTGAAAATCATCTTGCAAACTTATTTTGAAAAGATCGCAAACTATGAAGCGGTCGCTGCATTGCCTGTACATGGATTAGGATTGGATTTTGTGCATGGCGATTCGCTTTCATTGCTACAAAAGTATGGGTTCCCAAAAGATAAGGTCTTGGCGGCAGGTGTCATTGATGGTCGTAATGTCTGGCGTGCCGATTTGGACAAAAAAGTGGCACTCTTGCAGGACATCCTAGAGCATGTTGAACAAGAACGACTGATTGTGCAATCATCTGCATCCCTTTTACATGTCCCGGTTAGTACGGAGCCTGAAGAGAAATTAGATCCGGTCATTAAAGGTGGTTTAGCTTTTGCGAATGAGAAGATCGCTGAAATCGTCCTGTTGACGAAAGGCGTACAAAAAGGGGGCGCAGCGATTACGGCAGGACTTGAAGAAAGCAGAAAAGCCTTGGCTGCACTGAATAATTCCAAATATCGCCAAAATACAGAGGTGAAAGAGAATGTTGCCAAACTGACGGATCAGGACGTGAATCGCGCATTGCCATTCGCGGAAAGGATTCAGGCGCAAGAGCAGCGCTTTCAGTTGCCGCTATTGCCGACAACGACGATCGGAAGCTTGCCGCAAACACCAGAAGTACGGCAGACGAGATCGAAATGGCGCAAAGGCGAAATAACAGACCAAGCGTATGAGCAATACATCAATAGCCAAATCGATAAATGGATTGCCATTCAAGAAGAAATTGGCATCGACGTCCTCGTCCACGGAGAATTTGAAAGAACGGATATGGTGGAATACTTCGGTGAGAAATTTGCTGGATTTGCAGTGTCTGAGTTCGGATGGGTCCAGTCTTACGGTTCCCGCTGCGTTAAACCACCACTCATTTTGGGAGATGTTGCGTTCAGCGAGCCCATTACTGTGAAAGAAAGCGTCTATGCACAATCGTTGACTAAGAAGCCGGTAAAAGGGATGTTGACAGGTCCAGTAACGATCTTGAATTGGTCCTTTGTGCGTGATGATATTCCACGTTTCGATGTGCTGAACCAAATTGCATTAGCTCTACGTCAGGAAATCGAAGCGCTTGAAAAGAGCGGCATCCGCATGATTCAAGTGGATGAGCCTGCATTGCGCGAAGGCTTGCCACTCGATCCGGAAAAACATAAGGCGTATTTAGAGGCAGCCGTCTATGCCTTTAAACTGGCGACCGCGTCTGTTCAAAATGACACACAAATCCATACACATATGTGCTATTCGGAGTTCAACGGAATCATCGATTCGATCAGTGCATTGGATGCGGATGTCATTTCCATTGAGACTTCCAGAAGCCATGGAGAAATCATTTCGGCATTTGAAAATAACACCTATGACAAAGAAATTGGCCTTGGCGTCTATGACATCCACAGCCCGCGTGTACCAAGTAAAGAAGAGATGAAACAAAACATCCATCGCGCGCTCCAAACGATTCAACCGACCCAATTTTGGATCAACCCGGATTGCGGTTTAAAGACGCGAAAGGAAGAAGAAACGATCGAAGGATTAAAAGTGATGGTCGAGGCGGCAAAAGAAGTAAGAGAAAGCCAATTGGCTACCGTTCAGAAATAAAAGGAAAAGGCTTTCCCCGTTTAAATGGATGGGGGAAGCTTTTTATTATCGGCGGAACTCCCTGTGATATTAGAGCTTATTACTTCATTATCGGCGCCTGGAGGATAGATATCAGCGATTCCCCTACATATATTGGCGCTCAATAATCGTTTATTGGCGAATCGGGACTTTCCTCCCGCCTGAAGTTATAGAACTCAAATGAAAAACCGCCTGAAGGGTCAGGCGGTTTTAATGGTGGATCAATTCTCCGCTTTCACCGGAGATAATGCAGTCTGGCGAACTTTTTGACTGGAGACGGCGAGCACGAGTACGAGACCTGCTGCCATCAATGCGCCGTCAAGCATGAGCGGCATTCCCCAACTACCTGTACTATCCCGAACGACACCGGAGACGACAGGGGAGAGTACTGCCCCGATTTCAGCAACCAGATTGAGCATGCCGAACATGGATCCTTTGCTTTTTTCAGGTGTCAAATCTGATGCCAACGCGTGGGCCACCGGTTGCAAGGCGAAGAAGAACAATCCTGAGACAAACAACATGATGGACATGACGACTGGATTATTATGCCCCATCATGACGTAAGCGGCGAAAACGAAAATAAGGATGGTCAGAACACCGGTCAGCACGGCGAGTACATTGCGCCGCCCATTCGGACGATCTGACACGAGGTCTGAGATTTTGCCGCCAAGAGGGAAACCGATAAGACCAGCTAATCCGTTAAATGAAGCGACCAATGCTGCCGCCATCAACGCGCCGCCGCCAAAATCTTTGACGATGGAGACGGACCAGAAACCATAAAACCATAAATGCCACATGATTGGGATGAAGAATAGGTACAACAAGAACAAATTTTTATTCGCCAATAATGGCTTGATTTCGGATTTCTTTGTTATATATAAATATAAAATGAGCAGCGGGCATAGTGCCGTAAGAATAATTGCAATCGCTATGGAAGAAAGCCCTAGTTTGACAGAGAAGAAATAGATCCCCATGACAATGACTAGGAAAACGGCGGAGTATAGGGTCATATATAAGAACCCTTTTCCGAATTGAGCTTTTATTCCTGGAGAGGATGAATCTACAGCCACGCCAGGAGTAGCTTTTGGTTTCAAATACTTTAATAGAATGAATGCAACGATTAGTGTTATGCCTCCTGTTACGAAGAAAGGAAAACGCCAAGCATTGTGATTCATAAACGGTTCCGCTAGGGTGATCAGATAGGGTACCCCTAGCGTGCCTGCCGTCAGACCTAAAGACACACCGGTAAGCGCGATACCCATCCCTAATCCGACTTTTTTCGGAGGGCTATGATAGGCGATATAAGAGCGGTCATTCGAATAAAAAACACCTTCACCAAGTCCTAGTAATACTCTGAAAAGAATAAAGGCAATCAGACCGCCTACGATTCCTGTCAATAAAGTGGCAATCCCTGCCCAGAAGATACTTAAGATGATAATGGCGCGATAGCCAAAGCGGTCTCCTAAATAGCCGCCTGGGAATTGCATCAACATAAAGCCGGCAAAGAATAGACTGCCGATCAATCCGCCAATGGCATGCGGATTGGCTACGTCGGCAAAGAAAGAGACTTCATTTTCAATCATATAAGTGATGATTGGGCCTGTAGCTACACGGTCGATATATGAAACGAACCAACCTAAAAAGAGCAAGCCCCAAATTGTGTGATATCGTTGTAACCCTTCTTTTCTCAATTTCCACACGTCCTGTTCTATGTTATTCGATATAAAAAACCTCTCCATTTTTCGGACGGAGAGGTTTTCGAAAGAAGATCCTCTCTTATTTTTCAAAGCATATCGCTTTGCAGGATTTAGCACCTATTTAATGATCCTCATCAATTACGCCTCGGCGTAATTGCATCCGGATTTTGAATTAGCAGGGAGTTTGAACTCCCTGCTAATTCAAATTAAATGGTTGCCGGGCTTCATCGGGCCAGTCCCTCCGCCGCTCTTCATAAGAGATTTAATTAAATTTTATTGCCACACGTCTTCTGCGATTGAAATGACGTGACGCACTTTTTCCCATTGCTGTTCTTCTGTCAAAAGATTACCTTCTTCTGTTGAAGCGAAACCACATTGCGGGCTTAGGCAAAGTTGTTCAAGTGGAACGTATTTTGCAGCTTCTGCAATTCGTTCTTTTATACTTTCAGGGCTTTCCAGTTCGCCGTATTTGGATGTGATCAAACCTAATACGATAGATAGATCCGGTCGATTGACATGACGAAGCGGTTCAAATCCGCCTGAACGCTCATCATCGAATTCGAGGAACAGACCGTCGACATCTAACCCGCCAAAAATCGTTTCAGATACTTCTTCATAGCCACCGCTAGAAAAATAAGTCGATCGGAAGTTACCGCGGCAAATATGCATCGTTACTAGCAAATCATCTGGTCTTTTAGAGATGGATTCGTTGAGGATTCGCGCGTTTAGTTGCACTGTTGTTTCAGGGTCTAGACCGCGCTCTTTCAATGATTCTCTTCCTTCTTCCGATAAGAAGGCAGCCCAAGATGTATCATCAAGTTGCAGATAGCGGCAACCTTCATCGTAAAGTGCCTGAATGACATCCTGATAGGCAGTGATCAAATCATTCACTAATTCTTCGTTATTTGTATAGACGCCATCTTCGAATGTCGCTCTGTGCAGCAACATATTCGGGCTTGGAATCGCGAATTTTGCCACCGCATCGCCTGCGATGCTATGCAAAAACTTAAAGTCTTCAATCATGTAATGCGTGCTGAACTTAATTTTATCGTTTACGTGAATGCCACTCGCTTTCCGCTTCACGCCTTTGAATTCAACGCCTACTTCGGTTTCGATATATTCAACACCGTCAAAACCGGAAAGAAAATCGAAGTGCCATAATTTACGACGAAGCTCTCCATCTGTTACCACTTTCAGTCCGGCTTCTTTTTGACTTTCAACGAGTCTAATAATTTCTTCGTCTTCAATTTTACGCAATTCCTCAGCAGTAATTTCACCGTTTTCCTTTTGGAGACGTGCTTTCTTCAAACGTTCCGGACGCAAAAAGCTTCCGACGTGATCCGCTTTAAAAGGTGCTTTTTTTAGTGTGTTAGTAGTTGTCATGATCAATTCCCACTTTCAGTCTATTAATTATTTGCAATCAAGTTTTTATTGGCAATTGCCAACGCTTGGTCAAAATCCGCAATCAGGTCATCTACATGTTCCAGCCCCACAGAAAAGCGTAATAGGCCATCTGTGATTCCGCGTTTTTCCCGTTCGGCTTTTGGCATAGCTGCATGGGACATCTGTGCAGGGTGGGAGAGGATGGATTCTACGCCTCCCAAGCTAACGGCGAATACAGGAATTTGGACGCTTTCAACAAACGCTTTTGCCGTTTCACGATTTGGTAACCGGAAAGAAAGGACCGCTCCTGGGCTAGTCGATTGTTTTGCATGAATTGCATGCCCCGGATGACTCGCCAATCCTGGATAAAAGACTTCTTCCACTAGCGGGTGACTATCCAAATAGGAAGTGATTTTTTGCGCTGCCTCGGTTGATTGGACCAAACGGGCACCCATCGTTTTTATCCCTTGAATCAATGTATAGGAATCTTGTGCACCTAAAATAGCTCCGAACGAGTTTTGGATAAATGCTAAACGATTGCCAAGTTCTTCGTCCTTTGTCACTGCGAGTCCTGCGATAATATCACTATGTCCAGATAAAAATTTCGTGGCGCTATGTAGCACGACGTC
Source organism: Sporosarcina soli (assembly GCF_042655805.1). Classification (NCBI taxonomy): domain Bacteria; kingdom Bacillati; phylum Bacillota; class Bacilli; order Caryophanales; family Caryophanaceae; genus Sporosarcina; species Sporosarcina soli. The sequence continues at coordinate 37,123 of NZ_JBHSNO010000018.1, read as the reverse complement.
GACACCAAGATCAAGTGGACGTTGGTATAGTGGCGTCATGAATGTATTATCAAGGAATGTTAGACAGTCATTTGCTTTTGCTAATTCAACGATCTGCTCAATGTCGGTAATGCCTAACAGCGGATTTGCAGGTGTCTCGATGTAAAGTAATTTTGTATTTGGCTGGATCGCTATCGCGACATCCTTCGCATTTGTGAAATCGGCAAATGTATGTGTAATGCCAAATTTCGTCAACACTTGGGTGACAAAACGGTACGTCCCTCCGTAAACATCTTCCGTAATGACGATGTGATCGCCTGAAGAAAGCAACATGAATGCGGAAGAGATGGCGGCAATGCCGGAAGCGAATGCCAGTCCTCTTGCTCCGCCTTCCAATGCCGCAATCGATTTTTCCAATGCATCCCGTGTCGGGTTGCCCGAGCGACTGTAGTCATATGGACCGAAATCGTCAAAGCTTTCCTGATGGAATGTCGAAGACAAGTAAATCGGGACGTTGACGACCCCTGTCTTTTGTTCGAAATCTCCGCGCGTAGATGCGTGGATAAGTGTCGTTTCTAACCGTTCTTCACGTGAACTCATCGCTGTTGCACCTCAACTTTTGGTAATTTCGCGAAAACTTGTTTCAAATCGGCAATGATATCTTCTGCTTCCTCGACGCCGACTGAGAAACGTAAAAGTCGATCGCAAACACCGCGTTGGATTCGTACTTCGCGCGGGATGTCCGCATGGGTTTGCGTTGCCGGATAGGTGATGAAGCTCTCTGTACCGCCAAGACTTTCCGCGAATGTAATGAGTTGCAAGTTTTGAAGGAAAGGATCTACCCATTCACTTTCCTGTAATCGGAAGGAGAGCATACCGCCTTTTCCAGGATAGAGAACATCTTGCACAAGTGGTTCGTTTTTCAAATAGTCCGCGACGAGTTTAGCATTTGCCTCATGTTGTTTCATACGCAGATGCAAGGTTTTCAATCCACGAATAATGAGCCAGGAATCGAAAGGTGAAAGAACCGCTCCGATTGCATTATGGTTGGCACCTAGTTGCTCGCAAAGTTTTTCGCCTTTGGCAACAACGAGTCCGGCTAATACATCATTATGCCCTCCGATATATTTCGTCGCACTATGGAGCACGATATCAGCACCAAGTTCAATCGGACGCTGTAAATAAGGGGTTAAAAATGTATTGTCGACGATGAGCAATAAATCATGCTTACGTGCAAGTTTTGCGTACTGTTCGATGTCCGTTTCCTGCATGAGCGGATTGGTCGGTGTTTCGATGAAAAGAGCCTTCGTGTTTGCTGTAATTAGTTTTTCGGTCTCTTGCACATCTGTAAAATCAGTGTAAGTGGTTGAGATAGAATAGATGTCTGCATACTGTTCGAGTAAGCGGTAAGTACCACCGTAAATATCCTCCGGTCCGATGATTTCATCACCTGAGCGGAACAAGGACAACACCAGCTGAATCGCTGCCATGCCGGAAGCGCAAGCATATCCTTGGTCTCCACTTTCCAAGTCGGCGATGCCTTCTTCCAAAAGGGCCCGTGTTGGGTTTTTTGTACGTGTATAGTCATAGCCGGTAGACTGGCCGAGTCCGTCATGTTTATAAGCGGTAGAGAAATAGATTGGCGGGTTCACTGCACCGGTTTTTGCATCACTTTGATTGCCGAGCTGTACAAAACGTGTTTCTAAACTTTTTTTTGTCATTGTTGTCATCCTTTGCATATGTAATCAATTACGCCTTGGCGTAATTGCGTCCAGATTATGAATTGAGCAAAGCTCAATTAACTCCTTTCAAAATCTGTGACATCCGCCGGAGGCTGTCCCATTACTCAACTGAGTAATAGGGCAAAAAGAAGACCCTCTTCTAGAGAAGAGGGTCTTCAAAAAATTTGAAGTCAATCTTCTCATCTTCTAGACAATGGCTGTCTATTGGAATTAGCACCATACCTTTGTGCGGCTGGTTGCTGAGACATCAACGGGCCAATCCCTCCGTCTCTCTTGATAAGAATAAAAATATAAAGTTGTTTGAAAAGATTAATTTATCATACTCTAACATGAATAGAAAAATAATACAAGAGTCGAAATTGAATTACTTTTTGTCCCGTAGCAATTGCATGCGTTCGTTGAACAGACTTGGATACGATAAAAAGCCGAGGAGGATACTCGTGACGGCAGCGGTCGTTAACAACAGGAAGATGATCATCAACTGGAATTGGACTGCTTGCATCGGGTCTGCGCCGGCGATGATTTGTCCACTCATCATGCCGGGCAATTGTACGAGTCCAATCGTCTTCTGACTTTCGATCGTTGGAATCATACTTGCCTTGATGGAGCTGAGCAATTGTTTACGGATGGCTTGTTTGGGCGTGCCACCGAGAGAAAGAATCAGCTCGGTTTCGTCGCGATGCGCTTCCACTTCCGCTGAAAACCGATTCAGAAATAAAATTGCTAATACCATAGAGTTTCCGATAAGCATGCCGCTGATGGAAATGATGTATTGTGCGGTCGGCGGAACAATCCGGAATCCTAACAAAATACTTTGTGTCAACACTTCAATGACAATGAGCGTTACAGCAATTTTCCATGTGATCCCTTTGATTGCTTGGCCTTTTTTACGTGCATTTTGCGTTGCGGCTACAATCATAAGTGCTACCATCAGCAAGATGTACAGCAAGTTCTCTGAATCAAAGACGAATTTCAAAATAAAACCGACAGCCAATAATTGAAGAATGGAACGGACTGTCGCGATCATCGTATCTTTTTCCAACCCTAAACGGAGTGTTTTGGATAACAGTAAAGGGATGACGACGAAAATAAGTGTGATGGCAAGCGTGGTATAACTCATCTGTAATCCCCCTGTACAAATTGCTTCACCAATGGATTCATCGGTGAGTTCAAAAGCTCGCTGTCTCCGGTCTCCATCACTTTGCCACCCATCAGCACCCATGTGAAATCACCAATTGAAATGGCCTGCTCTAGATTATGCGTAATCCAGATAATGGTCGTGCCGTATTGACGGTTCATAGTGACGATCAATTGCTCGATGTCATGTAATGAATTCCGGTCCAAGGCGGATGTGATTTCATCCAATAATAAGATTTCTGAACGATTGATAAGCGTTCGGGCGATGGATACTTTTTGCCGTTGTCCCCCGGAGAGATCGTCCGTTTTCCGATGTAAGAAGGTTGAATCTAACCCGACATCATCCAGTAGCTGGAGGGCATCCTGCTCTTCCAGTTGCCTGCCTTGCAGTTCGAGCGGCAACGCCAAATTTTGAAAAACGCTCCCTTTGACCATGGGGGCGCTTTGAAGTGCGATACCGACATGGCGGCGTAATTCGACCGGGTTATAGGTGGAAATTGGTTTATTATGTATGAAAATAGTCCCCGATGTAGGGGAAATCAATCCGTTGCACAGTTTCAGCAAAGTTGTCTTTCCGGAGCCGGAAGGACCGACAAGCGTAGTAATTTTTCCTTTTGGAAAGGAACCGGTAATGCCTTTTAAAATAGGGACGTCATCAATAGAATAATCGACGTTTTGAAAATGAAGGGCAGCTTCAGTGAATTGTGACATATAATCCGCTCCTAAATCGAGTGAGTTTGTAAGATTGAAATCCGTTGTACGATATCCTAACTATATCTATTTTCACAAAAAAAGAAACCCGTCGCGAACTTTGTTAAACTAGAGGTTCAATCGTATAGATAGACATGGGGGAGTGGTATGGCAAAACAACATGATTTTACAGAGGGAAATATTGTAAAACAACTCTTTTTCTTCTCTGCACCGATACTCATTACAAATTTACTGCAAGTTTCTTATCAATTTATCGATAGTCTTTGGGTCGGCAATCTGATCGGTGCGGATGCATTGGGGGCTGTCGCTTTGTCCGGGACGGTCATTTTCACGGTCCTCTCTTTTGTGATTGGTGTAAATAATGCCGCGTTGACGATTTTATCCCAACAAAAAGGGAAAGGGAGCGAGGCAGGACTCAGGCGTTATTTGAACGCTTTTGTTGTCTTACTGACCGGTATGGCGATTGTCCTTGGCGTGGCAGGCTTTATGCTGGCCGAGCCAATTTTGTTGCTTCTTGGGACGCCGGAGTCGATGGTGGAAATGGCTGTCGCTTATTTGCGGGTTAATTTTCTTGGGATTTTGTTTTTATTTGGCTATAACTTCATTGGTATGGTTTTCCGATCGATGGGGGACTCCAAGTCTCCACTCTATTTCGTCTTGACGGCTGTCGTTTTGAATGCCGTGCTTGATCCGATTTTCATAGCGGTCTTCGGATGGGGCATCGAAGGGGCGGCTTACGCAACGGTTGTTTCCCAAGGTGTCGCGTTTTTAATGGGGATTATTTATTCCAGCAAGGGGAATCGTGTACCGTTTTCGAAACCGCATATACCTGCGCGGCAAGAAGTGTTCGATATTTTGAAATTAGGTATCCCCGCAGGTTTGCAAATGAGCGTCATTTCCGCCGGGGTGATGGCGATCATGAGCGTTGTTGCTTCTTTCGGTCCTGCCGTCGTGGCGGGATACGGAGCGGCGCAACGTTTGGATAGCTTGATCATGCTGCCGGCACAAGCGCTTGGAACAGCCGTCAACAGTATGGCGGGACAGAATATCGGTGCGGGGAAATGGGACCGTGTGCATCGGATTACGTTGTACGGTTTTATCTATAACCTTGCTGTCATGCTGACACTGGCGCTGGTGATTGTGTTATTCGCGGACTTTGGCATCCGTCTCTTCATCACAGAACCAGATGCAGCGGGCTTCGGTGCCAATTATTTGAAGATGATCGCCTTTTTCTACCCATTCCTCGGCATTAACTTTATTCTAAATGGGGCGGTCAGGGCGGCGGGGGCGATGTTCCAAGTGCTTGTATTGAACATCGTTTCGTTTTGGGTTTTACGGTATCCGATCACTTATTTCCTATCCGGTCTTTTTGGTGAGAAAGGAATTGCGTTGGGCATGGGTGTCAGTTTTGTGATCAGTAGTATCATTGCGTTTCTTTATTATCGATATGGGAAATGGAGAAAGGCGGAGGCTTTCGGGAATTGAGCAGATTGGAAAAGTTACGGCTAGTAGTCTGAAGTGGTCATTTTAAAGTGGAACGTGCCATATCGTATGTTGAGGTGGCGCGATGGAGAACGGTGCAATTTCTATATTGATGTATGTCGACCTATTACTGGTGTTGTTTTTTTATCTGTACTTACGGAAAAGAAAGGAACGGATAAGTTATACGTTAGGGATGACGAGTAGTATGGCTGTTGGTGGGCTTATTGCCTTACTGACAGGCATTTTGCTCATTTTGCAATTTCCGTTCCATTTTACGTATATCACGATGTTTTCCGCCATCAGTGGAGGGATTGTTGGAGCGTTCTACGGGCGATTGGTGGATGAGGGACTATTTGTGTTGGGATTGACAAATGGCATCATGATTGGGCTGATGGCACCGATGATCGGAACTGTCATTGAAATGCCTGTCCCGTTCTTAGTGGTTCTGCAAGCGTTTTTGATCGGATGTGTACTCATCATTTTTTTGTCACTGAAAAGGGCGTGAGTGGATGTGGCAGCTCATTCTTTTGTGCGCGATGTGGAATCTAACCGAAGCGGGGTTGGTCTATCAGTCGTTGGAAACGAAACGATTATTTGTGGAGGAGCATTCCATGTCGACGCTATGCATGACGGCCATCATGATGACGGCCTTTGTAATGGCGTTGCATCTTGAAGTTCTCCTTCCACCGGATGTAACAGTGCTGCAATTCTTACCTCTGTTGATCGGTTTGGTAATCGGTTGGGGTTACAGTCGACTCACGTCTGATCCGGCCAATTTGCTGTTCAGTCTATACAATGGGGCGATGGGCGGACTGATGGGCATGATGTTGGGCGCTGTTTTGCAAAATCCGGCACTGTGCAATATCCCGATCGCATCGCAGGCGATGATTGAACTGAATACGTACAGTCTGGTGTTGTTCTCTGCTTGTTTGCATGCCATTGTCTGTCATTTATTACGCTTTGTGATTAGGTAGATCTTCGGAAAGGATGAAGAGGACGGATCGGATGAAAGTAATAATAGGGATCGGCCTATTCGTGCTCGGTTCCTTCGCCTTTTACTTTATATGGCCACATACTCCACAATTGCCGAAAATTGGGGCGGTGCAAGAGTGGACGCTTACAGAAGTGAACGGGAAAGACTTGTCCATGCAAGGGAAACCGAAACTGGTGACGTTTTTCTATACGAATTGCCCGGATATTTGTCCAATGACGATGTGGGATTTAACGACTTTACAACAGCTGATGCAAGAAGAAGGGTATACGGATGATCAATTCTTGCTTGTCTCGGTGACGTTGGACCCTGAATATGACACGGTTGAACGAATTGAACAATACAAAGAAGTGTTTGCGATCACAAGTCCCAATTGGTTGTTTTTAAGGGGGACGGAAGAAGAAACGTTGAACTTCGCTCGTAATTTCAATTTCTTCTATGATAAGGATGCGGATGGGTTCGTCACACATGCCACGACGATGTATATCGTGGACGCTGACGACCAAATTAGAGCACATCATATTATGGCGATGGGGAACAAACAAGTGAACATCCAAGAAGTTGCGGATCATTTACAGCAACTGATCCGATAAAGTGAAACTTCAATCAGTGGAGGTTTTTCCCATCCCCCACTGATTGAGGGGAACACAAGCTAAAAGCGTCACGTCCTGTGACAACGCTTGTGTGACCAACTTCGTGTTGGCCCGAACCAATCGGGCTTTTATCTTCCTTTAACGGATGTCCAAACTACCCTGCTGAAGGAAGGCAACTTAAGTTCGCGGCGTCCTGTAAGTGCCTTAATTTCTGCAAAGAGCGCAGAAATATGGCAAATCGAACCCTTCGCTGTTCGATTGGCAGTTGATCTCCCGCCTATCCTTATCGTTTACTTAAGTCTTGAGGTGGGAGTCTTACTGCCCGTTAATGCGGGATAAAAAACGGCCACTCGCCTTTAAAAAAGACAAGAGGACTTCAGGCGTCCATCTTGTCTTTTTCAGGATTGTAGCATGTTTCAAGAGACTAGCTTCAAACCGACCGCTGCTCCTAGAACCATGGCTATAAAAACGATTCTTTTCCATTCTTTCGGTTCATCATACAAAATCATACCTAATATCGCTCCACCAGATGCACCGATTCCTGTCCAAATTGCATAAGCCGTGCCCATCGGCAATGTTTTCATCGCATATGCCAGAAATATAAAACTTGCACCAAAACCAAGAATAAGTAAAAGCACGGATTGCCAATTACGATCTTTATGCAATTTATTGATCATCAAAACGCCAAACATTTCAAACAACCCTGCTACAACTAAAGAAACCCAAGCCATTAAGATTCAACTCCTTCTTCAACAGGATCTTTCGTCACTAGTTTCAAACCGATTACCCCCGCTAATAAAAGCACAATCAACAGCACTTTTGCGAGTTTAAACGGTTCGCCAAAAAATACGATATCTGAAAACACGGTTCCGGCAGTCCCTAGCCCTACAAAAACTGCATAGACCGTTCCAACAGGTAATTCTTTACCCGCCATAATCATTAAGTAAAAACTGACGATAATCGCAATAACGGTTCCAGCCCAAGTCCAAAAATCATCTGCATGTTTTAATCCAATGACCCAAAAAACTTCAAACAAAGCAGCGATCATCACTTTCACCCAGTTTGCATTCATGCAAACAACACCTCCAATTTTATTCTTACCCAAAAAACAAAAAAAGCCTAGAAGAAAACTGTTGAACAGTTTCTCCCAGGCTTTTATCCTTCCGTGACATAGCAAAGCTATGAGTTTTCTCTCGGACCAGACTGACAGACTTATCACGGAACCCTAGAAAACATTTTAGTTATGCGATTGCCTTTTATTATACACAAACTTAGGAGGGATACAAGGGGGATGTTTCTAACCAATTACCGTTTTGTTTAAAAAACGATTTGAACTAAAAACATATAGACAATAGTTCCCCCAGCTATTGATAAAAGCATGTTTTTCTTCCAAAAGTGAAGCAGTGCAACTACCGCCACCGCAATCAATTCGGGGATACCGTGACTTCCAGATAGCAGATTTACATCTTTAAAACAGTAAATAACTAACAGTCCAATGACTGCCGTTGGTAACACTTTCCCAAGATATTGTACATAGTGCGGTGTAGGTTTACCTGATGGAAATACGATGAATGGAAGAAACCTCGTCAACATAGTGCCTAGAACAACCATAGCGATAATGATGATCTGTTGTGTTACATTCAAGGTCATATTGTGTGTGCCTCGACTTTCTCCAATGACTTTCTAAGCACAGTGAGTGTTCCTAGAATCATAAGCATGGCGGGAATGATAAAATGGTTGCCTCCAAAAATAAGTAGACTGATCACTGAAAGCCCAAGCCCAGCAAGCGCGCTATGGTGTTTTTTCTCTTTCGCCCACTGTTCTATGAAAATGACAACAAAAAGAGCGGTCATGACAAATTCGAGGCCTTCCGTGTTAAAGGAAAGATAAGCCCCGAAAATGCCCCCGATCGCTGAACCTATGACCCAATAGGAATGATTGAGCAATGTCACAAAGAACATAAACCAGCCCTTGTCTACATTTTGGGGCACATCAACGGTATTATTGATCGCAAAAGATTCATCGCAAAGACCGAAAATCATATAGAATTTCTTTTTCCCCATTCCCTTGTACTTTTCGAGCATGGAGATACCATAAAACAAATGCCGCGCATTCACCATCAAGGTCAGAAAAAGGGCGTTGAGTGGATTGAAAGCGACGAGTAGTAAATTGGCTGCAACGAATTCCATTGAGCCTGCAAAAATGAAGAGACTCATTAGGATCGGATAAATTGCACCAAAACCTAATGAATTCATATAGATACCATAAGCGATTCCTAAAAAGACAAATCCAGTCATAATTGGCACTGTAGGAGGAAAAGCTGAACGAAATGCAATCCAAATATGGCTTTTGTTTTTCATATAATTCACATCCTGAATAATTAGCTTGAAGTTACTGTAGCACAATAAATCCATACAATAAACTAGAAAATTGTATGGATTACACTTGTGTTGAAATTGGAAAACCTCTTATTTTGGTAAAACGAAGAAGCTGTTTTTGTTCATGCATACAATTAAATGCTACAATTGTATGCATTATGAGGGTAGAGGTGTTCGTATGCCAGTCAATTCATTCGATAATTATTCAATGTCTTGGAAACCTGATAAGAACGCTTTAAAACGACCTTTTTATAAATCGATTGCTGAACTACTTGAACAGGATATCGTAAACGGCTATTTAGCGCCCGGCACAAAGTTACCGCCGCAACGAGAATTGGCAGATTTTCTAGACTTGAACTTCACTACGATTACCCGCGTTTACAAAATATGTGAAACAAAGGGATTAATTTATGCGGTTACGGGTAGTGGAACCTTTGTAGCGCCGAATGCCTCCCGATCGATCACCATTTCTAAAGATACAACGGCAAACCTCATTGAGTTTGGTTTTGTAGCCTCTTTTGAGCAAACCAATTCAATTATAAAAGATAGTATTCAAAAGGTTGTTGAGAAAAGGTATTTAGAACAGTTGCTAAACTATAACGATCCAACTGGGATTCCACATCAAAAAACGGCCGCTCTTAACTGGATGGAACCTTTCGGCATTCATACGGATCAAGAGCAAATTGCAATCGTTTCTGGTGCCCAAAATGCGTTAGCTATCGCATTGGCTGCTCTATTTGAGCCTGGTAATCGAATTGCAACCGACTTGTACACCTATTCGAATTTTATTGAGTTAGCAAAAATGTTTCATATTCAGTTAGTCCCTATTTCTGGAGACCAGTTCGGCATGTTACCCGACGAACTTGAAAAGCAATCCAGTCAACTGCATATTCACGGCGTTTTCCTTATGCCTTCTTGCTCCAATCCCACTACGATTATGATCCCGGATTTTCGAAAACAAGAATTGGCTTCGGTCATTCGTAAGCATCGACTCCTGTTGATTGAGGATGATATCCATGCTTTTTTGACAGCAGGAACAATCGCAGATTACCAGCAGCCGATGTTCAATTTACTGCCGGAACAGAGCGTTTATATTTGTGGTACTTCCAAGTCGATCTGTTCGGGCTTAAGAGTCGCCTATATGGTCTTTGGGGATGCGTTGCGTGAAAAAATTTCGCAGGCTATTTTTAATATCAATGTAAAAACATCTTCTTTTGATGCAGAGGTGATTACGGAGCTTATCCTTTCAGGGAATGCCGAGAAAATAGCTTCTCAAAAGAAACAACTTGCACAGGCTGCAAATGATATTTACGCGGAATATTTCCCATCAGATACGAATGTGGGTCATCCGCTTAGTTTTTATCGTTGGCTTCCCATTCAAGGGCATCGCGATTCAGTGCAGTTGGAAGCAGATTTGAAGGAGCAAGGGGTTCAAGTATTTCATTCCGATCGATTTTTAAGTGGGCAATCTACTCCTAATAACTATTTGCGTATTGCACTTGCCTCTACAAATTCACTGGAAGAATTACAAGTAGGATTAGAGATCATAAAGCGATACCTTTCGTAACGACAAAAAGACAAGAAGGACATCAGCTGTCCAACTTGTCTTTTTCAGTTGATAGGGTCCGTTTAGTTTTTTTATCCGTCACATCGAGGATATCAAGTAGGAAGACGAATACCGGAATCCCGATGATCAGCCCCCAAACGCCGAAGAAATTTTGTGAGAAAATGAGCACGACGAATGTGTAAAAAACGGGTAAATCCGTTTTGGACGACATCAGCTTCGGATTTAAAATATACGCTTCAATCGCATGGATGACCATAATAGCGATCAAGAGGTAGATGACAGTCAGGAAGCCGCCGATCGTAAAGCCGATGATCGTCAGGGGGACAAGTGAAATGATGACTCCTGCAACCGGAATGAGCCCTAAGAAAAAAATCATGATGGCTAATCCGACGATTTGTGGATAGCCTAGGATCATTAAAATGATCACGGACAAAAATGTATTGACGAGAGCGATGATGAATTGAGCCTCAATCACTTTGCCGAATGTACGGGAAAACTTTTTGCCGAAGAATTCGATTTCATAATAGAAAGGGGCGATTTTACTATGTTTGAACTTGCCGGTGAATTCGATTAAGCGTGGTTTTTCAAGAAGGAAAAACAAACTCAAAATCAAGGCGATCAGTACCTGTACGCTTGTTTTGCTAATGTTCGAAAAGGATTGCAGTAAAAATGAAACTCCGTTTTCAATATAGGCCTTGATTTGTTCGCCAGAAATAACAGATTCAATTAGGCCGAGTAGTGGATTTTCATTTGGATGGGTGAAGAAATTCGTAATTTGTTTTACGAGTTGACTGATTTCAGATGTGATAAGCGGTAAATATTTCACCAAAGCGATCGTCAATATGCCGACGATCAAAGTGTAAAGCGTAATGACAATCAGTTTATGGTTCAATCGAACACGCTTTGCTGTAAAATCGACGAGCCGATTCATTAAAAATGAGAAAATAAAGGTGAGCAAAATAAGATTCATCATACTTCTGACGCTGAAAAGCAGCAGGATGATCAAAGCGAAGATGATGAAGCGTTTCACTTCTTTTTTTCGGAAGAAATCAAATATTGCATCCATATAAACTAGTACCCCTCGTATCCGTTATTTTAACTTGATTCAGCAGAAGTCCCCCACTTCCATAAGGGGCGGGATGAATGCCAGAATGCGTTTCAATCAGAAGGAGTCCAAACTCCTTGCTGATTCAAGTTAAGCCTCCGGCGGATGTCACAGATTTTGAAAGGAGTTAATTGCGCAAGCGCAATTCAAAATCTGGACGCAATTACGCCGAGGCGTAATTGATTTAAAAATCCACTTATAACCCTGTTATTTTAGTATCCACTTGTCTGATAAAGATTACAAGTAAGAACTCTCCATCTCTTATACTTCATTTTACACATATCAGTATAGCGTTATACAATAAAGTTAAAAGAGGGAATAAGGAAATGTCTGAACAAACTGAACTGATGATTATCGATGATCTCATTCAAGCAATTCGTCAAGGAAAATATAAAGCGACTGGCCGATTCCCTTCGGAAAATGAACTGGCTGATTATTATGGCGTCCCCCGCATAAAAGTGCGGCATGCTTTATTGAAATTGGAGGAAATGGGTTATCTGTACTCCAAGCAGGGGAAGGGACGGTATTTGAAGCCGAAGCAGCGCCAAATCGAGTTGCACTTAAGTGGAAGTTCAAGTTTTAGTGAAAAAATGAAACAGGCAGGCCATGAACTGGAAACTCAAAATCTTGGATGTGAACGAGCCACCTATGACCCGAAAATCTATGCAACTTTAAATGTAGGACCGCAAGAGGAAGTCTTCAAGATTTCAAGATTGCGCATCATGGATGGGGTCCCGATTGCCCTTCATATTTCATATGTTGCGAAAAGTGTGTTCCCTACTATTGAAAACGAGGGGGCTCACATTCAATCCATGTTTGCTTATTATGCGGCGCAAGGCTATCACGAGTTTTTGAGTAGTAAAAGCCTTGTAAGCATTTCGTTCCCTACCCAAGTTGAGCGCGCTCTTTTTAATTGTGCGCCACTCGTTCCGCTATTTGTCCTTGAAAGTGATTGCATTGATGCCGAGCAACGCCATGTCCTTGAATATTCAAAAATCATCTATCGCAGTGATTCATTCACGTATGTGATTACGCCTGGAGATTAAACCAAGAAGCCTTTGTCAATCGACAGGGCTTTTTTTTTCGTTTATGAAGACGTGTTTACATTCTTTAATAAACCCTTAACACTACCCTACTTGGCAACAAGTTAAGATGGGGTTGTAAAGGAGTGATTGGATGAATCGACGTAGACGGACGAAAATTCTCATTGATGGCTCTCCCCATCTAGCAAGAAAATTAGCGAGTGAAATCGAGCAGAGTTATGCCGTTCATGTTGTTACTGAACCACATCATGCGTTAACGATGATCAAAATGAGAGAAACGGCTAAGAAAACGTTGTTTTACCTTGGTGAGGTGCTTATCACGGAAACAAAGGTACAAATTGGTCAGTCGTTCGGCATTGGCATTGTTGTGGGAGATGAAGAAGCATTATCTTACCAAATGGCAGTTATCGATGCAGCGTACGAAGCCGATTTGGTAGAAACGACAAACTGGACAGTGCTCCTTGAAGAGGAAGAGCGACACATCTGTGAAACAAGAGAAAAACGAGAAGCGAACCTATTAAAAACGAAGGTAAACTTCGAAATGATGGACGTTTAAGAAATAAAATTCCGCCTCCATTGATATTGGCGGATCACATAAAAAACGAGCTAGGAGTGAAGGGATGCTCTTTGATAAAGTGCATGACACACAAGAAGTATTTCGCACCATTCTGCATTGTATGTCGCGGCCGGGAACGATACAAAACATTGCGCGCAAAGGAAATGAGGCGCAGGTATTGGAGCATTGTGACTACGCACTGTTCCTTAGCGCAATGACGCTATTGGATGCAGAAGTGGGCTTTCATATTATCGGCAATCATTCGGAGCGGATCAGCGAGTTGTTTGCCGCTCATACATTGTCTAAAGCAACGGATCTGTACAGGGCGGATTATGTCTTCATCTTGCAAGATGCACAGCCACAGCTGATCCGGGAGGCTATCGTACAAGCGAAAAAAGGGACATTAAGGGACCCGCAACAATCAGCGACCATCATTATGGAAACGGAAATGCTGTCCAAAATCCCTCAGCTCACTTTACAAGGGCCTGGAATTTCCACAATGGAAAACGTCCATATTACGGCCAATGAGTTGTGGAGAAATGAAAGAGCGGTGGCCAATCAGGAGTACCCGCTTGGTGTGGATATGATTTTCATCGATCGTCAAAGCAATTTGATGTGCTTGCCAAGAACAACGATGCTCAATGAATGTGAGGTGTCCTAAATGGCTTATGTAGCGGTGAAAGGCGGTACCGAGGCGATTGAAGCATCTATTCAACGGTTAAAGTTTGAGCGGATTCACCCTCAGGAATTGTTGGACGTTAAGACCATCATGGCAACGATGCGTGGCATGGTCGACCAGGTTATGTCCGAAAGCAGCCTGTATTCGGAGTTTTTAGCGGCCCTCGCCATTAAACAAGCGGAAGGGAATATGGAAGAGGCGGTTTTCCTTTTGCGCGCACATCGATCCACTTTACCGAGACACTATTATACGAGGGTTGTCGAAACGGATACGATGGCAGTGGAACGTCGGATATCCGCCAGTTTCAAGGATATTCCAGGCGGTCAAATTTTAGGCGCATCCTATGACTATACGCATCGGTTAATGGATTTTGATTTGATTGATGAATCGGAAGTGAGCATGCAAACCTGGCTGGAGCAATATTTGGCTGAAGAAGCAATCGTTTCGGAAGGAACTGATTTAACGGCCTTGCCGAAAGTGGTTGATTATCTTCGGAAGGAAAAATTACTGGCTGAAGTGGTGGAAGATCAGACGGAACCGATCGATGTGACGAAACGGAGTCTCCAATTTCCAACGACACGCGGTGAAAGACTCCAAGTGTTGACAAGAGGGCAAACGGGAGCGGTGACATCACTCGGGTATGCAGCCATCCGAGGATATGGCGCGGTCCATCCGACAGTCGGTGAGCTGCGCGTCGGTAAATTACCCTTGACAATCAGCCACCCGACAGATCCGTCAGACGACTTCACGAATGACTATTATATTGGCGAGATTAAAGTGACCGAAGTGGAATCTTTCGTTCCGATTACCGTTCAAAAAGACAATCATCGAGAAGAATTGGAATTTGAAATCGGTTATGGGATTTGTTATGGGCAAAACGAAACGAAGGCGATTGCCATGAGTATTTTAGATCAGAGCTTGGAATTCGGCCGTCAAGGGCACCCGACACAGGATGAAGAATTCGTCTTGCTGCATATCGATTCGGTGGAGTCGAGCGGGTTCATATCCCATTTGAAATTGCCACATTACGTCACTTTCCAATCGAAGCTGGATAGCATGCGAAGAATTAAAAAGGAGAGTGGACAATAATGCAGCATACAACCCATTTTGCCTTATTTGACGAAGGTTCCAAAAAAGAAATCCGCAGAGCAATTATAAAAGCAGTTGCCATTCCGGGTTACCAAGTGCCTTTCGCTTCAAGAGAAATGCCGATTGCACGCGGTTGGGGAACGGGCGGGCTTCAGATTACCTTATCGATCATCGGTAAACAGGATGTGTTGAAAGTGATCGACCAAGGGGCGGATGAATCGGTCAATGCTGTGAACATTAAAAAGCTTGTCAATAAAACGACAGGCGTTGCCACGACGATTGAAACGAGCGAAGCAACCATCATCCAATCTCGGCACCGCATTCCAGAAGTCCCCTTGACGGAAAAACAGATCATGGTGTTGCAAGTGCCGATTCCTGAACCGTTACGCTGGGTGGAGCCAAGTGAATTCAAAACAAAGAAGTTGCATGCTGAAAAGGAGTATAGCGGCGCGTGGTTGCAGTTGTTCGAACAAATTATGAAATATGGAAAAACAGCGACGAATGCGGATCATCCTGTCCTTGTCCATGATCGTTATGTCATGGCACCAAGTCCGATCCCGCGTTTTGATAATCAGAAAATGCATCAGTCAGAAGCGTTAATCTTACTCGGTGCAGGACGGGAGAAGAAGATATACGCAGTGCCTCCTTACACGGATGTAACATCTCTCGCTTTCGAAGATCATCCATTCGAAGTGGAGTCGTTTGACGGAAAGCATTGTCATCACTGTCACGCGACAAATGTCTTTTTGGATGAATTAGTCGATGACGAGACGGATGAAACGTATTACCAATGCAATGACACGAGCTATTGTCTTGCCCGCTTGAACGAACAGGAAACCTTATTGGAGGTGGCAGTCGAACATGCAAGATAAACCGATTTTACAAGTGGAAAACTTGGTGAAGAAATACGGTCCGGGCTGTTCGATTTGTGCGGACGCAAATGATGAAGTGTTGGAGAAAAATGTTTGTCCGCATTGCCGAACCGTCTATGCTTGCCGATCGATTTCGTTTGATGTGTACCCAGGGGAAATTCTTGGCATTGTCGGGGAGAGTGGAAGTGGCAAATCGACGTTGATGAAATGTCTCTACTTCGACGAAACCGTCACGAGTGGGGAAGGCTATATGACGCCTTATGAAGCCGGGATGGCGAATGTCTTTGAACAATCGTCACAACAAAAGCGCTTGATCCGCAATACGATTCTCGGCATGGTGTATCAAAACCCGGTTTTAGGATTGAAGATGGATTTCTCCTCTGTCGGCAATATTGCCGAAAAACTCATTGCGGCCGGCGATCGCAATGTACAGCGCATGGAGACGCGCAGTAAAGTGCTATTGGAACATGTTCATATTCCGCTTTCGCGTATGAAAGATGAACCGAAAAAATTTTCGGGCGGTATGCAGCAACGTGTTCAAATTGCGAAAGCCTTGTCCAATAATCCACCTATCTTATTGTTGGATGAAGTGACGACGGGGCTCGATTTGTCGGTGCAGGCAAGCGTTTTGGATTTGATCAAAACCATTCAACGGGAACTGGGGATCAGCATGATTGTCGTGTCCCATGATCTTGCTGTCATACGGATGCTGGCAGATCGGACGATTGTGATGCTCAATGGAAAGATTATTGAACAAGGGTTGACGGATCAGATTTTGGAAGATCCTCAACATGCTTATACACAACAGCTTGTCTATTCTCTCATCTAATGGAGTGATTTCATGTACGTATTGACAAACGGCCAATTGGTCACTGAAGACCGAATTTTACAACAGCATGCAGTCGTAATTGACAATGACTGCATTCAGGCAATCATTCCTGATGCTGACGTCGCAAAGTATGATGATTACACAATCATTGATGCACAAGGGGGCTATATTTCACCCGGATTTGTCGACATTCATTCGGATTATATTGAAGGGATTATTTCTCCGAGACCGACTAGTTTAATGGATTTCAATATGGGCATTCGGGAAGCGGAGCGCATCCTCATCAGTCATGGGATTACGACGATGTTTCATTCGTTATCGATCTATAAAGACGATGGTTTTTCACATAAACCAATCCGCAATCCGCAAAATGTCAATCGTTTGATCGATGCCATTAACGAAACACATACGAGCGAGCACCTGATCCGCAATCGAATGCATGCCCGATTTGAAATTGATAATATCGAGGCGGTCGATCGCTTTGTTCAAAACATCGAAGAAGGGAAAGTCCACCTCATTTCTTTCATGGATCATACACCGGGACAGGGGCAGTATCGAAACTTGGAAATCTACCGTGAAACTTTGAAAGGCTTCCGTCCGATGTCCAATGAAGAAGCGGACGTCCTCATTGCCGAGAGCATCACAAAAGAGAAAATCACATTGGAACAAATAAGGGAAATTGCCGAAATCGCATTGGAGAACCATATTGCAGTCGCTTCCCATGATGATGACGAAGTGGAAAAGTTGTCGCTTGTGAAAAGTTATGGAACGACGATCAGTGAGTTTCCGACGACGATGGAAGTGGCGCGAAAAGCGAAAGAGATGGGCTTGTGGACGATTGCGGGTGCGCCGAATGTCTTGTTAGGCGGTTCCCATTCCGGGAATTTATCGGCCGCAGAGGCTATTCAAGAACAAACTATTGATATTTTATGCAGTGATTATTATCCTGCTGCATTACTCCATTCCATTTTTAAATTAAGTGAGGAGTATGGGCAAGATTTGCATGAAATGTTCCAGTTGGTCACTTTGAACCCTGCAAAAGCGGTGCAATTGGACGATGAAATCGGCTCCATCCGGGAAGGGAAAAAAGCGGATTTGATCATCATTGAAAAGATGGATGATGGCTTTCCAGTGGTGACGGCTTCGATTGTAGATGGAAAATTAATCACGAGGACGATGTATCGATGAGGGCGATAGAAGTGTTACTTTCCGAAAAACCGTTTATCCATGAAGAAACTGTGCTGAAAAATACACAGCTTGGGGCATTTACTGAAGTGGGAATATCCAATTTCATCGAAAACTCGGTGTTGGACGATTATTCGTATACAGGACAGTTTTGTTTTATTCAAAATACAACGATCGGAAAGTTCTCCAATATTGCAGCGATGGTGCGGATTGGTCCGACTGATCATCCGTATGAGCGGCCTTCCCTTCATCATTTTACGTATCGCTCCAAAATGTACGGGTTCAGCGATCAGGATGATATGCCGTTTTTTGAGCAAAGGGAAAGTCAAATTACGACGATTGGTCATGATACGTGGATCGGTCACGGAGCGATTATCCAACCGGGAGTAACCATCGGGGATGGTGCCATTGTCGGCAGCGGTGCCATCGTGACCAAAGATGTGCCGCCGTATGCCATCGTCGTTGGTGTCCCCGCTACAATCATCAAATACCGGTTCCCGGAAGAAACGATTGCAGCATTGCAACGTATCCAATGGTGGAATTGGTCATACGACATGATCAAAGAACGATTGGAAGACTTTCGTCTTGATATAGGGCAGTTCGTAGAAAAATATGATGGAGGGATGGAATCGGATGCCACATCTGCTTGAAATAAAGGGATTGAGTAAATCTTTTACCATACATCATTTAGGGAAACATATGCAGGCCGTCCAAAATCTTGATCTTTCACTGGATGAGGGTGAATTCATCGGTATTGTCGGGAAAAGCGGCAGTGGCAAGTCGACGATTTTAAAAAGCATTTATCGAACGTATTTCCCAGAAAGAGGGGCAATTATGTATCGTTCCGAAAAGTTCGGGACGGTTGATTTAGCGCAGCTTTCTGAAAGGGAAGTCCATTATTTGCGCAAGCATGAGATCGGCTATGTATCACAGTTTTTAAATGCCATGCCGCGAACGACTGCACGTGAGCTTGTTGAACAGTCCGTTATCGAAATGGGGAAATCGCAAGATGAGGCACAACAAGCAGCAATAGAGGCGTTATCCCATTTTGAATTGGATCCCGAACTATGGGACAGTTATCCGACTACATTTTCAGGCGGACAGAAATTGCGCTTGAATATCGCGTGTGCCATCGTTAAAAAGCCACGTCTATTACTGTTGGATGAGCCGACTGCCAGTTTGGATGATGCGTCCAAATGGAAAGTAAGAGAAGTGATTGAACGATTGAAAGCAGATGGAACGACGCTCATCGGGATTTTTCATGACTTGGAATTTATGGATGGATTATGTGACAAAGTCTATGACTTGCTTCAGCAGAAGTCCCCCACTTCTATAAGTGGCGGGATGAATGATAGAGATGCATTCAATTCAGTGGGGGTTCAAAGCCCTGGCTGAATAGAGGAACTCAGGCTAAGGTCGCCGCGTCCTGAATGAAAGTGCCTTAATTTCTGCAAAAAAACGCAGAAATACGGCAAATCGAACCCTTCGCTGTTCGATTCGCAATTCAAAATCCGGACGCAATTACGCCGAGGCGTAATTGATTTTACAGGAAAAAAAGATTGTCTAAAAGGAAGGGATTCGCATGAAGGCAGACTTACATGTCCACTCCCATTATTCGGATGGGTCATCTTCTGTGGAGGAAGTGATGGAAATGGCGTCAAAAAGGGGCATCACCCATTTGAGCCTCGTCGATCATGATACAGTCGCTGGTTTGGAGGCTGCTCAAATCGAAGGAGCGAAACACGGTATCACAATCGTTCCGGGCATTGAAATTTCAGCTTATGATTTTACTAGAAATCGTAAAGTGCATATTCTTGGCTATTGGTTTGATAAAGAAGCGGCACATATCCAAGAACTTTGTCGACCGCTGTTAAAAAGGCGTCATGAAAATTCCCTTTGGCAAATTGAACAACTGCAAAAACATGATTATGCGATTCAGCTGGAAGAGGTTGCGAAAAAAGCGATGATGTCGGGCGTCATTTACAAACAGCATATTATGCATGGCTTGCTCGATCATCATTTTATAACGCCGCTCTATCAGGAACTGTATCGAACGCTTTTCAAAGGGGACGGAATTTGTGCGCGGGATATCGAATATGTCGATGCTGTGGCTGCGGTAAAAGCGATTAAAGCGGACAACGGTTTTGCCGTATTGGCGCATCCGGGCCAGCTCGACTCTTACGCTATCATTCCCGAGCTTGTGAGACATGGATTGGACGGTATTGAACGTGAGCATATGGATCATACGAAAGAAGATCGACGGAAAGTGGACCAGTATGCTGATGAATACGGACTATTCCGCACGGGTGGCAGCGATTTTCATGGAGATTATGGAACGCAGATCCGAATAGGAGATCTAATCAGTCCTACGGAATTAATTGAATCGGTCTTATCGAAATGAGTTTAAAGAATGTATGAAGATATTGTAAATTTAAGGATTTTATAACTTTAATATGATCAAATAGGAAGTGTAGAAGATATGGATGAAAGGATGATAGGCCATAGAAGAAATCTGCATCTTTTGAATAGCTAAATTCGATAACCTCACTACACTACTCATTTAAAAAGGAGAAAATCATGAAAAAAACGCTATTGTCAGTGTTATCACTTCTTTTTCTTGTATCCATTTTGGCGGCTTGCACGTCAAGCAGTGCAAACTCAGATGATCAGTTAACGATGGTTTGGTATCCAAATGAGTCCGGGAATGATTTGAAATCGGCTCGCGATGAAATCGGTAAAGTCATTGAAGAGGTGACAGGCAAAAAGGTAGAGCATAAATTGACAACGGATTATGCGGTTGCCATTGAAACGATTGCGAATGGTAATGCGCAACTTGCATTTATGGGTGCACAAGGTTATATCGAAGCCAAAAACAAGAATAATAGCATCGAACCGCTTATTGTCCCAAGTGGGAAATCAGGTACGATCGACGATGCCGTTTACTATAGCTGGTTAGCCGTTAAAAAAGCGGATGCTGATCAATATAAAGTGAATGGCGAGTATGCAATCGATAATATCGTAGATTCTAAATTCTCATTTGTGTCAAGCAGTTCTACTTCAGGTTTTAAAGTGCCTTCCAATGATGTCATTGCGTATTTTTCACAACAGGATCAATGGAAAGACTTGACGCCGGAAGATTTGATGGAAGGCGGAACGTTCTTTAAAGAAGTGCTCTATGGCGATTCCCACCAAGGTTCTGCTGTGAACTTATTAAGTGGACGTGCAGATGTGGCGGCATTTTGTGATACATGTGTAGGCAACTATATCGAAATCGCTGAAGGGGAACCGAACAAAGCAGGCTCTGTTTACAAAGTGAAAGCAGATGCGGCTGAACCGTTCCATACTGTCCCAGGTGAAGAATTCACATTGATCAACGTGACGCCTGTATTAAATGCACCATTTGCCGCCAATACGGACAGCTTAAGTGAGGAAGATTTCAAGAAAATTCAAGAGCTGATGACTTCTGACGACATTGCCAACAATGAAAAAATCTTTGTACCGGCAGATGCTGAAACGGCTGGACTTTTCACAAAATCGGCGGATGAAAGATTTGTTGTTGTAGAAGATTCTTGGTTCGATCCGATTCGTGAACTGTCGAAATAAGTAGTGGGATGGATGAAAAAGCATGTACGAGAATGGAGTCAGTTTCTTTGCACATGCTTTTTTTCTATTATTTTCATTCAGCAAATCTTTTTATACTGAAAGCGAAGCGTCAGCTACAGAAGACTACCACCTCTATAGGTGACGAGATGAATGAGGTTTTGTTTCCTGTTCAGCGGGTGTTCAAACGCCTGCTGAACACTAGAAGAACGCAGGCTAAGGTCGCCACGTCCTGTGGCAACGCCTGCATGACCTGCATCATGCAGGCCCAAGCCTCCGGCGGATGTCACAGATTTTTTAAGGGAGCTTTTCGAGCGAGCTCGAAAAAAAACTGGACGCAATTACGCCGAGGCGTAATTGATTGCTCGTCTTCCAAAATCGATACAAGGAGTTTTTATAAATGGCTTTGTTACAAGTTCAAAACCTATCCAAGCGATATGACAAAGACAAACGCGTCTTATCGGATATTAATCTGGAAGTGCGAAAAGGGGAGTTTGTCTCCATTATCGGTCCATCAGGCGCCGGTAAGTCGACCTTTCTTCGATGCATCAATCGAATGATCGATACATCGGAAGGGGAAATTCATTTTGACGATGTCGATGTCATGGCTTTATCCAAAAAAGAGTTGCGCAAACATCGAACAAAAATCGGGATGATTTTCCAACATTATAATTTAGTTTCTCGCTTAACGGTTATTGAAAATGTGTTGCACGGCCGTTTTGGCTATAAGTCAACCTGGCAAGGCATTTTAGGTCATTTTACAGAAGAAGAAAAATTGCAGGCCTTTAACTTGCTGAAAAAGCTCGGGATGGAAGAGCATGCGTATAAAAGGTGTGACCAATTGAGTGGAGGACAGAAACAGCGTGTCGGCATTGCAAGGGCGTTGATTCAGTCACCGAAATTGCTACTTTGTGATGAACCGATTGCTTCCTTGGATCCTAATGCCTCCAAGGTCATTATGGATCATTTACAGACGATCTCCAAAGAACTGGATATCACTTGTATCGTCAATCTGCATCAGGTGGATGTGGCGAAGAAGTATTCGGATCGGATTATCGGCTTGAATAGTGGTCGGGTCGTCTATGATGGCACGTCCAACGAATTGATTTCGTCTGCCATTCATACGATCTACGGATCTGAAGCCGGCGAACTCATCATGGAGTAGGAGGAACGGTTGTGGACATAGCAGTTTTTCAAAAAAAGAAACAACGCATGACGCTGTTCATGGTCATTGTGATCGGTCTTACGTTGTTATCGGCAAGAATGACGGACTTCGACTTCCTTCACAGTGTCCTAACATTGCCGAAAGCATTTAGCTGGATGGCATCGAATCTAGTAGTCACGGAACAGGCTTTGACGAAAATGCCCTCCATTTTGGATAAATTGATCGAAACCATCTTTCTATCGATTACTGCTACAACAACGGCCAGTGTATTGGCTTTATTATTGGCACTAATGGGGTCACACACGACGAAGATCAATTCTTTTTTCGGGTCATTAAGTAGAATCATTGCTTCGGTTTATCGGAATATCCCCATCGTCGCTTGGGCGCTTATTTTACTTTTATCATTTGGTCAAAGTGCCTTGACGGGGTATTTCGCGTTATTTCTTGCAACGTTCGGTTTTTTGACGCGGGCCTTTATCGAAACGATTGACGAAACGAGTAGCAGTTCGGTGGAAGCATTGCGTGCAACTGGGGCGACCTATTTTCAAGTCGTAGCGAAAGCGGTCATTCCGGAATGTTCTCCGCAAATCATCAGTTGGGTGCTTTTTATGATTGAAACGAATATTCGAAGCTCAACATTGGTTGGTATTTTAACGGGAACGGGTATCGGGTTTGCATTCGATTTGTACTATAAAAGTATGAACTATCATGTTGTCTGCCTCATTACGATCAGTATTGTAGTTGTCGTCATTGGAATCGAGCTTCTATCCAATTATGTAAGAAGGGTGATATTGTAATGACTTTAGCAAAAAGCGATTTGCTCTTTGACTTGAAAAGGAATCACGCCGGAAAAATTAAAATCAAAGCGTGGAATAAGTCGCAAGTGGTCATGACGGGGACGTTTGTTATGCTCCTATTATTAACCGTCTACGGGTTTCTAACTTTTGATTATAAAGGGATTTCGATTGTCGAAGCGACAATGTCAACGCTTCATAATGTGAAGTTGATGTTTTTACAGCCTCTACTCAGCCATTTTTCGTTAGGGGAGGCAATGTATCAACTTAGCTTAACGATGGGGCTTGCCTTTTTATCAACCGTTTTAGGCGCGTTACTTTCTGTCGTTATCGCTCTGTTCGCCGCCAAAAATCTAGCACCTAAGGCAGTGTCCAATGTGATTATTGTAGTGGTGGCATTTATTCGCGCAGTGCCTACAGTGCTATGGGTTTTGATTTTTGCGATTGCTGCCGGGCTGGGAAGTGAAGCCGCCATTATCGGGATGGTGTTTCACACGATTGCGTTTTTAGTAAAAGCATATGCGGAGTCGTTTGAAGAATTGGATGAAGGGATTTTAGAGGCGTTGCGTGCAAGTGGCGCGAGTTGGTGGCATATCGTAATACATGCTGTCCTCCCTT
The DNA here is from genome assembly GCF_042655805.1 of Sporosarcina soli. NCBI lineage: Bacteria > Bacillati > Bacillota > Bacilli > Caryophanales > Caryophanaceae > Sporosarcina > Sporosarcina soli. The sequence continues at coordinate 13,008 of NZ_JBHSNO010000018.1, read as the reverse complement.
CCACAGCTACTTCGTTATTGTCTTGGACTTTTCTACGCTTTGAAACGAACTTTACAGTAGCGGTGGCGATGGGGGCTGCTGCAGGAGCGGGTGGAATTGGTTTTGAATTGTTCATGGCTTCAGGGTTCTATTTTGATTTGCGGGAAGTCGGTTTTATCACGTATGCGATCTTGCTTGTCGCGATTGGGCTCGAGCTACTTTCTACTCAATTGAAAACTCGTTATTTGAAAAGTTCAACTGCAAATTAATGAAGGATGTCATTTCGAGGAGGAATGTCTAGTGGAGAAAAAAGCTGTCTTTTTTGATTTGGATGGAACGTTGTTGAACGAAAACAAAGTTGTTTTGGAGTCATCTAAACGGGCGATTCAAGCGCTACAGGAGCAAGGGATTATTGTTGCCATTTCGACAGGCCGTTCACCACGCATGTTCGATTGGCTCCTTGATGAGTTGAATATTTCTTCGTATGTGTCGATGAATGGACAGCATGTCGTCTTTGAAGGGAAAGAGATTTACTCGAATCCAATGGATCTTGATATGCTGCATGATCTATCGACAATTGCTTATGACAATGGACATGGATTGGCGTATTCCAATTGTCAGCAGATTAGGGTGAATGCAGATAAACATCCGCTCATCTATCCGAGTTATGCGCACATGAAAATCGATTATCCATTGGTTGAAAAGGAATTTTACAAGCATTCGCCTGTTCACCAAATTCAGATCTATTGTGAACGCAGGCATGCACAGTTTTACATGCAACGGTACGCGGATTATACGTTCCTCGAATGGGGGGAGCATGCATCAGATATGCTACCGGCAGGAATTTCCAAGGCGGTAGGCGTTCAGAAAATTATGGAGCAACTAGGCGTCAAGCGGGAAAATAGCTATGCCTTCGGAGATGGGACGAACGATTTTGAAATGCTAGACTTTGTCGGAACTGGCATCGCGATGGGTAATGCAGTACCCGCACTAAAGGAGCAAGCTGATTTTGTGACAACGAGCTGTTCGGATGCGGGCATTATCAATGGATTGATCGGTGTCGGCTTGTTAGAATCATCGGTTTTTGAAGATGTCTTTAGCTAAATTGTACGAAAAGGCTATGCTGCGAGTTGACGATTAGCTTGCGGAATAGCTTTTTTTAATTGATAGGTAAAATAGATTAGTATTTTTTAGATGAATAGTCGGATAAACCTGTGAAAAACTATGTATTTTTAATCATTCGCTAAAATGTAACAATTTCAGCGATAAAAAGCAGAAAAATGGGTATTAAAAACAATATAATAGGAGAAAAGGAGGTTTTTTGGATGAAAGGGCAACATACGGTCGTCATTCCGGAAAATCCGGTCTCCCGCTTTCTATTCAGCGATACCCGTTCTGCATTCATTTGGTTAGTTATTCGTCTTTACGTAGGGTATGCATGGCTGAAGGCTGGCTGGGGGAAAGTGCAAAGTGATGCTTGGACTGGCGAAAATGCTGGAGCTGCCATCCAAGGATTTGTGCAAGGTTCACTGGCAAAATCCCAAGAGGGTGCAGATGTGGCAGGATGGTATGCAACTTTTTTGGAGAGCACTGTTCTTCCGAATGCAAAGTTATTCGCGTTTGCCGTGGCTTATGGAGAGTTGTTAGTAGGCCTAGGTTTAGTGTTTGGATTGCTAACCGGTATCGCGGCATTCTTCGGGGCATTGATGAACGTCAGTTTTCTGTTTGCCGGCACACTAAGCACGAACCCGTTGCTTTTCATATTGGCGACTTGGCTCGTTCTCGCTTGGAAAGTGGCAGGTTGGTATGGCTTGGATCGCTGGGCGCTTCCAAAGTTAGGAACACCGTGGAAGACGAAAGAGAAAAGTTAATGGATCAAAGAGAGTCGATTTCATTTTGAAGAAATCGATTCTTTTTGATCTTCATTCAGCATTCATCTCGCCACCTATAGAGGTGGCGAGATGAATGCTGTTTAGCGGGAGTCAAAACTCCCGCTGAACGAATAATGGAGGGCAGTCTATGTGCGCGACGTCCTAAAAGGAAAGTGCCTTAATTTCTGCAAAGATCGCAGAAATACGGCAAATCGAACTCTTCGCTGTTCGATTCGCAACGACTGCATGACATACATCCTGTAGGCCCGCGGATGTCACAGATTTTTTAGAGGAGCTTTTCGAGCGAGCTAGAAAAAAATCTGGACGCAATTGCGCCGAGGCGTAATTGAATGTTTAGAAAAATGGAGTAATCTGTTATTAAGGCTCGAAATCAGGGTAATTGGTGTATAATGGTCATAACTTAGTTTTCGGAAGAAGGAGATTATCATGAGTTCAAATTATGCAGATGACAGTTTAGCCTTACATACGGATCTTTATCAAATCAATATGGCGGAATCTTACTGGGCGGATGGGATACATGAGCGCAAGGCCGTGTTTGAGCTATTTTTCAGAAATTTGCCATTCGGGAACGGATATGCGGTATTTGCAGGATTGGAACGGATTCTTGATTATTTACGTGATTTTCATTTCAGCGAAAGTGATCTTGCCTATTTAAAAGACGAGCTCGGTTACCGAGACGATTTCATAACCTATTTAAAAGACGTCCGTTTCACTGGCGATGTGTATTCGATGGTGGAAGGGGAACTCGTATTTGCGAATGAACCGATCATCCGTGTAGAAACGACACTGATTGAAGCGCAGCTGGTGGAAACGGCATTGCTGAATATCGTCAACTATCAAACATTGATTGCCACAAAAGCAAGCCGCATCAAGCAAGTGGTGAAAGAGGAAGTTGTGATGGAATTTGGTAGCCGTCGAGCGCATGAGATGGACGCGGCGATATGGGGTGCCCGTGCTACGATTATCGGTGGTGTCGAAGCGACAAGTAATGTACGGGCAGGGAAACGATTCGGGATACCGGTGTCGGGGACGCATGCCCATTCCATGGTCCAAGCATATAAGAGTGAGTACGAAGCTTTTCATGCCTATGCAAAGCGCCATAAGGATTGCGTCTTTCTCGTTGACACATACAACACATTGAAAATTGGCGTTCCAACGGCCATTCAAGTTGCAAAAGAATTGGGCGATCAAATCAATTTCATCGGCATTCGTCTTGATAGCGGAGATATTGCTTTCCTTTCGAAAGAAGCGCGCCGCATGTTGGACGAAGCTGGCTTCCCTGAAGCAAAAGTCGTCGTGTCGAATGACTTGGATGAATATACAATTCTTAACTTGAAAGCGCAAGGTGCAAAAGTGGATGTATGGGGGATCGGAACGAAACTGATTACAGCGTACGATCAACCGGCATTGGGCGCTGTCTATAAAATCGTCTCGATTGAAAATGAAGCGGGAGAGATGGAAGACACGATTAAAATTTCATCGACAACAGAAAAAGTGACAACGCCAGGACGAAAGAAATTGTACCGCATTATCGACCGGGAAAATGGCAAGGCTGAAGGGGATTATATTACGATGTACGACGAAGATCCGGCATCGGAAAAACGTATTAAAATGTTCCATCCTGTGCATACGTTTGTGTCCAAGTTCGTCACGAATTTCGAAGCGAAAGATCTGCATGTCAAAGTTATTGAAAATGGCGAAATCATCTATACGAATCCACCATTGATGCAAATGCGGGAATATGCCCAAGAAAACTTGGGGCTCCTATGGGATGAATATAAACGATCGTTGAACCCTGAGGAATACCCTGTAGATTTAAGCCAGAAATGTTGGGATAACAAAATGCGCAATATCCAGGAAGTGCAGGAAATGGTCGAGGATTATATCGATCATAAGTGATAATCAATGAGGTGATTGAACGATGGAATCATTGCAGAAAAAGATCATTGCGGAGTTGAAAGTGCAACCGGTTATCGATTCTCAAGAAGAGATTCGAAAATCGATTGATTTCATGAAAACATATGCGAAAAAACATGCCTTCGTACAAGGATTTGTCCTAGGAATCTCAGGCGGACAGGATTCGACGCTAGTCGGGAAGCTGGCACAACTTGCCGTCGATGAATTGAATCGAGAAGAAGGGACGGACCGCTATCAGTTTATAGCGATCAGACTTCCCTATGGGACACAGTTCGATGAAAAGGATTGCCAAGATGCCTTGGATTTTATTGGACCGTCCAAAATTTACACTGTGAATATTAAAGACGCAGTCGATGCGAGTGAGCGAACATTGAATGCTGCAGGAGTGACGTTATCGGACTATGCAAAGGGGAATGAAAAAGCGCGGGAACGGATGAAAGCCCAATATTCCGTTGCGGCCATGCATGATTGCATCGTTCTCGGAACCGACCATGCAGCGGAGGCTATTACCGGTTTCTATACGAAATTCGGCGATGGCGGTGCCGATCTCATGCCGATTTATCGCTTGAACAAACGGCAGGGCAAACAATTATTGAAAGAACTCGGTTGTCCAGAACATCTTTACTTAAAAGTACCGACCGCGGATTTGGAAGAAGATAAACCCGCCTTACCGGATGAGGTCGCACTCGGTGTAACGTATGAAGCGATCGATGATTATTTGGAAGGAAAAGAAGTTCCGGAAGAAGTCCAGATGACCATTGAAAATCTATTTCTCCGTTCTGCACATAAGCGGCATATGCCGATTACTATTTTTGATGATTTTTGGAAGTGAAAAAATTTGTTGAGCGGTCTTTTCAGAGTGTTGACAAAGTCGTACTGTGGCTTTGGCGACACTCTTTTTTGTAGGAATTTGAGGTGGTTATTTATCAGATAAGTTGAATGTTACTATTTTCGGTCCCGGCGCTTAAGTTGTATAGGAAAAGGAAATCCTGTATGATGAAGGTATGTTTTGTTAATTTTCGGATAAATCGAAAGTCCTATATAATTGGGGGAGCTGACATGAACCATACAGAGAAAATCAATCGAATTTTGACAAATATCGATCAGGTCATGATTGGAAAAAGAGATATAGCGGAACTGTGCGTGACAGCGCTTCTTGCCGGCGGACATGTATTGCTTGAGGATGTACCGGGCGTCGGAAAAACGATGATGGTCAAGGCGCTGGCAAGGTCGGTGGGTGCTGATTTTAAACGGATTCAATTTACGCCGGACTTATTACCTTCTGATGTGCTAGGCGTTTCTATCTATAATCCAAAGGCGATGGAATTCGAGTTTAGACCCGGTCCGATTATGGGGAATATTATTCTCGCAGATGAAATCAACCGGACGTCGCCGAAAACCCAATCTTCGCTTCTGGAAGGGATGGAAGAGGCTTCAATAACGATTGATGGTGTAACAATGCAGATCCCACAACCATTCTTCGTCATGGCCACGCAGAACCCGATTGAATACGAAGGGACGTATCCATTGCCAGAGGCTCAATTGGATCGCTTTCTATTCAAATTGAAAATGGGCTATCCAACAAAGACGGAGGAAATGGAAGTGCTTGGGCGAGCAGAAAAAACGGTACCGATCGAGCAATTGAGGTCAGTGGTCACATTAGAAGAATTAGTAGAGCTTCAACAGGCAGTTACGGGAGTGAAGGTTGACGATACCATCAAATTGTATATTGTCGACTGTGTAGCACAGACACGTGACAATCCGTATGTATACCTGGGGGTAAGCCCCCGAGGGTCGCTTGCATTGATGAAGGCCTCTCAAGCTTTTGCGATGCTTAAAGGAAGAACCTATGTCATACCGGATGATGTGCAATATTTAGCACCATTTGTCTTCCAACACCGAATGATTTTAACGCCTGAAGCGAGATACGAAGGGATTTCCACATCAGAAATCGTGGACCGGATTTTGATGAAGGTCCGTGTTCCAGTAGATAAGGCAACGTTAAGATGAAAATTGTCAAGCAAGTGTTGAACAGTTCTATGCAAGTTGTCTTTGTAGTGAGTGTCTTGATAGCGGCATTTGTTTTTGCGATGTTTCAAGGCGGACAAGTCAGTTGGACAATTTTTTATATTATACTGCCATTTGGGCTGTATTCTCTTTTCCTGTTTTTCTATCCGTTGTCGGACGTGAAGGTCAGCCGGGAGATTCGAACGCCAATTGTTGAAAGTGGTGGGAAGCTAATCGTTTCGTTATCGATTAGGCGAAACAGTTTTTTTCCCTTGCTCTATACCGTCGTGACGGACAAATGGGCAGAACCTGAACGATTCACAGTAGCGGGAAACGCATGGAAACGATTGTTTCTGTTCGGTTTCCGGAAAGAAAAGAAATGGGAATATGAAATCGAGCAAATGCCACGGGGCGAGCATGTGCTGGAAGGGATCGAAATAGAAGTGGCGGATTTTTTCGGCTGGGTCCGGAAAAAGAAATGGGTTCCGTTGCGGCATACAGTGCTTATTTTCCCGAAAACGATCGCGTTTCAATATGCTCCGATCGAGACTCAATATGACCACGGTACACTTGCATCTCCTTTGAATATTATCAAAGATACAACGCTGGCAACAGGTGTCCGAAATTACCAACCCGGCGATCGGGTGACATGGATCCACTGGAAATCTTTTGCGCGTACACAAACGTTGATGACGAAAGAATTCGAGGATAGAAGATCCCAAGACTTATTAGTGATTATGGATGGAAGAAAAACAGAAGTGTTTGAAGATATCGTTGAACTCACGGCTTCGCTTATAAAAGAAGCTTCAAAAAATCAGGCCGGTCTTGCGCTTATGACAGCAGGAAAGGAAATTTCTCGCTATCCTCTTATCCAATCTGATGCACAATTGCATCAAGCGCTTGTTCACTTAGCTAAAATACAACCGTCGGAAGTGGCGACAGGTCTTGTGAGTGATATGGTTAGTACAACGCTTGTTGGGGGGAGTGCGGTTGTCATTACGGGAAATCCCGATTGGACGTTCCTTCAACCGATCGTGCAAAGTGTGAAAAGTAACGGAACGCTCGTCTGTTATGTAGTAACTGGTCAAGGGAAAGAACCTTCGCCCAGCGTGGTGAATGCTATCCAAATTGCGAAGTCGAGGGGAATTCATGTGTACTTACTGGAAGAGCATCGGTTTTAACCGGTAGGCATCCTGACTTGCATCAGTGGAGAGATGAATACTGAGAGTGTGCGAAGCAATTCAAATTCTGGGCGCAAATATAAGGCGTCGTTGATAAAGAAGGTGAGGATTATGACTGGAACACCGATGGACAGACGGCTTCTCGCCATTTTGTATCTTCTTGCTTTCGTGCTGTTAAGGGAGTGGCTTCTCCCAGTTATGGCATTGACCGATACGAATTATTTGGGGCTGTTCCTCCTTTTTATCGCCATCGTTTTTGCCTTGGCATTAGGACGGGTGAAATGGTGGATTGCAGTTCCGGTGAAATTCTTGTATATCATGTGGGCCATCCAATATATCTATTTGGATGAAAAATTCATATCGATCAGTCGCATCGGCTATTTGGTGCAAGATTTATTGTCCAATGTCCCGACCCTTATGAGTGGTGATTGGGAAAATATTACGAACCCTTTTCGGACATTATTGTTTTTTTCACTATTATGGATGACGACTTACTTGATTCGCCATTGGATTGAAGTAAGGAAAAGTATTTTACTTTTTTATAGTATGACCGTTATTTTTGTTGCAACGATTGATACGTTCAGTCCGTTATCTACAGACAGCTCCATCTTTCTCATCATGGTGACAGGCTTATTATTGCTTGGCCTGCTGTTCATCTCAAAATTAGCTGAGAAGCACAATACCCCGATTCCAACAGGTGCATTTTTAACTGTTTCTCTACCCTTGCTCTTCTTCGTTGTACTGAGCGGTACACTTGCCAATGTAATGCCGAAGAAAGACCCGGTATGGCCGGATCCTGTACCCTACGTGAAGTCGTTCGTTCAGGGGACAGGAACAGATGGCTCAGGAAATGGTGCGGGTATGATGACGAGCGGGTATGGAACGGATGATTCACAGCTCGGCGGTTCATTCGAACAAGATGATACGCTTGTTTTCGAAGCGAAAGTGGCGAGCAAACAGTACTGGAAAATCGAAACGAAAAACACTTATACGACAAAAGGGTGGGAACAGCTATTTCCAGATCAGAGTGAAACAAGCTATTCATCTGGTATGGAAATGGTGGACTATGCACAATCCAATCCCGAAGTTCTCCAGCGTACAGATGTACAAGTGTCACTCGATTTTCCATTCATTGTCTACCCTTATGGCATTCAGAAAGTGTATGCGGATGCCAATGTCGAATTTCTTCATTCTGAAGCTACAGGGAAATACCGGACCGAAATTGATGGACGCAATGATTCGCTTTCCGCTTACGAAATTGAATTTGTGGAACCGGAATATAGTCTGAAAGCGTTAAGAGAGACAAATATGCAAGACTTACAGACATTGGACAGTTCGTTCTCGCAGTATTTACAGTTGCCGGATGCGTTGCCGGAGCGAGTAAGAGAACTGGCGGTGTCCATTACCGAAAGTCAAGAGAGCGTTTATGATAAAGCGAAGGCGATTGAAAGGTATTTTGGTAGAAGCGGTTTTGTTTATGCACAACAACAGGTCTCTATACCGGATGCTGATGAAGATTATGTAGACCAATTTCTTTTTGAAACAAAGAGAGGTTATTGTGATAACTTTTCAACGTCCATGGTCGTGATGCTCCGTGCGCTTGATATTCCTGCCCGCTGGGTGAAAGGGTTTGCTCCCGGTGAATATCGTTTGAATGACGAAGGCGAACGCGTTTATCAGATTACGAATAACGAGGCCCATTCATGGGTGGAAGCGTACTTACCGGGCATTGGATGGATGCCATTTGAACCGACAATCGGTTTTACTAATTTGACGGATATCGAATACGATATTGAATTGGAAGCAAATGACCCCCAAGTGGCGGAAAGGGATGAGAAGAACAAACCAAAAGAAGAACAATCCAAAGACCCGGTTGAAAAGGCGAAGTCATTCGATGCGAAGAAATATGTAAGCCTGTTTACCTCGGGGTTGAAAAAGTATATCGGGTGGATTGTTGCGGTCATACTAGTGATTGCCCTCGTGGTTTGGAGCTTTTATCGCAGTCGAGTGAAATGGATGCCGAAGTTTCTTTTAAGGACCTATCGATCGGAAGCGGATGATTGGGATGCCTTTGTCAAACGCTATCAAAGTTTGTTGAAGCAGCTTGACCGTGTAGGTTTGAAGCGATCGGAAGGGATGACGCTAAACGATTACGCGACGGATGTCGATGCCCATTTCGGTGGGGACCAGATGAGCGCGTTGACGGCAGCTTACGAAAAAGGTTTGTATGGTGCGAATACAACCGAGCATGATTGGGTATTCTTGAAAGAAATGTGGGAAGATTTAATCAACAGGACTTCGGGTTGATTTTTGAGGTATAGTCGTAGGAGATACAATGTTTAGAATATAATTTGGTTACCGATGAAGTAAAAAAATATTTGTTGAAACAGCCGGAAAGGTGTAGAATGGTTGGATTAAGAGGAGGTTGTGTCAACTTGAAGCAGGACAATATTTTAGTGTTGGATTTAGGTAGTAGTGAGAATACGGCAATTGCACGTTGGATTCGTGAGCTAGGTGTATATAGCGAGATTCATCCTCATGACATTACATCTCAAAATATTGAACAGTTAAAAACGGTAAAAGGAATTATTTTAAATGGCGGTAAAAATAATATCATTGATGGAGAAGCAATCGATGTATTAGATGAAATTTACTCTTTAAATATTCCGGTCATTAGCGTGAATCATCCTTCAACAAAAGCATTGAAAACGCTCGAGCAATGGCCAAGTGAAGAAGAAACAAAAGCATTGTTAAAAGACTTCGTGTTCCATACATGTAAGGCGGAAGCGAACTGGAATATGAAAAATTTCATCGATGATCAAGTGGCTTTAATTCGTAAACAAGTAGGCGATAAGAAAGTATTGTTGGCTCTTTCAGGCGGCGTAGATTCGTCTGTTGTTGCAGCATTACTAATTAAGGCAATCGGCAAGCAATTAGTTTGTGTGCATGTAAACCACGGTTTAATGCGTAAGAATGAGTCTGAGGGCGTCATTCAAATGTTCGAAAAAGACTTGGAGGAAAACCTTGTTTACGTGGATGCAAGCGAGCGTTTCTTAGGTAAACTAAAAGGGGTAGCCGAGTCAGAAGAGAAACGTAAAATTATCGGCAATGAGTTTATTCGTGTGTTTGAAGAAGAAGCGCGTAAACTGGAAGGGATTGACTTTCTGGCGCAAGGAACAATCTATCCGGATATCGTAGAATCCGGCACGAAAACGCATAAAGTCGTCAAATCTCACCATAATGTTGGAGGGCTTCCAGAAGATTTGAAATTTGAATTAGTGGAACCATTATTCCAATTATTCAAAGATGAAGTTCGTGCATGTGGGGTTGAGTTGGGTCTTCCGCATGATATGGTATATCGCCAACCATTCCCAGGACCAGGTCTAGGTGTGCGTGTTTTAGGTGAAATTGAGCCTGATCGTCTGGAAGCAGTACGCGAATCAGATGCTATTTTACGCGAAGAATTTGCACTCGCAGGATTAGACCAAAAGGTTTGGCAGTACTTTACAGTTGTGCCCAACTTCAAATCTGTCGGTGTACGCAACAATGAGCGGACGTATGAATATCCAGTCATTATTCGTGCAGTAAACACTGTAGATGCTTTGACAGCAACGGTAGAACAAATCGAATGGCCAATCCTTCTGAAAATCACTGATCGGATTATTAATGAAGTGAAAAATATTAACCGAGTGTGCTACGACCTATCTCCGAAACCAGGTGGCACGATTGAGTGGGAGTAAAATCAATTACGCCTCGGCGTAATTGCGCCCGGATTTTGAATCGAGTAAGCTCGATTGACTCCTTTAAAAATCCGTGGCATCCGCCGGAGGCTTTTGCTGAATAAAATAGAAGTTATCGTATAAAGCCGAGGATATGGCTCGGAAGTTTCTACCGAAACACCTTAAATGTTTCGACTACGATTTCATAGGAAGGGACAACCTTCTAATTGGATTTGTTTTTGGGGAGCATACGATGTTTATGTCGTATGCTTTTTTGTCTGTAAAATTTAAGGTAGAGGAAGGTGAAAACCGTTAGCCAAATTTTATGTTTGTAGGATTAAATGTCGGGTATAAGATTGGTAGTCCGTGTGAATCCCATACATTGCGAAAGTGGTGTAATCATCGAGTGGAATCGTGAGGGTGTCGGTGTATACTGTAAAGCGAAAACCAAGCATAAGTAAAGTTGAGAAGTTTCATTTCATAAGAAAACTCAACTATGTAGGATTCGCTGTATCCGAATTTACGCCTGTAGAGTGTCACACTAAATGCGAGTAGCTTCGGAAAAAGTGGGCACGAGGAAATAGGAAGCAAACATTGCCTATAGATTTTTATAGGTTTTTGGCAACGGAAGGTACAAATGAAGAAATACTTTGAGTTTGATAAACTTGGTACAAATTATCGCCGGGAAATCATCGGAGGTCTGACGACTTTTCTTGCCATGGCGTATATTCTTATCGTCAATCCGTTGATGTTATCTCTTGACGCAGTCCCGGATTTGCCTGATGCAATGCGTATGGACAAAGGTGCAGTATTCGTCGCAACTGCATTAGCTGCTGCTGTAGGTTCACTGTTTATGGGATTGATTGCGAAGTATCCAATTGGATTGGCACCTGGCATGGGGCTTAACGCATTCTTTGCATTTTCAGTTGTGTTAGGAATGGGGATTCCTTGGCAAACTGCGTTGACAGGCGTGTTATGCTCAGGTCTGATTTTCATCGTCCTCTCTCTCTCTGGTTTGCGTGAAATTATTATCAATGCAATCCCGATGCAGCTTAAGTTTGCAGTGGGAGCTGGAATTGGACTTTTCATCACTTTCCTTGGATTTCAAAATGCGAAAATTATCGTTGCGGATCCTAATACGCTTGTAACATTAGGGGATCTCTCGAATGGTCCGACATTGCTTGCTATTTTTGGTCTTGTCATTACGGTAGTCATGATGGTTCGAAAGATTAAAGGTGCTATATTTTATGGAATGATCGTGACTACAATTGTGGGGATGATTGCGGGTCTAATCGACCTACCTGAAAAAGTCGTCGATAAAGTCCCAAGTGTAGCCCCAACATTCGGTGCAGCGTTCGAGACGATATTCCAAGATCCGAGTTCATTATTGACGACTCAATTCCTCGTCATCGTCATTACATTCTTATTTGTAGACTTCTTTGATACAGCGGGAACGCTTGTTGCGGTTGCAAATCAGGCGGGGCTTATGAAAGATGATAAATTGCCACGAGCAGGGAAAGCACTTCTTTCAGATTCACTTGCGACTGTAACCGGTGCTGTTTTCGGAACATCAACAACGACTTCTTACATTGAATCTTCAGCAGGTGTTGCAGCAGGAGCAAGAACGGGATTTGCTTCTATTGTAACGGGAGTTCTCTTTTTGCTGGCCTTATTCTTTTCACCGTTATTGTTCGTCATCACTTCTGAAGTGACTGCTCCTGCACTGATTATCGTCGGAGTGTTGATGGTATCGACGTTGGGGAATATAGAATGGACAAGATTTGAAATTGCAGTTCCGGCATTTTTAACGGTTATCGCCATGCCACTGACGTACAGCATCGCGACAGGAATCGCAATCGGGTTTATCTTCTATCCAATCACGATGATTTTAAGTGGACGTCGGAAAGAGATTCATCCGATTATGTACGGTCTGTGGGTCATCTTTGTGTTGTACTTTATGTTTATCAAGTAATCGAAATAACAGTTCCCTTGAATAGGACAATAGGGAACTGTTATTTTCAATAGAAGGCAACGTTGGAAAATGCACAATTCAAGCGGTTGAATGATAGGGAATTAATGAAGGTTTAACAATCTCTTAAAAAACTTTTACAAAACCGTTGACTTTGTTTTTGATGGATGGTATATTAATTAAGCAGTCGACGAGAACGACATAAACCGACAGCAACTTACAATAAATGAACCTTGAAAACTGAACAGCAAAACGTTAACAAATACAGTTTGTTAAACCGACTCTGTCGGGGACACAAACACAAACGAATCTTCGGATTCAAAGTCAGCAAGAAATGAGCTATT
>NZ_JBHSNO010000017.1:0-1265 GCF_042655805.1 Sporosarcina soli | reverse complement strand
GCTGACAGATACTAATCGATCGAGGACTTAACCTTGATTTAAAAAGGGCATGGTTGTCCCTGATTTTGTGCAGACCAATGTTGGTTTTATCCGGTTTTGAGAGAATGAGTATTTTTTAAAAAAGTGCTTGCAAATCTCAAAAGTCTTGATATAATGAATAATGTCTTTAAAAAAGATTACACAAGTCTGGTGCCGATGGCGAAGAGGTCACACCCGTTCCCATCCCGAACACGGAAGTTAAGTTCTTCAGCGCCGATGGTAGTCGGGGATTTCCCCTGCAAGAGTAGGACGTTGCCAGGCTTGCACAATTCATTATATGATGGACAACCTTAATAGACGAAATAATACCCAGGAGGATTAGCTCAGCTGGGAGAGCACCTGCCTTACAAGCAGGGGGTCGGCGGTTCGAGCCCGTCATCCTCCACCATTTATTTGCCGGTGTAGCTCAATTGGTAGAGCAACTGACTTGTAATCAGTAGGTTGAGGGTTCAAGTCCTTTCGCCGGCACCACTTTCGAGCCATTAGCTCAGTCGGTAGAGCATCTGACTTTTAATCAGAGGGTCGCAGGTTCGAATCCTGCATGGCTCACCATTTTCATGACTTGCCAGTCATGATATTATATTGCGGGTGTGGTGGAACTGGCAGACACGCTAGACTTAGGATCTAGTGCCTTCGGGCGTGGGGGTTCGACTCCCTTCACCCGCACTTTCAACGCGGAAGTAGTTCAGTGGTAGAATACGACCTTGCCAAGGTCGGGGTCGCGGGTTCGAATCCCGTCTTCCGCTCCACTATTATGCCGGGGTGGCGGAACTGGCAGACGCACAGGACTTAAAATCCTGCGGTAGGTGACTACCGTACCGGTTCGATTCCGGTTCTCGGCACCAGTTATAATGTATAGCGCCCGTAGCTCAATTGGATAGAGCGTCTGACTACGGATCAGAAGGTTATGGGTTCGACTCCTGTCGGGCGCGCCATTAATATTTTTATATGTTTTTCCGGGAAGTAGCTCAGCTTGGTAGAGCACTTGGTTTGGGACCAAGGGGTCGCAGGTTCGAATCCTGTCTTCCCGACCACTTCATGGGGCCTTAGCTCAGCTGGGAGAGCGCCTGCCTTGCACGCAGGAGGTCAGCGGTTCGATCCCGCTAGGCTCCACTTTATGAACCTTGAAAACTGAACAGCAAAACGTTAACAAATATAGTTTGTCGAACCGACTCTGTCGGGGACACAAACACAAACGAATCTTCGGATTCAAAGTCAGCAAGAAA
>NZ_JBHSNO010000016.1:0-488668 GCF_042655805.1 Sporosarcina soli | reverse complement strand
TGTACAAAAAAAGACCCTGTAGAGTAGTCTTTTTTTTAAGTGTCTACTCTACAGGGTACATATTATTGAACTCCATGGCTGTTTTTACGTTGTTTTCCATTCAATTGTTGTCTGTTGTTCCGTAAACGGATTGATAAAAGAGACTGTCGTGGCGGTTAGGCGATACTGTCCGTCTTCCGTTTCACTTCCGCCGTATAACGTATCCCCTTTGACGGGATGGCCAATATGGGATAGGTGGACACGGATTTGATGAGTGCGTCCCGTTTCGAGTCGGGCTTCGACCAATGTCGTGTCTTCTTTGCGTTCGATGACTTTGAAGTGTGTCACCGCATGCTGTCCCGACGCGGAAACGATTCTTTTTGCCGGATGATGCCGATCACGCCCGATCGGGAATTTGATAGTGCCGCGTGGCCGTTTCACATAACCGTCCACTTCCGCCATATAGTTCCTCGCAAGTTCATTTTGTTCGATCATCCGGTCGAAAAGTGATTTGGCTATTGGATGTTTGGCGATGAGAACAACGCCAGACGTCCCTTTATCGAGCCGGTGGATATGCTCGGCATATTTACCATCCTGCTGTTGGATATAAGCGATGACGCGGTTCATCAGCGTCCCGGTTTCGTCGGGACCATCCGGGTGGACCGCAATGCCTGCCGGTTTGGCGACCGCCAAAATATGATCGTCTTCATAAAGAACGGTCAATTCACCTTGTGCTTCTGGAACGTATGTGGAGATCGCCTCTGGAAAGGTGAAAATCAATTCCGTCCCCTCGGCAAGGGGAGCGCGCCAGTCCTCGATCGGCGTGCGATATGCATCGAGTACACTTTTCGCCATGCGCATCAAGTGGACGGTCTTTTTACCGCCTTGCCATTGTTCTTTTAATAATTGGTCCACCGTCTGTCCCGGTTGCTGTGTTTTATAATGAAAGTACGTCATTCAATTCAATCCTTCCAACACGTATTTCATCATTTACTTTCAAATTCATTGAAAAAGGCGCGGATGTTTTCTTCTGGCTGCTGGCCACTCATACGTCCGACTTCTTTACCATCTTTATAATGCACAAGGGTCGGCCAATTCACAATATTATATTCGGTGTCTGCTCCGACTTGGTTGCCGAACACTTGCATGTTGTATTGCCAGACATCGACGCCCATTTCTTTGGCGATCGGCATCATGACCGGTGTCATAGCCATACAGAATTGACACTCCGGATGGAAATAGTAAGCTGTTACAGATTCACCGGATTCGATTTTTTCAAAAAGTGCTTCTGGTAGGACAATGTTGTCGTAGTTTTCATTGCCAATCAAATCGATCGTGGATTTTGGAAGATTGTTTGTCCCATACGGATTGTCCTTCAATTTTGCTTCATCCGATTTATTGGACAGGAAAACGATAAGAGCAAAGAAAGCGATGATGACAACGCCGATAATGAGTAGTTTTTTCAAGTTAGTTCGACTCCTTTTGCCATTTCAACATGAACAGGCTAGTGATAAAAATCAGTAAAAAAGCGACCAATGCCATGAATGGAATTGTTATGAATCCTAGATAATTGACATATTGGCCTGTACAGGAAACATTTCCGCAAGCCGGTGCACTGTCACGCAGGAAACTGAGTTTCTGAATCCCATAATGATAGAGTGAAATACTGCCGCCGACAACAGAGAAAACAGCCGTTGTCAAGGCGGTTTTTGCATTTTTTTGGAATAAAGCAATCCCGGAAATAAGTACGATCGGATACATGAGAATCCGCTGGTACCAACAAAGCGTACAAGGTTCAAATTCCCGCACTTCGGAAAAGTATAAGGAACCCATCGTTGCGATGAATGCGGTTGTCCAAATAAAAATAAGAGCATTTTCCAGCCGCTTTTGCATACTTACCAACTCCTACGTAATTGACTACATACTGATTATAGGGTGTACGAAGTGGCATGTAAAATATTATTAACTATCCGGAAGGTAAGATATAATAGAGAATAAAGGAATTGAAAGGGGTGCGTCCGATGAGTAAAGAAGTGGATTTATCATCGTTCGAAATCAGTATGGTCATCCGCCAGATGGAAGAACAAGATATTAAGCGTATTTTGAATATGCAAGAGCTTTGTTTTCCGGGCATGGAGCCATGGAAGGAAAGCCATCTGAAAAGCCATTTGGCGATTTTCCCGGAAGGACAGCTTATTGCGGAACTGGACGGCGAAATCATCGGTTCCTGCTCCAGTCTCATCATCAATTTCGATGAATACGATGACCGTCATTCGTGGGATGACGTGACGGATGAGGGTTATATTACCAATCATAATCCGGACGGCTACAATTTATACGGCATCGAAGTGATGGTGCATCCCGATTATCGACGCATGAAAGTTGGACAGCGCCTGTATGAAGCGCGAAAAGAGCTTGCACGGCAACTCAATCTGAAATCGATCATCATCGGTGGACGGATTCCAAACTATCATAAGCATGCGTCAGAATTGTCTCCGCGGGAATATGTCGATTCGGTATCACGCCATAAAATCTATGATCCCGTACTGACTTTCCAGCTCATGAATGACTTTACTTTGATGCGCGTCAATCCGAACTATTTGCCGGACGATAAAGCATCGAAAAAATATGCCACACTGATGGAATGGAATAACGTTGATTATAAGCCACTGACAAAGCGCCATTTCAAAACGAGTTATCCCGTACGGATTTGTGTCGTCCAATATTTGATGCGTAAAATTTCCTCGTTTGAAGAGATGGCCCATCAATGTGAATACTTCGTGGACGTAGCTGCGGATGCCAATTCGGATTTTGTTGTCTTCCCGGAAATTTTCACAACACAGCTTATGTCCTTTCTGGATGAACCGTCCCCAAGTCAGGCCGTGAGGAAAATGACGGAATACACACCGCAATACATCGAGCTGTTCACCAATTTGGCAGTGCGTTACAACATCAATATTATCGGCGGATCGCATTTCGTTCAGGAAGAAGACGAAGAGATTTACAATATCGCGTATTTATTCAGACGTGATGGATCAATCGAGAAACAATATAAGATTCACATTACACCGAACGAACGGAAATGGTGGGGCATCAGTGCAGGGGATGCCGTACGCGTTTTTGACACGGACTGTGGGAAGATTGCCATCCAAATTTGCTATGATATCGAGTTTCCGGAATTGGCGCGTATTGCAACAGATATGGGAGCTAATATCATCTTTACGCCATTTTGTACAGAGGATCGCCAAGGGTATTTGCGCGTCCGCTATTGTGCTCAAGCTCGCGCGGTGGAAAATCAAATTTACACCGTCATATCCGGAACGGTCGGCAACCTGCCTCAAACGGAAAATATGGATATCCAATATGCGCAATCAGCGATATTCGCCCCATCCGATTTCGAGTTTGCCCGTGATGGCATCGTTGGTGAAACGAACGCCAACTTGGAAATGGTCTTGATTGGTGATGTCGACTTGGAAATCTTGCGTCGTCAGCGCCAGGATGGAACAGTGAAACAATTGAAAGACCGTCGTCACGATGTGTATCATATCGAATATAAAAAAGGCTAAAGAAAAGCTGCCCCGTATACCGGAAAACCGGTCGTATGGGGCAGCTTTTTATTTCCTATCATCCAGCTCTTTCAAATATCGATCAAACTCTTCTTGGACAGATTCCTTTTTGGGCTTTTCGATGGAAAAATGTTTATGCAAATCATTTAACATGTGAATGATTTTGAACAAACAACCGGCAATAATTGCAAAGCCGACAATCCCTGCGAGAAGAGGGTCTACCGATACCAATGTAAATCCTAAAAGAGAAAACAAAATGATGACGAATAAAAGATACACGATCTCCCTCCCATTTCATTCAGGCTATATTGACTATACCATATTTTGGAATGAGTTTGGAGGGGAGGTATCTTCTACGTTCGTATGTCACGCTAACCAAGAGATTCCGTTTTACTTCTTTTTCGAAGGGTGCTTGCGCATGCTTTTTGTAATCTGTTTCCATTTATTGCGCTCTTCCGCTTGGGCGGCACGGTCCATTTTCCGATCGAGATAGGCCAGTTCTTTTTGCAACTTCAAATAGCTGGCATAGCGATCGGCAGGTAGTTCGCCCGTAGCAAGAGCTTCCTGTACTGCACAGCCCGGTTCATTGTTATGTTGGCAATCATTGAACTTGCAGGCTTCCGCAAATGCCTCTATATCTTTGAATCCAGAATCGAGACTTTCATGGGTATCCCACAGTTGGAATTCCCGCATTCCAGGCGTATCAATGAGAATGCCTCCGCCTGGGATTTGAACAAGTTCTCGGTGCGTCGTCGTATGCCGACCTTTATCGTCATCTTCACGGATACCTTGGACCGCCATCGTTTCACCGCCACAAATCGCATTGGTGAGGGAAGATTTCCCGACGCCCGATGAACCCAACAACGCTGCCGTCTTTCCATCTTTCAGCAAGGCAGTCAGCTCGTCAATCCCTTCGCCCGTTACGTTGCTCACTGCAACTACTTGAGCACCCAGTGCGATATTTTGTGCTTCTTTGATGTAGAAAGAAGGGTCATCACATACGTCTTTTTTTGTCAGAACGACGACAGGGTTTGCACCCGAGTCGTAGGCAGCAACGAGATACCGTTCAAGTCGTCTCGCATTGAAGTCTTTGTTCATGGACATGACGAGGAAGACGATATCGATGTTGGTCGCGATAATCTGTTCCACAATAGTCGAGCCTGCCGCTTTCCGTGAAAAGAGGGAGTGACGTGGCAAAATGGCATGGATGATGCCGCGTTCTTCACCCGGCATCTTTTCCACTGCGACCCAATCGCCGACAGCGGGAAAGTCCCGCCGTTCCAATGCATCATGCTGCATAGCACCGGAACAGACAGATAACCATTCACCTTCTGCAGTAATAACGCGGTACATCCGCTTATGTTCAAGCGTGACACGACCGGATACACATTTTTTCATTTTCGGATCTTCGTTCATTTCGTTCCAGCTTGTTTCATACGTTCTATTCCAACCGTAATCGCTTAGTTTTTTCAATTTGAAAGCCTCCTGTTAATTGCATATAAAAAAGCCGTGGGTTCCTGATCGGACTCCACGGCTTTCACGCGCATAACAGAATAAGCATACCTCTTTAGGGAAGTATGGCAGGTGAAAGTATGGGTCCGATCGATTGGTCAATAGGTATCATAAAAATAGCCATAATACTTCACCTGCTTTCTGATAAGTTAGGTTAACAATAACAAAATACCTTAATTCTGTCAATGATGAATTTGTCGGGCAACCATGAGCGATAGGTGAGAAGATAACGTAATTGGAAAAGTAAGCAACACGTTCTCCATACAAAGAACAAAGTGCGCCTCTCCTTAATGGAGAGGCGCACTTTGTTAAGATTCAACAGATAGGTCTGTAATGGCGTTTGTTTCTGCTTCTTCGTATTTCATCACTTCCAAGTACAGGATATGATGACCTTCGACGTCTTTGACCATGAATTCATAGCCTTGTTCGATGATTTTTTCACCTTGGATCGCTTCGAAGCGCTGGGTCATGAACCAACCTCCGATTGTATCGATATCTTCTTCGTCGATGGAAATGCCGAGGATGTCATTGACGTTTTCAATTAACATTTTCGCATCCAAAATATAATGGTCTTCACCGATTTTTTGAACTTCTGGTACTTCGTCCATATCGAATTCGTCTTGGATATCGCCGACGATTTCTTCCAAAATGTCTTCAATGGTCACAAGACCGGATGTACCGCCATATTCGTCCATCAGAACGGCCATATGAATCCGTTCGCGCTGGATTTTAAGTAGCAATTCACCGATTGGAATCGTCTCTATGACGCGGATGATTGGCTGCATATATTCGATAACGGGCTGATCTCCCGTTGAAGGGTCTTTGATGAACGCGGTCAATAGATTCTTCATATTGACGAGCCCGATGACGTGGTCTTTATCTCCATCGGTCACGGGGTAACGGGTATATTGTTCGACACCCATTACTTCGAATACTTCGCGTAATGTCATTTCTTTATCGATGCTCATCATCTCGGTCCGAGGAGCCATGATTTCCTTGGCGATCCGATCGTCGAATTCGAAAATTTTATTGACATATTTATATTCTGCTTGGTTAATTTCGCCGCCTTTTAAACTATCAGATAAAATCATCCGAAGTTCTTCCTCCGAATGGGCCACTTCCGATTCGGAAATCGAGTGGAAGCCAAACGGTTTGATGATGAGGCGAGCGGATCCATTCATCCCTTTGATGAGGGGATAAGTGAGGCGATAAAATAAGGTGAGCGGTCCTGCAAAATTCAATGTAATTTCTTCCGCTCTTTGAATGGCGATCGTTTTAGGAGCCAATTCCCCTACAACAACATGTAGAAATGTCACGACTGTGAACGCGATGATGAATGAAAGGATAGTTGAAACATTTGGCGCCAAATCCAAACGGGCAAATATCGGTTGTAACATCAATTTGACGGTAGGTTCCCCGAGCATCCCGAGTCCGAGTGCGGTGATGGTGATTCCGAGTTGGCAAGCGGATAAGTACTCATCCAAGTTGCCAATCACCTTTCTTGCCCTGATGGCACGGCGGTTCCCTTCTGCGACAAGTTGATCAATCCTTGTTGTTCTTACTTTCACTATTGCAAATTCACTCGCAACAAAAAATGCGGTGAGGGCGATCAAGACAGCAAATGCTGTCAATCGTATGGCAATTTCCAAATAGTTACTTTGTTCATAACCCAAATGAGGGGGAGAACAAAGTGTACACCTCCTGTGATGGTAAAATAGTTAGTTAAGATAATAATAATTTATTTACGAGAAAAAAACAAATGGTTTTACTTGTAGGACAGTAAAATTTGTCAAGTGCTTTTATTTCTTAAAGCGTCAACTATGCAATATATTCGACAAACTATATAACAACAGCGGATAAGTAATCAAAACAATCCAAAAATGCTATACTAGTTGAAAAGGGGTGTTTCCGTGGGTTCTTCCATTGTGGCAATTGGCTTAGGCGCAGGCGGGCTGCTGTTAATTAGCTATGCTTTTTACAAGTCACTTGTGAAAAAGAAGAAGTTAGCGAATATGTATACGCCTTACGATGATATGACAAGAGGCACAAATGACACGAATCATCTTATGCATTTGGAAGAAGATACACGACATCAGATCCCTATAGAGGAAAATAAATCAGTGGATTAACTTGCTTCAGCAAATATTTTTGTACTGGAAGCGAAGCGTCGGCTACAGAGGTCCCTCACCTCTATAAGTGGCGGGATGAATGCGGTTTTGTTTCCTGTTCAGCGGGTGTTCAAACTCCAGCTGAACGAATAATGGAAGGCATTCTAAGTGCGCGACGTCCTAAAAGGAAAGTGCCTTAATTTCTGCAAAGATCGCAGAAATACGGCAAATCGAACCCTCCGCTGTTCGATTCGCAACGACTGCATAACCTACATCCTGTAGGCCCTCGGATGTCACAGATTTTGAAAGGAGTTAATCGAGCAAGCGTGATTCAAAATCTGGAAGCAATTACGCCGAGGCGTAATTGATCGAAATGCCCTGCACACGAATATGCAGGGCATTTGTCATTCACCGTACTTGAATTGTGTTTCTTTCCAAGCATTTTGTTCGTTAGGTACCCGACTTTTGTCTTCGAAAACGTTTTCGGTTTTCTGATTCTCCATTTTCAGTTTTTCTTTTTCAATACGGAGCTCTTCGGGTGATTTTTCTTGGCTCATATTATGCCTCCTTCATCATCATGAAGCATAGTATCTCCAAATTGCGTTCACTCATTCATAAACGTGGAACGTCATGAGTTCGTGGACCATTTTTTTTACATTCTCTTCTTCGGGCGGCTCAGCATCGGTCCAAACAATGGTCCCATCCGGCAAATATTCACCCGTGTATCTGGCGTTGCGAAAGAAAAAAGAAAAAGACCAACCGGGCAATTGTGTATGGGCATACATCGGTTTGTAGCTAAAATGTTGCAGCATAGATCCTTGCTCCTTTCATAAGATGAGACCCGTCCGCATAAAATTGGGAAAAGAGTGCGAAAGGGTGCTATCTTGTTTGCAAATAAATTAAAGCAGGCTATCGAAGATGAGTACAGAGATTATTATTTTTATAAATCGATGTACGAGTTGACGGATAATCCGCTTTGGAAAGATTTTCTCAGTCATATGTATGAAGATGAGAAAAGTCATTACGAAATGTTCCAACAACTCTATTATATGATGACAGGGACATTTGTACAAAATCCGAAGAAGCCGTTGCCTTGTTATAATTTGAAAGAGTGTGTGCAACGGGCATTGGTGGATGAGTTAGAGTCTGTTGAAACGTATAAGGAAATGCTGTTGACGATTCCGTTTCAAGAGGCATATAATCCCCTCTTCATCGCTATGCATGATGAAATGGAGCATGCGATCCGAATGTCGACGATGTTCAACGGGCTTTGAAAAGTCTTCCCATTTTTCCGTTCAGTTTCGTTCTGTTATAATGGGGCGAAACGAATAGGGAAAAAAGGTGAAGCGATTGGATTTTATATGGACTTTGTTATTCATGGCTTTCATCGGCGCGCTGATCGGGGGATTGACCAATCATCTTGCGATCAAAATGTTGTTCAGGCCGCATGAAGCAAAATATATTGGAAAATGGCGTTTACCCTTCACACCGGGACTGATTCCGAGGCGTAGGGACGAATTGGCTGTACAGCTTGGTAAAACGGTGACGAACTATTTATTGACACCGGAAACGTTCCGCAAGAAATTACTAACTCCTTCGATGGAGAAAAAAGCGGAGCAGTTCATACAGCAAAAGTTGGAAAAACAGATTTTACATTCAGACAAAACATTGAACGACTGGCTGAAGACTGCAGGTGCCTCCAATGTTGGCGGGAAGGCGGAGCAGAAAGTGTTGGAATTGCTTGATGCTCAGCTAAGCGCTGTACGCATGAAACTGACGTCGGGATCGGTGGAAGAGGTGCTGCCGGAAAAATGGCGCAGTGAAGTGGAAAGGCGACTTCCAACTATTACAACGTACATCCTTGGTAAGTCGGAAGCCTATTTTGCATCTGATGAAGGAAAAGCGATGTTCCGAAAAATGATTGATGATTTTCTAGCCTCCAAAGGGACATTGGGCAGTATGGTGAACATGTTGTTTGGAGAATCGGAATCGCTCGTTGGGAAAGTGCAAAAGGAAGCATTGAAATTTGTGGGAGCACCTGGCACGTATGATTTACTGAACTCCATCATTCAAAAGGAATGGGAGAAACTACAACAACGCCCTGTTGGCGAATTATTGAACGGCTTTGACTGGGATGGGTTATTCAATTCGATCCGGACGTATGCCGTGAGAGAATTGGACTTGGAAAGCCGATTGAACAAAACAATTCGGGATTATTGGCCGGATGGAGCGGAGTGGACAGCTGTTCACATCACACCGCAATTGGTCCAATTTGCATTTGAACAAGCTGAAAAACAAATGGAACAATCACTTGGAAAATTGAAATTAGATGATATGGTTAAAGAGCAAGTGGATGCATTTCCAGTTTCGGTATTGGAAGACCTGATGCTTGGCATTTCAAGACGTGAGTTTAAAATGATTACCGTACTGGGGGCATTGCTCGGCGGTCTCATCGGAATTGTTCAAGGCTTGATCGTTTATGTAACAAATTTATCCTAGGGGGAAAACGACTGATGACAGTGAATATTTATGATGATTTGAACAGATTGGAAGCGACATTCCGGAAAACGGCAGAATTTGCGGAGGTGGAACAGGCAGTTGCTGCAGTGAAAGCGGATAGCGAATCGCTTACATTGTTCAAGAACTTCCGTAAGATCCAACTTTCCTTGCAAGAAAAGCAGGCGAGAGGTGAAGAGCTAGTCGCTGAAGAACTGGAGTACGCCCAAAAAACAGCACAACTTGCTCAACAAAATCAGAAAATCATGAAAATGCTTGAAGCGGAAATGAAGTTAAGTGGTGTCATTGAAGAAGTGAACCGCGTACTCATGAAACCTGTACAAGATTTATACGAAAGCATTTAACTTGATTCTGCCCTCGGCTGAATCAAGTTAAAGCCTCCGGCGGATGTCACAGATTTTGAAAGGAGTTAATTGCGCAAGCGCAATTCAAAATCTGGACGCAATTACGCCGAGGCGTAATTGATTAAAACAGCCCCTTATTCAGTAACTGTGAACTGCTGAATAGGGGGCTTTTTATGTTTTTTGCCTGCGCTCAAAGCGGCCATCGAGAGCTCAAAGATCTTCGCAGGCGCTCAAAGCAGTCATTGGGTGCTCAAAGAACCCCTTTCTATGCTCAAAAACCCTCATCCACCAATTTCTATTTAGAAATTATTTTCCAAAATCCATTTCAACCAATTTTTCTTAATCATGTTTAGCGTAAGTTTGGTACAATGAATTTTATATTCAAACGTCGTAGCAATCATGGGATTCAAAAATAGAAAGTTGGGTATGACGATGCAAAAAATTATATTAAAAGAACAATTTGAACAAGATTGGATCCGGATGTTCACGCATCTTGCGAATTTGTTTTTTGAGCAGTCCGAGATTTGTACACATACAGAAGAAGATGCGATCACTGTTGATTTTTCATTGCAAAAAGACGCGGAAGGGTTGCTGATTGGCGAGGCATTCCTTGCTTGGAATGGGAAAGAGTATGTCGCGACGTTTACGGAGCAGGAAGAGACGGGCGATGCGAAAATGATCAATCGCCAGTTGAAGCGGGTGTATTCTCATATCTTTCTAGAAGTGCTGGAACAGGCGACAGGAATGCAACAGTCATGGGGAATATTGACTGGGATTCGACCGACAAAGTTGTATCATAAGTATCGGCAGCAAGGATATACGAGTGAAGAAGCGCAGCGTTTATTGAAGGAGCGCCACCGAATTTCAAGTGAGAAAAGCAAACTACTTGCCAAAATCGCAGAAGTGCAATTGCGCGCGATTCCGGATTTGTATGATTTGAAAAAAGAAGTGAGCATTTATATCGGCATTCCGTTTTGCCCGACGAAATGTGCGTATTGTACGTTTCCAGCGTATGCTATTCATCGGAAAAATGGGCGTGTGGAGTCATTCCTCGATGGTTTGCATGAAGAAATTCGCGAGATGGGGAAATGGCTGAAGGAACGCAATATGACGATCACGACGATTTACTTTGGTGGCGGAACGCCGACGTCTATTGAAGCGGAAGAAATGGATGCATTGTATGAAACGATGTATGCTTCATTCCCGAACATGGACAGCGTCCGTGAAGTGACCGTGGAGGCGGGGCGTCCAGACACCATCACACCTGCCAAAATCGATGTGTTAAAAAAATGGGGCATTGATCGGATTAGCGTCAATCCACAATCGTACACGGAGGAAACATTGAAAGCGATCGGGCGCCATCACACGGTGCAGGAAACGATTGACAAGTTTTGGCTCTCACGCAATATGGGCATGAAAAATATCAATATGGATCTGATTATCGGTTTGCCGAATGAAGGCATTGAGGAATTCCAACATTCGCTCGATGAAACGGAAAAGATGCAACCGGAATCGTTGACAGTTCACACGTTGTCGTTCAAACGCGCATCCGAAATGACACGCAATAAGGATAAATACAAAGTGGCGGATCGCAGTACAGTCGAGCAAATGATGAAGCTTGGAGAACAGTGGAATGCCTCAAATGGTTATGAGCCATATTATTTGTATCGTCAGAAAAATATTTTGGGTAACTTGGAAAACGTCGGGTACGCAAAACCGGGTGAAGAGAGTATTTACAATATCGTGATTATGGAAGAAGTACAGACCATTATCGGTATTGGTTGCGGGGCATCGAGTAAGTTCATTGAACCTGAAACCGGGAAGATTACTCAATATTATAATCCGAAAGATCCGGCTGCTTATATTTTGACGTACGAAGATTCTATTGAGAAAAAACTTGCGCATTTGGATACGGTTTTCCCGAAAGCTGTGAATAAGTAAAGATCATATGGAAAAGGTGCCGGGTGCTAATCTGATTGGCAAGTGCCCGGTGCTTTTTTGTCAACTTTGGTTTTATCTTATATAATGCAAGGACAAGTAATGAGTAGATGAGTCCAATGAACATTAGGATATAAAAGATAGCGTGATGAGAGTGTGTATTGCATTCTTCGGAGAGTGGGGGGAGTGGAAGCAATATTAAAACAGTTTATGGAACTGATGGATCAGCGATTTGATCAAATGGACGACCGTTTCGACAAAGTTGAAAACGATATTAGGAGTTTGACAGAGGAAGTTCGCAATTATCAAATTGAAAATAGAAACCACGTTAAGCATTTGGGAATCCCGAATGGAACAACACCAACAAACGTTTCAATTGGTTGCGGAAGAAATCAAAAGTGTTAGGATTGTTGTTGATTATTTGAATCGAAAAGTCAGCAAACATGATATGGGAATTAACAATTTGAATCAACGTTTTTAGCAATGAATAGAATAGGTTGGAATTTGAAAACGCGTCACTTGTTCAATTTGAGATTGAGCGAGTGACGCGTATTTTTTGTGATTGATGAGCGCTGTGAAGTTCGGCATCGGTATTGTGACGTCCCGTTTTATCTTTACGAATTCCACTGACAACTTTGCTTATTTATATTTATCGACCATGTCGCGCCATGTGAAATAGCCTTCTTCGACGGAACGGATCAAAAGTTCCGCTGTTGCAATATTGGTTGCGAGCGGGATGCCGTAAACATCGCACAGGCGCAATAATGCACTGACATCTGGTTCATGTGGTTGTGCAGTTAGTGGGTCACGGAAAAAAATGACCAAATCCAATTCACCTGTTGCAATCATTGCACCGATTTGTTGGTCACCGCCTAAAGGGCCTGACATGAGTCGTTCGATGGAAAGGTTTGTTTCCTCCATAATTCTTGATCCGGTTGTGCCCGTTGCGTATAGCGTCTGTTGGGAGAAAATTTTTTCATAAGCGATCGTGAAATTCACCATCTCGTTTTTCTTTTGATCATGGGCAATTAATGCGATTTTCAAATTGAACACCCCTTCTATTTCACAGTCCATCTATACATAAGTTTAACACATTCATGCGCAGCTAGTATTTATAAATTAGGGTGATCACTATGGAAATCTTTTTCTTTAGATGCATCAATTGGGCGCCAGTTCTGCAAGTTATCCAATAGTTGTTTTCTTACCAGGCGCCCTGCAAATTTCTTATGAATGGAATAACAATAACTTTCCGGTTGGCGATGCGAGGCGATGTGTGCGCTCAAGAAGATCTTTATCGACGAGCAAGGCATGGCCTTTTTCTTTTGCTGCGTTATCTGTCTCCGCTGTGAACGTTTCTTCTACGATCAGTTCACCCGTTGGTTCGTATGCCGTCAATTTGTAAGTTCTCATAATATTCACCCTTCCCATTCTCTTTTATTAATTCTACTACAAAAAAAATCGCGGTTCCAGCGCCTGTCAAAATTCGAGCGTACCAATAACTAAGTTGATTTTTGTCAAGTTTGCTTGACATCGCACATATAGTAAAGTAACCTTGACGTAAAGTGAACTTTACAAATTGCGGTGTCTGGTTTTCCTGCACCTTGTATTTTTAGAAGAAAGGGGGAGCATGGGACTGAAAAACCTGATTAAGGAAAAGCGTACCGAGATGGGATTGACGCAAGATGATCTTTCTGAGTTGTTGGAAGTATCGAGGCAGACAATCATCTCTCTTGAAAAAGGGAGGTATAATCCATCTCTAGTTTTGGCTTTCAAACTTGCGAAACTTTTTAAATGTCTTATTGAAGATATTTTTATACCGGAGGGGGAATAAGTATGTACGAGGGATTTGATATTTGGATATTTTTGGCCGGCCTGCCACTTGGTCTTGCCATTGCTTCGATTGTCCTCTTTTTCAGTTGGAAGAAAGGAAAGAAAGAGCGCCGGTTCGACGAGCGATACACGCGAATTCATCAGCACGCAAGATCGATTTCATGGGGAGTGACGACAGCTGCCATTTTAATTGCATGGACAATTGTCATTCTAATGGAAGGACCCCGACTTGCTTTTTTCATCCTCTCAGGGATTTGGGTGGTGCATATGTTGTCGTACGCGATAGGAGCGGCAATTGCTAGTAGTAAGAACTAGCTTTCTTGAAACTTCTAGTCGCTCGATACGTATAGTTAACAAGTTGATAGACGAAAGGAGTCACATAATGACTTTACTACTTGAAAATGTAACGAAGCGGTTCGGTGATTTTACTGCTGTCGATGATTTGTCACTGTCTGTCGGAGAAGGCACGATGTACGGCTTTCTTGGCGCGAACGGGGCGGGAAAAACAACGACGTTTCGTATGATACTCGGTCTTTTGAATGCCAACGAGGGGCATATATCTTGGAAAGGGAAAAGGATTTCGTATGCAACCAGCTCTGAAATCGGCTATTTACCGGAGGAGCGTGGACTGTATCCGAAGATGAAAGTGGAAGATCAGCTCATTTTCCTCGCCCAACTGCGCGGGATGAACAAAGCGGACGCGAAGAAAGAGCTCAAACATTGGCTGGAGCGCTTCGAAGTGCCGCATTACATCCATAAAAGAGTCGAAGAATTATCAAAAGGGAATCAGCAAAAAATTCAAGTGATTGCGTCGCTTCTGCATAGGCCGCAATTGCTTATTCTTGACGAGCCGTTTTCCGGTCTTGACCCGGTAAATGTTGAAATGTTGAAATCGGCAATTTTGGATTTTCGCAATGAAGGGGCAACAATCATCTTCTCCAGTCATCGGATGGATCATGTCGAAGAGCTTTGTGAGCAATTGAGCATCGTTCATAAAGGGAAGCAGGTTGTGCAAGGTTCATTGCGTGATGTCAAACGGTCATCCAGCAAACAGTATGTCCGTATCCATTCCGACCATGATTTGAAGCAACTTGCATCCATTCAAGGTGTTGCTTCCGTCCATCAAACGGTCGAAGGAGCTGTTTACCAAATTGAAGCGGAGCAGGTTGCCCATGAGTTGTTGACAGCGGCATTGAAATCTGGTTCGATCCGCCATTTTGAAATTGAAGAGCCTTCGCTACAAGATATTTTCATTGAAAAGGTGGGGAAAGAACATGCGTGAATTCATGATTATCTTCAAGCAGGCCTTTGTGACGAAAGCAAAAACAAAATCCTTCATCATAACGACGGCAGTGATGATGGTGGCGATTTTCCTGTTTGCGAATATGGGGAAAATTATCGATAGCGTTCAAGATATGACGGGCGGTGACGATGAGTCGGAAGCTGTGTTGCTCGTTCGCGATGACAGCGGTGTTCTAATTGAAAAGTTGAAAATGCAATTCGAGGCCAATGAATCCGGCACAACTGTGGAATCATCCGATCAATCGGAACAACAGTTGACGGAGCAAGTGAAAGAAGGGGAAATCGATTCTTTCTTGACGCTTGCACTGGATGATACGAAAACAATCCATGCAAAGTATACGACGATGAGTGCCATGGAATTTACATTGCCGATGATGTTGCAGGACGCCCTTCAATCCATTCAAACGGAAATGCAGGCGGAACAATTATCTTTATCGACTGAACAAGTGCAGACATTGTTCGCACCGATTTCATTTGAACAACAATCTGTCTCTCCTTCTTCGAAAACGAAAGAAGAGCTTAGCCAGGCGCGAGGGCTTGTCTATGTGCTGATGTTCCTGATCTATTTTGCGGTGATTATCTATTCGAGTATGATTGCAACTGAAGTGGCGACGGAAAAATCATCACGCGTTATGGAGATTCTTATCTCAAGCGTCTCACCTGTAAAGCATATGTTCGCAAAAGTTTTAGGCATCGGATCTCTTGGTCTCGTCCAAATGGTGCTATTGGGAGGTGCGGGTTACATTGCTTTGAAGTCGACGTCATCGTCGGAATCCGCAGATGGATTTTTCTCCGTTTTCGGCTTTTCCAATCTGCATGTCGGTACGATCGTTTATGCCATCCTATTCTTTTTGTTAGGTTATTTCCTGTATGCTACACTAGCGGCGCTTCTCGGTTCGCTCGTAAGCCGGACAGAAGATGTCCAGCAAATGATCATGCCGATGTCGTTGCTGATTGTAGCTGCATTCGTGATTGCGGTTTCGGGGTTAAGCAATCCGGAAATGGCTTATCTTCAATACGCATCATTCTTTCCGTTTTTCACGCCACTTGTCATGTTTCTACGCGTCGGGATGCTCGACTTGCCGGCCTGGGAACCGGTGCTCTCCATCGTCATTATGCTTGTGACAATATTCGTCCTTGGATGGTTTGGTGCTCGTGTTTATCGAGGAGGCGTTCTGATGTACGGCCCTTCTCGTTCATTGAAAGACATAAAAAAAGCGATTCAACTAGGGAAAGAATGATTCTTGGAGAGTAGGAAACTCCAGAAATAATTATTTACTTTTTCGAATAAAACAACAATTTGAATTATAAAAGAACCAGTTGACATTTAGGTGAAATTCATATAGTATGAATTCAAGATAAAAATTATATGGAAAAAGAGGAGATCTACGAAATGAACGTATTAGTAGTTAAAGCGAATAACCGTCCAGCTTCAGAAGCTGTTTCTAGTAAAATGTATGAAACTTTCATGGAAAATCTTGAAGGTGTAAATGTCACAACGTACGATGTGTTTGAAGAGGATATGCCTTACTTCGGTCAAGAATTATTTAACGCATTCGGTAAAGTACAATCAGGCGAAGAAATGACAGATATTGAACAACGTCTTCTTTCTGCAAAACAAAAAGCCATGGATGCACTAACAGCGGCTGACGTTGTTGTATTTGCATTCCCACTATGGAACTTGACAATTCCAGCTAAACTACAAACATTCATTGATTACACTTACCAAGCTGGTTATACATTTAAATATGACGAAAACGGTAATGCAGTTCAGTTGATGACTGACAAGAAATTCATTGTTCTTAATGCACGTGGAGGCATCTACTCGACTCCGGAAGCGGCACCGATGGAAATGTCTGCAAACTACATTAAAAATGTTGCAGGTGGCGTGTACGGTATGCAACTGATCAACGAAGTCATCATCGAAGGCCATGCAGCAGCACCAGATCAAGCTGAAGCAATCATTGCTGAAGGTTTGGAAAAAGTTAAAGCTGTAGCAAAAGGATTATCTGCAGTAACGGCTTAATTTGAATAACAATCGAAAAAGAGCGCGATCCTAATGAGGGATTGCGTTCTTTTATTTTTTTGTTCTTTCCAAGAAAGATACACTTCCATCTATATCAATATTGTTTCTTCAAGTCGTTATATATTTCAACTGCCTGTTCATAGATATCATTATCGGAGTCGATTTGATAATTTTCAACTTCATCACTTGTATGAAAAACACCTTTATCGTCGATCACTAAAGTACCTGAAATTTGATCATTAGATACAAAAATAATTGTTATCGCCTTTTCATAATTAATTTCTTTATTTGTTTGACCAACAGATTCTAGTTGATTGTAAGCCTTTACTAGTGATTGAACAGTTTCATTCTCCACTTTGTTATATCCATCGTACAAACTTTGTCCAAAGCCAATATCAACGTAATCTGCCTTAATTTGTTTTACAGAGTTTTGATTGCATCCGCCCATAATTAATATTGTAATTAGTACAATAGGCATGAATATTAATTTCCTCACAATTCCATCCCTCCAATTCACACTCTACTAGACTTCATTTTTTCTTATTTAAGAACCAAGTTAATATCGCTAGAACAAGTAGTAGGATTGGCGTCAAACCAACATATTTCCAAGCATTATTTGCACCAGAAAAATAATAGGCGATTGGCGTAAATGTAATCGAACTAATTAGTAAAAATACCCAAGACTTTTTAGCAATCCCTGCAATTAGGGTTACAATTGAAACAAATAATGAAAAATACCATAATAACAACATTTTTTCACCTCTGTTAAATAAGTATTTTATTATTGAATATCATCATGATATGCGTTTTCCTTTTCGATAACTATACTGCAAGAAATATTAAGTTTATCCCAAACCCATGACTAGAAATTTTATCCATTGCAATTTCTAATGCTTTTTCGTCCTCCGTATTTTCGTCTAGACTTAGTTGTTTGAAAGAGAATGTCTCTGTCGCTTCTGTGCCTTTGTAATTTGAACTACTAAATGAAAAAGTAACTGTTTTACTCATTGATTTACTCACCTTTCTAAGGCACTCTATTTGCACTTTATATTATTACAAATTCCCTACTGTTTGTTAACGGTATTATATTGGAACCTTAATGTTTTTTTGCACAAGTTCATTTCATAGAATCCTCTTCTTATGGTAAAATTAGAACAAATATTCGTTTTATCTTCGTTCAGCAAATCTTTTTGTACTGAAAGCGAAGCGTCAGCTACAGAAGACTTCCACCTCTGTAGGTGATGAGATGAATGCGGTTTTGTTTTACCTGTTCATAGGGGGTTCAAACGCCGGCTGAACGAAGATAAAGCCTCCGGCGGATGTCACAGATTTTGAAAGGAGTTTAATGAAGGCAAGCTAAATGCGCGACGTCCTAAAAGGAAAGTGCCTTAATTTCTGCAAAGATCACAGAAATACGGCAAATCGAACCCTTCGCTGTTCGATTCGCAACGCTTGCATGACCCACATCGTGTGGGCCTCAAGCTCGATTTAAAATCTGGACGCAATCACGCCGAGGCGCGATTGATGAAAGGGGGAGGTTCTATGTCGACGATTAAATTCATTCACACGGCAGATTTGCATTTGGACAGTCCTTTTAAAGGGATGTCGGGGCTGCCTGTTGAACAGCTCAATCGTTTGCGAGAGAGCACGTTCGAAGCATTCGCCAATCTAATTGATTATGCGCTTGAGATGAAGCCGGATTTTGTATTGATCGTGGGGGATATTTACGATGGGGAGAATCGGAGCTTGCGGGCGCAGATGAAGTTTAAGGAAGGGATGGACCGATTGAATTCGGTGGGCATTCCCGTCTTCATTTCCCATGGGAATCATGATCATCTTAGCGGGACATGGACGCGTTTTGAACTGCCTGCGAATGTCCACGTCTTTACAGAGGAGGTGGAAACGGTACAACTCCAAGTGGGAGAGCAGTCGGTTTCCATTTACGGTTTCAGTTATAAAGAACGGCATATCCGCGAGAAGATGATTGACCGTTATCCGCCAGCGCACAATCGGGATGCATACCATATCGGCATGTTGCATGGCAGTTTAGCGGGAGATGACACGCATGCGGTCTATGCACCGTTCACCAAAAGTGAATTGTTGGCCAAACAGTATGATTACTGGGCGCTGGGGCATATCCATCTGCGCCAACATGTCCATGATGAACCGCCGATCGTTTATCCCGGAAATATCCAAGGGCGGCATCGTAATGAACAAGGAGAAAAAGGGTTTTACGATGTGGAATTATCGAAAACGGGCGCCACATTTCAGTTCATCCCGACATCGACGATCTTGTTTGACAAGGTGGATGTCTCATGTAAAGGAATCAGCCATGCCAATGAATGGCTCGTCGCTTGTATGGAAGCACTGGAAACCTTTCGTACTCGGAATGGAGCGGGCATTGTGGAATTGAAGATGGTTGATGTTGATCAAGAGGCCGCCGAGTTGTTCAGTCAATCGCCAGAGGAAGAATGGTTGGATGTCCTAAGAGATGCAAGTAGTGATAGCGAACCATTCATCTGGATACAGCGCATCCTATTTTCCGAACGGACAGCTCCTTCCACACTAGCTGGTGCCCTTCCGCGATCGGTGTTAGGTCTGATGGATAGTTGGACAACTGATGATTGGAAAGACGTTGTGAAAGATGTATACCAGCATACACGGGGCGTCAAGTATTTGGATGTTTTGACAGATGAAGATCTTACAGACATCCAAGCGGGAGCAGCGGCTTTATTGGCAACTGAAATGGTGAAAACGGAATGAGGTGGCAACGTGAAAATTGAGAAATTGGTCATTTACGGATTTGGAAAGCACGAAAACATCACCTTGGATGTTGGACCCGGCATCAATGTGTTGTATGGGCAGAACGAAGCGGGAAAGACGACGATCCAGCAATTCATCCTTCATATCCTTTTCGGATTCCCGCAGAAAAATAGTGCATTGCTACGCTATGAACCGAAATCTGGCGGCAAGTATGGTGGACAAGTGCATATTTACGATAAGGAATTTGGAAAATGCATCGTCGAACGGGTGCGGGGAAAGTCGGCGGGAGATGTGAACGTCCACTTCGAGGATGGGAGGAAGGGCGGCGAGGCGGACTTGGATCGTTTGCTACGCCAATATGACCGAGCTTCCTTCGAATCGATCTTTTCATTTTCCTTATTGCAACTGCAAGGGTTTGAAAAAATGGATGAGGAAGAGCTCAGTCGAACCTTACTTGCTTCCGGAACGACCGGTGTCGATACGCTGTTACAATTGGAAAAAAAGTTGGAGAAAGAACTCGGTGACCTCTTCAAAAAGTCCGGAAAAAATCCGCAGATGAACGTCAAAATGGCAGAACTTCGTGAATTGGAACTGGAATTGAAAAAGGAGCAGGAAAAAATCGCTGACTATGCACCTGCAGTAGAGCGAATCCGTCAAATCGATGAACGGCTTCAACACTTGCGTGAGCAACAAAAAGAGATGGAACAACAGGCGCAGCAATTCCAGTTGATGCGTCAGCTTCTCCCTCTCCACGAAAAGCGTCAGACTATTAAGCCCCGCCTAGCGGCAATTTCCGTAGACACCTTTCCGACAGATGGCATCCGCAGATACGAGAAGCTTGCAGGGAGAAGGATCGAGGCGGAAACAGCACTGCATCGAACGGAAGACGAGTTGTCGAAATTGCTTGCTGACATGCCGGAACAGCCAGTAGATGATCGGCTCACGGAAATCGATCTTTTATTAGCGAAAGAGTCGGAGTGGCATCGCTGGCAGACGGCGGCCGTTTCAGCGGAAGAGGATGTGCGCAAACAGACGGATCTGAAAAGGCAGTTACTGGAAGGGATTGGCATGCTGGAGGATGAAGAAAATGTCCTGTTACAGGCTGATGTCTCCCTTCAGAAAGAGGAACAATTGTATGAGCTGATGAACCGGCTAGCGGGAAGCGATGCGCAAATCGGCTATTTGAATCGGCAACTTGTACAACTGGAAAATGAAAAAGCAGATCAGGAACAAGACCGTCTTGTACTTGAGCGTTCTGCCCCTTCACAGGAAGAGGTGCAACGTGTGCATAGGTGGCCGGCACGTCGCCAACAATTGGCGGAAGCGAAAGCATATGTAGCCATCGGAACTGGGCAGCAGGAGACACCTTCCCGTACATTCTTGTTGCTAGGGGCATTGCTTGCCATCTTGTTCGGCACGCTCGGTTTCATTTTGAAGGAGTGGTTGTTTGTGGTCGCGGCCCTCCTTTTTGTTGGAATGGGATTTTTCATACAACAGAAAAACGGGCGAGCGTCGGCAGATGAAACGAAGCTAAGGGAGATGGAAAAGATCATCGCCTCGTATGATGGCCATGAAGAGCAAATGGAAGAATTGGCTGAACGGGTGGCACGTTATAACCGGGAAGTGGAAGTTTTACAAGAGGGATTGCTCGCGTTGGAACGGAAACAACAGCGATTGGAAGCGGAACGGGATCATACCTATTTTGAACGCCAGC
Source organism: Sporosarcina soli (assembly GCF_042655805.1). Taxonomy (NCBI): domain Bacteria; kingdom Bacillati; phylum Bacillota; class Bacilli; order Caryophanales; family Caryophanaceae; genus Sporosarcina; species Sporosarcina soli. The sequence continues at coordinate 467,069 of NZ_JBHSNO010000016.1, read as the reverse complement.
AAATCGAAAGCGAATTGTCGGCATTCCTCCGCCGATATGGATTTAAGGAATTGCCATCGACCGGAATCATCCCTGAATTATTCCGGATGATCCGGGAAGTGCAAGGCGTGGAAAGGGATCGGAAGGCCGCTATCGAGCAATTGGAAACGATGAGAAAAAATATGGCAGGGCGGGTGAAGGACGTCGAAAACGTCTTGCACAAGTCAATTCCGGAAGAGGCATTGTATGAGCTATTACGAAGGGAATTCATCGACCTGAAAGAGAAGGTGGAAGCTTTCAGGACAATCAATCGTACCATCGTTACCAAGAAAGCGTCGCTGAACGAGTTGACAGGGCTTGTAGCAGGCTTGACGGATAAAATGCAGGCATTATTCAAAGAGGTCGGAGCAGAGACGGAAGAGGCCTTTTATAGCGCTCACGCCATGTACCAAGAAAGCGTCCTGTTAAAAGGTCAACTCCTGGATTTAGATGCCCAGTTGGCTGTACATGGCCCCCTGGAATTGCCGGCCGGCGAGACGGATGCCTCCTTGCAAAAGCAAGGGAAGGCGATTGGAGAAACGCTAACGTTACTCGATGCGGAACAGCATACACTGATTCAAGAGAAGGCCACGCTCGTCAGTAGAACCGAACAACTATTGTCGGATGAATCCTATGCCCGTACGTACCAGCTGTTTGAAATGAAAAAAACAGAACTGGCAGAACTCGCAAAAAAATGGGCTGAACGAAAGGCATTGAGTGAAGCGATCAAACAAACCATGCGGGAGTTAAAAGAAAAAAAGTTGCCGGCAGTGCTGGAAGAGGCTGAAGAATTATTCAATGAGTTGACGGGTGGTCGCTACATATCACTCATCGTGACGGAACAGGGACGTTTTGAAGTGCTCTCGACAAATGGGATGCGTTACCCCATTATGGAGTTAAGCCAAGCGACGAAAGAACAAGCCTATATTTCATTACGATTGGCGCTTGCAGCATCCGTTAATGACTCAGCGCCGTTCCCGATTTTGATGGATGACCCATTTGTCCACTTTGACGGAACGCGACTTTCGCGTATGATTGAATTACTGGAACGATATCAAAGCAAGCATCAGTTCATGTACTTCACCTGCCATGATGGGATGACAGAGAAATGGCAGCAAGCAACAATACTTCAAGTTTCCGAACTCGGAAGCAGACAGGGGGCTAACGTGATATGAAAAGAATTGCAGACCATAAAGTGGGTGAACCGGTCGATCTTTATCTACTGATCAAACAATCGACCAAAGGAGTAACGACGCAAGGCAGCCCATTTATGACACTTATTTTGCAAGATAAGAGCGGGGATATCGAAGCGAAGCTATGGGATACGAAAGATGAGCATGAAAAGACCTATGCAGCGGCTACCATCGTGAAAGTGGGCGGAGAAGTCCATGACTATCGCGGAAAAAACCAGTTGCGCATTAAAAGTATACGGCCGATCAAAGCGGATGAAGGGGTGACCATTGCCGATTTGGTCCCATCTTCCGCTAAAAGTAAGGAAGTGTTATACGAGGAATTGATGCAATATTTCTTTGAAATGCAAAACCCGCATATTCAGCGTATTACCCGTCATCTTTTGAAAAAACATCAGGCGGCTTTCATGACGTATCCTGCCGCTACGAAAAACCATCATGATTACGTGTCCGGCTTGATTGATCATGTCGTATCGATGTTGAAATTGGGCAAGGCGTTGGCGGAACTGTACCCATCCTTGAACAAGGATCTGCTATATGCGGGAATTATCTTGCATGACATCGGAAAAGTGGTGGAACTGTCCGGCCCGATCGGCACACAATACACGGTGGAAGGCAATTTGCTCGGGCATATCACGATTATGGTGAATGAAATTTCAAAAGCCGCCGATGAACTTGAAATTGCGGGCGAAGAGGTCATGTTGTTAAAACATATGGTTTTATCCCATCATGGGAAAGAAGAATGGGGAAGCCCGAAACGTCCGATGGTGAAAGAAGCCGAAATCCTTCATTACATCGACAATATCGATGCGAAGATGAATATGCTAGATCGGGCCCTTGGCAAAACCGCACCTGGCGAATTCACAGAACGGATCTTCCCACTCGATAACCGCTCATTTTACAAACCGACATTTGAATAAGAAAAAGCTGTCCCAAGAAAGGGACAGCTTTTTTATAGCTTATTCTTTATCAGCTTTTTTATCGGTTTTTGGTAAATAGTCTTCAAGGGCGCCTTTGAATTCTTCCGCTTTAATGTCGATATTTGAATCTTTCAGTAAGCTGATTAGCTTCTCTTCGAATTTTGCACGTTTCAAGTTATCTTCCACTGTTGCTTTCAATTCTTCATCTGTCGCTTCCACTTTTGCTTCACGCGTGTCGAGCAATTCGATCACATGGTAGCCGAAGCTTGATTTGACAGGTTCACTGATTTCGCCTTTTTTCAGTGCGAAAGCGGCCTTTTCAAATTCAGGTACCATTCTGCCCGTACCGAACCAACCGAGGTCTCCGCCTGTATCTTGTGCAGCAGGTTCAGTGGAGTATTCTTTCGCCAATTCCTCAAAATCGCCGCCTTCTTCCAATTTACTGCGGACTTCTTTTGCTGTTTTTTCATCTTCAACTAAAATATGGCGTGCATGGATCTCTTTTTTTGCATTGGCAAGTCCAGCTTTGATTTCCTCATCTGTGACTTTCAAAGAATCGAGCATTTTAGTCTGGATCATTTGTGATTTCACGTTTTTCTCGAAGAATTTCTCTGTCATGCCGCTTTGTGCAAGATACATCTCAAAGCTATCGCCATATTGTTCTTTTTGTTTTTTAATCTCTTCTTCGACTTCTTTATCGGAGACACTGAACTCGCTTTCGATTGCTTGTTGAAGGATGAGATTTTCTACGACTTGCAAACCGATTGCATCTTTCATCTCATCATACAAATCCGCTTTTGTAATGTCACCCGCTTTGGAAGTGACAAGGACTTCTTCAGCGCTATTTTTATCGCTACATGCTGAAAGTGCAAGGACAGACGCGGCCATCGTCAGTGCTAAGACTGTTTTTTTCATATCAAATTCTCCTCTATTTTTTAAATGGACTCAGCGAATATTTCTGAACTGAAGGCGTGGCGTCAGATACAGAAATTACTCACTTGTATAACGGGTGGGACAAATGTCGAAATGCCTAGTATCAGAGGGATTCCAACGTCCTGCTGATTGAAATGTAAAAGCAATTACGTCGACACGCAAAGAATGGTGCGACAGAAGACACTATACCATAAAAACGCATCTAAAACAAAAAGGTTCCCCGGAAGTTAGCCTATAATTAGACAAAACGTTTGCATAGGATACTGATAGAGAGGGGGTGCTCCTATGAGCGGATGTAACCAAGGTTCTTCGGGATTCGCGTTGATTGTTGTATTGTTCATCTTATTGATCATTGTTGGTGCAGCCTTTTTATACTGATGAATGAAAAAGGCTTGATGCCTTCAATCGAAACAAAAAGTCCATTCCCTGAATAAGGGGATGGACTTTTCTTATACTTGAAGAAAAACTTCTACATAAAAAGATAAAATCAAAATTGTGACAAGTATGTTAACCGTTTTATATATTTTCGGCTGCTTCTCTTCCGGTATCTCCCGGGATTCGCAAAGCGCATATGTCATTTTGTTGATTTGATACAAATAAAATAATGAGAACAGAATTGTAATAAGTAAAATCAAATCTATTCCTCCTCTTCAGCTTGGCAATGTAATCATAGCAGAAGTTAGCGTGAAATGGAATGGTTAAAACTTCTGCCAAAGGAATCAGCGCGCAGGTTCCTTTTCCTTCTGAATCATTGCCTTTTCCGTTTTATCTACGGTAGAATCCCCAAAACCATCTTTGAGATTTTCAAATCCACGCTCAAAAATTTCCATAAAATCTTGACCGTAAATATTTCGGAGGACGGACATAACTTCAAGGAATTCCGGGAATTTTCCATACAACTCTTTAATCGGCAGGGAGCCTTCAAGAATGCCGTGATGTGTATTATGATAGTTATCATTCATGAGGAGTAGAAGGTCTTTCCCTTTTTCTGTTACAGCTACATATGTATTTCGGCGATCATCTTCTTTTTTATAAAATTCGAGATAGCCTCGTTCCTCCAGTTTTTTCGAAAAGTTGAAAGCGGTCGATACATGCATCACCCCGAATTTGGCGATGTCAGAAATTGTGGCACCCCCAAGATGGAAAGCAATCCATAAAATATGATGCTCATTAATATTCAGATCATAAGGTTTGATCCATTGTTGCCAATCTCTTTCCACAGCTTTCCATAGTGCTTTGGACATCTGTGCAACGCGCTGACTGAAAATCATTGCCTCTAGCGGGGAAAACCTTTGTTCCGACATAGGGAACACCTTCTTTCTTTAATAGTCCATACTTTTTATTATAGCAGGAAAACAAAGAAGTGAAAAGTAAGAATTGCATAAAAACTTTTCTAATAATAATAATTAAGAAAAGCGGATGCATATTGATTTCTTTGCATCCGCTTCGAGTTGTCATTATTTTTGTTGTGTAGCAATAGTTTGTTCCAATTCTTCGAGAGCCTTCTGAATGGCGGCGATTTCATTTTCCAACCGATCCTTATTGGGCTCGGTGGACTGTTGCCATTTGTCTACTGAATGTTTGATGCCTTCAATTGCAGCTGGAACTGTTTCTTTTGCCTCTTTCGTCAAATGTGAAACCGATTCTTTCAAACTGTCGATTTTCACTTTTACATCTTTAAATTTCTCTTTCATATCAACAGATGCATTTTTTACAGACGATCGTAGCTCATTCCCCGATTGTGGAGTTGAAAATAAGACAGTTACTGCTGCCGCGATGGATCCAGCAGCAACTCCAAGTAAAAATGTGGATGTTTTCATGATTGGTTGAGCTCCTTTCTATACTGACTAGTATTCCTGTTCTTACTCAATTAAAACATGGCGTGACAAGTTGAGCAAACAATAATCAATTACGCCTTGGCGTAATTGCGTCCAGATTTTGAATTGCGCTTTCTAATGGCTGGTGCCTTAATTTCTGCAAAAAAACGCAGAAATACGGCAAATCGAACCCTTCGCCGTTCGATTCGCAATTAACTCCTTTCAAAATCTATAACATCCGCGGGCCTACAGGATGTAGGTCATGCAGTCGTTGCGACAGGACGTCGCGCACTTAGACTGCCTTCCATTATTCGTTCAGCGGGCGTTCGGCTCCCGCTAAACAGGAAAACAAAACTGTATCGTGACTTATAGAGGTGAGATTCCTCTACTGAACGAAGATAAAAAGCTTTCCGCACTTACAACGGAAAGCTTTTATAAGTTCTTTTAATTGGATAATACAGATTTAAAAGATGAGCGTTTCATCAAATTGGTCACAATTGGATAGATGATGAAAAACGCGATACAATTCATCAAAATGGCAGGCAGGACAACTACTACGAATAGAGTTGTAAAAGCCACTGCAGGCGAATCTAAGCCTGGAAGCGTTACGCCTAGTAGAAATAATGCGACCGATAAGAATATACTACCTGACAAAACCGTTCCGATACCTGTAACAACGGTTGTGACAATCAAATTCCGCGATAATTTCTTTAGTAGAATAATAATACCGTAAACAACAAAAGCCGTTACGAACTTATCGATAATATTCGGGATGAATCCCCCCGGGAAACTGGAGAAAATACCAGAAATAACACCGGTCGTTAAAGCCAATAAAAATACGTTTCTCGTTGTCGGAAACAAGATGATCCCGATGAACATCATCGTCAGCATGAAATCAGGTTTCATACCTTCACCATAACCGGGTATAATCAAATACAGTGCAGCACCGACAGCGACTAACAGCGCCATTAATACAAGTTCTTTCGTTTTCAATTCTCATCTCTCCTCGACTCGTCTATGGTTTTCCTGCCGTATCCTCGTGATCGACAGCGAAAAACTTATAGTGATTTTACACCAATTTCAAATAACTCGCAAGCTTAATTTGATTCAGCAGAAGTCACCCACTACTACATGTGGTGGTGGAATGCCAAAATGCTTTAAATCTGGGGGAGTCCAAACTCCCCGCTGATTAGGGGAACTCAGGCTAAGATCGCCGCGTCCTGCGGCAATGCCTGAGTGACCAACATCCTGTAGGCCCGCGGATGTCACGGATTTTGAAAGGAGTTAATTGGTCAATCGTGCTTGTAAACCCGCAGCGATTTCTTGGATGCGCTCGGGTGTAAACTCTGGGGATTTCGGTTGGAATGTCGGTTGGAAACCATCCGTCTCATCATAGCGTGGGATGAAATGCAGATGGAAATGGAAGACCGCTTGACCTGCATGTGCACCATTGTTTTGCAATAAATTCATCCCGGCCGGTTCGAATTCCGCTTTTAGCGCATTGGCGATTTTCGGCACAACGGCAAATAGATTCGATGCCTCTTCTTCGGTTAACTCATAGACGTTTTCCCGATGTTGTTTAGGGATCAGCAGGGCATGTCCTTTCGTTACCGGACCGATGTCCATGAAGGCAAGCGCATGCTCGTCTTCATAAATTTTGGCGCTTGGAATGGAACCTTCAATAATTTTACAAAAAATACAATTCGTCATTTCAGCACACCCTTTCATGAATAGGACAAGTTTAGCATATTTTTAACTAAAGGGGTGCTGGATTCATCGAGGTGACGAAAGCTTTTTCAATCATTTTTTGATAAACTGAAAAGAAGAATGGAGGATGGATATGGCAATTCTCGAAATGAAAGACGTAACAGGTGGCTATACACGTAAACCGGTTCTACATGACCTATCATTCAACATCGGTGAAGGAGAACTCGTCGGTTTGATCGGCCTGAACGGGGCGGGGAAAAGTACGACGATTAAACATATTATCGGCCTGATGAATCCCCATAGCGGAGAAATTCGCGTCAATGGAGTAACGTTCAGTGAGAATCCTGAAATGTACAGAAAGGCATTCACATACATTCCGGAAACGCCGATTTTGTATGAGGAATTGACGCTGCGGGAGCATTTGGAATTGACGGCGATGGCTTACGGGCTGGAGAAGGAGTTATTTGAAGCGCGTTCAGCAGAGTTGTTAAAGGAGTTCCGCATGGAAAAACGGTTGAAATGGTTTCCTGCCCATTTTTCGAAAGGAATGCGGCAAAAAGTGATGATCATGTGTGCGTTCCTCGTCAACCCTTCGTTGTACATTATCGATGAACCTTTCGTCGGCTTGGATCCACTCGGGATTCGATCGCTTTTGGAGCAGATGACGGAGCGGAAAGAAAACGGGGCATCCGTTCTCATGTCCACCCACGTCTTATCGACGGCAGAAAAATATTGTGACCGGATCATTTTGCTGCACGAAGGACGGGTGCGAGCGGAAGGGACAATGGAAGATTTGAGGAAAGCTTTCGACCGTCCGAAGGCATCCTTGGATGACTTATATATCGCGATGACAGAGGAAGCGGATTATGAACAATTTGCGTGACATCTGGGGGAACCGGTTCGTCCATTATATAACCGAACTCCAAAAATATATGAAGTACGTCTTTACCGGCCATTTGGCCATCGTGCTCGTTTTTACAATCGGTGCGGGAGGCTACGCCTATAGCGAGTGGTTGAAGGAAGTGCCGACGGATTTCCCGGCTACCTTGCTCACGGCTTTGATCATTGCGGTGGCGCTGGCGATTTCGTCACCTACGACACTGTTAAAGCCGGCCGATACAGTTTATTTCCTACCTCTTGAACATCGGCTGGATCGCTATTTGGGCCGAGCTTTAAGTTGGACAACCTTTTCTCAATTGCCCTTGCCGCTATTGTTGTATATCGTTGCGTTACCGCTCTTGTCTGCAACGGAGACGGGTTCGAAGTTGCTCTATGTTTGGCTTGCTATTTTCATTATTGTGTTGAAATGGCTGTTCGTTGAAACGGAATATGCTGTTCGGCACGCTACAGGAGGTGCCGGCGTTTGGCGGGATCGGCTCATCCGTTTTCTGTTGGCGGCCTTTCTCATTTTCGTTTGGCTCAGCCCTTATCCGTATTTGACGGTAGCTTTTTTCGTCATCATCGGCCTTTACGGTGTGTATTGGCGGAAAAAGAAATCGGAAAAGCCATTTCCTTATGATCATTTTATCGCTTTGGAGCAAAATCGAATGATGCGCTTTTACCGTTTTGCCAATTATTTCACAGACGTTCCGCATCTGAAAGGATCCATCAGTCGAAGAGGATGGCTAGGCTCGCTATTTGGCACGGCGAAGTTTGGAAAGACAGTTCCACAAGATTATTTAATCAGACGGACATTTCTTCGAACGGATGACAACTTCTGGCTGTGGGTAAGACTGACTGCCTTATCTATACTTGGGGCCATTTTTATACCATTCCCGATTGTTGTGATCATTTTTGCGGGCGCACTCGCATTTGCAACATCAGTGCAGCTAATCTATGCATTGCGTGCTTCGGACGAATTCAGGATGGATATGCTCTTTCCTGAGCGGATGGAAACACGACCTGGTGCCATTCGGAAAAACGTCAGATTGGTTCAATGGATCCAAGCAGTTCTCGTTTTCATTAGCGCTTTGTTCCTTTACGGCATTTCTTCCACGCCCTTGCTATTGGGCGGCGTCATCTTGCTGATTTCGGAAGTGACCATCCGTTTCACAGATGCGAGAAATAAAGAACATTAACAGTAATTTTGCTTCTCTGACGGTGGGTTTGAAAATAGAATATTCTAAAAAATATCTTGCAATTGGCCCCTATTCTTCGGTATAATAAATAAAAGCCATCAGGGGTGAGCGAGATGGAAAAAAACTATTCATATGCTGAATTTTTGAAAGCCGTCGGGAAAAACGGTTCATCGCTTCAAGCAGAAAAATTGCTGAATGAAATTTATATGGACCTATTTTTGAATCACATTCACCGGGAACAAACGAAAGCCAGATTGATGGATTTAATTGATAATGCACTGGATTGTCGGGATGAAGAGGCCTTCCAGACTTACACGGAAAGATTATTGAAACTAGAAATTAGTGATTAAAAATTGAAAAGACGTTGCGTGTGTCACCTTACATGCAACGTCTTTTTTTGCGTGTTTCGACCATTAGAATATACGTTCGTTTTTTACTCGTCAAAAGATGGGTAAAGTGATAAGATAGATACAACTTGCTTCAACTTGATTCAGCAGAATTTCCCCATTTCTATAAGTAGCGGGATGAATGTCGATATACATTGAAATCAGGGGGGTCCACATTCCCTGCTGATTCAAGTTGAGCCTCCGGCGAATGTCACAGATTTTGAAGGGAGTTAATTGCGCAAGCACAATTCAAAATCTGGACGCAATCACGCCGAGGCGTGATTGATCTATTAATAGGGAGGGACTTCAATGGTCCAAAAATTCAACTTACAAGCACCCTATACGCCAAAAGGGGACCAACCGTCAGCCATCGTCAAACTGGTGGAAGGGTTGGAAAAAGGGCAAAAGCATCAGACGTTGCTTGGGGCGACAGGGACGGGCAAAACATTTACCATTTCGAATGTCGTAACCGAAGTGAATAAGCCTACGCTCGTCATTGCGCACAATAAAACATTAGCCGGCCAATTATATAGTGAGTTCAAAGAGTTTTTCCCGGATAATGCCGTCGAGTATTTCGTCAGTTATTATGATTATTACCAGCCGGAAGCGTATGTCCCACATACAGACACCTATATTGAAAAAGACGCCAGTATCAATGATGAAATTGACAAATTGCGCCACTCCGCTACTTCCTCGTTATTTGAACGGAATGATGTGCTCATCGTGGCGTCGGTGTCCTGTATTTACGGTCTCGGGAATCCGGAGGAATATCGGGAACTCGTTGTCTCGCTTCGCACCGGCATGGAGATCGGACGCAACGAATTGCTCCGGAAGTTGGTCGATATCCAATATGAACGGAATGATATCAACTTCGTCCGCGGAACGTTCCGGGTCAGGGGCGATGTCGTTGAAATATTCCCGGCATCGCGCGACGAGCGCTGTATGCGGGTCGAGTTTTTCGGGGATGAAATCGATCGGATACGGGAAGTGGATGCGCTGACGGGAGAAATACTGGGTGAACGTGAGCATATCGCCATTTTTCCGGCCTCCCACTTCGTAACGCGTGAAGAGAAGATGGTCAAGGCGATTGAGAATATCGAAGCCGAACTGGAGGAACAGTTGAAGGTTCTGCGCAGTCAAGATAAGCTCCTTGAAGCGCAACGCCTTGAACAACGGACACGCTATGATTTGGAAATGATGCGTGAAATGGGCTTCTGTTCGGGTATTGAAAACTATTCACGGCATTTGACGCTCAGACCTGCAGGAGCCACACCTTATACATTACTGGACTATTTCCCGGATGATTTCCTGATCGTTATCGATGAAAGCCATGTCTCAATCCCGCAAATTCGGGGCATGTTCAATGGAGACCAAGCGAGGAAAAATGTCCTCGTCGAACACGGATTCCGGTTGCCATCCGCACTCGATAACAGACCGCTTACGTTTGAGGAGTTCGAAGGTCATGTGAAAGAAGCGATTTACGTATCAGCCACGCCAGGCCCTTACGAAATCGAACATACACCTGAAATGATTGAACAGATCATCCGCCCGACTGGATTATTGGATCCTACGATCGATGTCCGGCCAATCGAAGGACAGATCGATGATTTGATCGATGAAATCCACACCCGGATTCAACAGAACGAACGTGTCCTCATTACGACATTGACAAAGAAAATGTCGGAGGATTTGACGGATTACTTAAAAGATATCGGCATAAAAGTGCAATACTTGCATTCGGAAATCAAAACGTTAGAACGTATTGAAATTATACGGGAGCTGCGGCTCGGCACATACGATGTCCTTGTCGGCATCAATCTTCTAAGAGAAGGACTCGATATTCCGGAAGTCTCATTGGTAGCCATTCTCGATGCGGACAAGGAAGGCTTCCTCCGTTCGGAGCGATCGCTTATTCAAACGATTGGCCGTGCTGCACGGAATTCCAATGGGCATGTTGTCATGTATGCGGATCGGATGACAGATTCCATGACGAAAGCGATTGACGAGACGAAGCGACGTCGGGAAATTCAAATGGCATACAACGAAAAACATGGCATTACGCCGACGACGATCAATAAAGAAATTCGCGATGTCATCCGTGCAACGCAAGTCGCAGAAGAAACGGAAACGTATGTAGAGAAATTGACTAAAGGCAAGAAACTGACAAAAGATGAAAAAGTGACGCTGCTTGAAAAACTCGAGAAAGAGATGAAAGAAGCAGCGAAGGCGCTTGATTTCGAACGGGCTGCAGAACTGAGAGATACGATTTTGGAACTGAAAGCGGAAAGGTGAGTTTCTATGAAAAATAAAGAAATCGTCATACAAGGAGCACGTACACATAACTTAAAAAATATTGATGTCAGCATTCCACGGGACAAACTGGTCGTCATGACTGGTTTGTCGGGATCGGGAAAGTCTTCCCTCGCTTTTGATACGGTGTACGCGGAAGGGCAGCGACGTTATGTAGAATCGCTGTCCGCGTATGCCCGTCAATTTCTCGGGCAGATGGATAAGCCGGATGTGGATGTCATCGAAGGACTATCTCCGGCCATTTCCATCGACCAGAAGACGACAAGTCGAAATCCACGCTCCACTGTCGGAACAGTGACGGAAATCTATGATTATTTGCGCTTACTTTATGCGCGGGTCGGAAAACCGGTTTGTCCGATCCATGGAACGGAAATTTCATCCCAAACGGTCGAACAAATGGTGGACCGTCTCTTGCAATTGCCGGAACGTTCACGTATCCAAGTGCTCGCCCCGATCGTTTCCGGCCGTAAAGGAACGCATGTAAAGCTGATTGAAGACATTAAGAAACAAGGGTATGTCCGTATTCGTGTCAACGGGGAAACGATGGACCTGGACGATAATATCGAACTCAATAAAAACAAAAAACATAATATTGAAGTCGTGATCGACCGGATTATTATTAAAGAAGACGTTGCCGCCCGGCTAAGTGACTCGTTGGAATCGGCACTTCGCCTCGCAAATGGCACTGTTTTGGTCGATGTCATCGATGGAGAGGAAATGCTATTCAGTGAACATCACGCTTGTCCGCTTTGCGGATTTTCAATCGGTGAATTGGAACCGCGTATGTTCTCTTTCAATAGCCCGTTCGGCGCCTGCCCTGATTGTGATGGGTTAGGCAACAAGTTGGAAGTGGATCCCGAGCTGGTCATTCCAGATTCATCGCTTTCCTTGAAAGACCATGCCATCGCTCCGTGGGAACCGACAAGTTCTCAATATTATCCAGAATTATTGAAAACGGTGGCGAATCATTTCGGTATATCGATGGATGTACCCGTTAGCGAACTGTCTAAAGAGGAGCTTGCAAAGCTTCTGCATGGAGATAAAAATGAGAAAATCCGCTTTCGCTATACGAACGAATTCGGAAGTACACGGGATAACAATATTTACTTTGAAGGCATTTTGTCGAATGTAGAACGAAGATTCAAAGAGACATCTTCTGACTACATACGGGAACAGATGGAGAAATACATGGCACAAAGGCCTTGTCCGACCTGTAACGGTTATCGGTTGAAAGAGGAAACGCTAGCTGTAAAAGTGAACGGGGCGCATATCGGTCAAGTTACGGAATTATCCATTATGGAAGCGGACCACTTTTTCAAAGACTTGGAACTCTCTGAAAAAGATGCACAAATTGCCAAATTGATCTTACGGGAAATTGCGGAACGGCTAGGCTTTCTTGTCAACGTCGGGCTGGATTATTTAACGTTATCGAGGGCGGCAGGAACGCTTTCAGGCGGAGAAGCACAGCGTATCCGATTAGCCACTCAAATCGGTTCGCGCTTGTCTGGCGTGCTCTATATTTTGGATGAGCCATCGATCGGTCTTCACCAACGGGACAACGACCGCCTGATCGGGACTTTACAAAGCATGCGCGATATCGGCAATACGCTCATCGTCGTAGAACATGATGAGGATACGATGATGGCGGCTGACCATTTGATTGATATTGGACCGGGAGCAGGCGTTGCAGGAGGAGAAATCGTCTCTGCCGGCACGCCGGAAGAAGTAATGAACGATCCGAATTCGTTAACGGGACAATATTTGAGCGGGAAAAAATTCATTCCGTTGCCGCTGGAAAGACGGAAATCGGATGGACGGAAAATCACGATCAAAGGCGCTTCAGAGAACAATTTAAAAAACGTTAACGTTCAAATTCCGCTCGGGCAATTTATAGCGGTGACAGGCGTTTCAGGCTCGGGGAAAAGTACATTGGTCAATGAAGTGCTCTATAAGGTGCTTGCCCAGAAATTGAACCGTTCGAAACAGAAACCGGGTCAATTTAAATCGGTGACAGGACTTGAAGAACTGGAGAAAGTTATCGAGATCGACCAGTCGCCGATCGGCCGTACACCTAGATCGAATCCGGCCACTTATACCGGCATGTTTGACGATGTGCGGGATGTGTATGCATCCACAAACGAAGCGAAAGTCCGGGGATATAAGAAAGGCCGGTTCAGCTTCAATGTGAAAGGTGGACGCTGTGAAGCATGTCGAGGAGACGGGATCATTAAGATTGAAATGCATTTTTTACCGGATGTCTATGTGCCTTGTGAAGTCTGCCATGGCAAACGTTACAATCGGGAAACATTAGAAGTCCGTTACAAAGGGAAGAATATCGCCGATGTCTTGGATATGACGGTCGAGGATGCGTTGGTGTTTTTCGAAAATATCCCGAAAATCAGCCGTAAATTACAAACAATCATGGACGTGGGGCTAGGCTATATTAAACTGGGACAGCCCGCAACGACATTATCTGGCGGGGAAGCACAGCGGGTGAAATTGGCTTCCGAACTGCATAAGCGATCGAATGGAAAGTCGTTCTATATTCTCGACGAACCGACGACCGGATTGCATGTCCATGATATTGCCAAACTTCTTCACGTCTTACAGCGGCTTGTCGATACGGGGAATACTGTTCTCGTCATCGAGCATAATCTGGATGTCATTAAAACCGTCGACCATATTATCGATTTAGGACCTGAAGGCGGAGACAAAGGCGGGCAAATCATTGCCACAGGGACACCTGAACAAGTGGCTACGGAAAACGCCTCCTACACAGGCGCATATTTACATCCAATTCTGGCGCGCGATCGGGAACGGATGGAACAAAAAATTAGAGAAGCCGAAAATGTAGCCAAGTGAAACCTTTTGGATAATGAGTCGTATATATAAATATCAAATCGGAGCAATCCGGATGACGACAATACTAGGAGGCACAACAATGCAAAATGAACGGAAACGGATTTTAGCAATGCTGGAAAACGGGACGATCACAACAGACGAGGCACTGACACTTCTAGAGGCATTGAGTCAAACAAAAGGTTCGGAAAAAACGGTTGAAACAGAGCAAACGAGCCCAGCGGCTATTGTAAAACAGGAAGAGCCGGCCAGCGAACAGCGCTCCGGAGAACAAACAGATGAGAAGAATGCCGGCGACGGACAAAAGAACCCTTCTATTGATGAATTCCTGGAAGATTTACGCAAAGACTTTACGACTGTAGGCGATCGCTTTATGCAATTTATGCAAACGGCTGTGCAAAAAGTGAAATCATTCGACTTTGATTCGCCTTTTGGAAATGCGGTGACATTCCATCAGACGATGACCAAACCCGCCAGTGGAATCGAAGAAGTCATCATCGATATCGACAATGGGAAAGTGACCTTACATCAAGAAGAAGCGGAAGAGGTTCGTGCAGAATTCGCAGTGAAAACATTCAATAGCGAATCGGAAGAAAAGGCGAAAAAAGACTTTTTGGATAAGTTGTTATTTGTGAAAGATGAAGGAAAATTGCTGATTGCCAGCGATATGAAAATGGTTCAAGTGAATGTGGATTTGTATTTACCGAAAAAGGATTATGCGAAAATTTCCGCTCGCTTATTGAACGGCGCATTCAAAATGAAAGATGCTACCGCAGAAACGGTTCGTGTAAAGACTGCCAACGGAAAAATCGAGGTGACGGGACTTTCATTCAAAAATGGGGAATTTGAAACGGCGAATGGAGCCATCGCTTTAAACGGCATAACGGGCACTACGCTTGAGGCGGAAACGCTGAATGGCCGTGTGTACATCGATGGGGTTGTAAAAGATGTCGAAGCCCAATCGCTGAACGGCCATGTCGTCGTAACAACGAAAGATCCGGAAGCGGAAAAAATTGATGCGAAGACGATGAGTGGGTCAGTGGAAATCTATATCCCATCCGAAGTGGTGGCACTCTCTGGTGAAATTTCGTCCAATATGGGGCGGCTCGACTTACAGCTTGACGATGTCAATCGTACAGCCGAACAAGAGCAATTTCTCCAAAGATCCATCCGTTTTAAAAAGGATATCGAAGGAAACGCCTCTCCGCTTCATATTTTCGGCGAAGCAAAAACAGGATCTGTCCTCGTTTGCTATAACGCTAAGCATGAATGATACGTTTGATTTCTTGGGCGGAATGCATTTTTGATTGCTTACCGCTCTAAGATCCCGAATAAAAAGACTTCCGCGATACCGAAGATATACCTGGTATTACGGGAGTCTTTTATTCATACTGATCCTATGAAGACGTACCCTCGTGGGGAATCCTAAATTCTACTGTTGTACCCCAACTTGGTGAGCTTTGAATTTTCAAACCTTTACCAAATATCCTTTTCAAACGTTTATCTGTATTGAGCAATCCGATACCCGTTCCTGCACGATTTTCATCATCCAGTATACGACTGACTTGTTCACGATTCATCCCTACGCCATCATCAAGGATAGCTACTTTTGTGAACTCCTCCTGTCGCGTAATTTGGATACAGACAGTGCCGGTCGAGCCTTTTTTCAATACACCGTGAAGTACTGCATTTTCTACCAACGTTTGGATAGAAAGTGGTGGGACTTCCACAATAATATTTTCATCGATTTCCCATTTCACTTGTAATCGATCTCCGAATCTTTCACTTTCAATGTACAGATAGGATTTTACAAGTTCCAGCTCTTCTTCAAGTGGAATCACCCGGTTTAAATTGTCTTCCTTAAAGCTGCTGTGTAAATAGTTGCCAAACTCGCTTAGTAAATTCACCATTCGATCGGTGTCCAACGTACTCAAACTGGCAATCGTATTTAACGTGTTAAACAAAAAATGGGGGCGAATCTGTGCTTGAAGCCATGCCGATTCCATATATTGCTTTTCACTAATCGACTTTTTTAAATCGATGAGTGCAATACTACGTGATTTCAATTCAAGCCAATTGATGGGTTTCGCAACGTAATCATTCGCACCTGAAGACAATCCGATATTCACATCTGCTGTATCATTTCTGGACGTCAATAATAAGATTGGGAGTTCAGTGAGCGAATAACGCGCTCTGATCAATTTCGTTAATTCATATCCTGACATATAGGGCATCATGACATCGATAATGATTAAATCCCATTCAACGACATGTAATAATTTTAAGGCCTCTGTCCCTCTTGTCTCGGTGATAACTTGATACTGTTCAGGCGGGAAAATCTCAGCGATCACTTTCAGGTTGCTTGGATCATCGTCAACGACTAAAATATGATTCTTATTGGTTGAGCATTGCTGTTCTTCATCCGAATCCTTTTTCTCAGTGCTGATGTCGTGGTGCTGTCTATTTATTTCACCGTCTATTCCATTTTGTCCGGGCGCTAAAGGAAGTGTAAAGATAAACTTCGTACCTTTCCTCAATTCCGACTGGATCTGTAAGCTGCCTCCATGCAACTCAATAAGCTTTTTAGAAACATTCAGCCCTAATCCGAGACCTTCATCATCTTCAATCCCTCTTCCATAAGCGGACATGACATTCTCCTGCGTTTTTTCATCCATTCCAATGCCCGTATCTTCAATACAAATAATCGCGAGGTCATTCAAAACCTTCGCATGTACACGAACATTTCCGCATTCCGTATATTTAATGGCATTTTCTAAAAGATTGAAGAAAATCTGAATCAGTCTACTTTCATCCGCAACTACATGAGGGAAATCAGTTGGAACGGTGGAAGTTAGTTTAATTTGTTTTCCATCAGCTAAATAATGCAACAAATCGAATACTCCAAAGATCACCGCATGGATGTTGATGCTTTTCGGGTGAACTTGTATCATATTTTCATTTAAACGTGTAAAATCAAGCAAATCATTGAGGGTGAAAGACATGCTCCGCCCGATATTTATCAGGTGTTCTAAATTGTTTTTTTCTTTTGGAGTGAGAGAATCTTGATTTTGTAAAGTTTGAGCGATTGTTGTCATCTTATTTAATGGATTCCAAAGCTTTTTCGCACTGCTCGTTAAAAATTCGTCTTTTAATAAATCGGCTCGCTTCAGTTCATCGACCAGTTCGACAACCCGCCTATTTTGCCGATAAAAACGCCTGAACCAAAAAAATGCAAACCCGAGAAAAGCGAATAGGTAATCGAATGGATAGAAAGGTATTTCCATTCCTGAAACGACTTTAATCAGCCCCCATACAATACCCGAAGTCGTACTCGTAACGACAATCGCAATGAAAAACGATTCATCTTTGTACTGGAAGTATTCTTTTAAAGCTAAAGATACGACGGACAGGAAAGAGATGATGTAGAGAATAAAAAAGGCTACATTGACTTGGATTAAAGTATTCAACGGAAACACGATGATGGCGATTGCACATAGTCCATAAAAAAGATTAAACCACCAAAAACGTTTGTATTGCTGGAAATTCGGCAATAAAACCTCCATAATTTGTATGAGGAATAAAGCGGCACCAAGATAGACCAATTCTTTAAATTTAAAGGACCATTCATAGTTAAGTGGAAGCCATCCCATTGAGGCACTATTATAAGTGATTAACTCGTCAATGCCCGGCAAGAGGAAACCAAATGCAAAAAACAGGAGGATGTTTGCGCGATGAATGAAAAGATAAATTAGCAAACTATAAATGCTATAAAGCAATAGGGTGATGACAATCCCCGCCATTAGGATATCGGTGAAGTGTTGCTCTTTGGCGATTGCATCATGTGTACCGAATTTGATCGATTTATTGATCGCGATGCCTTGAGAAGTATCGAAATTTGAAACATGCAGAACAATATCGATTTTATTTTTTTTAGCAAAGAATGAAACGACATAAGGGTTGCCTTTCCCTTGATGACGATCGATATCCGTTGCGACTACACCCGATTCTCCTTTTAAATGTCCGTTGATAAACAATGCGGATGCTGTACTTGTAGAGGGGATACGGATCGAATACACTTCGTCTGCCACTGAATGTTCATCGACAAGAATGGTTAAATGATAGGTTCCGAATTGATGCGAAGCATCTTTAGCGTTCTGGGATGGATTTCCAATTGTTTTATCTATTTCCCCGGGATCCACAAGTTTATCGGGATAAAACGACCACTCCCCATCAAGCACAATCGTTTGATCTTCTGTCAAATCATAACCCCGAAGATCCATCAGGCCGTTTTGGGCCAATGGCTGTTCAGCCGGGGCATGGTAAACAGCCCACAGCAAACGAAGACTTGTCAAAATCCCAAAAATGACGACCAATACCAAAATATATTTAGTTTGATTGATTTTTGATTTTGACATTTCAACCCTCCTCGAAGTTCAAACTCATTATGAATGAAAAATCCATAAAATCAAATGACTTTTTCAGGGAAGTGGAAACGGGGTTCGATATTGACATGAAAAAACCGCCTTGCAATCGGAAATAGATACGATCGCAAGGCGGCATTTTTAGTTAACATAAACATGATTCACTGCGAAATATCGATGATAAATTCTTCGTACGTAATTGGTTTCGGGAACTGATACGTTTTAATTTGCAAGCCTTTTTTCGAGCCAGCCGCAAATACCTGCTTAAATGTATTTCCTTCAATCCGTTCTGCAAATGGTTGATCCGCTAGAAACAGGTCTTTGCCATTAGCATCCTCTAGACGAAATGAATATCTTGAAAGCTTATCATCAACAATCACATCGCTTTGCAGGTCGAAATAGACAATGATTTTATCCGATTGGTAGTCAATATCGGTTACGAGAATATTGCCAAACTCTCCTTGATCCACGATGAAAGGTACTCGTTGCTCATCTACAGGTACGGTCACCTCTTTCCATCCTTCAGTGGAAACAGGAATGGTGTATGGGATGATTCGAAGTTCTTTACTTTCTTCTTTTAAAGGGGTGTACAGGAAATTTAGCTGGATGATTTCTTTTCCATTGACAGTTTCTCCATGGCCGTTTCCGGTTAAGGTGTCTAACATATTCCCATGATCATCTAGTACGTCAAATTGTAAAAAATAAGGATCAAGGTTAGTATCCCCAACATCTTTTAACACTTTTACTTGAAGATCGGTTCCTGCTGGTCCAAGCTTCAACGTACTAATTTCAACTTGTGCTCCTTCTATCAATTTCGTTTCTTGTGGTTCAATGACGGTAACTTCATTGGACTGCTTCACAGGGAAATTGAATTCCCACTTTCCGGGGATCAAACCGACGGCATCAATTGTCATAGTCATGTCAAATGCCTCTGGGAGTTCCTCAGTGGGTGTGATATCAATAGTTCCTTTATATTTTTGTGGTGTCACAAAGTCTCCTGAATAGCCGGAGCTGAAATTAATTTCTTGCCCGTTCACTTTGATTGTTGGGCGTTCTAGCTCTCCAATGGCGAAAAGAGATTCTTGTGTATAACCGAATGTCAGGCGGGTCCCATCATAAAAGAATTCATTCATCGTTAACGTAATCCCATTATCTTTTGCGGATTGGTTGACGACTTGCGTTAAGCCTTCTTGTCCAGCAATTCTTAACCCTTCATCCAAAGAATCATTGAAAAACGTGCCGATCAGCGGGATATTCGAAGCGATTTTCGCCATTGCGGGAGATACACTCGCTGAACCTATGAATAAACCCAAGCCTAAAACCGCTGCACTCGTTGCATAGAAAAGAACTTTCTTTTTCGAACGTCTCGGTCGTTCCTGCTGGATGGTATTCGCAATAATGGCATCAAGTTTTTCCGTTGGGACAGGGATCTTTTCCATTTCCTTTTTTAAATCAGGCCATTGATTAGTACTCATTCACACAATCCTCCTTCAATTTTTCTTTCAGCTGATGAATGCCACGGTGGATGTTCGTTTTCACTGTACCCTCGGGACAATCCAATGCTTCTGCAATTTGCTTCACGGTGTAATCTTTGTAAAACCGAAGCATTAAGACGGTTTTATATTTTTCATCCAATTCCATAACGGCTTGCAGTAAATCGAAATCTTCTACATTGGATTCGTATGGGGGTAGCTTTTCTTCTAAAATCTCTTTCTCCATCGGAATGATTTTTTTCTTTTTGTTTAACAGGTCGATTGCAGTATTGATCAGAATGCGTGATAGCCATGTCGAAAAGTACCTTTCATCTTTCAGGTTTTTAATCGATCGCAAGGCTTTATAAGTTGTTTCTTGGAAAACCTCCAGCGCATCCTCTTCGTTTTTCATATAAACAAAAGCGATTTTATAAAGTTTGACTTTTTCCTCCTCCAGTAACTCTTGAAAGGCTTTCTTATTCCCTTTTTTGGCACGTTGAATCTTTTGGATATCTAGCAAGCTCCTGTCCCTCCTTCCTCTACTTGTTAGACAAACGGGGAGTGGAAAACGTTTCAACGAGCATGAAAAAACTATTCTTCACAGGAAACCCTGGAAACGGAGCAGTCTTTTATTTACGTTTACCATCCCAATCAACGATCGCCCACCGTTCTCAAAAAGAGTCGCTAGCGCTCAAGATTCTCTTCGCGTGATCAAAGCAAGTCGCAGGCGCTCCAACTTCTCTTCGCGTGATCAAAGCAAGCCGCTAGCGCTCAAAACTGCCCCCCCGCGCGCTCAAAGCAAACCTCCTCACGCTCAAAATCCACTCTTCATCCACTCAAACTACCTTCTTCCTCCCATTACTTCTGCCCCCGATACACCCAAGCCAAAATGGCGAAGGTAATGGCTTTGGCGCATTGTTTCTGGTAAGACTGTTGCAATAATAAAGCCGCTTCTTCCCGATGGGTCATGAAGCCGGATTCGATCAAGATGGCGGGCATCTTTGTGTCGCGCAGCACTGCGAAGTTTCCTTTTTTTACGCCGCGGTCCGCACGGTTGCATGCAGTAATGAGGGAACGTTGGACGAGGTCCGCTAACAGTTGTGCCCCTTTGCTTGCTGTTGGATAGATGTACGTTTCGATGCCATTTGCGCTATTCCACCCACTCCCATAAGCATTCGCATGAATGGAGATGAAGGCATCGACGTTCAATTTGTTCGCTTTTTGCGTCCGTTCGGATAATGGAACGTCTTTCCGGTCATCATGTGAGAAACTGACTGCAATGCCTTCTGCCACTAACTCTTTTTTGACGAGTTCCGCGACGGCACGGTTAAAGTTGAATTCCCGTAAAGTCCCGTCCGGTGAACGTTTTCCAGCTGTTTGTGGTCCATGTCCTGCATCGATCATTATTTTTATCATTTATTTCCCCTCCTGCCTTTTATATAGGAGAAAGATGAAGGGAAATGGACATTTCAAATACTAAATCATTTCATTTGAAAAATGACGTGGTAAAATGGGGCATAGGTGTATGAATGATTGAAAAAGGGGGCGGTCAAATGTCTTTTGTAACGGTGAGAGATGTCCAAGAGAAACTTTTCCTTGAGCTTGTAGCTGGTCAAAAGGGGATTGAACGACAAATACATACGAGTGACATTTCGAGACCCGGTCTGGAGATGGCTGGGTATTTCAATTTTTATTTAAAGGATCGTGTGCAGCTTCTAGGGAAAACGGAATTATCGTTTTTCGCAGGATTAACTGAACAGGAGCGTCAAGATCGGATGGAGCGGCTTTGTTCACCGAGCACGCCAGCCATTATCGTGGCACACGAGATGGATGTGCCGGCGGAATTGAAAGCAGCGGCCGATAAGACAGGCATTCCTGTCTTGAAAACGGATGTCCCGACGACACGTTTTTCAGGAATGTTGACCAATTATTTGAGCGGCAGGTTGGCACCGATGACTGCCATGCACGGGGTACTCGTCGACGTGTACGGCATCGGCATCTTGATAACAGGCAAAAGTGGCGTGGGCAAAAGCGAGATTGCGCTTGAATTGGTGAAGAGAGGTCATCGTCTTGTGGCGGATGATCTCGTGGAAATTCGTCAAGTGGCCAAAAATGTACTAATCGGTAATGCCCCGAAATTGCTTGAACATATGCTGGAAATCCGAGGAGTCGGCATTGTGGATATGATGACGTTGTTTGGGGCCAGCGCAGTGAAAAGTGATAAACGGATTTTAATCGTTGTCGATTTGGAAGTATGGGATGAAAACAAAGTGTATGATCGACTCGGCATCGATGATGAAAAAATTAAAATCATGGATTCCGAATTGACGAAGCTTACTGTACCGGTTCGACCAGGACGTAACTTGTCTGTCATTATTGAAGTGGCTGCTATGGATTATCGAATGAAACGACTAGGTGTCAATGCTGCGGAAGAATTTACAAAAAAATTAGATGCAGCGATTGGCCAAAATGCACAAGTCCCTAATATGGAAAGGAACGGTTAATTTATGTTTGCATTGCTAGCTATCAATCCGATCGCATTTGAGCTCGGTCCATTCTCAGTTCGGTGGTATGGCATTCTGATTGCTCTTGGCATCGTACTGGCGTTCATCGTCGTGCAAAAAGAGATGGTGAAACGCGGGATGCATCAGGACTTTTTAACGGATTTGCTCATCTGGGCCGTGCCGATTTCCATTATTAGTGCGCGGATCTATTATGTCATCTTTTCATGGGATTTTTATAAAGACCATCCTGAACAGATTATTCGGATTTGGGAAGGCGGAATCGCCATTCACGGGGCGCTGATCGGAGCATTTATCACCACTTATGTATATACGAAACGGAAAGGCATCTCCTTTTGGAAAACGGTCGATATTGCCGCGGCGGGTTTGCTGATCGGGCAAATTATCGGACGTTGGGGCAACTTTATGAATCAGGAAGCACACGGTGGACCTGTTTCAGAAAAGTTTTTGGAAACGACCATTATTCCGGATTGGATTATGCAGCAAATGACGATTGAAGGTGTGACGTACCATCCGACTTTCCTGTATGAGTCAACTTGGAATATCGTAGGCTTGATCATCATTCTTTTACTGCGAAAAGTGCCGTTGAAACGCGGTGAAATGTTTTTGTTTTATCTCGTCTGGTATTCAGCCGGCCGTTTCTTCATCGAAGGGATGCGCACAGATAGCTTATATGTCATCGGAGAATTAAGGGCGGCGCAACTTGTCTCCGTCGTCGCGATTATCGCGGCGCTAGTCATTTTTATCGTGAGACGCTATGTCCAGAAGATAGATGTCACTTATCAAGATAAATAAAAAGGAGTAGTAAAAGATTGGGAACGTTACAAAATGGATTAAAGGCAGGATTGAAAACAACATGGACACTAGGGAAAGTCATTTTCCCGATTACGATTCTTGTCGTCGTTTTACAGCATACGCCTGTCTTACCTTGGATCATTGAACTGATCGCTCCTTTCATGGGGATTTTCGGATTGAGTGGCGAAGCGGCCATTCCATTGGTTCTTGGGAATGGACTCAATTTATTTGCTGGGATTGCGGGCATATTATCACTCGATTTAACAGTGAAAGAAGTATTTATCATCGCGGTGATGCTGTCATTTTCACATAACTTGTTCATTGAAACAGGTGTTGCTCTGAAAGTGGGGGTCAAGCTATGGGTTGTGCTCGTCGTACGGCTCGGACTAGCGGCGCTATCAGGCATCATCATTAATCTCGTCTGGTCTGGCGGTGGGGAAATTGCGCAGTATGGAATGGCGCCTAAAACCGAAATCATTCCGGACGGCTGGCTGGAAATCGGCTTGTTAGGGGTGCAAAAGGCATCGTTCGGGGTGTTGCAACTCGCACTTATCGTTATACCCTTGATGATTGTCGTTCAATTTTTAAAAGATCGTAATTATTTGCAGAAGTTTTCGGAGAAGCTTGCACCTTTAACAAAAGTGATCGGTGTACAGCCGAATGCTTCATTGACATTGGTTGCCGGTTTAACGATCGGGCTGGCATATGGAGCGGGCATTATGATCCAAGCCGTTCAAGAAGATGGTGTGAGTAAAAAGGATGCGACACTCATCTTCATCTTTCTTGTGGCCTGCCATGCGGTCATTGAAGATACGCTTATTTTCATTCCGCTCGGCATTCCGGTCTTGCCTTTGTTACTCATTCGCATCATCACAGCATTTGTCTTGACTATCGTCGTTGCCTACATTTGGAACCGGAGTGAGCAACAGAAAGGGAAGGAGGTTTCAGTCACGAATGCCTAAACCGATTACAACATTGCTTTTTGATTTTGATGGCACATTGCTCGATACAAACGAATTGATCATCCAAACTTTCCAAACAGTTCTTGGTAATCATTATCCGGGAAAATATGAGCGGAAGGATCTGTTACCGTTTCTTGGACCTACTTTGCATGAAACATTCGGATCCATTGACCCTGAAAAGACGGAGGAACTGATCGCTGAATATCGCGCATGGAATACTTCCATGCACGATGAGCTGGCAAAGGAATTCGATGGAGTGTCTGAAACGATGCGATTGTTGAAGGCGGCAGGGATGAAAATGGCAATCGTGTCCACGAAGCGGAACGACATGATTGAAAAAGGGTTGGCGCTTCTGGATGTAGAAGGTGTCTTCGATGTCGTCATCGGATTTGATGATGTCACGCATACGAAACCTGATCCAGAACCGATCTTGCTTGCGCTTGAAAAGTTAGGAGCGGAAAAAGAGGAAGCTTTGATGGTCGGGGACAACTTCCATGATATCGAAGGAGGCAAAAATGCGGGTGTCCGAACGGCCGGCGTTGCTTGGTCTGCAAAAGGGGAGCATCATTTGCAAACATTCGGACCCGATTATATGTTGCACCATATTTCCGACCTGCTGGAATTGATCCGGGGAGAAGAAAAATGAGACGTACGGAGCGCTATCCGGCGAAGGGTGGAGCGAACTCGCTTTGGCATATGTATCGGACCGTGCCGTTCTTCAAAGTGGTGAAAAACTTTGCAGTCATTCAATTAGCAAGATACACACCCTTTTTACCGATGAAGAATTTCTTATATCGTACCTTTTTGAAAATGAACGTCGGTGAGAAGACGTCATTTGCATTGATGGTGATGCCAGATACGATGTTTCCGGAACGGATAAAGGTCGGTGACAACTCCATTATCGGATTCAACACGACAATATTGGCCCATGAGTACTTGATTGATGAATACCGGATTGGCGATGTGGAAATCGGAAAAAATGTATTGATCGGTGCCAATACGACCATTCTACCGGGTGTGAAGATCGGTGACGGTGCGATTATTTCCGCGGCTTCGCTCGTGAACCGTGATATTCCACCGGGGGTTTTCGCAGGCGGAAACCCTGTGAAAATCATTTTTACAGCGCAACAGATGAAAGATCGACAAACGGGAATGCGAGAAAACGGATAGCAATCGTGGAACTTATGCTATAATAGGCAACAATACGAGAAGGGGCGTATCGTACGTTCCTTCTTCTTTTTTCGGGGGAATATGATTGGACAAAAAACATAAATTACGTGACAGAAAAATCATTTCGTTTATACCAGATGGTGAATTTTATTATGATAAAGCTATGCAAGCGATGCAGCGTGATCGTTTTGAAGATGCCGATAAATACTTGAAAAGAGCAGCAGAGCTGAGCCCTGAAAACCCGAAGATCCTCATGCAATATGGTGTACTGCTCATGGAGGAAGGGGAGTTCGACGAGGCGCTAGAACTGTTAAGCAAGTCCCGTGCACTCGATCCGAGCGAAGCGGATACTATTTATTATTTGGCGGAAGTGCATGCTCATCTCAGCATGTTACATGAGGCCAAGAAGTATGCGGAACAGTACATACACCTTGATCCACATGGTTCTTTAGCGGATGAGGCGATGGAAATCATTGACTTTGTGGAGCAGGAAGAATTGGCTAATGACTCAGACGAAATGTCTGAAGGAGAGGTCTTCTATTTGCAGGAGAAAGCGAGACGTCTTATGGAGTCAGGGGATTTTGATAGCGCGGTGGAGATTTTCGAGTCGATTATTGCCGAACAACCCGATCTATGGGCGGCGTATAATAATTTGGCATTGGCGTATTTCTATATTGGCAAGACTGAACGCGCCAGCGAGTTGCTTTATGAAGTGCTGGAGCGTGACAAAGGGAATATCCATGCCCTCTGCAATTTAGCGGTTTTTTATTATTACGAAAAAAGGGAAGAAGAGCTGGTCGATCTTTTAGATTTACTGTTGAAGATCAAGCCCTATCAGTTTGAGCATCGTTTTAAGCTGGGCGCTACATTCGCTCTTGTCGGTAAGCATAAAGAAGCGTATAACTGGCTGAGAAGTCTTCAGAAACGCGGTTTTAACGGAGACATCGGTTATTATTTCTGGCTTTCCCATTCGGCTTATTTTTCTGGGCATGAAGAAGTGGCCCGGGAAGCGTATGCGCATCTAGTTGCATTGGATCCGACCAAAGCGGGGTATGAACCGTGGCTCGGTGTGCAAAATGATATCGATGCCGATTCATTGGAACAAAACAGGGAATTCATCTTGGAGAAAATTCGGAACGCCTATCGGAGTGAAAGGATGTTCGGTTTTTATCTCCTTGGGAAATCGGGGCATAAGCAGGAGATTATTTCACATCCTTCCTATATCGAAGTGGAAAAGCTAAGTCCATTGGAACAGTTGTTTTTGGCGAATAGCCTGGACTATGATTTCATGCCGCAAACCACTTTCGACCAATCTTTTATGCGCGCGCTTGAAACGACCGAGTTGTTATATGCCAAGCATAGCCCGTTGGATAAACAGGCGACCCATCTTTTTCAAATGTGGTTCACGCTTTGCGAAAATGCACTCAGCCGTTCTTATCCATTCCGGAACCCTGTCGCAATTGCTGCCGCTGCTGTTTATATGTTCCAGTCTTCACGGTATTCAAATGTGACGAAAACGGGGATTGCCCAGGAATTCGGAATTTCGGTACCAACACTTACAAAATATGTTGGTGAGCTGTTCGAGTTTCTTCCGCATTTTGAAAAGTGATACATTGGATGCATAAGCAAATAAGTTGAACGGTTTTCATCATTCTTATACCCTTTTAGTAGAGCTGATTCAATCCGGTTTCCGGCGGATGTCACAAATTTGGAATGGCGTCGGGACGAAAAGGATTGTTAGTCAAGGAGGAAAATTTATATGACAACCGAGAAAATCTATGATGTCATTATTATTGGAGCGGGTCCTGCGGGCATGACGGCTGCAGTTTATACATCCCGTGCAAATTTGTCGACATTGATGTTGGAACGCGGTGTACCGGGTGGTCAGATGGCAAATACAGAAGAGATCGAGAACTATCCTGGGTTTGAGACGATTTTAGGGCCTGAACTTTCAACAAAAATGTTTGACCATGCAAAAAAATTCGGTGCAGAATATGCTTACGGCGATGTAACGGATGTAATTGATGGAAAGAGTTACAAAACGATTGTTGTCGGCCCGAAAGAATATAAAACACGTGCGATTATTATCGCAACAGGTGCAGAATATAAAAAGATGGGCATTCCGGGTGAAGATGAGTTAACCGGTCGCGGTGTAAGTTATTGTGCAGTTTGTGACGGTGCATTCTTCCGCAAGAAAGAGCTCGTCGTAGTGGGCGGAGGCGACTCTGCAGTTGAAGAAGGAGCTTATTTAACACGCTTCGCGGATAAAGTGACGATTGTACACAGACGTGATGAATTGCGCGCCCAAAAGATTTTGCAAGACCGTGCATTTGCCAATGACAAGATCGACTTCATCTGGAATTCGACTGTGAAAAAAGTGAATGAGCATAATGGCAAAGTTGGTTCAGTTACGCTTGTATCGACAGTGGACGGTTCTGAAAGAGAATTTGAAGCGGATGGCATGTTCGTCTATATCGGTATGAACCCATTGACAGCACCGTTTAAAAAATTAGGTATCCTCAATGAAAATGGCTATATCGAAACGAATGAAATTATGGAAACTTCCGTGCCGGGGATTTTTGCGGCAGGAGATGTTCGTGAAAAACTATTGCGCCAAGTCGTAACCGCTACTGGCGACGGCAGTATTGCTGCGCAAGCCGTACAGAAATATGTCGAGGAATTGATGGAGTCATTAGTGACGGAGGCTTGAATGATTTAATATATCTTTAATGTGAATGTAATGCGTTTGCAACATCGTAAAGGTATACTAATATTATCAATTGACCCCCCTTTTGATAAAACAATTTTTGAGGCTGCCTCCCCGGGAATCCCGGGGAGACAGTCCTTTTTATCGTCAGTAGGTAAAAGAATTCAAAGAATACAGATCTTGACAGAACTTTAAGGCTTTTTTTATGTCGTTTTACGTGGCTAGGATGTATACTAGTACTATGCGTACAATTTGAATCAGCAAAAGCCATCTCGCTTCACAATAGTGGCGGGATGAGTGGTAAAATAGAGATCAAGAAGGAGACAGAACTCCTTATTTTCATTCAGCAGCAGACTCCCACTTCTATAGGTGGTGAGTGTTTGTGGTTTTGTTTCCTGTTCAGCGGATGTTCAAACGCACGCTAAACGAAGATAAAGCCTCCGGCGTAATTGATAGTGAACGCTTCACTTTCAGTACAAAGACATTTGCTGATTCAAGCTAAGCCTCTAGCGGATGTCACAAATTTTGTAGTCAATCAGCGCCAAAAAAGGGCGCGTGTTTAGATGGAACAGGCAAAAGACGAGCCTGCGTAGCGGCGTTCTTGATCGTACGGTGGTGTTGACTCGTGACCCGGGCGTCTGGGGCCATAAGCTCAATGCGCGTAACCGCAATTCAAAATTTGGACAAAATTACGCTGAAGCGTAATTGGCAAAGGTGAGGGTATACAAATGCAAAGAATCGTAAATTTACTCGTCGTCAAAGACGATCAGGTTTTATTGTTGAAAAAGCCCCGACGCGGTTGGTATGTGGCCCCAGGCGGAAAAATGGATCCTGGCGAGTCAATTTATGAAACGGCAGTTCGGGAATTCACCGAAGAGACCGGTGCTGTTCCAATTGATCCGCATTTGAAGGGCGTCTATACGATGGTGATTACCGATGGAACGGGCGAGCATACGATCAATGAATGGATGCTCTATACGTTTGTCGCGCATGACCTTTCTGGTGAACCATTTGAAACGACAGTCGAAGGGATACTTGAATGGCATCCTGTCGCAAGTTTGCACACATTGCCGATGGCGGAAGGAGACCGAAGGAATCTTCTTTTTGCGGTTTCCCAACAGGGCGTACAATATGGGACATTCCATTATACTGGGGAGTTCAAGCTGTTGAAGGAAACGATTCAGAACTCAATGGAAGGTGATGGGAATGACGGAAGTTGAGGCACCTAATAGTGACGTGGAAATCGTCATTATTACAGGGATGTCCGGGGCTGGCAAGACGGTTGCGATGCAAAGTTTTGAAGACTTAGGCTTCTATTGTATCGATAACCTGCCACCGGAATTACTCGTGACATTTCTTGATCTGATGATGAAATCGGAAAATCGTATGAGGCGGATTGCCGCCGTTATGGATACGCGAGGAGGGAACTTATTCGACTCCTTGATCGGTGCACTCGATAATCTGTTGCGGATGGAAGGAGTATCATCCCGGATTTTATTTCTCGATGCGGAAGATGAAACGCTTGTCAGACGCTATAAAGAAACGAGGCGTTCCCATCCGCTGGCTGAAGGTGGTTTGCCACTTGAAGGGATCCAGAAGGAGCGCTTGCTGTTATCTGAGATGAGGGGCCGTGCTCGCACAATCATCAATACCTCTAATTTGAAGCCAAGAGCTTTACGGGAAAAGATCATTTCGGAATTCTCTTCGCAAGAGGATATCAGCTTTACGCTGAATTTCTTGTCGTTCGGGTTTAAGCATGGGATGCCGATTGACGCGGATGTCGTCTTCGATGTGCGTTTCCTGCCGAATCCTTTCTACATTCAAGAATTGAAACCGAAGACAGGCTTAGAGAAAGAAGTCTATGATTATGTACTAAAGTGGAACGATACACAAATGCTCATTGACAAATTGACGGACTTATTTAAATTTCTAATTCCGCAATATAAAAACGAAGGTAAATCCCAAGTGGTCATTGCATTCGGGTGTACGGGAGGCCAGCATCGTTCTGTCACACTTGCCGAGTTTTTCGGAGGACGGTTCAAAGAGGAATACCGGACATTCATCACCCATCGGGATATTGAGAAGAGAAAGGATTGACGCTATGTCACGATCCGGGAAGTTGAAAAAAATCGTCGTTTTCGGTGGCGGGACCGGATTGTCTACTATACTGCGCGGGTTGAAACAATACCCGATTGATTTGACCGCAGTCGTGACCGTAGCGGATGACGGAGGGAGTTCGGGCAGGCTTCTTGGTGAATACGATATTCCACCACCAGGAGATGTCCGTAAGGTGATGGCAGCGCTTTCAGATGTCGAACCGCTGATTGAACAAATGTTCCAATACCGTTTTCAAACGGCTGAAGATTTGAAAGGTCATTCGCTTGGGAACTTGATTCTGGCAGCGATGACGGATATTACTGGTGATTTTGCCCGAGCAGTCGAGCAGATGAGTCGTGTGCTGAATATCAAAGGGAAAGTTCTTCCAGCAGCGAATCAACGGATTACATTGCATGCCGAACTGGAAGATGGTTCAATCATAACAGGCGAATCGAAAATCCCTGTTTACGGACATAAAATACGTCGGGTATTCATCTCTCCTCAGGAAGTCGACCCGTTGCCGGAAACGGTCAAGACAATCAAAGCCGCAGATCTGATCATTTTTGGGCCCGGGAGTCTGTATACAAGTATATTGCCGACGATCCTTGTCCCTGCCATACGTCAAGCAGTACTGGCATGTGAGGCGAAAAAGGTGTATATTAACAACTTGGCGACGCAAGCAGGCGAAACGCATCGCTACACGGCGTCAGAACATGTGCAAGCACTGTATGACCACGCGGGCGAGCCGTTTATCGACGCCATTTTGTTAAATGGAACCGATTTGTCGATCACATCGGGCAATGGAGAAAGTGAAGGCCCTCCTTGGCAAGTTGAAAATGATATTGAGACATTACAGCAACTTGTTCCTCATATCGTCGTCAAAGATATTGGGGTAAGGATTGGGAAAAATATGTTGCATGATTCCGAAAAAGTGGCAAAGTGGTTGATGGAGTATATGGAAAATGCGATAACGACGGAACGGACGTGATCGTCGCCGAGAAAGGGGAAGAATCATGTCTTTTGCTTCTGAAGTCAAAAAAGAGTTGACGCAAATGGAAGTGGAAAAATGCTGCATAAAGGCAGAGGTAGCTGCATTTATCAGAATGAATGGAGTCCTGTCTTTTTCAAATAAGCAATTGAGCCTGGATGTGCAAACGGAAAACGCTGCAATTGCAAGAAGGTTATACTCCAATCTAAAAATATTATATAATTACAAGGTGGAACTGCTCGTCCGGAAAAAGATGAGATTGAAGAAAAACAACGTCTATATTTGCCGGATACGGGATGGGGCAAAACCACTTCTGGAAGACTTACTCATTTTGACGGGTACCTTTCAATTTAAAAATGAGATTTCCAAAGAGTTGGTCCGAAAAAAATGTTGTCAACGTGCCTATTTGCGCGGAGCATTTTTAGCCGGCGGTTCTGTCAATAATCCGGAAACGTCCTCATACCACCTGGAAATATTTTCGATTTACAAGGAACATAGTGAAGCACTTGTGGAACTGATGAATAAATACCACTTGAATGCTAAATCGATCGAGCGCAAGAAAGGCTACATCACTTACTTGAAAGAAGCCGAAAAAATTTCGGATTTCCTCAGTATCGTCGGTGCGCATGTGTCATTGATGAAATTTGAAGATGTTCGGATTGTGCGCGATATGCGTAATAGTGTAAACCGTCTCGTCAATTGTGAAACAGCCAATTTGAATAAAACGATCGGGGCAGCACAGCGTCAAGTGGAAAATATTAAATTCATTGAAAAAACGATTGGACTGGACCAATTACCGGACAGACTACAAGAAATCGCTCAACTCCGGGTGGAAAACCAAGACATTACGTTAAAAGAACTAGGGGAATTGGTATCGGGTGGTACCGTAAGTAAATCAGGTGTCAATCATCGCCTTAGAAAAATTGAAGAAATCGCAG
Organism: Sporosarcina soli; assembly: GCF_042655805.1. Lineage (NCBI taxonomy): Bacteria > Bacillati > Bacillota > Bacilli > Caryophanales > Caryophanaceae > Sporosarcina > Sporosarcina soli. The sequence goes on along the minus strand of NZ_JBHSNO010000016.1, from coordinate 434,779 downwards.
AAAACCTCCGTAGTGGAGGCATCGGAATCCGATAAGAAGACAGGAGAGGGTAACTATATGGCGGAAAAAACAGTTGAAGTAAAGATGAAGACCGGTTTGCAGGCAAGACAAGCCGCATTATTCGTGCAAGAAGCTAATCGCTTTACATCCGATATCTTTTTGGAAAAAGAGCAACGGCAAGTGAATGCAAAAAGCATCATGGGCGTCATGAGCCTTGCCATCGCCCGTGGCACAACCGTGACATTGATCGCAGAAGGCGTGGACGAAGAACAAGCGCTTGACTCGCTCGCAACACTGGTCGAAAATGAACACTAATCAGATAAACCGTCTCCAATTGTCCAGCGACATGAGAGATGGTTTTTTTGTTGGGAAAAGAATGGTTTTTTTGTGAATGAAGAAAGTGCTGCGCTCAAAGAGCTGCCACCACGCTCAAAGAAGTTGCCTGCGCGCTCCAAGTGCTTTGTATACGCTCAAAGAATTCTACGCCGCGCTCAAAGTCCATCGCTTCTGCTCAAAGCCACCGACACACGCTCAAAATCGCCCCACTTAAGCCCAAAGCCACCACCAAAATTCACTTTAGAACAACCCCTTACGTGTAAAAAAGCCGACCCATGGGGTCGGCTTTTGGCACTATTATTTTGTATTTTCTTTCATGTCACTGCGTGTGATGATATGGTCAATGAGGCCGTATTCTTTTGCACGTTCAGCGGTCATGAAGTTGTCGCGGTCTGTGTCTTTAGCGATGACTTCAATTGGTTGGCCAGTGCGCTCAGAAAGGATACCGTTTAGTTTCTCACGCAAGAAGAGAATGCGTTTGGCTGCGATTTCGATTTCTGTTGCTTGACCTTGTGCACCACCAAGCGGTTGGTGAATCATCACTTCTGCGTTCGGGAGCGCGTAACGCTTTCCTTTTGTTCCTGCTGCAAGAAGGAATGAGCCCATTGAAGCCGCCATTCCGATACAGATCGTTTGGATGTCTGGCTTGATGAATTGCATAGTGTCGTAAATCGCCATTCCGGCTGTGATGCTTCCGCCTGGGCTGTTGACGTAGATGGAGATATCTTTCTCAGGGTCTTCCGCTTCTAAGAACAGAAGTTGTGCTACAATGGAGTTCGCCACATTGTCGTCGATACCGCTGCCGAGCATGATGATCCGGTCTTTTAATAGACGGGAATAGATGTCATAAGCACGCTCTCCACGACTCGTTTGTTCGATTACTGTAGGGATTAGATTCATTTCATTTCCTCCTTCAAGGTGGATAGTTTAGTCAGCCTGTCAAAACGCTTACACGTTCTAACTGTAACTTTATCATACATAGTATGGTCAACAAAGGTCAAATATAACGACTTTTATTTTAGGGTTGCAAAGATGGCAATACGCTAGTATAATGAATCTTGTCTGCTAAAGCAGGTTCTATAGAGTCCTCGTGGTGCAATGGATAGCACGCAAGCCTCCGAAGCTTGAAATGTGGGTTCGACTCCCGCCGAGGGCATACTTAAGGTGATTTTGAATGATTTAAGAAAGAAGGGAAACGCCCGTAAATGTTGTTAAATCAATGTTTAGGACGTTTTCTTTATTATCGAGTATTCGTTTGAATACGATAGAAAACGAAAAGTTTTTACACATATTTTACACATCTATTCCCTCCTTAACCTTGGTTCTCATGTTTTTAAATGTATCCACGCTTATTTTAGTATCCTGTTCCCTCAACTCTTTAATTACATGGGCATAATGCCGCATCGTTGTATCAACCGTGGCATGGCCTAAACGTTCGCTGACATAATATATGGATACTTTTTTATACAGCAATATGCTGGCATGCGTATGCCTTAAGCCGTGTACAGTAATTGTTTGTTTTTCTCCATTTTCATTAATTTTATCAAAACCTAAATATTTCAACGTGTTTCGCAACAGTTTATTCATGGCCTCATTTGACAATACTCTGTACTTTGATTGCTCACTAAAAAAAACAAGATCATGAAGAGCGGTAGATGGGGCATCGAACAATTCTTCAAATACTCCTAAAGTTTCCTTGTCCACTTCAATAACTCGATCTGAATTATCTTTGGTCGGTTGAAATCCTTCGCCTTTTTTATAATCCCATGTTTTATTGATAGTAATTTCATTATTTGTAAAATCAAAATCTGACCTTGTCAAACCGACTAATTCACCAAAGCGCATTCCAGTCGTTAATCCCAGTAGCAGCAGATAATAACCGAGTGACCGGTGCAATCGATTGTGCAATTCGTTGAGAAGGGTTTCAGTCTCTTCGTATCCCAAGTGCTTTTCTTCTGGTTTCTTTGCCGCTACATTCCCCGTTACGATGGCATCCCGAGTAAAGTCTACCCGAATAATACCTTCATCAATCGCCTCTCTTACACATGCCCGAATATGAATGTTTAACTTTCGTGTCGTCTCTTTAGCATGCGTAAGCGCATATTCATTCAGAAATCGCTGATAATCACGTTTACTGATGCTTTGAATGGTTTTTCCTTTGAATCTATCTACAATTGCCTGGTGCGTATTCTCATAGCGTTCAAAGGTAATATCCACGATATCAGTTTTATAATCGTGTAACCACTGTAAGAAATATTCATCGAATGGTATTTCACGTAAGTGTGGAACAATCCCTTTTCGCAACTCCTCTTCGATTATAGATGCAGCTACCTGGGCTTCTTTTTTGGTTTTGAATCCTCCTTTTCGAATTGGTTTCGGTTTATGGCTAATCGTATATTGCCATGTCTTTCCCCTTTTTTGAAATGATGCCATTTGTTTTTATCCCCCCCATAAAAAAATATGTATGTTCTGTTTATAAGTAGATTTCTCGACTTTGCAACCATTTTTCCAATCGTACATCTGCAAAGGTGGTTTCAACATTAAATAGCCTTGCAATTAACTCAACTGCCTCGCATCGAAGTTGTGGTAGTTCTAAGAGGTCTAACATGAATGTCGGTACACAAAAGTGGAATGCGAAACTTTCCGCCTGCCATTCCTGGAATTCCCGAAATGGAATCCCCATTGAACACTGACAACCATCGTGTCTAATGATGTGGCCTAGCTCATGAGCGAAATCTTGCCATATCTTTTGGGGATTTTGATTTACATTTAGAAAAATACGATATTCACCACCTAAATTATTTGCTTCGCTTGATTCATCAAAATAATAGGTCTTAATTCCAAACTTTTCGGAAAATGAATTGATCAATTCTTTGCTATTGTAAAAACCTGGCTCTGTGATGTTTAGTGAATGATAAATTGATAAAATCTTTTCCTCCAAGAAAGTTAAATTCGAGATTTTCAATTCGTCTTCAACACCTTTACTCACTAGATGAAACATATGTTCCTTTTATATTTAAAATAATACCCTATCTAAAAATAAAAGATAGGGATATTAAAGCATATTTTTAAAATACGTTTCATTTGTCCTCATTTTGAATAATTTCCCACATTTTCCGCAACTTTAGTAGGTCTTCTTCTTTAGATTTAGGTAGTTCCAAATACCATCTTTTGAGTTCTGGATCACTGATTGCATTTAGAAAATCCCTTTCGTCGTTTCCAGAATTAGTATCTTCCGGTAGACCGTAAAGGTAATTGATGGAAACGTCATACAGGGTAGCAATCTCTTTTATCATTTTAGGATTAGGTGTCCTATCGCCATATTCCCAATTGGCATAGGTAGATAATGCCTTTACACCCAGTCTCTTTGCTACTTCAGTTTTTGACCAGTTCCTTTCATTCCTCAGAGCTTTTAATTTCTCGTGAAGGTTATCTGCCATAATTATTGCACCTTCTCTTGATCATTTTCTTAATTCTATCATATCATACCCCGATTTCGTAACTCACCAACACGAAAATAATGACATTACCTCAAAATGTTTTCAAATCGAGTATCAAAAAGTTTGACTTACTCTAAACGGGTAAGTATAGTAGTCCTTAAATATACTCATATCGAGTAAGATATTGGTTCTGATTTATGATTTATTTGAATTTCATGGTCTATTTTACTCGAATGGACAATCTTTATTTTTTTTGAGTATTAATTACTCAAAACGGGTAACTTTTGAATTGTGTTTTAGTAAACTGTACACATTTTATTAGAACAATGGAGGAGGGGAGAAAGTTGGAACAGCAATTATCTGTTAATCTTACCATCCCAATTCCTGAGGATTCCGTGCTAATCAGAAAAGTTGAGCTGGAGGAATTGAGAAGCCGTGAATTGGTAGGTCTCTATTGGAGTATGAAAGATTTGGAAAGCAGGACTGGCAAGAAAAGTGAATGGCTTAAAGAGAATATTCTTTTCCAACAGAAGTTCAAAAATGAGCTAGACAGCCAAAATGGTGGGTTTGTGTATTACCCAAAAGGAAAAGGACAGACTTGGTCGTTTCAAGCCTCAAAAATGGCTGTTTTTCTAGACAAGAACTTTCATCGAGTCTTTGGGTCGTAGTTTTCATTTTAGTGAAACTGCAATGGTAAGACAGAGTTGGAAAATATATAACTTGAAATTAAATCTTTTTTGAAGGGATGGGAAGAGATGGCTTTCTTTGTAATTCAGGTTCGAACAGGCGCAGAAATTGAAGCGAAAGAAATGTTGAAAAATGTTTTGCTTAGATCCGGTGATTTAATGGTTAAAGCAATTTATGCTATGGAAACATTTACAGAAATCATTCGTGAGGATAATACGTCTATCGATTTGTCTGCTTTGAACACGGGAGACATTACAGATCACTTGTATGTAAAAAGAATTCAAGCTGGTTTGAATAACCTGCGCACTGCTTATGACAATCTGAAAGTATACAAAGACGTCAATTCTCTTGCATTGCTAGACAGCTATAAGGAGAGTATTCTAAATCTTGCGAAAGAATTAAGAGGAGCGAGAAAGGAAACGAAAAAAATTAGTAGTGTGTTGAGTGGATATATTTTAATCGAACTAAATATGAATTTTCATTATTTCCCGGATAACCTTTGGCACTTAGTGAAGTCAGTGCCAAAGGTAACTGGTATTCCTAGCAAATATAACATTCCGCAAGAAGAAGTCGAAGTGTTTTTCCAGCAGGTAGATGTCACACCAGAAGTAGAAATGCAATTTGAGGAACTTCTAATGAATGAAGAAGTTACAGTAGCAAAGAATGAACTCCTTCATGCAGCAAATGATGTAGTAGGAACACCTGAAGAAAAAGAATTGCTCGAACAGCTTGATACCCTTGATACACCAATTGTTAATTCTATAGAAGAGATAAAAAACAGTGTGAATTCATCTAATCCTCTCAAGAGAATGGTTGAAAGATGTAAGGCGTTTGTCATGAAAAAACGTCAAACAGTTGTTGTGCCAAATGCTCTTTTCTTGAACCTTTTTCCCGAAATTGAATTACAATACCCATTGCCTACTCCGAGTACTCGTGATTTTCTGAAGCGGTTAAACGCTATATTGTGTCCACGTGACAAGGTGGTGAGTCTGGAATGAATACCTTTGTCGGGAAAGTCTCAAGGGTTCTTTACAGAAACGAGGACTATCTAATCGCAAAATTGCAGACGGATAGAGAAGAACTTACAATAAAAGGCAGCATATATGGAGTCGATAAAGGAGAAGAAGTAAGGGTTCGGGGAGAATGGGAAAATCACCCGGAGTTCGGGAAACAGTTTGCGGTGCTGTCATGGGAAAGGCCGATACCGCAAACGAAGGAACAAATTATTGCATTCCTTGCTTCGCCCCTTGTAAAAGGTTGCGGGGCGAAGCAAGCTGGCCTCATCGCTGAACAGTTGGGTGAGGAGGCTTTGGCCATAATATCTCAACAGGGTGTGCAAAGTTTAGAGGGGATCAAGGGGATAGGGAAGAAACGGGCCAATGCAATTGTTGAAAGTGTCCGGTCTATATTTGAGGTACAGAAGATTATTGGGAAATTGCTTGTCTTTGGGAGAACTGCAAGTACGGCTATGCGACTTTATAAAGAATATGAGTCCAATACCGTAGCCATTGTCTTCGAAAATCCATACAAGCTTACTGAATTGAATCTGATTGGCTTTTTGAAAGCTGATGAAATTGCTCGCAAGATGGGCATATCCCCTTTGTCTGGATTTCGCATCGACGCTTGTGTGAACTATGTCTTGAAAGAGAACTGTTTCAGCTCCGGTCATTGCTATGTTATGGAGGACGAGTTACTGGCAGATGCAGAACGTGCATTGAACCATAACACTATCGATGCAGATAAAGTCTCAATGGATGAATTGGCACAAAGTATTTATCGATTAGAAGAGAAACAAATCGTTATCGAAGACAATTGTGTTTACCCAAGGTTTTTATTCACATATGAAGACAGAGTAGCTCGGAAACTTTCAGAAATGAGGGGTTCTCGGGATGGCGAAGCATTGCCTTCACTCGATAAACAGGTTGTGAAGTATCAGAAGAAACAGGGAATCATCTTGGCTGAGAAGCCACGTGAAGCGGTTAAGCGCTTGTTCGAGGAGCAGATGCTGATACTCACTGGCGGTCCGGGAACAGGAAAGACGACCGTTATTCGTGCAATGCTCGATATGTATAAAGAAGTATATCCCGAAAAAATTGTTCGATTAGCTGCACCGACAGGAAAGGCAAGTCGTCAATTATCGGTAGTGGCTGGTTATGAAGCATCCACAATTCATCGGTTGATTGGTTATCAACACGGGGATGTTCCTACTTATAATTGGCAAGAGAAACTTCCTTGTGATTTCTTGGTGGTTGATGAAATGTCGATGGTGGATGTTCAATTGGCTAGTTTACTGATGGATGCTCTTGAGCGGGAAACAAAGATTCTATTCGTTGGTGATATTGATCAATTGCCTTCTGTCAGTCCAGGAAATGTACTTAGCGATATGATCAAAGCAGGTCTTCCGACAGTTAGCCTGACCGAAGTTTTTAGACAAGCTGAAGAAAGCCAGATAATTAGTAATGCCCATAGAGTCAATCAAGGGAAATCACTTCTTATCGATAAAGATAAAAGTGATTTTTATTTTATTCATCAAGATGACCCGAAGCGCATTGCAAATCTAATTGTCAGAAGTACTTTACGCTTTCAAGATTTGGGCTATTCCCTATCCGATATTTTGATTTTGAGCCCGATGAAAAAGGGACCTGCCGGTACGCTTGCTTTGAATGAGCAGTTACGAGAAGCCCTGAATCCGGCTAATCTTACAAAAAGTGAATGGAATATTGGGAAGAGACTTTTCCGTCAGGGGGATAAGGTCATTCAGATCAAGAACAATCAATCAAAAGGTGTTTTCAATGGTGATATCGGGGTTATTACCAGGATTTCTAAAGAAATAAATCAGGCTAACGAATCTGTCGATATTATGTCATGTGATTTTTCTGGTTTGTCTGTGACGTATGAGAAAACAGACACCAAGGAATTGGAGCTCGGTTATGCAATCACCATTCACAAGTCGCAGGGTAGCGAAGCTCCCATCGTAATTATTCCTGCTACTACAAGCCATTATGTAATGCTCGCTCGCAATCTGATGTATACAGGTATGACAAGGGCAAAAGAGAAAATCGTATTGATTGGAACGCAAAAGGCGATGGAGATTGCTATTTCAAATAATAAATTGACCACGAGAAACAGTAGATTGGCGAAGCGTATCACTACTTATACAGCCTATAGCAATAGGTTCAAAAGTGGAAGTGTAGGCAGTGGAAGGGGGTGATATAGTAATGGACATGGAAAATGCATTGGAAGCTGCTGAGAAGCGTGCCAGAATCCGTGATAATGAAAATGTAGTGGATCTAGCAAGCGTTGCAAAAGAAGAACAGAAAGCAAATGAACAGGGGTATGCCCTTTACAAGCTGAAAGACAAAAATAAGGCATTATTTGTTCAAGCAATCCAACAGAACCTCGATGTGCTTATCAGGAAAGAATACCTGACGAATGCAGAACTGGGGTTTCTTTTTTCTTTAATGCCATTGGTCCAGTTACATTCAAATGGCATTACTGATACAGAAACAGGTCAGTTCATGACTGTATCAGATATTGCAAAATATCTTAAACGTGATCGCACGGGTATCAGTTCGACTATACAAAGTCTCCTGGAAAAAGGAATACTACTTGAAATAGTTGATTCGCAAGAGATAAAGGAACATAAGCGTAGCGTTACACGCAGACCCATATTCATGAATCCAGAAATTATCTATGCCGGTGACCGAAACAGAATCAATGCTACCTTATCTAAATTGGTCATAGAATTCGATAAATTAGAACGAAAAAAAGTCCTCCTTATGTGGAAGCTTTGGATTAGGAATGGGGAAGAATTTGGGAGGCTGTTCACTAGAAAAAGTTACATTGAATTAAAAAAGATGAAGGAGTAGCCGGGTGTGGAGAAAATTTAACACCCTTTATTGTTGATTTATAAGAGTTGTTGAATTTCTTTCAAGGGGTGTCGAAAAATTTCTACAGCCCAATTTTGATATTAAAGGGATAAGTGTGAAATGGGGGTGTAGAAGAATATCGACACTAGTGTTGAAAAATCCCCACACCCCAAAATGACCACAAACGTTGTTGTTATAGGGTTAAAGGGGATTTTCGCAATGGTGCCCTATCTCACTCTCTAATATACAAGTGTCGCGCATTCATCGCTCAATCAGTTTTTCGTTTATTAGGGGCCAGATGATCCTGTAATAGTGATCAGATTGGAAGGTGAATAATGGAAGTTCAGATTAACTCCATTTAGATTTTTAATCGCAGGAAAAAACCTGGGCTGAAAAAATAGATGGCTGACCAGCTGATTCATTTCAGCAGTTCAATTATCCAGCCCATGTTATTACCGTGTTAAATGAAAGGAGGAAATTTTAAATGATACGTATTGTTAAGGCGAAAATAAACAATAACTCAGAATTAATGGTCGGCTGATGGAATGGTCCACTCATGCTTTATCGGGAATGGTAATGGGCTATACAGTGACAGGTGGTGATTGGAGAGGTGCGGTCATTGGTGGAATTGCTGGGGTTATACCAGATCTTGATGAACCAAAATCAAAGTTCGGGAGGTTGTTTTTCTTCATATCCATTCCAATACATTTTGTATTCGGTCATCGTACATTTACGCATTCCATGCTGTTTTCATTATTGGCAGGGATTTTAATATATCCGTTTACAGGATGGTGGGCGGCTTTGTCAGTGTGTGCAGGAATACTTGCCCATATTGCGGGAGATATGTTGACAGGTAAAGTAAAGTTGTTCTATCCGTCGAATCGATCTGTAGGAATTTCAATTCCTTCAGGGATGTTCATGTTGATTGATTGTATTACCAGGAGTGTACTTATTCTGTATATCAGTTGGGCTATTCTAATAAAATATTTGTTGATTTTTTAGTTCGAGGTTGAAGCATATTAGACAAAAAATGTGAAGTAAATGAGGTGCTAAAATGAAAGAATACAGTAAAAGTTGTCCGAACTGTCAACGATTTAAACATGAAGACGAGGCTGTTTTTTGTATTGTGTGCGGGACAAAATTAAAAAATGGAGACCTTAGAAAGTTCTATTTAAGTTTGAAAGTTCCTGAACATAAAATTACATGGGAACGGAACCGTATTGGAAAGTTCCTAGGTTGTCCATTCTTTTTACGTAAAATTGACAACGCGAATCATTTGTTACAGGTGATAACTTTACATGAATTCCCCAAAGGGAATCAATCGTCCGTGAGACTGCCAGCTAGGTCTCGGGCAGCTGATTGGACTGAAGAAATTGTATTGACAAAGAATTTAATTCATGACTTATTAAATCAAGGTTTTGAATGGTTCCACGAATCGGAAATGGATACACTTTGGTAACTTTGTGTTGCAGTTTGACCACCAAGTGAAATGTTAATACGTAATTTAAAAGCAATAAGGCTACTGAATAACAAACAGTAGCCTTACGCACAGTCACCATTTGGTGTAGAAGAAGTATGAACAAGCTAGACATTCGATAAACATGGAGGTATTTGGCAGTTGACACATTAAGCGAAACAAAGGAGGCCACTGATTTTACAGTAGACTTCATCGGGGAAGCGAGTCATCTTTTCATCATTGATTTAGGAAGGATTTGACAAGGGAATCATGAATATCTTTGGAGAAACACCGAATGACTTAGTAAATATAAATGTATCAATTAAGGGTGAAGATTGTTTTAAGGGAGAGCTGGAAAATTCATACGTTTTAACAGATAGGATGGCTAGGATCTTACTAATGCTGTTTGTTGGTCAGACTATTATCACAAAACATCTGTTGACTTTTCAGTTTAGAAATGGAGCTAATAAAAAGGAGAGGTCTAAAATGACTCGAGAAGTATTTATTAAACCGAAACAGGCGCAGGCGATTAAACAGGCAATTAATACTAATGAAAGTAAATATTATAACAATAAATCGAAGTTGCTCTACGATTTTGCTCACTCGCATAAGAATCGCCAGATTTTGAATGGTGATTTAAAGTCAATGTCATTTGAAACACTTTATCAAGCATTAACTGTGGGTTTCAAAGTGGATTTTGAACATACAAATACAGTTGGAGATTGGGTCATTCTGAATAAAGATAACGAAAGAAAGGTCATTCAAATAGAATCGATTGAGTTAACTCCGGATGGTAAACCTTGCTCATTTAACAATCTTTACGGATTTGAACATATCGAAAAAGATGCTACAGCAGAAATGATAAGAATGGAAAAGAAACGATTGAACTGGCTCTTGATGAATCGTGAACCGGGAGAAATAAAAAATGGCGATGTAATTCAGCTGAACAACGGAAAGGTGTGGAAGGTAAGGAAGAAAAGAGAGGATGTTAGTCTTATGCTTGAAGAAGCTAATCGGCTTTATCGTGAAGGCGAAATCACAATGATTTACCCAAAAGGTGTTGGAGTATGGGTTCGATAAACAAGGAAACAGTAATTAACTTTTATCTTTTAGTAGCTCTTAAATAACTCAGAAAGGTATAACAATTCAAGAGCGCAGTAAAGCAAGGGAGGTAATGATTTTGTTAAACGTAGCAGTGGATTTAGGCTATGGATTCGTCAAAGCAATTTCTTCATCGGGAAAGAGGATCATCTTCCCATCACTGGTCGGGAAGGGGTATGACAGGGGGATTACAAACATCCTCGGGGATACACCGAATGATTTGTCTAATATGCATATATCCATTTTGAACGAAGAATATTTCATTGGTGAGCTCGCAAATGAATCACGCTCATTATCCCGTATTTTTGAACGCGAGAGGTTCAATCATGTTTATACACATATCTTACTGAATACGGCCATTCAGCTTGTAACTGAGGGCAGAGGTGGTTCGGTGAATCTGTCCACCGGTCTGCCCCTGGACTTCTATCAGGCTCAAGCAAAGAATTTTCAATCCTCCATTACAGGTGTCCAGTCCCAAATAGAATGGAAGTCTGGTCCGGTAGTGGATGGTGCTAGACAGGTGAATATCGAACGTGCTTTAGTATTTCCGCAAGGTGCTTCAGCGATCTTTTCAGCCTTGATCAATCACGACGGGAAATATACGTATCCACAATTCATGAGCCAGGGATCACTAATTGGATTAATTGACATCGGATTCAGAACCACCGACTTTGTCGTCGTTGAAATTCAGGAGAACGGTTCATTCATTCCGAAGGCGAAGTTATCGGGTACAGTGGATGACGGTGTGAACAATCTGTATAGGGATATCAGACAAGCCTATAAAACACAAACCGGTGGAGCAGATCTGAGTGAGCATTATATATCGAGGATTTTAAAAGATGGAAAGTTAACGTACAAAGGCAACCAGATTGATTTCAGCCACATTATCCAATCAAGTAAGAGGTCAATTGCAACAAATATTGTTGATCGTTTGAAAAACGTCTGGGCTGAAGAATCCGATTTGTTTGATTCAATTTTTTTGGCTGGTGGAGGTGGTGAACTCTTCGAGCCTTATATCCAGCCCCACTTTGATAATCGTCTATTGAAGATTACAGAAAGCCAATTTGCAAATGCAATCGGGTATTTGAGATTGGGGAAATCAGTATTCGACCAATTAAAACGTCGGAAATCAGTGATGTAATATGAAGGTAAATTGGGAAAAGCGTTATAGTTTTCGTTTGAAAGAGGAAGATGAGGAAATCTATAGCCTACTTGCAAAAGTACCGGATAGCAGGCGAAGTGAAACGATTCGTCAAATGCTCCGATTTGCTGCTCGAACAATATCGGATGGTCAAAAAGTGAATCAGGATAATCAACGTTTGCTGACCGAATTGAAATTGTTGAAAGACAATCTAGAGAAGCAGCATCGGGAGCTGCTAGAAAGAATTGATAGCAGTCTTGCTATGAGAGGGGGTCAACAAATAAGCAAGTCAGATGGCGAATCGACAATAACTGAACAAGCGATAGACGATAGCGCCAGTGCGATGCTGTCGTCTTTTGGTGTTGAATTTTAATCAACTCTGGAGGTGAAGAAATGCTTAGTACAAAGGAAGAGCTACGTAACCGTAAGAAGCAGAAATTCTTGAAAGTATGTGCAACGCTGAGGGTATGTGATTCCTGCATGTTTAAAGAATTGGTGATGATGGGTGATCGCTCAAATGATAGGGAGATGGTTGAATCGCTATGCGGTGGTTGTCCCAATTACAAAGAAATGCGTATCGTAGGCGACGAGCTATGGAAAATAGATACGAATATTGAAGCGATCCTTGAGAAAAGACAGGATATCACCACACATGAAATTATGACGTTGCTTAAAGAAGGGGTCCCGAAGAAGAGGATAAGGGAGGCGCTGGGGATGAAATCAGTAATCGAATTCAGAGAGTTTATTTCAATACTATCCCAAATAAGGACAGGAGAGTGTACAGATGAAAATATTAGAAGACACAATTAACTCTTATCTTGATGCTGAATATAAAATAAAACGTCTTTTATCAGACGCACAAAAACTGATGGAAAATATCAATGTCTATATTTTAACTGCTGATGAAATCCAAAAATATCATACACTATTTCAAGCCATGAAAGGGCTGGAAGATGCTTATTCTTCCATAGTTGATCTAAGCAGAAAGGTATTGATGGAGGGGTACTTGCAAAAGAATGAAAGGGATCGCTATGAACTATGTGGACAGGAATTAACAAGTGGTTCCTCAGTTGATGTATGGCGTGAAGACCCGGACATGAAGGACGGTGGTTATTATGTATCTTCTAGAATTGAACATCGAGGGGGAGACTACTACTGCGTAGATATGCCTTATATTAAGCTGGATGGGCTTAAGGCCCGATTCAGAACTTTACCTTAATGTGACTAATATGAAGGAGGTGAAAAAGAATGCGTATGGATCTGGAACAGACATATAAGACGGTCGTGATAAAAGAAATGTTCGAAGCCGAGTTAAGAGAACTTGAGAATTTCCAAGAAAAGTTGAATTGTGATAGGGCAGTAAGCAAACCAGCCATCTGCAAGTTGGTGAAAAGATCATTCATCTGGATGCCTATTTTCATGATTCTCGTGAATTATGTTCGCAATGGTATTGACCCCTTTATTTTTATCTATTTACCCGTGTTCCTGCTTTACACTGTCATCTACACGGGGGTCATTGTTTCATTCATTAGGATGTACAACACAGTCGTCAAATGCTTTCGTAAATCAAGAAAAGGCATTCTGGGAGAAGCAGCTTTCTATGAGCAAAATAAAATGGCTCTTTACGAAAATATTGAAACGATTGAGCGTGCATTGAAGAATAATTCGTCGATGATTCCAATGTATCGTTCAAAAGATGTTTTGGAACAGTTGATATCCTATAAGAAAGAAGGGAGAGCGAAAACAGACGAGGATGCAGTAGATATTTTTGAAAAAGAAGGTCCTTTCAGATGCAAGCCCGCATTTGTCAGCCCGAAAAAGCGCTTGGCTACATTAAAAAAACTTACATCAAAGTTTAGACGCCTTGTTCACTTTATAGGTGTGGTTGTGTTTGCATCTATGGTGATCAAAAGCATGAATCGACCTATTCATCGTAAGGTATGGTGACAGTCGACCTGCGAGAGGAGGTGAAAGAATGTTTAAACTCATTATCGGGACAATCCTGATGGTCTTCCTCATCGTCGTTATCGGCAGTTTATTGCTAGAACAGTTTCCTACGTTGATTCCTTTATGGGAAGAACTGAAAATGCATGTCGTTAATCTCTATGAATCGTCTCTCGTTAAATATGGAACGATAACCACATTAGTATTGATTGTCGCGATTTTTATCATGGTGGGAAGCTCGAAGAAATTTTGACGTGACATGGTGAGAAATACATGAAAAGGAGGTAACTAGTCTTGGGGAAGAGATTAAAAAGTTCTGGTATTCAAAAGGATGGTCTAATGAAAAGGGCAATTGAGATTTTCAAAAAGTCATCCGAAAATGAAAAAAGAAAAAAAGAAATAAAGATTCGTGAAAAGAAAAGCAGACCGAAAGGGTATCGGGCGAAGAGATTTGGCGCAATGACTTTCTGGATGCTTTTTTTATTTATGCTGTTAATTGTTTTTGTTAACGTATTTTCTTCTGATGGGATTTCGAGCGTTACGGACGATTCAATGGCAGGAAAGAACAAAGCCACATCTCCCGAAGGCATTGAATTTGCAAAGAGTTTTGTTGTCACTTATTTCAACTGGGATATCGAGAATGAAAAACGTAGTGAGCGAATAGGGAGACTTGGAACTTATCTTCCGGAAAAATTAAGTGAGAAAATCTTGATTGATAGCAAAAAGTGGAACTCAATGACCACACGTGAAAACATTGTTCTTATGGATGTCGAAGATTTAGAAGATGAAAAGTCTCGGATCACATTTAGGGCAAGGGTGATATTTGAAAATACCGTTCTTGAAAAAAAGGCGGAGAGCGAAGTTGCACCCAAACCTAAAAAGGTGAAGACGGCAAAGTATATTTCAGTACCTGTCTACTACGATGAAGTTGAAAATCGATTCATTGTATATGATTTGCCTAGTTTTTCATATGTGGATGAACAAGAAGCAAGAAAAAGCATTGATTCGGAAACAAATGGTTTGAAAACTGCAACTAGTGTTAGCAACCAAAATATAAATGCGTTCCTTGAGACTTTTTTTGAGGCCTATGCTAACGATCCAAAAGACAAGTTAACTTATATTGTTACCGATCCGATACACCAGAGTGGTCTCAGTAAGACGATGGACTTTGTTCGGTTGAAGAACACTGAAATCTTCGAAGGGAAAAGCATAAACGAAAATGTCGTTCAAACTGAAGTCGTCTTGGCTGACCCTGAAACAGGAATCGAATTTGCATCAAGTTACGTTCTGGTGTTGCTGGAGCAGGATAAACGATACACAGTTTTGCACATCAATAATAAAAAGTACATTGATGAGTTGAAAAATAAACAGAAGGAAGGGAGCGCTCAACAAGACGTTAGTGACGACCAGAAACCCTTGAATAAAGAAATAGAGCAAAATGATTCAGTTAAATAAGGTTGATTTCGGGATGCAGACATTCATGTCAGTGTTTTTTTTATTGCGAAGGGAGGTGAATCGAATGAGTTTGGAAGGTTTGTTTACATGGTTATCAGAGGAAATCAAATGGGCATTGTTCATTGTTCTTTTTATCGCATTGATTGTGACGGCATTCAAAAGAGCGTGGATTGCGATGATAGGGGTGATCATCGGTCTTGCATTTATCGGAATCTTCATTGTGAATCCTGATATACTGATTAACATTTCTGAGTTCTTTGCTGAAAAATTAAATCTGGGCAACTAACAATACACATTTTCTCTTACTGCAAGGGGGGATATATTCATCTCCTTGCGATTCCTTTGGAAGTTTAGGCTTGGGGGTGAAAATCATAAACAGGATACCTTTGTATGTGCTCAACAACTTCATTCGTTTTGAGAGGCAACTCTACCAAGTCTTTGGATTGGAATTGGGTAGGCCTTTGCGATTGAAAGCGGTTATGTATTTCTTTGCAATTGCCATAGTGGAGGCCACACTATATTTTACACCAGGCATTGGTCAACTTATCAATTGGATACCAGTTGGGGTTTTGATTATTATTCCGATTGGACTTGCTTGGCTGCTTGCGGATGTTGGAACGGAAGGAAGATCGCCTGTACACTTCTTTCGTTCTTTTATTTTGTATCAAGCGAGGAGGTTGAAAGATAGCTCCCTTTTTAGGGGGCGAGAAGTGGAAAGAGAAAGGGAATATCAATTTCATAACTATTACACCTATAATAGACCGCTGGTGAAAAATAATTATTCTGCTGATGCGTATTCGGAAATTGAAAAAGAGCATGAAAAAGTTATGGAGTACCTTGCCCGTATTGCTACCAGGAAAGGGCCAGAGAACGATGAAAGAGGGGTGGGGATGGAAGTGAATGATGAAACAATTCCGAAGTCGGAAGAAACCAAACAGGAGAAACCATTGCAAAAACAATCGAATCCGTTCAAAAATCAACTGAATCAAAAGCCGGTTGCAACTATAGGTTTGATTATTCTTTTAACAAGCGCCTTGAGCATTTTTCTGGTTTTTGCGATTCTCCATGTGATGAATAACTTTGAATTTGGAAAGGCAAATGCCATTGCTAACGATGCCATGACAGTCATAAATGGACAAATGGAAGACGACAAAAATCATGTGATTACCCTTGAGAAAAATCTAGTTGCAGGATTGCGAGCCGCGTCTATTCAGAAGTATTCCGTTGCTGTTGAACATTTCGATAATCTGGATTTCGACACGCTTGAAAAATCTGATCGTCATGCTGTGCTGTTCACTTATCTAATGTCCGACAATGCTCAAAAAGCATTAGATCATGCACCAGAATTCGATAACTCCATCGTTAAGTTCTTACTTGCCAAGAACGAGAACGAACAATTGAAGATATTAGAAACAGATTCTGAATTGATTGCCTTTGAAGTTGCTGTTTTAGATAAGGAATATAAAAAAATTATCGAATATCAATCTGCTGAAAGAATGGAGATAGATGAAAGAAGAGCGCGCCTCATTGCGGATGCCTATTTAGCATTGGATCAAATAGAAGAAGCCCTTGATTTCGCAGACGGGATGAATGATAATGCGCTCCGTTCTTATATCAAAACAAAAGCTGAAGAAAAGCACCCTACGACAAAGGATGAAAAAGTAGATGATGAATCTAGTGGAAAAGCGTAAAAAATTGAAGGAGGAATTTACTTGACTAATGAAAATAAAGACATGAAGAAAAAAGCAACAGTGGTCGGGGCAATTGCCCTGTCAGCTGTTTTAGCGGGGGGCATTGGGTACACAAGTTACAATCTACTTAAAGATAAAGCTAATGAGCAGACCGGTGAAGAAGTGAAATCCAATAATATTGAAGAAACTGAAACCCTGCAAACAAAAGTAATTCCGCTAAAATTTGAAGATGAACTTGATTACCTAATTACAACTGCCATCGAAATCAAGGTACCAATTCAGAATCTTTTTGATGAAAAAGACGACTATTCAGATTTAGAAAATGCTATTGCAAACGCCGAAAAATACCAGGTGAAAAACCACGCATTTTTTGAAGAAGAAGACGAATTCAAAGAATTAAATGAATCGTTTGTTACGGTAGCTACTGAAAAGAAAAAAGTGGTAAAGGAGAATGATGTAGCAGCTATAGAACCGGTTCCACTTGAACTAGCTGAAATTGACAAATTGGCAGAGGCACCTATACAGGTTGATGAACCGAAAAAGCCAGTATTCTTCGAAGATATAGTAGCAATTGCAAAGCCTAGCGAACCGATTTTACCGATTGTGCCGGGCAAACCTAGTCAACATGACCAACTATCTGAATCTATTGATCAAGGAACCCCGGGGCCAACCGAGCACGTAGAATCTATAAACCAAGAAACGCCAGCGAATCTAGTCCCGGTTATCTCGGATGAATCCAGTATCCCGGTACCAGTTGAACTGAATTATCCCGAGACATCAATAGAATCAAGCGATCCCGTTACACCCGATATACCAACCGAATCGGTCGAACCCATTGAAGATGAAAAGGATGGAAATCCTTCGAATCCGGAGAATACAGTAGCACCGGATGAAGAATCCGTTGAACCGGAAAATCCCACTGAACCATCAATACCAGAATATCCAATGGGAGAGAATCCGATAGAGCCATCCAACTCGGATGATGTAGTTACACCTGAAGAACCAACGACTCCAACTGATCAATCGGAATCGGAAATTCCATCGGAGCTTGTAGAACCTGAAAGTCCGACGGAATCAGAGAGAGGAATGAATCCTGAAATTTCACAAGAAACGATTGAACCAGAAGTTCCAACTGAACCAATTGTCCCTAAGGAACCTGTTGAAGCTGGGACACCTTTTGAACCTGAATTACCAGCAGAAGTAGTTGACTCGGTAGAACCTGCTGAACCCGAAGAAAATTCTGGTTTAGATGCCCCTAACCCTTTAGAGGATGGAAATCAATAATGTAATAGAAGAAAGAAGCTGTTAAATTTTCACAGCTTCTTTTTATCTATATCAAATAGTAGAGGAAGTGGTAAACGTGAAAATCGAGTTTCCTGTTAAGCATATCGAAAATAACATTATCTTCTCGCATGACGGAACTGTTTGGGCGTATTACAAAATTGATGGGTTCAACTATGACTTTTTGGATGATGATGAAAAGATTTTACCTTTTCAACAGCAAATGTCGTTCTTAACAAATGTTGGACTTGACCTGCATTATCTTGTTGTCCCTAACCCAACTAATATAAAAGGGATTTTGAACTCTACAATCGAAGAAATGAAGTTGAAAAGATATCCCCTGAAAGAGAATGGGATTCAATTTATAGAGCAAGCCAAAAAAGCACTTGAAAATGAAAGGGAATTGAATGAATCCAGTGAATATCATCATTATATCGGAATCCAATTGGACCCCGAGAAAAATAGATACGTTTCCGGTAATGCCGGAATTAATGCTTTAACGTCCGTTAAGAAATTCTTTGAAGGTTTCAGTTCACCACTTTATCAAGCAGTCGGATTGTATCCCGATGATATCTTACAAAGTCAGGTCAACGCATTCCAAAGCCAAGCGGTTTCCATTGAGTCCACAGTTGCCAATTCTTTTGGCTCACGTATCCAAAAAGTCACGACGGAAGAATTGGTATTCATTATTGAGAAAACGTTCAGCACGCGAAATAACAACACGGATGTTCAGCTTCGTACATCATATGGAATCGGAACCGCAGTTGAAGGTGTCGATAAGCAGGGGAATAAGCATAAAGCGATACGCAATAATAAAAAGGATTTCTTTGATTTGCAGAATACGAATATTAAAGAAATCGGTCCCAAGACATTGCTATTAAGTCGAATCACAGATACTAATGACATCGAAAATCTTTACTGCCAATACCTGTCCATTGAGTATATAGACGATGTACAACATCATCCCGGAAGCGAATGGCTCTATCGAATCCAATTAAGAATGCCGTTCCCATTGACCGTTTCAATACGTGCAGAGAACCAACCAAACGAAATCATTAAGAAGAAATTGACGAATGCTAAACTAGAATTCAGGGACCAACGAAAGGAGGCTGAAAAAGGGGGGCAAGACGTTGACATGAGCGTGGATGTCTCCCAAAACGGGACCATACAGATGGAAAACTATTTCAAACAAACAGGGTTTCCCGGTTTTGCCTGTTCATTTATCTTTAAAGTGACCGCTGAATCGGAAGAGCAATTGAAAACTAGAGTAGGCTTATTACGGAACGAATTATCCAAGTTCGGTTTGAAAATAGTTGCTCCTTACGGTGAACAGCTTCACTTTTTATTGGAATCAATTCCAGGCTCGAAAAAATATCATGATGATTATAAGATGGAAGTGGCACCCGGTGTATTGGCAGGTATGATGTTTGGGGCTACAACGAATATCGGTGATAATCGAGGATTTTATATCGGTCATACTTCACAGTTTTCAAAACCGGTTTTTATCCAGCCCGACTTAGCCGCTAAGGCATTTGATGGATTAGGAAACGTTGTGGATTCAATATCAGTCCTTGTAGCTGGAATGACTGGACGAGGAAAGTCTTTCTTCATGAACTTGTTCATTTATCTTTCGACGCTAACCGGTTCAAAGGGCTTGATTATTGATCCTAAAGGAGACCGAACAGGATGGGATAAGGGGCTTCCGTTCATACCGAAAGAGTTTATTGAAGTATGGACACTTGGCTCTGATCCTGACGATGCGGGATCACTCGACCCATTTAGAACGAGTACGAGCATTGAGGAAGCCAAAGATATAACAATGGATATTCTTTCGTATCTAGCAAATATCACCCTGAATGAAGATGCCTACAATATTTTGAGCGAAGCAGTGGAGGAAGTATCTAATAAGGAAGACCCTTGCATCGGGCGTGTTTTAATCTATCTCCACGACTTGTACGAGAATCGTCCTGAGGGTATGTCCGATAAACGCTATGAAACACTGGAAAGGTTGAGAGGTACTTTAGAGACTTTGAAACGAAACCAGTTGTCCATGTTGCTGTTTGGTGAGGTTGGCCAAAATTTCAAAGTGCTAGAGCATGATAAACCAATTCAGGTACTTATGATTCAGAACCTAAATCTGCCTTCATCAAAGGAGAAGAAGAAGGATAGAACGATCCATAAGATTTCCGAAGCAATCATGATTTCTATCACAGCTTGGACAAAGCAATACATGTTCAAAGGCGATAGGGGGACACATAAATTTATCTTACAAGATGAAGCAAGTGCCATCGAGCGAAGCCCTATAGGTGTTGAACTGATGGATTTCATTGTTCGTATGGGCCGTTTCTATAATACAACGCTGATGAAGGGTTCCCAGAACGCCTCTGACCATGGAAACGATGTTGCAAACATGGGGATGAAATTCAGTTTCGGATTACGTAAAACGAGTGAAGCGGAAGAGATGCTGGACTATCTTAACCTACCTAAGACAAATGCAAACATTAAAATCCTAAAAACATTGGATCGTGGAGAAGCACTGTTCCAAGATATTTATGGCCGTTCTGCTGTCGTAAAAATCAATCCTGTATTCGTTGAGTTATTGGATGCTTTCGATTCTTCAACATCGTCTGAAGCAGAACGAGAACGTGAAAAAGTAAGAGTAGTGTGATAACATAAAAAACATTGAAAGGGAGTGGTGATTTGTCTAAAAAAAGTATATGGGGATTCTTACTTCTACTAGCCATGACTGTTTTAATGGCAGCATGTACTTCTGAAAATGAAGCAGATGCAAATGAAAAAGCTGATGAAAAATTGAAGAGTTATGTGGATGTATTTGAAGAGACTGATGCAATTGCACATGATTTCATGGTTGTGAAGATTGAACAAAACTATCCCGAGGTTTTGAAATATATGTCTTCGAAAGGAACAGAAGAGTTAACGGATAAAGTTGGCGATTTATTAGATATCCATAGGCTTCCAGATGGATTTGCTGAACTTAATGATGTATATGAGTTAAGAAGATACGATAATCTTTATGCAGAAAATAAGGAAGAAATCGTGTACAGATATTCAAGATATAATGACAGGAATGTTCTAGTTAATGACTGGATAGTGCTACAACAAAACGAAGAGGGAGTATGGAAAGTAAGGTCTTATTTTGATATAAGGCCGGAAGCTTTAGATGACAGTAATTCCGAAAAAGGAATGGTGTTACATGAATTGCCTGATAAAGAATGAGTCTTTATAAAACTAAATATGGAAGGAGGTAAGTAACCCAGTTAGTAACCCATGCATTTGCATCGGGTTATTTTTTTATGGGTTGTAGGATTATGGGGGTTAAATATCAAAAGTTATTTTTTCTAATCATGATGTTACTTCTTTTTACAGGAACAGGATTTATCAGTTCAGGTAATGCGGAAAGTAATGAAAAACCTAGTAAGAAGACTGACATAATGGATATTATCACAGATCAGTATGGAGAGTTCAAAGAGGGTGGAAAGTCTTATTATCATTTAGATGCAGTCTCGGATAAAGACGTTGAATCCTATGATGAAGGGAAAAAGTTTTGGGCTGATACCTATGACAAGCTTTTTGGTTGGGCTGATGTTAAGGAAAATGTAGGAAACAAATTAAGTGAAATGGTCAATCTAGTCAATAACATCGTTCTTGATATTAACATGTTTTTAACCTATACCATGTTGGTCATGTATGACTTGGCGTATACTGCAGATTTCACCGAGAAAATCATTATTGAATTAGAATCACTTATGTCAAATATCACTGGTATATCTGGAGGGACATTTAGTATCGGAAACGGACTTTTCGGGAATCTGGTAAAACTGATTGCGGTTTTAGCAGGGGTATATGCGTTATATATATTCATTGTTAAACGAGCGTTCTTCGAATCGTTTTCTTCTGTGTTCCAAACAATAATTGCGTTCACAATTGCAATTCTTATGTTTGCGAACTACACTGCGCTTTTAACAGGTGCGAACAAGATTACGACTGACCTTAGTGGTTTTGTTGTGAGTTTACCGAGTCACTCAAGTGGTTCGGAATCGCATATAGAAGATCCAAGAATGAAAATGAAGGATAGTATATGGGGAATGTTTGTTGATAGACCATATTTATATATGCAATATGGAACTCACGATGTTGAGGTTCTTGGAGATGGAGATAGGGAAAGGGGAGTTAGGCGTGTCAAAAATATATTAAAGGAGCCGATAGGTGAGAGTAGATTAACAAAGGTAATTGAAGAAGAAGCTTCCCAAATAACTTACGACAATAACATGATGAAATATTCAGCAGTAAATAGCCGTTTAGCATTCTCCTATTTCTACATGATGATTAATGGGATTGTATCCTTCCCTATTTATCTATTGTCACTCTGTTTGATACTATTTCAGTTTTGGTTCATGGTCATAGCTGCGCTTGCTCCATTTGCTTTGCTAATCGCAGCTATTCCGGGTCAGTTTAATGTTATGAAACGATATTTCATTGAATTGGGTATCCCTTTGGCCTTGAAAATATTCGTATCCTTCATAGCTTTAATCGTATTTGTAATTTCGGACATCATTTATGCCGGAGATTTCAAATCAATTACTGGAGGGTCTAATCCCTTCTATAGTTTTGTAGGTGCTGCAACCTTCAACCTGCTATTGTTTGGAACAATCTTTATCCTAAGGAAGAGAATCAAGGATATCTTTTCTTCAGGATCAAATGCCATTAGAGAACTTAGGGAAAGTTCAGGAACATTTAATGCTCCATTTAAAAAGGGAATGCAAAATGTTGCTACAGTTGGTGGTGCAGTTGCCGGTGGTCTTGCTGGCGGTCCAGCTGGTGCAATGACAGGTGCAGCAATAGGAGGTTCAATTGGTAGGGTAGCAACTGGTGAGGGTGGTATCAGTGATATTGCTGGTTCAGCAGTGAAGGCTCAGCATCTTGCCCATTTAAGTAAAATGTCACAATCTGATAAAGCAACTAATTTATCCGGTCTGGATAAAAGTAAACTTGATAAATTCTTGGATGATAAAAATCTTACACCCGAGATGAAGAAAGAAACGATGGAAGCATTCGAGAAGGCTGGCATCAATCATTTGTCGGATGATGAACTAACCGAACAATTCGAGCAGATTAGTGGTCAAGGTGACCTGGAAGGCAATTTTGCTGAATCATTTGCGAAAGGTGTTTCGAATAACAGAAAGAACAAAGCGGTCGAATTGGAGAAAGATTTATTGTTTCCTGGTAGAGCGCAACAGCGGAAACAAACAAAAGCTGTTTTGTCTGATACGGGAATGTCACCTGAAATGGTGGATGCAACAATGAACGCCTTGGATAGACATGGACTGCAAGATGTAAGCAGTAAGGAATTGCATACACAGCATCATAAATTAAAAGGGCAAGGCAATCTGTCAGAAGGATATGCAGAATCATTTGCGAAAGGCATATTCGATGAAAGAAAGTCCATCCAATTGCAGAAGGAAAAACGGGATGTTTACGGTGAAGTGGAATATGAACTTCACATGAATAAAACGATGATCACGAACGAACTTGCGAATAAAGGTTTACCTCCAGAAATGATAAATCAAACATTGGATACGTTGAAATCTCATGGTATTGATAACCTTAGTCAAAGTGAAATGAAGCGCCATTTCGATATAGTCGTCGAAAAAGCAGAGCAGGGTGAATGGAAAACCGGATTTGCAAACACATTCGTTAGTAATATCGAAAATGAGAGAAATGCCATCGAATTGGAGAAGGAACGCAAAGCCCTATTGAAAGGAAATAATCTTAAATCCTTTGATGAAATTCCAAAATAGAACTTATCTCTGTCAGTCTGTAAATTTAAGAAGGAGTTGATATTTTTAGTGAGTGAACAAACAAAACGGATATTGATGATGAGCGTGATAGGTCTCTCTGTCACGCTTTTAATATTGGGTTTCATTGTAGGGATCGTTGACAAAGCAAAGGAGAAAAAAACGGAAGAACTAGCAGTTGAACAATCATCGACCAATGAAAAAGATGCCGTTTGGCAATATACCCCAAAGGATGAAAAAGAGGGACGGGATGATCTAGAAGATGAAACGGTCTCTAATCAATTAAAAAGCGATGCTGATACCACTGAAGATCCTACCAAGAACTATTTGAAGGTACCGGATGACGCTCCAAAGAACCCAAGGCAAATTGACATGTTTTCGCAAAAGTATTTGAAAGAGACCAACGCACTCGCTAAAGACTTCGTCACTAAGTTCCATGAGTTCGACAGAGAGAATCCTACTGATTATTTGGATACGGTCGAAGGAGTATTGGTGCAAAGTCATATTGATTACCTTAGGAAAAGCAAAGCCGAAAAGATTGAAGGAATGAAAGACGTTGAAGATATCGTTTCCCGAAAAGTTCTTTCAGTGGAAATCAAAGAGCCTGCTGCGCCGACTTTGATTGCTATTTCATGGGATGGTGTTGTTGTAAGTGACGTGGTGGATAACAATGGTCAGACCAGAACGGATACGGATGTTTACAGCATGATGTTCGAAAAGGATAGCAATGGCCAATTTCAAGTCACGGATTACTATTTAAATTATGACCAAAAAAGATAGAGGGGAGGGGACGAACAAAACCTCTTTAGGGGAAGGAGTTCGTTGGGAGCCTATGAAAAAGTTGCTATGGATTGTACCGGTTTTAGCCAGCCCTGGTCTGCTTCTTCTGTTTTCCATACTCGCCCTTTTCCTCTTCTTTGCTGTATTCATAATCTTTACTGAAGAGGATGATGGGAGATGGAATTTTGCAGGAGGTGCTGTTTGTCGACCTGCTGGTGAAATCAGTGAGGAATTGTTCTCTTCACAATTCATTAATGCAGGGAAATTTACAGGCAAAGGATCTGTTTTTATTGAGGTTGCTGACAAATATGGTATTGATCCAGTATTGATGGCTGCTGTCGCATTTCATGAAACGGGTTCGGGGACTTCAGCTGCTGTCATGTTAAAAAATAATCCGGGTGGTTTAATGGACCCTGCAACCGGTAGCCGATTTTTATTTTCTTTTGCAACCATCGAAGAGGGAATAGAGGCAATGGGGAAGACGTTGCATAATCGAATTATAAAAGATGGTTTGATTACGATTTCCGATTTAGGTAGCGCATACGCACCCATTGGAGCTGATAATGATCCAACTGGATTGAATAAACATTGGGTGCCTGCTGTAACAAAATTTGTTGCTCAATTCGGTGGTTTGACGATGAACTGTGAAGCACACGTTGTTGGAGATTGGATGATACCTTTAATGTCAGGAATTCGAATTACCAGTCCATTCGGCTATCGAATTCACCCTGTTTACGGGGATTTAAGATTGCATACCGGAGTGGATCTTGCGTGTACAAATGGAGACCCTATACTTGCAGCTCAAAGTGGAAATGTCATTTTTGCTTCAGGTAACGGTTGGTCAAATGGTTACGGACTGCATGTAATGATCAATCATGGTGAGGTGACTACGCTTTACGCTCATATGAATTCCGTAAAGGTAAGTATCAATAATACGGTATCGCAAGGGGACGTAATCGGTACATGTGGTTCGACTGGAACTTCGACCGGGAACCATTTGCATTTCGAGATAATTCGTGCGGGTGTTAGAGAAGATCCCATGCCGTATATCACTGAGTATCAGCCGGTAGTTGATTAGTAAAACATGAAAAATGACTTGTCCGACGAAAATGTCCTGTGAAAGTATTGATACAACAGTGTTTCTAGTCAGGAGCGTCAGACGTGATGCAAAATGGGTGTCGGACGTAATATATAGCTTCATTCGTTGATATTAATAGGTTTGTGTTTCCTAACGTCTGACATTGGGCTCATTGCAATTCTGAAATCATATTAACGTCCGACGTTAGGTATTTAGATTGTTGTTGTAGGAGTGGTTTGTATGGGGAAACAACGTCCCTGAAATGAGAAAGGAATGAAGTTTATGGATTCAGAAAAGACTTTACTTTTTAAGCAACTGAAGAATATCGAGGAGATGAAAGTTTACTTGATGTCACGTATCAACGGCATTGGAGAAAACGAGGAGGCGATTAAACGAACATCGGTATTCCCTATGGCAAAGGTAAAGCCAATGATTGTTGATGGGTACCCAGTTTTTCAATTCTCTTATGAAGGAGCATTGCCTCTATATAAGGAAGCAGACAGAGATTATCTCGGAATGATCAGACACTATTATTTTCGAGCAACCCTTGATGCGTATGATTTCTCTAATGTGGATATCCAGTTCGACCGGTCTGTAATTATCATCGCTCAGCATTATGAGAATAAAATCATTCGTGATTTGGATAATCGGAATAGGAAGCTTATCCAAGATGCAATACGGCATACTGGACTGATTGGGGATGATAGCTGGTGGCGCGTATGGAACGTTGATATAGGCTTTCTCGATCCACGGGGAAATCACGTGCAGGTATATGTCGTGTCACAGGAGCATTTTGCAGAGTTTATCACGGTTCTACAGAGGCAACATTTTCACTTGGCATGTATACCCGAAGTCACTATCAAGGAAAAGATATTGAATAAATACAAAGCTGAAATCGAGCAAAGAGATGTTGAAAATGATAGGAAGTATGAAGATAGAAATGACCAATTATCGGAGGATTCTTCTAAGGAATTTTGGGACTGACTGTATTTGCTGACTTCATGTGTTGGACCCAGCAAAATAACGCGATTTTCGGGTGCAATATAAGAATTCTTTTTAAATCTTAATATTGTACCCAATAGGGAAGTAATATTGTACCCGTCATTTCGGAGTGAATCACAGGGATAGAATGGCTTTATTGAAAAATAGCCGAATTGTACAAATTGAGGAGGTTTAGTTGAGGCAATTCGTAACACCGTGTAGAAGTGACCGAAAATAAACAGCCTCCACGAATAAACGAAGGGAGATGAATGCATGTCGCGGGCCAATAAAAAACAGGTTGTGAAGGTTCTGCAACCTCTTGATGTTGCGATACTAAAAGGACTCTACGAATACCGTGCATTGAGTACGGAGCAGATCATGCGACGCTACGAACTGTCACGGTGGTACACGTACAAAAAACTACGAATCTTGCGTAATTCCAGATTGATAAGCACGCATCCAATCAGCGGTTACCTAGTGAATCAGAAAAGACAAGGCTCCTATCACCGAATCAGTGAAATCGGCATTTCCTGCTTGCGAGAGCAGGGGGTGCCTGTTGAACGGCGAGCGGATCAGTTACGAGTAAACATTCGTCACTTGCCGTTCCTCTTATCGACAAATGACGTCATGATTGATTTGGAAACATACGGATGGGAAATGAAGGATAGCAGGAGCGTAAAGGAGAAATTTGAACTGAACCGTGGTGCAAACGTACAGGGAATGCTGAAAAGTCCACGGGGCACAGAATACCTCTTCTACACGTTCCTACATGGCGTGGGGATGAAGAATCTCATGAAAGTATCCAAGGAACTGATGGACGTTAGCAATCCAAACTACATTCTCTTCGCCAAGAGCGCAGCAAGTTACATGAAAATCGTTGAGCATCTATCAACCAATGTATCTGTGATCGTCCAATGTCAAAGTCTAAAAGTATTCCCTTACACATTCGCCAAGTACTATTTGCGACATTTCGAGGATGAAAGTAACGTCATGAAGTTTCTCGAAGACTACGAAATCTACGATCTGTCCTTCAAAACGGATTTTAAAGATACCAGAAAGAAAAAATACGATGGCTTGGAGCGAATCGTCCGGCACGAAGGGGAAGAAAAGTATCTCATTAATCTGCTCGACACCGATTTGGTCAAAATATATAATATCCGGCAATATCGCAAAGAAATGTATGAATTGGATGGTCGAAAAGTGCTTGTAATCACCACTCCAATGACCCGGCACACACATGAACAGTTATTAGGAGAGATTCGTCACATCGATTACCTTGAAATTGATTCCGGGGATCTTATCGATTACCTGTCGGCAATTTAATTTTCCTTCTATTTATAACCTGTCCTTTGAAACACGTTTTGTATTTATAGCAACTAAATCATGAAAGGGGAAAATACCATACAAACCAATAATCAAATCATTCAGGAGATTTTGGAAATGACAAAATTGACCGCCCATGAAATTGGGCTTAATAAAGAAATTGCCGCACATCTTGGTGAAAAACAGCAGCGCAGGATGTATCGGACCATGCGGAAGTTCTTAGCCGATGAACTCGTTTTCGTGTTGAATATGGAAGTGTCAAGTGCCCGAAGCAGAAAGGGTTGATTCAATTGCAAGTTTTAATCGTGGCGATTAGTTTTCTAACAGCAGCATTGGGCGCTACAGCCATGTACAATGCTGTCTATATCCCATCTGCAAAGATCGTCCTGTTTTTGGGGCTGACGACTATTGCCATCTATTTCATCGTCAAACGTCTTCAACAACGGAAAAATAAGAGACTGGATAGGTTAATGTCGTTCTCAATTACCCTATTCGCGTCCATGTTATTATCAAGTCTTGTACATTCAGCGTGGGATATGGAAAAATTCCTCTCTCGGTTAACGATGATGAAAATAACTTTGGTGCTGCTCGTGATAATTGCTGTTTATTTAAACATCGTCTTCATCCGGGCAGAAATATCGTACAAAAAAAAGCGTGGGAACCAACGAATCGAAGAACAGCCGAACAAAAGCTATTTTGAAAAACGGAAAGAGGAAAAGGAGAGAATTCAGCGGGGAGACGTTAGAATCGTTTTGGGTGCTTCAACTGATACTAATGATAATTGAGTGAAGATTGAAATTATAATATCAAGGGAGTGAAACTTCACAGCTCGAAATATAAATCGCAAAAAGCCCGCCAATTTTATTCAATCAGCAGGCTCAATCACAGTCATTTCGTGATTATCGACGATTTTAGAATAATTAGAAATTGGGAAAGAGTAAAGTCATGTAGTACTTTTTATGTTAATGCCTCAATACACTAAAAGCTTCTGCAAATTTTCTAGCGAAAGAAAGTGGAGGCTCAACAGATTGGATATGAACATATAGAATTGTTGGGTTAGTGAAGATCCAATGATTATGAATTGCGCTTACGATTAAACCGTTTATTGCGAGAGCATAAACAAAATTGGGTAATTCTTCTTGCAGAACTACTACTTCTGCAAGATTTAGTGCATTTCCTTGAGAATCCAGTGATTCAAATGTCATTCCGGCTGGAAGCGCACTTTTACTTTCGCGGCCTTGGATTGTCACGTGAAGATTGCGACCTATTTCCACGGTGCAAATGCCTTGTTCTATTTTAGGCTTTCCGTTAACAATGTGAGCATATTGATGGCAAAGATTCTGTACGTGTTCCATTTAGAGACACCTCTATTTTTTCTATAGTTTATGAAGGATAGAGGATACTTAGTACGAAATGAAATGCCTAGGATATTTGTTCTAATATTTCATCCGTAATTTCGTAAATTTCATTGAACAGAATTTGAAGCTTCTGCTCTAGCTCTTCAAAATATTGCTGATTATTTATGTCGGTGGTTTCATCAAAGTTAATAGTAGAGGCGATAGATGAAACAGCATCACCGATTCTAGTGACCATAGAACCTAGAGCCATGATTCTACATCCCAAATTGTCGTTAATTTGATTTGAATCATTATCGTGTTCATTCAATTATTCCACCCCCAAATTCAAGGTATGAGCATGAAATAAAAAATGAATCTTGTCCGGGAGCTTTTATTGAACTTTTGGAGAGAGAATAATGATATATGGAGCCTAGATCCGAAATTCTAAGAACGCCTTGAATTCTCATTGTTAATTTGTTTTATTAGCTTTTTCACTTCATTGGTTAAATCTTTAATCTGTTTCCGCATATTTTCCTTGTCGATTTTTTCTTGTCGTTCCACTTGTCGGTCTTCTTCTAATGCAAGCACTGTGGCAAGAGTTGATATCGCGTAACCGACTGTAAATATTACTTCACCAAGGGCAGCAAGCTCATCTGCACGAATTGTATTGGAATCTTGATTATTTTGATTGATGCCTTCAGTATTTGTCATTAACAAGTCAGCCTCCAATATAAAAAATAAAACAATTCAATATAATAATATGCGTTTTAAGAATTGCATATGTAAAAGTGGTTGAAATAGAGAAGTTTTTACTGAACAGTAGTGCCATTATAAACTGGGAAAATGAAACTTCTAACCTAAATGGGAGTATTGAAAAAGGGTGGACTTCTATAATTTATTGCTTTAGAGACCAAATAAAGTTATTTTTATTGCTTTTTTTATGGAAGGAGGAAGCTACAAAATGTTTTTTAAACTAAAAATCTATAGAAATAAACTTCATTTACCCTGTAGTCAAAGCCTACTTAGTAAAACAAGACACAGAATCGAGTTGTGTTGTCTGGTACTCGAAACATCCCTCTTACTTTTAACATTGTCATTATCCGAGCAGAAATCTTTTACAAGGAAAAGTACGGCTATCAACGAAAATAGCTGATACAATTTTCTGGTGTAGCTATTGAGTTGAATTTCGGGAATATACTAAATCCGTAAAAACATCTGTATGGGATAGCGACAGATAAATGTGGATTTACAATAACCTCAAGCACATTTTCATAACGCGACCTCTATAGATCCTTGGCTCAAAAAGTTTAACCATTGCATTGAACGAGACTCTGTATAACACGCATTAAATGTTTCGCCCTTTTAACTACAGTATATGATCTATGAAAAGCACATAGGATAGTATTGAAAAATTGCGGCTATTGCTGGCTATGGAGGGAATGTATTTATATGAGTATCAGAATGATTCGGCAACTGATAAGGTCTAGGCAACAGGAATTAGTCGAACTTGCTGCTTCATTTATTCGAATTCCATCTGAAAATCCATCGCCCGAGTTTAAAAAGCGGTCGGCAGAAATGGGACGCCATATTAGCCGATATCTAGCAGCAAAAGGGTTCTTGATTACCGAGCACCGCCGTAGTGAAAATGCACTGGTTACCGTGGTTTGTGATGCCACCTTAACCGGGATGCCTGGCCCACGGCTCTTATTTTGTGGACATACGGATGTCGTACCTGCAGGCGATCGTTCGCGTTGGTCCTTCGACCCTTTCTCGGGAGAAGTCAGATCAGGTATGCTTTTAGGTCGGGGAGCCTCTGACATGAAAAGTGGGTTGGCATCCCTCATCTTTGTAGCTGGACTGCTTCAGGAGTTTGCCCCCACCCTTAATTTAAAAGGTAGCCTAGGATTTGTTGCTTCTCCGGATGAAGAGAATGGCGGCATGGAGGTGTCCTCACTTCTGGATCAGGGATTGATTAAGGGGGATGCTTGTCTGATTGGCGAACCAACGCACCCCCGCCATCCGAATGTTGGTGAAAAGGCCATGGCATGGATGCGGATGACCATACCTGGTCAGACCGGGCATGGTAGCCAACAACCGCTTTCCGGAATCTCCGCTGTACGGAGAGGGGCAGCCGCGGTCGAAGCGCTAGCCAAGCTATGGGAGTTCAAAGCAACGCCACCGGCCGAGCTGGGTCATCTTTTGTACAATACTGAATGGTTCCAATCACAGCGTCTTGGAAATCCTTTAATGTCACAATTACTATATCGTCCCTCTTACAATCCAGGTATAATCCAGGGCGGAACAAAGGTAAACGTCATCGCAGAGAAGTGCGTCATTGAAGTGGATACCCGGGTTCCATTCGGTATGAAATCCGAGTTTTTACAGAATGTCGCCAAGAATCTTGTTAGAGTTGTAGCGCCAGGTGCTGTTGTAGAGCCAATAGTGCCCAATAATAACCCGAACTGGACCTTAGAGAATCGTCCAATTGTACGGTCTATAGAATGGGGGATCCAGCGTGTCCTCGGAATGGAGGAACCTGTCTTCAGCATACTTTCGCTTGGTTCAAGTGATGCCAGTCACTTCCGGCGCAATGGCATTGATACGGCCTTTTACGGTCCTGGGCAGCAACGCACTATCCATGGGTACGATGAGCAGGTTTCAATAGAGAACTTAATAGAATCCGCCGAGATATATGCTGAGACGGCAGTTAAGTATCTTAGGTCATTTTAAATCTATTTTCACCCACCTTGATGTAGGGCCAGGAGTTTGAAATTTATAACGTTAAGATAGATCAAGTATTAATAAGGTCTAATCCATAATACGTATCAGAAAATGTGGATCTACAAAGTTAAACAATTCCGAGAAGGGAAAATGACTAACATAAGAATAAATATTTCTATTTTTAATTTCACAAAACACGTTTCATTTATCAATTTATCGATGGATGAGACGTGTTATTTTTATTGTCATTTTGAATGGAGGGATCCAAAAGCGTTTTTTAAAACTAAAATCTGT
The DNA here is from genome assembly GCF_042655805.1 of Sporosarcina soli. NCBI lineage: Bacteria > Bacillati > Bacillota > Bacilli > Caryophanales > Caryophanaceae > Sporosarcina > Sporosarcina soli. The sequence continues at coordinate 402,048 of NZ_JBHSNO010000016.1, read as the reverse complement.
AGAAATAAGCTACACATCTACTCTGAAGTCGAAGCCCATGTAGCAAAACAAAGCCCTCCGAATTAATCGAGTTGGGTTTTCTTAAACTTGGAAGATCCCTATTACTTTGAAAGTTGTCTTTATCCGAGTAGAAATTTCCAATATGAAAAAGCACGGTAACCAATATATCGTAGAACAGCCGAACAAAAGCTATTTTGAAAAACTAAGGGAGGAAAAGGGAAGGATTGACCGAAGGAATGTTAGAGTCGTTCTGGGTGTCTCTTCTGATAATAAGGATGTTTGAGCGAAAATTTAGTTGAGAATAAGGGTGTTGAGTTACGAGTAAAAGAATTTGGGATTTGGAAGACTAGTGGAAAGTAATGGGTTTTTAGTTGAAGAAAGAGTAGAATTGTATTGAGGAAAATTCGCTGAAAAGGGGAAGGGGAATTATGGCTTACGATTTTTCGACACTAACCAAATATGACTTAGATTTGAAGGAACTACAAAAAGACGTTTTACAGAAGGAATTTGATTTCATGTACTTTGACGAGTGGTTAAATGGATGGATGAATGTGTTTAAAAACGCTGAGATTGATACTTCTACCCAAATTTTAAACTTGGAGAAAAATGGCATTCCACCATTTGAAGTATTCGTAAAAGAGATTAGCTTCGGAAAGGCTAATTTTAAATTCAATTTCATTGTTGAAGGTGCAAAGAATTATATAAATAACAGTAAAGTATCACCTAATAAAATGTCCGGAAAGGATTTTTTCAGTAAAGTAATGTGGACCGAAGAAGAAATTGAATCAACGCATGAAATAAATGATCCAGTTTATCTTGTAACATTTCCTACAGGGAACAAAATGTACTTATTGATTGATGGCAATAAGCGGGTGTCACAGCTCTTAAAAGGTGGAATAAACGAAATCACTTACTTTGATATTTCTCCAATTAATATTATTGAACAACAGATTCTTTTGTTCACTATCGAAAAAGCGATTTATGCTTTTCTAATTGAATCTTATACTTTCCAACAACACTTGAAGAGAGGGAAATACACTCACAAGGACATCTTCAAATCTTCGAATATTTTTAATGCGTTTAAAACACTTAACGAAAAGTAAGGTAATCGAGTAGGAGCCACCAAACAATTATAAATTGAGGGCTCTCAATGAACTCTGAATTTTGTTAGAACCGGTACTCGAAATTATTACCTTTATGAAAATGTGTAACCTTTACCAAAATTCAACCGTCTAACACTAAAAGGAGGGATCATTATGAGGAAATTAGGATTACTTGCACTTACCTTTATATTACTATTAGTTTTTGGATGTAATCAAAAGGGGGGGACGGAGATTTTAGAACAAAGTCTAATTGTTTCCGAAAAGAGCTTGCCAAATTCCTTTGATCAGATGGCTACGGAGCACGACAAACAGAAGTATGTTGTCGAAAGAGTCAAGAACAAAGAAGACTATCAAGAAATGTGGAGCAAGTTTCAGATAAAGGAAGAGTTAGTGGACGTTGATACTGATGATAAGGACATTTTATTTATAGGTCTCTTCGAATCAAGTAGCTGTCCTTATGACATTAAAGATATGGTAGCCAATACTGAAAAACATGAACTAGAAGTTAACTTGGTGTCAAAAGATGGAAATTGTACTGCTGATGACAGCCCAAAAAACTTTGTGCTTACCATGGACAAAAGTATCTCTAATGAATTGGCAACTCTCGTCCTTGTTAACAATTCTAAAAGAATTTTATTACCTATAAGCGATAATTAATAAAAAAAGTGTCGATTTTAGAAATCAGCACTTTTTTCTATATATAATTCCGGCAGGAATAGATTTTTTTGTTTTATGTAAAACGCTTTTAATGTACAAAATTTTATGATAGTACGAAAATTGTGATAATATAAAGAATAGGAGGAGTTTGATTTGAAGAAACTATTGTCCTTGGCTTTGGTTTGTACACTTTCATTTGGATTTGGTGGTTTCAATGCTGTCGCTAGTAGTAGTGTTGACGATAGGGATAATATAGCTATGACTAATGAAGAGCAAGAATCAAATCAGGTTCTTAATGACAAGAGAGCATTAATGCATGTTGTACAGATTACTAAAGAAATTGAACGGGGGCACGGTTCCCTAGATAATTTTGAAAAAGTAGGTGGTCTTTATTTTGATTCAAATGGTATATTACATTTGAAATATAAGGCTTCTACTGCAAAAGGTTCTACAAATGCAATAGCTGTACAATCAATTACCAACATAGTGAGTGAGGAAAATATTGTAACAGACCTAGTTGAGTACTCTACATTGGATTTAGAAGAAATAAAAGAAAAGATACTAGTAGATATTCAAGATGCTTATTCTGAAGATGAATATAATAAACTTGCATTTGTAGCAGTGGCGTCGTTTGCAAATCAAAAGGTTATATTAGAGCATAACGCCCTAAGCGAAACACTCATAAACCAAATAAAAGCTAATTATGGTGACGTCTTTGAGGAAAAGAAAACAGATTCAGTACCTAAAGTGGCAAAAGTTCGTGAAGCAGATTGGAATCAATTAGGGGCAGGTTTAGGAATTAAAAATAAGAATGGTGGAGGATGTTCTACAGCTGGAATGGCAAGTAAAAGTGGTAATTACTTTATACTTACTGCTGCACACTGTTTCGTTGGAGAAACTTCTTCAACAGGTGGAGACTTAATTAGACAGTGGGATACAAATGTTGGTCGTCAGCATGCTATTGGTAGTGGAGCAGGACTTGACGTCGGTCTAGTCAGAGTAACAGGCACCTATTTAACAGGTGGTAGGTATGCTACAAACAAGATCAAACGTTGGTCATCTACTGATGTTTTCGATGGTTCTTTCTCAAATTGGACAACTATGTACGATGGTGTAAATATATGTAAAACGGGAAAAACCACTAATACAACATGTGGCTTAGTTACGAATGCTAATACTACTGTTAAATACGAAGGTTATCCAACATTTAAAGTTGCAGAAATAAGTGGAACAAACTATATTAAAAAGGGTGATAGTGGTGGGGCAGCATTCTATCAAAGTGGAAGTACCCTGTACTTAGCTGGTATCGCTTCGGGGTTTAATACTGTAAATGGTACGATCGTTAGTGGTTATGTTACCCAATATAGAGATGTCCAAGCTCATTACGGAATTACGTTTTACACTTCAGATACCAATTATAAAATTGTAAATTAATCTATAAGGGGCTCCTACCAACAAAAATGGGAAAACAAATGCTAAGATATTGTAAATTGTTTAAATAGACTACAAGTAGTTTAACAATTTTCTTATCGTATGTTTTCTGCCGAATGTTGGTTGTGCCCCTTAATTTGATTTGTTTTTTAAAATATCATCATTTAACAGTTTAAGATTACTGTTAACCTACACAAAACACGTTTCATTCAACCATTGAATGAAACGTGTTATTTTTATTGCCAATTTTACGAAAGGAGGAAGTCGGAAGGTGTTTTTCAAAACTAAAATCTGTAGAAATAAGCTTTATCTCTACCCTGAAGTGGAAATCCATGTAGCAAAACAAAGTCCAACTGAACTAATCGAGCTGGGTTTTGTCGCCCTAGAAACATCCCTTCTACTTTTAAGGATGATGAGTACGCGAAACTACAACAAGAATATGAGGTTTTGGATGGAACGTATTTCTCAAAATGCCAATGCGTTACTTGAATTTTTATGGGAGGAGGATGAACAGTCAAATCAATTGGTAATTAGAAAACAAAGCAAAGAGAACCTGGAATTACTTAGTTACAAAATTTCGAGAACCATTCAGACGCTGTTTAGTTATGAAGAAGATGATCGTGCACCATTCAAAATGGATCATATACATGAGTACTTCGGTAAGTGGGATTGGATAAAAAAATGATATTGAGAGGAGGTGAGGCAGATGGGAATGCCCATCGTATGGCAAGGAAGTGATTGCTTCACTCATATGCTTGCCGTAGGCCCTACCCGTTGCGGTAAGACGGCAACCATATTGAAACCGATGATTTATCAATTACTGTTACAGAAGAAAAGAGGTGTTCCGTTAGGTATATCCGTTGTCGAGCCCAAAGGGGATGTGGCGGCAATGGTCGCAGAAATGTGCGAAGAAATGGATATACCATGTATTCACGTTGACCCCGACAAACCGAATTCCGCAAGCTTTAATCCGATGGAAGGTGAAACGGATACAGTAGCGGAGGCAACGGTCGTTGTATTAAAAGGCTTGTTTGGTAAGCAGGATGCGTTCTTTGCGACTGTCCAAGAACTATCAGCCCGAAATGTTACGAAGTTATTGAAAGAACTACATGGAGACAACATGGACATTATTGATGTGATGAACACACTACGCGATCAAAACGTTTTACAGCAAAAGGTAGCGGAATTGAAGCATCGTGACGGAATGACGGACTTGGTGCATTTCTTTGAGGCAGAACTGCTCGGAAGCATGCGTGAGAAATACCAACAATTCGTAATCGGTCTTAGAGCTCAACTGGAAAACATCGTCAGTAATGAAGCCCTACGAACTATCATGACTGGTCGAAGCGATGTGAATATTGACGAACACTTAGAAACAGGGGGTGTCCTTGCGGTCAACACTGCCCTTGGAAAGCTACGAAAAGCCGGTGATGCCTTCGGCCAATTTATGATTATGCACTTACAAAACGGTACGTTCAGAAGACCGGGAACGGAAGATACTCGAATTCCCCATTTTTTGATTGTCGATGAATACAGTCGTTACATTAACCCAGACGTTGAAATCTTTTTATCACTCGCTGCCGAATATAAGGTAGCGGGTATTTTTGCTACCCAGTCACTTGGCCAACTTGAAATCGAGTCAGGAAATCTTGGTCCAAAGGCAATGAAACAGGCGATTCTTACGTCTTGTCGAAACAAAATCTGTTTTGGTGGCATATCCGCACAAGATGCTAAGGATTTCGCTGATGAATTTGGGAAAGACAAAGTGATCATGCGGCAAAGCACATATAAGAATCGTATCTTACTGCCACGTCTGTTTCCAGATTCCTACCGGGACACAGAGGATGAAGAATATCGTTTCGATCCGACCGATTTAATGGATGGCATACCTAGATTCAACTTTGTTCATAAACTTCTTCAGGATGGAACACCGCAAAAGCCAGCGTTAGCTAAAGGACAGTTTGTTCCTCACAATTGGAAAGAGTTGAGGGAATGGGAAGATGGAACGTCTTTTAAAACATCAATGAAAAATAGTCTGCTTAGTCGCTTTAGTCGCTTTCAGAAGCGAACGAAAATGAAAAAAGAACAGGTGGCTGGACTTGAACAGGAGATGCAAGTAGGGGCTGAATCACCAACGGAACTGATTACCCAGCCAGAACTTGAAACGCTACATTCTAATGAAGCAACTACAGATAAGAAACAATCAACTGCTTCTCTGCCAACCGAAACAAAACAGCCAGCCGAAAAGAAACATGTTCCTAAGCAGAAAAAGGAATTGAAGGAGCCTTTGCTTTCCATTGTTCAACAATCGAAAGCAAGGGCTGAACAGTCATCAGGTACAAAAATAAAATCGAAGGAAACGAGCAATGTAGTGAAGTCTAATGACGGATTTTGGGATTAATCAAATGAAACGAGTTTATATCCACACAAAATAAACTAATGAAATGGAGAGATTTTAAAATGGCTGAAAACAACGTACAGGTTCTTATTGAAGGTTTTGACCCATCTAAAGTGGAAGCGGTAAATAATTTTGATAAAGATTGGAAAGAGGTCTACGGTGCACATCAAAATAATTCAATCATTCAAGCGCCTATCATTGGGATTGAAAAGTTGCTAGATAAGCCGTGTGCAGTTGTAGGGGTGGGGAAAATTCGAGGATATATTCCGCTTGAATTTACAGGTGCTGCCAACCTCCGTCACTTACGTGCCATGACAGGACAGTCCGTTGCATTCAAAGTGTTGAATTATGACAGGGAAGCAGAAGTATTCACTGGCTCACGTACTGCCGCTCTGGATCACATGGCAGCCATCACACTAAAGAAAATTGAAGTAGATGATGAAATCATTGCCGTGGTACGTAGTGTCAGCCCCTCATTTGTCCGCGCGGATATTGGAGGAATTGAAGTTAAGATTCCACTTGAAGAAATCAGGTACGGTTGGATTGACGATTTAACAGAAGAGGTGAAGCAAGGTGACCACCTGAGAGTAAAAGTGCTAGAAATTGATAAGGAAAAGAAGGAAGTGACTGTCAGTGCAAAGGCATTACAGGATAATCCATGGCTTCGATCAATTGGTCGCTACACTTCCGGTAACGAATATGTCGGTACAGTCTCAGGTGTCCGTGAATATGGCGTGTTTATCAATCTGGAAGCAGGTGTGGATTCGTTGGCCCGTCATTTGAAGTTTCAAAATGTTAAAAAGGGTGATCGAGTGCTTGTCCGTGTGTTGGAAACAGATCAACAGAAAGAACAGATTCGTACTCGTATTACTCGTGTGTTATGAGAAAATGTTGTGTTTTTAACGTATCTTTGATTTTAATAGCAGTTTCCCAATAATTCTTAGAACCCATATAATCTTACAGTTATGTGGGTTCTATCGATAAAATATCTGACTATTTTGTTTTTATGAAAACTTTCATTCTTATTATTCGTCGTAATATAAAAGAGGTGGATATTATTATGAGGAACCGATTATTCATTTGTCTATTCGTATCTGTGTTAAGTCTTATAATTGTAAGTGGTTGTGCAGGATTAGCAGATTATGAAGTAGATTTACCAGGCAGTTATTCGATTGTTAGAACATCCGCCCATAGTGTATTCATAGCTCCAAAAACAGGAGAAGGTAATTGGGGCAGTAATGTTATTCCAGCCAAAGTTACCGAGGTTGCATGGGATGAGAAGTATATCCTAGCAAAACAACTTGGTTTAAAAGATGCCCCTAAAAGTAGTAATGGATATCAGATTCCAGACAAGCAGAGTGTCCATTATTGGATTTTGGAATATGAGACTGGAGAAACAACAGGTCCACTGAATGAAGACGGATTCATTGAAAAAAGAATTGAATTTCAAATAGCTGACGATGTAATTCTGAAGGATGTTGACGATATGGATAAGTAATAAAAATTAATCATTACGGGAAAACCGAAAGGTCCTAGTATTACAAAATAGACCTCAAGGTGTATTTTTGCTTTCACAGAAAATTAAACAGCGGAAATTTATCAGGTCCCTCAAAGGATAATCTAAGGAGGTAACGGCAATGTCACTTAGTCCATATTCCTTATCACACTCTTGGTCGCTACACTGGACACGTATTCCGTCGAATATAAAGCGATCAAGTTACGTCAACGGTGAATCACCAAAAGAACGAAAAGCGTTAGAGGCACTTGCAGCTGTAGGGTTAATCGGGGGAGCACAACTCTCCCGGTTATTTTCTTTGGATAGGAAACGATTAAAACGAATGGCAGCGGAGAAGAAAATTATTCGGCATGAAATCCATAGAAGCAAACAAATCATACCGATTTACTCACTAGGCATAAATGGAGCAGTCATTGCTGGGATGGATGACTGTTATGAAAGTAACTACTGGATTGAATACAAAATAGAAGATGTTTTGAAGCGTATTCTGTTCTTTCATCTGTTTCAGCATTTTTCAGGTTCGGAAATATTGCCAACCCACGAGCCGTTTATTGGTGCGATTCAGTTTCAAGGCAAGACGATTTATGTGTATGTGGTTCGCGGTGATGTTAATGACTTAATGATGTATTTAAAGTGGAAAGGTCAACATTTTAACGAGCGTCTTATTTTTGTTACTGAGTCGCTTCAACACTTGCAAGCGTTAAAGGTGACTACTGAAAGGCTTAAAGTAAGAGTGGCGGTAGACTTGGATTTACGAGATGATATTAAAGACCTTCAAAAGCTTTTTTATTTCCTGGATGAATCCGGTGAGTTTATTAATGAATTTGGGTAAAGGCTAGGCTTTCAATATAATTCATTTTAGGGAGGATGGTCAATCTTTTGATCACCGATATTTAACTACTGAAGTTTTTTGCAAAGTGTATAGTTTCGGCTCGAATGGAGGAGAAAATAGTGGTATAAGAAGTCCCCATTCTAAGTACGGGGACTTCTTAAATAGGTGCTTTGTTTAAAGTTCCTGCTTTAGCATTACCTTTATTTAAAAAGTATAACAATTGCAGGAAAAGATAAACTAGAAATGAGGTGTACTATTGATTATGACCGGACATGGATATTCGTAGGTAGATAGTAATGTTATTATCATCTGTCATAATAATATTTACAGGTATTTATAATGGCTTACCCGGGATAAGGAAGTCTTTCTTTAATCTCCTGCGTAAATGTACGTAGTTTTTCAATACTATCATAGAACTCAGTCCAATTTCCAATTTCACGATTTTTATAAGCGTGAATGGCATTTCGGCGTTGTTGCACCAACGAAATAAAAGGGTACCATTTTTCATCAAAGATATTATTCTTTTGTAAAAAGACTTTCAGTTTTTCCAGAGGCAATACATCAGGTTCAATTAGATTCCCATTTTTGTCCAGATAGCGGTGTTGGCTTTTTTGATAATGAATCACATAAACCGATAAAAAAAGCTTGATTCCACCTTCCAACAAAGCACCTAGATTAGCCCAAGCAAGGATTAGCTTTCCTTCGTTATCCGTAGATGTACGATAGATTTCAGTCCAAGTGAATAAGGATTCCGATAATGCGTGTAACCAATCTAGCCGAGAACGTGTTAGGATTCTCTCCGCTTCTTCTGGTGCCCATCCAGCCGCATTTCCCCAAAAGTATTGATGATCCCGATAGATATCTACGATTGCGTTTATGTCCTGTCTAATTGCTTCTAATGCCTTTTTTTCAAAGACCTCTAAACTGTTCATTTTCCCTTCCCCTTTCAAAAAATCTATTGTAAATAATTATCTCCTATTATTGACGTAAGAAGTAGGTTTATTACAAATTTCAATTATAGTTGACAAAATACTCACGAAGTTCTGGTTACCAATATACGGTTATAGTGTTACTATTAATCATATTGAGGTAGAGGGGGAATGAAAATGCAAATTAGAACGGTTTCACTAGAAAACTTTAGGGGATATAAAAATAAAATTGAAACACCTTTCGATAAACTAACGGCAATAGTTGGTAGAAATGACATTGGAAAATCAACTATTTTAGAGGCGTTGGATATTTTTTTTAATGATACTAATGCGAATATTAAAATGGATAAAAACGATGCCAATATAGACTCAGGTAATGATATTATCACAATTGGTGTGGCATTTGAAGGACTACCGGAAAAGTTGGTTGTAGATTCAACGGTTGAGACTTCTTTGGAAGAAGAATATTTGACAAATGAATCAGGTCAGTTAGAGATACACAAGAAGTATAAAAACGGAAAATTAATTAATACTGTTCTTATAGCTCTTTACCCTTCTAATAATGAATTAAAGGATTTACACAAATTAAAAAAGCCGGAACTTGTAAAAATTGTAGAAGATAATAACTTAGAGGTATCTGATAAAAGAAAATCATCGTTAATGAGAAAAGCAATATTTAAGAGTTTTGAAAGTATTAAATTTGAAACACAAGAAATACAAATTGACCAAGAAGGAGGAAAGCAAATATGGGATAAATTAAAAGAATATTTGCCGGTATATTCCCTTTTTCAATCGGATAGAAAAAATGAAGATCAAGATACCGAAATACAAGACCCTATGAAGTTGGCCATTAAAGAGATTTTGAAAAAGCATGACTTAATAACTAAACTAGAGGAAGTATATTCCGAGGTGAAGGGTGCTTCAGAAAAATTAGCAGAACTTACGTTAGAAAAATTAAGTGAGATGAATCCAGAAATAGCTAATGAGCTAAAGCCAGAATTCAAGTCACCGACATGGGAAAGTGTTTTTAAATTTTCAATTACAAGCGATAAAGGTGTTCCGCTGAATAAACGTGGAAGTGGTGTTAGAAGATTAATATTGTTGAACTTTTTTAGGGCAGAAGCTGAAAGGAGAAAACAAGAAAGAAATGTTCCTAACATAATTTATGCATTTGAAGAACCCGAAACATCCCAACACCCTTCACATCAAAAGTTATTAATAGAGTCCTTTATAGAATTATCCAAAGCTGATATTAACCAAGTTATTCTAACAACTCATAGCCCCGCAATTGCAAAATTATTACCTATAGAAAGTCTTAGGATGATTGACCGTAATACAGACAGGGATGTGATAATTAGGGAACCTTCAGCTGATATTCTTGAAAAAATCGCGATAAATCTGGGTGTGTTCCCAGATATAGAATTAAATAATGTCTCAAAGGTTAAATTGGCCATTTGTGTTGAAGGTAAGAATGACATACATTTCTTAGAAGCATTAAACCGTAATATTCCAGAGCTGAAAACGATTTTCAATTTAAGTGGTGAAAATATAATTCTATTACCTATGGGAGGTAGTACACTGCAATTTTGGGTAAATAATAATTACCTGGAAAAGTTGAATTTGTGTCAAGTACATATCTATGATAGTGATATTGGGTCAGAAAAACCAAATAAATATAGGGAGTCTGTAGATGCGGTTAATACAAGGGAAAATAGCAAAGCATTTGAAACGAATCTAAGGGAATTAGAAAACTATATAACTCCAGCTGTTTTGGAAATTGAGTACGGTAAATCCTTCGAACTGGGGGAAGTTGATTGGAACAGATTAAACGTACCTGAAACTATCGCCAAAATAGTTCATGGTAATTCCGAGAGTACGATTGAATGGGAAAACCTAACTAGTGAAAAGCAATCAAAAAAAATAAGCAAAGCCAAAAATAAAATCAATACTGAGTTGGTGAATAATGTTAATAAAATGCATTTGGAGTCTTATGGGTTTTATGAAGAATTGGAGTCGTGGTTTATTGAGATGAGAAACCTTGTGGAGCAATCTAAAGGAACACCGGTTTTAACGTAATAGATCAAAAGTAATGAATTTTAGGTTTTGATGGGCTTAAAATATTTAAGCTTTAAGGAAAGGTGATACCGGCATAAGGGAATTGAAAAGTATCTCTTTGTATAAATGCTTAATTGCGCGCGATAGCCTATAAACGAATTTCCATTCAATTTGCTATCCCTTTTCCAATTAGATATACTATACTCATATTTCATTAGTTTTCACGTCACCACATTTCACAGGTGAAAGTCGCTAAACCTTTAATTCCATTCTAAAGGAGATTCGACAAAAATGTTCAGCCTTTGCATTTTCATTCCCTTTGAAAAAAGTCAGGCAGACGTTTTTCGTCACAAAATTGCTGTACGCACACTAGATACTTACGCATTATTGCGTGATATATATTTTAAAAGCTGATTGATCCCATCTTGGGTGACATCGGCTTTTTTGCTTTAAAACCTGAAAGGAGTGTTGCATGAAATGATTTGAAAACAAAATTGATTTCGTTTTCTGTTGCATTGGTTTCTTAAAAGTCGATTGATCCCTTACGGGTGATGTCGGCATTTTTTATTTTTAAAATTATAAAGGAGATGGTTGAAATGGAAAAAGTGTTTACGTTTACAAACGAACAGAAAACATTGATTTGGAGTAGGTTTGTTCAGCCAGCAAAAGGAACACAAGAAGAGGCAAACCACTTTATTGAAGTGTCTGAAACCTTCGGACTGAATCCTTTACTTGGCGATATCGTGTTCCAACGATACGAGAGTAAAAATGGCCCTGTGACAAGTTTCATCACAACTCGCGATGGGTTGCTTCGTGTAGCCACTTCCCAAGACGGCTATGTAGGACCTCCTAACGCTAACGTGGTTCGTGAAGGTGATAAATTCGAGTTCATCCCATCTGATGGTAGCGTACGTCATGAGTTCGGGCAGAAGCGTGGTCAGATACTTGGTGCTTATGCTGTTATGCATCACAAGCGATTCAGACCAGTAGCCGTGTTTGTAGACTTCCAAGAATACTTTCAGGCAAATTCAGGGGAGTTGAATAACCGATACGGCAATAAAAATGTGTGGGATCGCATGCCTTCCGCGATGATTCAAAAGATTGCCGAAGTCTTTGTCCTTCGCCGTCAGTTTCCATTGGGTGGTTTGTACACTCGTGAGGAAATGTCGCTCGAAGTGAATGATAACGGTAATAGTGGAAACATGGATGTACCAATGAAATTTAATCCAGCCCCTATTAAGCAAGACTTGTTTGCAGAAAATCAACAAATCAGTGAGACAACCACACAGCAATCAAATGACAACAGTCTTGAAGGAGCATTCATCCTACAAAGTTTTGAAAAAGGGGTAAGTCCACAAAATGTGCCATTTGCAAAATTGAATGTACTGGATAAGGCTACAAACGAAGTGAGTCTTGTTCTAGTAAAAGGAAAAGAGGATGTAATCGAATCCCTTAGTCACATTCAAATGAGGCAGGAGTTGGTCTTGGTCATTAAGAAAGAGAATGGCTTCAATTTCCTTGAAAGCTTCTCTCATCTTCAAGATAATGAGCAAACTGTTCAATCTGAACAAAAAGAATCCGTTCAAGATCCTATACCACGGGAAAATGAAACGGCTTCTGAATCACTTGATGCATTCATCTTGGAAAAGTATGAACAGGGTAAAACTCCCGCTGGCATTTCTTTCGCAAAGATGTACGTGAAGAATTTGGCTAGCAATGCTCAAACAATGGTGTTTGCACAAGGTGAAGAGGCTGTGCAACAAACAAAACATCTTTCTGAAGGTGGGAAGTTTAAAATGCAGACCCGTACAGAAAACGGATTTACTTTCTTTGAGAAGTTGGGAGATGCGGATAAGGGGGTGGCTTGATCATGCTTCCTGAAATCCTGAAAGTTGCGGAGGAATATGGGCTGACGTTCAATCATCGTACACACGGTAAAAAGGAGACTCTTTGCAAATGTGTTTTTTGCGAAGAGGATTTCAAGCCGGGTAAAGGACATAAATACTATATGTCGCTCAACACGCAAGATCAAGTATTTAAGTGTTGGTTTTGTGGAGTGTCAGGTGGTGTATTAGATTTTGAAGCTAAGTTATCGGGTCAACCTTACTCTGAAATACGTTCAAAGCATTTCGGGGTAAGGAAGAAACCCGTTCATCCGGCTGAAAAATTAAATACGCGTCAACTTCGTACAATTGGTTGGGCTGAATATAAACGGAAAAACCGTACTGCTTTTAAAAAGAATCGAGAGATTGTTCTACGTGATTGGAAGATTTACGAATACGAAGAGCTTGTAAAGCATTTTGCCATGTTCATTGTGATCGCTCATATTGAAAATCAAGATGACCGTCAAAACAATCTTCTTCAGTTCGTTATGCAATCGTGTCGTGCTACACAAATTCATTTATTGTTCAATCGATTGCTGGCTGAATACGTGAAGGAAGAAGCTGATCGTGCTGATTGGGCGAAGGAGGGAATCGAAATAGGAAGAGCTTCATGGAAGGTTGCTCTCTCCACTTACGATTTTGAAATGGAAAAGGTCGTTCTTAACGTTGCATTTCTATATCACATGTTGAAAATGGATAAAATTCAAAAGCTAAATATAGATCCAAATAAAACGAATTCCCTTGAAAATGGCAAAATGTCTTTGGCCAATTAAAATATCCGTTATCCTTTACGGAAGAGAAAAAGGGACGTAGCTGATAAACAGTTACGAGAAAAGGAGGAAATTATGAATAACGTTAGTTTGGTAGGTCGTTTAACGAAAGAGCCGGAACTAAAATACACCCCAAATGGTGTCGCAGTATGCAATTTCACGCTTGCGGTGAATCGACCATTTAAAAATGCTAATGGTGAAAATGAAGCTGATTTCATTATGGTTCAAGTTTGGCGAAAACCAGCCGAAAATGCGGCGAACTTTCTTAGAAAAGGTAGCCAGGCTGCGGTAAATGGTCGAATCAATACTCGTCACTACGAGAACGACAAAGGGGGTCGAGTATATGTTACAGAAGTCATCGCTGACTTTGTCCAGTTTCTCGACCCCAAACCCCAAGGACAAGGAAATCAGCAGGGACGGGGTTTTCAGCAACCACAAGGTCAAGGGAACTATCAACAGCAGCCTAATCCTTATACTGGCAACAATAGCGCTCAATATCAAAATACCAACCAATTTAGGGGAAGTGGAGGTTCAGTTGCGGTAAGTGATGACGACCTACCATTCTGAAAGAGTAATGAGAAGGGGATTGGTCAGCCAGTTCCCTTATATTGAATTGGTCACTTTGAATAGTTTATTTAATATGGATCATGACTTTCTCAGTTTTTTTCTTACAATCTTTTCAAATTCACCTTCCAGATAACAATTCTTGGGAAAATCTCTAAAAGAGGAGTTAGATTTTACCTCTTGCGTATTAGCAGCACCAATAGAGTTCAAGAATGACTCGACTTCAATTGGAAATTTTCCTACTAACGGAGCCACTTTTAAAAATGAATATGTTTTTAGATAGGTGGTTACCGCGGTCATGGCTTGTTCTGCAGTCCAGTTTTTAAGGGTATTGCAAAATAACTTGGACAAATAATCGGGTTCTTCATCAATAATGACTATCGCTTTTTCGATTATTCTAATTGCATTAGGTATAGAGAGGTTAAAGAATTCTTTCGACAGGTCCACTCTATATTCATGCAATAATGCATGAATATATTTCTCTGCTATATCTACATGCCTTGTAGAAGGGGATTCGTATTCAAGTACGAACTTACCAGGAACCGAAGAAGAATTACTCATACTCGGTATTCGGGTTTCAATATTTGTGGTCATACCAATCTTTAACAAGTTAGGGATGAATTTATTTGTAGCGATATATATAACTCCAATCTTGTATTTCATCTTATCCATCAATAAACACATCCTAAGCTAATATGATTTATGCGGATTCTTCTTTCCGTAATTCAACCAAATTTTTTTATATTGTTACTGAATTCAATAAATTTTATAATGGAATGTGCAATAAACAACTAGATTAATAGTAGAGCGAAAATAATTGTGAATCAACCATTTGCTATGCAAGGAGAAGAATGGTGTGTATATTAGATGTTTAAGACAAAAATGTATTTTGCAAAACGACAATGTAAGTGAAAAGTCCAAAAGATAGAGAGTTGTCAGGAAAATAATTAGGAAATAATAAAGAATGTATTTACTATCTTGACCTTTTGGAAATTAGATTTGCGACCTGAATACGATTTTGATAAAATATGTATAACCTTTAAGTTTTTAAGTCATCGTTTTGATGAATGTCGTTATACCTTTTAGATTTTTAAAAAGGAGATCCGACGAAAATCATGTTGCTATTTTATTCTCGTTAAGAGAAAAGACTGGCTGATGTAATCTGCATCACAAATTTGTTTTCGAACATAATCATATGGGATATTTACGCTTAATTGCGTGATATATATTAAAAGTCGATTGAATCCTTCGGGAGGCAGTCGGCTTTTTCTGTTTTAAAAATAAATATATGAAAAGGAGTGTTTCAAATGGTCAGTAAACAATTAGAACGTCTGGTTTCTAACGGCAAAAAGGGGAGTGTTAACAAGTCATTCATCTGCTATGTAGATGAAAAAAGGGAAAGGAAGTTTCTCGTCTTTAAATTTGATGGCGTTCACCTGTTGGATGGTAAAGGGGTATCTAATAAGCTTAAATTGCTATCAGATATTGAGGATATATTCCTGTCCATCGAAAACGGTGACGTGAAGGTAATTGGCAGTGGAAACATAGGAATCTAAAGGGAGGTCATTTTAAATGGTACTTGCAAAGTCAGAAGGCATTGAAAACCTTGGACAGGCAATTAAGTTAGGAAAAGAAATTGAACGTGTAGAATCAGCACTGAAAGGAATGAAAGCTGAATTAAAGGCTTTCGTTGATGTTAATGGCCCTGTTGATACAGGCGACGTTATTTGGGATTACTTCATTTCTGCATCGTGGCAATTTGATGAAAAGGGGATGAAGGAGTTAGCACAAAATATGGTGCTGGAAGGTGTGAATCCTTGGAAAATGTTGAACATCACAGCCTCCAATCTAAAAAATATGGGCTGGGATGATGCAGTAATCGCAAAAATGGGCGAAAAAAAGGAGACGCGACGGTTCGCATCTCGAAAAAAGTAATTATTAAAACCTTGTAGATTGATTATAACATAAAAAGCCTTCCACTAGGCAAGAAAAGAGTGGCACATGAAAGCTAGTGCCACTCGGTACTAGCTTTGTGTGTGAAAGGACTATAAAATGACAACGAAAAAATACATTACAGCTGCTCGTGAAGCAGTTTCAACTTACAATGCTGTCGGTTCTGAAAGCGTAATTGAATTGCAAGACATTCTTGCTGTTTTGATTGGACCTTCGGCAACACCAGAATTTACGGGACGTTTGGCCGCTCGCGGAATTAGGGCATTAGTCGATATGACTGTTCCCGAATTAAAAGCGGAGGGTATGACCCATAACGAAGCCCTTAAGGTTCATTCAGGCATGTTGATTGCACGAAAAATGCGTTCTGCTGGAAAAGTTGATCATCGATATGTTATCCGGTCTCCGGAAGATGCGGCAGCTTATCTAATGACTGAAATGACTGCTCTCACGCAGGAGCATTTTGTTGTACTTTATCTAAATGTGAAGAATGAGGTACTTCATAAGAAGACCGTTTTCATTGGTTCGTTAAATTCATCGATAGTACATCCAAGGGAGGTGTACAAGGAAGCTGTAAAATACAGTGCAGCCTCAATAATCTGTCTTCATAACCATCCCAGCGGTCGGCCCGACCCTTCACCTGAAGATATTGATGTTACGAAGAGATTGGCTGAGGCGGGTAGTGTTATGGGAGTGGATTTGATTGATCATCTCATCATCGGTGATAATCGCTTTATTAGCTTAAAAGAAAAAGGTTTTTTCTGAAATGGAGTACAGGGAGCGTAGTAATTTTTGATCTTCATTTTTTATCAAAATTAGATGCGAGGAGAATGCAAAATGAAAATCTTTATTGCAAAAGTATGAAGACATTTCAATAAAAAGAACATAGAAATTGAAAAACTACAAGAAGCAAATAAGGCGCTAGATCAAGAGAAATTCCGGCTAACTAATTCGTATAAAACGGTATGGGATATAGTGGAGTATCTGGGGGAAAGAATTGAAAAGTTAGAAAAAGAAAAAGAGGAGTTGAGTTATGCTATAAAGGAATCCAAAAGGGGAGTAATAGAAATGAAAAAATTTATGGATGAAAAAATAGTGGATTTGGTATTGCAGATTCGAGTTCCAACAGAAAGTATTACTTTGTTACACTTGTTTCGAACTGAGTTACGCCTAGGTTATGACTCGTCCTGGACAGCCGTATTAAATACTCCCGATGGGGTAAAAGTTCTTTACTTAACTTGCCGGGATGGGGAAAGTACTGGCGGATTAACTAAGAAAATTGAAAAGTGTCAAACGGTCAATGACGTGAAAGCATTGGATCAAAGGGAACATATTTGGTACGACTGATTAAATTTATACAAAAGGCGTTCATTGTGTATTCAATGGAACGTCTTTTGTTTATTAGTAAAACATTTGACGGGGAAATTAAATGAAGCATTGGTATGAAATGCTGCTACGCCCTGTTTCAAATGGATGTCAGCCAAAGGGTTTTGTTGAAGTGATTGAGGATAAGGTATGACATGGTGTCGTTGGATACGAACGAGAATTGACTGTGCTGGAATTAGACAGATTCGACATGAAATGATGAAATGGATCGGTTAAGGGAGGAAGAGTAGTATGAGAAAAACATTTAGACCATTGATAACAAAAGGGATAAAAGGATTGAGTGATGAGGACAAAAATACCTTAAATGCATTGGTATCAATGTTTCGGATTGCAAGGGCATGTTACGAGAAAAGTTACTTTATCGTGTTCAAGAAGGATGGCGATGTAATTGTTGTAACAGATGGGAACGACAATGTTTTTAATGAATTGGATATAAAGCAATTGAACATTTCGGAGAGTATTTGGTTGGTGACTGAGGACTACGGAGATGAGCTGGTTTGTGTTGCTATGTTACCTGAAGAATATTGATTGGATAGAATTGATAGCTGTTTTAAGTTCCATAAGATGCATATGGTATAAAGCAAATTGCTATCTGTGGTTTATCTCCAGTTGATGAGCCTTATCAATCTCAAATAGTAGAAATCATAAAATCAGTGAAAGAAAACAACTTACAACTATTAAGATCCAAATGTAAAGAGTTAAATAGCTAATACTGTAAAAAAAGAAACCGGTTTAGAAAATTGGGCTTTACACACTCTTGAATGCTTTCCAAAGAAAATATTGACTTGAATTTCCATTTTAGTAAACTCCGCAAAGACAAAAATCTGTTTTTGCGTTTTTTTTTATACAACGGAATTGTACAATTTTCATCGATCTATATCCATAGTATCTTGACATAGTATAACTATGACACATATAAATGTTGATTTAAAAAATATTCGAATCATCTTAAGGAAATCTTAAGAAATTATTATTGAATTAAGTGGTTTTTGTGCAAAGTTTTTGCGCATTTAAAAGATATAATTTTTTAACACCCTAAAAAAGTGCTTGAAAAAATTTTTCGCGTAACTAAGTAAAATTTAACACCATATTGTGCAAGTGCTTATCGGAAACTGAACAACGCACATTTGATTCAACAATTTTTGTAATTCTAAAAAATGAATGGAGTTTCGAAATATGAGTGGATTCACTGGATTTATTGGAAAAACAAAAAATGCTTCAGTTGTTTTAGAGCGCATGATGGACAATATCATTCATCGCGGTCCTGACGCGTCGGGTATGTTTATAGAAAAAGAAGCAGCACTCGGATTTCGTTGTTTAAGTAATATTGATTTAGAGTATGGGAGCCAGCCGTATAACAAAGAAGAAGAATCACTTGTTTTGGTTTTTAATGGCCAAATTTACAATTCCCAAGAGTTAAGGGAAAAACTTATTTCTAATGGATATGTGTTCAAAAGTCACACAGATAGCGAAGTATTGATCCGTGGATACGAAGAGTATGGGGAGAGTTTGACTGGAAAATTACGCGGTATGTTTGCATTTGTTATTTGGGATCGAAAAAACAATAAACTATTTGGTGCACGTGATATGTTCGGCATTAAACCATTTTATTATGCGTATATGAATGGAACGCTATTTTTCGGTTCTGAAATTAAAAGCTTTCTGCCACATTTGCATTTTAATCAAGAATTAAATGAAAATGCTTTGAAGCCTTATCTAACGTTTCAGTATTCGGTATTAAACGAAACATTTTTTAAAGGTGTTTTTAAATTACCCCCAGCGCATTATATGACATATGAGGATGGAAAAATTAATATCCAGCGTTACTGGACTCCTAAATTCAATCCAACGGATCAACCATTGGAGGAGATTGCGGAAGAAATTGATCAAATGGTAAGAGAATCTATACACGCACATCAAATTAGTGATGTAAAGGTTGGTTCCTTTTTATCAAGCGGCGTTGATTCAAGTTATGTAACATCCGTGTTGAAACCGAAAAAGACATTTACGGTAGGCTTTGGTGACCAGAGTTTCTCTGAAATCGATAATGCACAGGAATTATCTAATGAATTAGGAATTGAAAATAGTAATGCAATCTTAGATCCCGACCTTTGCTTTGATAAATTGGAGGATATTCAATATATGATGGATGAACCACATTCAGATCCATCAATAGTGCCGTTGTACTTTTTGGCGGAGCTTGCAAGCCGTGATGTAAAGGTCATATTTTCCGGAGAAGGTGCTGATGAATTATTTGGTGGATACGATCTATACGATTCGACAATCTTAATGAAGAAATATAAAAAACTTCCACTTTCAGTTCGCAAACCTTTGGGCCTCCTATCTAAACATTTTCCAGAAGTCAGAGGAAAGAATTTCTTGATAAAAGGTGGTCTTTCGCCGGAAGAGTGGTTCATTGGACAAGCAAGAATATTTGAAGAAAAAGCAGTGAGTAAAATTTTAACAAGATCGTATAACAACCAGGCTACCGTAAAAGAAATTGTGAAACCATATTATGACCAGGTGAAGGGCGAAGACGATGTTACAAAAATGCAGTATTTAGACTTGAATCTTTGGTTAGTGGGTGATATTTTATTGAAAGCAGATAAGATGAGTATGGCACATTCTCTTGATGTACGGATGCCGTTCTTGGATCGTGAAGTGATGAAAATTGCTTCAAAAGTGCCTACAAAATTTCGTGTAAATGATATTGATACGAAATACGCTTTTCGAATCGCTGCAAAGCGTACGCTACCAGAAGAGTATGCGAACCGTAAAAAGATTGGCTTCCCCGTTCCAATTCGTCATTGGATCCGAGAAGAAAAATACTATTTGAAAATCAAGTCTTATTTTGAAAGTGTAGAGGCGGCTCAATTCTTTAATCTGCAGTCAATTATGGATTTGTTAAATGATCATTATAATGGTAAAGCGAATAACGGACGAAAAGTATGGACAATTTATATGTTCTTAGTTTGGCATAAGAAGTATTTTGGTTAAGAATTTCCGAGTGATTTCCAGATTAAAATGATTGACGAATAAGCATACGTAATGCGATTTATAAGAGACTTGCACATAGGTTAGATTACTGACGATTACTCGATTCGTTCTTCACAAGTTCAGAAATACCAATCTCGAAAGAACAACACAAATAGAGCCTAAAACCACAAAGGTTTTAGGCTCTATTTGTCTGCATTTCAAGAACTTTGGTAAAAAAATATCTAAAACGGTACAGTTATCCAGGCTTAATTTGCTCCATATAACCTTTAATATCGTTTTCCGACATTTCCCCTGTTATTATTTTTACAATTTTACCTTCCGGGTTGATAAGTAAGGTGGTAGGCAAAGGTTTAACATTATACGCTTGCATTACACTTTTGGTTGTATCAATTAAGGTTGGAAACGTCATCCCATATTGTTCGGCGAATGTACGAACTTTCAAGTCGGGTTCTGCGATGTTGACAGCCAGGATTTGAACGCCTTGATCTTTATAAACTTCGTATTGGCGTCCCATGGCAGGCATTTCCTTTTTACATGGAGCGCACCAAGTTCCCCAAAAATTTAAAAAGACCCCTTGTCCTTTATACTCAGATAACTGATGTTTTTCCCCATTCAAATCAACAAGCGCAAAGTCTGGAGCATAATCCCCTACCTCTAAAACATCATATTTCTCTTTTGCCAAACTTGTGTATATTGTAAAGACAATGGCTGCTACCAGAACTGACAATACAATTATACGTGTAATAAAACGATTCCTTTTTTTGTTACTCATTGTTACATGCCCCTTTCGAGATCCTTCAGGACACCAATCGTACGCCTGAGATGTTTTCGTGATGATTGCAACCACTACTATACCGAAGAATTATGAAGAAAGTATGCAGACACAAAGAAGTCATGAATTTTAGTGAACTCATTGATTTGACCCTCGTCTGCATAATTTTTTCACAATTATTTTCTATACTAATTACATGAGGAGAGGAGTACGTACTGGGATGAATAAGATTTCAAAAAAGCTGGCTGCTTACTTTATTGTTTCTTTCCTCGTACTGGAAACAGTGCTGATGATGTATTTACACCAAAATATCATCCATACAAGAGTGGATGAAGAATATTCCCGTCTGTTAGCGAGTGGTTCCAATCACCGAAATGTCCTAAAATCCCATTATTCGGATGAAACGATCACACACATTATTTTAATGGAGGCTGAAGGGGACAGAGGAGTAATCATTACTGGAAAAAGCGGTGAAATCATCCGGAGTTCGGACGAAAATTTAGAAACCCTAATGCCTTCATTGTCCTTTCTACAAACTCCAGATAATCAACGTGACCAAGTTGTCATGCCGGATTGG
Organism: Sporosarcina soli; assembly: GCF_042655805.1. Classification (NCBI taxonomy): domain Bacteria; kingdom Bacillati; phylum Bacillota; class Bacilli; order Caryophanales; family Caryophanaceae; genus Sporosarcina; species Sporosarcina soli. Next base: position 380,228 of record NZ_JBHSNO010000016.1, on the reverse strand, counting down.
AAAGATTCACCATACATCGTAAGTGCTCATCCTTACGAGGTGGACGAGAATAGATCGGGATATGTTTTGATGTTCCAAAGTAGCGAACCAATTGACCGGTTGGTAGGGAAGCTGAACTTCCACTTCGGTTTGGCAGGAGGAGCGATTATCGTTATCCTTTTTGTCATCTATACAATTTTATCTAAATTTCTTACGCGACCACTGATTCGTATGAAGGAAGCGACTGAGAAATTAAGCGAAGGGAAATTTAATGTAAGCCTTCCTGCAGGAGGCAATGACGAGCTTGGCGAATTATCGGTTGCCATTCGGAAGTTGGCATCCGATTTGGAAAGGATGAAAAAGGAACGAAATGAGTTTCTCGCTTCCATCTCTCACGAACTAAGTACTCCACTAACCTATTTAATCGGGTATTTAAAAGTTGCGATGAGACCCGAATTAACCGAAGAGGAAAGAAACCGTTATCTAATGATTATCGCGGACGAATCCAATCGTATGAAAGACCTTGTGAAAAACTTAATGGACTTGGCCAAAATGGATGAAATGACATTCACGGTTTCTAAGCTGAATTTCTCAGCCCAACAATTTATTGAAGATATTTATCGACTTGTTATCCCTTCTTTTGACTTGAAAAATGTAAAGCTTCATTTGATCTGTAAAGAGGATTTTCAAGTCGATGCAGATCCACTTCGATTGGAACAGATCGTACTGAATCTATTGGATAATGCTTTAAAATATTCAGAGGAAAATACAACTGTAAGGTTGGAGATTTCCAAAGAAAAAAAACGAACTGTCATTTCTGTCGAAGATGAAGGAATTGGAATTCCAGCTGAACAAATCGATATGATTTTCGAAAAACTTTTTAGAGTTGAAAAATCCCGTTCTAGAACCTTTGGCGGATCTGGACTTGGACTAGCAATTGTAAAGGAATTGGTAGAAGCACATGGCGGGACGATAAAAGTTAAAAGCGAGTTGGGAAAAGGGAGCCTATTCACGATAACGATCTAAATGGGTAAGGAGCTGAACGAATGCGAACAATCTTGCTTGTTGACGACGAGCTCAGGATGCTCGATTTATTGGAGTTGTTTTTGAAGCCTCATGGGTTCAAATGTATAAAAGCGGAAAACGGAAAAAAGGGACTGGAAATAGTAGAACAAGAAAAGGTCAGTCTTGTTTTATTAGACGTGATGATGCCTGATATGGATGGTTGGGAAGTGTGTAAGAAAATACGAGAACTGTCAGCGGTCCCGGTGATTATGCTAACTGCGAGGTCAGATAAGGCAGACCTTGTAAAAGGGCTTGACTTTGGAGCGGATGATTATATCACGAAGCCTTTTGATGAGAGTGAACTTTTGGCGAGGGTGAATGCATTGCTACGCCGCACTGCAAATGATGAAGCAAATAATGGCAATGTTTTACATGGCGACTTCATATTGAACCGGGATTCTTATTCGTTACATTTCAAAGACGTAGAAGTACAACTGACCTTGAAAGAATTTTACATTATTGAAGCGTTAATTACTCATCCGAAAAGGACATTTAAACGGGAACAGCTTTTGCGAACGGCATGGGATTATAATACTTTCACGGATATCCGAACAGTGGACTCGCATATCCGTAATTTAAGGGAGAAATTGAAAACTGCGGGATTCCCCATTCAAGATTTCCTACTTACGGTGTGGGGAATCGGATATAAGTGGAACTAAAGGAGATAAATTTGATGAAGAAGATAGCGCTATTTACCGGAGTTTTGAGTTTAATGACTGTATTGTCAGCTTGTAACGGGGATAAAGATACAAACTACTCTTTTGATGAATTGAAAAATAGTAAAATTGAACACCTTCATGGCCTGGGCTATATAAATGGTGGTCCGCAAGTAGTTATTTCAACACACGAAGGGCTCTATGCCCATGATAAAGATGGATGGAAAGAAGCGAACAGTGAAAAACATGATTATATGGGTTTCCAAGCGGTACGTGAAGGCTTCTTTTCAAGCGGCCATCCAGAGCCTGGATCAAAACTTGAAAATCCACTTGGGCTTGTGAAAAGTACAGATCGTGGTGCTAGCTTTGAAAAATTGGCATTTTACGGCGAAATAGATTTTCACTATCTTGCAGCTGGTTATGAGTCAAATGCAATTTATGCATTAAATGAAATGCCGACAAAAGAGTTACCGGCTGGCCTTCAATATTCCCTAGATGAGGGTGAATCATGGAAGGAAGCCCCCATGAATGGATTTGACTCCGAGTTCATTTCTAATTTAGCTGTCCATCCTTCTCGCGAAGAAATGATTGCAATCGGTAGTAAAGATGGATTATTTCTCTCGGAGGATTATGGCGAAAACTTTGCTCCCTTTAATGAAGCGGGAATGGTTACATTTGTGACGTTGACTGAAACAGGAGGATTGTATGCAAGTTTCGAAAACGACACTGTCAAGCTCACATCGTTTGTTTTCGACGATAAAAAGGAAGTAGAAATTCAGCTGCTAAAAAATCAGGAAACCAATCCGATCGTTTTTATTGCGGTTAATCCTGATGATCAAAAGGAAATTGTCATTGCCACATTCGAAAACGATATTTATATGACAAATGATGAAGGGGCTAATTGGGAAACGCTTGCTGAAAATGGAGAATTACTAAAATAACAGTTTGGATGGTGTTTCATGTATGTATGGATTTCTGTCGCAAATTAGCCAACTAATTACAGAGCCAGTTACAATCCTTATGAACTCATTCGCAGATTACCCACTCATAGTTGCATTATTGTTGGGAGTAGTTGGCGCTGTTACACCTTGTCAATTGACAGGGAATATGAGCGCCATCACTCTATATGGCAATCGGACGATTCAATTGAAGACGGATTGGCTCGAAATCGCTTCTTTCATCGCAGGAAAAGTTGTCGTTTTCAGTGCGTTTGGTCTTTTGGCATGGGGGTTCGGTCAAACATTTGAAACAAAGATGACGGAATACTTCCCTATATTCCGTAAAGCGATTGGTCCGCTCATCGTGTTTACGGGACTTGTCTTGCTCGGTATTTTGAAACTGAAATTCTTTCAACGCATGACTATGCATATACCGGTGCGAATGCGTGAAGGGAAAATTGGTTCATTTCTTCTAGGAGCTAGTTTTTCACTCGCTTTTTGTCCGACAATGTTTGTTCTATTTTTCGTTTGGCTTATGCCAATCGTATCGACAACTTCGTACGGTCTTGCACTCCCCGCAGTCTTTGGAATCGCAACATCATTTCCCCTCCTTCTTCTGTTCCTGCTCATTTGGGTTTTTGAAAAAGATCGCCGGATTATGAGGAAAAGCATGAAAATCGGTAGGGTTATTCAACGGTTTGCGGGATTGATTCTTGTGATGATTGGAATTCTTGATACGGTCACTTATTGGGGGATTTAATCTATTTGAATTGAATGCTTCCGTTATAAACGGAACAATCAATGCTGTTTTATTGTGCAACAGAAGGAGTGTTCAAACATGTTCACTGATCTGAATCTAGTACTCGCATTCGGAGCTGGTCTTCTCAACTTCATCTCACCCTGTACACTACCGCTCTATCCGGCTTTCATTTCTTACATTACAGGGATGTCACTTGATGAATTGAAATCCGACAAAGTGAAGGTCCGGAAAAGCGGAATCGTACATACAATTTTATTCTTAATCGGGTTTTCAATCATTTTCATTTTTCTTGGATTTAGTTCTTCGTTAGTTGGGACTTTCTTTATTCAATACCAAGATCTCCTTCGCCAGATTGGTGCCATTTTCATCTTTATCTTTGGTTTGATGATCATCGGTCTTTTTAACCCGAAATTTCTTATGAAGGAGAAAAAACTGCAATTTAAAAACCGTCCAGCAGGCTATTTTGGTACATTTCTTATCGGGCTTGCTTTCGCGGCGGGATGGACACCGTGTACCGGTCCAATTACAGGGGCCGTTTTCATGCTTGCTTCCCAAAATCCGGGTTCGGGCGTCTGGTATATGCTGGCTTATGTTCTCGGATTTGCGATTCCATTTTTCCTTCTCTCCATTTTCATTACACGGGTTAAATGGATCCAAAAATATAGCCGAACAATTACGAAAGTCGGTGGCTATCTCATGATTGCACTTGGGGTTCTACTTTTCTTCGATGGATTGACGTACATTATTATTTGGCTTAGTCCGTTTTTCGGAGGGTTCATGGGGTTCTAACATTAATTGGTAAAGCTTTTCTTGTTCGATTATTAATTCGACGAGGTACATAGGTCTATTTGAATGTCCAATCGTCAACAAATCGATACGATTGTCGGTTCAGCAGTGAAGTCAGGCCGATTTGAATGTTCGATCTTCAAACCAAATTGTATATCGGACAACTATCTAAAATCTAGTAAGGAGTATAGATAAATGAGTAAAATCAAATGCCAATGTGGTCATGAAAACCCATTTGGCACGGTTCTTTGCGAGCAATGTGGACGACCTCAAACGGAAGAGGCGAAGAAAAGCAAACTGATCGACATGCGTTATGAAGGATCAGCAAGAAGATCACAAACCTATAAACGGTCAATTGTTGATAAGATATGGAATTTCTTTTCGAGTGTGAAGGTAGGCATCAATATTATTATCGCCGTCCTTGCGACATCAGCAATTGGAACAATTTTCCCGCAAAAGCTATTTGTTCCGGCAGTTACTGAAGCAGATATCTTAGCATATTACGAAAAACATTATGGTTTTGCAGGAACCCTCTATTACAAGCTTGGATTTTATGACATGTACAATAGCTGGTGGTTCATAACGTTGATTGGGATGCTTGGTACATCCATCATTATTGCCAGTATTGATCGGGTTGTTCCTCTCTATAAATCGTTGAAAAAACAACGTACGAAACGGCATACTTCATTTTTAAAAAAGCAAAGAATCTATGCCGAAGGTCCAGTAGCTGACTCAAATAGTTCACTTGCTAAAGCGGAAGAGAAGCTTAAAGAGCTCCGTTACAATGTTAAGACGGAAGAGGGAGCGCTACTTGCGGAGAAAGGTCGTTTTTCTAGATGGGGTCCATACGTCAATCATACGGGATTGATCATTTTCTTGTTTGGAGTTCTATTACGGGGACTTCCCGGTTTTTATGTTGATGAATCAATTTGGCTCCGAGAAGGAGAGACGCGCGCCATCCCAGGTGCCCCAGGCTATTATTTGAAAAACAATGAATTCCATATTGAAACTTACTCGAAAGAAGACGATGCGGCATTTGGACAGGCAATAGACCGTGTCGGAACAATCGTTAAAAATTATCAATCAGATGTGACCTTATATAAAGACGCGGAAGGCGGTCTTCCAGGTCAGTCAGAGCAGATGGAATTTGTGAAAGATTATTCAATTATCGTCAATAAGCCACTTAACTTTGAAGGATTCAATGTTTTCCAAATGGACTACCGTCTCGATGAATTAAAATCGATGACGTTCCATTTAACAGAAAAGGCGACGAACAAGTCATTTGGTGAATTTACAGTTGATCTTCACAACCCAGAGCGTGTGTACGAACTAAGTGAAGGTGCAATTGTGGAACTGAAAGATTTTTACCCAGATTTTGATGGGATTGAAAACGGGGAACCGATATCAAAATCGCCGATACCGAACAATCCAGCATTCATTTTCCAAATGGCGACTCCAGCCAAACCGGACGGGGAAATGAGTTTTGTCGCGATTCGCCAGACGCTGGAAACGGAAGTGAATGACTACAAAGTGAATTTCATCAGTGCTGAAACACGGGATATTACCGGTCTTGTAGTGCGGAAGGACAAAACGCTGTATATATTGCTAGTCGGGGGCATTATCTTCATGATCGGGGTTGCACAAGGCTCCTATTGGAACCATCGAAGAATATGGATTCAAAGAGGAGAAGGGAATGAACTTGTCCTTGCAGGTCATACGAATAAAAACTGGTTCGGTCTAAAAAAGGAGCTTGATAAAGTGAAAGTCTATGCGAACTTGCCACAATATGAAGACAGGCAAGACGCTGAATCTAGCACGGAAGAGATGAAAGGAGACAAATACTAATGCAATTAGCGTCTTTGAGTGCGAATTTATTGTTCGTCTCATTTGTCGCATATCTTGTCGCGACGCTGTTCTTTGGCGGAGCGGTAAAGGGTGCAAAATCACAAGAGGCCTATGAAAATAATCGATGGGGAAAGATTGCGATCGTTATTACGATCATCGGATTCATTACCCATCTGGGGTACTTTGTCACACGATGGATCGCTTCTGCCCATGTGCCAGTCAGTAATATGTTCGAATTTATGACTGCATTTGCGATGATGATTGTTGGGGCATTCATCCTGTTGTTTTTCCTGTACCGAACACCTTCACTTGGCTTGTTTGCGCTACCACTTGCGGTAGTGATTATTGGGTATGCGAGTATGTTCCCGAGAGAACTCACGCCGCTAATCCCGGCGCTGAAAAGCTACTGGTTGACGATTCACGTCATTACAGCGGCGATCGGTGAGGCTATTCTCGCAATCAGTGCGGTTGCAGGTCTTGTTTTTCTGTTGAAAAATATCGACTTGAAGAAAAAGTCGAAGCAGCGGTTTTGGTTGGAATCGGTTATGTTCACACTTGTTCTAGTGATCGGTTTCGTTTTGTCTTCCTCGACTTTTGCGATTATGGGTTATGAAGCAAAATTCACCTATATTAATAAAAATGAACAACTTGCACAAATTGTTTATCATTATCCGCCATTATTCGGGATGAATGAGTATGAAGCGCTTACGCCCGATAGGATGACACCTCTTGCTGAAATGCCTGCAATCGTCAATGCAAAGACGCTAACGACGTTTGTATGGTCTGTTGCAACAGGAATCGTACTTTATGTGTTGCTTAGACTTATTTTACGCCGTCCCATCGCCGCATTATTTCAGCCGTTAGCGAAGAAGGCTAATTCCCAAGTGATGGACGAAATTGGTTATAGGTCCGTCCTAATCGGATTTCCGGTATTTACCCTCGGAGCACTCATTTTCGCCATGATTTGGGCACATGAAGCATGGTCAAGATTTTGGGGGTGGGACCCGAAAGAAGTATGGGCGCTTATTACATGGTTATTCTATGCAGCGTATCTTCACTTACGGCTTTCTCGAGGATGGGAAGGCGAAAAATCGGCATGGCTTGCAGTCATTGGTTTCATCATCATCATGTTTAACTTGATTGCAGTTAACCTGATTATTGCGGGCTTGCATTCTTACGCGTAAGTCCAAAAAACAAACCGGGAGGAGAGAGGTTGATATATGGTTAATCTACTTACAATAAATCCTGTTGCATTTTCACTTGGTCCTATTGAGGTCCGTTGGTATGGGATTCTAATCGCACTAGGCATTGTCCTCGCATTCATTGTCGTCCAGAAGGAGATGGTGAAGCGGGGGATGCATCCTGATTTTCTGACTGATCTACTGATTTGGGCGGTTCCGATTTCAATTATAAGCGCTCGTATCTATTATGTCATTTTCAGTTGGGATTATTATCAAGAAAATCCAGGAGAAATCATTCGAATTTGGGAAGGTGGTATCGCTATCCACGGTGCACTAATCGGCGGATTTATTACGACATATGTGTATACGAAACGCCGAGGCATTTCATTCTGGAAAACGGTTGACATTGCTGCGGCCGGTCTACTGATCGGTCAGATCATCGGGCGTTGGGGAAACTTCATGAACCAAGAGGCGCATGGAGGACCTGTTTCGGAGAAGTTCTTGGAGACAACAATTATCCCCGATTGGATCATGAATCAAATGACAATCGAAGGGGTGACGTATCATCCGACATTCCTTTACGAATCATCGTGGAACATCGTTGGATTGATCATCATTATCTTGTTGCGGAGAGTCAACTTGAAGCGTGGCGAAATGTTCTTGTTTTACCTCGTATGGTATTCTGTCGGACGGTTCTTCATCGAAGGGATGAGGACGGATAGTTTATATGTCATCGGTGAACTACGAGCGGCGCAGCTTGTTTCTATCACAACGATAATCGTAGCAGTAATTATTTTTATCATTAGGCGTTTTGTCCGAAAATTGGACGTGAATTATAAGGATGTATAAAAAGGGCATCGGAAAATGTAATCAGTTTAAAATGCTAGCACAGGAGTGTAGATGACGTTGTCCTTTGTAAATTGATTTCCGCAACATAGAGAGCATTATAACGACCAATCTGGAAGGGGAAAATATATGAAAGATATGAAGTTACAGGCGGTTTTAACATGATTGAAATGAAAAACGTATACAAGAAATACCCGAATGGTGTCGTAGCTGCGAATGGCCTTGATATTAAGATTGACAGCGGAGAATTCGTCTATGTGGTTGGACCAAGTGGCGCAGGAAAGTCCACATTTATCAAAATGATGTATCGTGAAGAGGTTCCAACTAGCGGTGAAATTACAATCAATGGCATGAATCTTGCTCGCTTACAAAAAAAGCGTATTCCTTATTTACGCAGGCAAGTAGGCGTTGTTTTTCAAGACTTTAAATTGTTACCGAGACTGAATGTATACGAAAATGTAGCATTTGCTCTGGAAGTTATTGAAGAGCCACCGAAAAAAATTAAAAATAAGGTGAATGATGTCCTAGCGCTTGTCGGGCTAACGCAAAAAGCGAGGATGTTCCCGGACGAGCTGTCGGGTGGTGAGCAACAACGTGTTTCCATCGCGAGATCGATAGTGAATGTTCCAAAAGTCGTCATTGCAGATGAACCGACAGGTAACCTTGATCCTGAAACTTCATGGGAGATTATGAGGATCTTCGAACAGATTAACACTCGTGGTACGACGATCGTCATGGCCACCCATAACAAGGAAATCGTTAATGCGATAAGGCGTCGTGTAATAGCGATTGAAGGCGGACTAATCACTCGTGATGAATACGGAGGGGAGTACGGCTATGAAAGCTAGAACGCTTGGTCGACATTTCCGTGAAAGTTTCAAAAGCCTTCGCCGAAACAGTTGGATGACTTTCGCATCAGTGAGTGCAGTTACCGTAACACTTTTGCTTGTCGGTGTATTCGTCGTCATCATGATGAATCTAAATCAGTTAGCGGACAGTATCGAAAATGATGTCGAAATTAAAGTAATCGCGGATCCTGCTGCAAGCAAGGAGAACGTCGAGGAGTTGCAGCAAACAGTCCGTTCAACGCAAGGCGTCTTAGATGTCGTCTATTCATCGAGGGATGAGGAACTAGATAAGATGATCAAATCATTCGGGGAAGAGCTTCGTTTGTATGAGCAAGCCAACCCTCTTGGCGACGTATTGTATGTGAAGGCGAAGGATCCGCAACAGACAGTGACCGTCGCCAAGAAAATAGATACATATGATTATACATTTGATGTCGTATACGGTGAAGGGAAAGTGGAAAAACTGTTCAAAGTTTTGAACACTAGCCGAAACATCGGACTTGTGCTTATTTTGGCGCTTTTGTTCACCGCGATGTTTCTCATTTCAAATACGATTCGCATTACGATTGTTGCAAGAGGAAGAGAAATTGAAATTATGAAATTGGTAGGGGCGACGAATAATTTTGTCAGGATCCCATTCTTGCTGGAAGGAATCTGGCTTGGTATTTTAGGTGCGCTCTTTCCAATGTTCATCATTTCCATTTCTTATTACAACCTATACGAACAATTGGAACCAAAACTACAAGGTGAACTATTTCAATTGCTGAATACGACACCATTTATATATCAATTGAATGGACTGATACTATTTATGGGGATCTTTATCGGCATTTGGGGGAGTTTTATGTCTGTGCGTAAATTTCTTAAAGTATAATCAGACGGCGGTTGTAGAAGAACCGTACTATAAATCTTATCCATTTTACTAAGTAGAATAGGAGCTTCAGCAAGTCCAGTAGATGGCATGGAGGAGGGTGAATATACCTGTTTAAAAGTCAGGATGCTTTGTCTAACATACTTCTTTTTTCTTTCTTTAGGGTCGCATGAAGAGACCTGCGGAAGGCATAATCACTACACGCAGTGAATGCCCATCCTACAAAAAAACGGATGGGCACCTCTTTTGACATTTGCTAATAGCTAACGTTTTCACTTCTTATTTCTTGGCATCACCTTCAGCTATACACTGCCTTTAAAAAGGGTCTTTATCAGGCGGATGTTTAGCTCTGTTTTTAAATTGCCTTGTCAATAGAAGAAATCAGCCGATGTTCAATATCTTCAGCAATTGCCTGGATTTTATCATTCTGGATCATCTGAATTAGTGATGTTGGTTTTGGTAAACCAATTTTCGTTGTTCCTTTGTCTTCATAGATGACAATCTTACATGGCAGAAAGTATCCGACAAGTAAATTCTCGGACAGTACCCGATGCGCTTCTTGGGGATTACATACCTCAAGTACCCTGTAGGGTGTATCAAAATCCACCCCTTTTTCCTTTAACTTCGATTTCAAATCAAAGTTCCACAAAACACCGAAGTTTTCCTCTTTCAAACATTCTTCTACAGCTTGAACAGCTTCATCGATATTTTTGGATGTTTCAACAGTATAATCAAACATATTATCTACCTCCTCCGAATTAAAAATCTTTCTTAGAGTATCCTTTCGAAACTAATCTAAACTAAATTTTTAGGATCTGCGGCAAAGGAAGCGTCAAATAATACTATTTATTTTTTGGTGGGTATTTGTATATGACGAAATTAGTTTTTATATGGTTATCAGAGTTTCAAAAAACGAGCATTAATTGCAACGATAACTGTGCTTAATGACATTAAGATTGCACCGACTGCCGGGCTAAGCACTATCCCGAATTTATATAGAGCGCCAGCAGCCAATGGGATTGCAAGAATGTTATATCCAGCAGCCCACCAAAGGTTTTGGGTCATTTTGCGATAGGTAGCCCTCGATAGCTTTATAATATTTACAACATCAAGGGGGTTGCTTTTGACAAGAACGACATCGGCCGTTTCGATGGCCACATCAGTTCCAGCACCTACAGCAATACCTAGATCTGCTTTTGCAAGGGCGGGGGCATCGTTTACCCCATCTCCAGTCATAGCAGTTCGAAGACGCTCAACTTTTTGAATATGTTCGATTTTTTCGGATTTCTCATGTGGAAGGACTTCAGCGAAAATTTCTTCCATTCCGAGTTGCCCACCTACGTAATGTGCCACTTTTACATTATCGCCCGTAAGCATAATTGATTTGACATTCATTTCTTTTAACTTGTTGACGGCATCTACCGCTGTTTCACGGACGATATCCGCAAGGGCGATCATCCCGGCAAGTTTTCTGTCAATCAACGTGAATACGACTGTTTTTCCTTCCGAAGACCACTTATCGAATTGAACGTTATCAAATTTGAGGTTCAACTCTTTCACATAACCAGGACTGACAACCATGACCTGCTTTCCATCTACAGTACCTTCAAGCCCTTTTCCGGTCAATGATTGGAAATTTTCCACTCGTTGAAGTGAGATACCCATCTCTTCCGCTTCTCTGGTGACACCTTTCGCAAGAGGGTGTTGGGATTGTGCTTCGACTGCGGCTGCATAGGAAATAACATCTTCTTTACTAAAGTCTCCAGATGTGTTGATGTTTGTTACACCGAACTCACCTTTTGTAAGTGTACCGGTCTTATCGAAAACGACAGCTTCTATATTTCGGGCACCTTCAAAAGCGGCCCGATTTCGTATGAGAAGACCATTTTTCGCCGCAATGGATGTTGAAACGGCTACAACCAATGGAGCTGCTAAACCTAAAGCATGTGGACACGCTATAATCAGAACCGTCACCATTCTTTCCATGGCGAATGAAACGGGATAGCCAAGGGAAACCCAAATAATGAAAGTTATCAGGCCTGCTGCCAGCGCACCATAAAACAACCACTTTGCAGCCCGGTTGGCAAGATCCTGGGCTCGTGATTTAGATTCTTGTGCTTCCTTAACTAAGGTAATCACTTGCGAAAGGTACGTTTCACTACCGGTTTTCATGACAGAAATGACTAGGGAACCTTCACCGTTAATCGATCCACCAATTGCTTCCAAGCCTGCTTCTTTTTCAATAGGAACCGATTCGCCTGTCAGCATCGACTCGTCAATTGTTGATTTTCCTTCAAGTATTTTTCCATCTACAGGTACCTTTTCGCCAGGTTTAACAAGTACACGATCACCATGTTTCAACTCCGTTACGTCAACTTCTTTAATAGTTCCATCATTATCGATGAGATGCGCTTCAGAAGGCATCATCTTGGCTAGCTCTTCCAAAGCTTTTGAAGCACCCATCACAGAACGCATTTCAATCCAGTGACCAAGTAACATGATGTCTACAAGTGTAGCCAGTTCCCAGAAGAAATCATTTTCTGCGAGGCCGAATACGGAAGCAGTGCTATACACATAAGCAACGATAATAGCCAATGAAATCAATGTCATCATACCGGGATTTCTATTTTTCAACTCATCCTTTGCACCCGTAAGGAAAGGCCACCCCCCGTAAAAGAATACGAAGGTGGATAGCGCGAATAGAATATACATATCCCCAGTAAAGCGCCAGTCAACACCGAGGAACATTTGAATCATTGGCGAAAGGATTAAAATAGGAATTGTTACAATTAGTGAAATGTAAAATCGCTTTTTGAAATCCTCGACCATATGTGCATGGTGATCATGATGCCCTTCATGGGAATCATGTGTTTCCTGATGATGATGATGCTCATGCTCTTCTGTTGTAATCGGTTTTTCCGGTTCATGGTGATGATGTGAATGATTTGACATATAATTAACCCCTTTCTCAATTATCCAATTATAGGTATATCTTGAGTGTACCCTTTAAATATGCATTAATTATGCAAAAGTTCTGTTTTACCGATGCCGAAGAAACACAAGATTATTTTTAAGTACGATTCATGAAGAGTTTTCACGATACATACCCTTATATGGTATATAACCTTTATATGCAATATGGAAACATAATCATGATTTCAGTTGAAAAGGTGGGGGTTGAATGGGGAACTATCCATTGTTTGTACTAGGTTCACTTGGCTTGTTAACAGTTATAGTCGTTATATTAGCGGTGAACTGGAAAAAAACTTTTCGAACGATGCAAGGAATGATGATTTCAATGTTCTTCGGGATGAATGTCGGATTGACTGCTGGCATTCTATTAGGTGTAACTTTTCAAGGTAACCTATTTCTTTCAACGATGCTTTCGATGGCTATTGGCATACTTGCGGGTTTATTATGTGGATTATGTTTTGGAATTCTCCCGGTATTAGAAGGAGTAATGGCTGGGTTAATGGGCGGTATGATGGGGGCAATGGTTGGCGAAATGATCCGTGTAGATCAGTCGATTAGTTTGATACAGCTATTTTTATTTCTATCTCTTTGTACAATTTTTATCATGGCTATTTTGAAAACACCACGAAATTCGAGGATACATAGTAAAAAGTGGCTATTAAAACCTGTTTTACTTTCGGGTGTCATTGTTGCTTATATAATTGGTGGTAACTCATTTGTCAAAAGTTATGGAAATCTAATAGAATTAGAGCCGTCAAATAGTCATCATTCAGTGACAGCTACACCAAATGAAAATCTCGATAGTGGAAGGCAACTGATTGCGCTAGAAACCGCTAATATGAAGTACTCCACAAATGAAATAATCGTTGAGAAAGACAAAAAAGTCAATTTGACGCTCACGAATCTAGATCAGGTCGTGCATGACATTGAAATCAAGGTTCCATCCCTTCCAATTGATAATGGATCCGAGCATAATCATGGAACAGGAAATAATGTGATCCATCTCCATGCCTCACCAAAAAGTACAGAGACCTTAACATTCACCCCGACTGAATCAGGCGTCTATGAATTCATTTGTACAGTTCCTGGACATAAGGAATCTGGTATGGTGGGCAAGTTCATTGTAAGTTAAATGAAATAAAAATTTGCAAGTTCCAGCACACAGGAACATAGAAAAAATCGCTTAGATTATGAATCTAGGCGATTTTTTCTGTTTTGCGGGTAAAGATGCAAGGTGAATTGCTAAAACAGTGCACGAATTCTCCACAAATAATCCTTAGTTTTGTCATGCGAATGTATTGGAATTGTAAAACGAAAAACTTAGTGATTATGCTAAAGTTATACAGGAAGTGATAAATAAAGATGTCGAACAAAGAAAAAAGACATCAATAAAACAGTTGGGGTGGAAAATGAGAAGTCGAATTATTCAACTACTAGTGGCTGTGTTTTTGATTAGTGTAATACCATTTATATCGTCAACTAAAGTGAGTGCGGCAAGTTCGGATGAAATTGCAACCTTTGCGGAGAAGCTTTATGGCACACCTTATAAATTCGGTGGGACGACTACATCTGGATTTGATTGTTCAGGGTATATTAGATACGTCTTTGATAATTTCAACATTAGCTTACCAAGAACATCAGCAGATCAGTTCAAAGTGGGGACTACAGTTAGCAAGGACAAGCTCCAACCTGGAGATCTCGTATTCTTCGCAAACACTTACAAAAAAGGTATTTCCCATACTGGAATTTATTTGGGGGATGGCGAGTTCATATCTGCGAAAAGCCGTGGGGTCTTGAAAGCGAATCTAGAGACGGATCCTTACTGGGCACCAAAGTATGCGGGAGCGAAACGAGTATCGAATGTTACTGTAGCTTTTGACCCTGTACAGGTAAAACCTGCTGAACAGATGAGTGAAGAATTTAAAGATCTATCAATAAAACATCCTGCCTTTGAGGCAATCATTGCACTTAATGAAATCGGTGTTATAAAAGGCTACGAAAACTCTACATTCAAACCAGAAAAATCAATTACGCGTGGACAAGCTGCCGCGATGATAAACCGTGAGCTTAAATTGAAAGCATCGACCGGAGCAACATTTAAGGACGTCGCTCCCAATCATCAATTTGCTGGAGACATTGCAGCATTAAATGAAGCAGGAATCATGAAAGGCTATGAAACAGGTGAATTTGGCGTTAATGATAAACTTACACGTGCTCACCTAGCGGCCATTGTTGATCGTGCATTCGGGCTTCAAGAGAAAATGGATGGGAAAGCAAAAATCGCATCTAATTATAATGACGTCCCAACAAGTCACTGGGCCTCAGAAGCAATTCTTGCATTGAAATCACTTGATGAGACGAAAGTATTTCAGACACCGGGGTTTAACCTAGGAAAAGAAGCAACGCGTGCAGAATTCGCCGCGGCTGTATTCACCGCAATATCATACAAATAAGTTTTACTACGGTCTTGGGCGTACATCTAATATAAATGATGTACGCTCATTTTATGTTTCAACTTTAAAAACAGGTAAGGGAAGTAGTCTTCGGTATCTTCTAGGTATTCTTTCCTTCTTACGCTTTTTCGTACCCACACATGGCTGAAATCCGGAAAAGTGTTGTATACTACATTATAGTAGTATTATTTTTGAATGGAGGGATTTCATTGTTGGAAGATCAAGAAACATTAATAAACGATCTACTGGGTCCGCTGGAACGAAAAGTCATGAATATAATTTGGGAGGGATCAGACCTTTCTGTTCAGGACGTTGTAGAACAGTTAAATGAAAACCAAGATGATCAAAAGGAATATGCCTATACGACCATCATGACAGTGATGAGTCGTTTAGTAGAAAAAGGTGTACTTAAAAAGGAAAAGTCAGGACGGAAATACCTATATCAGGCGGTGTTTCAGAAAGATGAATATATAAAACATAAATCGGATCAAGCCGTCAAAGGTTTACTAAACCGCTTTGGGGATGTTGCGATTTCACGTTTTGTTGACACGGTCGGTTCAGATCCAGAACAGTTGAATAAATTAAAACAATTTATCGAGCAATTGGATCGAGGTGAACATAAGAAATGACATCAAACTTTGGAAAACTTATGATCCTTTCTTCTATTGTGATTGGATTGATGATATATCCTATGGCAAGCCAAGCCTTGATGAAATTTTTCTCAGGTGTTTTAAAAAGCCATGGTTTTACATTTCCACTTGATCAAGGAATGTCGTTAACCTTATTCCCATTGATTTTTATTATGATCGTACTGTTTTTCCTGTTTTTTACCAAGCTTTTTGGGGTCGCGATAAAGACTAATAAATGGCTTTCCAAGACGATGATGGCTGTAATTCAGTATGACCATCCCGCTATAGACCGGTTTATTGCGGAAAGAAAGGTGAATGTGCAAGTCGTCAAAGATCATCGGCCTTTAGCCTGTTCTTACGGGTTCTTAAATTCCAAAATCCTCATTAGTACTGGTTTAATTGATCTCATTGATGATGATGAGCTGATATCTGTATTGGAACATGAATATTGGCACTGTCAGAACAAGGATCCGTTGAAGATGTTACTTTCCTATGCCATTACAGATGCCTTGTTTTTTATACCAGTTTTGAGACAGTTCCGTGATCGCTATTTTTTGGAAAAGGAATTAAATGCGGATCGTCTTGCGATCGCGTCTGTTGGAGTGCGCCCAGTGGTCTCAGCTTTATATAAGATCATGATGGCTGATGATTCCGGAAATCCGAAACAGATGGCTGTAGGACTAAATGAAATGGGAGCGGCCCGCATTGAGGCGTTGGTTTCGGGTCGGGTTATTAAAAAACAAATTTCGGCATGGCATTGGGTATTGTCAGGGTTTAGCATGATGGTTATTGTCATGCTTATTGTGAATTTCTTCTCCTCCATGACGTTCATTCCAATGATGATGAATCATTAATTTGACAGAAAGCCGCCCAACTACTACAATTGTGTAGTAGTTAGGTGGCTTTAGTTAGAGTGAATAGATGATGCGCATGTTTAGTAACGGTTTTGGCATGGAAGGAGGTATGTGGTTTGCTGATAACTTTTAGATTTTAATTCGGGCAGCCATCATTTAGTTGTTTGGGAATTCGTTCTAAAGAACTTTTAATCCGTGACGAAGATGTTTAAGGATTACTCGATTTTAACAGTGGTACCAATGTCTAATAGGGGTTTTGAGAAAAGTATGATGAAGACAAGTTATTCCCAATAGCCCCTTGGGATATAAATATTAATTAGAGAGGTTGATTTGTATGATGCTCGATTGCGCAATCATTGGTGGAGGACCTGGCGGTTTAAATGCTGCATTGGTTTTGGGAAGAGCAAGAAGAAAAGTCATTGTGTTTGATAATAATAAACCAAGAAATGCTGTAACACGTGTATCACACGGCTTTATTACAAGAGATGGAGTCAGTTTAAATGAATTCAGGGAAATGGCCCACAATGAGATTGAGCAGTATCCTTCAGTTAAAATTGAAAACAAAAATATTACTGGTATCCAAAAAGAAGCACATTCATTTTATATTACAACTGAAGACGATCAAGTATTTCAAGCAAAGAAAATCATTTTGGCCACAGGTTTAAAAGAAGAATTTCCACCAGTAAACGGAATCGAAAAATTTTATGGGAAAAGCCTTTTCAGTTGTCCCTATTGCGATGGCTGGGAGTTGAGAGATACTCCTCTGATTTTTATTTCGGAAACCCCGAATACCCAGTTTATGTCAAAGATATATTTCAACTGGAGTAAGGACTTGATTGTCTGTACGAATGGCAAAGAAGTTATGAATTCAGAACAAATTAAGGAATTACAGAATTATGGTATTAAGGTATATACGCAAAAGATCCAATCCCTTTTGGGTGATAATGGGAATTTGAGGGGCCTGATTTTAGAAGATGGCACTGAGCTAGAAAGACAAGCGGGATTTATAATGCCCAAATTAAGTCAAGCATCTTTATTCCACAAGTCATTAGGGTGCAATACAAATGATATGGGCGCAATTATTACTGATGACTTTGGCAGAACAAACATTTCAGGTGTTTATGCGGGAGGAGATTCGGCAGTAATTGCCCCTACACAACTAGTTATAGCAGCAGGTGAAGGAAGTAGAGCTGCAATTGGTGTAAATCAGGATCTAACAAAAGATGAGTTTGAAACAAATTAACAGAATTAAAAACAGCCGGATCCCTAAACACAAGGAACCGGCTTGATATCTATCATTGAAGAGTGACGCAGTTAGGAGGAGAAAAGATGTGTATGTTTGGCAACGGCTTCGGGATAGGAGGGATGTGGTTAGCAGGTATCTTTCATGTTCTAATCTGGATAGCTATCCTTTGGGTGGTTGTTTGGGGAATTCGTTATTTTATGAATCAAAAACAAACGCCAGCTGACAAAAAGGCTGTTGAAATTCTACATGACCGTTATGCAAAAGGTGAAATCAACGAATCGGAGTACGAAGAACGCATGAAAATTTTAAACCGGAATTAGTGGTGTCCAGTTCCGGAGAGGGGGCCATATGCATTTGAAAAAAATAGGTTTAGTTGCAGTTTTAATACTTGTGATTATCTTGGCCGGCGACTGGTTATTAACAGGAAATATGGACGTTGGAGGAAATGCGCTTGGGGTGAGCAGTAATAATCGTGGCCAGGGGAGTGGTAAGGTAAACGGCTCAGTAGTAGAGATGAAGAATGAATCATACTTAGAGGGTGAAAAGCCTTTGCCAATTCCACCTATTTTGAAGGACGAAAATCCTGATCCAGATAAAGCTGAATTCAATCTTGTTGCTCAAAAGGGATCAATGGAATTTTTAGAAGGAAAAAAAACAGATACATTTGGCTATAACGGCGATTATCTCGGTCCGGTCATTCGCGTCAAAAAAGGTGAGGATGTATCGATAAAAATTAAGAATGAGCTGGGTGAAGCCACTACCGTTCATTGGCATGGACTGGAAGTGGATGGTGAACAGGACGGGGGACCGCATAGTGGTATCCAGCCTGGCACAACATGGAACCCCAAATTTACGATTGAACAGCCTGCGGCAACTTTATGGTACCATCCCCACCTCATTCATAAGACAGGTGAACATGTGTATAAAGGTCTGGCTGGTTTATTTATCATAGACGATGAGGTTACGGAAAAACTGGACCTCCCGAAAGACTATGGAGTGAATGATATTCCATTGATTGTCCAGGATAAACAGCTGGACGTAAATGGTCAAATTGATTATAACCTTAGTATGCATGATGTTATGATGGGGCTTCAAGGGGATACAATTATGGTAAATGGAGCAATCGATCCATATGTAGAGGTCCCGAAAGGCAAAGTGCGATTGCGTTTGCTGAATGGTTCAAATGCAAGGATTTATGAATTCAGATTAAGCAACGGGCAGGCATTTTACCAGATTGGTACGGATGGAGGCCTACTCGAAAAGCCTGTAGAAATGAACAAACTCGTCTTGAGTTCTGGCGAAAGGGCTGAGTTAATTGTCGATTTTTCGACATTTAAGGAGGGAGAAACTGTAGAACTAACCGATCAGGGGACTCCATTTATGAAATTTGTTGTGTCTGATAACAAGAAGAGTGGGCCATCCGAAATTCCGGACCGATTAGCTGAAATTTCAGAGGTGGACCCATCAACAGCTGTCAAGACGAGAGAATTTGTCATGCAAGGCATGGGTAGAAATGTTAGCATCAATGGGAAACAAATGGACATGGATCGGATAGATGAGGAGATTAAGCTTCATGATACTGAAATTTGGGAGATTTCAAATGAAGCGATGGGGATGATGGGGATGAATCATGGAATGGCACATCCGTTCCATAGTCATGGTACCCAATTCCTTATACTGGATCGTGATGGTAATCCACCACCAGCAAACGAAGCCGGTTGGAAAGACACAATTCTTGTAATGCCTGGGGAGAAGGTTAGAGTGATTGCAACATTTAATCACAAAGGACTCTTTATGTACCATTGTCATATTCTCGAGCATGAAGATTACGGAATGATGGGACAATTCAAGGTGGATTAATTGTCTAATTTTGGATCTTCACCAAACTCTGTTGTTGTCTTTTAGTGATGTGTATGTTCTATGGTTTCACACGGTATCCCTATTCAACTATATGCGAGGATATTTTCAGTTGATGAAGCTACCCTCAATAGCGTAATAAAAAGCCCAATTTCTCAATTTTTATGCTGAGAAATTGGGCTTTTTATCTTTGGTATTTCCTTAACGTTGTAAATCAGCGTTTCACTGGTGGTACCCCATAATAGAAGAAAGGATTTAAGAGGCTATTTTTTTATTTATTTGAATAAAAATGTTGCGTTAGGGAAACTTGAAGCATACAATGACAATATAATTGATAAAGAAAATGTTTCAGCAAATGATAGAAAATAATATTTTGAAGGGGAAAATAAGATGATTGATTTTATAGCAACACTAAGCCCAGTCACCCAGGCATTAATAGCTACCATTTTCACATGGGGCATGACCGCGATTGGAGCCGCTTTAGTCTTCACAACGAAAACGATGAACCAAAAGCTGATGGATGGAATGTTAGGATTTGCAGGGGGGGTTATGATTGCCGCGAGTTTTTGGTCGTTACTTTCGCCTGCCATTGAAATGGCGGAAGGCAGTACTTTACCATCATGGTTTCCGGCAGCTGTTGGCTTTTTATTGGGTGGTTTTTTTCTTTGGATGGCAGATAAGGTTATTCCGCACGTACACCCCACTTCCCCGATGAAAGATGCAGAAGGGATAAATCCCGCAAGTAAGCGACGTAGCACACTTCTTGTCCTTGCTATTACATTACACAACATACCTGAAGGGCTTGCGATCGGTGTTGCCTTTGGTGCTGTAGCTGCGGGATTCCCGTCTGCCTCATTGCCGGCAGCAATAGCTTTGGCAATTGGGATAGGAATTCAAAATTTACCCGAAGGTACTGCTGTTGCAATGCCTTTACGAAGAGATGGTATGTCTCGTCGTAAAAGCTTCTTATATGGACAGTTTTCAGGAATGGTAGAGCCTATTTCAGCCGTGGTAGGCGTTCTTGCAGTAACGTTCATGACACCACTTCTCCCATTTGCTTTAAGCTTTGCGGCAGGGGCGATGATATTTGTAGTGGTAGAAGAGGTTATTCCAGGCTCACAAGAAAACGGAAATAAAGATCTAGCTTCGATTTGTTTGATGTTAGGATTTACAGTAATGATGATACTCGATGTGGCATTCGGATAAGGGCATATAGAAATTGTAAAGTGGGAAGAGATCACTAGCATTGCATAAATAAAAACAGAATTTACCCTTTTTTGTATCGTGTTTAAAAAAATCATCGCGTTGATCACAATTCGCCTGCACTCCTTGCATAACAAAAGGTAAACATAAATAGTTTTCTGCCCTATTCCATGTGCTTCCGATCACTACCATCTGATTCGACAAGACATGGGAACCCGCTGGTACTTTAAAGTCATGAATGACCTGGACCACCAGTTGATACTTGACCGTATAACAGGGGAATGATAATATAGGGGTATAGGGTATATTGTATCATGTGAGGAGCGATGTATATGAATAGAAAAAACAGGCTTTTGATATTATCTGGATTGATTGTAGCTATTGTTATTGCGGTAGTTGCCTCCTTAAATGGAACATCGAAAGGAGTTTCAGAAAATATTACTGAACCACATATAGTTGATACGAATACGCTTACGAAAATGATCAGCAGTAAAGAAGATATGGTTATTGTCGATTTAAGGGAACCGGAATTATTTTCGCAAAGTAGAGTACCCAGCTCAATAAACATCCCATTTGAGGAGATACCGTCAAGATATACTGAACTGCCTAATGATAAGAAAATTGTCTTTGTTTGTCATACAGGACGTATGGGAATGGAAAGCGGGAATCTCTTGTTAGAGAACGGTTTCAAGCAAGTTTATAATCTCGAGGGCGGTATTGCTAAATGGACAGGAGAGTTGGAAAAATAATTACAAGGAGGAGTAGACATGCAGGAGACCAATAAAACAACCGTTCAACCAAATAAACAGCAGCTTCTCAATCGATTAAAGCGAATCGAAGGGCAGGTGAGGGGTGTCCATCAGATGGTCGATAATGACCGCTATTGTGTGGATATTTTACATCAAATCAGTGCCATCCAATCAGCGATGAATAAGGTGTCTTTGGCCTTGCTAGAAGATCATACGCACCATTGTGTAGCGACCGCGATTAAAGGGCAAGATGGTGAAAACGCCATTAAGGAGCTGATGGACGTCATGAAAACGATGACGAAATAAAGGGCTGTAGAAAAAACTTTTTATTTATCGCTTGACATACCGTTCGGGGGTATAGTAAATTTAAAGCAATAACTGACTAGGAGGTCGTCAAAATGAAAGACACATTGAAAGTACAAGGAATGTCATGTAATCATTGCGTCAATTCAATCGAAACAAGCGTAGGTAATCTTACTGGTGTATCTTCCGTAAAGGTGGATCTTGGAAGTAGTGAGGTTTCCGTAGAGTTTGATAGCCAGAAAACAACATTGGATCAGATCAAAGAAACGATTGAAGAGCAAGGGTATGACATCGTCTGATTTCGGATATTATGAGATAGAGGGTTTAGTCAACAAATAATCTTCCGCTTATACCGCATGGGGGTAGAAGGCGGCGGATAAGATCGTACCTTCAGGTATGATCTTTCTTTTTTAAAAAAATATACCCCCACTATGTATAGGAGGGATGCTACATGGCAACACAACAAAAAACATTGCAAATTAATGGAATGACTTGTGCAGCATGCGCAAATCGAATTGAAAAAGGGCTTTCCAAAATAGAGGGTGTTGAGCAAGCAAATGTCAACTTTGCATTGGAACGTTCAACAATCGTCTATGACCCTGATAAAACGAATGTCAATGAGTTTAAGGAAAGAGTTGAAAAGCTCGGCTACACTGTCATTCAAGAAAAAGCCGCTTTTGATATTTCGGGCATGACATGTGCGGCATGTGCAACAAAGATTGAAAAAAGAATCAATAAGATGGATGGTGTCTCCAACGCCAATGTCAACTTTGCGCTAGAAACAATTTCCGTTGAATATGACGGGAAACAGGTACAAACTTCCGACATGATTACGGCTGTTAAGAAACTGGGCTATGAATTGATTCCAAAGCAAGATGGTAAAGACAAAATGGATCATAAAGAACAGGAAATCAAAAAGCAACAGAACAAGTTCATCTTTTCATTGATCTTGACGATTCCGTTATTGTGGACAATGGTTGCACATTTTGAATTCCTATCTTTCATCTATTTGCCCAATATTCTTATGAACCCATGGGTACAGCTTGTGCTGGCAACACCGGTTCAATTCATCGTCGGCGCACAATTTTATAAAGGTGCTTTTAACTCACTGAGAAATAAAAGTGCCAACATGGACGTGTTGGTTGCACTTGGTACGAGCGCGGCATACTTTTACAGCCTCTATCTTACGCTAGAATGGATGATGGCAGGTAGCATTGGAATGCCAGAGCTCTATTTTGAAGCATCTGCTGTCATTATCACATTAATTGTACTTGGTAAGTTATTTGAGGTTCGTGCAAAAGGAAAAACGAGTCAGGCCATTCAAAAGTTGCTTGGCTTGCAAGCAAAAACTGCGCGAGTTCTGAAAGACGGCGTTGAACAAGAAGTTCCAATCGAGGAAGTCGTGGCGGGAGATATTATCTTAGTCAAACCGGGTGAAAAGATTCCGGTAGATGGAGAAATCATTGAAGGACGTTCTGCAATCGATGAATCGATGATAACAGGCGAAAGTATTCCGATTGATAAAGTTGTCGGTGATGCAGTCATTGGTGCAACGATCAATAAAAATGGTTCATTGCAAATAAAAGCAACAAAAGTAGGAAAAGACACAGCTTTAGCACAGATCGTAAAAGTGGTTGAGGAAGCACAAGGATCCAAGGCGGAAATTCAACGTTTAGCGGATAAGATTTCAGGTGTGTTTGTACCGATTGTTGTCATTATTGCGATTGCCACGTTCTTTATTTGGTATTTTGCAGTGACACCGGGTGATTTCCGTTCAGCGCTTATTCCGACCATCTCGATTTTGGTCATCGCTTGCCCATGTGCACTTGGTTTGGCAACACCGACGTCGATTATGGCAGGTTCGGGCAGAGCGGCAGAAATGGGACTGCTCTTTAAAGGCGGAGAACATTTGGAAAACACACAGTCCATTGATACCATAGTCTTGGATAAGACGGGAACAGTTACAAAAGGTGAACCTGCATTAACTGATATCTTGGTGACGGACGGCTTTAACGAAGAGGAAGTTCTCCAACTGGTTGCGACAGCTGAAAATCAATCCGAGCATCCTTTGGCTCAGGCAATTGTGAATGGCGTAAAAGAAAAAAGTATTGAACTTCTAGAAGTAACTGATTTTGAAGCATTACCGGGCTATGGAATTCGGGCCGTAGTAAGCGGCAGAGAAGTGTTAGTTGGAACAAGAAAATTGATGAACGAGCATAATCTCGCGATTTTGGATTCGGAAGAATCGATGGAACAACTGGAGAGCGAGGGGAAAACAGCGATGCTCATTGCTGTGGATCACGAACTTGCGGGTGTTGTCGCTGTAGCCGATACAGTGAAGGAGACATCAAAAGAAGCGATTGCCAGAATGCAGGATCTTGGTTTGGAAGTCATCATGCTTACGGGTGACAACCAACGTACCGCAGAGACCATTGCCCGTCAAGTAGGTCTGTCCCACGTCATTGCGGAAGTGTTGCCAGAACAGAAAAGTGAAGAGGTTAAAAAGCTTCAGGAACAAGGCAAGAAGGTAGCGATGGTCGGGGACGGTATCAATGACGCGCCAGCACTTGCAATGGCAAACGTTGGAATGGCAGTCGGAACCGGAACGGACATCGCTATTGAAGCAGCTGATATCACGTTGATGCGGGGAGATTTAAATAGTGTTGCGGATGCGATTATCATGAGCCGAAAAACAATGCGGAATATTAAGGAAAACTTATTTTTCGCATTCATTTACAATACGATCGGGATACCGATTGCGGCAATTGGCTTGTTAGCGCCTTGGGTAGCAGGTGCAGCGATGGCGTTCAGTTCAGTGTCTGTGGTGTTAAACGCGTTGCGTCTTCAGAAAGTGAATATAAGGCATTAATAAAGAAAAGAGCCTATGCTGACTTTTTTAAAGGTTAGCATAGGCTCTTTCTAATTTAACTTTCTCAAAAAGTAGGCGTCCAACTTTACAAAAAAGGCTTTAGAAGCGATTGGTTGTTCCGTGAACGATTCTGATGAATTAAAAATAAGGGATAACAAAACCGGTAATGATACCTATCTTTCACAGGCTGTTCTGTTGGTGAGTGGGGCAGAAAATATAAAGTCAAAAGCACAAAAAAGTACCCATAAACTGGATAGGGTTGTCTTTGATAAAACGGGAACATTAACGGCAGGAAACTTTGGCGTAACAGATATTTATCCAGTTGAAAATGTAAAGGTGGTGATTTACTAGGAATGATTGCACTAGCGGATATTATTAAAGAATCATCTTAGGAATGGAGGATATGAGTAATGGGAAAAAAAAAATTCGCAGTATTTCTAATTTCTTTAATTGCAGCTCTTGTTTTATCGGCTTGTATTGGAAATAATGAAAATAAAACAGCGCCTAATAATAACGCTGATACGGAGAATGAAGCAAATAAAAATATGGATATGGGTAAAGAAGAGTCTAATTCAATGGCAGGAATGGATCATTCCAAGATGGATATGGAAACGATGGAGGGACATATGAGCCACGACAAGGTGGTGAGTTTAAACGATTCAACAGGGAAGAATGAATTAAAAATGCCTCCCGTGCTTGAAAGCAATAATGAAAAAGAAGTTGTATACACTGTTCGAGCTCAAAAAGGGGAGACTGAAATATTCGATGGTATTAAAACGAAAACGTATGGATACAACGGGGCATTTTTAGGACCGGTGCTTCGTCTTAGTAAAGGTGATACGGTGAAAATTAGATTGATAAATGAGCTGGATGAGGTGACAACTTTTCATTGGCATGGGCTGGAAGTGCCAGGGAAAGTAGATGGCGGACCACATACTGTTATAAAACCGGAAGAAGAAGAGCCGATCGAATTTAAAGTAACACAAGAGGCATCGACATTATGGTTTCATCCCCATCCAAAAGGAAACACTGCTGAACAGGTATACAATGGACTTGCAGGATTGATTTATATCGAAGATGACAATTCAAAGAGTCTTGGATTACCAAATGAGTATGGGGAGAATGACATTCCCTTGATTTTCCAAGATAAAACATTTGATGATGAGAAGCAATTGAATTATAGTGCGGCAATGAATGAAGACGGAACAATCGGTGATACGTTATTGATCAATGGGACGTTGAATCCGAAATTGACTGTAAAGAAAGAAAAGGTTCGTCTTCGTCTATTAAATGGATCCAATGCAAGGAATTACACATTTAAATTGAATACAGGAGATTCCTTTGTGCAAGTTGCAACGGATGGTGGTTTC
Organism: Sporosarcina soli; assembly: GCF_042655805.1. Classification (NCBI taxonomy): domain Bacteria; kingdom Bacillati; phylum Bacillota; class Bacilli; order Caryophanales; family Caryophanaceae; genus Sporosarcina; species Sporosarcina soli. Next base: position 353,947 of record NZ_JBHSNO010000016.1, on the reverse strand, counting down.
TTGAATAAACCGGTGACACTGAAAGAACTTTCACTGACACCATCTGAACGGGCGGAAATAATTGTTGATTTTTCACAGCTTAATACTGAAAAAGGCTTGGCGTTAATAAATGAGAATGAATCCATTCTTTTACCATTTGAGGTTACTGATCAAAGGGGAGAGGACAGCAACCTTCCGGGAGAGATGAATAATTTTTCAATAACGGAAGAAGAGATGAACTTGCCGGTTACAAAGAAGGTGGAGTTTTTTGGAATGATGGACAAAGTAACGATAAATGGAAAGAAATTTGATGCGGAAAGAATTGATTTCACACAAAAGCAGGGGGTCACTGAAGTGTGGGAAATTTACAATAAACCGGACGCTATGGGAGGAATGATTCATCCAGTCCACATTCACGGAACTCAATTTAAAATAATCTCAAGGAATGGGGAAGCGCCACCGGAAAATGAGCGGGGCTGGAAGGACAGTATCTCCTTAAAACCAGAAGAGCGAGTAAAAATTGCTATACAATTTAAGGATAAGGGTGTGTATATGATCCATTGCCATATTCTTGAACATGAAGACAACGGCATGATGGCTCAGATAAAGGTCGAATAAACTTCAATCCCAAAATATGTAATTGTCGAATATAACACTAAACGTACAAAAAAGAAATATTAAAATAGCCAGTGCGATTAGTTCGCATTGGCTGTTTTAATATTTGCATTAATCATATAAAAATTCAAAAGTCGAATAAAATTCATGTAACAATAAGTGTTGACTTCATATCGGCATGTCCAGTCCCACAGGGGAGATTACAATAAATTGTGTATTCACCTGGTTCAGTAGGTGTGAAAGTTGCCTCTCCATCGCCTTTAATGTCAACATCAAGACCAGCGATAGTAATCCCGTGCATGCCTTCTTCGTTTGCAAATAGTACTTTAACCTCTTCTCCGGCCTTAACAGTATACTCTTCCTGATTAAATTCAAAGTTTACTGCTGTAATATTTATTTCATTACTAGCGGTTGAACCTTCTGTAGTGCCGGTATTATCTACCTGACCCGTTTCATCACCTGCCTCTTTACCACCACAGGCAGCAAGAACAAACAAAACGCTTAATAAAACTGCTCCCAATAACCATCTTTTCAAAATGTTTACCTCCCATAATTTTTGGGGATCTATTTCCTTGTATCCCTCTTATACATAATGATATATATTAAACATCCATTATCTATGGAGAAAATAAGACAAAATTATGGCGATTGTGGATGAGTAAATTGTCTGAACAAAAAACAGGTAGTCAAAATCAACGTTTAAGTTGTTTAATGTTGCATTTCATTTTCCACCCAATGCTTTTTTTAGTGTATCAATGTTACGCCCCATTAAGGAGAAATAGTCTTCGTTGTTTTTGATGTCTTCGGCAGTTAGTACACCAAGGTTGTGGAGCGTAAGCGATTCCGCACCGACTTCCTTCCTGACAATATCGGTAAGTTTTGACGATACATTTTGTTCGGAAAATACGTATTTCACTTCCTGTTCCTTCGCTGATTTCACTATAGATGCTAATTGTTTTTGAGAGGGCTCGCTTTGTGTGTTCAAACCAGCAATTGCTACTTGCTCAAGTCCATACGTTTTCGCGATATAGCCGAAAGCAGCATGTGAAACGAAAAACGTTTTTGTTGTGCTATTTGATGCCAACTTTTTAAATTTGTTATCAAGTGCCATTAAGTCAGTACGTAATGATTCAAAGTTTTTTTCAAATTCGGCTTTCTTTTTGGGGGCTACTTCGATAAGTGAATTTTTTATTGATGAAGCAAGTTCGACACTTAGTACTGGAGAAATCCATACATGAGGATCATAAGCTCCGTGGTCCTCTTGTTCGTCGAGTTTAACGTCGTGATCGTCGCGATTTGCATCTTCTTCATTGTCCGAGTGCTCCTCCTCGTCTTCAAGAAGCATTTCGTCAGGAATAGATTCTGCAGTCGCGATCATTTTTACATGTTCACCTTGCATCGACTTTTTCGCATTTTCCACAAAACCTTCAAGTCCAAGCCCGATATAAAAGAATAGGTCAGAATCAGCAAGTGCTATCATATCCTTCTGCGTAGGATCAAATGTATGCTCGTCGGCTCCAGCTGGATAGATTGATTTAACATCTACATGGCTGCCACCAATGCGCTCTGTAAAATATAGAAGAGGATAGGCTGTTGTGAAGACAGATAACTTTTTTTCTTCATTATCCACTTTTGGGGCAGATGTATTATTATCTTTATTGCCACAAGCAGCTAATAGTATAACTGTTAGCATCGATAAGATGATTAAAGACTTCTTTTTCATTGTAATAACTCCTCCTGGTTTTAAATAGTAATAGTTACGATTTGAGGCGGTGCTTTTATATCTTACAAGAGAGAATTAGATTTGGCAACAAAAAAAGAGTGACAAAAAGAGCCTATGTTAACTTGTTGAAAAGTTAGCATAGGCTCTTTCTAATTTAACTTTCTCGAAAAGTAGACGCCCAAATTTGCAAAAAAGCCTCTGTACAAAATAATGGGCAAGCAGTTTTGAAAAAAATTAGAGGAAACTTTTAGCACACGATGACGTTACAATTATTAAAGATTCAAACAACAATCCGAAAAAGGTAAAGGAATAGGTGTTTATGTCAATTTTATTGGTTTTGGGTTCTGTTTTTATATTTATTTTCTTGCTTAACAAACAAGCTTTTATTCAGATGAATAGTACAGACACTTTATTAGTCCAGAAATTGTCGAACGCAAGGTGGTTTCAAAATGAATGGTACAGTGGCATATTTTTATTTTTCTTAAATGCAATATTGTTTAGTGTTGCAGTGTCACTAATCTTCCTATCGGGGATGTTAACTATTCCATTTCTCCATTTGGTAATCATGCTATTGGCAACAATCGTAAGCATCTATTTGTGGATAGCAATTCATAATGCGGGAGATAAAGGAAAGAGAGAAAGGTTAATCATGAGCGTGATCGGCAGTAGTTTTTATCTTCTCCTCCTCCTATTTTGCGTTTATAGGATAGCAACTCTTGGACCTGGAACACCGGAAAATGACACATTCATAGCTTTCATAGGATTATCATTTGCATTGTTTGTTTCAGTCGTAGCCTTCGTTACTTGCTTTTGTATAACAGGTCTATCAAAAAGGAAATAAAAGCATGAATAGTACTTTTTTAATCTTACATCAGTCTTAGCATTCTCATAAAGTATGCAAAATCTATGCATTTATTATGACGATTTTCATATACATCTTTTGCCTGCATAATTTTTTCATATTCTTTTGTTACACTACAAAAGAAATGATTAAGAGAAGAGGGGAAAAACGTAATGGGAATTAAAATGAAGCTTACCGCTTTGGCGATTAGTATATTGGTGATCAGCGGTTGTAGTAATGCGAATTCACAATCAGAGGAGGAAATGGATCATTCCAAGATTAGTGACGAAGAGATGGATCATTCCATGATGGATATGGATGGCGACATGATGGAAGGTCATATGAGCCATGACGAAGTTGTCAGTTTAAACGACTCAACAGGAGAAAACGAATTGAAAATCCCGTCCATGCTAGAACGCGATGATGAAGAAGGAGTCGTCTACACAGTTCGGGCACAAAAAGGAAAAACAGAAATTTTCGATGGGATTGAAACAACTACGTATGGCTACAACGGATCGTTTTTAGGACCGATGCTTCGTCTTGAAAAAGGTGAAACAGTGAAGATTAGAACGATTAATGAACTTGACGAGAATACAACATTTCATTGGCATGGACTGGATGTTCCGGCAGATGCAGATGGTGGACCGCATGATGTGATTAAACCGGGAGAAGAAAAAATCATTGAATTTGAAGTGTCACAAGAAGCGGCAACGTTATGGTTCCATCCTCATCCGGAGGGCATAACTGCTGAACAGGTATACAATGGGCTTGCAGGATTGCTTTATATCGAAGATGATAATTCAAAAAGTCTAGGATTGCCAAGTGATTATGGGAAGAATGATATTCCGTTGATTTTCCAAGATAAACTATTCGACGATGAGAAACAATTGAATTTCATCGCTGCAATGAACGATGACGGAACAATCGGGGATACGTTATTGGTCAATGGAACACTCAATCCCAAGTTGACAGTAGATAAAGAGAAAGTACGTCTCCGTTTATTAAATGGATCAAATGCGAGGAATTTCACATTTAAATTGAATACAGGGGATTCCTTTGTTCAAATCGCAACGGATGGTGGTTTCTTGAATGAGCCGGTTGTGTTAAAAGAAGTGACACTGGCGCCTTCTGAACGTGCGGAAATCATTGTTGATTTTTCACAGATGAATTCAGAAAATGACTTGGCGTTAGTAAATGAAGATGGGTCTATCTTGTTACCATTTGAGGTTTCGAATCAAAGCGGTGCGGTTAGCACAATTCCGGGAGAGATGAATGATTTTTCATTGACGGAAGAAGAGATGGAATTACCAGTTACAAAGAAAGTGGAACTCTTTGGGATGATGGACCAAGTAACGATAAATGGAAAGAAATTTGACTCGGAACGAATTGATTTCACACAACAGCAAGGGGTCACTGAAGTATGGGAAATTTACAATAAACCGGATGAGATGGGTGGAATGATTCATCCGTTCCACATTCACGGCACGCAATTTAAAATAATCTCCAGGAATGGTGAAGCACCACCAGAAAATGAACGGGGATGGAAAGACAGTATCTCCATCGAACCAGACGAGCGAGTAAAAATAGCAGTAAAATTTAACAATAAGGGCGTATATATGTTCCATTGTCATATTCTTGAACATGAAGACAACGGTATGATGGGACAAGTGAAAGTAGAATAAAACGCGTCCCTATGAAACAGCCAGTGTGTATCTGTTCACGCTGGCTGTTTTCAGATTTGTATTCATAAACATATGAAAAAATGACTGTATTCATTCTATCCAAAGGCGGGTCATATCATGTTTCCCAAAATGAAGAATCACAAAAAGAAAAAGAAAAGACCCCTTTTAATCGTCCTTTTATATTTGGCCATTCTCCTATTTTTCATTTGGTTATTTGTTGTTTTATGGCTGGGATTCACCTTATATCGCGATGAAATTGGGACAGATTCAATTCTGGGTAACGTGTATTCTTTTTCTGAATTTGACAAGGAGACGCTGAAGGTGTCCACTGAAATCCCTAATACACAAAGTGAAACTGTCCCTATTGACGACCCATCCAGTGAAGAGAATAGAACGAAAGGTCGCTTGGAACCGCAAAATCGAGATGAATTCAAGCCTGCTATGAAAGATCTTTTAAAAGATAAAGAGCTTACTTTCAAAAATATAGATGCCATCTTTGAAAATATGAAATCACCCAAAAGAATTAACAAAGATACTATACACTCGACATTTGGCAAAGAGGTCATTTATATATATCATTCCCATAACAGGGAATCTTTTTTACCGTATCTAAAAGACACGGATAAACCGGAAGATGCTTATCACTCAAAGGCGAATATTACGTTGGTCGGTAAAATGCTTGGTAGGGCATTGGAGAGACGTGGCGTAGGGACAAAAGTGGATACAACGGACATCGTACAAGAACTAAGCATGAGGAAATTGGACTATACCAGTTCATATAAGCTTTCGGGAGAAGTGGCTCGGTCTGCACGTGCTGACAACAAAGGTTTAGAAATTTTCTTGGATGTACATCGTGATTCTTTGCGTAAAGATTCTACCACTGTGGAAATGAATGGTGAGAATTATGCGCGCCTGTTATTTGTAGTTGGAACCGGGCACAATGAATTTGAAAAAAACCTTTTATTTACAGAAGGTCTGCATGAACGTCTCGCTACGCAGTATCCCGGTTTGTCAAAAGGAATAATGACCAAAGACAGCAGTCAAGGGAATGGAGTCTATAACCAAGATATTTCCCCGAAATCCGTCATTGTTGAAATTGGCGGCGTGGATAATACAGTGGAAGAACTACATCGGACTACCGAAGCGTTGGCGGATGTACTAAGCGATTATTACTGGCACGGAGAAAAGTAATTAATTTGTCCTGGTTTTAATGAGTGGCAATGTTTTTTTAGATCATCGAACTATCTAAAACAGGCTTATAGATAATCATCTACAGCGGCCAAAGTAAAAGTTTGAGTAAACTTGAAATTTCAGTTGTTGTACATCGTTGATTTCCGCTCAGACTACAATTCTATTCAAAAGTTTCGATTCATAGAATTGTCTTCAGGGGGGGATTGAAATGCGGAAAGAAGTTCAAAAATACTCGATATTTATATTTATACTATTTTTGTTTCCAATTATTGTCGTGAATTTTCCTTCGACACCTGAACAAGTAACCAAGGCGGAGCCGCAAAGAAATAGTCTAATGGTGTATGCGGAAAATCTGTTAGAATCCGACGTTCCGCAATTACAATCAAAGTCTACAAAAGCCTTAGTTTATTTCACGCATTCACATGAAGCCTTCCAACCGATTGTGCAAAACAAGGAAAATCTTACAGCTGTTTATCATCCTACTTCAAATATTATGGCGTTCGAGGATACGATAAAAAGTCATTTTGATTTAAACGGAATTCAAACGGAATTTCTTGCTGTTGATACAATGGACGAAATGAAAAAGAAGAATAGAGCCTTCCACGAGGCTTACAATGTAGTCCGTCCTTTTGTCGATAAACAAATCACGGAAAATGAATATGATTTAATCATTGACCTTCACAGGGATTCCGCTAAAAGAAAGACCTCGACACTTACTTACAATAATCAGACGTATGGAAAAATCTATTTCGTCGTAGGAGAAAATAATCCTAATTACTCTAAAAACAAAGATTACGCCGAGCAGCTGTCTGTTCATTTGAATAAATTGGTACCGGGTATTTCAAGGGGCATATTTGGGAAAAAGGGGGAGCACGTAGACGGAGTCTATAATCAAGACCTGGCACAAAATATGGTTCTTATTGAACTAGGAGGTATAGATAATACAGAAGAAGAAATTAATCGGACGATTTCTGTATTGGCAAAGGCAGTTTCTATGGCATTACAAGATCAAAATTCTAAGTGATATTAGGTTTCAAAATTGGTTTTGTGTTGGATATTGTTACTGAAACCAGCTTCGGATATTATCTGAAGCTGGTTTCTCGTGCCAGAGGGATGCATTTATCCTTAACACAGTAAGCAACACCAAAATCAATTAAAAGAAATAAGGATTTTTTAAGGAGATATTCAATTTTAGTTTAAAGTTTCACCCTAAGGGAAAAATATCATTGAATGCAAAACATCAGGAGGTGATTCCATGAATTCGAAATATGAAGAATGCCTAAAAGCATGTTTAGAATGTCTTGAAGCATGCAATACCTGTTTCGGCGCATGCTTGCGTGAAGACGATGTGAAGATGATGGCAGAGTGCATTCGATTGGACCGTGAATGTGCAGATATGTGTGCATTCGCTGCACAAGCGATAACGCGTAATAGTCCCTTTACAAAACAGATTTTAGAACTTTGTGCAACAGTTTGCGAACGTTGTGCGGAAGAGTGTGCAAAACACGAGCACGATCATTGTCAACGTTGTGCTGAATCTTGCCGGAAATGTGCTGAAGCATGCCGTCAAATGGTGGCTTAAACCCTGTATAGAAGATGTGATCATAAATGAAGTTATTCCGAGAAATGAAAACTATTTCTTGGAATAACTTCATTGCTATCTATGATTTATACAGGTTAGAAATTGAATTTTCGCCTGTTTGGTCATTAAAATTTATGAAATCAGAGGTGTGTTACTTAAATGAAGAAACAATTATTTTTTTTAGGTCTGGCGATGATGATTGGTTTAACTGGGTGTGGAAGTAAAACGAGCACTGAGAAAAGTCCAACCGTCAATAATGAACCGGAACAGGAAAATGTGGAACACGAAGACATGGAAATGGAAATGAACCATTCCGGGTCAAGTGAAGTCCCTGCAGACTTGAAAGTGGCAGAAAATCCAACCTTCAAAGTCGGAAGTGAAGCAATTATCAAAACAAACCACATGCAAGGTATGGAGGGGGCGGTGGCAACAATTGTCGGTGCTTATGATACGACTGCTTACGCTATCTCATATACCCCGGTAACTGGCGGAGAAAGAGTGGAAAATCACAAATGGGTTATCCAAGAAGAGATTAAAGATGCTGATGACAAAACTTTGGAACCAGGTACTGAGGTCACCGTAGAGGCAGACCATATGAAAGGGATGAATGAAGCAGTAGCTGAAATTGATTCAGCCGAAAAAACTACTGTATATATGATTGATTATACTCCGACTACTGGAGGTGAAGAAGTTACAAATCATAAATGGGTTACAGAAAGTGAACTTTCTGCCCAATAAAGATTGAACAAAGATGCATATGTGAATTGACAAATCATCTTCAATTACCCAATCAAAAAATAGTAGGTCCTTTTAGAAATGTCAATCTGTTGGGGTGTAAAATAAAATGTCCATCCATTATGAGTAACACATGTTAACTTCAGAGGTACTAAACTTGAATTAACAAGTCGAATGATATCGAAATAAAACACGAAATAGCATCCCTGTTAAGTGGTGCTATTTTTGGGTGAAGCTATATCTATTGACCCTGTACCTAGGTACAGGGTTTATGCTATATATGGGGTGAGACAAATGGAGTTTCATATAGGAGAACTAGCTGAGAAATGTGACGTGAATAAAGAAACCATTCGATACTATGAACGATTAGGATTAATTCCGAAACCTTCTCGTACAGAGTCAGGATATCGAATATACACAGAACAAACCGTTGACCGATTAAATTTCATTAGACGCATCCAGGAATTAGGTTTTACTTTAAATGAAATTGACCAGCTTTTAGGCGTGGTAGATCGTGATGAAGCAAAGTGCCGTGATATGTATGATTTCACTGTTTATAAGATAGAGGACATTCAACGGAAAATTCAAGATCTCCAAAGAATCGAACGAATGCTTATCGACCTAAAAGAAAGATGTCCCGCAAACAAAGATATTTATGAATGTCCCATTATTGAAACCTTACTAGAAAGTTAAGGACGGAGGAATAGTATTGAAAAGATATCGGATTAACGTTCAAGGAATGACTTGTACAAGTTGTGAACATCATGTCCTAGTTGCCTTGGAAAATATAGGTGCAATGTGTATTGAAGTTGATTTTCGTCGTGGGGAAGCTTTATTTGAGCTTCAAAATGAGGTAGGAATTGAAACAGCGAAAAACGCGATTGCTGAAGCAAAATATCAACCAGGTGAAGTTGAAGATGTACAAACGCAAGTAAATGTGGATTTAGGTTGCAAAGATGATTATGACTACATCATCATTGGTTCTGGTGCAGCAGCCTTTTCATCTGCCATTGAAGCTGTGGGCTATGGCGCAAAAGTTGCGATGATTGAACGTGGAACGGTGGGAGGAACTTGCGTTAATATCGGATGCGTTCCTTCTAAGACTATGTTAAGAGCGGGGGAAATCAATCATTTTGCAAAAAATAATCCATTTACAGGATTACACACTACAGCATCAAAAGTTGATTTAGAACCATTAGTAAAACAAAAAGATGAATTAGTAAGGACACTTCGAAATGAAAAATATGTGAATTTAATTGATGATTACGGTTTTGAACTAATAAATGGTGAAGCGAAATTTGTTAATGGGAATACAGTTGAAGTGAATGGCAACCAAATAACTGCGAAACGATTTTTAATAGCTACAGGGGCATCTCCATCCGTACCTAATATTCACGGACTAGACGAAGTAGAGTATTTAACAAGCACTACTTTACTTGAGTTAAAGAAGGTTCCAAAGCGTCTCACGGTGCTTGGTTCTGGATATATCGGATTGGAATTAGGACAATTATTTCATAATTTAGGCGCAGAAGTAACTTTGATACAAAGAAGTGAGCGTCTAGTAAAAGGATACGATCCAGAAATTTCAGAAGCAATTACTCAGGCATTAACAGAACAGGGAATTAATTTAGTTACAGGAGCAACCTATGAACGCATTGAACAAGATGGCGACATTAAAAAAGTTCATGTAGAGATAAATGGTGAAAAGCGAATTATTGAAGCAGAACAATTGCTTGTAGCAACAGGAAGAAAACCAAATACGGAACCTTTGAATTTACATGTGGCAGGTGTTGACGTTGGGTCTCGTGGTGAAATCGTCATTGATGAATATTCTAAAACGACCAATTCTCAAATTTACGCGGCTGGGGATGTAACACTTGGCCCGCAATTTGTTTATGTAGCTGCTTATCAAGGTGGACTTGCTACGCGTAATGCAATCGGAGGACTAAATCAAAAGATGAATTTAGAAGTTGTTCCAGGCGTTACGTTTACTAATCCATCGATTGCAACGGTTGGTTTAACTGAACAGCAAGCAAAAGAAAAGGGTCTTGAGGTTAAAACGTCTGTCTTGCCGTTGGATGCCGTACCAAGAGCCCTCGTTAATCGAGAAATAACAGGCGTTTTTAAATTAGTAGCAGATGCAAAAACATTAAAAGTTTTAGGGGTTCATATCGTTGCGGAAAACGCAGGAGAGGTTATCTATGCGGCAACTTTAGCTGTAAAATTCGGATTGACAGTAGAAGATCTACGAGAAACTCTTGCACCCTATTTAACAATGGCAGAAGGATTGAAATTAGCGGCCCTTACGTTTGATAAAGATGTATCCAAATTATCTTGTTGTGCTGGATAGCAATTTGAATACAAAAAAGCCGAACATCCTTAGAGAAAGGAAATCGGCTTTTTAATCTAAACCATTGACCTGTACTTCACATCTCAGTATTTTACAAAGTGTATAAGACACAGGATATAGTATCAAGAAAGGTATTGTCTTCATTTTCTACTATATGAACCTAGGTCGTTCTGTCAGGCAAAAGTATATTAGGTATTAAACGTATATAAATAAGTGAACCTATAAGCTCCACGACTGTTTGGGTCACAATTATGGCTGCTACTAACGTGCTCACTCCATCAGGCAATGCTAATGCAAGAGGAAGAACAACAAGCGAATTACGTGTTGCTCCACTGAAAATTAGTGCACGTCCAGATTGAATATCAAGATTAAACCGCTTAGCAATGAATCGCGAAATGATAGGCATAATAATCATAAATGCAATATATATAGGAATTACTTTTATAATTAGATCTATGTAGGCAGATAATTTCCCTATTTGAGAAGCTACAACAACAAAAAGAGTTAAAGCCATGAACGGAACGGGAAGCCATGCAGAACTATATAATATTTTATCTACGATGGCTGCCTTTTTCGCATATAACTGTACGGCGATACCAAGGCCTAGTGGGATAACGATTAGACCGAAAAATGCTTCGAGAAATGGAGCGACTTCCACGATTCCTACAGCTTTCCGTCCCATAAACAACCATAAGTACAAGGGCAACAGGAGCATTTGCGTAACGAAAAGAATAGGTGTTGCCATAAGTAATAGCTTTTCATTTCCACGACCTAGTGATGTGAAAACAATAACATAGTCAATACAAGGTGTAAGTAATACTAAATAAACTCCGAGTAACAATGGAGGATATTCTGGTAATAACATCGATAGAAGCCATACCACAATAGGCACGGCTATAAAGTTAACCGTTAATAAAGCTCCGCTAAAACGACGATTTCCAAACGACTTTTTCAAAGATGCAAATGGAATCTGAGAAAACATACTATACATTAAAATAGCAATGACTAAAGAAATCGTTACATCTAATCGTCCCGCTAAATCAGGCACGAATATTCCAAATCCAGCAGCTATCACTAGTACAATTACATATAGTGATATTTGTTTTTCTTCTAATTGTTTTCTAGTACACATTAAAAATTATTCTCCTTTTGTTTTACGAAATACTTCCAATGCAAATTAAGCCAATTTATATTACTTGACCGACGGGGCTAAAGTGTTTCAAGAGTTGAAGTAAAAGTATCTTCCGGGCATTTCAAAAAGAGGACCGGTGTAGAGAGAGTTGCAAATCCAAATTGGGTTACAGAAGAAGTATATGTGACATGAGAACACTTATTAGGTTACCTGGTCTAAGTACTAGGTTCTTTTAGTAATCTTAAATCCATGAGAATATGAAAGTAAAATGACCTTCTATTTTTTCAGAAGGTCATTTTACTTTTGTACCTTTAACCATTATTTATTCGATTACACATAGGGAATGAGGTTGCATCCATCCCTAAAACATTCCAAACATTATTAATAAACTAGGCAGGAAATTACAATTCGAAAAGCTAAAGGCGTAGAAAGACCACGTCTGAGCTTTACTATATCAATTGTTCACTCACTTTTGACCCTTAAAAGACGAAGCGCATTTAAAATAACGATCAGCGCAGCGCCCGTATCACTTAATACAGCAATCCATAATGTTAACCAGCCAGGGAAGATAAATAGTAAAGCTACGGCCTTTACAATTAAGGAGAACCAAATATTTTGTTTGATAATCGTCAATGCTTTTCGACTGAGATTGATTGTATGTGGCAGTTTTTCTAAGTTGTCAGCCATTAAAACAATATCAGCAGTTTCCATTGCAGTATCTGTACCAGCACCGCCCATTGCTATTCCAAGGTCAGCAGTCGCTAATGCTGGGGCATCGTTTATTCCATCACCAACCATGGCCACACGATATCCTTCTTCTTGCAATTGTTTAATCGCATCTACTTTTTCATCCGGTAATAGTTCAGAGAAGTATCGGTTCACGCCAGCTTCTAAAGCGATTGTTTTGGCTGTTCCTTCGTTATCACCTGTTAGCATTACAACTTGCTTTACGCCTACTTTTTCTAGATTTGAGATTGCCACTTTAGTTGTTTTTCGAATCGTGTCTGAAACACAAATTATACCAAAAATGTTTTCAACTGTACCTATGATAACAATTGTTTTCCCTTCATCCTGCAGGCTAAGAATTTGTTCTAGGTGGCTATCGATGGGGGTGCCGATTTCTTCAAACAGTTTTACATTTCCCGCAAAGTAGGTATCATTACCGATTGTCGCTTGGATTCCTTTGCCTGCACGGTTCTTAAACTGTGAACCAATCTTCGCTTGAATGTTTTTAGCTTTCGTGTAATTCACTATTGTTTTAGCAATTGGGTGTGTGGAATATTCCTCTAAAGTTAAAGCTATAGATAGCATGTTTTCTTCTGAATCATCAAAGACCACCACATCAGTCACTTTTGGTTTACCTTCAGTAAGTGTTCCGGTTTTGTCAAAGGCAATGGCATTAATGGATCCAGCATTCTCCAAGAATGTTCCACCTTTAATCAGAACACCATTTTTAGCAGCATTACCAAGGGCGGTAACAATCGCAACAGGAGTTGATATAACAAGCGCACAAGGACAAGCAATCACTAGCAGCATTAACCCTTTATAAATCCAGTCCTCCCAAGTACCAAAGGCAAATAATGGGGGGATGATTATCACCAAAAGAGCAAGTATGAATACAATTGGTGTATAAATTCGTGCGAATTTATCAATAAAAGCTTCTGTGGGAGCCTTCTTTTCTTGGGCCTCTTCAACTAAGTGAATAATTTTTGAGATGGTTGTATCTTCTATAAGTTTTGTCACTTTAACACTCAGTGACCCATGTTCATTTATGGAACCTGCATATACGAAACTACCTTTACCTTTATCGACCGGGATGGATTCTCCAGTTATAGCAGCTTGATTGACACTGGATTCACCCTCTAAAACATCTCCGTCTAATGGGATTCTATCTCCAGGCTTCACTACAATCACGTCATTAATTGATACATCTTCAACAGGCTTTTTGATTAATTCGTTTCCAATTTTAACCCAAGCTTCTGGAGGGGTTAACTCCATTAGACCTCGAATCGATTTTCGTGTTTTTTCGATGGCTCGATTCTGTAAGTTGAGACCTAAAGCAAACAGCCATACAACAGTGGCCCCTTCAAGCCATTCACCTAGAAATGCTGCTCCGATTGCAGCAGCGGACATAAGTACGTTCATGTCTAACGAACGGCTTCTAATCGCATAATAGGCACTCTTCACAGGTTTATAGCCGCTTACAATCATTGCAACTGCGTACATTGTTATCGTGAGAGAAGGAGATATCCCTGTGTAAGATCCGATAAAGCCAAGCGCAATTAAAATACCTGAAAAAATCACAGCCCCATTTTGGTTACTTGAACGAGCAGGGGAGTGTGTCTGTTTATTGGGAGTGATGAGTGACGCTTTAAATCCAGCTTTAGATACTTCTTTAATAATTTCTTCAGTGCTATTTTCATGTTCAATTTTCATTTTGCCCGTTGAAAAATTCACCCGAACGTGTTTGACAGTAGGAAGATTATTCAAGTGGTTTTCAATTGTTAAAGCGCAGGATCCACAATCCATGCCTTCAATAAAGTAATTCTTGAAGTTGTTATTTACTTTTATAGGTTCAACTTCAAAACCGAGCTTCTTCATTTGTTTTTGGATGGATTCAAATTCAAGTTCTTCAGTCGAACTAACCTGCATTTTTCCTGTACTGTAGTTCACGTTCACTCCATTGATACTTTGTTGAGTGCTTAAACTTTTTTCAATTGTTACCGCACAGGCTGGACAATCCATTCCATAAACTCGAAATTCCTCTTTTATTCCCGCATCAATGTTTACGTTAACTGGATCTAAAGTATTTCCTGAATTACTGCAACAACCGACTGGAATACTCGAATCATTATCGGATTCCTTACTGCTGCAGCAAGTCGTTATTTTTGTATTTTCTTCCTTACTCATCGAAGGCGTATTACAACATTCGTCTTTGACTACTGTATTTATGGTGTTACTACTGCAACAGGTTATTTGTTCCTCTACTTTGTGGGATTCTGCTTTGGCCGAACAACATTTTTTATCCATTTTAAGCACAACCTTAATTTATATGATTTTCACAGCAAGCAACATCGTCTTGAATTTGTCTAAGTACATCATCAAATGTATCTAATAATTCTTTGATTTGCTGATTTCGCAAACCATAGTAAACGTATTTCCCCTCTGGTCTCCCTACAATAATCCCACATCCCCTGAGACAGGCTAAGTGCTGCGAAATATTGGATTGATTACCTTCTACACTCTCCACAATTTGTGAAACGGTTTTTTCACCGTTTTTGATACAGTCCAGTATTTGTACCCTTGTTTTATCTCCAAAAGCTCGAAAAAACTTTATCTTAAGGTCTAATTCTATTTGAATCATAAAGCTTCCCCCTTTATATTAGACAGTACTAATATGTTTTGATAACAACATATTAGCAATAGCTAATATGTGTGTCAATTATTATTATATTAGCGGTAACTAATATGTGTGTCTATTTTATGTCTGAATTTAATGTTTCTATAAATAAAGCCTGATTTCTCAATCGAAAATGTTTTATTGTGTGACTTTTCTTGTACAATAAATTTGATTAACGCTATTACTAATGCAATTGAGAGGAAGTGAAGAAATGAAGAGGATTATTAGTGCAACACTGCTTTTATTTTTTGCATTTTCATCTACTGTTTCCGCGCATACCGGTTTAACGAATTCTTCACCGGCTGAAGGGGAAGAAGTAGTTGAAGACGTTTATGAAATTGTATTGGAATTTAATACGAAGATAGAAAAGACCAGTACAGTGAAGGTTTTCAATCAGAATAAAGAGGAAATCATCGTCGGTAATATGCAAGTGAGTGATAATATTATGACAGGTGGTTTCATGTCGCCGTTAGATAATGGTACATATACAGTAGAATGGAAGATTATTGGTGCAGATGGTCACCCAATTCAGGGAACATATTCATTCATAGTAAATCAAGATGAATTAGAGGATCCGATAATATCTGAAGAATCCCAAGAAACACCTGCTATGCCTATCGAAGAACCAGTAGAAGAAAAAGTGGAGCTGCCAGTCGAAGTTCAATCAAAAATAGCTTCAAATGATGTCCTGGTTGTCATCCTTATCGTTTTATTTCTGATAGCTGGCGGATTTTTTGGCTGGATAATAGGAAGAAGGCAAAAGTAAATGATTTGGATTTATATTTCTGAAAGTTTGTTGTATCTTTGTTTCTCGCTATTGATGGGCACATTTATCATTCAATTTATTCCAGAACGGTTGAAACCTGAAATTCATATTTCAAAACGGTTAATTCAATTGGCAGTATTAGGTGTTGTGTTCTTTTCGGTTGCTCCTGTGGTCAGGATTATTCTATTTCTTTATGAAGACATCGGTCTGATGTTGACGATGCAAAATGTTCTTATGGGGTTTGAAGTAGGAAAGGCATGGAATTTCACGGTCATACTTGCAATTTTCTTTTACTTGTTTATATCGTTATTCCCGGTATTGAAAAGCAAAGTTCTTTCTGGCATTTCATTGGCTTTCACCTTCGTCCTGCTCCTGGCATTGGGATGGGCGAGTCACGCAGCATCGCTTACCGAATGGAGTGGATTCGTTTTTCACTCATTACACTTTCTAGCTGTTACAGTATGGGTTGGTATACTCCTTGTCGTCGGATGGTGTTCGAAAAACCAAGAGAATTGGCTTTCTTATTTAAGATGGTTTACCCCTTTGGCAATCGCGTGTTTTCTTACGATTGCGGGAACTGGCTTCTTTCTTATGACATTGGTAATCGATGTAAAAGAATATGGTGACGCATGGATGCTCCCCTATGGACAAGCCCTATTATTAAAGCATCTGACTATCATCCCTGTTTTATTTTTTGCTTTTATAAACGGGTTTTGGATTAAGCGTAAAATGAAACAACAAGAGCAATTCAATCCTATACCGTGGTTGAAGTTCGAAAGCGTTCTCCTTTTCTTTACGTTTGTTTCGACAGGAGTCTTGGGACAACAGGAACCTCCTCATAGTATCGAGATAACTCTCGGAGGCAGCGGTCCTTCGGCTATCTTCGATTACTTTTATTCAGGGGTCATTGAACCTTCAATGAGTTTGCAATTCGGATTCAATACAATAAATACATTGTTTTTCATAGTGGCGATCATCTTCATGTGGCTAATCCTATATAGCTTCAGGAAAAAGACGCCCGCAATTGTCCCGTTTTTCATGGGGATGTTCAGTGTTCTTTCGCTCTATTTCGGATTAATGGGTAGCATTCAATAATAAATATGAGAGAAGAGGTATCTGATGAAACAGAATAAGAATTCAAATATGAAATTTGCAGTTGTTTTAACACTCGTGGCAGTCGTAATATTGGCAGCCGTCGTTGTTTTCAGCAATAAACAGGAAGCCTTGCCAACCGAAGTAACGCAAATCGATATCACGGGGCAGCCCTTACTTGGGGAGAAAAATGCTCCTGTCACAATAGTTGAATTTGGTGATTTTAAATGTCCTGCATGTAAAGCATGGGGTGAAATGATTTATCCGAAATTAGTGAATGATTATATTGAAACAGGTACAGTTAAATTTTCATTCGTGAACGTATTATTTCACGGTAAAGAATCGACTTTAGGATCGATTGCCGCTGAATCCGTCTTTGAGCGGAATCCCGATGTGTATTGGGATTTCCATCAAGCGTTGTTTGATGCACAGCCAACCGAAAATCATGATGCACAGTGGATAACTCCAGAAAAAATTCTTGAAATTGCAAGTGGATTCCCTGAGATTGATCAAAAACTATTAAAAGAAGACATGGAACAGCAATCGACTATGGAGAGCGTTAAGCTTGACGAAGATTTAGTAAGAGAAGTCGGCGTTTCTTTGACTCCGACCATTGTCATAAACGGAAAAATGATGGAGGATCCCTTTGATTACGAAGCTATTAAGAAGGCAATAGATCAAGCGACTAAGGATGAAGACTGATGGGGAATAAAGTTAATGAATCCAAACCACAGGGGTTCCTATTATATGTTGCTTGGGCCGTTTCATTAGTAGCCATGTTCGGGAGTTTATACTTCAGTGAAATTAAAGGGTATATTCCATGTGAGTTATGTTGGTATCAGCGTATTCTTATGTACCCACTTACTTTGATATTGGGGATTGGAACTTTCCAGAATGACATTTCCGTTAAAAAGTTCGTACTTCCTTTATCAATAATTGGGGGAAGCATATCGTTCATGCATTATTTAGAGCAGAAGATACCCGGCTTTGGAGGCATCAAGCCATGTGTAAGTGGTGTGCCTTGTAGTGCCCAGTATATAAATTGGTTTGGGTTTGTTACGATTCCATTTTTGGCATTAGTGGCATTTGTAATTATTGCTGTCTGTATGTTTTTCATTAAACCAAAGAAGTCAATTGAGTAAAAATCCTTATTTAAGAAGCCAAAAGAAGTCGCATTTGTCACTCCTTTGGCTTCTTTGCGTTTGAAAATACTTTTGTAAGGGGGAGAAACTGATGCAGTATGAGGCAATAGTTATAGGGACCGGTCAAGCCGGATTAGCGATGGGCTATTATTTAAAACAAAATAATAATCGTTTTTTAATTATTGATAAAGGGCAGGCATTAGGCGAGGTATGGAAAAATAGATATGACTCCTTAAAGTTATTTACACCTAGAATGTATAGTTCATTGCCTGGCCTTATCCTAGATGGAGAACAACAGGGATTTCCTTCAAAAGATGAAATTGCAAACTACATAAAGCATTATGCGGAAACATTTGCACTACCTGTTGAACTGAATACTGAGGTTCTGTCCGTAACAAAAAATGAAGAAGGTTTTTGTGTAGAAACAACAAAAGGAATATTTTACACATCGAATGTTGTGGTTGCCACAGGTCCATTTCAGGAGAAGCTGATTCCCGCTTTTTCGAGTTTCCTTAGTGGAAATATTCTACAGCTACATTCGTCTGAATATAAGAACCCTGATCAGCTCCAACAAGGAAATGTGCTGGTTGTTGGGGGTGGTAATAGCGGTGCTCAAATAGCGGTTGAGTTGTCAGAAGAGAGAGAAACCTATTTGGCTATAAGTAAAAAGCCGATCTATTTCCCATTAACGATTGGTGGAATGAGTGTGTTTTGGTGGTTAGATAAATTGGGAATACTTAAAGTGACGAACACGTCATTAATGGGGAATTTATTGCAAAAAAAGGGCGACCCTATCTTCGGGAATGAATTAAAAAAAGCTATTAAAGAATGGGAAGTTACGTTAAAAGGAAGGGTCGTAAAAGGGGTGTACAATCATGTTGTATTTGAAGATTCAACTACACTTGAAGTGAAAAATATTATTTGGGCAACTGGTTTCCAACAAGATTATGAATGGTTACAAGTAGATGGTGTAATCAATCAGAAAAAAAAGATTAATCACAACAAGGGAATAAGCCCGGTAAAAGGTCTTTACTTTTTAGGTTTACCATGGCAATCACGTAGAGGATCTTCATTGCTTCAGGGAGTAGGGTTTGATGCCAGGCATATCATGGAACATATGAAAAACACAACTACATAAAGGAGGCACTTGAATGGGTCATGAACATAATCATTTTGCAGAAAAACGAGAAGGGAATAAGCGGGGGCTCGTCATTGCATTATCCATTACAACACTCATTATGCTTTTGGAGTTTTTCGGTGGGCTTTTCACAAATAGTTTAGCCCTACTATCGGATAGTGGCCATATGCTTTCGGATGCAAGCTCGATGGCTTTAAGTCTCGTGGCAATTTGGTTTGCAAGTAGACCGCCATCACCGAATAAGACGTATGGGTATTTTCGATTTGAAATTCTAGCCGCTTTATTTAATGGCGTTACGTTATTTGTGGTTGCGGGGTTTATCGTCAAAGAAGCAATTCAACGGTTAAATGAACCGCCAACTGTCGCCAGTGGCACGATGATGATCATTGCATTCATCGGATTAGCGGCAAATCTTCTTAGTGCAATGGCTCTTCTTAAAAAAGCTGATGTAAAAGAGAATATTAACTTAAAAAGTGCTTACATTCACATAGTCGGTGACGCTTTAGGTTCGGTTGGTGCTATATTGGCTGGTCTGCTCATGCTCCTGTTTGACTGGTATGTTGCAGATCCGATCATTTCGGTGGTAGTCGCTTTATTGATATTGAAAAGTGCATGGGGAGTGCTTAAACAGAGTATTCATGTCTTAATGGAAGGTTCACCCTTGATGATTAATAAAGAAGAAGTTTTAGCTGAATTAGAAAATATTGAAGGTGTGAAAAATGTCCATGATCTTCATATTTGGACGATTACATCGGGGCTGGATATGTTAAGCTGTCACATTCTAATTGAAGAAGAGAAGGATGAACAAGAAGTTCTTCAACAGGCAATCAATCTGATACGTGACATCTACAAAATTGAACATACTACGCTTCAAATTGAAAAATCGAATCTTCAGCATCAAGAATTAAGTATATAAGAAATGATATCCAATGTAGATTGACCTTACGTAAAAAATACAACAGCATAATTTATAATCAATGACCATATAAACATATAGACAAACAACTGAAGGATGGTTTATTGACTCATGTCTGGCTTATCGGTTTTATATCTACATTTGCTGGAATCTGCGTAGGTGGAGTTATTGCTGGTCTGATAAATGGTTTTAAGAGAAGTATTGGGACTATCTACGCGGTATGCACAGGGTTAATCTTAGGATTAATTAGTTTTGAAATCGTGCCGGAAGCTTTACAACTGGGTAATTGGATAGTTTTTATATTGGGTTTCTTAGCAGGGGTTTTTTTATTCAAGCTCCTTCATATCGGGGTTCATAAAAACTCTGTAGCTACAACAGTATCACACAAACGTCATAATAGAAGGCTAGGCTTATTCCTTGCTCTAATTATCTCTATCCATAATCTACCCATGGGAATTGTTCTTGGGACCAGTGAAGAATCTGAATTAAGTATAGCATTATTACAAGCATTAATATTTCACAATGTTCCTGAAGGTATGATCCTATTTACTCCATTATTTATCGCAGGATTTAGTGCTTATATGTTATTCCTTATCTCGATTATCGTCGCTGTACCTGTTGGACTTGGGGCTCTCATTGGCGAAATGATTGGCATACAAAATAATCTTTCATGGGCGTTCTTAATAAGTTTGACTGTCGGAACTATTTACATGGTTGCGATTAAGGAAATCCTGAATGAATCAATTAGGCATTCATCCAATATCTACAGCTTACTGGTTGCATTTGTTGCTTTTGGGGTGATAGGTGTGTATCTGATTTATTATTAAGGATGACCAGGATAGTAGCGGAGACCAACGCCTTGGCATCCCTGTTTGGTGGTGCTATTTTGGTGGAAGCTATATATTGACCCTGTACTTTTCGTCGTGGGGAAGCTGTATTAAAAAGACGTAGAGGTTGAAAAAGCGAAAAACGCGATTGCTGAAGCAAAATATCAACCAGGAGATGTCGTAGTTATTAAGTCGCGTTTAGTATGTACATTCAATAAAAATAAAAGCCGATGATTTCCCGGGGTAGGAAATCATCGGCTTTTTTGTTGAAATTTGCCAATCGTTTGTTTTCCGTTTTGTGTTGGTGGTGAGACCCCTTACACTGCTCGCAGTTCTTTCGATGAATAGACGTCAGTGAATATCTTTTGTACTTCAAAATCAATTGCTCAATCGACTCGACAATTTCCGGTTCTAAATGTATTTTGCCCGCCATTCAGTTCATCAAACATGCAAGATGACTAAAGAAGAGCAAATAGGGAAAAGTAACATAAGATCATCAATAATGAAAATGGAGATGAATGATATGTCCGATACAAATCAAATGCCTCGAGAAGAAGGAATAGATCATAGCTTGAGTCTTATAAGAGAAGGATATATGTACATTATGAACAGACATCGCAGTTTTAATTCTAATATATTTGAGACCCGATTGCTTGGGAAGAAAGCGATCTGCATGGTAGGAAAGGCAGCTGCCGAAGTTTTTTATGACACCGAGAAATTCAAAAGGAAAGATGCAGCACCAAACCGGGCGGTTCAAACATTGTTTGGGAAGAATGGTGTTCAGGCGTTGGATGGACAAGATCACAAACATCGGAAAGAAATGTTTATGTCTATCATGTCTCTTGAAGGACTTCAAAGTCTAACGGATATTACAAAAAAACAGTGGAAGTTTGCATTAAATAAATGGGAACAGATGGATGAAGTTATTCTTTATGAAGAAGTAAAAGAAATCCTATGCAGAACAGCTTGTTATTGGGCAGGCGTCCCGTTGGAAGAAAGCGCAGTTAAGAAATTGACAAAGGACTTGGCAGCGATGTTCGAGTCTCCGGCTGCAGTTGGCCCAAACCATTGGCTTGGGAGAAATGCACGGAATAACGTAGAAAAGTGGATTGGTGGGTTGGTTGAAAAGGTTCGTGAAGGGGAAGTAAATCCACCAGAAAATACAGCTTTACATCAATTTTCCTGGCATCGTGATTTGGAGGGAAATCTTCTGGATAACCAGACCGCTGCTGTGGAAGTAATCAATATCTTGAGACCTATTGTGGCGATTTCTATATTTATTAATTTTACGGCACTGGCAGTGCATCATCATCCGGAAGAAAAAAAGAAACTTGAAACCTGCGATGAGAAATATGCTCAGATGTTCGTACAGGAGGTTCGTCGTTTTTATCCGTTTTTTCCCTTTGTCGTGGCATTGGTAAAAAAGGATTTCATTTGGAACGATTATAAATTTGAAGAAGGTACATTAACTTTGCTGGATCTTTATGGCACCAATCATGACCCTGAAACTTGGGACAATCCTGATGCGTTCAGCCCTGATCGGTTTGCCGAATGGGAAGGAAGCCCCTTTGGCTTCATTCCACAGGGGGGTGGTGATTACTTTATGGGACATCGTTGTGCTGGGGAGTGGGTCACAATTGAAGTCACGAAGGTAAGTCTTGATTATCTGGCGAATCGAATGGAATATGAAGTTCCTAATCAGGATTTAAGTTACAGCATGGTAAGCATACCAAGTATTCCGCATAGCAAAGTAGTGCTGGAAAATGTAAAACGAAAGTTATAATTACACTGAGTTATTGTAAATAATTAATTTATGAAGTTAACTTTTGACCGAACAAGATAAATGAAGAAAATGATTTCTTAATTAACGGTGGTTTTGTGAGATACCTTATTATGGAGAGTCGAAACAGCAAAGTCCGTTTTTCTCTACAAGGGAGAAACCGGGCTTTTTAAAGTAGGGAAAGCTTAATGCTTCAAAACTGCATCCTGACAATATTCTCACCAGTATATTGAGGTTACAAAGAAAAGTAAATTCAGTTATAAGAATAATTAAATACCGCAAATTAAAAAAACTGCTCTTTATGTAAATTACACTCAAACATATATTTGACTATTTGTTTTTATTTACATATAATGATAATCAAACGTACATTTGATTGATGGGAGGCAAAAAACTTGCAACATGATATATGTGAAGTTACGTGTATAGACGAAGAAAAGGTAATAAGGGTTAAAAATGATCTACGCCAACAAAATCCGTTGGAAGTAGCCAAATTTTTCAAGGCATTATCAGACGATACTAGGATTAAAATTGCGTATGCTCTTTCTTTAGAAGATGAATTGTGTGTGTGTGATGTAGCGAATAGTGTTGGCGCTACAACTGCCACTACATCTCATCATTTGAGGTTACTTAAAAATCTTGGATTAGCTAAGTATCGAAAAGAAGGTAAGTTAGTCTACTATTCATTAGATGATGATCATGTGAAGCAACTAATACAGGTTGCATTTGCACATCAGAAGGAGGTAATGAAAATTGGCTGAAGCAAAGTCATTAGAGACTGAAAAAAATGTTTACCGTGTTCAGGGTTTCACATGTGCAAATTGTGCAGGGAAATTTGAGAGAAATGTCAAAAAAATTCCAGGAGTACAGGATGCAAAAGTGAATTTTGGCGCATCTAAGATATCAGTTTACGGAGATGCAACGATTAAAGAACTAGAAAAAGCCGGTGCATTCGAGAATCTTAAAGTGGATCCTGAAAAACCAAGGCGAGAAGTTAAACTAGAGGTTAAAGAGGACAAAAACGTATACCGTATTGAAGGATTCACATGCGCAAACTGTGCGGGAAAATTTGAAAATAATGTAAAACGGCTTTCTGGAGTTGAGGATGCAAAGGTGAATTTTGGTGCATCTAAAATATCTGTTTACGGAGAAGCAACGATTGAAGAATTAGAAAAAGCGGGTGCATTTGAGAATCTTAAAGTGACTCCAGAAAAATCTACCCGCCATGTTTCGCAAGAGGTAACCAAAGATACGAAAGAAGAAAAAGTTCCATTTTATAAAAAGTATAGTACATTGCTTTATTCCACTTCGTTCCTTGCTTTCGGTTATCTCTCCAACTTTGTAAATGGAGAAGGAAATCTTCTTACAACCCTATTATTTTTAGCATCAATGTTGGTAGGTGGATTGTCGCTTTTTAAAGTAGGTTTGCAAAACTTATTACGCTTTGAATTCGACATGAAAACCCTTATGACAGTAGCTGTTATAGGTGGATCCATTAT
The DNA here is from genome assembly GCF_042655805.1 of Sporosarcina soli. Lineage (NCBI taxonomy): Bacteria > Bacillati > Bacillota > Bacilli > Caryophanales > Caryophanaceae > Sporosarcina > Sporosarcina soli. The sequence goes on along the minus strand of NZ_JBHSNO010000016.1, from coordinate 329,557 downwards.
TGGTGAATGGGGAGAAGTTGCTCTTGTTGTCATTCTCTTTGCTATCAGTGAAGAGCTTGAACGATTCTCCATGGATCGAGCAAGAAATTCAATTCGTTCTCTAATGGGTATCGCCCCTAAAGAAGCACTCGTTAGACGTAATGGACAAGAAATAATGATTCATGTCGATGATATTGCTGTTGGGGATATCATGATTGTAAAGCCCGGTGAAAAGATTGCGATGGATGGTGTAGTCGTAAATGGTTACTCTGCTGTCAACCAAGCAGCGATTACAGGTGAATCAGTACCCGTCGGAAAAACGATTGATGATGAAGTATTTGCAGGTACTTTAAACGAAGAAGGATTACTTGAAGTAAAAATAACAAAACTTGTAGAAGATACAACAATTTCTAAAATTATTCATCTTGTAGAGGAAGCACAAGGAGAACGCGCTCCAGCGCAAGCATTTGTCGATAAATTTGCGAAATATTACACACCGATCATTATGATCATTGCGGCATTAGTTGTTGTAGTCCCGCCTTTACTCTTAGGTGGCAGTTGGGAAACTTGGATTTATCAAGGATTAGCTGTTCTTGTTGTTGGTTGTCCATGTGCGTTAGTCATATCTACTCCGATTTCTATTGTTTCAGCGATTGGGAATGCCGCGAAAAAAGGCGTTCTTGTAAAAGGTGGAGTGTATTTAGAAGAAATGGGTGCCTTAAAGGCGATAGCATTCGATAAAACGGGTACATTAACAAAGGGTGTTCCAGTTGTAACTAATTTTACTGTATTGAATAATGAACTGAATGACAAAGAATTATTGGCGATCATTACTGCATTAGAGTATCGTTCTCAGCATCCTCTTGCTTCAGCCATCATGAAAAAAGCAGAAGAAGAAAATATTTCATATTCTGATGTGCTCGTTGAGGATTTCTCTTCTATTACAGGTAAGGGAATCAAAGGTATTGTAAACGGAATGACTTATTATATCGGTAGCCCGAAACTCTTTAAGGAATTGCTGACTACCGATTTCGATAAAGACCTAGAACAAAATGTTTCAACTCTTCAAAATCAAGGTAAAACAGCCATGATTATTGGAACCGAAAAAGAAATACTCGGATTTATTGCAGTTGCTGATGAAGTCCGAGATTCAAGTAAGGAGATTATACAAAAGTTACATCAACTTGGAATTAAAAAAACAATTATGCTTACAGGTGATAACCAAGGTACTGCGAATGCAATAGGCAGTCATGTTGGGGTATCCGATATCCGAGCTGATCTGATGCCTCAAGACAAATTAGACTATATAAAACAGTTAAGGTCCGAGTACGGAAATGTAGCTATGGTTGGAGATGGTGTCAATGATGCTCCTGCGTTAGCAGCTTCTACAGTGGGAATCGCAATGGGGGGAGCTGGTACGGATACAGCACTTGAAACGGCAGACGTTGCTCTAATGGGGGATGACTTAAGAAAACTTCCATTCACTATAAAACTTAGCCGGAAAGCTCTGAATACCATCAAAGCTAATATTACTTTTGCGATTGCTATTAAATTTATTGCCTTACTATTGGTTATTCCGGGTTGGTTAACGCTTTGGATCGCCATTCTTTCAGATATGGGCGCAACCCTTCTGGTAGCATTAAATGGATTACGGCTAATGAGAGTGAAAGAATAAGGGAAAGGGCTTTCCATATAGGTTGGAAAGCCCTTTTCTAAAAATGATTTCATTATAGTGTAGATTCGCTCGGTTTGGTTAAAAGTGGAAGGATTGGGTATTAGTAAACATCAATGTTTTTATATTACATATGAAGCGGTTTGGGAAGCTTATCTCACGTGCAGGTCGAATTGATTCTTAGAAAGGAGTTTTTTTATGGATTTAATTCTAACCATTCTATCTGCCTTTGGGTCTTTTTTGGTAACCAATATCGATGATATTTTTGTATTGATGCTACTGTTCTCACAGGCAAATTCACAAGCTAAAGCAAGTGATGGCCAAACGGTTATTCAGTCAAAGGGAAACCGTATATACACTAGAGATATAGTTATCGGTCAATACCTTGGTTTTGCACTTTTAGTTTTAATCAGTCTCTTAGCAGCATTTGGAGTAACACTCATTCCTGATCAGTGGGTAGGCTTACTAGGATTAATTCCAATCTATTTAGGAGTTAAACTATTTATAAAGGGTGAAGATGAAGATGAAGGTGCTATTCTTTCTAGTTTAAATTCAGGACGATTTAACAAACTCTTTATGAGTATAGCCTTCATCACATTTGCCAATGGTGGAGACAATATTGGAATTTATGTTCCGTTCTTTTCTTTTCTACTTTAAATAACCACCAACTGTTCATTACAGTTGTTACTTTCTTTATAATGGTTGCGGTATGGTGTTTAATCGGCTATCGCCTAGCAAGATTCAGATATGTTTCCGAAACTTTTGAGAAATACGGCAGCTGGGTTATTCCAATTGTTTTTATAGGATTAGGAATATATATAATGTTAGAAAATAATATACTATCTAGCCTGTGGTCTCTTTTCTGATAGTTTATTGTTAAATCCCTTTATTTAAAGTATTGAGTACAAATCTTTATAGAAAAACTCTGAGGTGACGATTTTGTATTGGATTATTATACTCACATTAAGTATTGATCAACTTATTAAGTACTTAGTTAGAAATTTTATGGACTACGGGCAATCCATTCCAATAATTAACGGTTTTTTCCAATTAACTTCTCATCGAAATGCAGGTGCTGCCTGGGGGATATTTTCTGGACAAAAGCTATTCTTAATTTGCATTGCAATTATTATAATAGTGATTGGCCTTATTTATTCTCGTAAAGTAACTGATAAGCTAACACGTATAGCCTTTGGCTTTTTTATAGGAGGTGCAATGGGAAACGTTGTAGATCGTTTAATTTTTGGGGAAGTAACAGATATGTTCGAAATTACATTTATTAATTATCCGATTTTTAATACTGCAGATATATTTTTAGTTATTGGAGTTATCTTATTTTTTGTTAGCACAATTAAAGAAGCAAAATTAGAGAAAAATCAATCCTAAAGAATTTTTTAGAAACGGCTTATTAGCCTTTTGCCCGATGGGTTTGTATCTTACTTCATATTAAGGATGGGATACGCTGATTCAATTAAGAGTAGATAAATGGATAGGTTACTCTAAATTAGGCGTAACTGATTCGAAGTGGGAAGGGGTCATACCCTTTCTTTTTTATTTTATTGACAACTAATGATGTACCCAGCGCAATGTTAAGATTAAAAGAGGTTACGAGATTACTATATTATCGTAACCAGTTTGCTAAAATGAAGACAAGCAACTTGGTCAGTCAAAATATTGGAAGGGGGTTATAAATTGGAATCAAAAGGAAAAATCGTTTATGCGAAGGATTTTGAAAACAGGAAACTGGATTTTGAATTGGAACAAAAAATCGAAGAAATCGAAAAACAGATCCCTACCTCCTATGCAAGTGACATTCGTTCCTTCTGTAACTTCTGTTCAGAAACAGACAGGGAAGAAAATATTCAGTCTTTCCTCCACTATTTGAACCATGCCGTCGAATCTGAACGGGTGAAAAAAACGACATGGGAAAAACGGGTTGTCGCAATCCGGAAGTATTTGACCGTGACCTATGGAATTGCGTTCGAGGAAGAAGACCGCAAGAAGATCAGTTCGCTCCGAAAGCTTTACAGTGGGGATGATAAAATGGACCTCTTACATGTGAAAGGCAAGTCTCCCCTAAATAAAGATTTTCTTTTGGCAAGAATAAGACCGTTAGACACAAGAGCCAAGGCAATCTGTTTAGTCAATTTGACGACAGCGAATCGTCCGAGTGAAATGGTTCGGTTGAAAGTCGAACACTTTGACTTTGATGCTCCGATGGTAAGCGTTCCCCTGAAGAAACAAGGCATGTGGCACAATAAGCGGTTGAATCTGGAAACGATTCAGGCTGTTCGGGATTATATCGGGGAATACGATTTAAAGGCGAGCGATTACTTTGTTGGACGTGTAGACCAAAAAGGGACCTATGAGAGCAGCCTCATCTCTGAAACAGCTTATCGAAAACGAATGAAGAAATGGACGGGCTTTGCGCCGTACAATTTCCGCAAGACGCAGGTACTCTCCATGCACTCGGCAGGAGCTGATCTTGCGACGATTGCAAAACAGACCGGACACCGTTCGCTGGAGACGCTAGACAAGCATTATCTCGAAGTGTCGGATTCAACTGTGGACAAATACCTCTAAAAACTGCCTATATAATAGGAAGAAACTCAAATCAAAATTAGAGTGATTTTGATTTAAGAACAGAATTACAAAAAAAGAAATCAATGCTGTGCTATCCGGCTGCTTGGTACAAGAATTTGACGATGAAAACGCAAGTTGGATATGCACGATGGTCGGTATCTAAAATAAATTATTTGCTAAATAGAAGGCGATAAAAAAGACAGAATTCCTCCCGTCAGCCAATGTATTAATATCACATAAGAGGGGTCCTGTTGAATAAAGACATTACAAATAATCCAGATGCATTATTTCTAGAACTGGGTATAATGGAACTACCATTGAACTGTGTAAATGTCATCTGCAAGGGAAAGGTTAAGCTAAGAGAGCTGCCCGAATACGGTGAGTATAGAATAGAATTGTAACGCACGCAGGGAAAGTTAAGCGAATGCATAAGGAAGTAGGTGAGGAATTTTGAGTAGTAATATAAATAGGAATATGTTACTATTGTTGAAACAATTCGGTTTTTCAGAAAAAACGTTGGAAACAATTCATCATAATGAAGAGTCGATACTCGAAGTTATCTACGATAAAAATCATATTTTCTACAATAAGTATTACTATATCTATAACGATAAAGAAAAAAAACTATCGATTGATTTGAATTTATTACTTGACTTCGAAAAAAAATTTATCGATAAAATGAATGAGTATAAAAAGATGGGAATTAAAATTTTTTATAAGTATAGCGAGGATTATCCGAAAGATATTTTTCCGCCGGGAAAAGAACCGTTATTTTTATATAGTTTTGGGAATGTTGATTTACTTGATGAGGTTAGAAAAAAAGTAGCGATTATTGGTACAAGAAATTCGTCAAGTGTTGGCGAAGAAAAAACAAAAGAATATGTTGAAGCGTATGTGAAAAAAGGGTGGCTAACAATAAGTGGCTTAGCTAAAGGCATTGATACTATTGTACATCAAGAAACACTTAATTATGGAGGGGGAACGATAGCGATATTACCTACTTCCTTCGAAAAAATTTATCCTTCATCAAACAAAAGTTTATTTGACAAAATATTGGATAGCGGCGGGCTAGCGCTAACTACTATTGGTCCTTTTGAAAACACATATAAATCAAGTTTCTTGGATAGAAACACGATTGTAGCGAAAATGAGTGACGAAATTTTAATTATTGAGGCTACTATTAAAAGCGGAACTTTAAACACGGTTCGTAATGGTTTTCTTTTCGGAAAACCGATTTACTATGATAAACAATTGCTTTCAAAAGAAGTAGTTGATTATATTAGGAACTATAACGCGTTGGAATATAGAGATAGGGGTGATTGATATGTCATTTTACATAGTATTGTCTAGAAGCGTATTCTTTGATGAGAAAGATGAAATTCGAAAAGAGACATTAGAATTAATAGAACAAGTTAAAGATTCGGATGTGTATGTTGGATTAATGTCTAGAAGTTTGGGAACCTATAGGGATTTAGTGAAATATAAATTAGGAGAAGATCACGGAGTTAAGTTTACAAATCGCAATGCATGGTATAAAGACACCGGCTTTAATCGTAAAAAAATTATATTTGTAGGATCTGTAAAGCAAGATATGTGGATAGCAGCTAACAATAAGGCTTTGTTGATTAACCCTCTGTGGCTAGATGAAGTCGATAAGGAAATTGATGAATACGGATTTGCGTTAGAAAGTCCAAGTCAGTTGCTTGAATGCATAAAAATCCTCACGTTAGAAACTGAACTTTTTGTAAGCAGGAAAATTACATCTACAACTAAATTGATAGCTATATCAAATGCGAATAAATATTATAAAAAGACCGACAAGGGTCAAGAGATGATATATAAATATACTGGTATATTAAAATATAATAAAGATAAACATTTATACGCTTTATATCTACATTATTTATCGTTTGTTATTGGAGAAGAAGAGTTTAAGGATATTGACTATTGGATGACTTTTCCGTCCTCAAGTGGAAAAAATGAAAACGCTATATATACTATAGCGAAAAATACCAGATATTTATTTAAGAATCGACACAAAGAAGAGATTCTCATTCGAAGTTCACCTGCAAGAAAATCCACTAGTATTGGTGCTGCTGATAGGATTGCCGAAGGTGCGAGTCGTCATTTTAATACTATAAATTTAAATCCTAAATATCAAGGTAAACTTGCAGGAAAAAAGATTGTCATACTAGATGATTTCGTTACACATGGAGCCTCGTTTGAAACAGCTCGAAATTTATTAGAGGCCGAAGGGGTTGCAGAAATAACTTTTATCGCTATCGGTACTTTTAAACAACCTTATCAGTATGAAGAATACGATTTTACTGGAAATTTATATCAGTCGGGGTATAGTTATGACTGTAAAAATGATAGTTTTGTAAACTTTAACTTTAATGATAAAGCATTATCTGTTACGGAAAAAATATACGACATATTAAATAATCGTTAAGACATGAAAATGAGGCTTGATGATGATGTGAATATCTTAACATAAACTCTATTAAAGTCCCCCCGGCCAACCAGAGGTCAACGATTGATTACAGCTTTACGCTGTGTCATTTGTTGTCCTCTTTTTTATTTCGAAAAAGGGAGTGAGGATATGTGATCTTTGCAAACGGAACTGATTGAAAAGGGGTTTATGCAGGTTCATACAGCCGAATTAGGCCGGAAGAAAACTAAAACAGTCAAGCAGTCGGAACGTCTGTCCCATAGGGTCTGGGCGGAATTACTGGGTACTAACCTGCTTGTCTATTCAAGAAAAAGGCGGGGCATAAGACAAAGATGGAGGAGTTTTCATGCTTAATTAGGCGGATGAATTGATTCAGGAGAATATAGTGGGTGGGCAGGAATTGAAACGGTAGGCGGATAAGTTGAATCAAAATAACCCGTCGAGCGAGCAGGATTTGAAGCAATTGAACAGCATGATTGATAGCATGACTTTCTCTATTGATTGGATGGAGTCTGGACGACATTCTGTCACAATATTCCGTGGTGCTGTGTAACGGCGTGGACAGTGTACAGGACAAAAATGTCGATACCGATTACTTTATTTATTCAGTTCACTCCATTTATTTAAAATGAATTCCTTATTACGGTCAAATCGATCAAGTCAGTGAATATAATGGGTATCACCATTCCTCATCATCAATTCCGATTTCTTTCATCGATTTAACTTTCCGATTTTCATTTTGATCTTTTACACTGACGCGAACAAAACCAAATTTTCGTGATTCAAAAATAGAACACCCCTTTAAGAACTTTTGTTTCCAAAAGTGTACCATTCCGTTCGGGAAGTCGAAAATAATCGAGTGAACGTCCGAAAAGTGGTTTTACATATTTACGAACCATTTTTTCAATGTATTTCATCTTATGCACAGTGTTCGTTAATGTGTACTTTTACGAACGCATACTTTTCAAATAGCGAGTAATCCATTGGGCTGCTGTAAGGTGGCCTTTTAGATTTTGAAGAAGAGAAATAATTTTGTTTTGATAATATGATTAACGCACTTGCTTATATAAGCATATGGTTATATAATGATTGCAGAAAGGTGGTAATCGCATATGAATACGGAAGTAACGATTGATATGCAGCGAGCATCACAGCTATTAAAATTGCTCGGAGATCAAACTCGTTTAACGATGATGAAATTACTTCAGTCACATGAATGCTGTGTATGTGAATTTGTAGAAATTTTCAAAATGAGTCAACCGGCAATCAGCCAACATTTGCGGAAGCTGAGGGATATTGGATTAGTGAAAGAAGAACGCAAAGGTCAATGGATTTTCTTCTCGATTAATGATAAACATGAAGACTTTCCTTTTATTCAAAGCATACTTGAACAACTTCCGGAACAGAGTGAATCCATAACTGAACTGGAAGCACAAGGGCTGAGAATTAGTTGTAACTAGGGAGGAGAAAGTACGTTGGTTTCAGTTATTACAGCATCATTGATATTCATAATCACACTTATTTTTGTTATTTGGCAGCCTAGAAATTTATCCATTGGATGGTCTGCATGTATTGGTGCAGTTGTCGCCTTGTTAGTCGGGGTAGTTAATTTTCAGGACGTTATCGATGTTACAGGGATTGTCTGGAATGCTACACTTGCTTTCATCGCCATCATCATTATCTCATTAATCTTAGACGAAATCGGATTTTTCGAGTGGTCTGCGTTACATATGGCGAGATTAGCTAAAGGTAGCGGTATTCGCATGTTTGTTTATGTTAGTATTCTTGGAGCGATCGTTGCTGCCTTGTTCGCAAACGATGGGGCTGCACTTATATTAACGCCAATTGTGCTTGCGATGGTACGAAATTTGAATTTCAATGAAAAGATGGTTTTTCCATTTATCATTGCCAGTGGTTTTATTGCAGATACCACTTCGTTACCATTGGTTGTAAGTAACTTGGTCAATATAGTTTCAGCAGACTTTTTCGGTATTGGTTTTGTCGAATATGCATCACGGATGATTGTACCGAATTTATTTGCTTTGGTTGCGAGTATATTAGTGCTGTTGTTATTCTTCCGTAAGAGTATCCCGAAAGATTATAAAGTATCGGATCTAAAAGAACCGAAGGAAGCTGTAAAAGATGGAAAGATGTTTCGGCTTTCATGGGTCGTATTAGGTATATTGCTTGTCGGATACTTCACTAGTGGGTTTACGGGGCTTCCTGTTTCGATTGTTGCTGGAATCATGGCCATATTCTTTATGATGATGGCACAGAGAAGTCCTGCGGTTCAAACGAAGCAAGTACTAAAAGGAGCACCTTGGTCCATCGTATTCTTTTCCGTTGGGATGTACGTGGTCGTTTATGGATTGCGGAATGTCGGGCTGACGAGCGTACTTGGCGATCTCATTCAATTGGCAGCAGATCAAGGTCTGTTTATAGCTACGATTGCGATGGGCTTTATCGCAGCGATTTTGTCGTCAATCATGAATAATATGCCTACCGTGATGATCAACGCTTTGGCAATCGCAGATACGAATACAACTGGACCAATACGTGAGGCATTGATTTATGCAAATGTCATCGGTTCAGATTTAGGTCCGAAAATTACACCAATCGGTTCATTGGCAACGTTATTGTGGCTGCATGTCCTATCGCAAAAAGGTGTGAAAATATCTTGGGGTACCTATTTTAAAGTCGGTATTATCTTAACAGTCCCTACACTCTTGATTACACTGATTGGACTGTATTTATGGCTGTCACTCATATACTAAAACACTAAAAAGGGGATTTTCATTATGTCGAAAAAAACACTTTATTTCTTATGTACAGGTAACTCATGCCGTAGTCAAATGGCAGAAGGGTGGGGCAAAGAGTATCTTGGTGAAGAATGGCAAGTTCTCAGTGCAGGAATTGAAGCGCATGGAGTCAATCCAAATGCAATTAAAGCGATGAATGAGGTTGGCGTCGACATTTCAAATCAAACTTCGGATATTATTGATCCACAAATCCTGAATAATGCAGATTTCGTCGTTACGCTTTGTGGAGATGCTGCTGATAATTGTCCGATGACACCCCCACATGTAAAACGTGCTCATTGGGGATTTGATGACCCCGCAAGAGCAGAAGGAACGGATGAAGAAAAATGGGCGTTTTTCCAGCGTGTACGCGATGAAATTGGTGCTAGGATTGAACGCTTCGCTAAAACTGGTGAATAACTAAAAATAGCCGTGGATTCACATCACGGCTATCCTTATAATAAACATATAAGGATATAATTATACATTGATAAAGGAGTTGTTGATAATGAAAAAGGTTGAAATATTTGATCCTGCAATGTGTTGTTCAACAGGTGTCTGTGGACCTGGTGTTGATCCAGAATTAACGCGTGTTGCATCGGCTGTTTATTCACTTGAACAAAAGAAATTTGATATTACACGCTTTAATCTTGCGAATGAACCGGGTGCATTCGTGGACAATGAAGTAGTAAATAAGGTGCTTCTTGAAAAAGGACCAGATGCTCTCCCACTGATACTTGTGAATAATGAAATAGTAAAAGTTGGTGGCTATCCGACAAACGAAGAGTTAGCTGAGTGGCTTGATGTAAAGGCTGCTGAACTCCAGGAAAAACCACGTGTACGTGTTTCACTAAAGCTTGAAAAATGAGGAGGGATAGCCATGTATCCAGTATTCAATCCTAACCAAATCGCGCTAACTCCATTTTTGTTTTTTACCGGAAAAGGTGGGGTAGGTAAGACATCAACGGCCTGTGCGACAGCGGTTTCTCTTGCCGATCAAGGAAAAAAGGTACTGTTAGTAAGTACCGATCCTGCTTCAAATTTACAGGATGTTCTCGACGTGGAATTGACGAATGACCCAGTTGCTATTCCAAGCGTAAATAATTTATTCGCATGTAATATTGACCCAGAAGCATCAGCGAAAACATATCGTGAACAAGTTGTCGGTCCTTATCGAGGAAAGCTGCCAGATGCTGTTCTTGCAACGATGCAAGAACAGTTATCGGGTGCTTGCACAGTTGAAATTGCTGCATTTGATGAATTTTCTCATCTGTTATCCGATGAGGATGTGTTAAATCGATATGATCATGTATTGTTTGACACTGCGCCGACCGGGCATACACTGCGTCTGTTACAATTACCAACTGCGTGGACCGGCTTTTTGGAAGAAAGTACACACGGTGCTTCCTGTCTGGGTCCACTGTCAGGTCTTGGTGAGAAAAAAGAGTTATATGCGAAAGCTGTAGAGTCTCTTTCTAATCCAGAAAAAACGACTCTAATTTTGGTGTCCCGTCCAGATGTCTCTTCAATAGTGGAAGCGAATCGGGCTTCCTCGGAGCTGAAAGAGATCGGCATTGAAAATCAGATACTTATCATAAATGGACTTCTCCAGAGTCATCAATCCGAAGATGAGGTGTCAACAGCGTTTTATGAGCGACAGCGTCGTGCATTGAAAGAAACGCCCGATGCATTAAAACAAGTTGTGACGTTCTCCCTTCCATTTGTTTCGTATTCACTAACCGGAGTTGACAACCTTCGGCACTTATTTAGCTCTTACACGATTACTGTATTTGAAGACGATAGCCTCAGCACTGATCCGATTCAACTTCCTGGCCTAAACAAAGTGATTGATGATTTTTCTTCGAAAAACATCCGTGTGATTTTCACGATGGGTAAAGGCGGGGTTGGAAAAACATCGATTGCATCAGCGATTGCGGTCGGTCTGTCTGAGAAAGGTCACCGTGTTCATTTGACTACAACAGACCCTGCAGCGCATCTTGCATACGCGTTTGAAGGTAGCGTTCTGGGAGAAAATTTGACAATTAGCAGCATTAATCCGGAAATTGAAGTAAAGAAATATAAGCAGGAAGTACTTTCAACAGCAGGGGAAGGGCTTGATGAAGAAGGGCTTGCGTATTTGAGGGAAGACCTTGAATCGCCATGTACAGAAGAAATTGCTTTGTTCAGAGCATTTGCGGAAGTGGTGGAGAAGTCCGAAAATGAAATCGTGGTGATTGATACGGCACCGACCGGCCACACATTGTTGTTGCTCGATTCTACGGAAGCGTATCACAAAGAAATGAGCCGTTCGACTGGCGACATACCAGAAAGTGTGAAGAAGCTTCTTCCACGTTTGCGAAATCCAGAAGAAACCGGCGTGGTCATTGTGACATTGGCCGAAGCAACACCGGTATTAGAAGCAGCAAGATTGCAGGAAGATCTAAAACGTGCTCAGATTGATCCGAAGTGGTGGGTCATTAACCAAAGTATGTACGCAACGGATACTACAGATCCTATTTTGAAAGGGCGTGCGGTTTCTGAAAAACGATGGATTAAAACAGTGAATGAGGAATTAGCGCCGCAGTGTGCGGTAATCCCATGGTTGCATGAAGAAAAAATTGGCTATAACAAATTGAAAGAATTCATCCTATAACAATTCGGGGGTACAGAGCATGCATAAAGTAGTTATCCTAGGTACTGGGCCTGCTGGTTTAACAGCAGCAATTTATTTAGCTAGAGCCAATATGAATCCTATCGTTATCGAAGGCGAACAACCAGGAGGACAATTAACACTAACAACAGAAGTAGAAAACTTTCCGGGTTTTATAGATGGGATTATGGGACCGGACCTTATGGATAACATGAGAAAACAAGCAGAACGCTTTGGTGCTGAATTTAAAAGAGGATGGGTAACGGATGTGGATTTATCCCGAAAACCTTTCAAGCTTCATATTAATGGTTTAGGGGAAGTTGTAACCGAATCACTAATTCTTTCAACGGGTGCATCAGCAAAACTCCTTCAAATTCCAGGTGAACAAGAAAACATTGGTTCAGGCCTGAGTACTTGTGCAACTTGCGATGGCTTTTTCTACAGAGGTAAAAAAGTTATCATTGTTGGAGGAGGAGACTCGGCAATGGAAGAAGCGAATTTCCTCACGAAATTTGCTTCTGAGGTTATGATTGTTAACCGTCGTGACGAATTACGCGCTTCAAAGATTATGCAGGATCGAGCTAAACAAAATCCGAAAATAGCTTGGGGGTTAAATAAGACTCCTCTTGAAGTAATTGGAGACGGTATTAAAGTAACTGGACTGAAAGTGAAAAATAATGATACTGACGAAGAAGAGATAGTTGAGGCAGATGGGATTTTTGTCGCAATCGGACATACACCAAATACGGCTTTTTTAAAAGGACAAATCGAAACAGATGAGGTTGGTTATATTCAAGTAAAGCCTGGAACAACAGAAACTAATATATCAGGTGTCTACGCATGTGGTGATGTCCAAGATAATAAATATCGCCAAGCAATTACAGCTGCGGGTACAGGATGTATGGCAGCCCTAGATGTAGAAAGATACTTAGAATCTGTAAGTAATGAATGGAGTCCAACATTGAGTGGGGTGAAAGAAGGATGACGACAAAAAATTATCAGGAATTAATTGAACACGGTATTTTTATTGGTGGTGCAGATGATGCAGTGGAAGTTATGAAGAATGAAAAAGTAGATGTAATCGTAGATTTACGTGCAGAATCCACGAATATTTCATCTGACAGCAATCGGATTCATTGTCCAATTGTTGATGATGCCGATCAGCAAGAGGAATCTGTGAATAAAGCCATCAATTTGGTCGTCAATTCTTACAATGATGGACAGAAAGTCTTCGTTCATTGCGGTGGGGGAAGTAATCGAACAGGTACTGTGGCGATCGGAACACTTTTAACCCTTGGCAAAGCAAACACAATTGCTGAAGCAGAGGAAAAAGCGAAAACGATCCGCCCCAAGATCAACGTGAAATCAGCAATGAGAGACTCATTAAAAAGAATATTCCCCGATGCATAGTCATTGGGAAAAATGAAGGAGAGAAAATGATGAACATTACAAACGAAGCCAAGCAGTATATTCAATCGCTTTTGGAAGAACAGCAAGCCAAAGGACTCCGTATCTATGCCATCGAGGGGTGCTGTGGACCACAAATCGGTTTATCTCTTGATCCGCCTGAGGAGTCGGATACTGTATCTTTGATCAACGAAATCCAAGTAGCCATTTCCACGTTAGCTTCAGGACTTCTGGGCAATTTAACATTGGATTTTGAAACTGAAGGTAATCAATCTGGTCTAGTAATGATTGGTGCGCCAAATAACTGTTAATACAAAAGAGCTCATTCTGTGAGCTCTTTATTATTATAAGGAGGTCTGAAAATGAAACAACAAAGTAAGTTTCAAATAACGAATGGGAATTGTTGTTCATCAGCTATTGTGCCACTGCATATCGAGCTTAACAAAAAAGAAACGAGTTCATTGCCAGTCGTAGTTATAGGCGCTGGCCCTATAGGTTTAGCCGCAGCTGCACATTTGGCTAAAGCCGGCGAAAAATTTATTGTATTAGAAGCCGGTACTTGCGTCGGAAACTATATACATCAGTGGGGACACGTTCGATTGTTTTCGCCGTGGCAATACAATGTAGACAAGGTGGCTCGGGAGCTACTCGAAAAACATGGATGGGATGCCCCTTCACCTGATGAAATTCCAACAGGAAAAGAATTGGTGGAGGGTTACTTAGAGCCAGTAGCGAATTTGCCGGAAATCCAGCCATACATTCATTTAAATTCCAAGGTGCTATCCGTTAGCAAAAAAGGATTGGATAAAATGAAGTCGGCCAATCGTGAAAATGTTCCCTTCGTTTTATATGTAAGGCAAAATGGGTTGATCGAACAAATCGAAGCAAAAGCGATTATAGATGCAACAGGTACTTGGGGGCAACCGAACCCTATAAATGCTGATGGAGTATGGACGGAAAATGAGAAATCTTTACAAAGTCATATTCATTATGGAATTCCCGATATTAACGGCAACGATCGTGATAAGTACCTTGGTAAACGCATAGCCGTAATCGGAAGTGGTCACTCAGCGATAAACACAATTTTAGAGTTGTCTCAACTCAATGAAAGTAATTCCGATAAAAAAATTGTTTGGATATTACGTAAAAATAACGTAGAAGAAGCTTATGGTGGCGAAGAAAAAGATGCTCTACAAGCACGAGGAGAACTCGGGTTAAAAATTCATCAATTAGTGGACTCTGGCCAAGTAGAAGCTTATACGCCATATCGCGTCCAAAAAGTTTTAATGGAAGATGAAGCATTAAAAATTGTCGGAGATTTAAGAGGAGAAAGCGTTTCAATCCAAGGAGTAGATGAGGTAATTGTCAATACCGGTAGTCGGCCTGATTTTTCATTCTTGAATGAAATCAGATTGCATATTGAGTCGGCTACGGAAAGTGTCGAAGCCTTGGCTCCGTTAATAGATCCTAATCTTCATAGCTGTGGAACAGTTCGTCCACACGGCGAAATAGAATTGAGACAGCCAGAGGAAAATTTTTACATCGTCGGGATGAAAAGTTATGGACGGGCGCCTACATTCTTAATGGCAACAGGCTATGAACAAGTGCGTTCAATAGTGGCATATCTGACAGGTGATTATGAATCGGCAAAAAAAGTGGAGCTGGACCTACCGGAAACAGGGGTATGCAGTGTGAACCTTACGCCAACAAAGCAAGAAAAGTCTTGTTGTAATACTACATTCTGTTAAGAATGTATTGACGGGATAAATAGGAAAAATAAACTCTTAGCAAAGAGGCCATTTCCGGTAACTTTTGCTAAGTGTTTATTTATCGTTGTCATACGAACGTGTATTCTATATACTGAATAAAGGAGGAGGGAACGGATGTGCGTATTGATTTAATGAAATCGATGGATCGGAATTACTTCTTAGATATGATGTACATATCTAAAGGCGGTGCAATAAGCAAGAGAAGAATTAAGGTACTTCAGGTAGGGGAGGTATCATTCAGGGCCTATTGCTATTTAAGGAAATCCAATCGTACATTTAAAATCGACAACATCCTTGCACTTGTTCCCGTCACTTCAAGAGAGCGGATTGTTGTATGATTGACTACAGTAAATTTCCAAACCGACAGGTTGCGTGTATAGACATGATGAGTTTTTACGCAAGCTGTATAGCTTCATTGCACAATTTAGATGTTCAAATGGTACCGCTCGCAGTTGTTGGGAATCTTGAACAAAAGGGGTCAGTTGTACTGGCCGCATCCCCAGCGATGAAGAAAAGGTTTCGAGTAAAGACGGGTACACGTTTGTACGAAATTCCGAATCATCCTGATATTCAGCTTTTCGAGCCGAAAATGGACTATTTTCTTGAAATGTCTATGGCTATTACCCGTATTCTACACAAATTCGTCCCTTCTGAAGCGATTCATGTGTACAGTGTCGACGAAAGCTTTATTGATTTAACTGGAACCGAAACGTTATGGGGTGACCCGATACAGACCGTTAAAATTATCCAACGAGAAATATTTGAGACGCTGAATTTACCATCGACTGTTGGCATGGGACCTAATATGTTAATCGCAAAGCTTGCGCTTGATTTAGAAGCGAAGAAGACGGGCTTTGCGAAATGGACATATGAGGATATTCCGAGAAAATTATGGCCAATTCAACCATTAAGTGAAATGTGGGGAATAGGAGGACGAACAGAAAAGACTCTAAATAATATGGGGATTTTCTCTGTTGGCGATCTCGCACATACATCCCTCGAAAGACTTGAAAAGAAATTCGGTATCATGGGAAACCAACTTTTCCATCACGCTTGGGGTATTGATCTTTCCGAATTAGGAGCACCTTTAATTGAAGGTCAAGTAAGTTTCGGAAAAGGTCAAACATTATTCCGTGACTATGTAACACGAAAATCGGTTCTTGTTGTGATTTTGGAAATATGTGAGGATGTCGCCAGCAGGGCTAGAAATGCAAGAAAAGCAGGGCGCACCATTCATTTAAGTATCGGTTATAGCAAACATTCTTTAGGTGGCGGCTTCAGTCGATCTCATTCAATAGAAGAAGCTACAAACGATACAATGAAAATTTATAAGGTTTGCGTTGATCTATTTGATAAGTTTCATGACCAACGCCCCGTAAGGAAAATTTCTATTTCTATTACAAATTTGGAGGATGAAACCTCCATGCAACTAAGTCTGTTTGAAGCGAACAAGTGGCAAAGAAGAAAATTAGGGAGGGCCATGGATGAAATTTGTAATCGTTATGGTACATCAGCCATACTAAGGGCTGCTTCACTTACAGAAGATGGCACGGCTTTTCAGCGTTCGAAATTAGTTGGGGGCCACAAATCATGAGTTCACAACTCGTTACTTGTTGTCGCTACCCTTCATAATTAATGGATAAGGTGGGTGATTGAATGGTGCTTAACAGACATATGAAAACTGTTGGAGGGGTCAAGGATCGAGGACGTATTAAATGGACTGCAATGATGCTACCGGAGCATATTAAAGAGTTGCGTACATGGCAAAGCGAGGATGAACTGGTGAAGTATCCAAATCTCAGTGAATTCGATTTACAATTAATCCAAGAAGAGTTAGATGTAGCTTGCCGAAGGAAATGTGAAACACTCATTAAGACTTGGAAAGCAGGGGTCATTGTACAACTTCAAGGTTCAATTAAAGAGATTGATTTACGGTTGAAGTGTATTATTTTGCAGGATCAGATTGGTGCTGTTCGTATACCTGTAACAGAGATAGTCAGTGTGCAATGTATGGAATGAATTAAAGTGGAGGGGGCTTATACCTCCTTCAATATTGCTACGACTTGCGCCAGTTTCTCAAATTCGTCAACATTCAAATCGCATTTTATCGTCTTACCTTTGTCACCGTAGAAATATCTTCTATAATCGTTGGCTTCCAGCAACCGGATTTTCCTCCGAATTACGGCGATGCCAGTGATCCGATAATATTTATCTTCTATAATATAGAGCAAGTCAGATCTGCTGATTAGGAAACTTGAAACATGCTCAAGCAGCACTATTAAATCTTTGAATCACTTTCATTTAAATTCCTATCAGCCTTATCGCTATTCAACACTAGCACCCGATTGTTGAACAGAAACTTATTGTTTGCCATGCTACTTAACATAAAATTCGGTATTATGGGAGTCTTTATTTGTGTAATTCTATTTGTATTTTATAAAATGTACAATTCCACTTCGATAATTGGTATGATAGTACTAATTATTGTTAGGGAGGTATTTCAAATGTCATTAGTAATGAGTATGAAAATTAATAGAATGTCAATTAATGCCATAGATCTTAGTTCTTCTGAGCCCCGATTATCGGATGAATTATTTCCTATTGCCGAGAACAATCAAGTAATCGACGATTTTTTTCGAACTCATTTTTTAGAAACAAGAGAAGGTAAATCAACAAAAAGTTGTCAATTTATTGATGAAGATGCAACAGTTAAAACTAAAATAAATAGATTCGTTTCAAATAAAACAGATGAAGAGTTTATTAAACTGTCTAGGGAGTTAACGGAAAATCTATTCAGGATAATGAAAAATTCAAGTTCTAATAGTAGTGGTACTTTCTTTGTTTTTGAAGTTGAAATAGGTGAAGAAGGATGCATATTCTTAATTAAATTAGATCCTAAACAAGGCGTTCAGGTAAACTACACTAATCTAACTCTGTCTGTTTTAGAAAACATTTTACCAGATTCAAATGACCGAGTTCATAAATGTGCAATAATTAGATTTAATAAACCAGTGAATGAAAAAGCAGAGCTATTTGTCATGGATAAACAGCAGAAGGAAGGAGAACCGGCCAGATTTTTCATTGAATCGTACCTACAAGCAGAAGAGCTATTAAATGATAAAATTATCACCAGGGAAGTAGTAAGAGAAGCCAAAGAAAAGTTCATTAGTATTTTGCCAGAAGTAGATCCAAATAAAATATTTGAGTCAATAGACAGAGAGTTTTCAAACGGATCTCGAATCGAGTTAAATACTGCTATCAAAAATGTTTTATTAGATAACGTACCTAGTGATAAAATAGATAGAGAAATGTACATAAATAATAAATCTAATGAATTCGTTAGAGATTATTTAAGTAAATATCCGGATCATCAAACTACTTTCACTGTGGAAAGAAAAGATCAAACTGTTGTTTATAGAAGTGAGAAGGACCAAATATACTTTAGATTTAATAAAGGTATTTTTACGCAAATAAATGTAGACAAAGATACAGAAGGTAATACTATAATAAAGATTGATAAGAGTTTGAAATTTAAAAGAGATTTAAAGTAAAACGAGGGGGTATCGCTTGAAATGTCCATTAGCCAAATCTTCGATTCTTATAGTGAATTTCAAGCGATACTCACCAATATCGAAAGTAAATACACTATAAAAGAAACGTTGGAAGTTACAGAAATTAAAATCGATGAAGATATTACCCTAACGCTTTTAAAAAAATTAAATGAGGTTGTAAATAGCTTCGAAATATTTTGCAATCCCTTTCCCTATGATTGTAATGAAATCATAGGGGATTTAGAAAGTAGCAGCATTGATATCTTAGAAATTGAGTCTATAACCATATTACTAGAAAAAAATTCTACTCTTGAGGATATGGGAAACTTAAATTACTATTTTTTAGATAAATACTCTGCAATAGAATCTATTAAATCAATAGGGAATTATAGAGAAGGATATAAAATAAATATAGGAATCCCATACAATGAGTCTATTGAAACTGACACTATAGTTTTTATATCTTTAGATCAGGATTCGATTTTATCAGAGATTCCAAAAAAATATATAGATTCCGTCGTTCAGGAGAACATTAATTTCTATTTATCCAATAATAAAAATAGTGGACAGAATTACTATTACAATCCGTACTCATTTAAAGTCTCCAATAATGTTTCAACTACCACTACTTTTTTTAAGTTAATTCAAAGGAATTTTTATTACGTAATGCTTGAATGCCTTTCAGATAAAATTGAAGATAACAATTTTGTGCTTAGAGGTGAAAAAACTATTTCAATAGCAATAAATAACGATTTTAATACTGATAGTTATCCATATTTTATAAATATATTTACCTTCTTAGTTTCAATTCAAAAATACACAGAAAAATTTATTATAATTAAAAAAGTCTTTTCTCTCTACGTTATGGATCAGGAAAGTATTTCTGATGTAGACAATAAATTGTCTAATATATGGAAAACTATCAATCACTATTATGACCATTATGTTGAGGATAATATTAAAGATTTTTTTAAAACGAAGGATCAACTTCTTAAAGAAGCAATGAATGTTTCGAAAGTTATTTATGAACAAACTGATAAAATTAATACTTCGATTGTAGCATCTTTACTTTCAATTATAATAATAATAGCCACAACACTATACAGGTCAATCGATAGTTTAACCGTAACATATTTTGCTACTTTACTAATCATTTTTATAATATTCTCTGTTATATATTATTATTTAATGAATAATTCATCAGAAAAAAGATTTCAGTTGACGAAAAAACAATTTCAATATTTCATTCAAGAAATTACCTTGATGCAAAAAAAAGATATTGCTGACTTGGAGTACACATATCTAGAATCGCCATACTTAGAACTGCGTAGCACATTGTATAAGTTATTGTTTATACTTATATTTATAAACGCTTTGATGGTTGTTTCTTTTTTAATATTCTTGTGTATAAAAAAACATATCTGTTTTTGTTGAATTTGCTGGCAGTATTTTAGAGGGTGTTTTTGTGTATATGAATAGATTTCGTATATGAGTATCCAATTTAAATAACAATAACTTTCGACAAGTTTGCGATAAGTAAATGGTTTTGGTAGTCTATATGTATATTCTTCAAATGATTAAGTCACTATTCAACTCACTGGTGAAAGCCGTTACACCATTTGCATTAGCGAATTGAGACTCGGCATAAATTTATTAGCCTTCATACTCTTCTATTTATAAGAAGAAAGTTAGGCAGACGGTTAGTCAAAGATGTGTCGCTAGGCGGATTACCATACGTTATTTACGCAATTTGCGTGATATATATTAAAAGTCGATTGAGTCCTTTTTAGGATGCAATCGACTTTTTTGATTTGTAAACTAGTTGGATGAAAGGAGAGGGTCTGTCTGCAGGCTAGAATTTGAAAAATAAACAGGGGTTATTTCAAAACGCATTTATTTAGTTAAAAGCTAAGTGGATGCTTTTTTTGTTTCTTAAAAAATTATACAGGAAGGAAGTTGATTAGCATGTCTATTTATCTCGAAAACATGACAGCCGTTCAAAATGAAAACCAAAAGGGAATACTTGGTCACTTGATGTGGTACAGCGTCGGGAAACAGCTCATCAAAACTGACGAATTGAAAAACAAACTTATTCAGTCCGGTTTAGAAGAAGTGTGGATGCCTAATACCATACGTCCTGCAGATGCTTTCCGTCGGGCGACAAAAGAGATTGAAACCCGCAAGGCGACTGCTAATGCTGGGGTATTTGAAAACTATCTGATTCGAGAAGTGTTTGCAGACAAGGACTACGTGCAGCGAAATATCGTAGTGGAATCTGTGAATCAGGCAGGGAAGAGGCTGGATTACAACAGTAAAGCCAGTGTGATCACGTTGGATAAGAAGAATGTATCCATCACGTTCGTATCCGAAAACGAGACGGCTAAAGAGCTTTGTATAGAAGCGGAGCAGATGTTCAATATCTTCAAGGATAATTATTCAGCCCAGCAATTACGGGTCATGGTCAATAAAATTCTGCAGTCGCTTGCGCCCACGCCGGTGCGTCCAAATGGCGGCATCTATTTTGTTCCCGATTCACATACGGACGGACTGGGGAAGTTAGTGAAATTCACATCTTCACTGGAAAACAGCGAGGGGTTCAAGATTCCGGTCGTTAATACTTTTGATAACCGGAATATGGTCAACAGCAAACTAAATGAGCATTTGGAATCCATTTTAAACGACTGTAAAGCAAGTGGAAACCTAAGAAAAGGGCAAGTGAAAGAAATCATTGAAAATGCGAATGCTGTCATCTTGAACTATAAAAACTATAAGGGAATCGTAAAAGATGAGTCAGTTCAATTTGAACAAAAAATCATGAAAATCCGTTCGGAAATCACAAGAATGGTTACGGATCTATCGTAAATAAGGGGAATGTACTTGCTTCCACTTTCTTTAAAAAGTAGATTTGAAGGGATGATTTATAAATGACAACCAACAACTTTTCAAAATTAGAGGAAATCAAAATCGCTTTAAATGCTAAATTCTTTGAACGTGAAAATGAGGTAGAGGCCATCTTAATTGCTTTGTTATCGAGGCAGCACATGTTAATGATAGGTCCAGCTGGAACTGCGAAATCTGCATTATCCGTTGAAATCGCAAAGATTGTGCAAGGCACGGAATACTTTCAGTGGCTGCTGACAAGGTTCAGTACTCCGGAAGAAGTATTCGGGCCATTATCACTAAAGGACCTTGAACAGGGTGTTTACAAACGAAATACAGCAACTAAGATGCCGGAAGCCCACCTTGTTTTTTTAGATGAGATTTTCAAATCCAACAGCGCCATATTAAACAGTTTGTTAACCCTTATTAATGAAAGGCTCTTCTATAACAACGGATTGCCTATAGAAGTTCCTTTAATGTCTGTCATAGGCGCATCAAATGAGTATCCTGACGAGGAGGAAGGGCTAGAGGCTCTATTCGACAGGTTCCTTTTAAGATTTGAAATCGATTATATTGCGGATGAAACGAATTTTGTTTCTATGATGAAAGGGGCTGGACAACATCAGCCAATGCCATCCATGACCATGGAAGAATTGATTCAACTTCAGTTTTTCACGGATATGGTCGCTATACCTGATGAAATTTACGAGACCCTTTCAAAGATTCGCATGGGGCTAAGGGATGAAGGGATTCGTCCATCAGATCGACGCTTCAAACAATCATTGAGTGTACTGCAGGCGAAGGCGCTCATCAACCAGCGGCAAGTTGTAAAAGTCGATGATATTGTCATTCTTGAAAATGCCCTTTGGGAAACGGTCGATCAAAAGGATACAGTATCGCTTATTGTACGTAGTCATGCACAAGATGTAGTGACTCGGGCAATCGATTCAATACAAAACGAAGCAAATGAAGTGTTTAATTCGATGTTGAAAGATAATTCGACAGATGCAGGGATGGAAGCTACACAGAAAATGAAGGCATTGGTCGCTGATTTGAATAAGCTTAAAAAACATAATCAAAGTCGATCTATGGATATCGATCCAATACTCGATAAAGTGAAGGTAATGCAACAAGAAATCTTGGATAGCATTCTAGAGCCCATGGATTTTGAGAATCCAAATGACAAGCAAACGGTCGATATACCGTTTTAAATATTGAAGAATGAAGACTTGAGATGTCGAGGGGATTTCCTTCGGCATTTCTTTTTCAAAAAATGAAAGGAAGTGCTCTTCATGGGAGTAAGTAAAATTCAAAATAAGAATTGCTCTGTATTGAATGCAGATACATTCGATAAAAGGCGTTTCAATGAAATTTATGAGATGTCTCAGGGACTTCAAAAGATAAGTGACGAGGGAGAGTTACCAACGTTTGAACCACTACTCGGTGACATTTGGGCTTCCCTATATAAAATGAAACCAAAAATGACGGAAGAGGACGTTCCCGAGGATCTTCAAGTTAACAAATCACTTATGGAAAAAATCATGACAGATGATTCCTTTGAAAACTATCGAAGCTTCACTCGTTTGGATGATTTATCGTCAGCCATCGGTACAGTAAAATTTGGAGAGAAAACGAATCAATGGCTAGCTGAGCAAAAAGAACGGGATGAAGAGCTACAAAAGAAGATGCAGGAAATCCAAGCGATGCAGAGGCAACTCCAAAAGCAAGAGCAGCAGGACGGGGCTGGAAATGGCGATGAGCAGTTGAATACTGACCTTACGCAAGCGATGGCAGACTTGAACGGTCAACTGGAACAGACACTACAGAGCAACAGCCACAGCTTTTCAACGGCTATGGCACAAGCCATGCAAGAAACAAAACAGGTGAAGGATGGGTTGAAGTCTTTACTCGGTGGTACCGGAGCTGGCAGTGGGGATGCAGAACTGAAAAAGGTTCCTTTACGAGACCAAATTTCACTAGCGGAGAAGATTGCTTCTGATAAGAAAATGAAAGAAATTGCTGAGTGGGCAGGTCGATTCAAACAAGTAGCCCGTAAGAAGCAGAAGACTAAATATAATGAGGCAATGGAAAGAAGTGGAGTTACAATAGGCAACGATATTGAACGGTTGTTGCCGATGGAGCTGGGATTGTACACGCATCCTACAACTAAGAACGACTTTCTTCATCGGTTTGTAGAAGATCAGACGATGATGTATGAACAGAAGGGACAGGAGGTGCTAGGGAAGGGCCCAATCATACTTTGCTTGGATCAGTCCGGTAGTATGCGGAACCTTGATACTCAATCAAAAGGGTTCACTTTAGCCCTTATGTCGATTGCCAGAAGAAAAAGAAGGGATTTTTGCTTGATTTTGTTTTCCACACGAACACAAGTATTTAAATATGAAAAAGGAAAAATAAAGAGCTCAGATATGGTGGATCTGGCACAAACCTTCCTTAGTGGAGGGACAGATTTTGCCCTGCCACTTAGTAAATCACTAAGCATAATTAATGAAAGCCGTTTTAAACAAGCGGATGTAGTGTTTGTTACGGACGGCGAAGACAGGTTAAGGGATTCATTTCTTGAAGATTTCAATAAGAAGAAAAAAGAGAAAGCCTTTAATGTCCTATCCATTATTATAGGTAGTAGTACAAATACAGTGGAACAATTTTCCGATAAAGTTGTCATGGTGAAGGATTTTGTAGATAAGGGCAGTCATGCTGCATTTAAAATATAGAAGAAAAAGGAGGAGTCGTAAATGACATGAATTATTAGATAAATGATGTCATTTACGGTATAATAAGCGTATAATGAATATAAATAAACACAACATAATAACGATACTTGATGAAAATAATCAGGATGTAGTCGGTGAGTTCCTTTCTCAATTATCTCAGGAATCACAGTCATCTGAGGAAGCGAAACTTCACCTAATGTTTTTGCAAAGTGCATTTAATCTGTTGAGTGTGCAACCTCTAGAAAACTTAATTAATACTATGTCTGAAATAACGATTACATTTAATGGCTTTCCAAGAACGAAAAGATATGAGTTGGTAAAACCTTTGAAAGTTGTTCCGATTTATGAACTTCGATACGCTATGAATAGAAATGAACATTTACGATTTTTGTTTTTTCCATACCTATATAAAGAGGCCTCCAATTATGTCTTTGTGAAGTATTTCAAAAAAACATTGGTTCCAAATGTAGATGAAACTGACATTATGAGAGACCTCACCAATGAAATGTACAAAAGAGTAAAACTTAATCCTGAATATTATTTGGAAGGGACTGATTGAATTGAAACGCACAAAAGATCTCTTATCCATGACTACCTCGATGTTAAAAGAAGGTCATCCCGACTTGAAAGAAACTTTAGGTGGTTTATCACCCGTTTACGCAAAAATCATCTTCTCCCGTCGGGTTGCACTTGGTTATTCTCAAAAGGAACTTTCTAAATTGGCTAACGTTGGTCAAAAGACTATTTCCCGAGCAGAAGGCGGTTTCGATAATTTATCCACGGAAACATACAATAAAATCTTTCATGCACTAAACCTTAGCGTAAGAGATATTGCAGAGGCTATGATACAGCTTGGTATTGATGAGCAAGCCGTAACGATTTAATCGAAAGCAAGAAGTCAGGATAACTATAATAGAAAATGTGGCTGCCTAAAAGTAGAATTCTTCAACTTTAAGGCAGTCTTTTTTTTATGAGTAAAATCATTCTAAGTAACCAGCCGCAAACTGGAAAAGAGGGTATTTAGTAACGAGTATAGAATATTTAGAATGAGGGGGCGAGCGATGATGAAAAATTTGAAAACTGTAGATCAAGCAAAAAAAGAAATTGCTACTTTACAAAGATTTATTGATTTAGTTGAATCCTTCCAGCCAGAAACACTGAAAGAGCAAATTATTAAGGAATACGCATACATAGGTAGTATTGAAAAGGTTGCAATTAAAGTATATGAATTAGGTTATTCAAAGAGTGATGGGAATCCTTACGAGAAAGGAGATATAACAAACATCATTATTGGTAAACCAGCAAACGACTTGCATAAATTGATTAAGTCAGGATATCTGAAGAAAACTAGACATTCTAGACGTAAAATTGAAAAATATAGTTGGTAGTATATTTCGACTTGTATTATATCCGAGTTTTAAGTGTAAAAGTTAAGTTGAGCAAAAGACCAATTCGGTTTTGGCTCTTTTTTTCATTTTTGATTATTTACCCTTTAACATTTAATATGAAAGAAACATATTAGATCGGAAGAGGTGGTAATTATGGGGAAAATATTACCATTCAAAACTAGAAAGCAATTGGAAACTGACAAGGCAGTAAAAGTTATGCGTGAGTGGGAAGCTTACTTAGAATGGGAAGAAGCTAATTGGCATCATATTGAAGAAAGGGATGTATTGGAAAAAGACCAACGAATCTCACAAGAGGAAATTGAATGGCTAAATGAATGGGTAAAGAAAAATGATTAATATCAGCTCCGTCTGTTGCATAGATTGTCGAAGACAACATTTTACCGGATTGTTAAAGGGTATGAAACACAAAATACGTTCAATGAGCAGTGGTCATTGAACGTTCACCAGTAAACTTTTTTACACATATTTTACACAAGATATACAAGAAACCTTATAGAATAGGCATTTACCTTCTGCTATATACGTCCGCCGAGGCATTCTAGATGTAACGACTTTCCCTTGAAAAATCTGCAAGCTCATAATGGGCTTGCAGATTTTTTTTATTCCCTTAACGAAATGGTGAAACTACTCGTGAGTTTGTCCAGCATATAGTAATTATCCGAAAAGTTTTATGACGTGAAGGAATAGGGTAAATAGATGAAAATGAAAGGTAGGCGTGATGATATGCGAAAAGTGCTTGGACCGATTGCGGGTATTGTCATACTTTTGGTCGTTCTCGGTATTCTGTTTGTCCCGAGCTATAACAAGTTTGTGACGCAGGAGGAAAATGTGGATCAGGCGTATGCACAAGTGGAGAATCAGCTACAGCGCAGACTTGATTTGATTCCCAATTTGGTGAATACGGTGAAAGGTTTTGCGAGTCATGAGAAAGAAGTGCTTGGCGATATTGCAAATGCCCGGTCAAGGTTAGCGGGAGCACAGGGGCCGGAAGAGCAGGCAGATGCGGATGCGGCATTGTCTGGTGCATTGAGCAGACTTCTTGTTGTCGTTGAAAATTATCCCGAGTTGAAAGCCGACGCGAATTTCCGTCAACTGATGGATGAACTGTCAGGGACGGAAAATCGGATTGGTGTTGCGAGACAGGATTATAATAACGAAGTCGCGACGTACAATCGACAAGTGAAACGTTTTCCGGGGAAAATCGTGGCAACCGTTTTCGGATTTGAAGAAAAAGAATATTTCAAAGCCGATGCAGCTGCAAATGAGGCACCGAAAGTGGACTTCGGAGAGGATGGAAAGTGAGGCGACAAGCTGTCCGCATCGCAGCAACGATTTGTTTACTCTGCTTCGCCTATCATCCGATCGCAGTATGGGCAGCTGACGTCCCACCTTGGGATCCATATGATTACTATATACAAGATCATGCAAATGTCTTGTCATCGGAACAAAAAGAAGAGCTCAATCGTTACGGTCAGCAATTGAACGATGCGACAGGGGCTGAACTAGCGGTATTAACGTTACCGACTATCGGTAATGAAGCAATCGATACTTTTGCGACGAAAGCGCTGCGGGCATATCAATTAGGCAAGCAGGAGGAAAATAACGGTGCCTTGTTAGTTGTCACGACTGTAAAGGGTGAAAGCGGAAGACGTGAATTCTTTCTGACGACAGGTTACGGTTTGGAAGGTGCGCTTCCGGACGGTAAAATCGGCAGGATCATTGATCAGCTGGCATACCCTTATCTTGAGCAAGGAGAGCCTGATAGGGCCATCATGGAGGCTTATAAAGCGTTTTACAATGAAATTGCTGCAGAATATAACTGGGAAGGCGAAATCGCTCCAGTAACAGCTCCAGATCAACAAAAGAGCGATTCGGATTTTGGCATCCCATTTCCGATTATCGTTCTCATCATCATCTACATCTTGTATCGCATCGGACGTAACGGTGGTGGTAGAGGAGGAGGCGGAGGAGGCGGAGGTTCCGGTCGTTACCGCGGAAGAGGCAGCGGTCCGATTTTCTTCCCGGGATCCTTTGGTGGAGGAAGTGGCGGTGGATTTGGCGGCGGTTTCGGAGGCGGAGGCGGCTTCACCGGCGGCGGTGGTTCCGGCGGTGGAGGTGGAGCAGGACGCGGTTGGTGAATCAAACTGGACATGAAATTTCAAAACGGACGGCATACACGGGCAATCTACTGTGCATCCGTCCGCTTTTTCATTATACTGAAGGTAGATGGATGAAAAACGATGAGGTGTTCAAAAATGCATGTGACGTTCTATACAAAACCGGGTTGTCATCTTTGTGACGAAGCGGAATTGATGTTGAAGCTTGTTCAAAAAGACTTTCCATTGACATGGACAACAGTGGATATTGAAACGGATGATGCTAGTCATGAAAAATATATGCTAATGATTCCGGTCATTGAAAAGGACGACGAAGTGCTGTTATTCGGCTCGATTGGCTACGCGGATATCGTCGAATTATTGTAAAGCATAGTTCTTTATGTTTGAACTTTTAAGAAAAAAGGCATATACTATGTACGAAAAGTATATTTTTTTGCCCTATGTGGGACGTTTTGTTGTGTGGTGGGACGATAAGTGTCCAATAAATTTAGAGGAGGCTACCATTGGACGCGGTGATGGAAGCACAAAGTAAGCTTGTGCCTGAAATGATGGAATTGATGCAACAAAGATACCGGATATTGAAGTTTGTCAAAATGGCAGGTCCAATTGGGCGACGGACAATCGGTCAAATGGCTGGTCTTTCGGAGCGAGAAACGCGCACGATGGTAGAGTTGCTAAGAGCGCAAAACCTCATTCTTATTGAGAAAAAAGGAACTACAATCACTGCGGAAGGAAATCGAGTATTACAAGCGCTTGAATCGGTGATGGACGATTGGTCCGGACGCACGATATTGGGCAAGAAGCTGACGGAGATGTTAGGCATTCGGGCTGTCCATGTGGTCAGTGGGAATTGTGACGCTGATACCACTTCCAAAAGTTTACTAGGTATGGAAGCGGCTAAACAGTTCATTGCTAATATAGGTGAAGGTAAAGTCGTCGCCGTTACAGGTGGTAGTACCGTAGCGTCGATTCCGCAGTATATAGCCCAAAGCAACGCGGATGACTTGCTGTTCATCGCGGCGCGCGGTGGTGTCGGTGACGATATTGGCTTGCAGGCAAATGTCATCGCGGCCTCATTCGCCAAAGCATGCGGCGGTTCCTATAATACCTTTTATTATCCGGAATCGTTGAGCCAGGAAGCGCATGAGGCGTTCCAGAAAGAGCCGTCCGTCCTGAAGATGCTCGACCTTTATGAAACCACGGATTGCGTACTGCATGGAATCGGTGATGCCCAAACGATGGCCACTTTGCGGAATACAGCGGATGAAGAAAGGCAAATGCTTTCGGATCAAGGGGCAAAAGGAGAAGCATTCGGCTATTATTTTGACAGCCAAGGGAGTATCGTACACCGCATTCGGACGATTGGCATCCAGACGTCCCAGCTGGAAAGAATTCCACTCATCCTTTCAGTGGCGGGTGGAGGCAGTAAGGCGGAAGCGATATTGGCATATATGGCCAGTGCGCCTAAACAGTCGATTTTAATCACTGACGAAGGGGCAGCAAATGAAATGCTGAAAATCTTGATCAACCCATAGTGGGATGGATTGGCACTGACCTTATCAGGGAATAGATTATATTGAAGATAAATTTGATTATAGTTAGCGACATAAAAAATGCGGAGGGATTTTATTATGACATTAAAACTTGCGATTAACGGATTTGGACGAATTGGACGTAAAGTATTTCGGGAAGCTATGAAACAACAGGAAATTGAAATCGTAGCCGTCAACGACTTGACGGATGCAGCGATGCTTGCACACCTTTTGAAGTATGACTCTGTCCATGGCGTCTATGAAGGCGAAGTAAGCGCGGATAATGACACACTTGTTGTCGATGGCAAAAAAGTGAAAGTCTATGCAGAAAAAGATCCGGCAGCATTACCTTGGGGTGAACTAGGCGTTGACGTCGTAGTCGATTCAACAGGTGTATTCACTAACAAAGCGGGATTGAGCAAACACCTTGAAGCGGGCGCGAAAAAAGTCATCTTGTCCGCTCCAGCAAAAGACGATATTACGACGCTCGTGATGGGTGTCAACCACGAGAACTATGACCCTGCAAGTGACGATATCGTATCGAATGCATCTTGTACGACAAACTGTCTTGCACCGGTTGTTAAAGTGCTTCACGAACAATTTGGTGTGAAACGCGGATTGATGACGACGGTTCACTCTTACACGAACGACCAACGCATTTTGGATTTGCCGCATTCTGATTACAGACGTGCACGTGCAGCTGCCGAAAGCATGATTCCGACAACGACAGGTGCAGCTTCTGCTGTAACGAAAGTCATTCCTGCATTGAAAGGGAAGCTAGACGGTATGGCTGTCCGCGTACCAACTCCGAACGTTTCGCTTGTGGACTTCGTTGCTGAACTGGACAAAGAAGTGACGAAGGAAGACGTGAACAATGCGTTTAAACAAGCAGCGGACAATGAATTGCAAGGCGTTCTTTACTACAATGAATTGCCGCTCGTTTCTAGGGATTACAATGGCAACACATCTTCTTCAACAGTGGATGGCCTTTCAACAATGGTCCTTGAAAACAATATGGTGAAAGTCATTTCTTGGTATGACAATGAATCAGCATACTCTGCACGTTGTATCGATTTGGCGCTTCATATGTACCGCAAAGGCCTATAATCGTAGTTAGACCGTGACAACATCCGACACAATTCAGCAAATTAAGTTAAATATAGCCACAAACAGCAATACCGCTTATAATGGGGTTGGGTAAAGGAACGGGGATTACCCCGTTCCTTCTTTTATTATGAAATTCAAATAGATTCGTTTCTATTTGAAATGAATGCGTTTGGCGGGTACACGTCTTAGCGTATTGGATAATCATTTGGAGGTGTGCATTTTCATGAAGTCTAAAAAGACGATGAAGGATTTGCAACTGGAAGGAAAACGAGTTTTTTGCCGGGTGGATTTTAATGTTCCGATGGAAGAAGGGAAAGTGACGGATGATACACGGGTTCGTGCGGCAATCCCGACAATCACTTATTTGACGGAACAAGGCGCGAAAGTTATCCTTGCAAGTCATCTTGGTCGACCGAAAGGCGAAGTGAAGGACGATATGCGACTCACAGCGGCAGGTGAAAAACTGGCAGAGTTGCTTGGAAAACCGGTGACGAAACTCGACACATCCATCGGGGAAGATGTGGAAAACGCCATTTCAAACATGAAAAATGGCGATATTGTCCTGCTTGAAAATGTTCGGTTCCATCCTGGGGAAGAAAAGAACGATGCGGAGTTGGCGAAACAATTTGCGGCGCTTGCAGATGTGTTTGTCAATGATGCATTCGGCGCTGCACACCGTGCGCACGCATCGACTGCAGGTATTGCGGAACATATCCCGGCCGTGTCGGGATTCTTGTTGGAAAAAGAGTTGGATGTACTCGGCAAGGCGTTATCCACGCCTGAGCGCCCTTTCACAGCGATTATCGGAGGCGCGAAAGTGAAAGACAAGATCGATGTCATCGATCATTTACTGGACAAAGTAGACAACTTGATCATTGGCGGTGGATTGTCTTACACATTCCTGAAAGCACAAGGCTATGAAATTGGAAAATCCTTGCTTGAAGAAGATAAAATTGATTTGGCGAAATCGTTCATCCAAAAGGCGAAAGATAAAGGCGTGAACTTGTATTTGCCAATCGACACGATCGTCGCAGATAATTTTGCGCTAGATGCCCAAACGAAAGTCGTGAAAGTCGATGCCATTCCGGCAGATTGGCAAGGCCTGGATATCGGGACGGAAACGGCTGAATTGTATGCGAAAGTCATTAAAGAATCGAAATTGATCATTTGGAATGGACCGATGGGTGTATTTGAAATGGAACCATTTGCTGGCGGAACTAAACGTGTTGCACAGGCGATGGCAGAAACGGAAGGCTACACAGTGATCGGTGGCGGAGATTCGGCAGCCGCTGTAGAAAAGTTCGGTGTCGCTGATCAGATGGATCACATTTCAACTGGCGGGGGTGCATCCCTTGAGTTTATGGAAGGGAAAGCATTACCAGGCGTTACAGCATTGAACGATAACTGAGTGGAGGGAATCGATTTGCGAAAACGAATTATTGCAGGAAACTGGAAAATGTATAAGACAGCTGAAGAGGCTAGAAGCTTTACGGAAGAAGTACTTGGGAAAGCACCTGTATCAGACAACTTAGAAGCAGTCATTTGTGCACCTGCATTATATTTACCTGAACTTGTCCAGTTGACGAATGCGTCTTCTATCGGGATAGGCGCCCAAACGATGCACGAGGCGGATGAAGGAGCTTACACGGGTGAAGTGAGCCCGGCGATGTTGGCTTCCGTCGGAGTCGGTTATGTCGTGCTTGGCCACTCGGAACGCCGTCAATATTTCAACGAAACGGATGCAGCCGTCAATCGGAAAGTCCATGCCGCTTTCAACCATCAGTTAACACCGATCGTTTGTGTCGGAGAATCATTGGAAGAACGTGAAAGTGGAAAAACGGTGGAACTTGTCGCGAACCAAGTGAAACAAGCTTTTGAAGGAATTAGCGAAGACTTAGCAAAAACAGCAGTCATTGCGTATGAACCGATTTGGGCAATCGGAACTGGAAAAACAGCAACTGCGGAAGATGCGAATGAAGTATGTGGTGCAATCCGTGCGACCATTGCTGAAGTGTATAATGCAGACGTGGCAGATCACATCCGCATTCAATACGGCGGTAGCGTCAAACCGGGTAATATTAAGGAACTTCTCTCCATGGATCATATCGATGGTGCGCTAGTCGGCGGCGCAAGCTTGGAGCCAGCTTCCTATTTGCAGTTGCTAGAGGCGGGCGCCAATGAGTAAAAGTCCTGTAGCGCTCATCATTTTGGATGGCTTCGGCCTTCGGGATGAGCGGCTTGGCAACGCGGTTGCACAAGCGAATAAGCCGAATTATGAACTGTTATGGGATAATTATCCCCACGCCACTTTGACAGCGTGTGGCGAAGCGGTAGGCCTTCCAGAAGGACAGATGGGGAACTCCGAAGTCGGTCATTTGAATATCGGAGCCGGCCGTATCGTCTATCAAAGCTTAACGCGCATCAATAAGTCAATCCGGGAAGCGGACTTTTTTGACAATGAAGCGCTCCTTCGCGCGGTTGCCCATGCGAAAGAACGTCAATCTGCGCTTCATGTGATGGGACTGCTGTCCGATGGCGGCGTACATAGCCATTATGAGCATCTGTTTGCACTGCTCCGACTTGCCAAATTGAATGGCATTGAAAAAGTGTACATCCATGGATTTTTGGACGGGCGTGACGTGGGGCCACAGACTGCCCTCGATTACATCGAACAGACAGAAAAGGTCATGCAAGAGCTTGGTGTCGGGAAATTTGCCAGCATATCCGGCCGTTATTATGCGATGGACCGGGATAAGCGTTGGGAGCGTGTTGAGAAAGCGTACCGCGCCATTGTCGATGGTGTGGGACTCACTGCTGCCACACCGACTGCGGGCGTCCTCGCTTCTTATGAACGTGAAGTGCATGACGAGTTTGTTGTGCCGTTCATCATCGAGGAGCTTGGAAAGCCGGTGGCAACAGTGGAAGATGGGGATGCGGTTGTCTTCTTCAACTTCCGTCCGGATCGTGCCATCCAGTTATCGCGTGTCTTCACGGATCCTTCGTTTGACGGGTTTGATCCCGGAGAGAAAAAATTTACGGACTTGAAATTTGTCACGTTCACACATTATAGTGATGAAGTGACTGCAGATATCGCCTATGGCAATGAAAATCTGGAAAACACGCTCGGTGAAGTGATCTCCCGCAATGGATTGACGCAATTGCGCATCGCGGAAACTGAGAAATACCCGCATGTCACCTTTTTCATGAGTGGCGGACGGGAAGAGAAATTT
Organism: Sporosarcina soli; assembly: GCF_042655805.1. Classification (NCBI taxonomy): domain Bacteria; kingdom Bacillati; phylum Bacillota; class Bacilli; order Caryophanales; family Caryophanaceae; genus Sporosarcina; species Sporosarcina soli. The sequence continues at coordinate 295,686 of NZ_JBHSNO010000016.1, read as the reverse complement.
GAAGGAGAAGACCGGATTCTGATTGCCTCTCCGAAAGTGGCAACGTATGATTTGAAACCGGAAATGAGTGCATTTGAAGTGACGGACGCATTGATCGAGGGGATTCAAGAAGATCGGTATGATGCGATCATTTTGAACTTTGCGAACCCGGATATGGTCGGTCATAGCGGCATGCTGGAACCGACGATCAAGGCGATTGAAACCGTCGATCTCTGTCTAGGGAAAATCATCGATGCATTGACGGCAAAAGGCGGCAAGGCCATCGTGACTGCCGACCATGGCAATGCGGATGAAGTGACGACGACAGACGGTGCACCGATGACCGCTCACACGACAAATCCTGTCCCTGTCCTCGTGACGGACCCGGATGTTGAATTGCGAGAAGGTGGAATACTCGCGGACCTTGCACCAACAATGCTAAAATTATTACAGCTCGAACAACCGGTTGAAATGACCGGTAAACCATTATTTTAAAAGGGGAGACAAACATGCCAATTATTTCAGTTATCCAGGCAAGAGAAGTGCTTGATTCACGTGGGAATCCAACTGTTGAGGTAGAAGTATTTACAGAAAGCGGTGCGTTCGGGCGAGCGATCGTTCCATCCGGTGCTTCAACGGGGGAATATGAGGCAGTCGAACTGCGCGACGGCGATAAAGATCGTTATTTAGGAAAAGGCGTTTTAAAAGCGGTGAATCATGTCAATGAAATCATTGCAGATCAATTGGAAGAAGACTATTCCGTTCTTGACCAAATTTCGATCGACAAAGCGCTGATCCAACTCGATGGTACACCAAACAAAGGGAACCTGGGTGCCAATGCAATCCTAGGTGTGTCCATGGCGGTTGCTCGTGCAGCAGCAGATTATTTGGATATCCCACTTTACCAATACCTTGGCGGCGTCAATGCGAAACAATTGCCAGTTCCGATGATGAACATTCTGAACGGCGGCGAGCATGCGGATAATAACGTTGATATCCAAGAGTTCATGATCATGCCAGTGGGCGCGGAATCGTTCCGTCACGGTCTCCGTATGGGTGCTGAAATTTTCCATAGTTTGAAAGCTGTATTGCAAGCGAAAGGCTTGAACACAGCTGTAGGCGATGAAGGCGGATTCGCTCCGAACTTGGCGTCTAACGAAGAAGCATTGTCTACGATCATCGAAGCGATTGAAAAAGCGGGCTACAAGCCAGGCGAAGAAGTGCTTCTAGCGATGGACGTTGCCTCATCCGAGTTTTATAACAAAGAAGAAGGTACTTACAATCTTGCAGGCGAAGGCATCGTGAAAACTTCCGAAGAAATGGTCGATTGGTATGCAGAGCTTTGTGAGAAATATCCGATCGTTTCCATTGAAGACGGTTTGGATGAAAACGACTGGGCAGGTCACAAATTGCTGACAGAACGTCTTGGCAACAAGGTTCAACTGGTCGGCGATGACTTGTTCGTGACGAATACAGAGAAATTGAAACGCGGAATTGAAGAGGGCATCGGCAACTCGATCCTCATCAAAGTGAACCAAATCGGTACATTGACAGAAACATTCGATGCGATCGAAATGGCGAAACGCGCAGGCTACACAGCGGTCATCTCCCACCGTTCGGGTGAATCGGAAGATACGACAATCGCTGACATTGCAGTGGCGACAAACGCTGGTCAAATCAAGACAGGTGCGCCATCTCGTACGGACCGCGTTGCTAAATACAACCAATTGCTCCGTATTGAAGATCAATTGGATGATACAGCTCAATATCTAGGTGCGAAAACATTTTATAACTTGAAAAAATAATGATTGAATGGAAAACCCGCTTCGGCGGGTTTTTCATTGGTTTGAATGTCCTGAAATGCAACCAACTTGGCGTTGAGTGCAAGCAAATACAGTCCGGGTCAAGCAAACAGTTCGTGAATACAACCAAATGCGGAAGCTAGTGCCAGTTGCTAAATTGATGCTATAGGTTGTATCGGAGACCTGTCTTTGGTAAAATGATACTTATGTGAAGTTCGAATCAGGAGGTGGAACAGAATGCACGCTTTACTGATGACGCTGCTTGTGATCGTAGCACTTTCGCTAATCGTAGTCGTTTTATTGCAATCCGGGAAAAGTGCTGGTCTTTCAGGGGCGATTTCCGGTGGTGCTGAACAACTATTCGGAAAACAAAAAGCGCGTGGACTTGATCTCGTTCTTCAACGGGTAACAGTTGTACTTGCCATTTTGTTTGTTGTATTGTCAATCGCAATCATGAAATTCGTCTAATGGTTACGAAATATTGAATAGATCACTAACGCCTGACCGTCCGACTGGTCGGGCGTTTTTTGTAGGGAGGATAATATAGATGAGAATTGCGCAGCCAAAACCATTTTTCATTGAACAAGGAAAGCGGGCCGTTTTGCTTCTCCATGGATTCACAGGGACTTCAGCGGACGTCCGGATGCTCGGTCGTTTTCTAGAGAAAAAAGGCTACACATCACTCGCTCCTCATTATAAAGGGCACGGTGTTCCACCGGAAGAACTAATACATACAGGACCTGAAGAGTGGTGGGAAGACGTGCTTGCCGGCTATAACAAGCTGAAAGATGCCGGTTATGACGAAATTGCCGTCGCAGGATTATCACTTGGAGGCGTATTTTCCCTCAAAGTAGGGTATAACATGCCCGTGAAGGGAATTGTCACGATGTGCGCACCGATGACTATGAAAACGACGGATCTGATGTATGAAGGCGTTTTGAAATATGCGCGCGAATATAAGAAGTATGAAGGAAAAAGCGAGACAGAAATCGAAAAAGAAGTAGAAGCATTGCAACAACAATCGATGCCTTCACTCGCAGATCTTCGCGAACTGGTCGAGGATGTTCGCAACCATGTCGATCATATTTATGCACCGCTTTTCGTTGTCCAAGCGACAAACGATGAAGTGATCGATCCAGACTCTGCAAACATCATTTATAAAGAAGCCGAATCGGAAGATAAACAAATCAAATGGTATGAACAATCAGGGCATGTCATTACACTCGGACCGGAAAAAGCACAGCTCCATGAAGATATTTTCGAATTTCTTGAATCGCTCGATTGGACCGTGTGAAAGGAAGTAAAAATGACCATGCTAGGTCTATGTAGGAGGAGGGATGTACTTGGATCAATTTGACCAGGACATGCAAGATAAGTTGCTGTCCATAATGAAAGAAGAATCTTATAAGCCGCTTACTGTCCAAGAAATCCAGGAATTGATGGGTTATGAACAGGCAGCGGAATTTAAAGAATTAGTGAAAATGCTCGTTCACCTCGAGCAAAAAGGGATCATTATCCGTTCTCGGACGAATCGCTATGGCGTTCCCGAGCGCATGAATCTCGTTCGCGGGAAATTTATCGGCCATTCAAAAGGATTCGGTTTTGTCACGCCGGAGACGGAAGGGATGGATGATATTTTCATTCCGCCCCATGACGTCAATGGAGCGATGAACGGGGATATCGTCCTTGTCCGTGTAACGAACGGGACATCAGGTGATCGCCGGGAAGGGACCATCATCCGTGTTGCGGAACGGAAAACGACGAAGATTGTCGGAACTTATCAGGATAATCGAGGATTCGGTTTTGTCATTCCAGACGATAAAAAACTGCCGATGGATATTTTCATCGCCAAAGGGAATGCACTAGACGCAGTCGATGGCCATAAAGTCGTCGTTGAAATAACGGATTGGCCGAGTGACTTGAAATCGGCAACCGGTATGGTGACACAAATTTTAGGCCATAAAAACGACCCCGGTGTGGACATCATTTCGATCATCCATAAGCACGGCATCGAAGTCGAATTCCCGCAGGAAGTAATGGATCAGGCGAATAAGATTCCGGAAGAAGTGCAAGAACAGGACTTGTTCAAACGTAGAGATCTGCGGGATGAGCTGACCATCACCATCGATGGTGCCGATGCAAAAGACTTGGATGATGCCATATCCGTTGTGAAGAACGACGACGGGACGTATAAATTATCCGTTCATATTTCGGACGTCAGTTATTATGTAACGGAAAACTCACCGATGGACGAAGATGCGTTTGACCGTGGTACGAGTGTCTACTTGACGGACCGCGTCATCCCAATGTTGCCGCATAAGTTATCGAATGGGATTTGTTCCTTGAATCCGGGCGTCGACAGACTGACGTTGACTTGTGAAATGACCATTGACGGTAACGGGAAAGTCACCGACCATGAAATCTTCGAAAGTGTCATTCGCTCGAAAGAACGGATGACGTATAGTGACGTCTACCAAATCATCGACGAAAAAGACGAAGAACTTTCAGCGAAATATGCACATATCGTTCCAATGCTCAATGATATGGCAGACTTGGCAAAGATTTTGAAACAGAAACGGATCGACCGCGGAGCGATCGACTTTGATTTTAAAGAATCGAAAATCCTTGTCGATGAAAAAGGTTGGCCGACAGACGTCATCATTTTGGAACGTACCGTCTCGGAACGACTCATTGAAGAGTTTATGTTGGCGGCGAATGAAACGGTCGCAGAACATTTCCATTGGATGCAAGTGCCATTCATCTATCGGATCCACGAAGATCCAAAAGCGGAAAAACTGACGCGCTTCTTCGAGTTCTTAACGAATTTTGGTGTAGTCGTCAAAGGGACGGGCAATAAAGTCCATCCGCGCGCTTTACAGGAAATCGTCGAGTCGATCGCAGGATTGCCGGAAGAAACGGTTATTTCAACTATGTTACTGCGTTCCATGCAACAGGCGAAGTATTTCGATGAAAGTCTCGGTCATTTCGGTTTATCCACGGAGTTCTATACGCACTTCACGGCACCGATCCGTCGCTATCCAGACTTGATCGTCCACCGGCTGATCCGCACATATTTGATCGAAAAAGATGTATCGGGGCAAACACTCGCACATTGGGCTGCTTCATTGTCTGAAATCGCCCAGCATACATCCGAGCGGGAACGACGCGCAGTCGATGCGGAACGTGATACGGAGTCATTGAAAAAGGCTCAATTCATGCTCGACAAAATCGGAGAGGAATTCGAAGGCGTCATTTCATCCGTCACGAACTTCGGTATGTTCGTCGAATTGGAAAACACCATCGAAGGACTCGTACATGTCAGCTATATGACGGACGATTATTACCGCTTTGACGACAGACAAATGATGATGCTCGGTGAACATACCGGCAAACAGTTCCGAATCGGCGACGAAGTAACCGTGAAAGTGGCTGCCGTTAAACCGGAAGAATCCATCATCGACTTTGAAATCGTCGGCATGAAACAATCGTTCCACCGTGCACGCAAAGAACGACCGAAAGTCATCCATGCCAAGAAAAAGCAGGATGACAACCAATCCCGTGGTAAATCCAAAGACAAAAAGTCCGGAGACAAATCGAAAGACAAAAAGAAATCAGGCACGTACAATAAAAAGAAAAAATTCTACGAAGGCGTTGCCAAGAAATCGAAAGGCAAGCCGAAAAAGAAAAAATGACGCTGGGACGGCAGTTGCCGTCCCCGGGTTTCAATATAAAAGAGGGTGAATGAGATGGCAAAAGGCGCAGGAAAAGTGGTCGCAGTCAATAAAAAGGCGAACCACGATTTTGCAATTGAAGAAACAATCGAAGCGGGCATCGTCCTACAAGGAACGGAAATCAAATCAATCCGTAACGGCAAAGTGCAACTACGGGACTCCTTTGTCCGGATCCGAAACAACGAAGCATGGATTTCCAATATGCACATCAGTCCATATGACCAAGGAAACCGTTTCAACCACGATCCGCTCCGATCCAGAAAACTATTGCTCCATAAAAAGCAGATCAGCTCACTAATCGGCCGCACAAAAGAGCAAGGCTTCGCAATCGTCCCACTTAAAATGTACTTGAAAGACGGCTTCGCCAAAGTACTGATCGGCATCGGAAAAGGGAAAAAAGACTACGACAAACGCGAAGACCTCAAGAAAAAAGAAGCAAAACGCGAAATGGCCCGCGCACTCAAAGACAAGCAACGCTATTGATTTTTACGTAAAAATGCGGTATACTAGCTATAGAAATTCAGTTCAGAAGCCTTTAAATAGGCTATCCTGACATCCTCTTAACGGGGACGTTACGGATTCGACAGGGGTCGTCTGAGCTTGAGTTGCGCGTCGGAGGGCTCGGCTCCGTCAGAAACGGCAGTTTATAATAACTGGCAAAACAAACAACAACTTAGCATTCGCAGCTTAATAGCTGACTGAATCTGCCTTGCAGTTCCATCGCCCATGTGGCATTGTAAGGCTCACTTATTAGTGGGATACGACGGCTGTTGCCTCCTGAGGCAGACGGAAGAGACTCGCAGGATAGCGCACAAGACGCCCTGATTGCCGGCATAATGATGCGCGAAACGCAAATAGACAATCTACACGCGTAGATGCTTGAGTGTTGGAGCCTCTGGACGCGGGTTCGACTCCCGCCGTCTCCATATATAGAAATCACCGGATTTCATATGGTATGTGACTTTAAGTATATCTTTGCCGCATTGGCAAGGATATACTTAATTTTATTTTAGGCAAAATTCTACTTAAAAATATTACACACTTCCGGAAATCAAGATCGAAAACCCTGAAACTTTGTTTAGGAGATTTGGTATAGAAGTATTAACTTTAAATAAACAAAAAACGCCTCAAACCAAAATGGTGAATTGAACCCCGAATAATGGACACTTAAAAAAAAGTGACCCTATTCGGGGTTTTTTCTGTTTAAAAACCCGTTATACTAGAAAATAACGACTTGGAACGGGAGATTTTTTAATGAGTAAAATATTTTTCAATGAACACCAGAGAAAACGAATAGGATCAAACCCTAATGTCGCCTCCGTATCAGATCGCGCCATTCAATATACATCTGAATTTAAAATACGTGCAGTTCAAGAAAATTTGAACGGTAAAGGGCCTTCTCAAATTTTTATTGAAAATGGATTTGATTTAGAAATTATTGGAGCTAAAAAAGCCAAATCGTCATTAAGCCGCTGGAGAAATACATATAACACATATGGGGAACAAGGCTTTTTAGAAGAACGTCGCGGAAAAGGCAGCACAGGTCGACCCTCTAAAAAGGATCTATCTGCTGAGAAGAAATTAGAAAAAGCTGAAGCACGTATTAAGTATCTAGAAGCTGAATTAGAATTATTAAAAAAGCTAGAGGAGCTCGAGAGGCAGGCGAAGAAACGGTTCTAGCACCCCATGAAAAATACACAGTAATCAACGAAGTCATTCGAAAATATCAACTAAAGAATATGACACGTTATCTTTGTGAATTAACCGGCGTGAGCCGGAGTGGCTACTACGCATGGCTTCTAAATTCAGAGAAGCATGCGATTCGTGAAGAAGAAGACTACCAAGACTATCTATTATTAAAAAGCATCTACGATGCTTCTAAAGGGAAAATTGGTTATCGTGGGCTTTACATGGCATTAGAAGAATTATTAGTAACACCAATGAATCACAAAAAGATTCTTCGCCTAATGAGGAAGTTTAATCTTTTTGCGAAAGTGCGTCGTGCGAATCCATATAAACATATTGCGAAAGCAACGCAGGCACACCGTACGGTCCCTAATCACTTAAATCGAGCATTTGATCAAGATGAACCGGGAAAAGTATTTTTAACTGATATCACTTATTTACAATACCGCAATAGTCATACGGCGTATTTGTCTTGCGTAAAAGATGTTGCAACACGTGAAATCATCGCCTATGAACTATCGACAAGCTTAAAAATGAGAATTGTTTATCGGACATTAGAAAAATTAGAAGAAACATTAGATGGTAACCTGCATCCAGAAGCCATGATTCATTCCGATCAAGGTGTCCATTATACAAACCCAGCGTATCAAGAACGTGTAAAGAAAATGGGCTTACTCCAGTCGATGTCACGTCGAGGAAACTGCTTAGATAACGCCCCTATGGAATCATTCTTTGGGCACTTAAAGGATGATGTAGATTATCAGGAAGCGCACAATTTATTTGAATTAAAGCAAATGATAGATGAGTACATAGAGCATTACAATACAACACGCAAACAATGGAATTTAAAAAAGATGACTCCAGCTCAATACCGAAGTCATCTAATTGCAGCCTAGACTGCAAAGTCACTTTTATTAAAATGTCCGTTAATAAGGGCTCAGTTCATGGTTTGGGGCGCTTTTTGGCTCTATACTATTCTGTTTAGCCGGAGAAGAGAATTTAAATGACAATTACAGTAATGTCAATAGTGTACCGCCTATCGCCCCAGCAACTACAATCATCCAAGGTGGAAGCTTCCAATAGACAAGCATACTAAACAAAATCGCAGCTAACGCAAAATCAATAGGTGCTAAGATTGAGCTCGTCCAAATCGGCTGATAGAGCGCGGAAATCAATATACCAACTACTGCTGCATTTACGCCCAGGATTGCGCCTTTAATTTTAGGATTGTTCCGTAAAGCATCCCAAAAAGGAAGTGCACCAAGAATGAGAAGGAATGCAGGTAAAAATACGGCAATCGTTGCGACCAAACCACCTTGCCAGCCTTTCATAACAGCCCCTAAATAGGCAGCAAACGTGAATAGAGGACCGGGTACTGCTTGTGTAGCACCATATCCAGCTAAAAATGCTTCTTCGCTGATCCATCCATTTGGCACAAGTTCTTGTTCTAATAAAGGTAAAACGACATGCCCCCCACCAAACACTAAAGAACCGGATCTATAAAAACTATCGAACATAGCCACCCAGTACGATCCGGTAACTTCCCTAATAACTGGTAAAAGAAAAAGTAAGCCAAAAAATAACAGTAGACATATCGCTGATACGCTTTTACCAATTGGGAATTGCGAACTCACTTCTTCATTTTCTTTATGTTTTTTAAACAGGAGGAACCCGAAGAGTGCAGCTACTAAAATGACGCCGACTTGCGTAAAAGCCGTTTGCCAAAGAAGCGTGCTTACGAGTGCGAATAAAGCAATGGCTTTTCTTTTTAAATCAGGCGTCAAATTTTTTGCCATACCGAGAATGGCATGTGCAACGACAACTACAGCCACGATTTTTAATCCATGTATCCATCCAGCATTGCCTATATCAAATCCATTAAGTAGCAAGGCAAAAAGAATAAGTGCCACAACCGAGGGGAGTGTAAACCCTATAAAGGATATAATCCCGCCTAATACTCCTGCTCGCATAACTCCTATCCCAATTCCAACTTGACTACTCGCTGGACCAGGTAAGAATTGTGCTAAAGCAACTAAATCAGCATAGCTTTTTTCATCCATCCATCTTCTTCTACGGACATATTCTTCATGAAAGTATCCCAAATGGGCTGTTGGTCCACCAAATGATGTTAACCCAAGTCGTGTCGAAACGAATAGGATTTCCAAAAGTGCTTTAAATCCTCTTTTCGAGTTAGTTTGTTTCATAATTAGCTCCTTTTTGTTAGTCTTTGATCTCCTTGAAGAGCTCATATGCTTTTTTTCTGGCTTCAATCAGGACAAGATTTCCTTTATCGGTCGTTGTATAATATTTTCTAATTTTCCCTTCCACATTTCGATCTTCTCTTATGAGAAGTCCATCAGACTCCATTAAATGTAGGATAGGATAGAGAGTACCTGAACTGATGTTATAACCGTGTTCCTTTAGTTCTTCTAACATCCATAAACCGAAAATAGGGTGTTCTTTCGCGTGATGTAAAATATGAATGTGAATAAAGCCTAGAAAAAGTTTCCGCAATACTTTATCTTCCAATCTGTCATCTCCTTTCTTAATATCAAAACCCGATATTGATTTTAGATATTGATAATCAATATCGCAAATATAGCACTTAAAATAAAATCTTCCAAGCCAAAACAAGAAGAGTTACATAATCTTAACAATACAATGCACTGAATTAAAACGTAACTGTCGAGTGTTTCTTGAAAAAGAATGATAAAAAGACACCTTAGTAAGGTGTCTTAGACAGTAATCGCTATGTGAAATGCAATACACTGTCCAAAACATGCGAACAGTATATTGCATTAATTATTTGTTTGGGGAAGTAATTTTTTTATTTCACGACAAGAACCGGACAATCAACTCTTTTTACGACTTTATGACTCACACTGCCTAATACCATTTCTTGCAAAGTATTTAGACCCCGACTACCAATAACAACCCAATCGACCTTTTCTTTATTTGCGTACTCAATAATTGTCGGTCCGGGATCTCCGTGAAATATTTTAATTTCATAGGCTATATTTTTCAATTTTATTTTATCTTCTACAGGAGAGAGTCGCTTACGACGTGTAAAGTCCAATGCCTCTTTTCCTTGGGAATGAAGGATTTCGTTTTTAGTTTTTGAAAAATCAGCGACATACACGACTTCGATTTTACATTCTGGAATTAATGAAGCGATTTTTACCGCTTCATCTGTTGCTCGCAAAGCATTTTTCGATCCATCTACAGCCAATACTATTCTTTTGTACATTTTTAAGCCTCCCAAAATTAGTTTAGTGAGACATCGGGTTTGAATTTCCATTATGATATATGGCTAGCTTATCAACGATTTTTTTACTTGATGAATCCAGCCCGACGATGGTTACAGTATTATTGTTCTCACGATATTTAATGACCGCTTTATCCACGGCACCTACAGCAGAATCATCCCAAATATGTGCATTGGAAAAATCAATGGTAATGTCTTTATTTTTAACGGTAAAATCAAATGATTTAACAAAGTCTTCAACTGACGCAAAAAACAATTGACCTTCTACTTCAAAGATTGTATTTTTATGTTCTTGTCTTCTGTTCACTTTAATCCTAGATATTTTAGCCACAAAGAAGATGGCGCTTAGGATGACGCCTGCAAAAACTCCTTTTGATAGATCATGTGTAGCTACAACGATAATGACTGTCACTAACATTACCGCAGCATCGCTTTTGGGTGCCTTTCTTAAATAAGTGAATGAAGACCAGTCAAACGTGCCGATAGACACCATGATCATAATCCCTACAAGTACAGGCATGGGAATTTGGACAACCAAATCGCCTAATACAATGATTAGGAAGATCAAGAACAGTCCTGCAGTAAGGGTAGACAGACGGCCGCGGCCTCCTGATTTTACGTTAATGACGGATTGTCCAATCATTGCACATCCTGCCATTCCACCAAAGAAACCAGTGATGATATTGGCAATACCTTGTCCTCTGGATTCTTTGTCTTTATTGCTTTCCGTTCCCGTCATATCATCTACGATGGAAGCTGTCAGTAATGACTCTAATAAACCGACAATCGCTAGAGCAAACGAATACGGGAAAATAATTGCTAATGTTTCAATTGAAAATGGCACGTTTGGAATTAAAAAATCCGGCAATGTTCTTGTGATGGCCCCTAGATCGCCAACAGTCCGCAAATCAAGGTTTGCATAAAGGGCAACTGCTGTCAGTGCGATAATTGCAATTAATGGAGCCGGAACAGCTTTAATGAATCTTGGCAGTATATATACAATCGCCAAAGTAATTGCAACGAAAATATATGTCAAATTGGAAATTCCGATAAAATGGGGGACTTGAGCCATGAAAATTAAGATGGCTAACGCATTTACAAAACCAATCATGACGGCCCTCGGAATGAATTTCATGGCTTTAGCGATCTTAAATATACCGAAAAGTAATTGAATCACACCTGTTAAAACCGTTGCTGCCAATAAGTATTCGAGTCCATGTTCCTTAACTAACGGAACCATCAGCAATGCCATTGCACCGGTCGCGGCTGAAATCATTCCAGGACGACCACCAACAAAGGCAATGATTACAGCGATACAGAATGAAGCATACAATCCCACCATAGGATCGACTCCTGCAATGATGGAGAACGCAATTGCTTCAGGAATTAGGGCTAATGCTACTACGATTCCAGCAAGGATATCCCCTCTTACATTTGAAAACCAATCTTTTCTTATTTTTTCTACCACTTTGTTTTACACCTCATCTATATGAATTTTTTTGGCTTTTAACTCTCATAAAAGCCGGGCCCGGTTTGAATAAAAATAGTTTATCACCTTTCGTCCCAAAATGGAACCTTTACGGGACGAAAAGTAAATTTTATGTTAAGATAAAGGTAAACTTCTTTATATTGAAGGGGTGTCTAATTTGTTAATCGGTTATATGAGACCTAATGAAGACGATCAAACATGTGATATGCAAATGACAGAATTAAGGAAACTTAATTGTGGAAAAATAATCGCAGAGGAACACTCTTCCGCCAAGAAAAGAGTTCAACTAATAAATATGATTGATGACCTCAAACAGGGGGACAAAATTATAATCACAAAACTATTCTCTCTTGCAGATTCAACACGTCATTTAGTGGAGCTATTGCAAGTGATTGAAGAAAAAGGAGCTAATATTCAATCACTCAAAGAAGGGATTGATACAAGTAATAGAAGTGGGTATCAATTTAGCTATATCGTGAAGCATCTAGTGGAATTCCAAAGTGATGTGATCAGTGAAAAGACTAAAAAGGGATTACGTAATGCACAGAAAAAAGGAGTAACTACAGGACGTCCAAGAAAACCTGATGAAAATGTTCAGCGGGCAATTATCATGTATGAGAGTAAAAAGTACAGTTTAGCTGAAATAAGAGATGAAACAGGGATAAGCAAATCCACTTTATATAGGTACTTGGAGAGTTAAGGGACCAACGTCCGAAAGAGTAGAAGTCCTACTTGAATCTTTGTGACAGGCGCTATAAATGCAGTTGTGAATATTAGGTAATCTCTTGCATGTTTTAAAAGCATTTCATAACTCACTGAGTAACCGAAAGGACCGCCTAAAAGTGGTCCTTTATCTTTTGTGGAGTAGAAAATCCAATTAGTAAATCATCTACTTGCTTATATAAGCATATGATTATATAATGATTGCAGAAAGGTGGGAATCGCATATGAATACGGAAGTATCGATTGATATGCAGCGAGCATCGCAGCTATTAAAATTGCTTGGAGATCAAACTCGTTTGACAATGATGAAATTACTTCAGTCACATGAATGTTGTGTATGTGAATTCGTAGAAATTTTCAAAATGAGTCAACCGGCAATCAGCCAACATTTGAGGAAGCTGAGAGATATTGGATTAGTGAAAGAAGAACGCAAGGGTCAATGGATTTTCTTCTCAATCAATGAAGATCATGAAGACTTTCCTTTTATTCAAAGCATACTTGAACAACTTCCGGAACAGAATGAATCCATTACTGAACTGGAAGCACAAGGGCTGAGAATTAGTTGTAACTAGGGAGGAGAAAGCACGTTGGTTTCAGTTATTACAGCATCATTGATTTTCATTATTACACTCATATTTGTTATTTGGCAGCCTCGAAATTTATCCATTGGATGGTCTGCCTGTATTGGTGCAGTTGTCGCTTTGTTAGTCGGGGTAGTTAATTTTCAGGACGTTATCGATGTTACAGGGATTGTCTGGAATGCTACACTTGCTTTCGTCGCCATCATCATTATCTCATTAATCTTAGACGAAATCGGATTTTTCGAGTGGTCTGCGTTACATATGGCGAGATTAGCCAAAGGTAGCGGTATTCGCATGTTTGTGTATGTCAGCATTCTTGGGGCGATCGTTGCTGCCTTGTTTGCAAACGATGGGGCCGCACTTATTTTAACCCCGATTGTGTTGGCAATGGTAAGAAATTTGAATTTCAATGAAAAGATGGTTTTTCCATTCATCATTGCCAGTGGTTTTATTGCAGATACGACTTCGTTACCATTGGTCGTAAGTAACTTAGTCAATATTGTTTCGGCAGACTTTTTCGGTATTGGTTTTGTCGAATACGCATCTCGGATGATTGTACCGAATTTATTTGCTTTGGTTGCGAGTATATTAGTGCTGTTGTTATTCTTCCGTAAAAGTATCCCGAAAGATTATAAAGTATCGGATCTAAAAGAACCGAAGGATGCTGTAAAAGATGGAAAGATGTTTCGGCTTTCTTGGGTCGTATTAAGTATATTACTTATCGGGTATTTCTCTAGTGGGTTTACGGGGCTTCCTGTTTCGATCGTTGCTGGAGTCATGGCCATATTCTTTATGATTATGGCACAAAGAAGCCCAGCCGTTCACACGAAGCAAGTATTAAAAGGAGCACCTTGGTCCATCGTATTCTTTTCAGTTGGGATGTACGTGGTCGTTTATGGTTTGCGGAATGTTGGTCTGACAAGCGTACTCGGTGATCTCATTCAATTAGCAGCAGATCAAGGCTTGTTTATAGGTACGATTTCGATGGGTTTCATAGCAGCGATCTTGTCGTCAATCATGAATAATATGCCAACTGTTATGATCAACGCCCTAGCCATTGCGGATACGAATACAACCGGAACGATTCGTGAAGCTTTGATTTATGCAAATGTCATCGGTTCAGATTTAGGTCCGAAAATTACACCAATCGGTTCATTGGCCACTTTATTGTGGCTGCATGTCCTTTCACAAAAAGGTGTGAAAATATCTTGGGGTACTTATTTTAAAACCGGTATTATCTTAACAGTGCCTACACTTCTTATTACACTGATCGGACTCTATTTGTGGTTGTTAATCATTTAAAAAAATGTAGAAGAGGGGATTTTCATTATGTCGAAAAAAACACTTTATTTCTTATGTACAGGTAACTCATGCCGTAGCCAAATGGCAGAAGGTTGGGGCAAAAAGTATCTTGGTGAAGAATGGCAAGTTCTCAGCGCAGGAATTGAAGCGCATGGAGTCAATCCAAATGCTATTAAGGCGATGAATGAGGCTGGCGTCGACATTTCAAATCAAACTTCGGATATTATTGATACACAAATCCTGAATAATGCAGATTTCGTCGTTACGCTTTGTGGAGATGCCGCTGATAATTGTCCGATGACACCTCCACATGTAAAACGTGCTCATTGGGGATTTGATGACCCTGCAAGAGCAGAAGGAACGGATGAAGAAAAATGGGCGTTTTTCCAGCGTGTACGCGATGAAATTGGTGCTAGGATTGAACGCTTCGCTAAAACGGGTGAATAAATATAAAAAGCCGTGGATTCACATCACGGCTATCCTTGTAATAAACATATAAGGATATGATTATACAATGATAAAGGAGTTGTTGATAATGAAAAAGGTTGAAATATTTGATCCTGCAATGTGTTGTTCAACAGGTGTCTGTGGACCTGGCGTTGATCCAGAATTAACGCGTGTTGCATCGGCTGTTTATTCACTTGAACAAAAGAAGTTTGATATTACACGCTTTAATCTTGCGAATGAACCGGGTGCTTTCGTGGACAATGAAGTAGTCAATAAGGTGCTTCTTGAAAAAGGACCAGATGCTCTCCCTCTGATACTTGTGAATAATGAAATTGTAAAAGTGGGTGCCTATCCGACAAACGAAGAGTTAGCTGAGTGGCTTGATGTAAAGGCTGCTGAACTCCAAGAAAAACCACGTGTACGCGTTTCACTAAAGTTTGAAAAATGAGGAGGGATAGCCATGTATCCAGTATTCAATCCGAACCAAATCGCACTAACTCCATTTTTGTTTTTTACCGGAAAAGGTGGCGTTGGTAAGACATCAACGGCCTGTGCGACAGCGGTTTCTCTTGCTGATCAAGGAAAAAAAGTACTGTTAGTAAGTACCGATCCTGCTTCAAATTTACAGGATGTTCTCGATGTGGAATTGACAAATGACCCGGTTGCTATTCCAAGCGTAAATAATTTATTCGCTTGTAATATAGACCCCGAAGCATCAGCAAAAACATATCGTGAACAGGTTGTCGGTCCTTATCGGGGTAAACTGCCAGATGCTGTTCTTGCAACCATGGAAGAACAGTTATCGGGTGCTTGCACAGTTGAAATTGCTGCATTTGATGAATTTTCTCATCTGTTATCCGATGAGGATGTGTTAAATCAATATGATCACGTATTGTTTGACACTGCGCCGACCGGGCACACACTGCGTCTGTTACAATTACCAACCGCGTGGACCGGATTTTTGGAAGAAAGTACACACGGGGCTTCCTGTTTGGGTCCACTGTCAGGCCTTGGAGAGAAAAAAGAGTTGTATGCGAAAGCTGTTGGGTCTCTTTCTAATCCAGAAAAAACGACTCTAATTTTGGTGTCACGTCCAGATGTCTCCTCATTAGTGGAAGCGAATCGAGCTTCTTCAGAACTGAAAGATATCGGCATTGAAAATCAGATACTTATTATAAATGGGCTTCTCCAGAGTCATCGATCCGAAGATAAGGTGTCAACAGCGTTTTATGAGCGACAGCGTCGTGCATTGAAAGAAACGCCCGATGCATTAAAACAAGTTGTGACGTTCTCCCTTCCATTTGTTTCATATTCACTAACCGGAGTTGACAACCTTCGGCACTTATTTAGCTCTTACACGATTACTGTATTTGAAGACGATAGCCTTAGCACTGATCCGATTCAACTTCCAGGCCTAAACAAAGTAATTGCTGATTTTTCTTCGAAAAACATCCGTGTGATTTTCACAATGGGTAAAGGTGGGGTTGGAAAAACATCGATTGCATCAGCGATTGCTGTCGGTCTGTCTGAGAAAGGTCACCGTGTTCATTTGACTACAACAGACCCTGCAGCGCATCTTGCATACGCATTTGAAGGTAGCGTTCTGGGAGAAAATCTGACAATTAGCAGCATTAATCCAGAAATTGAAGTAGAGAAATATAAGCAGGAAGTGCTTTCGACAGCAGGGGAAGGGCTGGATGAAGAAGGGCTTGCATATTTGAAGGAAGACCTCGAATCGCCATGTACAGAAGAAATTGCTTTGTTTAGAGCCTTTGCAGAAGTGGTGGAGAAGTCGGAAAATGAAATCGTCGTGATTGATACGGCACCGACCGGTCACACGTTGTTGTTACTCGATTCGACGGAAGCGTATCACAAAGAAATGAGCCGATCGACTGGCGACGTACCAGAAAGTGTGAAGAAGCTTCTTCCGCGATTGCGAAATCCAGAAGAAACAGGCGTGGTCATTGTGACATTGGCTGAAGCAACACCGGTATTAGAAGCAGCAAGATTGCAGGAAGACCTCAAGCGTGCGCAGATTGATCCGAAGTGGTGGGTCATCAACCAAAGTTTGTACGCAACGGATACAGCAGATCCTATCTTGAAAGGGCGTGCTGTTTCTGAAAAACAATGGATTAAAAAAGTGAGTGAGGAATTTGCGCCGCGGTGTGCGATAATCCCATGGTTGCATGAAGAAAAAATTGGCTATAACAAATTGAAAGAATTCATCCTATAACAATTCGGAGGTACAGAGCATGCATAAGGTAGTAATCCTAGGTACTGGGCCTGCTGGTTTAACAGCAGCAATTTATTTAGCAAGAGCTAATATGAATCCTATTGTTATCGAAGGCGAACAACCAGGAGGACAATTAACACTTACAACAGAAGTAGAAAACTTTCCGGGTTTTATAGATGGGATTATGGGACCGGACCTTATGGATAACATGAGAAAACAAGCAGAACGCTTTGGTGCTGAATTTAAAAGAGGCTGGGTAACGGATGTGGATGTATCCCAAAAACCTTTCAAGCTTCATGTTAATGGTTTAGGGGAAGTTGTAACTGAATCTCTAATTCTTTCAACGGGCGCATCAGCAAAACTCCTTCAAATTCCAGGCGAACAAGAAAACATTGGTTCAGGCCTGAGCACTTGTGCAACCTGCGATGGCTTTTTCTACAGAGGTAAAAAGGTGATCATTGTTGGAGGAGGAGACTCAGCAATGGAAGAAGCGAATTTCCTCACGAAATTTGCTTCTGAAGTTACGATTATTCATCGTCGTGACGAATTACGCGCTTCAAAGATTATGCAAGATCGAGCTAAACAAAATCCGAAAATAGCTTGGGGGTTAAATAAGACTCCTCTTGAAGTAATTGGAGACGGTATAAAAGTAACTGGACTGAAAGTGAAAAATAATGAGACTGAAGAAGAAGAGATAGTTGAGGCAGATGGGATTTTTGTCGCAATCGGACATACACCAAATACGGCTTTCTTAAAAGGACAGATCGAAACAGATGAGGTTGGTTATATTCAAGTAAAGCCTGGAACAACAGAAACGAATATACTAGGTGTCTACGCATGTGGTGACGTCCAAGATAATAAATATCGCCAAGCAATTACAGCTGCGGGTACAGGATGTATGGCAGCCCTAGATGTAGAAAGATACTTAGAATCTGTAAGTAATGAATGGAGTCCAACATTGAGTGGGGTGAAAGAAGGATGACGACAAAAAATTATCAGGAATTAATTGAACACGGTATTTTTATTGGTGGTGCAGATGATGCGCTGGAAGTTATGAAGAATGAAAAAGTAGATGTAATCGTAGATTTACGTGCAGAATCCACGAACATTCCATCTGATAGCAATCGGATTCATTGTCCGATTGTTGATGATGCCGATCAGCAAGATGAATCTGTGAATAAAGCCATCAATTTGGTCGTCAATTCTTACAATGACGGACAGAAAGTCTTCGTTCATTGCGGTGGGGGAAGTAATCGAACAGGTACCGTGGCGATCGGAACACTTTTAGCCCTTGGCAAAGCAAACACAATTGCTGAGGCAGAGGAAAAAGCGACAGCAATCCGCCCGAAAATCAACGTGAAATCAGCAATGAAAGATTCATTAAGAAGAATATTCCCCGATGCATAGTCATTGGGAAAAATGAAGGAGAGAATATAATGAACATTACAAACGAAGCCAAGCAGTATATTCAAACGCTTTTGGAAGAACAGCAAGCCAAAGGACTCCGTATCTATGCCATTGAGGGGTGCTGTGGACCGCAAATCGGTTTATCTCTTGATCCGCCTGAGGAGTCGGATACTGTATCTTTGATCAACGACATCCAAGTTGCCATTTCCACTTTAGCTTTAGGACTTCTGAGCAATGTAACATTGGACTTTGAAACTGAAGGTAATCAATCTGGTCTAGTGATGATTGGTACGCCAAATAACTGTTAATACAAAAGAGCTCATTCAGTGAGCTCTTTATTATTCTAAGGAGGTTTGTAAATTGAACGAGCAAAGTAATTTTCAAATAATGAATGGGAACTGTTGTTCAACAAATACTATGCCACTGCATATAGAGCTTATCAAAAAAGAAACGAGTTCCTTGCCAGTCGTAGTTATAGGCGCTGGTCCTATAGGTCTAGCCGCAGCTGCACATTTGGCTAAAGCAGGCGAAAAATTTATTGTTTTGGAAGCCGGTCCTTGCGTGGGAAACCATATACTTCAATGGGGACACGTTCGATTGTTTTCACCGTGGCAATACAATGTAGACAAAGCGGCTCGGGAGCTACTAGAAAAACAAGGATGGGAAGCCCCTTCCCCAGTTGATCTTCCTACAGGAAAAGAATTGGTGGAGGGTTATTTAAAGCCAGTAGCTAGTTTACCTGAAATCCAACCATACATTCATTTGAATACTAAGGTGCTGTCCGTTAGCAAAAAAGGGTTGGATAAAATGAAGTCGGCAAATCGTGAAAATGTTCCGTTCCTAATTTACGTTGATCATAACGGCAAAACCGAACAAATTGAAGCAAAAGCTGTTATAGATGCAACAGGTACTTGGGGGCAACCGAACCCTATAAATGCTGATGGAGTATGGACGGAAAATGAGAGAGCCTTACAAAGTCATATTCATTATGGAATTCCCGATATTAACGGCGACAATCGTGATAAGTACCTTGGTAAACGCATAGCTGTAATCGGTAGTGGTCACTCAGGGATAAACACAATTTTAGAGTTGTCTCAACTCAATGAAAGTAATTCCGATAAAAAGATTATTTGGATACTACGTAAAAATAACGTAGAAGAAGCTTACGGTGGCGAAGAAAAAGATGCCCTACAAGCAAGAGGAGAACTCGGGTTGGAAATCCATCAATTAGTGGACTCTGGCCAAGTAGAAGTTTACACGCCGTATCGCGTCCAAAATGTTTTAATGGAAGATGAAGCATTAACAATTGTCGGAGATTTAAGAGGAGAAAGCGTTTCGATCCAAGGAGTAGATGAGGTAATTGTCAATACTGGAAGTCGGCCTGATTTTTCATTCTTGAATGAAATCAGAGTGTGTATTGACTCGGCAACGGAAAGTGTCGAAGCCTTGGCTCCGTTAATAGATCCTAATCTTCATAGTTGTGGAACTGTTCGTCCGCACGGCGAAGAAGAATTGAGACAGCCAGAGAAGAATTTTTACATCGTCGGGATGAAAAGTTATGGACGGGCACCTACATTCCTCATGGCAACTGGTTATGAACAAGTCCGTTCAATAGTGGCATATCTGACTGGCGATTATGAATCGGCAAAAAAAGTGGAACTGGACCTACCGGAAACTGGAGTGTGCAGTGTGAACTTTACATCAACAAAACAAGAAAAATCTTGTTGTAGTACTAGCTAGAATTAATGATAGGGCAGCTCTATAAGTCGGAACTACTCCGACTTATAGAGCTGTCTTTTTTATGAAAATAGAATAGTATTTCCAGAACTTTAGTGTGGCCTGATATATGAAAAGAATTTGGACAACATTGAATAAAAGAAGGAATACTAGATAATTCTATTTTTATAGTTTTTCAGAGTAGTAATAAAAAATATAAAAATGGTGGTGTCATAAAATTTGCAAAGAAGTTGTTTATATTCAATGGAACCGATTGGAATTGGCTCAACAGGTGCAGAGTCCCTTAGCAGTTATATTTCTAGATTAGCAGACGCTCACTGCATAACAGTTGGTGATATTATGACTCATTTGATAGCACCTAAACTAGACAAAAAATACATCAATAATATGGTGTTCAATGGTGGTAATGGTTTTTATAAATCAACATCTGCCATTAACGGTCATGGGAACATTGCAGAAGATTTTATTGATGTAATCGCATTCTTAACAATGAGAAAGGATATTGGAGAGACTACACTTGTTAATTGCAGGGGATTAGTACCGTTTAGGGGGTTACTAAAAAGTAGAAGACATTGGTGTCCATCCTGTTTCCAAGCTGATGTGGAAAGTAAACAGATTGTTTATGAAAGACTAAGTTGGACTCTTCAACCGTATCTTAAATGTTTCATCCACGACAGGACTCTAGAGAGTGTTTGTCCATTCTGTAAGTCTTGTATGTATACATTAGAAAGAAAGAGTGTACCAGGATACTGCACAAAATGTTTTTACTGGTTAGGGAACTTTAAGGAAAGCCAAAATACGACTATTTACAGTGGTGAGACCAATGAATCAATGAGAACTTTTTTCTCTGAATTTATTAACTTGTCGTTTGAAAGTGGTTGCGTTTCGCGCTCAATATCCTTTTATTTAGAAAAAAATTTTGAAGGTTCTTTAACAAAAGCAGCTGAATTCTTCGGATACTCTAAGTCGACTTTATGGGGATGGAAGGCTGGTGCTAATCTAGTTCCATTAAAAGCACTGATTGATATTACTTCGAGATTACAGCTTAGTCTGACTGGTTTCATAAATATGGAGAAATCCAAGATAACTTTAAAAGGTCATTGTTCTGATAGAGTAGTTCCCCTTGGAAGAGTTAAAAAGGATCATAAAAAAATTCAAGAATTTCTCGGTTTGATAATAGCGGAAAAGAAGTCCTATTCATTAAGTGAGATAGCAAATTTGATGGATTGTGACAGAAAACTATTAACTCAGACGTATCCAAACGAATGCCAACAAATAAAAACAAACTATTTGAGCAGCTTGGAGGCAAAAAAACAAAGTAAAAATAAAATTATGAAAAAAAGTATTGATAAAGCGGTCTACACATTAATGAAACGGGGTACTTATCCAAGTAGTGGGAAAGTAGAGGAGATTGTCGGTAAGGGCAAATTACATGAAAGAAAGTACCAGGATTATTGGAACGCCAAGAAGTCATCGATGGCAATAAAAAAATCAATTTAAATGAAAGTTAGGAGGGATAATTATGAAAAAGGATTTAATGAGACTGTTCCTTGAATTGAATATTGGCGAAGATGCAATAAAAAAAATAGAGTGTATAAGAAGCTCACAACCAGCAAGAAAAGTAAGATCCAGCCGGAAAAATGTTTCTGGTTGTTATCCTAGCCAGAAGATGGGAGTAACTATTCAGTTTGAGAGTAGAACCCTTGAATTAGCAGCTATCTATGAAAAGGAATTTGATTCAACTGTAATCGAGTATTACGATCAGCCTGAAATCTTTTTAATTCGTTACCAAAATAAAGGACGTAATATTGGGCACTATTATACCCCGGACTTTTTCGTTATCCAAAAAGACTGGATTGGTTACGAAGAATGGAAGTCAGAAAAAGAATTGTCTAACTTAGTCCTGAAGTATCCCAATAGATACATTATGGATGAAGCTGGTGCTTTCCGATGCCCACCAGCTGAAGAGTATGCGAAAGCGTGTGGATTGTCTTTTCGAATTCGTACTTCCGATGAAATTGATTGGATACTTCAAAGGAATATTAGATTTTTAGAAGATTATCTAATTGGTGATAATGCTGAGGTTTCTCCAACAAGGAAAGATCTTATTATTAATTTGGTAGCTGAAAAACCAGGTACAAGTCTTGAAAGATTACTAAATATGAATCTAGATTTTTGTGCCGATGATATTTACCATCTTCTTGCACAGCATGAGATTTATGCCGACATCAAAGCTACCTTAATCACCGATTTTGATAAATTCTCAATCTATCAAAGTAAAGAATCTGCGGATGCATTTTATAATATGTCTAACGCAAATGTGAAAGATATTTTAAATGTGTCAACCCTCAACATTTATCCGTTACAACCTCTCCTATGGTCAGCAGAACCTTGTACAATTTTAAGTATAAATGATTCAAGTATTTCAATTATGAATGGCGAACGGGAAGTTAAGATCCCTCATGCTCTTTTTGAAAGACTATATCAGGAAGGTACAATTAAGCCCCTCATTGATTCTAATAACGAATCCATCGCCTCAGAAGAAGTTATAGACATAATACTTAGTGCTTCACCAAAAAGCTTGGAGGAGGCTAATCGTAAATATAGTATTTTACAAAGCCACTGGAATGGTGTTTCTTTAGTAGAGTTAAAGGTCAGTCCACGAACATATAGGGATTGGGTGAAGAAATACAAAGATGCTGAAAATCATTTTGGAAACGGTTTTATAGGTCTAATAAGCAAAAGAAATAATCAAGGCAATCGAGAAAGAAAGTTATCTTCCGAAGTTATAGAATTAATGGATGAATATATCAAAGAGAAATATGAAAATCCACGTAGTTCGAATCTAAATTCAATATATAAGCGATTTTATCAAGAATGTATAGATAAAGGATGGAATCCCCCCAGTTTCGTCACATTTTGGAAAGAATCAAAAAAGAGGCCCATCCATGTTCAAACAGAAAAAAGAAAAGGGCCAAAAGCTGCATATGACACAGAAAAATTCTATTTTGAGATAGAAACAACTACTCCAAGACACGGAGATTTCCCATATCAGATTTGTCATTTAGACCATACGGAACTAGATATTGAATTAATTTGTTCAGATACACTCGAAAATTTAGGTAGACCCTGGCTCAGTCTACTGGTCGATGCCTATTCTAGAAGAGTACTAGCTTTCTATTTAACATTCGATCCACCAAGTTACCGATCTTGTATGATGGTTCTAAGGGAATGTGTGAAGAGAAATTCAAGGCTACCAAAAATGTTAGTCGTCGATGGTGGTAAGGAATTTCATAGTGTTTATTTTGATACACTACTAGCCAAATATAACGTCACTAAAGCACAGAGGCCAGGAGCAAAGCCTAAATTCGGTTCCGTTTGTGAAAGAATGTTTGGGACTACTAATACAGAATTTATTCATAATCTATTAGGGAATACACAAATAATGAAAAAAGTTAGGGAAGTGACGAAAAAATTCAATCCTAAACATAAAGCGATTTGGACATTTCAATCATTACACGAAATGATGGAAGATTGGTGCTATCAAATATATGATCAGCAAATTCATTCGACTTTGGGTACTTCTCCAAGGAATTTTTATGAAAATCGACTATATAAAACTGGTAAGCGAGAGCATACCTTTGTTAGATATGATGAACTGTTTGAAATAATGACGCTACCATCTACTCCAAAACAAACAGCAAAAGTTCAACCGGGTCAAGGGGTCCGTATTAATAACATCTACTATTGGGCGGATATGCTTGATCATCCGGAAATTGAGGGGCAAAGCGTATATGTTAGATATGATCCATTCGATATGTCTACTGCCTATGCGTATATAAATAAATACTGGATTAAACTTCGGTCTGAAAATTTTATGGTCTTTGAAAACCGTACTGAAAAAGAGATAAAAATCGCTACGATTGAAATTAGGAAACGGATGAAGAATGCTGGAAATACTGTTCCTATCACAGGATCAATCATTGCAAAGTTCCTAGACTCATTAGAGTCAAAAGAAATTCTACGATTACAACATTTAAAAGATAAGGCTTCCAAACCACTTGAAGAAATAACCGCGAGAGAAGGAAATCAAAATGAAAGCAATGTACCTAGATTGCAGCAAAGGCATCTACACGTTGTTAAAGAATCAAATAAAATTTCCTCCATTAAAACAGATAAAGTAAATACACAAAAATTTATTGCTTATGAGGAGTTTTAAATATGGGTGACCAGTTATTTCCTACCGAATTGTTATTGAAATCAGCCAATGAAAGAATAAGTTACTTTAAAAATTTTACTATCGCCCATCCTAAATTAAAGAGTGCATTTAAGGAGTTTGAAGATAATATTAGTGTTGCAAACAAGAATGAGATACTACTGATATTCGGTCCAAGTGGAGTTGGAAAGTCTACACTATTTAATAAGATAATAAACCATTATAACAAAATTCATAAAGAAGATATGATTAAAGATAAAGGATTTGTGCCAATTGTTGGGCTAGAGGCAATTGCACCTGATGATGGACGGTTTGATTGGAAAGACTTTTATATTAGATCCTTGGGTTCGCTTTATGAACCCTTAATCAACCAAAAAAAAATTCTTAATGCTGGAGAATTATCGCAACCTTTAAATAGTAAAAATGCATACAGAAGAGCAATGGAAAATGCGTTGATATATAGAAGGCCACGAGCCTTTTTAATTGATGAAGCTCAACATCTTTCAAGAGTAGCGAGAGGAAGAAGTTTAAGAAATCAGATGGATATATTAAAGTCACTTGCTTCCGTAAGTATGGTTCCTTTTGTTTTATTTGGTACTTATGAAATTCTTAAATTTAGGAACCTTAGTGGTCAACTAATCCGACGAGGGATGGATGTACATTTTCCCAGGTATAAAGCAGAAATAGAAGATGACAGAGAGGCTTTTCAAAATATATTATGGACATTTCAAAAGCATCTTCCATTCAATGATGAGCCTAATCTGGTGGAAAATTGGGAGTATTTCTATATTCATTCTGTTGGTTGTGTGGGTAATTTGAAAATTTGGTTTAATAGAACAGTTGAATATAGTCTTCTAAATAATCAAGATATAAAAACCTTGGATTTGTGTGATTTCAAAAAGTTTGAAGTAAGCCTTGACAAAATTGAAAAAATGGCTGATGAATCAATAGAGATGGAAAAACATTTTGAAGATATGGATAGTGAATGTAAGAAAAGGGTGCTTATGAAATTTGGTTTTGACACTAAAAACGATAAGCAATCTCAGAAAAACGAAAAACAGAGGGGGAAAGTGGGTGAAAGGAAGCCAAATCGAGATCATGTCGGTTTTCAGTAATACTGATAAA
Organism: Sporosarcina soli; assembly: GCF_042655805.1. NCBI lineage: Bacteria > Bacillati > Bacillota > Bacilli > Caryophanales > Caryophanaceae > Sporosarcina > Sporosarcina soli. Next base: position 269,963 of record NZ_JBHSNO010000016.1, on the reverse strand, counting down.
AACTCTAGAATCAAATGAGAAGAAATTATTTAATTTGATTGAAAGGGGAGAATCAGGTGAGGTCAAAACATAGTGTTCTTTATAATATTCCCCCAATTGGTATAGGCACAATGGAGGTGGAGTGTCTTACAAGTTATATTGCGAGGATTGCTTATGCACATTGTGTTGAGACAGGGACCTTAATTAATGAGATTTTAATTCCTGAAATAAAGGGAGAAGGGATTTATAAAGAAGAGAGTATATTTGCTATATATAGGGGGGGAACATCGAAATTTAATGGTTTGTCTGTTGCAGCCGATAAAAACGCTAATATTATGAATAGGTTATGCGGAAGGGATGATTTAGAAAATTTAACTATAATAAAATATAAAAATATATTGAATGATAACAAATTATTGAAAAAGAATAAGTCTTGGTGTCCATATTGCCTTGCCGATATGAAGGAAGTTCAATATGAAAAATTGATCTGGAGTATTATGGAGGTAGATATTTGCCATATACACAATGTTAAATTGGAGGAAACTTGTCGAAAGTGCGGCGCATTACAAAATCACTTGAAATTTAAAACGTTAAATGGATTTTGTCAAAAGTGTTCCCACTGGTTAGGAAATATAGAAAAAGTACAACATGGAGGAAATGAATCGAATTCCAAAAAAGTATTTATTATTGGAAATCTGCTGAAAGACACTAGAAATCATGATTTAATTACCAATGAATATATGATAAAAAACTTGATTCTTTTATGGGATTTAATACCTTCTCCCAAAAGAGAGTTTGTAGAAAATAATATTGGAGTTCAAGGCAAACTCTTATCGGACTTTCAAAGGGGGTTAAAGGATAAAATTAGTTTAAGTAGTCTAATTCGATTATGCACATTTTTTAATTGTTCCACTAACGACATTTTAGATAGATTGATGGATATATCGTTTGAGTTATTGATAAAAAATGAAAAACTGGTATTCAAAAATACAAAAAGAAAATTGGATATTGTAAAGTTGGAAAAAGAGTTAATTGAATATTTAAATTCATGCGAAAAAGATGAGAAAAATTATTTGAGTATAAATGAATTAGAAAAGAAAATCGGCCATGTGGGTTCTACAATAAAAAAATATTTCCCTGTTTTATATGAAAATATAAAGAAACAGAATACTGAAAGCAGGGAAAAGTTGAAAAAAGAAAAACAAAAAGAGAGAATGGAGTTAATAAGGCAGGAGACTATAAAATTATATCAATCTGGTATATATCCTAGTCTAAGAAGGGTTTTTAGCAAACTGCCTTTTGTTGTTACTGGTTTTGAAAAAGAATATAGAGATATGTGGGAAGCAACTATAATTGAATTAGGAATAGCAAGAAGAGTAAATCAATATGATTAATTTAATTAACGAAATTCCGGTATTTAGGAGTTCTAAATACTAACCAATTTTATACACTTGTCAATAAACACAGACTTATTAAGGATCTTTCTCAAATCACAATAATCATCAAGCACTTCCACAGCAATTTGTTTGGTCATAATCTTATAGTTTTGTGCATATTGTGCAGCTTGTTCTCTAGAAGGATACCCAAGTTTGTATTGCGACTCCTTATCTTTATTCCCGTTTACGGCTTTTAAATACATTTCGATTTCCTTAATCATTTCCCTAGGAAAATCAGTGAGAGCATAACCTTCAATATTTGCTCTAATTTCATGTAAAAGGCATATCGCCATTGATTCTTTGGAAACGATTAACCAGCCTCTCGGTGTAAAAAGGCGTTTTAGATTCGCTCTAGGATCCATATATTTTAGATGTATAAATTCATGAGCTAGAACTGCTTTGACTACTTCGGGTCTTGAATTTAATTCATTTAACAATCTTTTATTTAACACTATTGATTTTGAAACTGTTGCAAATCCAGTTGCAATTTTTGAATTTCTATTACTTTTAATTTTGGGCTGATAATTAAAGTTGAGCTTAAAGCAGAATTCCGAACGCATTGCTGCTATCTCGGGATGTTTTTTACATAAGTCATTCAAAGGAAACTCCTCCATCATCTGTTGGCACTCAAAAGATGCAATTCTAGCCGTTAATCATAAGTATGCCGAAATTATTATTATTAAGCAATTTATTGCCGAAAATAAGGATAGTTTATATGATATCTCTACTATTGGAGTTGAAATCCTTTGAGTAATCTAAATAACTAAATAGAAAGTGTTGGTATGACTGGTCTGGCAAATATATGATTAAATCATCGGCAAAAAATGATTAAAATCACATGGTATCATGTGACGTAAAGCATAAATTTTCCGATTGGAAAATTTATGCTTTATTTTTTTAAAAGGAAATTTTATAGTTGAATGAATGACTTTATCCGACTTTAAGTATAACTTTGCCGTATTGGCAAGGATATACTTAATTTTATTCTAGGCAAGGTTATACTTGAAAAATAATCTACACATGCAGAATACAGATTTAAAAATCGGAGATAAAGCACAATGCCCCTTATTGATTACCTTTCTGTCCAAACTCAACATGTTTCCTTATTTATAAAAATCTGTTATATTAGTTAATACCTAATGTTAGGAGTTATTATATGGAGAAGCGACCTTTTCTAACTGTAATCAGCAATACCGTTGAATTATATTATCCAACATTCGAGGAATCAAGAGAGTATCAAATAAATTTATATGGAAATTTACAATGAATAATGCAGAAAATTTCTACTTAGATCTAGTTGAGAGAGGACATGTATACCAAGCAGGAGGAAATGTGAATATACCATTCCTACTTTTGGGGAAAATGTACGAAAACTCGGTATGGTTATGAAATTCAGGGAAAATATAAAGCTTAATTTCTGGAATTATTATATAAATTCAACTGTTATTATCTTAGAAAAGATGATTGTAGTGGAAGGTGATACCTTAAAAAGCCTAAAGTGCAAGATAGATTCTGGGATAGTATAAAGCTATCTTGTTTTGTCGGTAATCATTCTGTTTTAAAATACTAGATACCTTGAGGTGAAGAGAAATGTCTAAGCGAGATATAATAAAAGCGGGATATTGGTCTATTGCAACACAAAAACATTTGAAACAATTTACTATTGATAGTCCTGGTATTGGTAATTTTGGTAATCTAAGTACTGCTGGTAAAGCTGGAAGGTTTTTAGGGGCTATAAGAGGAAACCAAGTAATTGATAACATACATAAACTTGAACAAATGGCAAACAGTGTTGGAATAAGTAGTAGGGCAGAGTTAGAAATGATTATACTCCCTTATCTTGTGAGTGCCTCTGATCAAAAAATTGAACTTATTAAAGATGTTACCGGCAAAGTAACTGGAATAGCGGAATATTTATTTACCAACTCAGCAGTTTTGGAGATTTCGGGACAACTTTTCGAGAATCTTTCCCCTACTCCTGAAGAAATAGTTACAGTTGAAACGATGGATGAGACAAAAAAGATACCCTATTTGCAAAATGAACTTACTGAATTTTTGGTGAATAAAGGGCATTCTGAGGAGAATATAAATTTGTCTTATGCTTTACAAAAACAATTTAAGTTAATTCAGATGTTCAATAAATCGAAAAGTTCTGAGCCAATAATTAGTAATGAATATGTTTGGGGTGGGAACAGTGAGAAAATAGCTATGGCAATATCAGGGCTTCAAACAGAAGGGAGACATAGCCTTAAGGAGATTATAGAAATAATCCAACAATCGCAGGGCTATCCGCTAGAGAAACTACCTAAAGAAGCTGAAGAATTATTGCTCTTGGCAAAAAAAGTCGGAATGATCAATCCAACTACTATTATCTCTAGCAGAGGGATGAGAAAAGAATTTGGTTTTAGTTCCAATTTAATAGGTCAACATTTACATGATGATGACATCCTTGATGATGTTAAACTCTTATTAGCTTCAATTAGATTTGGTGAGAACTATACTCCTTATTCGACAATAAATGATCCAGAAAGGTTTTTAAAGAAGTTAATAGAAAGTGGAGATATTGGTCCACATGATGCGAATGCCACAGATTACACCCTATTAGAGAAAAAAGGGATTGTAAGGGTGGTAAATAAAACTAAATTCAATTACTATACTGGAAGAAACAGAACGGGTGCTTGTTTAGAGTTGATTCGAAAAGATGTCGCGGAAGAAGCTTTAAAGATAATAAAAAGTCCGAATTATAATTTTCAGTCGGATTCAGAGATTACAGACTTTAGTTCAATGATTGATACGGGCTCCTTTTTATCGCCAGAAGAATCGAGAATAAGATTAGGAGAAATGCCAGAGCATGTACGAGAAGTTGAAGAGCATGCAGTGCGAGTGCTAAGAGGAGAACTCCTTTAGGAGAGGGTGAGTTGTATGGGAGAAAATAAAAACAATGCTAGTAAGGAGAAACCTGTTAAAAAAAAACAATCTAATATACCTTCAGGATTTCTGCTTGAGTATCGAATAAAAAGACTTCTATTTCATATGGGATACTTTCCTAAAATGGGAGTTGTAATGAAGACTTCGCAGGAAGAAACAGCGGTTGAAATAACCGATTTGGATGTATATGGAATATACATGCATAAAGACTTTACCAGCAAAACACTTTGGGCAGATTGTAAATCTGGAGGAGCAAAAGTACATGATAGAATCATGTGGATAAAGGGTGTAATGAATACAATCAAAATAAACGATACAGTTTTTGTAAAGAAAGGGGTAAGAACTGAGGTAAAGCAGTATGCAAGAACATCTGGAATACAAATACTCGATTTAGGTATGTTGGAAAAATTAGAGAAAGATTACAAAATTAGTGAGGAATACTGGGCTGGCTCTTGGAATCCAGAGATACAACATGATCAACTAGTTACTCTGTCAAAAATCGATATACCTACAAACGACACATATAAAAAGATTGCAAAATTTATATCAGCTGATTATTGGGCGATAGATTCTTATTCAAGAATCAAGAAAATAATAACTGCTTTGCGCGAACTTTCCATGGTTTTAAGCTTACCAATTTCTGATGAACAATTAACGTCAGTTAGGTGGGCCATAAATGAACTTATGGGCTTATTTTTACTTGCAACTCTGAACGTATGTAAGGAAGTGTACTATTTTACAGATAGTGAAAAAAGGGAGACTGTTTATGAAGGTTTAGCAGCTGGGGATGTTTCAAATAAGAAGAGAAAAGAGATATTTGATGCTGCATTTAGAGTAGCTTACAGTGTAGTCCAAAGCCAAATTCCTGACTTTAAACCGCCAACTCAATTACCACCTATTAATTTGACTCCACCGAGGTATACTGAAGCATTTTTAAATTTAATATCGAGAATAACTAATAACCCATTAAATTATTATGATTTACTTAGATTTATTGATTTTTCGTTAATGGAGTACGATTTACATTCAAGAAAAATAAATCATGATGTTTTGAAGAATATGTTTATCAACTATGCTGATTTGACTATAGGAGCCAAAACATTATTTCATTTCGTTTCCGAGGTAACTGGGATACCTCGTTCATACTTTCAATTGCTTGATAATTAAAGAACAAGATAGAAATGGCTAATTGAGTTACCCTGTTGGCGATTTTGGAGATGTTAGTTATAACCAAACTTATTATAGAGTAACATGTCCATTTCCATCTAAGTGGGCGTATAATCTTCTCCTAAATATGTTGAAGTATCAATAGAGGTGAAGAAGAAATTCAAATATATTTTATTAGGCTTGGTGATTGGATTTCTCATACTGTAGACAAACTCATTGAAAATTGAGTTTGCCTACAGTTTTTTGTTTTAAACTAGAAGTAATCATAATCTTGAGGTGACGAATGCTTTCAAAACATAATCTCATCTGTAAGCCCGTAATATAAAAATGAGTGCACCTTTTGGTACGCACGATGAATAGCCATCTACCTGAGTTTTTTCGGATGGATGGCTATTTTGTACATGTCTCTTGGATAATTTTGGATCAAGGCGTGTAATCATTTAAAATTTCAGGCTGCTGATGAATCGGTAAATTCGGTAAGTCGGTAAATAGTCTTACTAAGTATTCATAGAAATCGATACCGTTTGCTTTTGCTGTTTCGGCCAAGCTTAAACAGACAACGTTGGCTTTCGCTCCGGCCTCCCTCACAGAGAATAGCCAGTTTTTTCGGTTATGTTCTTAAGCACATAATTTCGTCACATTTGGACGAATCGCATTTTCTGCTGGAATATTATCGATTCCAATTCGACCATTGAATAGAAAAACTTTTAATTCGTTAGCTCGTTTCAATGTGTATTCAGCGGCTTTAGCTAAGGCACTTTTCCCGAAGAAAGGTGATTCATCCACCCACTTTAGGAATTCCTCGACAATCGGCTTTGAATATTTTTGACGTGCTTTTCGACGTTTTCCCAGACGAGGTTTTTTGAATTGGCGCTCTAAACGATACAGCCAATCGCAATAATCCACTCAGACTTGTCCCTGTTTGCTATCGGCTTTCAGCCAATATCGCCGTACATGCGCCCAACAGTTGGAGAACGTAATATTAGGTAAATTCCCATAGGCAGAATAGCCAGCACAAAGAATTGTTCCTTTAAAGTTCACAGTGAAATCTTCTAATACAGAACGGCTTCTCGATAGAGAACTTTGAAAAAGAATAATCGTTGGCCCTTGGCATGGTACGCTACGGAAAAACTAATTATAAGCGTTAGACTGACCCGACTTGCCGTCTGATCGATTGATAATTTGGGCATAGGTTTCATCCACGTGTAGAATAGATTTAGCCGTCAATAGCTGTTTCATAAACTCGAAAACAGGCGAAAGGCAATCTTTTGTTGCGCGAATAACCCAGTTCGGCATTCTTTTTACATTGCTTGCACTCATAAGCAGGCTCGATATGTTGAATGCGCATCATATTTGCTGGAATGAATTTTGCTTCTTCACGTACAACTACTGCCCCAGCTTCAGTCATTTGGCTTTGGCAACAGTCGCATTGGGTAAGTTCAGGATGGTGATGGATTTCTTCAATTTCGACGCTATCGCCAAAAGAATCATTTCGTTTTTTAGCGTGTTGCTTGCGAACAACGGTGTATGTAATTGTCGTTGTGCTTTGTTCTTCCGTGCGCTCAGAATCAGTAAAAGACGAGTCGGCACCAAATAACGAGCCTTGCCCGTCGGGCGCATTGTATTTGGATTTCTCACTTTTAGATCCATATAGGAGCTTAGTTAAATGCGAGTGGGCGATTCAATTTATTTGGAAAGATCTTTATTCTGCTGATTCACAACAGCTAATTGATCCTCTATAATTGAATGATTTTTCCGTTGAAGATTCATTTGCCATATCACTCACCGCTTTCCATTCCGTTTTGTTCCTTTCATTATAGCGAGTTCGAATAACGGATGAAAGATGAATTTTAGAATGTACCTTTTAACGATGGTTGAATCACTTTTGGCTGTTGAAGTAACAAGCCTTCTAGCAGAGTTCCTGTTAAGTTCTTTACTTCCTGTTCATTTCTTGGTCATTGCAGTTTCCCACTATCCAATTCGTTTATACAACATCGCGAAGCCGTCTCCATCGAAATAAAGACATTTATAACGATCTTTTTTCCAACCGGCAAAAAAGAAGATGGAATCGATGTAGGAATCAAGCTCGAAAGAGTCTTGAATCAGTGTAGCCAACCCATCAATTCCTTTTCGCATATCGGTTTTCCCACAGACAATATAAATGTTTTGAACGTTTGTATAGTCCTGTATCATCGATTAATCAGCTCCCTTGTGACAGTCTGGATGAGACGCTTTTCCACGCCGTTTTGGAAGGTGACTTCGGCTTGCCAAGTTTAATGGTACAAAATCCGGAGGGATTAGAGGATACGGCCGGCCGGTAGGCCGTCATTCGGTACGGGATGCAACGTTACGGGCACGATGGTCAATGGTTCTGGTGGCATTAGGAAAGCACCTCCTTTAAATTGATATATCGTTCATACTAGGAGATGCTTTTCAAAATATGCGTTGTTTGATTGGGGGCTTACTAAACACTGGTATTATAGCGTTTTACGAGTTGGCGGATTCAACTTCTAAGAAATCGTGTGAATGCAGACGTATCGAGGGGGTGAAGGATAAAGGAATTGAACAGAGGACAAACTTCTGGTCAATACTTCTTTTTCGTCGTATGGAATAAAAAAATGAAGGCGCGTTGTTGATGGAATTTATGAATGCAATACCAAGGGAAGAACGTTAAAAACGTGTTCATTCTTCAGTCGGCATGGCTGCTATCGATGGCGGGGAACCAACGGATTTTACAAAAGGATTATTAAAGCAATACGAAAATGGTGAGGTTCTGGCAAAGCATTTACAACAAGCGAATATTGAAATATATACAAAGGGACTTAACTAGTTATTTTCAATAGAGGACATTGATTTAAACCATTTATAAATCGTTACTTTAGATCTGTCATACTAGCGGCTGAGTTCACTCATAGAAGTACCAGATCTGTAGGGCTAGACAATTTTTTGTTTAAATTCTTGGTTATAACGTCTTTATTTTATTCAAGACACGTCCTTTCTAATTTCAGAATAGCGACTTAACCAATTCATCCATACTAGTACCAGTAATAGAAAGGGCATTCTAGATATTTTTATAGTGTTTTTTGGAAATGTATATATCTTCTATATCAGAAAGCTTAATAAATATTTTTCCATTAGAACTTACTTGGGGAGTTCCGTATACGATCACTGGGACTCCGTTATTCCATGAACCAGATTTATAAGGAAGACTATTCCAAATGATATCTGCGACAACATCATCGAGTAAAATACTTAGGTTACTGTTTGAGTTAGTATTTAGCCATATTCGTTTATTAGAGCTTCTAATATACCCGCAGTAAAAACCTGTCCTATTATGGATATTCATTTTATCCCAATCAATGAGTATTTCTTTTAACTGAAAAATATTGTTGTTTATATATATTTTTAATCCTGTATTAGATAAAGCACCTTCTAAATGCTGATTTAATATTTTTCGTAAAGTTTTAGGTTTAGTAGTGTTTTTTACAGGATCAAGCGTATAGGAATTTCTATTGTGACCTTTTTTTGTTCCAAGATTTATGGTTCCTTGCGCTTGAGTATTAGAACTAGCTGTTGTGAAAAAATTTGTTTTCAGTAGCTTGACTGCTTGTGGATTGGCAATTATTTTAGATACTTGAGTATTTCCTGGTTTATTTGATACAGATTTTGATGAATTTTTTTTTGAACAATTACCAATATGTTTTGCAGAAAAACAAGGGGGTTTATTGTCCGTAGAAGCTTTTCGGAAACTAGCTTTACCTTTACATTCAACACATTTTAAATGTTGCCTAAGGAAAGATTTATTTGGTTCTGGTAGTAAATTGAAATCGAAAGCATTATATGTAGTGTTATTTGAAGTGCATAATGCTGTGTCCATATTTTCCTCCTTAGTAAATTTATTGGCGTAACCCTGAGTTGTAATTCTATTTTTATAAAATAGATAATTATAATTAGTTACCTGTTGTCTCTTTCAATTCATTTTTTAAGTAATAACTTAACGAAATTGTAAATGAAATTCCCATAAGCTTGTATTGCAAATCTGCATAGATTTGAAGAATGGATTCTATTTTCTTCAATTATACTATTGATTCAAGTACAATTTTTAACAACAATTTGAAGTGCCGCACAACCATATTGGCGTAATGTCTCATGTGCATCTGGTAGAAATTCCAATCAAATTTCAAAAGATTGGATTACTCTTGTAGAATAAGTAGAGTTTTCGAGAAAACTCTACTTATTCCCTAGCTCCTAAATTTTTATTAAACAAAACAATGGTCATTTACAATCGTTGCATCACGCATATGTGGACCAATCCAAATACGACCAAATTTTGTATTTCTAAAGTGACCTCTCACCATATGTGCTCTTCGATAATGAGCTGATATTTTGCACATAATCTTACCTCCCAAATCAATATTTTTTCTAAACACTCAAAAAAATATTTGCTTTGATTACTCAGGTATAATATAATGTTACTCTACATAGTTTTATGAGTGTTTAAAGTAGTTTTCCGACTACTTGTTACTAATCCTAAATGGTTGCAGCCATTTGGGTTTTTTTGTTAATGGCAACGATCTTGATGGGATTTCAAAATCTTACCTGCTTTACTTTGTTGAGACTTTGTTGATTTTTTACTACTTAAAGTCTTCGCCGCTTTTGTTAACTTTCCACCAGAGTGCTTCTTACCCATGTGCTCACCTCCCTTCGAAAATCATTGATATAGATTTCAATGTAAAAATTGAAACCGATTTTATTTTTTAGGAAGCCATTTAGGCTCCCTGATTTTAAAACAATGACTTATATACGAACTGTCTGCCACCCTCAACGAGATACTCTTCCTCTTTTATAACTAGACGTTTTTTGTAGAGATTATTTAAATGAGTACTCATTAAATTTAACTGCTTCCCATATTGATCTGCTAAATCACGTGCAGTTACTTGTTTATGCTTATAAACTTCATGTAAAATTTCCGTTAAAGCATTTGATAAATTTCCTAAGAATTCATACGAATCACCTAACTTTGCTACTAACAACTTATTACTAGCTTGTAAGGAACGATTAATATTAAATACATGTTCAAATTCATCGATTAAATTAGTAACATACAGATATTTAGTTGTCTCATTAGCAATTACATAATCAAGAACTTGTTCCAAAATTTCATCAATCCCAGAACTATTTATCGCCCCTATGTTCTTAAAATCATAATAATAAATAGTATTGGTCGGGCCTTGTGAAATTTCAGAAACTATTCGATTTTTTATGTCAGTTAGGTGGTTTCTATTAATCAAGTGCTTAAGTTTATTAAGCTTTTCCATATTAATAGGAACTCTATTAATTTTAGACACCTCCTACCAAACCGTCTTCAATCTCATTTTTGAAGTCAATATAAACTTATATCATTTTATAAGTTTTGTCAAGCGATTTTGATTGTAAAATCATAGAAAGTACCTTTGTACTTAGACGTCTTCTTTTCTAAAACTATATTATCTTCTTTAATTTTATAAATATTTTCACCCGTTTTCAAAAAAATGGTCGTATCTGAAAATATCGGATCGTATGAGTTTGCCCACATATTTTTCAAACCCTTTCCACCGGGTATATTTTCTCTAGTTGAGTTACCCAATTTAAAAGCTTTTTTCAAAATACGAAGTGGCTCATGTATATGAGTTACTTCAGTTTTAAATTTATTAATAATTCCGATCCCATCATCGATAATTGCCATCCTAATAGTGTTACTCTTTTTATAGAATTGTATAGCTACATAGCCCGTGCTTTCACTATGATCTAAAATATTGTTTGCAAGTTCAGTAACTATATTCATAATGTTATTGGTAACTCTACTTGAAACCTTATTAGAAAAGATTTTGTATATACAATCAGTCAAATTATAAACATCTTCTGTTTGAGTAATAGGTGTAATTTCGAGTAGGACTTCACTTAAATTATTTCTCTTTCTATTTCTCAAGTAATTTAAATCATATCCATTTAAAATTTCATCTGGTAAAAAATTAAAGAAGTTCATTCTTTCAATATAAGATAGTAGTGCATTTGGGGTTTTATTAAAATCTATAATTACTGGCTTTAATTTGTTTAAATTCTCTAAACCCACTAATAATGAAACCATTCCAAAAGGATAGGTAAATGATGTTGAAGACAAATCCACAACTATATTTTCATTAATGCTATGCATTTCACCAAACAACTCGCTATTCATGTTATCTATAACGAAAATATTATCTAATTTTTCTGGAATTAGGATCAAGATATTCACCTACTTATTTATGTTCACTATCTAATTATAGTATACATTAAAAGATGAAGTATTCCGCAAATAAAAGTATAAAAGTAAATATTTTGCTCACTCAGCTTCTTAATAATTCACTAACAACAGTTAGCTTAAGTGTGAGTGACTGGTACCTTTATAACTTCAAGTTCTAAAACCTTTAAAACACGTTTTGCTGTTACCATTATTTGCTCAAGTAAAGGAGATTGTTTAAATTAGAAAGTTGGGAATAAGTGGATTAAACGGAATGCTTGGGGTATGAAGGGGCGGCAGAGGTGCTTGCATCACACATCTTATTGTGTTCAATATTAAAGAAGCAACAGTATGTCATCTACATACATTGTGAAATCCTTTTACCTACAGGTGAAACATCCTTTGTCTGTTATACCTATGACTATAGAGGGGAACTAAAAGAAGTTACACTGAAACGTTTAGTCGAAGCGAATTTCACCTCGACTGATTCTATTCTCAACAATTAAGCATTATCGATACTAGAAAAATTTGAACAGTTTATGCAAAGAGTTGAGGCATTTACTGGACTTGATGTTCGTGATGAGATTGCTCAATTGCTCGCATTTGATACGCTTATTTTGGATGATATAAAAATAATATCTTATTTTTATATCATCCAGTTGAGAAATGGAGACTAATCGCTCCGATTTTTGATAATGGACTTAGCCTTTTATCGGATGAAAAGGATTATGCACCTGGCAAACCACTAACGATTTTAAAACGACAAGTGAAGGCAAAGCCATTCAATTCAAGTTTTACAAAGCAACTAGCTTTATATAAAGGTCCGGCGTTTATCAATAAAACTGCCTTGCTGCATCCACTGGAAACGATGGATACCGATTTCGGTCGGGCGAAGCAAGTACTTCTTTCGCAAATGAATAACCCTATTTTTGCTCATCTGTTCTTTGAAGGAAGTGATACCAGTGGTTGATTATTATGAAGTTTGATGTGATGTGGATGGATGAAGTCATTGCGCGTGTAGACTTAAAACCTGCAAATGGCGGAACACCGTACGTTATTAATTATAATAATGATTTCAATAAGCAGTTTTCTCCGAATATGGAAGGACATATCACAATTAAAGAGTTGGAGAAATGGTTGAAATGGCGCACTTTTCCTCCTACCCGTGCCAATGCCGACGAACTATTGGCAAGTCGCGGTATGCAAGCGTATAATCGTTGGGGCATTGTTCGGAAAACACATGGCGTGATGGCGGATGATGAAATTTGGCTGCGATTTGAGGGAGAAACACTGAAGCATAAGGATGTGTGTTTACGGAAGGACCTTTATTATCCTGAAGAAAATTCTTTCGCTGAATGATCGTGACGGAAGAGAATATTGCTTCTTGATTTTTAAAGTAAAAAATCGCTCCTGTAGACTTGGCACTCAGGGCATGATGCAGCTTAACATCATAAATTACGGAGACGACTTCATCTTTTAAATGGGGTCGTTTTTTTGTGCTATACACATCATGGATTGGGCGTTACTTAGTTTTATGAAAATATTGTTGAGTATTTTACAGTCGTTGTCTAGTTGATCGATAGCGTTGTTGAAAATGGCGCCTGTCACTCGTTTTGTACAAATTTCATACTCCAAAATAAGTAAGTGAGTTACTGATTTTCGTATGGCATAAAAGAGAATTAGTAATTAGGCTGTGGCTGGGCAAGTGATATTATGGAGTTTGGTTTAATAACGACTTTGACTGGGGCAATGCGGCATGTTTGATTGTGGGCTTACATATCAACAAACTTTCAGCGAATAAATGGCATATTATTTCAAAGGAAGAATTACAGACTTACTGAAAAAGTGATTGAAGTGAATGGTACATAAAAAAAAGAGTAGCCCCCAATATCTGTCCTATTGGGGGCTACTCCTATATCAATAACTTCAAGGTAACATTAAACTTCATCCATCCATGGAACATCAATCAGTGTGCGACCGATCCATTCTCGCAAGACTTCGTTAGTAGGTCCCATGAGAGCACCTGCCCGACCATCACGTAGAAATTTCTCAACTTGTCCAGTTAAATAACCGCGACCTCCGGATACTTGCAATGCTGCATTTGTCACAGTGATGACCATATCAGCAGCATGCGTTTTTAGCTGCCAAAGCGGGTAAAGGCATTCGGAAAGTTCCAGTCCTTTTTCCTGGCACCCGTCTAACGCTTTTGCCGTGCGATACAACATGCTTCTAGCACTGTCAATCAGGATTTGAGATTTGGCCAATTCATGACGAATGACTTGATAACCGGCTACGGACGATCCCGTGTCTGCATGAACTTTCTTTTTAGCACTGTAGATTGCTGCATTCAATGCACCCTGTGCAATACCGACCCAGCAAGCTGCCGATCCTAGCAAAAAGAGCGGATCGACCGTGTTATCATTATAATAGCCCGCTCCACCTTCGCCGCCAATGCGATTTTCAAAAGGTACTTGCACATTTTTAAATTTCATCGGGCCACTTGCGTTTCCACGCAGTCCCATTGCTGAGAAAGAAGACGATTCAATGCCTTCTTGATCTTTTTCGACAAGTAAATACATAAGGTTGTCCTTATCATCTGAGTCAGGAAAAGAAGTTGCCACAATATAAAAATCGGCTTCACCGCCACTAGTCACAAACGATTTGTCAGCATTCAACAAGTAACCGTTTGCATTTCGTGGTGCCTCGCTGACCACATTCCAAAAATGTCCCCCAGTTGCCGGTTCACTAAAAGCAAGAGCAGCAATATCCCCCTTTAAGACGCCTGGGATATACTTTTTACGTTGTTCCTCGGTTCCTGCATCATATAGCGTGTGTACGGTCGTCGTGTGCATCACCCAGCACATCGCGGACGATGGACAATATTGAGAAAAACTTTCGGCTAGGACTGAAAATGCAGTAAAGCCTTGTTCTAGCCCACCCGCTTCTACCGGTATTGTCACAGCCCCGTAGCCTGCATTGGCGATTTCCTTCAAGCTTTCACGCGGAAATCTCCCTTCCAGATCCGAACTGATAGACCGTTGAAGTAGTTCTTTCTCTCCCAGTAAATGAGCTAGCTTTTGCAACTCTTCAAAGCCTTCTGGACAATTCCACCATGACGGGATATTCATTACTCCACTTTTTTCTTGTACTGCTACTGTACTTTGTACCAAGTGCCCTCACTCCAAATTTTTTAGTAACCTACTTTTGGATGTGATTGAAAATAGTAAGGATGGGTATTTGCAAAGGAAGTAGGTGTTCACCTACTGTTCGTTAATTAGGTACTAGAAATCTCTAGTACAATGCGGAGATTAGAAGAAATAAAGATTAAGAAACGTTCGCAGATTAACATTGCAAAAAAAACAAAAGCAACCCCATAATGTTTAGATTAAAATTCTTAACAAAAGTAGGCTCCTAGTATATGTTAACATACTTTACGAAAAATACCACACCCGTCTGTCAAAAGGACTTTTACCTTCAATCTAACTGTGCACAATGAAAGATTACATATTCCTCTCTCTAACATCGACGAAAGACAAAAAAAGATAATTCATACTGAAATAATAATGAAAACATTTTTTCACTATTATTATAAATAGTGTATCGATTCAAAATAAGAATCACTGACTTGCTAAAAAAGAGCAGCTTCCATATGAGTCGTTTTTTTGCATTATACGCATCATGGATTGGGCGTTACTTCGTTTTATGAAAATATTGATGAGTATTTTACAGTCGTTGCCTAGTTGACCGATAGCGTTGTTGAAAATGGTGCCTGTCACTCGTTTTGTCAAAATTTCATACTCCAAAATAAGTAAGTGAGTTACTGATTTTCGTATGGCATAAAAGAGAATTAGTAATTAGGCTGTGGCTTAGCAAGTGATATTATGGAGTTTGGTTTAATAACGACTTGACTGGTGCAAGGCGGCATGTTCATATAGAGCGGGTATAGGCTATAGGCGCGGGTAATTTTCACACTTATTTGACACATAACCACATCAACCTTGTCGATTTTGTATTCGCCTATTGCCGGTAAAATATTTTTTAAAGAAATGAACCTACTATGATTTGATAATCGTCTAATAGCAGAATTCGAAGTAGTTGAAAGGGAGGAGTAGGTTGGACAATGAAGAAAAAGATTTTCTATTAGAAAAAGTGATGATTGAATTTGGTAATGAGTTGGTACGATTGGCATTTTCTTATGTGAAAGATACAGAGACTGCTAAGGATATGGTTCAAAATACGTTTATCAAATGCTACAAAAACCTTGATTCGTTTCGATTTAACGCACAAATAAAAACATGGCTCTATCGTATAACAATTAATGAATGTAAAGATTATTTAAAAAGCTGGAATTACAAAATGGTACAGGTGAAAAGCTTTATAAATGAAACAGCAAAGTCAATATTACCATCAACAGAAAGAACCGTTATCGATAAATACAATAATGAGGAAATAAAAGACACGATCTTTTCTCTTCCAAAAGTGTATCGGGAAGTAGTTTATCTATACTACTATGAGTCATTAAAGACAGGGGAAATTGCCCAAGTCTTGGATATTTCAGTTAATACAGTGAAAACTCGATTAAGAAGAGCAAAACAAAGATTAGAGCCAATGATAAAGGAGGCAGGACTTAATGAAAGATAAACGATTAAGGGACAAATTATATAATGCGACTGATCAAGATTTACGTTTTACGAAAGAAGACCGTAATGAAGTGTTTGAACAAATTCATAAGCTGGAGAAGAATAATATAAAAAAGAAAACATTTGGTTATTCTTCAAAAAAATTTGCTCCACTTACAGCTTCTTTATTAGTAGTAGGCTTGTGTATATTTTTGTTTATGCCATCGATTCTTCCTGGAAACTTTATTACTGAAAATAAGGAAGGGAATGCAAGTGAATCAGTATACAAAGAAGACGCGTTTTTAACCACTCTATTAACGGTGAAAGATGATAATAATAGAGTACCCATTAATCTTTTACTTACTTATAGTAAAGATAAAAAGACGATGAAAGTTTTATCTATCCCTCGTGATACTTATGCTCCAATCTTGGATAAGCATAATGGGACTACTTCATATGATAAATTGACATTTGCTTATGATTACGGTTCAGGAGGCGCTGAGAATGTAAGAACAACAGTTTCTACGCTGTTTGATTTACCAATTGATTATTATGGTGTAATCGATTTAGAAACCCTGTCTTCAATGATTGATTCAGTGGGTGGTATAGATTACGACTTACAAGAAGATATTCAAGTAAGAGCTATTTCTCAAGTGGCATTTGAATTCAAAAAAGGGACGAATCGTTTGAATGGAGAAGAGGTTGCGGCATTAATAATGGATGCTACAGTGGGAAGAAACCTAAATGAAGAAGACCAATTAAACCTCATTAATGCAGTTGTAAATGAAACAATTAATGTATTACCACAAACAGAATTAAAACAATTTATGACTCAAATAGAAGGCGATTTACCAATTGAAAAATTATTAGAGAATAAAATGGAACTTCCCTCGATACAATCGGTATCATTAATCGACGGAATGATAGATACAAAAATAGATGATGCTTATTATATTAAATTTGAAAAAGATTTTTTACAGTCCGTTTCAGAAGAATTAACCACCTTTAACTAAATAGATATTGAATAAATTCGGAGTAATCTTTAATGGTTTATGGATTTGGTTATATGCTGAGATAAGATAAACCGAAGAGGAAGACAAATGGGCATATCGGGGGCTGGGACGTTTGCTACAGCAATTGTTTTATAGACAAGAGCTGGAAATGTTTACGCTCTTCTATTTTTTGCCTCTTAAAATAACTTACGGTGAACCTTATTCATAACAGTGGGAATTGAATAAGGTAATATTATTCCGGAGTCGGATATTGAATGATTTATCTCATTCATTATCCGTTTTTTGATTCAACAGATGGGAGTTCCTTGGAGATTTAATTGTTTTGCTCATTGATAGAGATAGTATTCGTTTAGGCCTACTAACGGGGGAGCACCCGAAAGAGTCGGGGGGAGTAAGAACCTTTATTATCCTGAAGAGACTTCTTTTGCTGAATAATCGTGATGGAGGAGAATATTGCTTCTATAGACTTGGCACTCAGAGCATGATGCAGCGTAACATCATAAATTACGAAAACGACTTCATCTTTTGAATGAGGTCGTTTTTTACGTTATACGTATTATGGATTGGGCGTTGCTTAGCTACCCAAATGCTTCCAAGGAACTCTCATAAATCCTTCCGTTCTCCAAAACCTTTTTAAAAATCTTTGAAACTTTTGCTGAAAGTCCTCGTCTGTACGTTACTTGACATCCGCCGGAAGCCTAACTTGAATCAGAGGGAGTTTGGACTCCCTCTGATCGAAATGCATTCTGGCATTCATCCCGCCACTTATGGAAGTGGGGCACTTCTGTAGCTGACGCTTCGCTTTCAGTACAAAAAGATTTGCTGAATCAAGTTAAAACGGTGCAACTTTTTTTAGCATCACGATATTATTCAAAACATCGCTTCTTTTTATAAAGTAAGGGTAAGCTTATTAAAAGCATAACAATCCCTAGTGCTAAAAAATATAGTGGCATCGCAAGGACTGTTCCGTTATGGAAAAGGCTCATACCATAGATTATAGCGCTGACGAGTAAATAATAACCTAAGCTAAATATCGCACCCGCAGAACCAATGACGTCTTGAAAGTCAATGAGCGCTAAGCTTAAACAGTTTGGTAAAGCGGTACCTGTACCAAATAAAATAATGAACACACTAACAATCATGGTTGGCATTTGTAATGAAATCGGTAAAAAATGTACCGATGTAGCGAGCAATGTACCGATGAGCATAATGGCTAATCCGCGTACGATAATCTTCTCAGGTTTTGTGTGGCTAACGAGTCGTTTAGATAGCATCGCACCTGCGATAGAAGCGAGCGCAATGATAATGCCTAAAAAACCATACATCGCACTTGTTAGTGTAAAGTATTGCGTAAAAATAAATGGTGCTTCGGTATAATAGCTAAATAATATACCGTTAATACCGCCAATTAATACACCGTAGCGCCATAGACGCGCATTTGTAATCATGCGCTTCACTATTGGTAGTATAGGCTTCATTTTGATTGTAGTAAGCGCTGTTTCAGGTAAGCGTAAAAACGCATAGCAAAATACAATAACGCTCATAGCAACTAACACCAAAAATACGACTTTAAAGCCAAAATAATAATCGGTAAAGCCACCGATTAACGGGCCAATGGCAGGTGTGAAGGCAAGGGCAGCTGAAATTTGAGCAAACAATTTATGACGCTCAACACCAGAAAAGCTTTCACGTAAAATCGTTTGTGTCACGATAGAGCCAACACTTGCACCAAACGCTTGAATAAAGCGTGCGACTAATAAAACCGCCATTTCATTTGCTACTAAACACAGTATGTTACCAACAAAATATAAAAACAGCCCATAAAGCATTGCTTTGCGACGACCGATTTTATCGGATAAACGTCCAAAGAAAAATACTCCGAAGGCAAAAGCGATAAAATACACACTCATCGTAAGCTGTGCATCACTCATAGAAGTTTCAAATGCTTCTGCAATAGAAGGTAATGATGGGCTAAAAATAGTTTCACTAATTTGTGGGAAGCCTACTAGTACAATCAGTAATAATAAGCTAGGTGTTTTGTTTCCGATGTTTTTCTTCAAAATAATCCTCTCCTAGATAATTATAGGTTTGAAAGAAAAACATCGTTGCTTGGGAAATGGTGGCTTCACGAGTTTAATTTTTTCTAAATCACTCATGAATTCACTTCCTTTTAATTAAAAATACGTAAAAAATTATACCATCCAAAGGAGTCAAACGGTGCAACTTTGTTGAAAAAGGTACGACTGTATTTGCAATCCACATATAAAGTTCATTCTTTGTAAAATTCTATTGATTAGGTATATCCCTATAAGCTGTGGTGTTAAATGGAAGGAACAAGGGCAGAACGGAAAGCGGTGAGCGATATGGCAAACGAATCTTCAACTGAAAAGATCATTCAATTATTGGAGGGGCAATTGGCTGTCGCCCATAATCGCGTTCCCGTGAAGTATTGAAAAGCTTCATTCATGGCTACAAAGGGACCATCATTATTTTCATCCTCCCTTTCTCCAAAATTCCAAAACCTATTAAAAACTCTTTGAAACTTTTTCTGGAAATCCCCGTCTGTACGTTGTTTGATGGACAGGTGGAGGTATCACATCATGAAATTTAAAGGATTAGCAATGGCGCTACTGGCAGGGATCTTTTTTGCAGGATGCACGAGCGGAGCCGAGGAGACGAAGGTTGAAAAGCAGAAAGAATATATCGAAGAGGGTCTGGGCGGAATTAAGGACTACGGGCAAGTCACAGTCATTAGCGAAGCTAAGCCGTTCGTACTCGAAGAAAATGAAAGTCTAAGCTATGAGTTATCTGGCGTAAAAATAATCAAACTTGAAAAATACACTGAGCATGCTGAATTTCCATTAACATTAAAGCATGGCGTTCTTGATATCAATGAGGTGCCAGAGTCGCTATACATGGTTATTGGCACGGAGAAGATGAAAAATAAAACTGACAGCTCTATTGTGTTTGGTGGTGCCTATAAGATGAAGGAAGGCAGTAATATGAACGTCAACATCAACACAGAAGATATATTGTTTGGTGATGATTTTGGCGCAGTGATGGTTAGTGGTGCTGATCAAAAATCTCAATTTGCAGTGGTCATCAACAATCCCGAAGTGACGACACTAAGCTTTACATTGCCAAGCGCTTGGGATGAAAAAAACAACGAAGAAGACATACTAGAAGAGCAAGAATTCACAATGGGGTTCATCAAAAAATAAACCTTTGTTTAACTGACAATAAATGATGAAATCTAATGTCTGCCTCTACTGTGGCACGTGTTATATGGGCTTGGAACGTCTGAATGATTTGGGATATCGAGTTCTAAAACAAAGCTAAAACCTCTAGATGGTGGTACTTTTTTTGATGCTCAAATCAAATAAGATTAATCATACGACCTTCTAATGCAAACAATTGGGAGGTTTTTTCTATGGCCAGAAGTAAAAAGCATGGAGTATGAATAAACCTCTAATAGTGCACTTCTTTACGCTCATTGTCATTAGCGAACATTTCTTTCATCATTAACTCCTTAATCAAAAATTTTGTTGCAAATACAACAAATAGAATATATATTAAATTTAACTTGTTTTTGTTGTGTTTACAACAAAAACGATGAAAAGGGTGAGTAAAGTGAAATATGCTTTTTATGTATTAGGAATTTTGATATTAACCCTTGGTATTTCTTTCACCATACTATCAGACCTTGGAACATCCCCTTTTGATGCACTTTTGGTGGGCCTATCCAAAAACGTAGGATTAACGGTAGGAAGTTGGGAAATCATTCTAGCTTTCATATTGATCGGTTGTAATGCATTATTAAAAAGACAAAGACCTGAAGTTTTGGGGTTGGTAACAGCATTTATAACGGGTATTGGTATTGATATGTGGCTGTTCTTATTGAACAATGTGGTCTCACCTGAACTATGGTTCGGCAAAATGGTTTGTTTTGGAATCGGATTAGTCGTTATCGGATTGGGAACAGCAACTTATTTACATACAAACTTTGCGCCGATTCCTGTTGACCGTTTAACGTTAATCATACAAGAATTAACGAGAACCAATGTATTTTTTTCAAGGACATTGATCTATCTTGTATTCTTGATATTGGCATTAATTTTCAAAGGGCCCATCGGCATTGGAACTGTATTAACCGTTTGTTTAGGGGGGATCATATTGAATTACTTTATGCCAGTTACCGGAAAAGTGATAGACCATGTATTAACGCACTCAAGTACATCACCACATTATGATAAGGAGAAAAACCATTAGAGTTACCCATTTATAAATTGATTGCCCGTATCTGAAAGAACAGGGGTATTCAAAGATAATACTCCAAGCTATAATTTATTATTTAAGAAACTAGGGATTCAATTGTAAAGTAGGATGAAAGCATAGATTGTAAGTAGGAATTGGGGATTTATATGGAAAAATCAAAAAGTAGCCGAAATAAAATAACTGCCGGTTTGTTGGCTGTATACTTATTTGTTTTAACATGGATTATACTTTTTAAAATGCAATTTTCATTTCAAGACTTGCGGCATTTCACGGATTTTAGGGGAATCAACTTAATCCCTTTTGCTGGTTCAGTTATTAAAAACAATCAAATAGATATTGGTGAAATCATCTATAACGTACTTGCATTTATTCCATTTGGAATTTATATCAGTATGCTAAAACCAAATTGGTCTTTCTTGAAAAAGATTGTACCAATAGCGGGCGTTAGTTTGTTATTTGAAGTATTGCAATTCACCTTTGCCATAGGGGGGAGCGATATAACTGACCTTATGGGGAATACATTAGGTGAAATGATTGGAATTGGGGTTTATATTGTATTTCGTAAGCTGTTTAGTACAAAAGCAAATAAAATCCTTAATGTTTTAGCTTCAATCGGAACGCTGTGCATTTTTGTATTAGTGTTGTTATTAATGATTGGAGTTATTAGGTATGGGAATTATAGCTAATAGATGAATGGAAACACCGGACAGTATTAACGTGTTGAGGCTTCACTTTTAGGAAATTTATACTGTGGGCGTAAGCACGCCATTTAATTGAATAAGATTAACCTAAAAAGTCGATTTTCATATGTAATAGAAATCGACTTTTTTGGTTAAATTTCTTCATTTGTTATGGAGGGTTTATTTTAAGTTCCTCCGATGAACATTAAAAATGCAGTTGACTATTCAGTTGAACTGTATTACATTATTACTACGTTTAACTATATAGTCAGACTGAATAGTAGGTGAGAATATGAAACATAAATTATTACCGTTGTCTGAAACTATGCATTATATTTTATTAGCTCTGCGTGAGCCACTTCACGGTTATGCGGTGATGCAAAAGATAGAGCAAATGAGTAATGGCAACGTAGTTTTAGCGGCAGGAACTTTGTATGGTGCAATTGATAATTTGACCAAACATGGTTGGATTGAACCGGTAGGACAAACGGGTAGACGAAAAATTTATAACATTACAGACGAAGGAAGAACCATTTTAACGATCGAGCAACAAAGATTAAAGCATATTTTATCTTTGTACGAGGAGTGAAGAAGGTGAAAAAATATAAGGTTTTTTTAAATATTGTTGAAGAAGAGAAATGGCTTAACGAGCAATTACAAAAAGGCTATCGCTGTACAAATATTAGTGGATTAGGAATATACACTTTCGAAAGAACTGACAAGAGATATGTAATGCGACTCGATTATCAAGATTATTTACCTGAGAAAAAGTTTGTGGAATACAAAGGAATATATGAGGATTTCGGTTGGAATTATACAAAGGGGTCCTGGCTAAGTGGAATACGGTATTGGCAAAAAGAAGAGGATGGTCAAAATGAAATCTTCTCGGATCGCCAATCAAAGGGTAATTATTATAAAAGGATAATGAGTTATTCATTTTGGTTCGGTTTGCTGTGTTTAGTTTTTTCTCCTATTCCTTACAAGGATTCAGGATTGTACCATGAAGGTCTTTGGAGTATGAAAAGTTCATTATTTTGGAAAGCGTTTTTATTTGAAACTCCATTTGTTCTTTTGAAGTTGCTTCCCGCCTTTATGTTTGTTTTCTTTGGTATCAGTTTCTATAAGGCTTATCGAAAGCATTCAATGTTAAAAGAAAAATAATATGTTAGGGAGTTAAGTGTGAATTTTTTTAGTGCGATATCACGAACCGTATCGAGAAATAGATAAGTGCGGGGAATGATAATAAGAAGATAATTAAGAGTAACGTGTTCATATTGACCCCATCTTTATATTAGCTCTATTGACCTTAAGAACGTTTTGTATTCGTTCTAGGAGGGAAAATCAAGTATGAAATATCAAAAAAAGAAGAGAATATTTAAAGGTCCAAACAAATAATTTTTAAATTGTTACGCGAAAAATGTATTCCGTGCATTCGACCAACCGATCACATTTTGTTGTTTGATTTGGATGCGATTGATAAGTGGTTAACTGTAGAAAGCCCAGAGTAAAGAATAGAACAGTAAGGAGATAAGACTATGGCAAAAAACAAGTTGCTAAGAATGGACAATGTCGGCATCGTTGTAGAATCCCTGGATGACGCAATCCCTTTCTTCGAGGAGATTGGCTTGAACCTTGAAGGGCGAGCCACTGTTGAAGGTGAGTGGGCTGGTCGCGTAACCGGATTGGGTTCTCAGTGCGTAGAGATTGCTATGATGGTTACCCCAGATGGCCACAGTAGAATTGAGCTTTCGCGATTTCTCACCCCACCTACTATATCAGATCACCGGACCGCTCCTGTCAATGCCCTCGGTTATCTACGCGTCATGTTCGCCGTTGAAGATATTGACGAAATGGTATCCAGACTCACTACAAAGTATGGTGCTCAGCTAGTTGGCGAAGTGGTTCAGTATGGGGACTCGTATCGTCTTTGCTACATTCGTGGAATCGAAGGACTTCTAATCGGTTTGGCGGAACAACTCAGTAACAAATAAATAAGTGATGTTGTATAAAAGGCCTTTACTGAAGTAAAAATATTGGAAGAAAATACTTATTAAAAAAAGCCCAAGATTGCGTGTAAGCAAACTTCGGGCTGATTTTTAGGGTGAGACCGTATCTTACCACTAGCGCTATTCTTATCTTTAAAACTAATTCGGTTAGATGCTTTTAACAGATCTTCAATTGCTGCAAATCGCCAATTGAGAAACGGTTGAAATAGTTACGTACCGAATTTGGTTAGTTGAGATTTTCTGAATAACTTTTGCCATAAACTTTTCTTCCGTTCAGCAACCAGTTCTTCTTTCATAACTTCCGCAGATGCAGCAGTTTCTTCCAAGCTTAATCGTAATTCAGAAACCCTTTCCGATTCATGACGATTAACCAGCCGCTTCAATTCCCCGATTTCTTGATGAAATACTTCCTTCAATTGGTTCTTTTCTTCTTCTATTTGATGAAATAACTTTTGATTGTACTGCATTTGCATTTGCATCATATTTTCCTGCTGAACACGGAACATATTCTTCAATTCTTGCAGGTCGTCATTTATAGAAGTCAAGTCCGTGCCTTCTTTATTATCCAGAGTAATCGTAACAGGTACACCTGAACCCCTAAGATATTCATCCACGGCTTCCCGCTTGTAGCCTTCCCCGTATAATTTTCTAATTGTCTTCAGAGTTTCCACTGCGGATACGTGAATCCTGTACCGATTATGAACCTTATCGAATTTGAGAAATTCGGGGTGTCTATTCAGATATCCTTTAATAGTATTTCCGTGAATGTCCAGCAATTCAGTAAGTTGTTTCAATGATAAATACGATTTTGGCAATGATTCTCACACCTTTCAGTATTCTCAACAACCTAGCACACAACATCCCATATATATCTATTCTGTGAGTAGTCTGAATAATCCTTCTAAAAAGAGGTTTTGAAAAGGGGCTGAATTTTTTGGGGGCGTCTAATGCTAAAGGTAGAACGCGGCCTTTGCTCGAGGAAAGTAGAGGCCGTTTACCTATTATTGTATACGTTCGAACCCAAGATAGCGTGTTCCCTGGAAAGTTAGCATTCCAGTATCACCTTCCGCCAACATGCCGTATTGCGAGCCGCTTAAGGAAAATTCTGTACGATCGCCGCTTTCAAATTGAAATGTTACGTAATAAGAAGTTGTTGACGTTGTATGCATATGGTCGTTCGAATGGTGATGATTGTTAGATGTACGTGTTCTTTTCGTGACAACTGCAGCAGGCACAGTAAGCCTTGGAGAGTTATTGTTTGCACTCCATTCAGAAATCCCTTTCACAACGATAAAAATAAAAACACCAATAATAAATAGAGGAACGATGGTAAACATTGCGCCTCCGAGAGGATCGGCATCAAAATACATATGTGTAACCTCCTGTTAGCTTCTTCATAAATAAGTTTACGTTTAGATGATAGAATAGTTTCATCTTTGATTACCGTCTTTTTAGATTTTTTTAACTATAATGAAAAGGTTTTATTCATTTGGTTAGAGTCATTTTTTGAATGGAAATACTTTTGTGTTTGCAAACTAGTATTATAAACGTATTCATTTGGAAAACAGGCACTTTTTTGATCAAATCAGTATACAGTTAGTGATAACTTGTCACTACATATTAACTCCTTAATAGATATTTTTGTTGTATTTACAACAAAGATTGATGAAGGGGGTGAGTAAAGTGAAATATCTTTTTTATGTGTTAGGAATTTTGATATTAACTCTTGGTATTTCTTTCACCTTACAATCAGACCTTGGAACTTCACCTTTTGATGGGACTATCTAAAAAAGTGGGATTAACGGTAGGGAGTTGGGAAATCTAGCTTTCATATTGATCGGTTGTAATTCAATTTTAAAAAGACAAAGACCTGAGGTTTTGGGTTTGGTTACAGCTCTTATAACGGGGATTGATATGTGACTGTTTTTATTAAACAATTTGGTGTCACCTGAACTAACGGCAAAATGGTTTGTTTTGGAATCGGCTTAGTTGTTATAGGATTGGGAACGACAACTTATTTACACACAAACTTTGCACCGATTCCTGTTGATCGCTTAACGTTAATCATCCAAGGATTAACTAAAACCAATATATTTTTTTCAAGAACCTTGATCTACCTTGTATTCTTGATATTGGCATTGATTTAAAGGGACCATCGCCACCAATTTAGAATTGCACATGATGTTAAAATATATCGTTAATCAACAGGTGTGATGGCTGAAAAATGTAGTCGTATCAACGGTTTATAAAGACGGGATATTGGATGGGAGTTGAACTCTTGTCGAATATCCCTATTTTCATTCTACAAATTTCGATCTTACGTTACAAAGACCGACAGAAAACATGATTTTATGATTGGTCTTATAAAAAATTAAAAAAAGTGTTGAAAATAGTCAGAAAGGAATATATAATCCTAATACAGGAACAATTAATTGAAAGTGTTCCTATAATAGGAACAAGTGAAATGAGGATAATATGGAACTTAAAACTTTAGTAAATTCTTTACAGGTTATTGAATTGTTCACAGTAAAAAAAGAGTGGGGCGTTCGTGAAATTGCTCGTCAACTAAGTATGAGTGTTACAGTGGTTCATCGTATTATAAGTACTTTTGAAAAGCAGGGCTATTTAGTATTGAACGAGTCAACTAAATTGTATGAAATTGGACCACAATTGGAAAAGTTTAGCTCGGATATTAGGCATAAAGAGTCATTTTCAAAAGTTATAAAAACTCATATGAAAAAATTAGTAGCTCATAGTAATGAGACAATTTTCTTTACTATGCGTGAGGGGTCTGTTGGGAAATCCGTACTGATTGAAGAAAGCTCAAGCAGTATACGATTAATGTTTGATATTGGTGAAAGTCGTCCGTTACATGCAGGTGCATCGAATCAAGTGATTTTAGCACATCTTCCTGATAAAGAATTCGAAGAATATGTATCTGGAAACCTTGGAATACGTACATCCAAAACGATGACTTCTCGTCAGGATCTTGAATATAGAAGGAAGGTGGTGAAAGAACAAGGCGCATTAATTACGCATGGTGAGGCAACAGATAATGTAACTGGAATAGCAGTTCCTATATTTGATGCAAACGGAGAAGTTTATGGCTCTTTAGCAATTGCAGGTCCATCTTTTCGCATCTCATCTGAACAAGAGCAGTTATATTTAAATCATTTACTAGACACAGTAAAAGAACTGCAAACGTACATCCAGAAATTCAACCTAAATAAAGCACAAATGAAAGATTTACTAAACGAGGAGGAGTAAGATGAAAAAATCATGGTTGTTAATTTTATCAGTAATCATGGCAGCGCTTATGGTAGTAGCTTGTTCAAACGATGATGAATCTACGTCCAAGACTGGTGAGAATAATACAAAAGCCAGTACTAAGAAAGATGGTCCATTTGTGTATGTAGCACAGCAGGTAGTTGGTACGGTAGATCCGGCAAAACATACGGATGAAACCGAGTTGATTTCTATTCTTAACACGTATGATCCACTAGTTTATCCCAAAATTGAAGAAGGCGTAATGGATCCGGGCCCGCATTTGGCAACAGAATGGACTGTTTCCGAGGACGGTAAAACATATACATTTGATCTTCGCGACGATGTAACATTCCAAAGTGGCAATCAATTTACTGCAAATGATGTTGTTTATTCTATTGAGCGTATGATTGCGATCCAGCAAGGATTTTCCTGGTTATGGAAGGGTGTTTTAGAACCGGAGAATGTAAAAGCAATTTCAGATACTCAAGTAGAATTTACATTAAATAATGCCTACGCACCATTCGTATCCACTTTGACACAACTATTTATAGTAGATAGCGAATTATTAAAGGAAAACACAGTAGACGGTAGTTATGGTGAATTTGGAGATTATGGTCAAGCATACTTAGAAAATAATGTAGCTGGATCAGGTCCATATAAATTAACAGAATGGAATCGCGGGTCGCACCTGAATTTCTCCAAAAATGATTCATACTGGAAGGGTTGGAAAGACGATCAGCTTGATGAGGTACAAATGAAAATTGTAACAGAACAAGCCACAGTTAAAACAATGTTAAATTCTGGGGATGCAGATATGATTCACCAGTGGTTAACTGTTGATGCCTATGAAGAGTTTAAAAAAGCAAAAGGTATTGTTGTAGAAGAAGCATCAAGTGTCCAGTTGCAACATATTCCAATCAACATGGCTAAAGCACCGACTGATGATATTAATGTACGAAAAGCTATTCTATATGCATTTGACTATGATGTAGCGAATAACCAAATTTTAAATGGCGCAACACAGGCAGTAGGACCAGTTCCAATTGCTGTAACGGGGCATAATGATGACATACAGCCGTACAAGCGTGATATTGAAAAGGCGAAAGAATACCTAGCAAAATCTAAATATTCAGGTGATGAGTTAACTGTTGAGTTTATGTATTTAGCAGATACACCATCGCAACGTCAATTAGCACAATTAGTTCAAAGCAATTTACAAGAAATAGGCTTGAAAGTAGAACTTAATGGGGTTCCTTGGACTACTGTAACAGAATCCACTACTACCCCAGAAACAACACCACATATGGTTGTTATTTCAGATACATTAAAGTACCCACATTTAGATAGCCACACATATGGTATTTATCATCCAAGTGCACAC
The DNA here is from genome assembly GCF_042655805.1 of Sporosarcina soli. Classification (NCBI taxonomy): domain Bacteria; kingdom Bacillati; phylum Bacillota; class Bacilli; order Caryophanales; family Caryophanaceae; genus Sporosarcina; species Sporosarcina soli. The sequence goes on along the minus strand of NZ_JBHSNO010000016.1, from coordinate 240,953 downwards.
GGTAGCTACCGTTCATCAAGTTGGTATGATGATGCAGCAACAACTAAAGTGTTGGAGAGCGCTCGTAACTCAATAGATCCAGATGAACAATTGGCATTTTATAAGGAAGCACAAGCTTTAATTAATGAAAATGCACCTTCAATTTATGTAGCTAATCCAAATCATCGAATTGCTTACCGTGATTATGTAGATGGATATACATACGTCGGTATTCTTGGATACGATGTCGGATTCTATTATTTATCTCTCAAAAAATAATTTGATTAAGAAATAGGGGCAATACTGCCTCTATTTCTTAATCTTGTATAAGGATGTGAAGGAATGAAAACGTTTTTAGTTAAAAGGACTTTCCAGATAATACCGGTCTTACTTGGTCTTTCGATTTTAATCTTTGGCTTATCTCGAATTATGCCAGGTGACTCCATCCGTTTAAAGCTTGGCCCTGAAGCAACGGCTGAGCAGATTCAGATGTTTGAAGATTCTATGGGATTAAATGACCCAATTGCTCTCCAATACGTGAATTATATTAAAGGTGTATTTACAGGAGATATGGGATTGTCATTACAAACGGATCGTAATGTTGCAACTGATATTGTAGAAACATTTCCAGCGACTTTTGAATTAATGCTTGTAGCAATGTTTTTAGCAATTCTTTTTGGTATCCCATTAGGAGTTATTAGTGGAGTTAAGAAAGATAAATGGCAAGATCATTTAACTCGTGTAGTTTCACTTTCGGGTATTGCACTACCTAAATTCTGGATAGCCATTATATTGCAAATTATATTTGCTTACTGGTTCTCACTATTGCCAGTTGTAGGTCGCGGGAATATAGTGCCTACTGAAATCACAGGGTTACGTTTACTGGATAGCCTATTAACATTAAACATTGAAGCGTTTATAAATAATTTAAAACACATCATTTTACCTTCAGTAGCGTTGTCTATTGCTACGATGGCGCAAATTATGCGTTTAACGCGTTCAAATATGCTAGATGAGTTACATAAAGATTATATTATCGCATCTACGTCATATGGATTACCTAAATTTATGATTGTCTATAAGTATATGCTGAAAAATGCTTTTGCTTCTACCTTAACAATTATCGGCCTTTCGTTTGGTGCACTACTTGGAAATGCATTTTTGGTGGAGGCTGTATTTGGTTGGCCCGGAATGGCCCAATACGGGGTACAAGCTGTAATTTATAAGGATTATAATGCAATTGTTGGTGTCACATTGGTTATTGGAGCTGTGTTTGCTATGACAAATTTAATCGTAGATGTATTATATGGTTTTGTAGATCCACGTATTAAGTATGACAAATAGGGGGGATCAAATGAGTGCGGGAACGGTAACAAATGAAGCTGTTAAAGGAAGTAAAATGAAATTCGATTATAAGCGTACGTGGTATAAATTAAAGAAAAGTAAGTTAAGTTTAGTTGGTCTATTCATTGTTGTTGCTGTTATATTAATGGCTATTTTTGCACCATGGATTGTACCATATCCCTCAGATGCTACGGGTTCAACAATAGCCTTTGACAAAATGAACCAACCGCCAAGTTTTGAACACTTTTTTGGTACAGATGAAATAGGGCGCGATATTTTTAGTCGTGTTGTGTATGGAACACGAATCTCCCTAATGTTAGGTGTATTAGTATTGGCAATAGCTATCGGTATCGGTGTTCCCCTTGGATTAATCGCAGGTATTTGGGGAGGGAAAATTGGTGCCCTAATCATGCGCATTACGGACATTTTCTTAGCAATTCCGGCTCTTGTTTTAGCTTTAGCGGTAGCGGCAATCTTAGAGCCTACATTAGTTAATATTATGATCGCTATTTCATTCGGCTGGTGGCCATGGTTTACCCGTTTAGTTTATGGCGAAGTATTGAGCTTGAAGGACGAGCAATTTGTATTGGCGGCGGAAGGCTTGGGTGCTAGTAAATGGCGCATTGCATTTATAGAAGTATTACCCAACTGTATTTCAACCATTATAGTAAAAGTTACATTAGATATGGGATTTGTTATTTTAACTGGGGCAAGTTTAGGTTTCCTTGGTTTAGGGGCACAGCCTCCAACACCGGAATGGGGAACTATGATTGCAGAAGGACGAGTGTATTTACCTGAAATGTGGTGGCAGGCAACGTTCCCTGGATTTGCAATTTTAGTTACGGTATTAGGCTTTAATTTACTAGGGGATGGGCTACGGGATGTATTCGACGTACGTCTGGATGGAGAGTGATGAATAATGAGTAAAGTTTTACTTAATATTGAAGATTTGAAAGTTCACTTCACCTCCTACGAGGGGACGGCAAAAATTATTAATGGCGTAAATATAAGTCTAAACGAGGGTGAAGTTATTTCTATCGTTGGTGAATCCGGCTGTGGTAAATCTGTGACTGTGCGATCTATATTGGGACTTGTACCGACACCTCCAGCTAAATACGTAGGCGGCAAGATACTCTTTACGGATCGAGATATATTGAAATTTTCCAAAGACGAAATGCAAAAATTACGGGGACAAGATATATCAATGATTTTCCAGGATCCAATGACTGCATTAAACCCAGTCTTTACAATTGGCGAGCAATTAATGGATGTCTATATTTGGAAAGGAAAGAATAGAAATATATTTTCTAGGGTGAATAAAAAATTAAAGCAAGAAGCATATGACCGTGCGATCGAAGTATTACAAAAGATGCGCATTCCTGACCCTATCGCTATTATGAAACGTTATCCAGTCGAATTAAGTGGAGGTATGCGCCAACGAATTGTAATTGCAATGGCTTTAATGCATACACCGAAGTTATTAATTGCAGATGAGCCAGGGACAGCACTTGATGTATCCGTACAAGATCAAATATTAGTTGAGTTAAAACGTCTAGTTAAAGAAGAAGGAATTTCAATGATTTTCATTACACATAACTTAGGCGTGGCGAGGATAATTAGTGATCGCGTTTATGTTATGTATGCGGGTGAAGTTGTTGAAGAAGGAGATTCGGAAACGATATTCGAAGAGTCTTTCCACCCTTATACAAATGGATTACTAGCGTCAATCCCTAAATTAGACGGTAGTATGGGTGACGGTATAGATGGTAGAATTCCAAACTTCTTTAATCCCCCGGTAGGCTGTCGATTTTATGATCGTTGTTCCGAAAGGAAAAGTATATGTAAAGATATACGTCCGAGCTTAATAGACCTCTTGCAAAATCGTAAAGTTGCTTGCCATTTATATTCAAAAGGGGGGGAATAAAAATGTCCAATAATATTTTGGAGATAAATGGATTGAAAAAGTATTTCCCTATTAACAAAGGATTTTTCAAAAAAAAGGTAGGAGATGTTAAAGCAGTAGATGATATATCACTTGTATTAGAGCGAGGGACAACTTTAGCGATCGTAGGTGAATCCGGTTCAGGTAAAACAACATTTGCCAAAACGATTATGCGCTTTTATGCTCCGACAGAGGGAACGATCAACTTTGATGAAAGAGACATAACAGCGATAGATCAAAAGGAATTAAAGATTTTGAGACAACAAATGCAAATGGTGCATCAGGATCCTTCCACGTCATTAAATCCACGAAAAAAAATTCGGGATATTTTAGAAGCACCTTTATTAATTCACAAAATCGGTAACAAACAACAACGGGAAGCTCGCATTAGAGAGTTAATCAACTTGGTGGAGTTACCAGAAGAGTTTCTAGATCGAAATCCCCACTCTTTGAGTGGTGGCCAAAAGCAAAGGATCGGTATTGCCCGTGCCCTAGCTTTAAATCCCAAATTGGTTGTACTAGACGAGCCGACGTCGGCGCTTGATGTCTCTGTACAAGCTAAAATTATCACTTTGCTACGTGACTTGCAAAAAAAGTTAAATTTAACGTACATATTTATAACACATGATTTAAGTTTAGTGCGAAATTTTGCAGACCAGGTAGCCGTTATGTATTTGGGTAGCGTAGTGGAGTACAGTGACGTAGAAACACTTTATAATCATCCATTAAATCCATATACACAGTCATTGCTGTCATCAATTCCTGTGGTAAATGAAAATGAATCAAAAAGGCTTCCTAATAAAATTCCATTGGATGGTGAAATTCCAAGTCCTACAAATATGCCAGAAGGGTGTAAATTTCATACAAGATGCCCTTATGCTACGGAAGAATGTAAGCAAAGACCTGAATTAAAAATTACAAAGTATGGCTCAAAAGTTAGCTGTCATTTTGCAGAAGAAATTTCAGAAAAAAAAGTGAGGGTGGGTGCGAAATGAAATTAGAAACGTTAACAGCAGATATGGTAGAAGCTATTGTTCTGGGGGGGTGTATTTTAGGTGGTGGAGGTGGCGGTTCAAGAATAGAAGGTGAAGAATTCGCAAACCTTGCTTTTCAAATGGGAGAACCGACATTTGTTCAACTGAATAGTTTAAACAGTGACGATGTTGTTTTAACTGTTTCGGGTGTGGGTGCACCTGCAGCAAAGGAGCAATATGTAAAACCAGCTGACTATCTACAAGCTATTGAGATGCTAATAAGTAGTTTAGAAAAACCACCAGTTGCTATTATGACGAACGAAAATGGAGGATTTGCGACTGTTAATGGTTTTTTACAGTCAGCTCTATTAAATATTCCCTTATTAGATGCGGCTTGTAATGGGCGTGCACATCCTACAGGTATTATGGGTTCAATGGGTTTAAACGAACTAAAGGATTATACATCAATGCAGGTAGGCATTGGAGGCAAAAAAGGTACGTCAGCTCGTGTAGAATTATTTGCCAAAGGAAGTTTAGATACTTGTTCTAAAATGATTCGTCAGGGTGCTGTACAAGCTGGAGGACTAGTAACAGTTGCACGAAATCCTGTTACCGCTAATTATATTGAAAAGTTCGGGGCTGTTGGAGCCATTACTCATGCATATGAGGTAGGTCAGGCGTTTCTCAAAGGAGAGAATCCACAAGAAAGAGTGCGGAACGTTGCATCAGTCTTAGGTGGAGAAATCATTGTTGAAGGAAATGTAGAAAGCTTTAATCTGATTACAAAAGATGGATTTGATTTAGGCTCGTTTACAGTTAAAGCTTCTGAGGATAAGTATGATTTAACATTCTGGAATGAATTTATGTCGATTGATTGTAATGGAGAGCGAATTTCAACCTTTCCAAATCTAATTATGACTTTTTCAAAAGAAACGGGATTACCTATTACATCTGCCGAATTAGAAGAAAATCATCCTGTTTATATTATTTCCACTCCCTATCAAAATCTTAAACTAGGGCGGGGAATGTTCGTAGAAGAAAACTATACAAGTGTAGAAGAAGTTCTTGGTATTGAAGTAAAAAAATATATTTCAAAAATTTTTGAGTGAGGAGTTTTTAACATGACACTAAAACAAACTTTAGACGTAATAGAAATTATTGATAACGCTTTTGTAACAGGAGCAGACGTGGTGGAAATTTTCAAAGACTTCGTATTTGTTGAAACCGATGTTCAGACAGTGGAAGGGGAAAGTGGCTCAACCGATTTTGTTAAAATAACGATTAAAGGGTCGGAAGGAAAGCTTTCAGGTGGCAATGCACGTACAATGGGGATTGTTGGACGTTTAGGGGGGATTGGCGCCCGACCATCGCGTATTGGGATGGTTTCAGATGCAGACGGTGCTGTGGCAGCGATTACTTCGGCTTTGAAGCTGGCGGAAATGTCTGTCAAGGGAGATCGATTAAAAGGCGATATAGTCATTACAACTCATATTTGTCCTAATGCTCCTACAGAGCCACACTATCCAGTAGATTTTATGGGTTCACCAGTAGATATTTTAACAATGAATAAATATGAAATTACGGAAGATGTAGATGCCATCATCTCAATTGATACTACAAAAGGAAATGTTATTTTCAATCATAAGGGGATTGCAATTTCCCCAACAGTAAAAGAAGGGTATATTTTAAAGTTTAGCCCGGATTTAGTTCGCATTTTAAGCATGACAACGGGGATTAATCCAGTAACATTTGCTGTAACAACTCAAGATATTACCCCATACGGCAATGATGTATACCATGTAAATAGTATTCTACAACCAGCTGTGGCAACGGATGTGCCGGTAGTAGGAGTTGCGATCACCGCGGAGTCAGCAGTACCTGGTTGTGGTACAGGTGCAAGCCATGAAGTAGATATCGCACAGGCTGCTAGATATGCGGTAGAAGTAGCGAAAGAATTTACAAATGGAACGGCAGAGTTTTATGATGAACCGGAATTTGAAAAAATAGTTAGCTTATATGGTTCTATGAAACATTTACAAACGCTTGGGAAACAATATGAAGAAATCTAATATTGGAGTTATTACAATTGGTCAATCACCACGAATAGATTTAGTACCAGAAATGGAGAAGGTTATCGGTAATCAATTCTCCTTAATAGAAGCAGGAGCATTAGATGATTTATCGTCCAGTGAAATACTAGAATTATACCCAGACAAAGGAGAAACGACATATGTTTCTAGACTGCGTGATGGTAGTTATGCGACCATGGGGAAATCAAAAGTAGAGCCCTTATTACAGGAGAAAATTGATCAGCTATCATCTAGAGTAGAAGTGATTATTATTTTATGTACGGGTACTTTCGAAAAGTTAAGTTGTGATAAACCAATAATTTATCCAGATAAAATACTAGATGGTGTTGTGCGTAGCCTATTTAATAATCAAAAAATAGGGATTGTTATTCCAATAGAAGATCAGAAGCAGTCTATGCTAGAAAAATGGCATGGTTGTAATGTTTGTGTGATTGCATCGAATCCGTATACAGAAATGGATATTGGGGATGCTGTAGCTTCCTTGAAATCCGAAGATGTTCAATGCGTAGTATTAGACTGCATGGGATATAATGAAAAGCACAAACAACAGGCAATTTCTACATTGGGTGTTCCCGTCCTATTGCCACGTACGCTAGTTGCCCGTGTAGCGATGGAAGTTTGCTAGAAATTGGAGGAACATAATGAGCAAATTAACTGAAGTTGTCCGAATGATTTTAAAAAACAATTTTGATTTAGCTCCGAATGCCAAAATATTAGTACTTGGAGATACATCTAAAAGTGAATTAGCAAAAGATTTTTATCAGGCATTACTAGATTTGGATAAAAATGCATATTACATTGAAATGCCTGATCGTGAACGATCCGGTGAAGAGCCACCACCTGAGATTGCTGAGCTTTGGATGCAGCATTCAATTATATTCTGCATTACAAAGCATTCTTTGACACATACCCACGCTAGAAAATCAGCCAATAAGGCGGGTATTCAAGTTATTACAATGCCTGGTATTACTGCAGATATGTTTTTAAATGGCGCCATGAATGCCGACTATAGTCGCGTTGAGGTCGAGACGTTGGAAATGACGGACAAATTAACAAAAGCGACAAGTGTATCCATTTTTACTGGTGATGGAAAGTATTGTTTGGACGTGCCATTACAAGGAAGAATTGGTGTACCAAGTACAGGTGTATTTAAAACAAGTGGTGCTTCGGGCAATCTGCCATCAGGTGAAGCCTATATCGCACCTGTTGAATATCAATCTTCAGGCCAGATATTAATAAATGGTTCTATTGCTGGTATTGGCCTTGTAGAAGATCCAGTGCTATTAACAGTTGTTGAAGGACGTCTAGTAGAAGCTAGTGGAGAACAAGGGGCTGCATTATTATCGATACTAGGTAATGGTGAGGGGAGAACTTTGTGTGAGTTGGGCATTGGAACCAATCATGCTGCACGTATTACAGGCTTAATTTTAGAAGATGAAAAGGCTTACGATAGTATTCACATTGCATTTGGTTCAAATCATACATTTGGTGGAATAATCTCTACAAATGTGCATATAGATTGTGTAACAAAATACTCGAAATTTGTCTGGCACTAGAATATTTGATCTTCATTCAGCAAATATTTTGTACTGAAAGCGAAGCGGCAGCTACAGAAGACGCCCAACTCTATAGGTGATGAGTGTTTGCGGTTTTGTTTTCCTGTTCAGGGGGTGCGACTAGACTCCGGGTGGCAGCTGCTCGGGTCGCTTCAGACTTGGACTGCTCTCCAATAGTTAAACGATGTTTAACTATTAGGGGGGCAGTTTTTTTGTACTCCTTAGATCATTAAGTCTGCGCAAAGCGGTTGGTTTGATTGGTTTTGCAAATGGAAGAGTTTATGTATCCATAATACACTTTATATCCGTTGCCGTTTTTATGGCGATCATCATAAAACAAAATACTTGAGCCGAATTAATGAGCAGCATCGCTGGAGCTGTTGGTTTGTTAGGTGGATTGATCCTGCTCGTATTTCGGGACATTCATGGAGCGGCAATACGAGCAGGAGTTTGTGTAGCGTTGCTTTTCTATAATGGCACAAGAGCTGCTTAGTTTGCCAAGTGAAGTATGAACGTTCAGATTCCAAATAACGAATCGAGGGGGTTGACCTACTTACATCGTAGGTATAATAGAAAATGCCAGGTTCACACACGATTAGAGTGGTGTGAGAACCTGGCATTTTGCATTTAAGAAAATAAGTGTCACTAAGTTGTCCACTTACGCGAATGAATTGTCTATATAAAGGGTGAAGGCATCGTTCGTCTAGGCGCAAGACGTCGTGCTTTCCCCGGGAAAACGCGTTTGACATGACTGATTGAATAGATAAAGGGATCTGCAGTGCATTTATCTTCATTCAGCAGAAGACTTCCCCTCTATAGGTGGCGAGATGAATACGATTTTGTTTACCGTTTAGCGGGTGTTCAAACGCCCGTTGAACGAAGTATAGAAGGCAGTCTAAGTTCGCGACGTCCTAAAAGGAAAGTGCCTTAATTTCTGCAAAGATCGCAGAAATACGGCAAATCGAACCCTCCGCTGTTCGATTCGCAACGACTGCATGACCTACATCCTTTAGGCCCGCGGATGTCACAGATTTTGAAAGGAGTTAATCGAGCAAGCTCGATTCAAAATCTAGACGCAATTACGCCGAGGCGTAATTGATTTGTAAAAGAATCACCGCTTCCATTGCTTGTGATGCAAGTGGTTTTAGCGAGACCATTTTACCTTTGCAAATTTAGCTCATCTCGACGCATGTTCGGGATGGGCATAAGCGGGTTTACAAAATATATGACGAGTGGAGATTAGAAGAATTTCCATTCATGAAATGCAACAATTATCGACGGGACAATTTGTGTCATCGAAGAGTGCATCTTCAGCTGAAGGGGGAGTGCAGATTACCCTTTCTACAGAGGGCAACTTGCCCCTAGCAATAACCTAAAAGAATAAAAGAATTAAAAAAGAAACTGTCGAGAATGATCTCGACGTTGCGACTGCTATTGAATCTTTGAATGACAAAGCAAACAAGCAATTCAAAGTATCTTCCAAAGCGACAGCACGATTGGTGAAGGGACGTTTCTCTAAAGGGTACCCAGTTGCCCATTTCAAAAAGGTGGTAGATACGAAATTGAAAGAATAGTGGGATGATCCGCATTGACAGAAGTATTTATGTCCATACACATTATTCAATGCCACGGATTTCGAAAATTATTTGAAAGAATCAAGGGGAAGGTGTGAATGATAACGCATCATGAATGATTTATGTGACTTAGGAATTAATAAACAAAGTTAGAGGATTCATTTTTTGTCAAACGATATGCAATCCTCCGTGGTCTGAATTTACACTAAATTTATACTTAACACTTTACGAGAACTAACGTTCGTGTTATTTTGGATTGTAGTAAATGAAATACGGGGAGGCGAGAAAGTGAATATTACAGAGGATCTTATCCAATATTATTTGCCGTATTTTAATAGAAAAGAGGATCTAGAGAAAGCATTTATCTTTAAGGCATCAATATTTGATCAAAAGAAAAACTTTGCGTTTATTAAGAGCGCTGTTGAAGAACATTCAAGATTCTCTATTCAATGTAATCAAGAAGCAACAGGTGTTATTTATACAGACAAATATGAAATTTATTTTGCTATCTTACCAACTGGGGATTTTGTATATTACACAATAAATAACAAAACGAATAGAAAAGGTAACTATTGCAGAGTCATGAAGCTAGAATCAATTTATAATCATCTAATAAAGTTAGGTGTCCTTGATGAAAATATCTCATTCGAAGCCATTCTTAGCGATAATGTGATTGAACTATTTTCAATGGAACAACCACTAAATAGTGGATTAACCTTTGAGGAAGATGATTGGAGTAATATTTCACTTGATTCTTCAATGGTTGTTGACCAGGAGTTTTTTGTGATAAATGGGGGAGCAGAGATAATTCTTAATACAGAAGAAACCGAGAAGAGAATAGGTTATATATATTTTAGAATATACAATTCTAATCTATTGAATAAAAATCAACTATTGGATGCTGCGGATGCTGCATCTGGTGATGAAGTATGGCTAATGTCTATATTTACGAAACTATTTAAAGAAGAAATTGAAGGATGGAACCCTAAAATTCTTATGTTAAATACGATTTCAATAAAGCCAAATCATCGTAATAAAGGGTATGGGAAAGCTGCGATTAAAGAACTCATTCAATTATGTGAAATTTTAGAGATTGATTATATTATCTTAAAGCCTTCATCAATAGAGGAAGTTGATTATAGTGAAGAACATAAAGTAAAGCGCAAAAAAAATATTGAAAGATTAGCCTCTTTTTATGATCAATTAACATTCGATTCGTATATCTTGGAGGATGAAGAACCCGTTATGGTTTTGGAAGTGAATGATGCAGATTTTATACAGTAATAGTAGATAGAAATTTTTTCAGTCAAACTACAGAATAGGTATTGTAATCTCTTTTTTATTTCATAGATGCTATACTAATGATAACTGAAAATGAGGTGAATTTAGTCATGCGCTACAAAGTATTGAAGCGGATTTCATTGGACCGATTGATGGATCTGAAAGTTGACTATGCCTTTAAACAATTGTTCGGAAGTGAGAAAAACAAGGAAATCACCGTAGTGTTTCTAAATGCTATTTTGCAAAGAACCGGGTGGGACAGTATCAGAGATATCTCCTTTCAAAATATTGAAGCAGGCGGAGAGCATAAGGAAGACAAGCAGTCTCGATTAGATTTATTAGTCTTGACAAACTCAGGTGAATGGATCAATGTTGAAATACAATTTACCAATAAATACGATATGATTAAGCGCTCAATTTATTATTGGGCTGGCGTCTACCGTGCCCCAATGAAACCAAGAATGGGCTATAAAGAACTGCGTCCTGTCATTGCGATCAATATCCTAAACTTCTCTATATTTGATCAAACGGAAAGTTTCCATACGAGTTATCATCTATATGAGGATGAGGAAAATTTCAAATTGACGGATGCAATGGAATTCCACTTCATTGAAATGACGAAACTTATCCGTGACTGGAAAGGAAATAAGTTAAACCCATGGGATGATTTGCTTGCAAGATGGTTGTTATTATTGGGTATTGTCGATCATCGAAATGGGAAAGTCTATGAAGATATTTTCAAGGAACTGGAGGAGATTGCGATGAACGATGAAACTTTACGCACTGCCTTTCAAAGCTGGGAAACACTAAGTGGAAACCAGGAAGAGATGATCGCATATGAAGCCCGGATGAAACACGTTCTCGATGAAGAAGCTATGATACGCGAAGCGGAACTGCGTGAAATGGAGGCGCGGCAAGAAGGTCAGCAAGAAGAAAAAGAGAAGATTGCGCGCCGTCTTCTAGCAAAAGGGATGGAAATTCAAGATATAGTCGAAGCAACAGAATTATCTGAGGAGCAGGTTCTTTTGATCAAACAAAATTTAATCCAGTAGGTTAAAGGTATTATGTTCCCTGTGCCGGTTACTTCTTTTTGTCGGTGAGTAGGACAATCAATGCTCTGTGGAGAGAAATCTCTGCAGGGCATTTTTGTATTGGTGAGGTGAAGCGAAGGTGCATTGGTTATCCGATAGTGAAGGCGTTTAACTGCGATTATTGCGGGTAAATGAGAAGTATCAGAGTTAGCGCTAGATTGTTTCCCTAAAATAGCGTGGGAACCAGTAATATCCGAACGATTAATTATCAAAAAATAAAAACTTTCGTGTTTTCCATTGACGATTTCAAGATTTTAATGCTATAAATGTTAAGTTCAAAAAAACAAATAGAAGCTTATTGAATGTATATGCTTAAGAATATGGCTTAAGCGTTTCTACCTGGTGACCGTAAACTACCGGACTACATGAAAGAATGACTGGAAATCTATATTTGCTATTCACTACATTCCACTCCTTCTACATGTAAATCCGTAACCTGGGTAGATATCTATCCGGGTTTTTTGCATTTTACTCGAATATTAGGAAGGGGAAATTCCAGCACATATAAGAGTATCCTGAATCCTTTTAAAGAACCCTGGAATCGGAGAGACTTTAGAGAACTGTTTTGGAGAGGAATACTTCAAAACCATGGCAGTGAACCACACTTTTACTAACCAACAATTCAAATAAAATGAGAAGGATGCGAATTTGGAATGGCTAAAAAACATATTTACTTTAATCATGATGGTGGCGTCGATGATCTTATTTCATTATTTTTATTACTTGAAATGGATAATGTCGAATTGACGGGTGTATCGGTAATTCCAGCTGATTGTTATTTGGAGCCAGCGGTATTTGCAAGCCGAAAAATTATCGATCGCTTTGGCAACGGCGGCCTTGATGTAGCTGAGTCAAATTCACGCGGAAAAAATCCTTTTCCGAAAGATTGGCGCATGCACGCTTTCTATGTAGATGCACTACCGATTTTAAACGAATCTGGAAAAGTGATTACGCCAGTAGCAGAAAAGCCGGCACATCTTCATATGATCGATGCGATTCGAAATACTACAGAAAAAACGACTTTATTATTTACAGGACCTCTTACGGACCTTGCCCGGGCATTGGATGAAGCGCCAGAGATTGAAGAGAAAATCGAAAGGCTCGTTTGGATGGGCGGTACATTCCGTGAAGCTGGAAATGTGCACGAACCTGAACATGATGGAACGGCCGAATGGAATGTGTTTTGGGATCCCGAAGCCGCTGCTCGCGTATGGGAAACGAACATTGAAATTGATTTAGTCGCGCTCGAAAGTACCAATCAAGTACCGCTAACTCCAGATGTGCGTGAACGTTGGGCAAAAGAGCGTAAGTATATCGGGGTTGATTTCCTCGGACAGTGTTATGCGATGGTGCCGCCGCTCGTTCATTTTTCAACAAATTCTACCTACTATCTATGGGACGTCTTAACGACTGCGTTTCTCGGCAACAGTGACCTTGTGAAAGTACAAACGGTTAATAGTATTGTCATCACAGATGGACCGAGTCAAGGACGTACAGTGGAAACACCTGATGGCCGACCGGTGAATGTGGTTTATGACGTGGATCGCGATGCATTCTTCGATTACATGACGGAATTAGCAAAAAAAGCCCTATAATTCGAAAAGGGAAGCTTTGGCACTTACGCCTAGCAGGAGGAAAAAATGACAATTAAATCACGACTTAAAATAATGACTTTTATCCAGTTTTTTGTTTGGGGAAGTTGGCTGATTACACTTGGTTCATATATGATCAATACTTTACATTTTTCTGGCGCACAAGTTGGCGCCGTTTATGGCTCCTCTGGGCTTGCCTCGCTAATTATGCCCAGTCTTATCGGGATTATTGCTGACCGATGGATAAAAGCAAATCGATTGTATGGCATTTGTCATTTTCTTGGAGCGATTGCCTTATTGATCGCGGCACAAACTTCGAACCCAACCCTGATGTTTTGGGTGATGTTCTTTAACGCGATGGTTTATATACCGACGATTTCATTGTCTTATACCATTTCCTATTTCGGTTTAGAAAAAGAAGGACTCGATAGCACGAAAAACTTCCCATCTGTTCGGGTTTACGGAACCATTGGTTTTATTCTAGCGATGTGGACCATTAGTCTTGGCGGATTTGAGTTAAGTAATATCCAGTTATACATTGCAGCGGGGGCTGCCCTTTTACTTGCATTATTTTCATTGGTATTGCCTGATTGTACAATAGAAAACGTTAAGAAGGAAAAGTCGTTGGTCCATCTTTTAGGACTGGATGCGTTTGTCCTGTTTAAACAAAAGAAAATGGCCATCTTCTTCATCTTTGCTATGCTGATAGGTGCTGCACTGCAAATTAACCTAGCCTTTGCTGACCCGTTCTTGCATGACTTTGCATTAAATCCTGATTATAAAGAAAGTCTTGCAGTGAAATATCCGGCTATTTTATTATCGATCGGCCAGTTTGCAGAAGTGTTCTTTATTCTTGCCATACCGTTTTTCTTACGTAAATTCGGAATTAAAACGGTTATGCTGTTGAGTATGGCTGCGTGGACATTGCGGTTTGGTTTCTTGGCTTATGGAGACCCTTCCGGTGGAGGATTCATCCTATTACTGTTATCCATGATTGTCTATGGTGCCGCGTTTGACTTCTTTAATATTTCTGGATCGATTTTTGTAGAAAAAGAAGTGGATCGTCGAATTCGTGCGAGTGCACAAGGCTTATTTATGACAATGGTGAACGGAATCGGTGCCTATTTAGGTGCCGTGATTAGTGGGAAAATAGTGGATTATTTAACGGTTGACGGCGTAAAAGACTGGCAGCAGATCTGGTTAGTTTTTGCAGCCTATACCATTGTTCTCGGAATCATTTTTGCGATCAGTTTCAAATACAAACATGACGAAGATGCAACGGGTTCTGTCAATAGAGTTGCTTGATCAGTTTGATTTCGGGTTGCGTTTGATATAGAAGCTATAAAAAGCAGACATTTTCTCTTTTGGGGAAATGCTGCTTTTTTTGGTTTTAATAGCTGATCAAGCTTATGAAAAGAGGCGGAAAAGAATTTCTCCGTAATAATTGTAGTAACTATATTTGGAATCATTTTATCATTGAGGGGGAAGGTTCTTTACAAAGAGAATCAAAAAATTAAGGATTACATTTTCAAATTACAGAATAAAAACAGTTGCTAATAAAAAAAATTCTATGTATGATAAATAAACACGTAAATCGAAATCATTACTATTTACAAGGTGAGGGCTTCAATATTTTACAGTATGGATTGTTGAGGCGCGCGGTCGATGGACAATCTAGTTATCCACCCGGGGCAGATGAGGGTACGTTTGATTCTAAAGAATATGATTGTACTCGCTGTTTCTGATTTATTCTTTTATATTGGACTTTGGCTTGAAGTGTTTGTCGAGAATGCCGAAAAGACAATGAAAGGTCAGCATATCAAAATGATTCCGATCACACTTCATAGAGAAATGACGTAAAAAATTTTAAACGTTTTTAAATCGTAATGATTACTGATTAGAAGGAGGACATAAAATGGCGAAAAAGTCTAAAGTAGCAAAAGATAAAAGACAACGGGAGCTGGTTGCTCGTTATGCGTCGCTTCGTAAAGAGCTGAAAGAGAAAGGCGACTATGAATCGTTAAATAAGTTGCCAAAGAATTCTTCCCCAACACGGTTGAAAAATCGATGCGAACTGACGGGAAGACCAAGAGGGTATATGCGAAAATTTAACATGTCTCGCATTGCTTTTCGGGAGCTTGCCCATAAAGGCCAACTACCGGGTGTAAAAAAAGCAAGTTGGTAAACAGCCATCTAACGGGATTTTATTTCTACTGAAGTTTAATTTCAAAAAAATACTTTATCCGCTTAAGGATCTAGGTTGTCCGAAAAGGTTTAAAGAAACAATCATCGATTTTAAACCGTACTAACTAAGTGTTATATGGAGGGAAGACATATATGGCGACATGGGATTTAAGCAATGCGAAGCATCACGTCCTTATTTGCAACGGTAGCAGTTGCAATCAAGTCGGTGCAGAGGAGTTAACCCAAGCGATTCGAAAAGAAATTTCAGACCGTGAGCTAGATGATGTTATTCACACAACGCGTACTCGATGTAATGGAAGATGCCATGATAAATGTGTAGTCATCGACTATCCGAAAGGAACATGGTATAAGCATTTAACACCCGAGGATGCTCCCCTCTTTGTGGATTCGCTTTATGTCAATGAGGATTATATAGAGAAAGTAAGTCATTCATTTCGTGGACATGGTTTTGAACGTTCATCTGAAACCATCACTGGGATTTTTAAGGACAAAGAAAAAGTAAAGAAAGTATCAAAAATATTATAAATGGAGTCGAAAACAATGAATTTAATCAAACCAAACAAAATTCCAGTCACTATTCTGACTGGATATTTAGGCGCCGGGAAAACCACACTTTTAAATCGCATACTAACTGAAAAGCATCATCAAAAGGTTGCTGTCATTGTCAATGAGTATGGAGAAGTTGGGATAGACAATCAACTCGTTGTGGATGCTGATGAGGAAATCCTAGAAATGAACAATGGCTGTATCTGCTGCACAGTTCGTGGAGATTTAATGCGTATTCTGCGAACGCTTGTGTTTTCAATGGAGCAAGGTAATGTGAAATTTGATCGAGTTTTAATCGAAACAACGGGGCTTGCTGATCCGGCACCTGTTGCCCAGACCTTTTTTATGGATGAGTTACTTTCCGAAAAATTTGTAGTCGATAGCATTATCACTGTAGTAGACAGTAAACATGTTACTAGGCATTTGGATGGTCATGATGAGGCACAAGAGCAAATTGCTTTCGCTGATGTAATCATTCTCAATAAAACAGATTTAGTATCTGAGGACGCTCTGAATTTATTGGAGAGAAGACTGACCAATATAAATCCTGCTGCTAAGCGATTGCGTGCCAATAACTGTAATATAAATTTAAAAGATATTTTAGGAATTAACACATTTGATGTGAAGCGCAAACTTGAAATTGACCCCCATTTCTTAGAAGATCATCACCATCACCACCATGATGATAGAGTGTCATCGATTGCCTTTAGGGAAGAGAAACCGTTGGATATGGAAAAAGTAGATCAGTGGATGAGTTATCTAGTGCAAGAAAAAGGGGAAGATTTATTACGATATAAGGGTATTCTTCACGTTCAAGGAATGGATGAAAGAATAGTTTTTCAAGGACTTCATATGTTGTTTACAGGAAGACCAGATCGGAAATGGAAAGAGCGTGAACCAAGATTAAGTGAACTTGTTTTTATTGGAAAAAACTTAAATAAAGATGAGCTAGAGCAACAATTTAAAAATTGCATTGCGAACTGATAGTAGTTATTGAATGAAGGAGTTCATAAAATTGAGGCCATGTTTTCATTGGCCTACATTCTAGATTAGTCCATTTGAATATTGAATAGTTTACTTCATTAAAGAGGAGAGGATTCTAATCGCAACGATACAACAATTAAGATTGGCGCGTATGCATACGATAGGGCGCGTGAAGCGGATTGAAGATGCCAAGTGGAATGTTCAACCTGGAGAATTCAATAATAATATTCGATGGCATGTAGGTCATATTTTCGTGACGATGGAAACTTTTATCCAACAAGCTATACCGGCTTATGAAATTGTGCACCCTGAATGGGTTCCGTTATTTATAGATGGGACGAGCCCAGCGGACTGGGGAGATGATGCGCCGACAAGTGATGTGTTACTAGCGGCAATTCGTGACCAACTCGATAGAATCACGAATTTTCTAGAGGGGAAAATGGTAGGAGATGCGGCAGAACCATTAGTTATTGGGGAGGATATAATGACGATTGCTGACATAGATGATCTCGTTCAATTCATTGCTTGGCATGAAGGTGCCCATGCAGGTGTTATTTACGCACTTGGAAGGGTTAGTTAAATTGAAGAAACGTATTGAATTTTGAATTATTTTAGAATCTGGAACTCGAAATCATATAATGTGAGAGAAAACCATCTTTCATGCCATCAATGATGAGGGATGGTTTTCTTCTCGGGTATGTATTTGGCTAAACGTATAGGTAACTCAAGTTCTTTTGATCACTCCAAATAAGCATTTTCCTGTTTGATTTGTTCGATCCGTTTTTTGCCCCAATCATACATCATCTCAACGATGGGTAATAATGTCATCCCAAGTTCAGTCATGGAATACTCGACTTTCGGAGGAACTTCTGGAATCACTTCTCGATGTACAATTCCATCTTCTATCAGGTCACGTAATTGATTGGTTAATACTTTATGGGATATCTTTGGGAAAAGACTTTGAAGTTCGCTGAATCGATGTGTGCCTTCTACACCTAAATGCCACAGGATTACCACTTTCCATTTCCCACTAATAATCGATAAGGTAAGTTCTTTTTCACAATGATAATCATGATTTAGTATTCGTTCTTGGATCTCTTTTCTTAATGTATCTGACATGAGTAATAACTCCTTTTTTAACTTGATTCAGCAGAAGTCCCCCACTTCCATAAGTGGCGGGATGAATGCCAGAAGGCATTTCAATCAGAGGGAGCCCAAACTCCCTGCTGATTCAAGTTAAGCCTCCGGCGGATGTCACAGATTTTGAAAGGAGTTAATCGAGCTTGCTCGATTCAAAATCTGGACGCAATTACGCCGAGGCGTAATTGATTAGTGGTAACCGTTCGGTAACCTCCGCACAAAAAAGTGCATTCTTCACAACGTAGAAAACCTTAGGTAGAATGAAGTTAGTCTTAAAGACGAATCATTTCCGAGTAAAACGGCTTAATTCATTATACCATCAGAACGGTTTTATCCACTCGGGTATTAATTTTAAAAAGTTTAACACACATGATTTCGTCAATCATAAATCAATTTTAGCTAAAGGAGAGAAATACATGCAAACAATTGCAGGAAAAGTGGCGTTAATTACAGGAGCGGGACGTGGAATCGGACGTGCAACAGCCCTAGCTTTTGCACAGGAAGGTATTCACGTAGGGCTTGTTGGGCGTACGCTTGAAAATTTACAACAAGTTGCAGAAGAACTGAAACAATATGATGTGAAGGTAGCAATTGCTGCGGCGAATGTAGCAGATTTAGATTCAATTACAGCAGCTGTTGAATCGATTCGTGGCGAGCTTGGGGCAATCGATATTTTAGTGAATAATGCCGGCATTTCAAAATTCGGTAACTTCATGGACTTAACGCCTGAAGAATGGACAAATATTATCGATGTCAACGTAAAAGGTGTGTACTACACAACTCGTGCAGTATTACCGGAAATGATGGAGCGCAACACAGGAGACATCATTAACATTTCCTCAACAGCTGGTCAAAAAGGGGCACCTATCACAAGTGCATACTCGGTTTCAAAAGCTGCAGTGATCGGGCTCAGTGAGTCATTAATGCTTGAAGTACGTAAGAAAAATATTCGCGTTACAACGCTAACGCCAAGTACGGTAGCAACAGATATGGCTGTTGAGCTAAACCTAACAGATGGTAATCCAGAAAAAGTGATGCAAGCAGAAGATTTAGCGGACTTAATGGTTGCCCAGCTGAAACTTCATCCACGTGTTGTCTTAAAACATGCAGGCCTTTGGTCAACGAACCCTTAATAAAGAGCTATTCGAAATAGCAAGACGCCATCCGATGTAGTGGGTATGGCGTCTTTTTTTGCACCTTTCGTTGTCGCAACGGTTGCCGTCAAAATCTAGCATACAGTTTCATAGCCCATCTGATGTAATGCGAGTAATTTTAATAATGTTATTATTATGAAGTATTTGAATTGTGGGCTAGTAAAACTTGCCCTATATGTTTTAGAATTACTCATGATTCAAATTCAATTACAAAATCAGGAGTTGAGTGGGATGAAATCTGTTACTAAAAGAAAAGTGAAAAGGATTCAGTATGGAGAAGAGGCAAACCAATTTGGGGATTTGCGCATACCAGAAGGGGAAGGTCCATTTCCGGTCGCAATTGTGATTCATGGCGGTTTTTGGAAGGCTCATTTTGAACTGGAGCATATGAATGCATTTGTGAATGCCCTAACAGAAAATGGGATAGCTACTTGGAATATTGAATATCGACGTGTGGGACAAGAAGATGGCGGTTGGCCAAATACGTTTCTTGATAGTGCAAAAGCGGCGGACTTTGTCAGGACTTTGGCCAAATCCTATCCTCTGAACACGGAATCGGTAATTACAATCGGGCATTCCGCTGGTGGACATCTTGCCTTATGGCTTGCGGCAAGGCATAATCTTTGTTCAGATAGCAATCTGACAAGTACAGAAGACGCTGTAAAGATAAAAGGGGTGATTAGTCTTGCCGGTGTAAGTGATTTGGCGTTAATGCATGATATCCATCAATGGAAGGATAC
Source organism: Sporosarcina soli (assembly GCF_042655805.1). Classification (NCBI taxonomy): domain Bacteria; kingdom Bacillati; phylum Bacillota; class Bacilli; order Caryophanales; family Caryophanaceae; genus Sporosarcina; species Sporosarcina soli. The sequence goes on along the minus strand of NZ_JBHSNO010000016.1, from coordinate 220,761 downwards.
GGCGTTCGGAATTATTGATAATCCTACAAAGGACTTGATGGGTGGATCGCCTGAGAATTATCCGTATCGCTATGAGCAAGGTTCTCCAAAATCCCTTTTACCAATTGGTGTTCCGCTTGTTCTTATTCACGGTAGCCTGGATGTGAATGTACCGATTGGGATGAGTGAGCTATTCGAAAAGACTGCCAAATCAGCCGGAGACACAGTTCGTTTTATCCCCATACCTCACGCTGAACATTTCGAATTGATTGTTCCTGATTCAGGGGCATGGCCAGTAATCCTGGACTCATTCAATAGTCTTCTGAATGATTAATCGTAAAAGAGAGCACGTGTGGTTAACCATCGTACTCTCTTTTTTCTTTTAAACACCCAATAATAAATAATCCAGATTATAAGGCATTGTCGTATTGATTGACTGTAGGTCTTTTAACTTCTGCAACTCCTTCACTTGTATACGATTATTAGAAATATCGACTATTCCTCTTCTTTTCCAATTATTTAAAGTCTTATTCACACTAATTCGGGAGACGCCAATATAATTTGCCAAAGTCGTCTGGTTCAAGGGGATATCTTCGCCATTTTCTTTAATAAGTTTGATAAGAAAATGAGCAATTTGTTGTTCTGCCGGACTGGATGTAAATGATAGCACCTCAGCAACTATCCTAAATTTAAATAGCAGTGATTTAGTAAATATATGTTTTGCATCAGGAAAGGCATTGCATATTTGTGTGAAAGCGCTATCAGAAAAGTAGTAGATGATGCAAGAATTCACGGTACATGCAGTCGTTAAGTAAGGGTCATTATATAGGCCGTCTTCTCCAAAGAGCATCCCCACTGGAACATAATTGATAGTTCTTTCAAGACCATCAGGAAATGAGACGGAAATTCTAATATTGCCTTCGCTTAAGTAATAGAATCCTTTTCCTTCATCCTGTTGATGATAGATATAGGTGTTTTTTTCTACCGCTAATCTTTGTCCAAATTGTAGATATGGTTGCCACGAGTATCGTAACTCCATTACAAAACCTCCCTTGTAAACTATCTTGAAGCCCGGCTCATTAACATGAGAATCTTTTTTAGGAATAGCTATCTGCAAGTCCCCGTAATGCACTCACATTCTTTATGATCAATGAATGACTCATCGTCTCGATATAACCTTTTTCTCTCCAATCCTTCATGACCTTATAAATTGTCACACGAGTAAGACCTGTGCATTTGATTAGGTCTTTTTGTGATAAGAAGATTTTTAACTGCTTGAAATCCTCATAAATATTAAGGATCAACCTTGCCAATTGCTTTTCCGAAGGTAAATTATTGAAGTGGATACTATCTATCAGGCATCTCATTTGGCTCTTGACAGTTCCCAAAAATAAACGATGGGCATGCGGATATTTGTGGATAATCTCATTTACTACTTCACAAGGGAAAAAATATAATACTGAGTCTTTAATGGTTTCGGTTGATGAAAAGTGAACGATCTGATCCATCGCTTGCACACCGATTAACTGTTGTGGTAAAGAGATATTTACAAGAATCTCCTCTCCTTTTGTATTGATGGAAGTTGCCTTTACCAATCCTTTTTCGATATAATAGATTCCTTTTCCAATCTCCCCTTTTTTATATACAAAGGAATTTTCTTTAAAGAACAACCTTTCCCCATATAAAGAAAAATCTTTCCAGTAACTATGATTATCAAAGATAATTGGCACTGTTTTTCCCCTTTCTTATTTTTTTTAAAACGGTTAAATGGTTTACAACACTCCGAATATTCTTAAAGTAAAGTTAATACAAGAAAACGTGAAAGTCAATCACTCATATTGTAAGAGATAAACTTTCCGTTCCCTTAAAATCAAATGAAAGAAATGGAGACGATGTTCATGTTGAAAGAAGAAAAAAGTGCTATGGAATCAATTATAATGAATGGTTGCGAAATAACGTATGATATCCACGGAAATGCAGAGGGTCCTGTATTGCTGTTATTGTCCGGTTGGTGTCAGGATCATAGACTCTTCGACCCAGTGGTTCACTTGCTAGCAGAACAACATAAAGTGGTCCGCATGAATTGGAGGGGCCATACGGATCCTTTATCTAGATTGGAGGACTTCGGTGCTAAAGACCAGGCCGACGATGTTATTGCCGTATTGAATGCGTTGGATATCGAACAAGTTATTCCGATATCCACGTCGCATGGTGGTTGGGCTAATATGGAAATCACTGATCGCCTAGGAACGGACAGAGTACCTCAGAGTGTAGTGATCGATTGGATCATGACTGAGGCAGGGAAAGAATTTATCAAAGACTTGCAAGATATGCAAAATCCCGAACAGTGGTTTTCAGGTAGACAAAATATATTTAACCATTGGCAAGGTGTTAGTACTAATCGTGCTGTCAAAAACCATCTTAATAAGGAAATGGCCAGTTTCGGCTACGATATGTGGGAACGTTCCTGCCGAGTAATCGAAGAATCATATCAAAAATGGGGTTCGCCGCTTAAACGGATGGCGGCTCTAAAAGAGAAGCGTCCTATTGTGCATATCTACTCACAGGCTGCGGAAGATGGTTACGAAGAATTGCAAAGTCGATTTGCGGAGCAGAACACTTGGTTTGATTTTAAGATGATCCCAGGCGAAACACATTTTCCTACCCTTGAATCACCGGAAAAAGTTGTGGAACATATCAAAGAATATCTTTCAATCTCTAATCTTATATAGTCCTATCCTCACATCCCAATATTATTTCCCGGGAAAATATTGGGATTTCTTCTTTATTTCCTATAAGAAATTTTATAAGGAGGCATTAAAATGGCAAAAAAAAGAGTAAGTATTGCTGGGGCAGGATTATCAGGTTTAACTTTGGGAATAGCACTAGCTCAACGTGGTTGGGATGTACAAATATTTGAAAGATCTTCGGAACTTAGAGAAATTGGGGCGGGGCTTTATTTGTGGGAAAATGGATTGAAAGTATTGGAATCGATTGACGTGTTTGATGAAGTATGTCAGAACGTGGAGTTTATTCAGAGTTTAAACATGATGGATGAAACACAAGATGTATTGCATTCCACAGTATTCAGCGAAGAAAATCGCTTCTGTGTGATACCGCGTAAAGAGATTCATAGTGCTCTAGTAAGGAAGGCCCAGGAGTTAGGTGTGCGGATAGAGACGGATGCTCGTGTGATATCAGCGGCTTCGTCAGGAACGATTACATTGGCTAATAGGGAAATAGTGAAAGCGGATTTAGTAGTAGCAGCAGATGGCATCAACTCAAGAATTCGAAATTCGATTCATATTGAGTGTACGGTTGAAAAAGTAAGTAATGGAGCATTAAGAGCTTTAATACCAAAAACAGATGCAGATGAGATAGGAATCGCAATGGAGCATTGGAATGGTTTCCGCCGAATTGGGATAGCTCCATCTACAGATCAATATCGGTATGTATATTTGACATCGCCATCTACAGATAGCGAAGGACTTTCTGATCCTATTAATAAAGATGCTTGGCTTTCATCATTCCCCCACCTGAAATCTGTCATAGAACGTATCGATTATTTAAGATTAGATCAATACTTCTACTATATTTACCTAAAAACCTGGTCGGCAGGGAAAGTGGCGATTCTTGGCGATGCTGCGCATGGAATGGAGCCTAATTTAGGACAAGGGGCAGGAGTTAGCATGACAAGTGCGTTGGAACTTGCTAAACAACTGGAGAACGATGATATAGAGACAGCCCTTAAAAATTGGGAAGATATTATGAAACCGATTGCAGATAAGACTCAAATTTGGTCAAAAATATACGGGGCTGCTGCCTCAAATTGGCCTGCAGAATTAATGCATATTCGTTCGGAAACCGTAAAAATGGCCATGGCATCTGAAAATATTGATTATATGCTAGGTACTGCCGCAAGACATGTGACAGGATCAAGTATATGCCCAACAGTTGGTTCAAAATAAATTATATGATTTTACTTTATTCAGGATAGTCAGTACCAGAATGAAAACAAGGATAGGTTAAGGTGCGGCGACTCTGTGAAAAATTGTATAACCTTATATGACAATGGAGAGGTGGACAATAATATGGAGAAAAGTGGATTAGGGCAGCCTATGATTTCTAATTCTGATTTGAAAAAACAACAACTTACGGGAATATTAATAGTACTGTTCGCATCAGCACTCTTTTCGAGCCTAGGAACCTTGACCAATATTGCATATGAAGCTGGTGTGAGTCCAATCGCTTTTGGGGCATGGAGAGAAATCTTTGGGGCCATCACGATGTGTGTACTTCTCATATTCGGAGTAGGCCGCCAACGGAATCAGAAAAAAGTGTTGTCGAATATTCCTCGATGGCAATGGAGGAATTTGTCTATTGCGGCATTGGCTTTTATGTCCTATAGTTTAGCAATTTTTTACGCATTCGTTCATTTAACAGTAGCATTGGCATTTCTATTATTTTATATCTACCCAGCAATCGTGACGTTGATCAGTGCTGTTACGGGACGTGAAATGCTAAATAAGCAAAAAATCATCGCACTGTTATTTGCTCTGGGTGGGAGCAGTCTCGCTGTCGTTGGGCAAATGTTTGGGGAAGAAATGAGGTTTGATTGGCTTGGTATTGGATTAGCACTCTTTGCCGCAATTGGAATGTCCGTCTATTTTCTTGTCGGTCGTAAAGGTTATCCGAGCGTTCCTGCATCGTATGCTACGACAATTTTCCTCATTGCTGCCGGAACGGTATTCGCGACTATGGGGTTTATTTTCGGGGAAAAGGAGGCTATTCTCCAACCGTTTCATGATGCTTCACTTTGGCCGATATTGATCTTTGCTGGTGTTGTAGCGGCAGCACTTCCCACTATGTTGCTGTTAACGGGTATAAGAATGATAGGGGCTTCCAAAGCTTCGATTTTGGCGATATTCGAACCGGTCATGGGAGCCATACTAGCAGCTATTGTCTTGGGGCAAAATCTTTATTTTATACAAATAGTCGGAGGAATTCTTATTCTTAGCGCTGCATTTCTATTGCAACGTAATTCCGATTCACAGGATATTGAATCTACTGTAAGCCCTCAAGTGATTAAGACATCGTAGAATAGACTGAATATTCAGTTTTATAATAGGCTATTGAAGCATAAATACAAGGCAATCCGTTGATTCACATCAAATTGGATTGCCTTTTTATGATGTTTGAACATATGGAACTAGGCGGCGAGCAATCCCCCTTTAAATTTATTTGTTCTTACCAATGTAGCTTAGAAAGTGAGTAGAAATACCCTTAGGAATATGGAGTTTTTCAGTCTAAGGGACTAATATGGAAAAAATTATACAAGTAGTTTATACTACTATATTGATAGGTTAATGTGATATTCCGATTACTTCTCTTTAAATTGAAAAAGGCAAACTTATCGAAAGATAAGGACGCAAAGCTACGAGTCTAAAATCCTCTTGGAAAATGATAGTCGGGTTGCCAAGATAAGAAGTGGTTATTTGGCTGCCCCTAATTTTTGGTCGGGGTAGTTTTTTCATGTAGAAGAAGTGCTGGAAGATTACAATATCAGTTGTTAAAAAAATTAGTAATAGAGGAGGAGATTAAAGATGTTAGTTGTTGATGAGCCAAAATATAAAATGGCAATTTATGAGGCAAAGAAAGAAGTACATGTTCAGGTAATAGGGTTTATTAAAGAAGATCTTGTAGCGGAATATTTAAAGGATTTACAAGAAACCGTAGCAAAAGTTCCAAAAAATGCGTATACGTTTGTAGTGGACGGAACTTACCAATCACCTCTTCCTTCAAAAGTTTCAGCAGGACTAGGGGAAACGATCATGTTTTATGCTTCACTTGGCTTTAAAGATAATGTGATCGTAAATCCTAAGTCTAAAATTGCTCAAGTACAAGTTCGAAATGCGCTAGAGACCATTGATTTTCCAGGAACGGTAGTCGATCATGTTTCTGAAACAACTTTGCGCTAACGTTAATCAAATTTTGAAAGGAACATCACGATGCAGACACTAGAAGATTTATATGTATATGACATTCTTACAGAGGACCAACCAGATTTAATAGAAAAGGCAGCAGCATGTTTGGCAAGCACATTCATTGGAGTGGATGTTGCTGGTAATTGGGTGCAAGAACCGATAATCGGGTATGCGTTACAATTACCTTACGAAGATTTCTATCAATTTACGAAGGAATATATCGAGTCAATTGCTCACCAAGGCTACTGTGCTGTTGCGTTAGATAGCGAACGAAATGTCGTAGGCGCGTTAGTCGGGGATACGAAGGCTCTTGAAATCATCGAAGACGATATTTTTGAAGGTACATTTGCTGACATGAATGTAGTCATGCGTGTATTAGCGGATATCGATACACGTTTCCTAGATGATTATAAAAAACGTTATGGAAAAGATCCGGAAGACGGAGAGGTATTGCATTTATTTTTATTAGGTGTCATCGCTGAGTATGATCGTCATGATATTGTACAAAGATTAGGCGATCTGTTAATAAAGAAAGCAACAGAAGAAGGCGTAAGACTGGTGTTAGGTGAAGCAACAAATCCGAAGTCAATACGTTTGATGGAAAAGTTTCACGGCTTGACGAAATATAAAGATGTAGAAGGAAACTTTATTGTCCATACATATGAAAATAATGAGAGACTAAGCAATATTCCATCGACTGTAGCAGATGGAATTTATATCATTGTAAGAGAGCTGTAAAATTTCGGCATTAATGTTAATAGAATAGGAGATTATTTTTATGGAAACTATCTTGCTGGGAATAGTAGTCGTTTTATTATGTACATCTTTGTATTTTGCTTACCAATATTTTGCGCTTAAACGTCGTTCACCTATAAATAATGAGGATATAAACGAAATGGGGGAACGATCAGCAGATCAGGTTAGTGAGCAGTTTCAGTTATATGCAAAAACTGTGAATGAAAAAGCTGGAAATCTTACGGAATACGGGGAATACGCAACTGAGAAGGCTGATATTGTTAGGGCTGCAATAGATGAGGTAGGTAAAGGATTAAAAAAGCAATTAGTGGCCACTGAAGAGACTTCTACTTCTATCGTAGACATAACAGAGGCGATTGAAGAACTATCGATAAGGTCAAACCAAATTTCGGAACAATCGAATACGACGTTAGAATTAACACAAGACGGTAACGAAAAGTTAAAAGATTCGATGGAGAAAATGGAGCAATTTAATCAAACAATTAATACCACATTTAGTGCAATCAATGTACTTGGAGAAAAATCGCATGAAATTGGTAACATTGTTAAAGTAATTACGGGGATTTCAGAGCAAATTAATTTATTAGCATTGAACGCAGCGATTGAAGCGGCTCGTGCAGGTGAGCACGGAAAAGGGTTTGCGGTAGTTGCTGATGAAGTTCGTAAATTAGCTGAACAATCACGTCAGTCGTCTTCTGAAGTGTCGAATATTGTGAGAAATATTCAAGAAGAGACGGACAAAGTTGTCCTATCCATGGGGCAGGGAACAAAAGAATTTGAACAAACCAATACAACGATTACAGAAATTGGGGAGATGTTCGAAAAGATTGTAGCTACTACAAAAATTATTGCTGAAAATAATGCGAATTCATCTGCAAGTACGGAAGAATTATCTGCAGGCTCACAACAAATCGCGGCGACAATTCAAGAAGTTTCCTTCATTTCCAGAGAATCAGTTGAAATGTTTGAAGAACTCGTTGAGATTAGCGATGATGAATTAGATACAATGGAAAATTTAGTTCAAGAAGCAAAAACACTTATAGAGCTAAAAGAGGCTTAAGACAAAAGTTTGTTCTTGACATGAAAATAATACAATAAAACTAAAAGATGTCTCGTTATCATTTCGTATCACTCCAATAATATGGATTAGAGGTCTCTACTAGGAACCTGAAATTCCTGATTACGAAGAAAGTGCAAAATTTGTATTTTCTTCGTAATCAGGAACTTTTTTTTATTTGAAATCAGTAGCATTATCCACCCAATGTTCATAAATTGTGGAGGAGTGTATCTGGACTATTGGTAGATGCACTTATTACTCAGTTATTTTAGCTTATTCATATTTGGGCTCGTAGCACATCTTGTTAATATAATTTCAGGAGGTGGCAAGAATGAATGAATTCTATAATGATCTCCAGATGTTGAATGTTGGCGATTTCAATACGAGTGAGGCAGTTGCTTGGGACCCAAACGGACCCAATTCAACTCAAACTGCGCAGCTCGGTATTATCGGTGGCTTTGGCCGTTGTTTTAGCTGCTTTAGTTGTTTCTTTAGTTGCTTTAACTGCTTTAACTGTTTCCGTTGTTCCAATTGTTTCCGTTGCTCTAATTGTTTTCGTTGCGGTGATCGCTGCGGCGGACGCTGCGGTGGCCGTTGCCAGGCTTAATATTTCTAGATTTCTAACAAAAACCATGATTGCCAAGGTCCCTGCAGTTGTTGCAGGGACTTTTCTATATAAAGTAAACATATGAAACAAGTTACGGTACATAGGATGATAGTGTTAGTCGTCAGTTTGATTTGGAAATAGCTATGGTTAAGGAGGAACGGAATGTCAAATTTGACTCCTATGATGCGCCTGAAAGTGAAAAGAGACACATTTTTTCTCCCCGATTCAAATAGTGGTGTGTATTTTCGGAATAATGAAAGTTCTTTTCGTGTAGATGGAAATGACATCGTTCAGTGGATTGAAAAACTGATACCGATGTTCAACGGGAAATACACGTTAGGGGATTTGACAGATGGATTGCCCGGTCCATATCGGGAGCGTGTCTATGAAATTGCAGAAGTACTGTACCGAAATGCGTATGTTCGGGATGTGAGCCAAGATCTTCCTCATCAATTGGCCGATCAGGTTCTGAATAAGTATGCCTCCCAAATTGAATTTTTGGACAATTTAGGTGATTCGAGTGCATATCGATTTCAAACCTATCGTCAGGCCAAAGTGTTGGTAGTTGGCGCTGGTCCTTTTTTTGTTTCGTTGGTTTCTTCGTTACTTGAATCTGGATTGCCCAAGTTCCATATGCTAATCACGGACTCGGTGTCGACCAATAGACGGCGGTTGATGGAACTCGTGGCACACACTCGTAAAACAGACAGCGAGATAGCGGTAGAAGAGGTCAGCTTGCAGCAGGAGGGGAAAGGGTTTTGGCGGGAGATTGTTCAACCGTTTGATTCGATTTTGTATGTGTCTCAGGAGGGCGATATTGAGGAACTCCGAGTACTTCATAATGTTTGTAGGGAAGAGAAGAAGGTGTTTCTCCCTGCTATATGCCACCAGCAGATGGGCCTTGCGGGTCCGATAGTGCATCCAGACTCTAAGTGGTGTTGGGAGTCTGCGTGGAGGCGCCTGCATCGAACTGTACTTTCCAAAGAGCAGCCGTTCACTGCTTTCTCTGCCACAGCAGGGGCCATGTTAGCCAATGTCATCACATTTGAATTGTTTAAAGAGATTACAGGAGTGACCGAACCTGAACTGAGGAACCTATTTTATCTGCTTGATCTAGACACATTGGAAGGAAATTGGCATTCATTTTTTCCTCATCCGTTGGTGGATGGACATATGTCTAGCGAATGGGTAACAGATTTGGATATGCGTCCTGAACGAAGCTTAAGTAAAGATGTAACGAATGGATTGTTACTTTACTTCAGCCAGTTGACATCGGAAGTATCAGGGATTTTTCATAGTTGGGAGGAAGGAGATCTAAAGCAGCTGCCTTTAGCCCAGTGCCGCGTTCAGGCAGTCGATATGTTGTCGAAGGGACCCGCTGAGCTTTTACCAGACATTGTTTGCACAGGTTTGACGCATGAGGAAGCAAGGAGAGAGGCGGGGCTGGCTGGGATAGAATCATATGTGACACGAGCGGTTGGACTCCTCGCTGCAACCCTACCTTTCGATCAGGAAAAAGGGGCAGAAATAAAGGAATTCATCGGAGTGGGAGCGGGGGAAACAGTTGCGGAAGGGATTTGCCGGGGATTGCAAAAGTGTTTGGACGAAGAACTAAGCAAGCGGCTGATCAATCAAAAAAATCAGGTTGCTCCGTTGCAAGTAGACACGGTAGAAGATGAACGCTGCCGGTTTTATTTGGAGGCACTGACCACGATACATGGCTCACCGACGATTGGCTTAGGAAAGGAAGTGAACGGTTTCCCTGTCATCTGGGTCGGAACGAATGCCGGTTGGTATGGAGGTGTCGATTTGACGATTACATTGGCGTTGCGAAAAGCGTTACAACAGGGGCTTTCGGCTTCCCACCCGGTGCAAGCACAGGAAATTTCGTCCGTTCTACTGGAAGAAAAGGATCCACTCAGCCTTGTTATCCCCGCTTGTGATGAGAAGAGACAGTCCGAGATTTTACATTCTGCGAGACAAATCCTAGAAAGGAATCATAAGCGGCTATTCGTATGTGATCTGGCATTTGAACCGTTTTTGAAAGAGGGACTCGCAGGGGTGTTTGGCGTGTTGTTGCGAGAGGAGGGAGGATTCCGTTGAGTGCCGTCGTGCTGGTTGTTGGAGAAGGATTATTGGCTGATCGTGTGTGCGGGGATCTATCTACTCAATACGAAGTAATACGCCGCACCGATTTCGAAGAGGGCGTACCAGAAACCACTGATCTGGTTTTGGTATTGCACGATACCTTGAACCCTTCCATTCATAAAAAATCGGAAGAAGTATTGCGGCCAACCGGCATACCTTGGCTGCGAGGTTTTGTTTCCTATGGAGAAGGCGTGATTGGGCCACTCGTACGTTCGAAAATACCAGGCTGCTCCCAGTGTGCAGACAAGCGACGCCTCATAGCCGGACGAGATCGTAAAGAGATGTGGGAGTTGGAACAGAGATTTGAGGCTCACGGGGGAATTTCGTGTGATGCATGGGTATCGCGTACGGGACTATTGCAAATGGCGCACCTACTCGAGTCGGAGGTACAAAGCGTACTAGATGGAAATCAGGCTCATTCTGAAGGTCGTTTATGTTTAATCAATCTGAAATCGCTAAAGACTTCATGGCACTCATTTCTTCCTGACCCGTTGTGTCCGGTCTGTAGTCGAGTACCCGATGATTCACCTGAAGCGGCACGAATTACACTGCAATCTAGTCCAAAGATCAGTCCGGACAGTTACCGCTGTCGTTCCATGGATGACCTGCAAAAGATGCTAAGCAAGGATTATCTAGATGAGCGGACTGGTTTTTTAAATGGGAAGATGTATGAACTCACGCTGCCATTTGCCGATGTCAGTGTTAATCTGCCGATGTTTACGGGAGACGAGGGTGTGGCAGGCCGAACGCATTCATACAAGGTTAGTGAGGCTACGGCTATTTTGGAGGGGTTGGAGCGGTACTGTGGTCTGTCTCCAAGTGGAAAACGAACAGTGGTTCATGACAGCTTTCGCAATCTGGAAGGCCGAGCGCTTAATCCGCTCAAGGTAGGTGTGCATTCAAAGGAACAGTATGCGCTGCCTGATTTTCCGTTCAAACCGTTCGATATGGATCGCTCCATCGATTGGGTTTGGGGTTATTCGTTTTTGAAAGAGTGTCCTATTCTGGTTCCAGAGTTGCTGGCTTATTACAGCTTGGGTTGCGGAGGGGGATTTGTCTATGAAACATCCAATGGATGTGCGTTAGGCGGTAGTTTAGAGGAGGCCATTTTCTACGGTATTATGGAAGTTATAGAGCGTGATTCGTTTCTGATGACTTGGTACGCGGAGCTGGCTCTCCCACGTCTGGACCCTGATTCTACTAACGATCAAGAATTAAAGTTGATGATTGACCGTGTGCGGGCGGTTGGTGGTTATGATCTCCATTTTTATAACTCGACGATGGAGAACGGAATTCCAAGTGTTTTAGTACTGGCGAAAAATAGGAAAAAAACGGGGTTGAATATTATCAGTGCGGCCGGCGCTCATTTGGATCCACTACGAGCGGCGAAAAGCTCGATTCAAGAGTTGGCAGGCATGATGGGAATACTTGACGAGAATTTGGAAGCAAACCGGGAAGAGTATGTGCGAATGTACAAAGATTCTTCCTTGGTGCGGAAGATGGATGATCATGGGATGTTGTATGGGTTGCCGGAAGCGCAAGAACGCCTACAGTTTTTGTTAGATGACAATCGCCCATTGCGAACGTTTGACGAGGAATTCAAATGGGAGGCAGTGCATGCAGACCTCATGGATGATCTGCGGGATATTCTCCAGGTGTTTGGGAGTTTGAACCTCGATGTAATCGTGGTGGACCAAACGACACCGGAAATCAAACAAAACGGACTGTTTTGCGTTAAAGTCCTCATTCCGGGGATGCTGCCGATGACATTTGGGCAACATCTTACCCGCATAACAGGACTTGACAGGGTGCTCCGGGTGCCAATGGAACTCGGGTACAAGGAACAACCGCTAACACTTGAACAGCTCAATCCATATCCGCATCCGTTCCCATAACCAGTCGTTAGGAGGTAGAGGATGAACCGTGAGGTATTTCTGCACAATCTCCATTTTGACATTGACAAGGTAAGCCCGCCGGACTGGGAAGTGGATTGGGATGATGGACCGCTTCCGTATAAGCTCTACCGTGGCTTACCTGTGATTCCGCTTTCTTTGGAAGTACCGTTGACACTCAAAAGTATGGAATTAACTGAAAATCCTAACCTAAGAAAAATCGGTCATTTTCTCTGGTATGTATTTGGTCTAACGCAATTTAGCGAATCTATGATGAACTTGGATTCCAGCGATCGAGCCATGGACCTCATGCAGTCGAAACGGCGGTTTGTTCCTTCCGGTGGGGCGCTGTATCCAAACGAATTGTATGTTTATTTGAAGATAGAGCATTTGCCTGCCGGTGTTTACCATTATGATGTGGCACATCATCGTTTAGTGTTGCTACGAGAAGGAAATTTCGATTCATATATATCCCGGGCACTTGGGAATCGCTGTGACCTATCCGATTGTTTTGGTACCGTTTTTGTATCTACAATGTTTTGGAAAAATTTCTTTAAATACAATAACTTTGCCTACCGTCTTCAAGGGCTGGATACTGGTGTTTTGATTGGTCAATTATTGGAAGTTGCAAAAAGTTTTGGCTTCGCCTCTTGGGTATACTTCCAGTTCCTGGATCGGGCCATCAACCACCTGCTTGGGCTTTCCGAACAAGAGGAGAGTGTGTATGCGGTGATTCCACTAACGGCGGAATCAACAAGCTGCTTCGACAGAAGTAACAGAGATGGAGATGACTCTGCCGCTGACTTATGCCAAGAGTTGACAGCCATTCAGTCTACTCATTATGTCCAATCACGAAGGATTATAGAGTTTCCGATGTTAACCAAGATGAATGAAGCGTCTATGTTGGAATCAGCGAGATCGTTTCGGCAGATCAAGGAGGAGCCAATCAATTGTGAAGCTCAAACGGTAATCCTGCCTTTTGTGGAGCGATTGTCGTATGATTTTGCGTCGGTCTGCCGAAAGCGATTTTCACCGGATATGGATTTCGTTTTGGAAAAGGTAAGTCAACTTCAGCTTGCCACACTGCTGAAGGGCGCGATGGATTCCTTCTCGTATCAAAACGATTTGGATGGCGTTCAAAAGAAAAAGAAATCCCGTGTCTCGCTTTACGGATGTTTGTATAATGTCGAGGGTATTCCGAATGGTGCCTATCACTATGACAGCTCTACCCATGCGTTACATCGAGTACAACTCGGCGATCAGCGATTACAGTTACAGCACGGCATGTCCGGAGGGAATGTGAATATGTTCCAAGTGCCGCTTTGTCTACATGTGGCAGGGGACAAAAATCATTTCAAAGCGGAAATGGGATACAGGGGATACCGCATCCAACAAATGGAAGCGGGTATGCTGGTGCAAAGAATCCTGCTCGTCGCGTCAGCCCTCGGATTAGGAGGGCACCCACTCCTCGGGTTTGATGCGAATAGATGCGATGAACTTTACAAGCTGAGTCCACAAGGAAAAACCAGCCTCATTCAAATCCCAATAGGTCCGTATCGACAACGTCCTTGGTTAACTGGAAGTCTGCATAGTTAATTAAGTGGTAATGCCTCTATTTCCGTTTAGGAATTGAGGCAATTTTTATATAGAGAGTTCAAAGAAGCAATCCTCAAGGAGAATATAGCTTTTTATTATTTTTATCAGAAATCCCGAAATAGGGTCAACTATAAAAAATGCGGTTTCGCAATTCTAAAAAATTGTGTTAGAATAGGGTGTCAATCTACTCTAAAGTCAATAAGTTGAGGATGCTTATACAAGGAGAGGAGATTGCACATATTGCACATGTTTTAACATGTTAGTTTTCAGAAAATTTTGGAGGGTAGGTTTATGAAAGGTTTAATTTTAAAATGGAATCAGATAAGTCTGGTAAAGCGGATTGTTATCGGTATTATTATAGGTCTTATCTTAGCTTTAACCGTCCCTGATGCGGCGAGTGGGGTTTCTATTCTTGGTTCTTTGTTTGTCGGGGCGTTAAAAGCGGTTGCACCTGTCTTAGTCTTATTCTTAGTGATGCATGCGATTGCTGCGCATAAGAGCGGTACAAAAACGAATATGAAATCGATACTTGGTCTTTATGCGATTGGCACATTATTTGCTGGGGTTGTCGCTGTGGTGGCGAGCTTTATGTTCCCGGTTAAACTAATACTGACAACAGGGGTAGAAGATTTGTCTCCTCCAGAAGGTATTGTGGAAGTTATTAAAACATTACTCTTTAACGTAGTTGCCAATCCGATTGACGCCTTAATCAGTGCCAACTATTTAGGGATCTTAATGTGGGCAATCGTTTTAGGGCTTGCATTAAAACAGGCAACGCAAAATACGAAAGATGTGCTAGGCAGTTTTTCGGATGCGATCACTAAAGTGGTACAATGGGTGATTAATTTAGCACCGTTCGGTATTATGGGACTTGTTTTTGATGCAATTGTAACGACAGGATTTTCCGCTTTAAAAACTTACGGTGAATTAATTTTAATTTTAGTGGGATGTATGTTGTTTATCGCGTTTGTTATGAATCCATTAATCGTATTCATCTATACGCGAAAAAATCCGTATCCACTTGTTTTAATGGTTTTAAGAGAAAGCGGTATCACTGCATTCTTTACACGTAGTTCAGCTGCGAATATTCCAGTCAATATGAAAATGGCAGAAAAACTTGGGTTAGACGAGGATACTTATGCTGTTTCCATTCCGCTTGGCGCTACGATTAATATGGCTGGCGCGGCTGTTACGATTGCTGTGTTGACGCTTGCCACAGCAAACACGCTTGGGATTGAAGTAGATATACTGACTGCCATTATACTTTCTGTTGTGGCGGCTGTTTCGGCAGCAGGTGCATCAGGCGTTGCGGGCGGATCCCTTTTGCTGATCCCACTCGCATGTAGTTTATTTGGTATACCAAATGATATTGCAATGCAAGTGGTTGGTGTCGGTTTTATCATCGGGGTTATTCAGGATTCTTGTGAAACCGCATTGAATTCATCTTCTGACGTTCTGTTCACAGCTACAGCTGAATATGCGAAAGAACGGAAAGAAGGCAAAAAGATTTCAATGCCAGGTTGGAAATTCGGGAGATCGTAAAAAGTAGAAACTTCCGTAAGAAATCATTGGCTTCGTAAAGAAATCTATACAATTAAATGAAAAGTTAAAAGCCACGATTCCCGAAGACTATTCGGTGATCGTGGCTTTTTTAGTGACCCTCTTAACAGTATTCCCGAATTAATCGAGACGCCTTGGATTGACTAATATCCAAATCTTTTGCAACGCCTCTCGTTGTGCCGTGAAGCATATATGATTTTTTGATCATGGATCGAGTGACTTCTGTAATCGCCTTGTCGAGGGAATTGGGATACATGAGCTCGGGAATTTCTTTTACACTTTCGGTAATAACTTGTGGTAAATCGCTTACTTCAATAATGGCGTTACTCGTGATCACTAAACGTTCTACTAAATTTTCAAGTTGGCGAATATTCCCCGGCCAATAGTAATGCACGAGTACTTGTAGGCAATTGTCCGAAATGGCCTTATTGAAATTGTATTTATTATTAAATTCATTTAAAAACCGATACGTTAATGGAATAATATCTTCTTGTCTTTCCGCAAGCGTCGGTAGATGAATATCAATCACATTGAGTCGATAGTATAAATCTTCCCGGAATGTTTTTTGTTGCACCATTTTTTCTAAGTCTTGGTTAGTCGCAGCAAGAATTCTCACATCAACGGTCTTACTTGTACTGCTGCCAATCGGGATGAATTGCTTGTTTTGGATGACTTGCAGTACTTTTGCTTGTAACGGCAACGCCAGCTCCCCGATTTCATCTAAAAAGATTGTGCCAGTATCCGCTGCTTCAAAAAGGCCGATTTTCCCGCCCTTTCTGGCACCCGAAAAGGATCCGCTTTCATAACCGAATAACTCCGACTCCAGTAACTCTTCCGGGATTGCGGCACAGTTCACTTGCAAAAATGGTCCCTGTCTACGGTGGCTACTATTATGCAAGTGTTGTGCAATGACACCTTTTCCCGTTCCTGACTCCCCACGAATTAAAACTGTTGAATCAGTGGGGGCAACTTTTTGGCAGAATTGCAAAATGCTTTGAATTTTTTCGTTATTGGAAATGATGGTATTCAGCGCGTTTTGATTTTCCAGTTGTTCTTGTGGCTGTTCGTTAACGGTAATCATTCGATTAAACCCTTGGATTTCAGTTGCTGTCGATACGATATACTCGATTTCTCCACTGTCATTCAGGATGGGGATCGCCCTTGTTAAGAGCTCTGTACCAATATAGGTTTGCTGCCGAAGAGAAACAGCTTCTTTCGTTTTGAATACTTCAGGAAGGATAGAAGGTGTCCAATAGCCTTTATCAAATAACTCATGATTGAACTTTCCGATGACATCATCTTTTTTGAGGCCATAATGCTTCTCGCAATTTTTATTGACAAAAACAATCCGTGTATCGCGATCTACGACGTAAATCTCATCCGAGGAATAATCCAATATTTTTAAAATCGATTCGAGTGTTAACTCGGTAGTTTTTAACCCCGCATACTCCTTCATTAGACACACTGCAACTAAAAACATACTTCCTATGCTAAACACCGGATACCAACCTTTAGCACCACTATCCGATTCCGTCTTGTCTAGCATGTAGTTTTTAGCGCAGTTTTCACCTTCCTTTCCTTTATCCTTAGCTGTCATTCTGAGAAAACGGGACATCTAAATTTTACATGTTGTTATGCTTTCATTCTGAGTCAATTTTGCAAAAACTTCAATAGTTTTTGAGTTATTTTTGACTCGATACTAGCATCTTTTGAAGCAAGTGTGACCGCTATTGATAAGAAAGTGTGCGTGGAGTGTGAATTTTACGTCACTTTCTAAACTTGGCATGAAAGATGCATATATAATTTGGCAACGTGAGCAAAAGCAATGGATAGGTTCCTCTGTAAGGACTTTGACTCGCGTTCGGAATGAATATGAAACCTGTACAGGTAAGGAGGCAATGTTATGAGTCAAACCTCTTCAGAAGTATTTGACATAACAATCATCGGCGGTGGGCCGGTTGGCATGTTTACTGCATTTTACGCGGGATTGAGACAAACTTCAGTGAAAATTATTGAAAGCTTGCCGCAATTGGGAGGGCAACTGTCTGCACTGTATCCTGAAAAATATATTTATGATATTGCTGGCTTTCCCAAGGTAGGCGCTCAGCAACTAGTTGATCAGCTAACCGAGCAAATGAATCAGTTTGAAACGACGGTCTGTCTTGGAGAATCCGTTGAAGAAGTGACAAAAGGGGCAGACGGACTTTTTACATTGAAGACAAATGAAGGTGTCCATTACACACGAACAATTATTATTACAGCAGGGAATGGCGCTTTCCAAGCACGAAAAATGAATATCGCCGGAGAAGAGAAATTCCAACAAAAAAATCTCCATTACTTCGTTAATAATATGAATCAGTTTCAAGATAAAAAGGTTGTGTTATTTGGCGGCGGTGATTCAGCGGTGGACTGGGCATTGATGTTAGAGCCCATTGCGGAAAAAGTGACACTCGTCCACAGACGGGATAAATTCCGTGCCCACGAGCACAGTGTAGCGCAATTAAAACAGTCGCGGGTCGACATTGTGACTCCTTATGTGCCGGTTGAACTTGTCGGTACGGACAAAATTGACAAGGTGATCATTCAAGAAGCGAAAAACGGTGAACAGCTTGAGCTTGAAGTAGATGACGTTCTGGTGAACTACGGTTTTGTCTCTTCTTTAGGTCCGATTAAAGCATGGGATTTGGAAATTGATAAAAATTCAATTGTAGTGAATTCAAAAATGGAGACAAATATTGAAGGCATTTACGCCGCTGGAGATATTTGTACATATGACGGGAAAGTCAAACTGATTGCGAGTGGGTTTGGGGAAGCGCCCGTTGCAGTGAGCAATGCAAAAGTCTATATTGATCCAACTGCAAAAGTGCAACCGCTTCACAGTACATCCGTTATGGGAGATCAAGAAGCGTCCGTGAAAAAAGATCCCGTCAACGTTTAAATTCAAAGATAAGGAGGGCTTCAAGATGGCGACATACACAATGGTAGACCGAAGTACTTGTATTGCTTGTGGTGCCTGTAATCCTACTGCCCCGGGGCTGTTTGAATATACCGAAGATGGTTTGTCTTATGCGTTATTAGATGGCAACGAAGGCATTACGGAAGTACCTGAAGAGTTGGTCGAGGATTTGGAAGATGCAGTGGAGGGATGTCCAACGGATTCCATTAAAATGTCAGACATGCCGTTTCATTGTCAGAGAGTTGAAGCGAGTTAGTACGAGAAACAATCAAATAGATAACGATTATAAAAGTTAGGGGAGACGAAACAATGGCTTACAACAAAGTGCAAAACGCGACAAACAGAACTTTTGAAAGAACAATGACGTATGACATGTACACAGATCCAAAAGTATTAGAGAAAGAAAGAGAGCTCATTTTTGATAAGACATGGCATCTGGTCGGTCATATTAGTCAAGTAGAAAAAGTGGGCCAGTTTTTTACTGCGGACGTAATGGATGAGCCGATTATTATAATGCGAGGGACAGATGAAGTATTGCGGGCATTTTATAATGTTTGCCCACATCGTGCGACAAAACTGGAAAGAAATGAATCGGGTAAGAAGAAAATTTTGCAATGTATGTATCATGGCTGGACGTTCAAAACAGATGGCAAGTTAAACAAAGCGCCGAACTTCCGTGGAGAAGAGGAAGCATGTGTGAAAGATGCTTGTTTACGACCGGTTCGAATGGAAGTACTGGAGTCTTTAATTTTTGTGAACTTGGATGATCATGCAAAGCCGCTAAGTGAGTCTTATGGCGATTTCTTTGACCGTTTGAGCAAGTTTGATTTCTTAAGTGACTTAAAGCGGACGCATCGTAAAACACGCATTTTTAAATCGAATTGGAAAGCGTTTATAGACAACTATTTGGAATGTGACCACTGCCATGTTGCACATCCAAGTTTTGTCGATGCATTGGATATGGACGATTACCAAATCATCACGTGCGAAAATTATTCTTTTCAAGGATCTATCGTGAAGCCGGATAAACAGTACGGTGAAGTCGATTTGAATGATGCTGAAATGCAAGGGGGCTCGTTTTTCTGGTTATGGCCGAACCTGATGTTAACATTCTACCCTGGACCAGGGAATATGGCATCAATTGAAATGATTCCAATTGATCACGAAACGACAATGGCTGTGTATACGTATTACTTCCGCGAAGATAGTTTGGATAAAATTTCACAAGACGAAAAAGACTTGATGACGTTTGCTGAACAAGTTCGTTCGGAAGATATCGAGCTTGTTGAATTAGAGCAAATCGGATTCCGTTCACGCGCTTTTCAACGAGGACGATTCTCTAAATCTGAACAAGCGATTGTACAATTTCATGAAATGGTATTGGAGGCCCTCGATGAATAAATTAATAGATAAAACGACCAAGAAATATGTATGGATTAACGGAGAAAAGGTGGAGACGGAAAACTACGCTACCCTTTACTCCCCCTATTCCCGTGAACCAATTGCCGAAATTGCGATGGCGGACGCAGCAGTGACGAAAGAAGCGATTCGAGCTGCCTATGAAGCAAAGAATGTTATCGGTGACATGCCAGCTTATCAGCGTGCACAAATTTTGGAGAATGTGGTCAACATCCTAACAGAAAAGGCTGAAGTAGCGGCGACGATTATTGCGACAGAATCTGCGAAACCGATTGTTTTTGCACGAGCCGAAGTGGCAAGAACGATTGAAACGTATAAGTTTTCTGCAGAAGAAGCGAAACGAATTCATGGAGAAACGATCCCATTTGATGCGGCAAGCGGTGGTGTTGGCCGCATTGGCTATACGATGAAAGAGCCCATCGGTGTGATTGGGGCCATTACGCCATTTAACTTCCCGTTGAATTTAGTTGCCCATAAAGTCGGTCCAGCGATTGCGGCGGGGAATCCGATTGTATTGAAGCCCGCTTCACAAACACCGCTTTCTGCTCTATTCATTGCAGAAGTGTTTGAGGAAGCCGGATTACCAGCAGGCGTGCTAAACGTTGTCACAGGTCCTGGCAGCGTAGTTGGTGATGTAATTGTAGAAGATGACCGCGTGAAAATGGTGACTTTTACAGGCAGTCCAAGCGTTGGCATCGGCATTAGCAATAAAGCCGGTTTAAAGAAAACGACATTAGAGCTCGGTTCAAACTCGGCTTTAATTATCGACAAAGATATCGAGATCGATGCCATTATTAATCGTTGTGTCATGGGTGCATTTTCAAACCAAGGGCAAGTTTGCATCTCATTGCAACGTGTGTACGTACATGAAGATCAATACGATACATTTGTGGAGAAGTTCGTAGCGGCTACCAAACAGCTGAAAATAGGAAATCCGCTTGATTCGGAAACGTATGTTTCTTCCTTAATTACACCGAGTGAATTAGAGCGTGCGCTTAGTTGGATTGAAGAAACCAAACAGAGTGATGCAACCATTTTAACTGGTGGAAAAGTGCAAGGCGGCATCCTTGAACCAACGATTATTACCAATGCGGATACATGTTTAAAAGTGTCGTGTCAAGAAGCATTTGCTCCTATTGTAGTCGTGAATAAAATTGCTACAATTGAAGAAGCGGTGGAATTGGTGAATGATTCGCAATTTGGTTTACAAGCAGGGATTTATACGAATAACGTAAAACATGCCTTGTATGCATCGAAAAAACTAGAAGTAGGGGGTGTCATGATTAATGACGTACCAACCTACCGCGTTGATCAAATGCCATACGGCGGAGTGAAAGAAAGCGGAACAGGACGCGAAGGGATTAAGTATGCAGTAGAGGAAATGACGGAGTTAAAGCTAATCGTTTGGAATCAAGAGTGAAGGTGTTGAAAAGATGACGACAACATATAAAATTGCTGTAATTGCAGGGGATGGGATTGGTCCGGAAGTCATTGACCAAGGCATTAAAGTGCTTCACAAAGTTGCGGAGTTAGACGGCAGTTTTCAGTTTGACTTTACGCACTTTCCGTGGGGCTGCGAGTATTATGCAGAGACTGGGCACATGATGGCGGAAGATGGGATTGAACAATTAAAGCAATTTGATGCGATCTATTTGGGAGCTGTTGGTTTTCCAGGCGTTCCAGATCATATTTCCTTATGGGATTTGTTATTAATCATCCGGAAAAGCTTCGATCAATATGTGAATATCCGTCCCGTGAAACTATTAAAAGGGGCGCATTGCCCACTCGCAAACGTGAACCGGGAAGATGTTGACATGTTGTTTATCCGTGAAAACACGGAAGGAGAATATTCCGGCGCGGGCGATTGGCTGTATAAAGGACAAGAAAACGAAGTAGTATTACAAAATGCTGTGTTTTCACGTAAAGGAACGGAACGCATTATTCGCTATGCATTTGAAACGGCGAAAAAACAAGGTCGTAGTTTAACAAGCATTAGCAAAGCGAATGCCTTAAATTATTCCATGGTTTTCTGGGACCAAGTGTTTGAGGAAGTGAGTGCGGAGTATCCTGAAGTAGAAACGGCTTCCTATCTCGTAGATGCGGCAGCTATGCTGATGATTACAGATCCTAAACGATTTGAAGTTGTTGTAACTTCCAATTTATTTGGTGATATTTTAACAGATATCGGGGCAGCGTTGGCAGGTGGTATCGGCCTTGCGGCAGGTGCGAATGTGAATCCTGAACGTGAGTTTCCATCTATGTTTGAACCGGTACATGGTTCTGCTCCAGATATTGCGGGTAAAGGGATCGGTAACCCGTTAGCTTCTGTCTGGTCAGCTAGTCAAATGCTCGATTACTTGGGACATGACAATTACGGTAAGCTAGTGATCGATGCGATTGAAGATCTGTTGATGGAAAATACGACATTAACACCAGACATGAAAGGAACAGCGTCTACGTCGGAAGTTGGGGACCGACTCGTTCGTATTATTACAGAAACAATGCCAACTCACGTATAAAAAAGAACTATCGGTGTGAAAGGGTCACACCGATAGTCTAATTACACAACTTATAATAAACTGAATATTCTAATCGTGGAAAGAACAGAAGAACTAGGGGTGAATGCATGAAACGCAATACGATTGATAAACAGATTTTAAGTATCGCCTTGACATTGGTCGCATTATTAACGGTCCCAATTTTAATTAATCCTGCAAAAGGTACTGCTTTTTTAAACAAAGTATTGAACTCGATTACACTCAATTTCGGACCCCTTTATTTATGGGCCTGTTTAGCCATTTTTGGTTTTTTACTTTGGCTTGCCTTCAGTAAATATGGAAAAGTGAAGTTAGGCAATAGTAAACCTGAATTTTCTACGTTTAGTTGGCTGGCCTTGATTTTTACTGCTGGAATTGGTTCAGGGATCATGTATTGGGGCATTATCGAATGGGCGTATTATTATTCAAGTCCTCCATATGGCATGGAGCCTTTAAGTGTAGAAGCAGCAAGTTTTGCACCTACATATGGAATGTTTCATTGGGGATTCTCTGCTTGGGCAATTTACTGCGTTCCGTCAATTCCGATTGCCTATGCTGTTTATATTAAGAAATATCCCTCATTTAGACTAAGCACGGCATGTCGAGGAATTATCGGTGATCGTGCAGATGGCTTGCTTGGGAAAATTATCGATGTTTGTTTCATGTTTGGTTTAATCGGTGGGATCGGAACTTCTTTAGCCCTTGGTACACCGCTATTGGCTGAAGGAATTCATCATACTTTCGGTGTTGAGAAAACGCTTACACTTAATTTAGGAATTGTCGTCTCCTTAATGATCTTTTTCTCTATTTGTCTTTACTTTGGCTTGAAGAAAGGCTTGAAACTTCTTAGTGATTGGAATCTGTATTTGTATGTAGCCATTGCCGTGTTTATTTTTATTTTTGGCCCGACGGCATTTATCATTGCCAGCTTTACAGACAGCGTTGGCGTGTTGTTCCAAAACTTTTTTAGAATGAGCCTTTACACGGATCCGGTTGGCAAATCTGGATTTAGTGAAGCATGGACATTGTTTTACTGGGGTTGGTGGTTTTCGTATGCGCCATTTACCGGCATGTTTGCAGCAAGGATTTCAAAAGGAAGAACAATTAAAGGCCTGATCCTTGGACAATTGATTGGTGGAACATTAGGATGTTGGCTTGCTTTTGCAATCTTTGGGAATACAAGTATGTTCTACGAAATGGCGGGAATCGTGCCTGTGCTAGACATTTTACAAAATGAAGGGGCACCTGCGGCCATTCTTGCTTCTTTACAGGCATTGCCATTAGGTGGCATTATCCTCATTCTGTATCTACTTGTCGCGGCCATTTTCTTGGCAACAACAGTCAACTCCGCAGCTTATACGCTATCAGATGTAGCTTCTAAAAATCTTCAAATCGGTGAAGAACCGGCGCGGTGGTACCGCGTATTTTGGGGTGTTTTGTTGACAAGTATTTCGATCGTTCTTATGTATGGCGATGGATTGGAAGCATTACAAACTTTATCGATTATTACTGCATTGCCTTTAGTATTCATTATGTTTTTGATGATCGCTTCTTTTGTGAAGTGGATTACAAAAGAGTATGAATCAATTATGGTTCAACAGGAAAACGATGCATCGGGAGATCTGCCAACAAGAGAGACAGAAGTCGTTTCTCAAAAGCAGCAAAAAATAGAGGCACCGGCAATACTTTCAAAAACTAGACTTGAAAATTAAACGAATTCTACGGTTTGAGCTCCCCTTATCGGATTAGTCGATAAGGGGAGTTCTTCCCATAGGCCTTTTCAAAGTCGAGTAAAAGTATGCTGGAATTCATTTGTAGAGTCCGTTGTGAACTCTACAACTAGTATAACAATAATGATAATCATTATCAATTAAAACGAGAGGAAATTGAAGGAAAATTTTTTTGTGTTGAGTGATCTCAATATCTTTCTGCTGTCCATTTCAAGGTAGTGAAAGTAATAAACGAATAAAAAATACATATAATAGTAACGTATAGAATTTTAGCAAACATTGGATGACAGAGGGAGAAGAGCGATGAGCCTTGAAATTTTTTCACTGGCACCAACCGTTTTTCAAGCATTGAAAGTAGGAGAGCCGAATCCTAAAAAGGCAAAACGAATCGTTTATGGACAAGCTACATCAGACGCAAATGGTATTGCTACACTTTACTTTACAGATAATGGGCTTGCTACTGGTAATCCATTCTTAACAACAATTGACTATGCCGTATCAAGCGTATATTCGACAAATCCTACGATAAATGCAAGACCACGAGTCCAAATGCGCGAGAAGAATGTCGCTGCAAAATATGTCTCTGCAAATGTGACAAGTATTAGCGGTGTAACAGTCCTCGGAATTAGTGTATTAGGTTCGGAAAATCCAGTGAGTGGAATTGTGGTGGATTTCATGATTTTAGGGAGTTTTAATACGGAAGAGTAAGTGTTGGAGAAGCTAGATTATCAATAGCTGTTTGAAATTATGGGAGTCCTAAAAATTGGATGTTAATGTAAACTTGCCTATTAATACAATGTTTCTACAAGGATATGCATTCGATTGGATAGTGAGTTATAAGCCACTATAACCGTAGATGATTCGGTTATTGTGGCTTTTTTTAGGTGTCTAATGTCCCTTGTACTCCCCAAAGATCTCTATTTTGCGATGGCCATAAATTTTAAAATAGGTTTGTTACATTAGGACTACTGTTGTTGTTTGGGTTTTATGAAAGTCTTTTTGGAAAGAAATATAACAAGTCGAATTAAAAGCATATAGATGAATGCTTCAGTAAAACTAACACCTAAGATAAATATATAACGACCAAAATCTTCTAATTGATTGACGGAAAAATATTGAATCTCAAAATCCCAAAATAAACTTTTAAAACTTACCACTAAGAAGATGGGAACCAGTAATATCCAATAGAAAATAGGGATTTTTATGTTTATCCCTTTCACTAACATGCATCACTCACCTCAAATTTCCTATCCAATTTATTTAGTGCTTCAAAATTTGTTTCTTATCGAATTGTAGCAAGTTTTTTTCCAAGTTAAAAATGAAATGACGTGTAACGGAACCAATTATTCAACGGATACTTTGAAGCGGGAGAGTACGGTAAAATTCTGCTCCCATGCATGATCAGTTCCCCAATTAACTTTTGAATAAAGCGCTTATTTTTATTTTTGCTTGCATTTGTGAAAAAGTTTTATTATGATTTAAATCGTAATAGTTACGATTTATAAAATGAGGTGAAGAAACTGACTAGAAAAATACCCGTCACTGTGCTTAGTGGTTATTTAGGTTCGGGGAAAACAACGTTATTGAATCATGTTTTGACCAATCGTGAAAATAAGAAGATTGCCGTTATTGTCAATGATATGAGCGAAGTCAATATTGATGCGGCTTTGGTCAAACAAGGCGGTTTCTCACGAACGGATGAAAAATTGGTGGAGCTTCAAAACGGATGTATATGCTGCACGTTACGAGAGGACTTGATGATCGAGGTGGAAAGGCTCGTTCAGAAAGGGGATATTGACTATATCTTGATTGAATCATCCGGGATTTCGGAGCCTATTCCGGTTGCCCAAACGTTTACATATGTGGATGAAAGTCTGGGCATTAACTTAACGGACTATTGTCGGCTGGATACGATGGTGACAGTGGTGGATGCGAATCGTTTTTGGCAAGATTTTTCATCAGGAGAAAATTTGCTGGATCGGAAGCAAGGGACAGATCAGTTTGATACGCGTGAAGTGGTGGATTTATTAATCGACCAAATTGAATTTGCCAATATATTGATCTTAAATAAAACCGATTTGGTGGATCAAGAGACTGTTGGGGAATTAACAGCAGTTCTCCAAAGGCTAAATCCAGATGCCAAAATAATTGAAAGTGCACATTCACAGGTCGCATTGGATGAAATCTTGGATACCCGTTTATTTGATTTTGAAGAGGCTAGTCAAGGGGCCGGATGGATCAAGGAATTAACGGAAGAACATACGCCAGAAACAGAGGAATATGGCATTTCATCCTTTGTCTATCGCAGGAAAAAACCATTTCATCCTGAAAGATGGCTGCGGTGGTTAGAGGAATGGCCGGAGGAAGTCGTGCGGGCCAAAGGATTTTTTTGGCTGGCGACCCGAATGGAAATGATCGGTTTGTTATCACAAGCCGGGCCTTCCATCATTTTTCAAGGAGCTGGCGAATGGCTCGCGACGTATCCTGAACAAGAAAGAAATCAAATCCTACAGGAAGAACCGGAACTTCTGGAAAAATGGGATGAAGAGTTCGGCGATAGGATGACGGAGCTTGTACTCATCGGAATTGACATGGATCGTGAAGACATTGAGAATTCATTGGATCAATGCTTATTAACAGAAGAGGAAATGAAAATGGACTGGAAAGCATTGAACGACCCGCTTCCTGCTTTCACAGTCACAGCATAAAAAAACAATACTTGGAGGAATGACAATGAGAGTGAACATTACGTTAGCATGTACTGAAACAGGGGATCGCAATTACATTACGACCAAGAACAAACGAACGAACCCAGAGCGGATTGAATTGATGAAATACTGCCCGAGATTGCAAAAACATACATTACACCGGGAAACAAAATGATTGTTTATCAGTCAGCAAGGTTGTGACATCTACAAAATAGATGAAGTGGATTTTGCTGAAATTGTAAATCGTCAATTATGAACGTAATGCAAAAGCCTTGGAAGGGGAGAATTTCCTTTCGAGGCTTTTTCCTCATTATTTGGATTTGAAAAAGTACTTGTACGTCCCGCGACAATGCGGCTCTATGAACTTTTTACGGAGATGTTTTATGCTAGGATACATATATGAAGTATAAAGTAGTAGATTATGAAGCAAATCAGAGAGGGTAATTGAATGGGGCTAATTGATTTCGCGTATATAGTATTTCTATGGGGAGTGTCTGTTCTGATCATTTGGCGTTCTTATAGAAAAATGGGAGAAGCCAAGCGACGCCAGTTCATAAAAGAACTTAAAAAACCTTTAACGATCATAGGTGTTTTACCTTTCGGCATCGGTATGCTTCTATTTTTTACAGGTTCTGCTTCAGTTCCGGGATTAAAGATCATACAACACCTAGGAGTTGGTTTGCTATTCTTTGGTTGGCTTGTAGTATGGGTGGAAGAGTTGGTGAAAAAAGAGGGAAATGCGGCCAAAAGTATTGCGATGATCGTAATAGGCGTGTTTCTACTAATTGCTTATATTTATCTGTAATAACGAAGGGTGCCAAGTTCTAATTGAATGCTAAATTCATTCAGAACTTGGCACCCTTTGATGCCTACCTCAATCCAATTCCTGATCCAACACTTGTTGCACCAACTGACGCACTTCATCCGTTGTTTTCGTATCCATCAATCGGTTTCTCAATTCGCCTGCGCCTCTAAATCCGCGGATGTAGATTTTGAAAAAGCGAAGGAGCGGTTTAAATGGACGGGGTTCGGCTTCAGTTGAATATTTATCGTGGAGATCTAATTGTAAAAGTAATAAATCGAGATATTCTCTCACGCTATGTTCTTTCGGTTCTTTTTCAAAAGCGAATGGGTTGGTGAAAACACCACGGCCAATCATGACACCGTCCACGCCGTATTGTTCGACTAATTTTAAACCTGTTGCACGGTCAGGGATATCACCATTGATCGTTAGCAATGTATTTGGAGCAATTTCATCCCGTAATTTTTTGATTTCAGGGATCAGTTCCCAGTGTGCATCCACTTTACTCATTTCTTTCCTTGTCCGAAGGTGTATGGACAGATTCGCAATGTCTTGTTTCAATACATGTGTTAACCAATCGCGCCATTCATCGACTTCGATGTAGCCTAGTCTTGTTTTAACACTGACTGGCAATCCGCCAGCTTTTGCGGCTTGGATAATTTCTGCCGCCACTTTAGGACGTCGGATTAATCCGGCACCTTTGCCGTTTGCTGCTACGTTTTGTACCGGGCATCCCATGTTTAAATCGATGCCTTTAAACCCAAGTTTTTTCATATCGATGCTCATTTGTTTGAAAAACTCCGGTTTGTCGCCCCAAATATGTGCGACAATCGGTTGTTCATCTTCTGTAAATGTCAAACGACCCCGCACGCTTTCTCTTCCGTTCGGGTGGCAATAACTTTCTGTGTTTGTAAATTCCGTAAAGAATACGTCAGGCGGTGCCGCTTCACTAACGACGTGACGAAAAACAACGTCTGTGACATCTTCCATTGGTGCTAATATAAAAAACGGCTTCGGTAAATCGAGCCAAAAATTCTCTTCGTTACTCATTTCATATATCCTCCTGTTGCAACAGACAATAACGAATTGATCGATTGCAAAATCCTTTCTTCAATACGAATTTGTGCATTTCTGTTCGTTTAATGCACAAATCCATTTTCAAAGTCCTCGCTTCCATAATAACACGATAGGTAGCGTCCGTGGTACCAATCATTCTCCAATCATCAATAACTGAGATCCCATATAAACGGCCATGCCCCAAATAATCAGTGCAGAAATCTGATTCATCCGCTTTAACAGTTTTCCGTTTGTATCAATTTGACCGATCTTTTTTCCGGTAATGGCTAATGAGAAGAACCACATCCAAGAAATCAGGATACAGGCTATTGTAAAAATCCACTTATCGTACCCTGTATAGACTAAAGAGCTTGTCCCAATCACGCCTATTGTGTCTAAGATAGCATGAGGATTCAATAAGGAAACAGAAGCGGCAAATAAAATCTGACGTTTTGCAGAGAAGGGATTGGCTTCTTGATTTTTCTTTACTTCAGGTGTGGCTTTCCACATTAGCCATCCCATATAGACTAAGAAAAGAAACCCAATCAAAAACAGAAAGGTCCTCAACCAGTCGAAGCTTAAAATAATAATCGATACTCCAGCTACAGCCAAAGAAATGAGTATTGTATCACAAATTCCAGCCGTGATCACAGCAGGAAAGGCGTTGGAAAGTTTTTTATGTGTCGCCCCCTGATTAAAAATAAAAACATTTTGTACGCCTAAAGGCAATATTAAACCGAAAGCAAGCATCATGCCGTGTAGAAATGGTTCCACTATATTTCTCCTCCTTATTCGTCTAATTAGCATAACGAAGGCTCCTCTAAATGTCTCCGACCAATTGGATGGGAATTGAACCAACCATTTTGCTACAATAGAAGAAAAAGAATGGAGCAGGGAATATGCTTCAGATAGATTGGAAACCGCAAAAATCTTCAACCTTACCTTTACATTTGCAAATCACGACTTATATGAAAAAGAAAATTATGAATGGGGAGTGGACAATCGGTACGAAAATACCGTCACAAAGAGCTTTAGCCCAACAGTTCGAAGTCAACCGAAGCACGATTGTCACTGCACTTGAAGAATTGGCCGCTGATGGATTGATTGAATCAAAAGTGGGAAGCGGCACGTCGGTCGTCAATAATACGTGGAGCCTCCTTGCTTCCACACCTCCCCCTGATTGGACTAGTTATGTCCGCTCTGGAATTCACGAGCCTAATATACAACTCATCCAAAAAATTAATGAAGCGGAAGCAGATCCTACGATCATCCGATTAGGCACAGGGGAACTATCCCCGGATTTACTCCCTCATGAGCAAATGAAGCAGTTTTTACAAATGGAGGTAGGTGAAACAATTTCATTAGGTTATGAAGAGCCAAAAGGAAGTCTCGCACTGCGCGAAACCATTAGCCAATATTTAAAAAGGAAAGGCATTGAGGCTGGACCGGCCTCCATATTAATCGTCTCAGGGGCGTTACAGGCACTGCAATTGATTTCAGTCGGTTTATTAAAACGAGGGTCCGTTATCTTTCATGAAACGCCTTCATACTTAAATTCAATTCATGTGTTTCAATCGGCTGGTATGAAGCTATTTGGAATCCCTCTAGATCACGAAGGGATTCAACATGATTCAATTGGTCGTTTAAAACGACAACATCAGGCGTCGTTACTTTATACGATTCCCTCGTTTCATAATCCAACGGGGACATTAATGTCTGAAAATAGAAGGCAACAATTGTTAGACATTTGCAAAAAAGAAGCTCTCCCGATTATTGAAGATGATGTGTATGGTGAATTATGGTTGGATACACCCCCTGCAAAGCCGATCAAAGCCAATGATACACAAGGAAATGTACTGTATATGGGCAGTGTATCCAAGTCATTAAGTCCGGGGGTGCGAATTGGATGGATAGTTGGCCCCGAACCCGTTATTGATCGGCTTGCCGACATAAAAATGCAAACGGATTACGGTTCGAGTTCCCTATCACAATATGTAGTGAATCAATGGATAAAGAGCGGAGGGTATGAGGAGTATTTAGATCAAATCAGGGCAGAATTGAAAGTTAGAAGAGACTTTGCGATTACCATTTTAAATACTTATTTCTCTAAAATTGCTACATGGACGATTCCAAGCGGGGGATTTTACATATGGCTTCGATTACAACCAGAGATTTCCATACGAAAATTATTTGATAGAGCCCTTCAGGAAGGCATTTTATTAAATCCGGGAAGCGTTTATGATAAAAATAATCTAGAACATCTGCGTTTATCGTATGCTTATGCATCCTTGGAAGAGATTGAAAAAGGGCTTATCAGGTTAGCAGAACTTATTATAGAACTTAATAGCTTATAACTATCCAGGGTACAAGCAAAATGGTCGAATATTGTAAATGAAGTAGAGGAAACTATGTCATCTAAAAGAGGTCATTCAGTGGAAAGAAATTACTGAATGACCTTCATTAGAAGAGCACAATTTATCACATTTCGAGTAAATCTGGGATGGCTCTTACTATCCTAAAGCTGATTTTTTTCTATTTATGGTATATATTCAACAAAACTTACTTTAAGTAGCTAAATAAACTCTATCCATTTCATTAAGGATTAATTTTTCCCCTAACCTTTAATTTTTAACAGTCGAAGTGCATTCAAAATAACGATCAGCGCAGCACCGGTGTCACTTAATACAGCAATCCATAATGTTAACCACCCTGGGAATATGAATAGTAAAGCTATGGCCTTTACGATTAAGGAAAACCAAATATTTTGTTTGATAATCGCCAATGCTTTGCGGCTGAGTTTCATTGTATGTGGTAGTTTCTCTAAGTTGTCGGCCATTAAAACGATATCTGCCGTCTCCATTGCCGTATCTGTACCGGCCCCCCCCATTGCTATACCAAGGTCAGCAGTTGCTAATGCAGGGGCATCGTTTATGCCATCCCCAACCATGGCCACACGATAGCCTTCATCTTGCAATTGTTTGATGGCCTTTACTTTTTCTTCTGGTAATAGTTCAGAAAAATATCGATGCACGCCAGCTTCGGAAGCGATTGCTTTTGCTGTTCCTTCATTATCACCCGTAAGCATGACAACTTGTTGCACACCGTTTTTTTCTAGATTTTGTACCGTCATTTTTGTTGTCTCTCGAATGGTGTCCGAAACACAAATGATACCTAAAACGTTCTTAACTGTACCTATGATGATAATCGTTTTTCCTTCATTTTGCAGGCTGCTAATCTGTCCTAAATGATCATGAAGAGGAGTACCGATCTCTTCAAACAACTTTAAGTTTCCTGCAAAGTAAGGTACATCTTCAATTGTCGCTTGAATACCTTTTCCAACAAGGTTTTTAAATTGAGTACCTTTCATCGCATGAATATTTTTATCTTTTGTGTAATCCACTATCGTTGTAGCGATTGGGTGAGTGGAGTATTCCTCTAACGTTCGAGCGATGGATAACATGTTTTCTTCTGACTCAGTAAAGACCATTACATCCGTAACTTTTGGTTTCCCTTCTGTCAGTGTTCCTGTTTTGTCAAAGGCGATGGCATTAATAGAACCAGCATTTTCTAAAAATGTGCCACCTTTAATAAGCACCCCATTTTTAGCGGCATTTCCAAGGGCTGTAACGATTGCAACTGGAGTGGATATAACGAGCGCACAAGGACAAGCGATGACCAATAGCATTAATCCTTTATAAATCCATTCCTCCCAAGTGCCAAACGTCAACAATGGTGGGACAATCATCACGAAAAGGGCGAGTATGAATACGATCGGTGTATAGATGCGTGCGAACTTATCGATAAATGCTTCGGTAGGCGCTTTTTTCTCTTGGGCATCTTCAACCAAATGGATAATTTTGGCGAGGGTCGTATCTTCCACCAGTTTTGTCACTTTAACAGTGAGAGAGCCGTGCTCATTGATGGAGCCTGCATACACAGGACTGCCTTCCACTTTATCGACGGGGATCGATTCGCCAGTGATCGCCGCTTGGTTGACGCTCGATTCGCCTTCGATCACATCACCGTCCAACGGGATTCGATCCCCGGGTTTCACTAGGATGACGTCATGAAGCGATATGTCTTCCACAGGTTTCTTAACCACTTCATCGCCAACTTTAACCCACGCTTCCGGAGGTGTAAGATCCATCAGACCCCGAATTGATTTTCGGGTTTTTTCGATGGCTCGGTTCTGTAAGTTGAGACCTAAGGAGAATAACCAGACGACGGTGGCCGCTTCCAGCCATTCGCCTAGAATCGCAGCTCCGATTGCAGCAGCCGACATAAGAACGTTCATGTCCAATGAACGACTTCTAATCGCATAATAAGCACTCCTCACAGGCTTATAGCCACTTACTATCATTGCGACTGCGTACATGGCAGTCGTTAGATAAGAAGAAATTCCTGTGTAAGAACCGATAAATGCTAACGCGATTAATATACCTGAGAAAATGACAGCCCCATTCTGATTACTAGAACGCGTAGGGGAGGACGCCTGTTTATTGGACGTGATGAGCGACGCTTTAAACCCAACTTTAGATACTTCGTCAATAATGTCCTCTGAACTGTTTTCATG
Source organism: Sporosarcina soli (assembly GCF_042655805.1). Classification (NCBI taxonomy): domain Bacteria; kingdom Bacillati; phylum Bacillota; class Bacilli; order Caryophanales; family Caryophanaceae; genus Sporosarcina; species Sporosarcina soli. The sequence continues at coordinate 187,401 of NZ_JBHSNO010000016.1, read as the reverse complement.
TTCAATTTTCATTTTGCCCGTTGGAAAATTCACCTGTACGTGTTTGACGGCAGTAAGGTTGTTCAAGTGGTTTTCAATAGTTAACGCACAGGATCCACAATCCATACCTTCAATAAAGTAATTCTTCAAGTTGTTATTTACTTTGTTAAGTTCAACTTCAAAACCGAGCTTCTTCATTTGTTTTTGGATGGATTCGAATTCAAGTTCTTCCGTCGCGCTGACCTGCATTTTTCCAGTACTATAGTTCACGTTCACGCCATTGATGCTTTGAAGAGTGCTTAAACTTTTTTCAATCGTTACCGCACAAGCGGGGCAATCCATTCCATAAACCCGAAACTCCTCTTTGATTCCTTGATTAAGGTCTGTATGAACCGGATTTAGAATTTCACTAGAATTAGCACAGCAATCGACTGAAACTTTCGGATTTTCATCGGCTCCTTTATTGCTACAGCAAGTCGTTGCTTTAGGTGCTTCCTCTGTGATAATTGAATTATTGTTACAACAGTCACCCGCGTCTTCTGAATCAATCGCGTTACTGCTACAACAAGTTGTCTTCTCACTTTGCTTTTGTTCAATTTGAATTGGTTGGTTGCTACTGCAACAGGATGTTTGTTCCTCGGTTTTTAGGGGTTCCACTTTAGTAGAACAGCATTTTTTACCCATACTTTGCACTTCCTTAACTTATATGATTTTCACAACAAGCAACATTGTTTTCAATCTGACCAAGTACATCATCAAATGTGTCTAATAACTCTTTCATTTGCTCATTTCGCAACCCATAGTAGACGTATTTTCCCTCTTGCCTCCCTACAATGATTCCACAACCTCTGAGACAAGCTAAGTGTTGCGAAATATTTGACTGATTTCCTTCTATACTTTCAACAATTTGTGAGACGGTCTTTTCCTCCTGTTTGATGCACTCTAATATTTGAATTCTTGTTTTATCTCCAAATGCTCGTAAAAACTTCACTTTAAGTTCTAAATTTGTCTGTATGATATAGACCACTCCTTGTATTAGACATGACTAATATGTTTTGTTATTATCATATTAGCGGCGACTAATATGTGTGTCAAATTTATCGTTTTGGATACTGATATCATGAATCTTTAAAGGGGATGATGAGGAAGGCATAACAACAACATACGAGGGAATGATGGACTGGTACATATGGAAAATGGTCATTATTAACGAGGAAGGAATCTTGGAATGAAAAAAAATAAAGCACTACCGTTTATATTGGTGATTCTCTTATTCGGCATAGTTGTACTTATCGCTATGCTCGTACCGATAGAAACCCATCCTTCACCAGATACAAGAGTTATTTTAGAGCATACGTACAAGACCTACATAGCTCCCGTTTGTTTTGAAGAGTCAGACCCAACGAACTTTCTGCAAGAAGCGACATTACAAGAAGCGAAAAGCTTAGATTACGCTCCCCATTCTTCATGTACTGAGGATGCCTTGAAAAGTGAAAATGATCGATTGCTTACAAGTTTTTTAAAGCAGATTGGAATTATGAATAAGAAATGGGATAGTTGGTAATTTCCATAGGAAGTGAGAGAGCCCATATGAAGAAAAATATTGTATTGCTGACAATTTTATTATTAATCATTTCAGCAAATTCCGTATCTGCACATACTGGTTTAACGAGTTCTTCACCTGCTGATGGTGAAGGGATTGCTGAAGACGTCCATGAAATTGAACTGGAATTTAATACGAAAATTGAAACAACAAGTACTGTGAAAGTCTTTAACGAGAATAATGAGGAAATAAGCGTTGGTGCTATCCAAGTAAATGAGAATATGATGACAGGTGGGTTCCTGTCGCCATTAAGTAATGGTACGTATACAGTGGACTGGAGGATTATAGGCGCAGATGGTCACCCGATTCAGGGGACTTATTCATTCATAGTCAATCAAGCCGAATTAGAGGATCCGATAGTGTCCGAAGAAACTCAAGAAATACCTGCCGAGCCCATCGAAGAAGCAGTAGAAAAATCAGTAGAGCAGCCAGTTGAAGTTCCATCAAAGATAGCTTCGAATGATGTCCTGGTTATCATCCTTGTCGTTTTATTTACAATTGCTGGCGGGTTTTTTGGCTGGATTATAGGAAGAAGGCAAAAGTAAATGATTTGGATTTATATATCTGAAAGTCTATTGTATCTTTGTTTTTCATTATTAATGGGCGCATTTATCATTCAATTCATTCCGGAACGGTTGAAACCAGAAATTAGTATTTCTAAACGGTTACTTCAATTGGCGGTATTAGGGGTTGTGATCTTTTCGGTTGCACCTGTAATAAGGATTATCCTGTTTCTTTATGAAGACATCGGTCTGATGCTAACGATGCAAAATGTGCTCACGGGGTTTGAAGTAGGTAAGGCATGGAATATTACAGTCATTCTTGCCATCTTCTTCTATCTGTTTGTATCTTTGTTCCCGGTATTAAAAAGCAAAGTACTTTCTGGCATTTCCTTAGCTTTCACATTCGTTTTACTTCTGGCATTGGGGTGGGCAAGTCACGGAGCATCACTTACTGTATGGAGTGGATTCGTTTTTCACTCATTGCATTTTTTAGCCGTTACAGTGTGGATCGGAATCTTACTTATCGTCGGTTGGTGTTCAAAAAACCAAGAGAACTGGCTAGCTTATTTAAAATGGTTTACTCCTTTGGCCATCGCATGTTTTCTTACGATAGTGGGGACTGGATTCTTTCTGATGACATTGGTGATTGATGTAAATGAGTATGGCGATGTCTGGATGCTCTCTTATGGACAAGCCCTATTAGTGAAGCATCTGACCATCATCCCTGTTTTATTTTTTGCTTTTATAAACGGGTTTTGGATGAAACGTAAATTAAAACGCCAAGAGCAAATCAATCCAATCCCGTGGTTGAAGTTCGAAAGCGTTCTTCTATTCTTTACGTTTGATTCGACAGGCGTCTTAGGGCAACAGGAACCACCTCATAGTATCGAGATAACGCTTGCAGGGAGCGGCCCTTCAGCTATCTTCGACTATTTTTATACGGGGATCATTGAACCTTCAATGCGTTTGCAATTTGGTTATAACACATTAAACATATTGTTTTTTATCGTAGCGATTATTTTCTTGTGGCTAATCGTATACAGCTTTAGGAAAAAGACGCCGGCAATTGTCCCATTTTTCATGGGGATGTTCAGTGTCCTTTCGCTCTATTTTGGATTAATGGCTAGCGTTTTATAATAAAGATGGGAGAAGAGGTATTTGATGAAGCAGAATAAGAATTCAAAGATGAAATTTGCAGTTGTTTTAACACTCATGGCAGTCGCAATATTAGCGGCGGTCGTTGTATTCAGCAATAAAGAAGAATCCTTGCCAACGGATATAGAGCAAATCGATATCACTGGGCAGCCTTTACTTGGGGAGAAAGATGCTCCTGTTACGGTAGTAGAATTTGGTGATTTCAAATGTCCTGCTTGTAAGGCATGGGGTGAAATGATTTATCCGCAGCTTGTTAATGATTATATCGAAACGGGTACAGTTCAATTTTCATTCGTGAACGTATTATTCCACGGTAAAGAATCAACTTTAGGATCAATTGCCGCTGAATCAGTTTTGGAACGAAATGCTGATGTGTATTGGGATTTTCATCAAGCCTTGTTCGATGCGCAGCCAGCTGAAAATCATGATGCACAATGGATCACCCCTGAAAGAGTCCTTGAAATTGCAGGTGGATTCCCTGAAATTGACCAAGCACTATTAAAAGAAGACATGGAACAACAGACGACTTTGGAGAGCGTTAAGCATGACGAAGATTTAGTAAGAGAAGTCGGAGTTTCTTTGACACCGACCATTGTCATAAACGGAAAAATGATGGAGGACCCATTTGATTACGAAGCCATTAAGACAGCAATCGAGCAAGCGACCAAGGATGAAGACTGATGGTAAATAAAGGGAAAAAATCCAAACCACAGGGATTCCTATTATATGTTGCTTGGGTTGTTTCATTAGTTGCCATGTTCGGGAGTTTGTACTTCAGTGAAATCAAAGGATATATTCCATGTGAGTTATGTTGGTATCAGCGTATCTTCATGTATCCACTTGTTTTCATCTTAGGGATTGGCACTTTTCAAAATGACACTACCGTGAAAAGGTTCGTGCTTCCGCTGGCACTTGTTGGAGGAAGCATATCCTTTATGCATTATTTGGAACAGAAAATTCCTGGTTTTGGAGGCATCAAGCCTTGCGTAAGCGGAGTGCCTTGTAGTGCGCAGTATATCAATTGGTTCGGGTTTGTGACGATACCATTTTTAGCATTTGTGGCATTTGTGATCATTGCTGTCTGTATGTTTTTCATTAAACAAAAGAAATCTATTGAGTAAGGAATAGGATTTGAGAAGCCAAAAGAAGACGCTATTGTCCTTCCTTTGGCTTCTTTTCATTTTTGACGCAATAGTAAATTCGGTACTAGCCGTATGTAAATCAGTTCACCCACAAGCTCAACAAGCGTCTGTGTTACAATTACGGCGGCTACCAGTGTGCTGATATCATCGTGCAAAGCTAAGGCAAGAGGAAGAACCACGAGCGAATTACGTGTGGATCCACTGAAAATAAGGGCACGACCTGATCCGGTATCGAGGTTAAACCATTGAGCGATGTATCGGGAAATAATGGGAACGATGATCATAAAAGCCATATAGATCGGAATGACTTTGATGATGAGGTTCATGTAAGTAGATAATTTGCCAATCTGAGATGCTACGACAACAAAAAGAGTAAATGCCATGAACGGAACAGGTAGCCATGCTGACAGATTTAATATGTGATTGCCGATAGGTGCTTTTCTTGCAAATAACTGGATGGCAATCGCAATGCCCAATGGAATAACGATAAGACCGAAAAATGCCTCAAAGAATGGGCCTGGTTCCACTATTCCAGTTGCTTCTTTCCCCATAAACAGCCATAAATACAAAGGCAAAAGGAGCATTTGGGTAATGAAAAGAATGGGTGTCGACATGAGTATAATCTTTTCATTACCACGGCCTAGTGCCGTAAAAACAATGACATAATCAATACAAGGTGTTAGTAAAACTAAAAAGACTCCAAGCAATAATGGCGGATAATCGGGTAATAACTTTGATAGAAGCCATACCACAATCGGCACTGCTATGTAGTTAACCGTTAAGAGAGCCCAGATAAAACGTCGATTCACAACCCATTCCTTTAAAGAAGTAAAGGGAATTTGCGAAAACATACTATACATCAAAATAGCGATAACAGCAGAAATCGTTATATCGAATTGTCCTGCGACGTTTGGAACGATTAGTCCAAATCCGGCTGCGATCACGAGTACAATGACATATAGCCAAATTTGATTATTTTCTAGTTTTTCTCTGGCGATCATTTGTAGTTATTCCCCTTTCATTATATATACCAGTCCTAACTATAAGCGCTATAAAATTAGAAATCAAAGAGCCCAATAAAAACTCTTGTAAAGGGGGAGAAGCATATGCAATATGAGACAATTGTTATAGGGGCCGGTCAAGCCGGATTGGCAATGGGCTATTATTTAAAACAACACAACAAACGTTTTTTAATAGTAGACAAAGGACAGGCATTAGGTGAAGTATGGATAAATAGATATGATTCCTTAAAGTTATTTACGCCAAGGATGTATAGTTCATTGCCTGGCCTTATCCTAGATGGAGAACCACAGGGGTTTCCTTCAAAAGATGAAATTGCAAATTACATAAAGCATTATACAGAAACGTTTGCATTACCTGTTGAACTTGATACTGAGGTACTGTCTGTAACAAAAAATGAAGAAGGTTTTTGCGTAGAAACAACAAAAGGAACTTTTAGTACGAAGAATGTTGTGATTGCTACAGGACCCTTTCAAAAGAAGCGGATTCCTAGATTTTCTACTTCCCTTCACAAAGATATTCTACAGCTCCATTCATCTGAGTATAAGAACCCTAAACAGCTTTTACCAGGGAATGTACTTGTCGTTGGGGGTGGGAATAGTGGCGCCCAAATAGCAGTTGAGTTATCGGAAGAGAAAGATACTTATTTGTCTATCAGTAAAGAGCCAAACTATTTCCCGTTAACGATCGGTGGGCGGAGTGTTTTTTGGTGGTTGGACAAATTGGGAATATTAAAAGCAACAAACACTTCCTTCATCGGAAATTTGCTGCAAAAAAGAGCTGATCCTATCTTCGGGAATGAATTGAAAGAAGCTGTTGAAGAGTGCAAGGTTATGTTAAAAGGAAGAGCGGTGAATGGGGAGTATGATCGTGTAACATTTGAAGATTCGACCGCTCTTAAAGTGAAAAATATTATTTGGGCAACTGGGTTCCAACAAGAATATGAATGGCTAAAAGTGGATGGTGTATTTGATCAAGAAAAAAAGATACTTCACAATAGGGGAATTAGCCCAGTAAAAGGTGTTTACTTTTTAGGTTTACCGTGGCAATCACGTAGAGGGTCTTCCTTACTTCAGGGAGTAGGTTTTGATGCTAGGTATCTAGTGGAATATATGAAAAATACAAATGTATAAAAGGAATCATTGAAAATAGCAACAAAATCGAAAACGCCTCAGAAGGAAAAATTTCCTTCCGAGGCGTTTTCGATTCCAACAGCAATTTTAAAACAGCAAGGTTTTGTGCGTTCACTCACCATAGTGTATTATATCGCACCAACTGGCCCAAAACTAAATTCCTTCCAATCGTGAATTTCATACGTCGGTTTTGCCGAGCTGTTGTTTTCCTTGCGTTGTGGATTATACCAGCACGTATCGATTCCGAAGTTATTGCCGCCTAAAATATCCGATGAAAGGGAGTCACCGATCATGAGGATGCGGGACTTATCCGTCACATTCAGGAGCTTGCATGCATATTCGAAAATGTCCGCTTTCGGCTTTTGACAATTGGCTTCTTCGGAAGTAATGATTGCTTCGAATGTGTTGTTCAGCACGGATCTTCCAATTCTTGAATGCTGTACTTCTTTGAAGCCGTTTGTGACAATCGCCAATCGATAGTCAGCAAGGCCGCCGAGCATTTCTACAACGCCTTCAATCAGATGCGCTTCTTTGCCTAAGTAATCCAGGTATGTTTGCCCGAACACAGCGGCGTCCATTTCCAAGCCATGTAGTTCGAACAAACGCTTGAACCGTTCCGTTTTCAGTTCTCCTGTGGTGATACGCCCTTGTTCCAAGTCATCCCAAAGCACTGTACTGATTTCCCGATAGCTCTTTCTGTAGTCGCTTAAACCGTTCGGGTAGCCGTTCGATTCAAAGGAAAGTGAAAAAGCATTTTTTTCACCTGCACTAAAATCCATCAGCGTGTCGTCCAAGTCAAATAAAAATACATCATATTGCATGTAGAGTGCCTCCATTCGAATATGTATATCATCTAGCAAAAGTGAGGAAAACAGGTTCCAATTGAATTACGGATTATATTAGAACCTGTTGCCCACCCAGCATTTTTCAACATCTCACATATTTTCGTTTAAAACCAATTTTGCCCCGATCCACTTCCTTTTGAATACTTTCATAAGCATTCAGCAAGCTACTTTTTTTCTTGTCCCGTTTGATTTCTACCGGACCGACTGCCTTTGCTGTTTCGATTGCTTTTTCATGAAGTGGTAAAAAGGAAAAGCCGACTGTGTATAGAAAATTGTTCATGGCGGATTTCGTCCGTTCTGGCGAATCGTGAATGGTATTTTTTACGACGTCCAGCATGCCGGCAATTTTGCTCTCGGAAAATTCAATGTCTGCCCGATTCCCTAACAGCCAACAATAGCAGCTCCAGCCTGCTGACATGCGCAACTCTTCACCACTTGCAATCCATTTATCCGCAACTTCTTGTGCAATAGCTGTTTCCGCTAAGGTGACAGCTACGACATAATCAGAAAGCATATAGAAATAGGCAGAGTCCATCCAACGATCAAAATCTGCAGCAGTCATTGCTTTTGGATCTGCAATAATGCCGGCAAAGTACATGGCGTCATAATTTCCTGTCGCATAGAGGTCTTCCGCTAACGCTTGGTTGATCCCTATTTTCTTAGCAATGGGCTTCATCGCCCCCGTTGCTACGCCAAAAAGGGGCTCATGCGCGCCATTGGACATGTACATTTTTTTCGTTCGTTCCTTGCCAAGTGCTTCAAGCTCCTGCATCACCGTTTCTGCATTCATCGTCTGGCCATCCTCCTTTTATCCATCAAGTATCTCCATTATCCTATAACAAACACTTATCATTTGTCATTAAAACATCCGTTAAGTTATAGATACCGAATTATATTCAGATAATCTTAGTCGAGCAATAACGTTGTAAGGTTGCACGATAATGTTGCCTATTTATTGAAAAAGAAACTTATAATTCAATATAGACGTCCTAATATTATGACTATTGTTCGATTAACGAATGAAAGTGGCTAAAGTTATTAGGAATGGAGGAATTATGTGAATAAAATTTTAAAAGTGACGCTTATTGTTTTCGGAGTGTTACTAGTAGGCATCGTTCTACTTGTCATTATTTTTCTTCAGGAGATGAAGCCCGATAAAGAAAAAGAAGAACAGGTGAAAGCCCAAGCGGAGGAATACTTAAAGGATCATTTCAGTGATCGCTTCGAGATATACGATACTTTGTATGATAATATGGGGAACTTTGGATTTGAATATGCTGCAAAGGTTAGAGACAAATCAAGCGGTATTCAGTTTTTGGTTTATGAGGACGATCAAACAAACCAAATGATGGATACGTATATTGCTGAAAAATGGAGAAGTGATTTAGAAAGTGAAATACGTCCTTTCATTCGGGAAAACATTGGAGAAAAAACGGATTTGTACGTGTACTTTGATGATAAAATAGGGAAAGAATTAGGGATTGATTGGACTGATTCAAGGAGTTATAAAGACTTTGACGTAGCACCTACTATTCGTCTTACGATTCCTCGAAAAAAGAGTGACGAAGATGAACGACTCTTTAATGAGTTCATTTCTTTTCTAAAAAGCGAAGATAAATTGCAACAAGGCAAGCTTATTGTGGGGTATGTCGCTGAAACTGGTGAACTATTAGAGGAAAATGAGTGGAGTAAAGAATTTTGATAGAAGAGTAAAGGTTGAAAGAAAAGGCGGTCCAGAAATCAGCACTGATTTCTGGGACCGCCGTCTTTTGACAATCAACACTATTTTGCATTTTCATCAGGCTGATGGATTCCAAAAACATTGCCTTCTGTGTCCAGATAATACCCTTGCCACGCCATGCCAGGAAGGGGATGTTTAGGCTTGGCAATTGTCCCGCCGTTTGCTAAAATTTTCTCTTCCGTTGCGTCGTAGTTTTCCACGCCCATTGTACAAGCGAATCCATTTAAAGCTTGTCCTGTTTCAGGGGGCGCACTTTGCCGCTGCATCAAGGCCCCGTTGATCCCGAGTTCCTTGTCATCGCCCGTAACGGCACCAAAATAAGGCATTCCCGCATAATCACTCCAATCTTGAAATGACCATCCGAATACTTCACCATAAAACCGCTTTGCCCGTTCCATTTCATCTACGTGAATTTCGAAATGAATCAATCGTCCCATAACGTCCTCCTATTTATGTTTAGAATATTGTGGTTATTCATTCCGTAGAAGTTCATTATACCACCTACTGGTTGATCGCACATGGAAAGTGAATGCTTGGTGCTCTGGGCGTCATGAATCTCTTATTTCCTAACGACAGGAATCCACATTTCACCAAAAACGACGCCGTTTCGCTGACCCATCTCGACCGTTGCATTCGGTCCACCAACATAGGCAACATTCGTTGCTTCTGGCAAAACTTGACCAAAGGCCATACCAGTCAACGTATTACTCAATTCCTCAGCTGTTTTTGCTTCCCCTTTAACGACTACATATTCCCCCTTCGGAAATTGAATGACTCTGGTGGCTTCTGGTAATGTCTCTTCTGTCATGACGCCAGCATAATGCATCATCTTATTATTCACCGCTTCATTCACAGCAAAAATATAGTCATTTGTCGCAACGGCTTTTAAACGATCGAGTGTCCCGTCTTGGCTAGCGGATTGCCAAAAGTCGGCCTTTTCCTTCGTTATTCCCGCGAAGTCTGTGTAATCGCTTTTTAGCTCCGTTCCAAATCCTAAAACCGTAAAGCCATCTTTTTCTTCTATTGTATAATCTGCCATATTTAAAACCTTCCTTTTCAGATATTAATCAAATGAATTGTCTTTTCATTCGATGAGTTTATAATAACGTTAAACCATGTCAAAAAATGAAACTGTTTAGGAGGCCCCGATGAAAAAAGTTGAACGGATTAATGTCATTATGCGGTATATCAACAACCGTGCCCGCTTTACCATTTCTGAAATCATGCGGGAATTTAATATATCCCGTTCAACCGCTATTCGGGATATACGAGAAATCGAAGCGATGGGGATGCCCCTTGTCGCTGAAGTCGGAAGGGATGGCGGTTATTTTGTGATGAACAACTCGGTCCTCCCAGCTGTCCGCTTTACCGATACGGAGATCAAAGCGCTTTTTATCGCCTTTATGGCTACCAGAAATAACCAACTCCCTTATTTAAAGAGCCGTCAATCTTTAGCTGAAAAGTTACTGGGCCTCATTTCTGAAAATCAGCAAGATGACCTTGTGCTGTTGAATCAACTCCTGCTTTTTGAAGGAACTAATCCTGATAATCCCGACCTACTTGATCTGTCAGACCTTCCCCATCCCATATTAGAAAAACTCATCCAACTCCTTCTATTGGATCGCCATTTATCGATTACGGTTAACGAAGAGAAGGCGATAAACTGTTATCAGATTTATCTCTTGCACTTGTACCATGAAAAAGGCTTTTGGCTCATTGAAGGCTTTGATATCAAGGATGAACAAAGGCGGGTTTTTCCTGTAGATAATCTCACCGATGTCCAACTATACCCAGTAAAAAAACGATTGAGTAAGAAAAAAGTTTTAGAAAAACTGAGTAAGCAGGAAGAAGCGGTCAATTTGGTCGTTGAACTTGGTCCAAAGGCTATTTCCCAGTATAAAAAATATCATCCATTTACAGTGTCTATTTCCTATACGAATCCTTTTCAAACGACAGCCATTCTAAAGATGTTTATCAATGTGCACCTTCCTGAAGAATTGACCGAGATCTCCAATTGGCTCCTATTCTTAGGTGGGGATATCAAGGTCAAGGAAATACCAGAACAAGTATTAGAAGGTTTACAAGTGAGACTATCCTTATTCTTCCCTTAATCAGTGGGGGTTAAAACGACAGAAAACTTTTCAAGTCATACGAATTACAGGCAAACAACCCAAGAAGCGGTTATGATAATAATAGAAGATCTAAGGGAGTGTTCGATCGATGCAATGCTTCATTGTAATGCAAGGCCAAACGTATCAAGAAGAAAAAGAATTAGGAATGATTTGGTCACGAAAAGAAGGTAACGGTGACAATTTACCGCATTCATGGCTACGGGTGAAGGAAGTGAAAAAAGGGGACCGCGTCTTTCATTATGTCAAAGGAAATATTGTGGCGATTAGCGTGGCTAAAACCGCATCCCGGATAGCGCAGAGACCGTCCGCTCACGAGCAGCAGGAGGTTCTTTGCCAATATGTATGTTAACTTGCAGGGAAAGTGACGAAAATAGGTTCTAACTGAATTCCGGATGATAAAAGAACTTGCTACTCATCGAACGTTTCTAGTAGCTCACATCTTTCGTTAAAAACCGATTTTGCTTTCGAAAAATAGTGTGGGGATATAACAATGTAAACGGTAGGATTTTCGTGGTGGCCGATTTAGTAAGGAAGATAAAAAAACTCCCGATGTGCTGTTTTATCAGGAGTTTTGCTCTTCGCATATTCACTTTTAATAATTGTCCATTTAAGAATGCCTACAGTATTGTTTGATCAAGTCGATCAGGCATGTTGTTTCAATTTGTCCTCTGTAGTAATTTCCCAAAAGTTCGTCAAGCTTGGGATTAATCCACCATCCCCAAATGTAACTTTGGGCTTTTTTCCGTTGTGTCGATCCAAATTCAGGATAAATTTCAAGATGTATCTCCGACGTTTTGTAATCTGTTTTACTCCCTTTTGATAAAACCAAGCATCAATGGTGTTGAAAACTCCACGATTAATGCCGAACTCAGTGTCAAACCATTGTACAAATGATAAATCAGGTAAGTGGATGAGTGAATTTATATCGTATTTTACACGCTTGTTTTCGGATTTTGTAGGTGGCAACTGATTGTGGTTTTGCTGTGATAAAGGTGCTAATGCTTTTCTTACATGAATGATATCTTTGTGAATTTGTTTAACAAGTCCAGAAATGCTGGTAAATGATCCCTCTTTTCTTATTTGAAAATAGATTTTGACGTGAAGTGTTTCATGATAAATATTTTTATTGAAATCAAGTATGTGAATTTCATAACTTGTTTTGGAATTATCTTTAAATGTTGGTTGTGTTCCAATATTCATAAGTCCTACATATGAATGATCTTGCCAGTTAACCATCACTGCATATACTCCGTGACTCAGCTTTGGAACTCCAGATGTAATCTGTAAATTTGCAGTTTGGAAGCCGATTGTTTGACCTATTTGTTTTCCGGGAATAACTTTTCCACTAAAGGACGTTAAGATGGTATGCATTGAATGACACCCCTTTTTTTCAATAATTTTTAGTTGAATCTCCATCATTCCTAATATTGTTAGTTTTATTATAAGCACTGATTTACATAAGTAAAATGAATGATTATAATGAACAGCATAAGACTAAATAATGAATGAGGTGGAAGGATGACAATTTCCCGATATGAAATATTTGATAAGGTAATCGAGTTGAAAAGTTTTACAAAAGCGGCGGATGCTTTGAGTTTAACGCAACCGGGGATTAGCCATGCCATTAAAAGTCTTGAAACAGAATGGGGAATACCTTTAATCACAAGATCTCGTTCAGATATTCAATTAACAAGCGACGGGGAAAGGATTATTTGGTATATTCGTGATTTGCTTCGGATCCATGAAGAAATTGAGCAGGAAGTTGCTGCGATAAAAGGTTTGGAAGTGGGAACGGTTAAGGTGGGAACTTTTACAAGTGTAGCATCTCATTGGCTTCCTAAGATCATTAAATTATTTCAGAATGAAAATCCAAATATTGATATAAAGTTATTACTAGGGAGTCACCAGGAGATTGAAAATGCTCTATTGAACAATGAAATCGATTGTGGAATTATAGCTCTCCCAACATTGTCAAAAACGCTAAATGTGATGCCATTGAAGGAAGATTCGATGCTTTGCATTGTATCTAAAGAAAATCCATTACATAAACAAAAAAAAATCTTATTCAGCCAGATTGAAAAGGAGCCATTCATCATTCTGAGTGAAGGCGGAGATATTGATGTAATGAGGATTTTTAATCAACATCACATTAGACCGACGATTAAGTATGAGTTAGACCAAGATAAAGCAATCATTTCAATGGTCAGGGATGATTTAGGGATTAGTATCCTTTCAGAAATGGCTTTAAGTGGATATTCCGAAGTGATTTCCGTCTTGGAATTAGAAGTTGCAAGTCATCGATTAATTGGATTAGCAACAACTTCTACGGTCTCGCCAGCGACTAAAAAGTTTATTGAGATGGTGAAAACGTGGGTAGAAGAGAATGCATAATGTCTTTGCTGGAGAATTGTTGTAAGCCACCGGGAGAATAGGAATTATCGACATTCACTAAGGATTATAGGTGAGTGTCTTTTTTTGTTCCTGGAATCTTGATGAATTAGTTTCATAAGTAAAACTAATGATTTGTATCAAGAATATTCATTTTACTTTTAGTAACGTTTCATTGATACTTTGATACAAGGTCCTGGTTTCAGACAAGAGTGAAACTTCAGTGTTTTGACTTCTGAAATATTGAGTAAGGGGTAAAAGTGGAACTTTCACCAATAACTATTGACTGAACTTTCAAGAAGGGAGCGATAAACATGCGAATAACAGAAAAACAAGAACTCTTCAAACAAGTAATGGGCAATTATCCTACAGGCGTAACGATTGTTACAACGATAGGGAAGGATGGAAAACCGGTCGGGTTGACGGTGAATTCATTTGCTTCTGTGTCACTTGATCCACTTCTGTTACTTTGGTCCATCGATCACCGCGTATCATCGTTGAAAGCGTTTACGGAAGGTGGGAAATTCGCGGTACATGTGTTAGCTGGCGAGCAACAAGAACTTTGTAAAACGTTCGCAAGTAAAGTCGAAGATCGATTCAGCACATGTGATTGGCAGGTTTCGGAAAATGGATTACCGCTTATTGACGGTGCATTTGGAGTCTTTGAATGTAAAACGTTCCAAGCGATTGAAGCGGGCGACCATACTGTTTTGATCGGGAAAGTTATTGATCTTCAAGTAAATCAGGAGAAGGAACCGATGCTTTATCATCGTAGAGAATTTGGTCCAATACCTGAAAATTTCTATAGACAGAAACAAACCAATTAAATGTGTAAAGGGAGTGGGAATTTTGAGAGAACGTCTTAAATCTGATATATCCAGTGAAGTGATTCAATACATTTTCGCACCTGCACTTGTGGCTGAACGGAACCGTTCCTTTGAAAGCATAATGGATGTAAACAAAGCCCATTTGACGATGCTTATGTCACAAGGAATTATTACGGATGATATAGGGCAAAAAATTATGACCGCATTGGATGAATTAATCGAAGAAGGTGCAGAGAATTTAGAGTTAGATCCGAATAAGGAAGAATTGTATTTTAATATAGAAGCAGCCCTTATCCGTAAGGTTGGAGTAGAAATCGGGGGTCAACTGCATACAGCAAGAAGTCGAAATGATTTGTATGCAACGGTTGCAAGGATGAATAGCCGTAAATTTTTACTGAATATCGCTGAACAAATCATCGTGCTAAGGAAAGAATTGTTAAGTATAGCCGAAAAATCACTTTACGTCGTGATGACAAGCTATACACATCTGCAACCAGCAGAACCGGTCACACTTGCTCACTACCTATCTGCAATTCTTTCGGCATTAGAACGAGACTATGAGCGGTTTATACAAACCTTCAATCAGATTAACATTTCTCCATTAGGAGCCGGGGCGACGGCATCGACGTCTTTTAATATTAATCGTCATGAAACAGCTGACCTATTAGGGTTCAATGCTGCAATGGGCAACTCGATTGACAGTATTGCTTCCAGGGATTACGTATTAGAAGCACTTTCATCAATGAATATACTCATGAACAATTTAAGTCGCTTTAGCCATGATTTATATATATGGGCCACTGATGAATTTGGCATTGTCGAAGTGGGTGACTCCGTCGCTGCTTGTAGTAGTATTATGCCTCAGAAGAAAAACCCGATCACATTGGAGCATATTAAAGCTAAATCGGGACATGTCATGGGCGCATTAGTATCAGCAACAAGCTGTTTAAAGAATACTTCATATGGCCATAGCCGAGATGCTACTGAAAGTTTTAAATATCTTTGGGATGCATTTGCCGAAGTGGAAGCGAGTCTTCATCTTATGACGGCGACAGTGAAGACATTGAAGTTTAACGAAGAGAAAATGTTCCTCCGCACGTTAGAGAACTTTTCAACAGTTACGGAATTGGCTAATACAATCGTTCGCGATGCAAATCTATCGTTTCGAGAAGCCCATCAAATCGTAGGGCATCTAGTAAGTCAAATGATTGAAGAAAAGAAATCGGTTACTCAAATCGATTCCGATAAAATAAAAGAAATTTCAAAGTTAATCGTTGGTAAGGAAATTAGTTTATCCAATAAAGCCATTCAAAATGCGTTAGATCCAATCGCTAATGTAGGGTCTAGAAGCACGAGTGGTGGGCCGGCACCTGTAGAGGTAAAGAAACAGCTTGAAAAATTAAATGCTCGTCTTCGTCAGGATAATGACTGGGTTGATCAACAAAAAATAGTAGCAAAGAACAAGAAAAAATCATTGTCAAAAGCGTATTAATAAGACTGAATATTGCGTTTATTAAATTACGAACTATCAATCATTTAGGAGGAAATAGATATGAAATTAGGACTTTTCTTAATGCCAACGGTTTCTCCCGAGAAATCACTATATGAAGCAACACAAACAGCACTAGAAATGATTCAGTATGCGGATGAATTGGACTACGCCGAAGCTTGGATTGGTGAACATTATACAGCTGCTTGGGAACCGATTCCATCACCTGATATCGTTATTGCCCAAGCATTGCAGCAAACGAAAAATATTAAACTAGCGGCAGGAGCGCATTTGTTGCCGTATCACCATCCTGTTGAATTAGCGCATCGTGTGGCTTATCTCGATCATCTGGCACAAGGAAGATTAATGCTAGGGGTTGCGCCAGGAGCAGTTCCTACTGACTGGGACCTCTTTGGTGTAGATGGAAAAGCGGGACAGCATCGGGAAATGACAGCGGAATCGCTTGAAATCATGTTCAAGCTATGGACAGAAGAAAATCCATTTGAATATAAAGGGAAATATTGGAGTGCAAAAACGCCAGAAACGATGTTTGATGGTGCAATACGCTTGCATATTAAACCATTCCAAAAGCCGTATCCGCCGATTGGCGTAGCAGGGTCCACTCCGAACTCTAGTACGTTAAAACTAGCTGGAAAGTATGGATTCCTCCCGATGAGCCTTGGGGTGAATGCAAGAACGGCACCTTCTCACTGGGAATCTGTTGTGGAAGGGGCAGCCGAGAGCGGGAAAACGCCTAACCGCGATGACTGGAGAATCGTGCATCATGTGCTCGTTGCCGATACGGATGAGGAAGCGCTAGATCTTGCAATCAACGGTGCAATGGGAGAAGCGTGGACGAAATGGTTCATTCCGTTATATACGAGAGGGAAAATGATGCACAGATTCAAGCATCGGGATGATTATCCAGATGAGGATGTTACAGCTGAATATTTGGCAACGCACAACTGGTTTGTCGGATCACCTGAAACGGTAGCCAAACAAATTGACAAGCTTTATGACGGTGCAGGCGGCTTTGGAACTCTACTAATCTCTGGATACGATTACGGTGATAACAAAGCAATATGGAACAAATCAATGAGATTGCTTAAGGAAGAAGTGCTTCCAAAACTAAAACAGCACAATAAAGTTGGTGTCTGACCCGAATAGGGAAAATAGAGCCAATGGTAAAAGCAATATAAATTATACAAATGGAGGTTTTAAATATGTATATCAATGGCGGATGGAGTGCTACGAAAGAAACAATTGAGGTAAAACACCCGGGAACTGGTGAACTGTTTCGACGTGTTGAAACAGTAGGAAAAGAAGAAACAAATCAAGCGATTGAAGCGGCACATCAAGCATTTGTGAAATGGTCGAAAATCCCGGCGATTAATCGAGCGGAGGTACTCGAACGAATTGCAAGCAAAATACTAGAAAAGCAAGAGGAGCTTGCCCAAGTTATTTCGAGTGAAACAGGTAAACCGATTACGCTCTCTAGGGGAGAAGTGAAAAAATCAGGCGAATACTTCAAATGGTTTGCGGAAGAAGCCAGACGTGTGTACGGGGAGACGATCACATCTCCAATTACAAATAAGCGTTTGATGGCCATTAAGCAACCAGTCGGTGTCGTGGCGGTCATTACACCTTGGAACTTCCCACTTCTGATGATGGCTAGAAAAGTTGCAACGGCTTTGGCAGCAGGCTGTACAGTTGTCGTTCGTCCTTCATCGGAATCACCATGTATTGCAGTCGAGCTATTTCGAATCTTTGACGAATGTGAATTGCCGACAGGGGTTGCGAATCTGGTCATTGGAAACGCAAATGAAATCTCCAATGTGATACTAGAAAACAATAAAGTACGAAAAATAACATTCACAGGTTCTACAGAAGTTGGTAAGCACTTGATGAGAGGCGCAGCAGATAGTATTAAGCGGGTTTCTTTGGAACTGGGAGGCCATGCACCTTTTATCGTGTTTGAGGATGCCGATCTAGAACTCGCAGTAGAAAATGCCGTTTATTTGAAATATCGCCAAGCTGGTCAAGTATGCGTATGTGCCAATAGATTTTATATACATGATAGCATTTATGATGAATTTGAGCGTCTTTTCGTTCAAAAAGTATCGGAGCTAAAAGTCGGTTTAGGTCTAGATGAAGAAAGTATAATCGGACCTGTCATAAACGAGCGAGCAATTTCCGGTATTCAAGATCAAGTGGATGATGCTGTACAAAAAGGAGCAAAAGTGTTGTACGGCGGACATCGTTTAAACGATGGGGAATATGCAAAAGGCTCTTATTATTGCCCTACCGTATTATCTGATGTCACTGAAGATATGAAAATTGTTCATGAAGAGACGTTTGGACCGGTTGCACCTTTAATGCGCTTCCACTCAGAAGAAGAAGTTCTTCAAAAAGCTAATAATACCGAGTATGGATTGGCAAGTTACTTCTATACAAATGACCTTTCTCGTGTATATAGAGTTTCGGAACAATTGGAATACGGAATTGTTGGTGTCAATGACTCAAGTACTTCGATTGTCGAATCCCCATTCGGCGGGGTGAAAGAGAGTGGTGTCGGCCGTGAAGGTGGACATGGTATTGAAGAATTCTTAGAAACAAAATTTATTTCCATTCGGATAAATGAATAAGGCTTTTCTGAAAATCTAAATGAGTTAGGTGCTTACAAATGAATGTGAAGTTGTAAGCACCTAACTTTGAAATGAAAAATTTTAAGAAGCTATTTTTACAGGATGAGGTGTTGTATGAGAGCGGTACTGATTGATGAGAACTTAAATATTAATATTTCAGAAGCTAATATACCAGAGGTCGAGGAAGGTTATGCACTTATTAAAGTAAAGTATAGTGGTGTTTGTGGAACGGACTTATCGATATCGTATGGTGGGCTAAAACACCGAATTAACTACCCGCTTATAATGGGACATGAATTTTCAGGCGTTGTAGAGCAGCTTAATGGTGAAACTGATTTAGCGATAGGTGATCGAGTAGTGGTAGACCCTCTTTACAGTTGTGGAAATTGTATTTCCTGCAAAAATAATCAACATCAGGTTTGTACGAATTTAAAAGTACTTGGTATAGAATATAATGGGTCTTTTGCAGAATATGTCGCTATACCATTTGAGAATATCCACAAGGTTCCCGATAATCTCTCTGATAAGTTAGCATGCCTAATAGAGCCGTTATCAGTAACGCATAGAGCAGTGAACAAAGCGGATTTACAGGAAAATAGCAGCGTTCTTATTTTAGGGGGAG
This sequence comes from Sporosarcina soli, assembly GCF_042655805.1. Taxonomy (NCBI): domain Bacteria; kingdom Bacillati; phylum Bacillota; class Bacilli; order Caryophanales; family Caryophanaceae; genus Sporosarcina; species Sporosarcina soli. The sequence continues at coordinate 168,177 of NZ_JBHSNO010000016.1, read as the reverse complement.
GACCTATTGGATTAATGCTTGGGCTTATCGCTAAAGAAAAGGGAGTGAAAGATGTTTTTCTTTCAGAAGTTAATCCTCATAGGTTAAAAATAGCAAAAGAATTTGGTTTTAAAACGATTGATGGTACAAAGATTAAGAACATAGGCGAGTACTTAATGGATAACTTTGATGGGAAAGTAGATGTCGTGTTTGAGGCTGCAGGATCACCCATTACTGCTCAACAAATGACTACAGTTGTAAAAGAACAAGGGAAAGTTATATTGGTCGGACTCTTTAAGGAGCCACCGTTACTAGATTTAAGTACGATGCAATACAAAGAAATTACATTGTTGACTTCACGTTCATACACACGACATGAATTTAAAAGTTCAATTCCTTTGTCTATTAAATTAGAGAAGAGTCTAGAGAAGATCATCTCTCATATTGTTGACGTAGATAATGCCAATGAAGCCCTTACTATTATGAAATCTGGACAGAATGTTTTAAAAGTACTCATTAAGTCCTGAGGAAAGGCAGTGATTACTTTGAAAAAGGTCGTAACGATATACGGCGGAAATAGTAAAAATTCAAGATTGTATGGTCTATACAAAAGAGTGGATCAATATTTAGTAGACAATCATTATGAACATCATTCTATCTTTGTATGTGATTTACCTTCTGATGCGCTTATTAAAGGTAACTTTGAAGACCGTGAAATTCTAAATGCACATAAGAAAGTCGAAGATGCAGAGATGGTAATAATTATTACACCCGTATATAAATCATCTTTTAGCGGGATTTTAAAAACGTATTTAGATTTGTTGCCTGAGAAAATTTTTCACGGAAAAACGGTTCTTCCTTTTGCAATGGGTGGAACAAATGCACATGTTCTCATGCTAGATTATGCTTTAAAACCTGTTATAACTTATTTAGCATCAAAAAATATATTGAAAGGTGGATTTATTCACAATTCCCAGATTGAAAAAATCCATGAAGATGAATATTACATTAAAGATCAAGCAGAAGAACGTATAGTTTGTGAATTAGATAGACTGGAAATGTATGATTATCGTGGAATAGAAGTGTAATAATTATCGAGGTTGAAGACGAAGCATGTCCGATTGATGAACAAGAGATTGTTCATCCATTATCCGAATCATAGAATATCTGTTCAAAAATTTTGAGAAATGGAGGAACTACAATGAAATTATTAGATAAAGTAGCGATTATTACAGGCGCTGCATCAGGGATTGGAAAAGCTACTGCAGAACAGTTCAGCAAGGAAGGAGCTACCGTGGTAATCGCAGATCTACCTACATCCCCAGGGTTAGAGGTTGCTAGAGAGATCGAGGCATCTGGCGGACGTGCTAAATTTATCGCTTGTGATGTGACTAAAGCAGAGCAAATGAATAATCTTGCAGAAGAGACCTTTAAGACTTTTGGGAAAATTGATATTATGTATAATAATGCTGGTTTGGGTACGAAAGCAACGCCAATAGAAGAAGTGACAGACGAGTATTATGATCGATTAATGGCTGTTAATTTGAAAGGGGTTTTTCTAGGAACAAGAGCCGTTGCACCGTACATGAAAAAAGCAGGAAAAGGTGTCATTATATCAACGGGATCTACTGCGGCCGTCCGTGCACGTCCGGAAAACGGGGTGTATGGTGCCACAAAAGGAGCTGTAACGACTTTTTCAAAATCGATAGCTCTTGAATTGGCACCGTTTGGAATTAGGGTGAATGTCGTTCATCCAGCAATCACGAATACGCCTCTGGCAACTGCTGAAGATATTAAATTTTATGAGGATGAAAAAATCATTCCGCTAGGGCGTATCGCTCAACCGATGGATACAGCTAAAGCCGTTGCTTTTCTTGCTTCTGACGAGGCAAGCCTTATTACAGGAGTCGAATTGGAAGTTGATGGTGGCCGTTGTATTTAACGAATTATTTAAGGTTTGATCATATAAGGAAAACAAGTTGGTAGAATAAATAGATTTCCCATGACCGATTTGTTTTTCCTTTATGTCATTCTTTTTGAAAGTAGAACAGAATGCTTAAATTTAAGAAAATAAAAGATCGTGATAATTGAGTAGTTTGAAAACTAGGATCATCCACAAAACCGAGCTTGCAATTTGAATGGGGGACAATGTATATGTTGATTGAATTTCTGCAAAAAATTAACGGCATGATTTGGAATATCTATTTTATCTATTTTTTCTTAGCCATGGGTGCTGTTTTTACTATACTTACACGTTTTGTTCAAATTGCACACTTCAAAGATATGTTGAAGTTACTATTTAGTAGTAAGGCAACAGATAGTGGTATTTCTTCATTTCAGGCTATCTCAATGTCTTTAGCTGGAAGGATTGGTACAGGTAATGTGGCGGGAGTTGCAACTGCAATTGCATTAGGGGGACCAGGCGCAGTATTTTGGATGTGGGTTACAGCTTTCCTTGGAAGTGCAACCGCTTACATCGAGAATTCGTTAGGGCAGATTTATAAAAGTAAAGTCGATGGAGAGTATCGTGGTGGAATGCCGTTTTATATTAAAAAAGGCTTGGGATTAAGGAAATTGGGCTTAGTTGTAGCGTTTGCAACAATTATTGGAAACGGTTTCTTTTTAATGACGATTCAGTCAAATACGATATCAGTCGCTTGGACGAGTGCTTTAGGTGTTTCTCCAATACTGACAGGGATTTTTATAGCTACGCTCTTTGGTGTAATCATTATCGGAGGAGTTAAACGAATTGCGAAAGCTTCAGAAATCTTAGTTCCTGTAAGTGGAGTACTTTATATTGTCATATGTGCTATATTGTTAGCGCTTAACTGGAGTTATGTGGATGATGTGTTTTTATTAATTATTAAAAGTGCGTTTGGTCTAGAGGCTACATTTGGAGGGCTTATTGGTTCTGCAGTATCTTGGGGAGTTCAACGAGGCGTGTTTTCCAATGGGGCTGGACATGGTATGGAAACATTCGAAGGATCTGCAGCTGAAGTAAACCACCCGGCTGAGCAAGGGTTAGTGAATGCTTTTGCAGTTTATATTGATACGTGGGTAGTTTGTTCGGCAACTGCTTTTATGATTTTAATCACAGGGATGTATAATGTTGAAGGTGCTGGCGTTGCCAATATACCAGGAGTAGGAGCGGGTGCAGAGTTTGTGCAATTGGCTTTTGAATCGAAGTTTACAGGGTTCGGAGCTATTTTCCTAGCGATTACACTATTTTTCTTTTGCTTTACAACAATGACGGCTTATTATTACAAGACGGAAACTTGCTTTGCTTATATTAAAGAAGACTTGAATTTAGGAGATACAAGTACTTTTAGATTAATCGTTCAATTTATCATTCTGATCTTTGCATTTGTGGGAACGATTATTACAATGGAAACGGCTTGGGCTTTTGGAGATTTAGCGATCGGTAGTATGGCATATGTAAACGTAATCGTGCTAATGCTCTTACTAAAACCAGCTTTAAAAACTTTGCAGGATTATAAGACTCAAAAACGAAATAAAGTTGAAGTAATGACATTTGATCCGGTAAAATTAGGAATTAAGGGCGCAGATTACTGGGAAGAAGTTGCGGGAAGACAAAATTCAAGTAATCATTACGAAGAAGAAGTTTCAAGTAAGGTATACGGCGATAAAGTTTTATCGAATTAGAATTCAGACTAATCGGAAAATTCAGGATGGAAATTTATAATACTACTATATGAAAATCTGGAGGTAACTATGAAAAAAGTGAAAATTGCTATTTTAGGTCTTAATCAAGGGTATAAGTTTGCGGTTGATGCTATGACGATGCCGGATGTAGAGTTAGTTGCGGTAGCCGGATTTGGTGAACAAGCAGAGGAAAGAGCAAGGGAATTAGGTGTTCAACTATTTAATGATTACAAAGATCTAATTCATAATTGTCATGTAGATGGGATCATCATTACATTACCCAATGAATTGCATCTAGATGCAGTGAAATTATGTGCTGCTAAAGGTATTCATGTACTCGTAGAAAAGCCGATAGCTTCCACGATAGAGGATGGACAAGAGATTATTGAACAGTGTAAGAAGCATAATGTGGAACTTTTGGTCGGACACCATAGAAGATTCTCAAGTAAAGTCAGAAGGCTGAAAGAAGTAATTGACTCAGGAGTGTTGGGAGATATTGTAGGCGTCAATATGTTGTGTACGCTTGCTAAAAACCATGACTACTTTTCAGAGCCTTGGAGGTTAGAAAAGGGCGGAGGTCCGCTTTTAATAAATGGTATTCATGAAGTGGATACATTAAGATACATTACCGGTTCTGAAATCAAATCAGTTTATGCTGTTACGAATAATAGAATTAGAGGTAATAAAGTTGAAGATACTGCCTCGGTCACTTTTGAAATGGATCAAGGCATTCTCGTGAATTATTTTATATCCGATGGAACACCGTCTCCATGGGCGTATGATTTGAACGCTTGGGAAATTGCGAAATATACACAATTCAATGGTGATTGTTACCAAGTTTTCGGTACGAAAGGAAGTGTAACGTTTCCGAGTATGAAACTGTACAGATACGAGCAAGAAGAGCTTGGTTGGCTCTCTCATATTAAAGAAGAACATTTGTATATTACAGATAACGATCCTGCCAGAGAAGAACTTGTACATTTTTCTGCGATACTTCGCCAAGAGGAAAAACCTTATGTAACGGGTGAAGATGCATTGGAAACCTTAAAAGTAATTAGTGCAATTAAAAGGTCGGCAGAAGAAAAACAGAACATCATTATGGATAAGCAAATGGTTACCAAGTAGGTCGATTAAAGGTTTATCCCGCTTTAACGGGCAGTAAGACTCCCACCTCAAGACTTAAGTAAAACGATAAGGATGGGTGGGAGATCAACTGCCCGTAAAAGCCTGATTGGTTCGGGCCAACACGATGTTGGTCACACAAGCGTTGTCACAGGACGTGACGCTTTTAGCTTGTGTTCCCCTCAATCAGTGGGGGATGAGGAAAACCCCCACTGATTGAAGTTTCACTTTATGAAAGGGAATGACTGATTTTGAATAATTCAATTCCGGAGATTATACTGAATGATGGAGTTAATGTACCAGCTATCGGTTTTGGCACCTATCTTCTAAATGGAGATGAAGGGGCTAAAATCATTAAAAATGCCATTGATAGTGGCTATCGGTTCATTGATACCGCCTATAATTATGAAAACGAAGGGACTGTGGGAGAGGCCGTTCGACGCAGTTCGATTCCACGGGAAGACTTACGCATCACCTCCAAATTACCAGGGCGTTACCAAACTTATGATAAAGCGTTGCCAACTATTCAAGAATCCTTATATCGAGCAAATCTGAATTATTATGACCTATACCTTATTCATTGGCCGAATCCACAGCAAGATAATTATGTGGAAGCATGGGAAGCATTGATTGAGGCGAGAAAGCGGGGGTATGTTCGTTCAATCGGCGTGTGTAATTTCTTACCAAAACATATGGAACGGCTCGAAAAAGAAACTGGTGTGAAACCGAGCTTAAACCAAATTGAATTACACCCTTTTTTTAACCAAGCAGAGCTAAGAAAGTGGCATGTAGAGAATAACATTGCAACACAATCCTGGAGTCCATTAGCTCGCGCAAATACTGTCTTACAAAATAATACGATTCAAAAGATTGCCGATGATCATGACAAGTCCATTTCGCAAGTGATTTTACGTTGGCATTATCAACTTGGAGCTATTTCAATTCCCAAATCGTCATCGCCTGAACGACAACTGGAAAATATCTCAATTTTTGACTTCAACCTTGACGAAACGGAAATGAGCATAATTTCAGAACTGACTCGTCCCGATGGAAGAAACAAAAATCAAGATCCAGTTGTGTATGAAGAGTTTTAGGTGCATAATTACCCGCTCCTGCTATAACTAACCACGATTTTAGGGGAAATCAGTATAGTTTTGAATAATGAAGGGGAAAGAAAAGGTTGGTCACAGAAATCAGAATCAATTTCTGTGACCAACCTCTTTTGACAATCAACACTATTTAGCATTCTCATCAGGTTGATGGATGCCAAAACATTGCCTTCCGTATCTAGATAATAGTCTTGTCACGCTATGCCGGGGAGGGGATGTTTAGGTTTGGCGACGGTCTCGCCGTTCGCTAAAATTTTCTCTTCCGTTGCGTCGTAGTTTTCCATACCCATTGGACAAGCAAATCCGTTTAAAGTTTGACCTGCTTCAGGTAGTCCACTTTGTCGTTGCATTAAGGCCCCGTTGATCCCAATTTCCTTGTCATCGCCCGTAACGGCACTCAAATAAGGCATTCCCGCATAATCACTCCAATCTTGAAATGACCATCTGAATACTTCCCTATAAAATTGCTTCGCTCGTTCCGTAACATCTAAGTGAATTCAGAAATGAATTAATCGTCCCATGGAATCCTCCTCTTTTTGTTTAAAATATTGCAAAGATATTGAAATCTAAGGCTGCCAAAACAAGTATTAGAAGGTTTACAAGTGAGACTATCCTTATTCTTCCCTTAATCAGTGGGGGTTAAAACGACAGAAAACTTTTCTAGTCATACTAATTACAGGCAAACAAATCAAGAAGCGGTTATGATAATAATAGAAGATCTAAGGGAGTGTTCGATCGATGCAATGCTTCATTGTAATGCAAGGCCAAACGTATCAAGAAGAAAAAGAATTAGGAATGATTTGGTCACGAAAAGAAGGTAACGGTGACAATTTACCGCATTCATGGCTACGGGTGAAGGAAGTGAAAGAAGGGGACCGCGTCTTTCATTATGTCAAAGGAAATATTGTGGCGATTAGCGTGGCTAAAACCGCATCCCAGATAGCGCAGAGACCGTCCGCTCACGAGCAGCAGGAGAATCTTGGCTATTTAGTGGAATTAGACTATCATGAACTGGAAGTGCCTATACATATACGTTCGAAAATCGATGTTTTGTTGCCACACTTGCCCATCAAATATTCCCCGTTTCAAGCAGACGGGAATGGAAATCAAGGCTATTTATATCCGTGCAATGAGGAATTAGCCATCAAATTGGTGGAACTCATTAGTGACGCGAACATTTATCAAATCGATGACGAACAACTGGAGTTGGCCATGAGCCCGGTCCGTCAAACGGAGCATAACCCTTTCATTCCGATGCTGACGGAAACGGAAACCGAAGTGAAAACCAAAATCCGCTTAGGGAAACAAAAATTTAGACGCGCTTTACTACCGCTATGGGCTCAAAAATGTGCGCTTTGTGACATTGAGCTACCCGAATTGCTGCGCGCGAGCTATTCTAAGCCTTGGAAAGATGGTACAGACCTTGAACGAGTCGATCCGTATAACGGCGTCCTGCTTTGTTGCAATCATCATGCGCTCTATGAGAATGGATTGCTCGCATTTGATGGACAGGGTAGACTGCATATTGCAGCAAGGATTCCAGAAGCGGATTATGAAAAATACAGCATCCGTTCAAAAATGAAAATCGCCCGAACTGAACAGAATAAGCCTTATTTCAAATGGCATAAGAGGCATGTGTTTAAAGGATGAACGAAGTGTCATCGATTGGAAAATTTGACACACGATGCAGCTTTTATTTTGAATGAAGGGGAGACTGGAGTATGGACAATAACGTTTTTGAGCAGATGGCAAAAAGATATGATACAGAAGAGAGAATGGAATTGGCTAAAGTGATCGTGAAGGCAGTAAGGGAAGAATTAGGAGATAGTAAAACAAAATCGCTCATTGATTATGGAAGCGGTACGGGTCTGGTGAGTTTGGAGTTATCAGACATAGTGGATTCGATTCTCTTGGTCGATTCATCCGAACAAATGCTGGAAGTTGCACAAGCTAAAATTTCACACAGAGGCATTAGCAATGCAACAGTACTGTATGCGGATTTTACTCGAGAAACGCCTGAACTGAAGGCAGACATCATCTTAATATCTCTAGTCCTCCTGCATATTCCGGACACGGAGAAAATTTTACAAACTTTGTTCAGCATGTTAAATGAGGGCGGCAAGCTGATTATTATTGATTTTGACAAAAACGAAAACATCAATCATCCGAAAGTGCATAACGGTTTTGCACATGAAGAACTGAGAAACAAATTAGCCGAAGTTGGATTCAACTCAACTGAAATGAAGACATTTTATCATGGACAGGATATTTTTATGAAGCGGGATGCCTCGATGTTTATAGCCAGTAGCATAAAGTGATTTGCACAATCTCCAAAAAAGAACTCTTCATATCCAAAAGTGTACGCCCTAACCTGTTTTGGTTAGGGCGTATAATCTTTTCCCAAAGAGACAAATTAAGAAGCACGTATGGCAGCATGAAAAAGTTGCGAAATGTATTCCTGATAATTTTTTTTACTTGTAATTATTAGTGAATGGTCCGTTATAGCGTTTATGTAGATTGATTATCGGTTATATAAATGTTAAGCAACCAAATCACCAGGCGATTTTGGGTGCGACATACCGGACAGTTGACTTTTGGGAGAAGAGGTAAAGTCGATGACTAAAAATAGTGTTAAAAGGGCTAAAAAAGGGATTGGCTTAGGGGCTACTTCCGCTATCGCATGGGGTGTCGATACCGTACTGATTGGCTTCATTATCGCGAGTACACCATTCAAAGAAGCTGTTATGCTCGCTCCCATTATCGCCGCGTTTATGCATGACTTTTTTTCTTCGATTTGGATTTCCTTGCTGATGATCTTCAAAGGTGAATTTATCAATGTCTTAAAGATTTTTAAAACAAAAAGTGGTGCAATTTTAATCTTAGGGGCGCTATCGGGCGGACCGTTGGCAATGAGCTTTTATTTTCTCGGGATTCAAAATGCAGGCGTCACTTATGCCGCGAGTATTGCTTCTATATTTCCGGGCATCGGGGCGGTGCTTGCTTATTTTTTCTTGAAGGAAAAAATGAACAAAAAGTCTTGGTCTGGCGTTGTATTAAGTATAATCGGGGTCATTGTATTAGCTTATGTACCAACGAAGTTTGAGGCCGAGAGCAACTTTTTTATCGGTATCTTATTTTCGTTAGGGGCCGCGATCTTTTGGGGACTTGAAGGCGTGATCGGTGCTTGGGGAATGAGAGGTAGGGAAGTTATTCCGCTCTATGCGATTAACATTAGGCAAATCACTTCCGCTCTCAGTTATGGGATTATCCTCGTCCCACTCTTTCAAGGTTATCCTTTAGTATTCGAAGCAGCGACATCCAATATTGTCTGGCTTCTTGTCATCGCAGGATTATTAGGAACTGCGAATTACTCGTTATATTATTCGTCCATCGATTTAATCGGCGCTGCGAGGGGACAATCACTCAATAATACGTATGTGTTTTGGGCGATTGTAACCGAAATTGTCATTATCGGCACACCGGTGAATTTGCAATTTATTGTCGGTGCCATCATTGTCATTATTGGTTCGATCCTCGTTTCGAGCAGTGTGAAAAGGTGAGGAACTCCTGTGGATCTGAAAGGCATGGACATTGGGTCTGTGCCTTTATTCACTTTGATTTTTGGAATAACAAAAGCACCTCAGCCCTGCTAATGCAGCGGGGAAAAGGTGCTTAAAGAGCTATTCCGGCCATACTAACGCATCGAGGAAAGAATTCGCTCAAATGTATAGTACGATTGTTTTTAGTGTAATATACATATTTTGTTCTGTAATAATGTAAGAAGGTTAACAAATGGGCTACCCGCTTCAATTAAGAATGTTACTAGGTTGTATAGATGAATTAGATGCTAAAGGAAGAAGCAGTTATTATATTGAAAAATGATAAATTCTCCTTACAATTCTAGGGGGACTTTATCTATTGAATTAGTGAATTTGCAAAAAGTAGCAGTAAGTAAAGGAAGCGGAGAGAGTTATTGATTTCCAGTAAATGCAACTAAAGGCACGCCGATAACGTCCTAATAGTATGACTACTTTATTGGAAGGGGAAAGAAATGTGATTGGTTTACTGAATCTTGGTAGCCTCGTACTTGGACTGATTGCTTGGCTGTTACCTGTTGTGAATCTTATGCAATCTAAAAATCACGATAATCGAAATTGGGTCGTATTTTCTATGATGAGCCTCATGGCTTGTGCGATTTCGCTAAGTTTCCAGATAATCTATAACAATCATCTCGTCAACATTGAGGACTGGTCTGCTCTTATGGACACGTCGGGTGCCGTAACGTATGCTGTCTCCACTCTCCTGATCGTCACCATTCTCTTGAATGCGATTACGCTACTGATTTATCGCCGTAGAATGGCAAAGTAGGTTGTTGAATCCGAGTTTTTAAGTACACTATGGGAAGGGGGATGATAAATTGAAAAAGTTGTTTGCAATACTTGTTCCACTGGTCTTTGTTTTAAGTGCCTGTAAGAGTAACGATGCAATATCAAATACGATTTCTGTTGCTGAATTAACCGAGAGGGAAAACGCCATACTTTCGACGACTTCAGATCAATCCTTTGTGTTTTATTTCAATGTGGACAATGATTTAGATGAAGTCTCGGTGTGGATTGAAAAATATGAATCGGGTAAATTGGTGGATGATCAAATCAGCTTTATGACCTCATCGGTAGAGGAAAGCGGCACTATTGTTTTTGCCAATTCAAATAGGGATGGCAATCAGAAGTATCCATCATTCAATATCGGGGTTAGCAGTAAGGGCAGCACAAGTTCTATTCGTGGTTTCGATTCCGATCCAAGGGATTTGGGTGAGATGTCCAGTGTGTGGAGCCACTTTCAAGAAGCAAGCCATTCAATCGTTGAAGGAGAAGTAGTATTGGCGAGTATCTGTTATTCAAGCGAAGGCATGATGAGTAGTTTGACCACTGATTTTTACAAAGACGTAGAAAGCCATATAGATGAGTTGAAAAAATACGATGTTGCGTATCTGTTGAAAACGGAGTTTAAAAAGTAATAGTCGCTATCTTATTCGAAGAACACCACAATTACTAACAAAATAAATCCCCCTCAAATCAATATCATTATTATATAATTCCGCTTTAGTAACTGAAAATGAGGGGGAGTATAGATTACATCAAACTTAACCAGTTAGATAGCCAATCTCAAATTAGCATGCATCACAAAACGTCTAATTTAATGTGCAATCATCTCATGAGCAATCGTATGCCCGTCTATTTCGGATGGATAATAAGTCGGCCAGTGACTCACTTCATCCAACAAAGCTTCGCGATCGTCACCCCAGTACAGGTGATAGTGATCGGATTCAGTTGGATAGATATTGTGATCGCTAAATTGAATATATTGAGGAAGTCCTTCCCCTTCTTCTAGTTTAAAGATGTACCTGACGCCTCTATTTCCCTTTTCATACGTAAGGATTTCGTACCCATCATAGCTATACTTACCCGAATTTTCTTCTCCATTTTTAAAGAAAGTCACCGTATCCCCTTGAAACACAATCCGTTCAACGTCTGTTATGTATCCTTTTTCGTAATACGCTTTATATTCTTCTTCTGTCATATCCTTATTTTTCTCTGCTTTGTGAGTAAATACTTCGTCAAGTGTCCCATCTTGAAGATAGGGATAGACCGATTGCCAGTCTCCTTGCCAATCTTCCAATGAACGATCCTTCACTTGGCTGTCTTCAAAATAGCCGGCATAAATTTGTTCGGTTTCTTCATCATGCGCATGACTATGATCGTGATCATGATTATGTTCACTTTCAGCTACTTGTTCTTGTGTTGTAGCCGAGTTTTCAGTAACAGGTGATTGATCAGTAGACTCGCCCTCGGAAGAATCTGTAGGCTGACACGCGACGAGTAAAGAACTGATAGCCAGTACACTTACCCCTTTTGCAAATGAAATTTTCATACGTACACTCCTTTTTATAAATAGTAATGGTTACGATTTAGAATTATACATATGTCGGAGAGAAGCGTCAAGGGGAAATCTTATTGAACTCTGAATTATACTTAGAATCTTTTATATAAGAGTAAACGCACAAATCAAAGCCTAAACCCAAAGATGCTAGTTGGGTTTAGGCTAATTGTGCTCCAATATTATTAATGTAATCCAAAAGCCTTTGCCAATGTAGATATGAAAAAGGACAATATTACCTTCTTACTCTAACTTCCCTAGTCGTAAGAACACTTAACGCATCTCGCACTTTTCTTGCAAAGGAGAGCGGTTTATCAATCGATTCCCAATGCATGAACATCAACCTTGGATTTTCAAATAACCAATGATTATGGACAGCTGTCACAATAATCCCATGTTGACGAAGTGCACTAATGAAGGGGTTAATTTCCTCTTGAAGAATAACGGTTTCCCCGCTACAAAGTGCACGACCATCACTCGTCATGGATTCAAAACTAAACATCTGTGGAATGAGCAGGAAAGAACGTCCGCGTCTACCAAGTACTTCAGGCTTAATATTTAAACGGGATTTCATGACGGTACATTGACCATTTTCAAATGTGTGCATTGTACCGCCTAGAATTCGATTGAATTCATCACAAATGTTAGACTTATTGGCGTGATTCGTAAATCCAGGTGCAAATACTCTTAGGTCATCATTATGACTGAATCTGTCATGACGCGAATTTTCCACTCCAAACACATCGTGTGAAATCAGGACTTGCATGGCATCCCGTACTTTTCTGGCAAAAGTAAGGGGACGGTCAATCGACTCAAAATGCATATACATGAGGCGCGGATCGTCAAAAAGCCAATGATTGTGAACGGCTGTCACAATAATGCCATGTTCACGAAGCACACTCATAAACGGATTGATTTCCTCTTGTAGGAGAACGGTCTCACCTAAGCATAGCCCTCTGCCTTCACTATCGATATTTTCAAACGAAAAGGCTTGGGGAACAAACATAAAGGCCTCTGCTCTTCTGCCTAATACAATGGGATGTAGATTGGTTCTCGATCGAGTGGCTATACAGACACCATTGATAACTCCGGGAGTAGAGTCAAGAATTCTTGCAAATTCATTGCAGAGATTAGATGGATTTAAATCCATATCCATGTCACACATCAACAAACTCCTCTGATATTTATTTGAACAACTTGTTTAACATATGCTTAAAAAATGATCAGCAATAGACAATTGTCCAATCGAATCAAGAAGAGGTTCTGATTGGGCGTGGGATGTGAAACGATAATGACCAAAAGGGAACTGAAAATGAACGTAGAAGCATAAATAATTTCATTCATTGTCAGTGTGTGTAAGTACGCACAGACAGGCGGATCGTTTCTAATATAAGAGAACTGAAAATAAGGACTTTTAAGGCTTTCCTCTTTTTAAGTTTAGGGCCATCGCTAAAGGGAAAATTATTACCGAGTGCAAATTTCTGGAGGTGAGTCTATGAATCAGAAATATGAAGAATGTCTGAAAGCGTGTCTCGAATGTTTGGAAGCCTGTAACAGCTGTTTTGCAGCGTGCTTAAATGAGGAAGATTTGAAGATGATGGCTGATTGTATACGTCTGGACCGAGAATGTGCGGACATTTGTGCATTCGCTGCGCAAGCGATGACGCGAAATAGCCCATTTACCAATCAAATTTTAGAACTTTGTGCTGCAGTGTGCGAACGATGCGGCGAAGAGTGTGCAAAACATGATCACGATCATTGTCAACGCTGTGCTGAATCTTGTCGAAAATGTGCGGAAGCATGCCGTCAAATGGTAGCTTAAACTATATGAAAAAAATGTAATACTCAATGAAGTTGTTCCGAAAAATGAAGGGTGTGTTATTCAAATGAGGAAGCAACTATTTCTTGTAGGTTCCGCCATGTTGATCGGTTTAAGTGGCTGCGGAACTGAAAAGAGCAACGAAAATAGTATGAACGACATGGACGAACCTAAACTGGAAGACATGAAAATAGATCCGAATTCCACTGTAGGTAAAGTCCCTGTAAACTTGATAGAAGCAGTAAATCCATCCTTCAAAGTCGGCAGTGAAGCCATTATTAAAGCGGATCACATGAAGGGGATGAAGGGTGCTATTGCAACGATTGTGGGTGCTTATGACACGACAGCGTATGTTATCTCCTATACCCCAGTAACTGGAGAAGAAAGAGTGGAAAATCATAAATGGGTGATCCAGGAAGAGATGAAGGATGTAGATGACAAAAAATTTGAACCCGGAACTGAAGTTACGATAGAGGCAGATCATATGAAAGGAATGAAGGGGGCTCTAGCTGAAATTGTCTCATCCGAAAAAACGACTGTCTATATGATCAATTACACACCGATTACTGGCGGTGAAGAAGTGATCAATCATAAATGGGTAACGGAAAGTGAACTTTCGGCTAAAGAATGATTGTACTAAGAGGTTTTTTTCCGCAAAGGCAGGGGCATGCGTAATTCTCTTGAGAGGTACCCGCACATTTTGCTTTGATTAATGAGGTTACTTAGAACGTTTAACTTGATTCAGCAGAAGTCCCCCACTTCCATAAGTGGCGGGATGAATGCCAGAAGGCATTTCAATTAGGGGGAGTACAAACTCCCTGCTGATTAGAGGAACTCAGGCTAAGTTCGCCGCGTCCTGCGACAACGCCTGAGTGACCAACATCCTGTTGGCCCAAGCCTCTGGCGGATGTCACAGATTTTGAAAGGAGTTAATCGAGCAAGCTCGATTCAAAATCTGGACGCAATTACGCCGAGGCGTAATTGATCAATACAAAAGCGCCTACGACCATAACGGTTGTAGGCGCTTTTTGACAGTCTGTTGATTTGATTGTTGGTTGTGTCAGCATTCAAATGGCAATTGCACTATCATAAAAACACTTGCTCATATAAGCATATCATTATATGATGGTGTAGAAATGGAGGGAAGGCCTATGAATCATACTGTGAAGACAGATATGCAAAGGGCATCACAGCTCTTAAAGCTGCTTGGGGATCAAACGCGTTTGACAATGATGAAATTGCTCCAGTCACATGATTGCTGCGTCTGTGAATTTGTGGAGATTTTCAACATGAGTCAACCAGCAATTAGCCAGCATTTGCGGAAACTAAGAGATATCGAGTTGGTAACAGAAACGCGCAAAGGAAAGTGGGTTTTCTACTCGGTCAATGTAGATCATGAAGACTATCCATTTATACAAGCTATCCTTGAACAGCTTCCAGGGCAAGACGGATTAGTTACTGAACTCGAAGCACAAGGCTTGCGTATTTGTTGTGAATAAAGAGGAGGAAGTTTGTTGAGTTCAGTAATTGCGGCATCATTGATATTTATTGTAACGCTTATTTTTGTTATTTGGCAGCCTAGAAATTTGTCAATTGGCTGGTCTGCCTGTATTGGCGCAATCATCGCGTTGTTAGTAGGAATCGTTAATTTTCAGGACGTTATCGACGTTACAGGGATTGTGTGGAATGCTACGCTTGCTTTCATCGCCATCATCATTATTTCATTGATTTTAGACGAGATCGGATTCTTCGAGTGGGCTGCGTTACATATGGCAAGATTAGCAAAAGGCAGCGGAATCCGCATGTTTGTGTATGTCAGTCTTCTGGGAGCGATCGTAGCTGCCTTGTTCGCAAACGATGGGGCTGCGCTCATATTAACGCCGATTGTGTTAGCGATGGTACGGAATTTGAATTTCAGTGAAAAAATGATTTTCCCATTTATCATTGCCAGTGGTTTTATTGCAGATACGACCTCGTTGCCGTTAGTCGTAAGTAACTTAGTCAATATTGTTTCAGCTGACTATTTTGGTATCGGCTTTGTCGAATATGCGTCTCGCATGATTGTACCGAACTTATTTGCCTTAGTTGCGAGTATTATAGTCCTGTTTTTATTTTTTCGTAAAAGTATCCCGAAAAACTATAACGTTGCAGATTTAAAAGAACCGAAAGACGTTTTAAAAGATGGCAAGATGTTTCGTCTTTCTTGGGTCGTGTTAAGTATATTGCTGATCGGATATTTTTCTAGTGAGTTTACAGGGTTGCCGGTATCGATTGTGGCTGGGATCATGGCGATATTCTTTATGGTGATGGCACAGAAAAGTCCGGCTGTTCAAACGAGGCAGGTGCTGAGAGGGGCGCCTTGGGCTATTGTGTTCTTTTCTATCGGAATGTATGTCGTTGTCTATGGCTTGCGGAATGTTGGGCTGACAAGTGTGCTTGGCGATCTCATTCAATTGGCTGCAAATCAAGGCCTGTTTATAGGGACGATTGCAATGGGCTTTATCGCAGCGATTTTATCATCAATTATGAACAATATGCCTACCGTCATGATCAATGCCTTGGCAATTGCGGATACGAATACGACAGGGACGATCCGGGAGGCTTTGATTTATGCGAATGTCATCGGTTCGGATTTGGGTCCGAAAATCACACCGATCGGTTCTTTGGCCACTTTATTATGGCTGCATGTCCTCTCGCAAAAAGGTGTGAAAATATCTTGGGGTACTTATTTTAAAACCGGTATCATTCTCACAATACCTACACTTTTAATTACATTAATCGGTCTTTATTTATGGTTGTTGATAGTCTGAAAAACACAAAAGAGGAGAATTTCACTATGTCAAAAAAGACATTATATTTCTTATGTACAGGTAACTCATGCCGTAGTCAAATGGCTGAAGGGTGGGGAAAAAATATTCTCGGAAAAGAATGGCAAGTGCTCAGTGCGGGCATTGAAGCCCATGGGGTCAATCCGAATGCCATTAAAGCGATGAATGAGGCAGGCATTGACATTTCGAATCAAACATCGGATATCATTGATCCACAAATCCTGAATCATGCAGATTTTGTTGTCACACTTTGTGGGGATGCGGCTGACAAATGCCCGATGACACCGTCGCATGTAAAACGTGCACATTGGGGATTTGATGACCCTGCAAAAGCAGAAGGAACGGATGAAGAAAAATGGGCATTTTTCCAACGTATACGCGATGAAATCGGTGCAAGAATTGAACGCTTCGCAGAAACGGGTCAATAAGAAAAACAGGCAGTTGATCAAAATTTCGTAGTCTCGAATTTACGAAATGCACAAATAGCCTAAATCTACTGATGCCAGTGGGATTTAGGCTAATTGTGTTGCAAGATTATCGTTGCAATCCAAAAGCCTTCGCCAATAATGCAATCCCTTCCATTCGATTATTCGCTCCGTAGAAGTTAGGAATAATGGTAACTTCGTCTGCTTGATACTGATCGGCTGTACGCATAATTTTCTCTTTGACTTGCTCTGCGGTTCCGATAATCATACGTTTCCGGTTTTGCATCACTTTTTCTTTTTCGCTAGAACTAATGCCTCGTTTGATTGCGGTTTGTATGGATGGATAATAAGGGGGCGGGGTGCTCGATTCAACGAACAATAACCAAAGATCAAAAGCTTTCGCGAGTGCTTCCGCTTTTTCTGCGGTTTCTGCAATAATCGCAAAAACGGCGATCATGACTTTCGGTTTCTCAAGAAATTGAGAAGGCTTAAACTGTTTTCGGTAATGCGCTATAGCTTCCACCCCTGCGCTAGATGGCTTACCGAAATGCGCAAAGGCATAGGCCGCTCCATTTTCTGCAGCGATTTGGGCGCTACCTAAGCTGCTGCCTAACATCCATATTTCTGGTGTCGTCTCGATAACTGGTGTTGCGATCAAGCCGTTGAAACGATGATTTTCAGAAGGCTGATCGGATAGAAATTGATAAAGATCCTGCACTTGTTGTTCATAGGATAATCGTTTACCTTTTGTTTCGTTCAACGCACGATTCACGATTTGATAACTAGGGGATCGGCCTAGACCTAAGTCAATGCGATTCGGGTGCAGTGCTTCTAGCATCCGGAAATTTTCTGCCACCTTATAGGGACTGTAATGAGGAAGCATGACCCCGCCTGAACCAATCCGGATAAGCTTAGTGGATGTAGCTAAATGCATCATCAGCATTTCAGGGCTACTACTTGCGACTGATAATACATGGTGATGTTCCGCTACCCAAAATCGGTGATACCCAAGTTCTTCCGCTCGCTTCGCCAATTCTGTTGTGTGCAGTAATGCTTCGTGCGCAGTGGCTCCTTCATCTATAGGTGAATAATCAAGAATATTTAATATAAACATTATATGATCTCCTTATTGAAGAAAACATCAAATCCAATTTTCTGCATGGCTTCTTATCAAGGTAATCATGCTAGTCATAGACGGAGAAAGCCATTTATCCTTATGATAAGCCAGAAATGTAGCAATTGCCGGATGTTCCGGTGCGACTTCCTCCCCTTTTAGTTTATGGCTTTCCAATTCTTCCTTCACCGAAAAGTAAGGGACCATCGAAATCCCTAAACCACTTCTCACGCATTGCTTAATCGCCTCGATACTTTGAAAGTCCAAACTTTCCTTCACATCTATCTGCTTAGATCTTAAATACTCATCAAACACCGATTTATAACTACATAATCTTTCCGTATAAAGAACGGTTCGATGATCATCTTCCTCTGGTGGACTGATTAAAACCATCTTTTCTCTTTTCAGTTTTTCACAATAAATTTCTGGCAGGGACCAATTTTCTCTTTCCAATGCCAATGCTAAATCGATATCGCCACTTTGAAGTTGTGAGGTAATATGATAATTTTCAATGGATTTTAATGAAAGATTCACTTTAGGGTAAGACTTTTTATAATCCAGAAGGATAGGTGGAACGCGACCAATCGTCAGTGATTCCGATATGCCAATCACAAGATCGCCTGTCGGTTCATCATCCGTGTTGAGCGCTTGTGCATGCAATTCAATGATCTTCACGGCATAGGAAAGAAGTCGCTCACCGTAATGCGTTAACACGACTTTCTTGCCAAGTCGATCAAATAAGGGTTTTCCTACTTCCTCTTCCAATTCTTGAATATGTGTGGTAACAGAGGATTGTGCATAGCCAAGATGTTCAGCAGCCTTTTTAAAACCTCCTCTTTCTACAATTGTCTTCAGTGTGATCAGATGACGAAGTTCCATCGATATTGACACTTCCTTCGTTCGATTTTAGTGAACTAACCGTTCGGATATATCTATTTTACAAAACAATCCTGTGAAATTACAATAAAAGAGTATACGGAATACAATAGGAGGTCATCGCGATGACATTAAAAATAAAAGTTTACTCAGATTATGTGTGTCCATTTTGTTTTCTTGCTGAACAACCTTTGGAACAAGCGATAAAAGGAAAAGACGTAGAAGTGGAATGGATGCCATTCGAGTTGCGTCCTTATCCAAATGAAACGTTAAAGCCTGAGGGTCATTATTTACAAAGTACATGGAAGCAGTCCGTCTATCCGATGGCCGAACGGATGGGTATTGATATCGTCCTGCCGTGTGTATCGCCTCAACCTTATACACATTTGGCTTTCGAAGGTTATCAATATGCAAAAGAACAAGGGAAGGGCAATGACTATAATGATCGGATGCTGCGTGCATTCTTTCAAGAAGAACAAGACATTGGCGATATCGGGACATTAACGAAATTAGCAGGTGAAATTGGTTTAGACGAAAAAGAATTTCGGGATGCGCTCGAAACGAGAAAATACAAAGAAGTGCATCAGCAAGCACTAAAACATGCCTACGAAGAAGCGAAAATCACTTCGGTGCCTACTTTTGTCATTGGAGAAACAAAAGTGGCTGGCATGCATTCCAAAGAGACATTTGAACAATTGATTGACGATGAGATGAAGAGACAAACACCGGATATTGCTGAAGGAATGATGTGTGGTATCGACGGTTGTGAAATAGAGTAAGTTTGATGGAGAAACGAAGACAAATGATTAGGAAAGAGGCGTTTTGACAATGACAAACATAAGATCATTATTTGAGACTGTAACTGTAGGGAATACAACATTAAATAATCGGGTAGGGGTTGCCCCTATGACACGCGTCAGTGCCACAGCTGAAGGATTGGTAACTGATCAGATGGTATCGTATTACACATCATTTGCCCAAGGCGGGTTCGGGCTGATCATTACAGAAGGAACCTATATTGATGATCAATATAGCCAAACCTATCTGGATCAACCGGGTATCGTTTATGATGAACAAGCCGAAGCGTGGAAAGAAGTAGTCGATTCTGTTCATCACGCAGGAGCGAAAATCTTTATGCAGTTACAGCATTCTGGTTTTCTTTCTCAAGGAAACCGCTTTAAGCAAGAGACACTTGGCCCTTCCGCTATTCGACCAAAAGGGGAACAACTGGCTATGTATTTTGGGGAAGGCCCATACCAAATTCCAAGAGAAGCAACGAAAGAAGAGCTTACAGATATTGTTGCAAGCTTTGCGAATGCGGCAAAGCGGGCGCAAGCAGTCGGGTTTGATGGGATTGAAATTCATGGGGCCAATGGTTATTTACTTGATGGTTTTCTGACAGATTATGCAAATCAGCGTACAGATGAATATGGCGGTTCTACGGAAAATCGGGTCCGTTTAATGGTGAAAGTGTCCCAAGCGATTCGGGAAGCGGTGGGGGAGAACTTCACGATCGGGATTCGGATTTCGCAAGGAAAGGTGAATGATTTCGAACATAAGTGGGTAGGGAAAGAACGAGATGCTGAAATCATCTTTGGCCGACTAGGGCAAGCCGGTCTTGATTTTATCCATGTGACGGAATATGAAGCATGGAAGCCTGCGTTCGAAACAAATGGCCCATCATTAGCTTCTCTTGCAAAGAAATATGGGAAAATACCGGTCATTGCCAATGGTCATTTAGAGGATCCCGAAAAAGCGAATCAAATCATCGCGGACGGAGAAGCCGATATGGTCACTCTAGGAAAAGGGGCCTTGGCTAACCATGATTGGGTTGATAAAGTTAAAAAAGGTGAGCCATTGGCAGTGTTTAAGCCGGAAGAAATATTAAGTCCGAATGCAAAGATCAAGGAATTTGAAGTGTAAAATAGGCAAAGCCAAAAATGACTTTGCCTATCAGCTGGGCACAACTAGCCATACTTCGCTAGTTGTGCTTTTTTGTCTACTTATTAAGCCCGCAATTTCAATCGCTTAATAATTTCATTTGTTACTTCTATGGTTGAAGCGGTACCACCGATGTCTGGCGTCTTAACCCCATTTTGCAGTACTTCTTCAATGGAATCCAATAATAACGTTCCAAGTTCTCCTTCTCCTAAATGATCAAGCATCATTTTACCTGTCCATATTTGGCCAATCGGATTAGCAATCCCTTTGCCGACAATATCTGGAGCAGAACCGTGGACCGGCTCGAACATGGATGGGAATTTCCCATTAATATTAATGTTTGCAGCAGGGGCAATTCCGATGCTACCCATAATGGCTGCTCCGATATCTGTTAAAATATCCCCAAATAAATTACTTGCGACAATTACATCAAGCATATGAGGCTTTGAAACGAGGAAGGCACTTAGCGCATCAATATGTATGGACTGGGTTTGAATATCTCCATATTGTTTTGCGGTTTCTTGAAATACTTCGTCCCAGAAAGGCATTGAATGGACAATTCCATTTGACTTTGTGGCACTCGTGACAAGACCACTTCTTGTTTTGGCTAATTCAAACGCATACTCCATCGCACGGGTAGTCCCTTTTTTTGTGAATACGGCGTTTTGAATCGCCATTTCATCTTCACCCGAATGAATTCTCCCTCCGACTTCACTATATTCTCCTTCACTATTTTCCCTAACTACGATGAAATCAAATTCGTTCGGATTGACAAGTGGAGAGGCAATGCCTTTCATTTGTTTTGCAGGCCGAACGTTGATCACTTGTTCGAATCCTCTCCGGATATTCACGAGCAGACCCCAAAGAGACACGTGATCCGGAACAAGCTTCGGATTTCCGACAGCCCCTAGAAAAACGGCATCACTTTGCGCTAATTGCTTTAGCCCGTCTTCGGGCATCATTACACCATGTTCAAGATAATACTCACAACTCCATGGATATTCTTTATAGTTAAACGTAAGGCCGCCATGAATCTCAGCGAGCGTGTCTAAAACTCTGATTGTTTCTGGCATGACCTCGGTGCCTATGCCATCCCCTGGAATAACGGATATCTCCCACTTTTTCATTTTACTCCTCCTCAAGATGATAGAAGAAACGTTCATGTATCTTCTATTAGTTTAAAAATGCTTGTTCAATCTCTTGTTTTGTAGCACCAGTCGCCAACAAAATGGCTAATTTGATTCTAGCTTTTTTACTGTCATAATCTTTGCCGATAAGTACACCTTTATTCGTTAAATCGAAAACACTACCTGGGAAGTCATAGACATGGCGGACTTCTCCTTCGCCTGCTCTAGTTGTTAAGACGACAATTATACCTTGATGGCAAGCTTCCGCAATCGCTCCAGCCATTTGAGGTGACATATGGCCTCTTCCGGAACCTTCCAAAACGATCCCTTTTGCTCCGGTTGAAATGGAAGTTTTGATGAATCGATCATCTGCGCCGAGGTGAAATGGAATGATATCAACAACTGGCAAACCTTCCTTTAGTGAATACACCTCCCGATCGAGTGGTTTTTGGTACACTGTCACCATATCCTGATCCACCGTACCGAAATATCCGTATCCTTCGGAAGTAAATCCATCTACATTAGAAGCGTGGAATTTCTTTACATATCTAGCTGGAAAAAGGCGCTCATTAAACAGGACTACCGTTCCAAAGCCTTTAAGCTTTTCGCTTGTAGCAGCTATTATAGACTGACGAATATTCACCATTGCATCGGTGCCGAGCTCAAAAGGCCCTCTTTGCGATCCTGTTATGATTACCGGTTTCTCATTGGCAATGGCCAGATCCAAATAATAAGCCGTCTCTTCCAACGTATCTGTACCATGGGTGACAACCACTCCGTCGACATGTTGATCAGCTAATAGAGCTTCAATCCTGTCTTTCAACTGCGATAATCTCTCTGCATCCATTTGATTGCTGGGGACTTGAAAAATGGATTCAACCGTCAAATCGATTGCACTTGGCAGTTTGCACATGCTTGCAAGTTCTTCACCTGTCAATGCACCTGAAGAAAGCAATCCCGTGTCAGGATTCGGCTTACTAGCAATCGTTCCACCAGTCGTTAATAAAATAATTTTTTTCATATCTAATACCCTCATTTCTAAAAAATCCGAGAAGGAAGCCGATTTTGGCCTCCTTGAAAGATAATAGTTTGTAAATAAAAGTGCGTGAAATGACCATACTCTTTCGCGAACATAGAGGTGGGAGTCTTCTAAAACTGTCGTTTCGCTTTCCGTGCAAAGTCATTTACTGAATGGGGTAAACCATCCGTTTAAGCACTCACTTCATTCAATTTATTTTTAGATTGCCGTTGACCCGGTTTTACAAAGATCATCGCTACCATACCAACAATCGCCGCAATCGCTGCTGCGACAAACATCGAAGAGTAGCCAAAGCTTATCACCAAGAATCCAGTTAAAATAGGTGCGATAATGGTTGCTGTATTCGTGATAAAATGTGTAATCCCGCCAAATGTACCTGCACGACTAGGTTCTGTATCAATGATGACGGACCAATAGACAGAGTTTGGCAGTGAATTAAAGGCATTCCCGATACACATTAAGACCATAACTCCGACAATCGTATCTGCAGTCGGGATTAACATAAAGCATGTAGCTGTTAATAACAATGAAACGACAGCTAGTCCTGATCTTGCGATACGAAGACTTCCTGTTTTCATTCGTAAATAGTCCGAAATTTTTCCGCCAAGCAATACGGTGAAACAAGCCCCGACCCAAGGAATCATTCCTAAATACCAGAGAGAAGATAATTGAAAGCCGAATTGATCTTGTAAGTATTTAGGTGTCCACGTGAGTAATAAGAAGTTAATGTATTGAAAAGCAAAATAACCTAGCGCATTAAAAATAAGTGTTGGGTTTTGGAAGAAGTGATACCATTTTATAGAATCATCATGTCCACTAACCACTTTTTCATTTGGCAATAAATCCTTAACAGAACGGATTTTTTCAAGTTCTTCTTTTGAGACTTTTGGATTTTGTTCTGGTAAATCTGTAAACATTCTTGACCATATAATGACCCATACGATTCCTAAGCTACCAAGAATAATAAACATAACTTTCCAGCTCGTTACAGACAAAAGTGCTACCGCTACT
Organism: Sporosarcina soli; assembly: GCF_042655805.1. Lineage (NCBI taxonomy): Bacteria > Bacillati > Bacillota > Bacilli > Caryophanales > Caryophanaceae > Sporosarcina > Sporosarcina soli. The sequence continues at coordinate 144,187 of NZ_JBHSNO010000016.1, read as the reverse complement.
GGAGCCGTTAACAAGGCACCGAGAGGCGTTCCTAAAAGCCCCATAGATACAGCAAATCCGCGCTCTTTCGGTGTAGCCCAGTTTGCATTTGTTTTATTGATGGTGGAGAAAGTGGGACCTTCTGCAAAGCCGAATAAAATACGGATGACAGCAAATCCAGTCAGCGCAGAACCTCCAAATAGTGCCAAACCGATATCCCCGGCAAAAGCAGTAGCAATGACAAAAACGGACCAGCCAATCCCGATAATGATCCAAACAAATTTCGGCCCTTTTTTATCTGCTAGCATACCTCCAAAGAGTGAACCAAATAAATAACCAAATCCAAAATAACCAAGTACGGCTCCCCAAGAAATCGCATCGAATCCATACTCGCCGATTATGTCTTGTTGTGCGTACGAAATGGCACCCCTATCGATATAGTTAATGATGACCATCAGCACCATCATTAACATAATTTGATAACGATAATTTTTCTTCATATTGAACACCTAACCCTTCCACTCACTTTTAAATAATTTGGAGAATGCTTTTTATGCTCCGATTACCGCCGTCGTAATGGCGAACCTATTCACATTCTCCTCTAGTGCGCAATTCATCTAGACACAAGCATCATTTAACTCTTTCCCCCCACTCAATTGACAGCCCTATTATCTTAATTGCAAAAACCATGCCAAAAATAAAAAAAGAGTATATTTCCCTGTTCTTCGGCAAATATACTCTCGTAAACACACTTTTTGCTTTGATCTCTTGAAAATGAATTATGCAGATGCGCATAATTTTGTAGGGGAAACGCATGCGATATCAATAAAGAGCAGCCTAATTTACCTCGAAATAGTGAATTATATGGATGTTTTGCAATTCGGCATAACGAATATGCGGAAATGCATAATGAGATTCGTGTGATTAGGTACAAACCTTTTTCAGCTTTCTACTCACCGTAGATTGATTGACTTCCAAGGCCTCGGCGATTTTTACGGTTGTTCCGTATTTCTTTTTAGCCAACATTAATAACTGAGATTCAACTAAATGGATTGCTTCCTTAATCGGTATGATGTCCGTAACATGGACCACAGGTAAATTCTTGCCTTCCATAAGTGAATCTGGAAGATGCTCAATGTCTATGATGGGAGCATCTGCAGTCACAATAAGCCGTTCGATCATATTTTGGAGTTCTCTAACATTTCCAGCCCAATCATACGTTTGAAATAGATCAAGTACAGCTGGGGAAAAGGTTTTGCAAGTTTGAAATTTTTCATTGAAATCCTGTATGAAGTGGAGTGTGAGTGCTAAAATATCGTCTTTTCTTTCCCGCAAAGGAGGGATGAAGAGGGGGACCACATTCAGACGATAATACAAATCCTCCCGGAAATTTCCTTTTTTCATTTCTTCTTGCAGATTTCGATTAGTCGCTGCAATAATGCGTACATTAACCGATATTGGCTTCGTCCCACCAATGCGTGTGAATTCCATTTCTTGCAAAACTCGTAGCAATTTCACTTGAAGGGCAAGAGGGATCTCGCCAATCTCATCGAGGAAAATCGTTCCCTTATTGGCCAATTCGAATAAACCTGGCTTGCCTGTTTTGGAAGCCCCCGTGAAAGCACCCTTCTCATAACCAAATAGCTCAGATTCCAGCAAATTTTCGGGGATTGCACCACAATTTACTTTGATGAAAGGTTCGTCTTTCCTTTCACTTTTTCGATGAATATAGGATGCAATCACTTCTTTACCTACACCGGATTCTCCTTGAATAAGAATGGTAGAGTCTACTTCCGCGACTTTTCTAGCAAGCGTCATGACTCCCTCCATCCGTTCGCTTTTTAAGATGAGTGACTCACTTTCCATTTCCAATCCCTTTAACTGACTGAGTTGCTGCTTGTAACCTTCTGTCAGCAGCCTCATTTCCTCTAATTCCATGCGTAGATGATTTTCCTCAGTAATGTCACGTGATGCGTTGACCACACGAATAATATTTCCTTTTTCATCCTTGATCGGAGTCCCGATACAAACGAGCCTTCGCCCTTTTTTGGTCGTCTGGAATACTTGTACTTTTTGTTTTTTCTCCAATACTTGTCGTGTGACAGAGGGATAAAAAACGCCCATTTCTTCAAGTTTATAAATACTTTTTCCGACAAGTTCCTCCGATTTATATCCCCAAAGATCTTCGCATGCCGAGCTAGCATGTAAGGTCATACCGTTTCCGTCAGACACGTAAATCACATCGTAAGAAGCATCAACAATCGCTTGGAAATCAGTCGACAGATTCATAAACCGATCCAAATTTATCGCAATCTTTTCGATTTCCTCCGCTTTCCAATAGAGTTGAACGGCCCCTATGAGTCGATCCCCTTGCAAAACATTGGTTTGGATATACGCGCCTTTACGATCCTCCGTCACTTTCATGACGACTTTTTTATCCGTTTCATTGAGAAGTGTGTTAAGTTGACAGCTGTGATATAAATCCTTCAGATCATAATCGACGGCATCTTCCCTGTTTATACCGTGAATCTTCAAGGCTTGGTCATTCAAAAAACATGTTTTTCCGGATTCATCAATCATAGAGACTTCAAGTGGAAGGGAAGATAAAACCGATTTAAAATAAAAAGCCTCTTCCTTGAAATGACGATAAAGTGCAAAAGCAAGCTCTTCCCGTTTGAGGCATCCTATGATTCTTTCATGTTCATCTGTGGCAAGAATCATACTGTAATCTTCCCAATCCTTCTCTCCCGCATACAGTCGGTCAATCGGTATAACTCCAACCGCTAGAATTTCTTCGGGGTTATCCGCAGTTATGCCTCCAATCACTTGGCCATGTGAGTCGTTAACGAGAATGATAGCTGTTTCTTTGAAGATTTCTTCTCTAGACACAACCGTCCATTCGTCGAAAGACATCATCATAAAATTTTTTATTAAAATCGATTCAATCTGCAAGAATTCCACCTCATTTTCACAAACTTTCTCTCGATTATACTATATTGAAACAATTTATTTATATTAGTTTACGGCTACCTTGAGACGCCATTATTTGTAGTAAATGATTATTCATAGAAAACAAAAACACAAGTGGCAGAGTGATGCCACTTGTGTTCATCTTTATTAAGCGAAAGAATGGTTTGGTTCTTCTGGTCTATCATTTATAACAATTAAAACCCCTAGCAGAATTAAAATGGAACCGATCCAAAAGGTGATACTGATCGTTTCACCTAGTATGAGCCATCCTAATAATGTTCCAACGACGGGTTGGAAGAAAAAGAAAATTCCTCCACTTGAGGCATTTAGCATTTGTAATCCGCGATTCCATAATAGAAATGCGATGGATGTCGAGATGATCCCCAAATACAGTAACCCTCCCCAAATGGTCGGATCCATCAAATCGTTCGGATCGATTTGCGGTAATCTTGGGATGACAAATGGAGTTAACACAACAAAAGCGATGAAAGTGGCATAGGTGGTCACGACGATTTGTGAATAATCGCTCGGGACTCGTTTGATGAGTACAGACATTAACGCCCATGTTAATGCCGCAATGATCAGTGAGATTCCCCCAAGCATGCTGGTCATGTTAATATCGTCAATGCCAACAATGGTGATCACACCGATTGTGGCTAAACTAACGGAAATCGCTTTCTTTAACGTTAAACGTTCTTTGAGAATTAAACTAGCAAACAAAACCATGAATGCGGGTGTTGTCGAAGTGATGATCGCACCCATTTGTGCAGTGGAGAGCATTGTACCTGTTTCTTGCGTAACAATGGAAATGACGTACCCGATTAGTGAAATGGCAAAAATGATGCCAAAGTGATGCCTTTGAATTCTCCAATTTTGTCTCGTCACCAGTCCGATGATGACGAGTGCAATGAGTGCGATGAAATAACGCATCCATACAAGTTCCAATGGGGGGATGACGGCCACTACGACCTTCACGACCACATACATGCCTCCCCAGATACTTGAAGCCAAGATTAAAAATAAAGAACCGATCAATGTATTTTTCATTTTATACCCTCCGTTTTAGTTTGGCTAATTACGCCTTAACGGAGAGAAGCAGTTATCTCTCCATTAAGAGCGGGAGAGTGCTGCTGGTACATCATTTTCGAATAAAGGCGCTAGCAACATAAGTGTTCACCCCTTTGGGATAAGTAGTAAGTTCATCGTATCAAAGCGTCTGCTAGCAATCAACCAGATTTTGGGAGACTATTCGTGAAGAACTGCGATTATTCAAAAAAAGATATAGAGGGTAAAGAGGATACTATATGTAGAAGTGATATCATGGTAGAAAGAGTCTTGTTTTCGATAAAAAGATAGTTGGAGGGGGATCACTGATGAAACAATATCGTTGCAATGATTGTGGAGAAGAACAGGCGATTACACCAACCGTATGGCGATGCGCGTGTGGCGGTGTCTTTGATTTAGTGAAAGATACACCCAAAATAGATGTGACAGCTTGGAATAACTATCCAAACACATTATGGCGTTATGTGGAGACAATGCCATTTGCAGCTGATTCGAAGACATGGGAACATGTCACAATGGGAGAAGGGCAGACGCCGCTCATCGTGCTGGATGCTGAAGAACCCAATACATATGTAAAAGTGGATTATATGATGCCGACCCTATCTTTTAAAGATCGAGGGGCCGCTGTGTTAATGACGAAAGCGAAAGAATTAGGGGTTTCCAAAGTCATTGCGGATAGTAGTGGGAATGCAGGCACGGCAATTGCAGCTTATGCGGCGCGTTGCAATATCGCATGCGATATTTATCTTAGCGATGATACTTCGTTAAAAAAGATTGCACAAGTTAAAGCGCATGGTGCAACAATTAAACAAATTCACGGGACACGTGAAGAAATTGCTACCGCCGCTCAACAAGCGGTGGAGGAAGAAAATGTTTTTTACGCCAGCCATGTGTATAATCCTTATTTCTATGAAGGCACGAAAACATACGCCTATGAAATTTATGAACAATTAAAAGGCGCGCCTGATACGTTGATCATCCCGGTTGGAAACGGTACGCTTCTTCTAGGTGCATATTATGGCTTTAAAGAGTTACTGGAAAATGGATTGATTGAAAAAATGCCGAAAATCGTTGCTATTCAAGCCGCAAATTGTGCACCGCTTGTAAATGCCTACCAAGCCGGGGACAAATCGGCACAAGCATTTACGAATAGAGGGACATTAGCGGAAGGAATTGCGATTGCAGCACCCGCGCGTTCCAAACAAATTTTAGAAGCTGTGCGTCATACGGATGGCACGTTTATTGAAATTGAAGAAAATGAGATTGTAAGTGCGCGGGAACAACTGAGCGAAAAAGGATTTTATGTGGAAGTGACTTCAGCGGTGAACTACGCGGGTTATCTCAAGTATGAGAAAGCACCAGATGAAAAAATCATTATTCCGCTTTGTGGGGCAGGGATTAAATCCAACTCCCATGAATATTAAACTTCCAACTTCGCAAAAATGGCAACACTAAAGAAGACGCAACTTATGTTTTAAAAAAACATAAGTTGCGTCTTCTTTAAAATGGTGAAGTTCAAGCTTTCTTTTTTGCCGGGTATCCGACGAGGATAGCAATAATTCCGCAGATTCCTATGAGGATTGGATAAAAAGAGTATTGAAGTATGCTCACTGGCGATATTCCAGCTACGCTTGCGGCTACTAAGAATTGGGCTCCGTATGGTAGAAGGCCTTGAATCGTACAGGAGAATATATCTAATATACTTGCGGACTTTCGCGGCTCAATCCCATACTGATCAGCAATATTTTTTGCAAGAGGACCGGCGATTAAAATAGCAATCGTATTATTGGCCGTCGATAAATTAGTTAGGCCTACAAGTCCGGCAATTCCAAATTCAGCACCCTTTTTCGATTTAATCCTTCGTGTCGCAAGGTGAAGCAGAAAGTCAACTCCACCGTTAAATTTAATAACCTCTACCATTCCAGCTATTAATATCGCAAGAAAGGCCATTTCATACATGCCTGCCATTCCTCCGCCTATATTTTCAAAAAGGCCCATTAATTGATAGCTGCCATCAGCTAAGCCGACAGCCCCGGCGAGGATAATCCCTGATGCTAGAACAAGGAAAACATTCATTCCAGCTAACGCAAAAATAATAACCAGAACATAGGGAACAATTTTTACCCAACTATAGCTTAAATGCTCCACTTGTGCCGTTTCACCCATTGTAATAGCCCCTAAAATAATGCCCGTTACAATAGCTGCCGGCAACACAATCCAAAAATTCACCTTGAATTTATCCTTCATTTCTGCGCCTTGTGAACGAGTGGCAGTAATGGTTGTATCTGAAATAAAGGATAAATTATCGCCAAACATCGAGCCGCCAACAATTGCCCCCATTACTAAAGCCATGGAAAAATCGGTATGCTGGCTTATCCCAACACCAATTGGCGCCAGTGCCACAATCGTTCCCACTGATGTACCCATTGACAAGGAGATAAAGCAGGCAATGATGAACAGGCCTACGACAATCAGGTTTGGCGGAACGACCGATAAAGCAAAGTTAACGGTGGAGTCCACTGCCCCCATGCCTTTTGCTACCTCTGAAAAGGCCCCAGCCAAGAGAAAAATAACAACCATCAGCATGACATTTAAATTTCCTGCGCCTTGGCAAAAAATATCAACCTTTCGCGCAAACGATACTTTTCGATTCATCGCCAGAGCCACAGCGCCTGAAATGGTAATGGCTACAATGACAGGAAAGGCATAAAAATCACCTGTAATAATCCCTGAACCAATAAATAAAATCAAAAAAACAACAAATGGGATCAACGCCCATGGATTCCCTTTTTTCACTGTTCCACCCCTAAAAAATTATGGACATGTCTGTTGTCCATTCTTTGCTTAGAAAAAGTTTTACCCCTTCAAATATTGCTATTCTAAGTTCTATACATTTTAGCCTTATCCTTGTGGTGTAAAACTTTCACTTTAAATAATATTAACATCTCTATTCCGAAATACTATTTATTTCTGTGTAGTTGATTAAAATCAAAATAGTTTTAAGTTATTCACTATACTCACAAAGTAATATTCAGTTTTTTAATACTGTTTATTAAGAATATATAAAGAACATAAATGAGTGAAAAACAGTAGAATCTATCCTGAGTAAAATGTTTGATGAGTTGGATTTTCAAATTGTTATAAGTATCCGCTTTATCCTATCAGGGTGACTGACAGTAAACAACTAGATTTAGGGGATTAATAGTTTATCACTGCGGTTAATTGAAGAAATTGATATATAGGGTTAAAGCGGCTACGATATGAGGAAGTGAGATCAATAGACTGCTGAAGCACTATGGGGAGGTAACAATGAATATTGGGATAATCGGTGCAGGGGCGATTGCGCATTTTTTATTGGAAAAAATAAATCGTCATAGGCATGAAAATTTACGAATTTCAAGTGTTTTTGTACGGAACAAGGAAAAGTATCGATTGTTGGAATCGGCTTATGGGGTGTCGTTGTATACGGACCTTGAAAAATTTCTCGATTCTGACATCGATCTAGTCGTGGAGACAGCGAATATCGATGCGGTGAAAACTTTGCTGCCCTCTGTTCTGAAGAAAAAGGACGCCGTGTTAATCAGTGTGGGGGCATTGGCAGATGAAGCGTTGTTGACAGAAATCAGTGATCTGGCTCATGCGTACAAGCATAACGTGCATTTGCCGTCTGGGGCTATCGGTGGTCTGGACTTATTGCAAAACGCACACGCCTTGGGCACGGTGACAAGCGTGTCGTTGACAACTCGGAAACCTGCCCGTTCGCTCATCGAGGAAGACATCGATGAAGCGAAAACGGTATTTGAAGGGACAGCGATGGAAGCCATCCGGCAATTTCCAAAAAACATGAATGTCTCCATTGTGCTGTCCTTGGCAGGGATCGGAATAGAGAAGACGAGTGTGCGCCTCGTAGCCGATCCGCATATTGATAAAAACATGCATCATGTGGAAGTGATCGGTGATTTTGGTGAAGCGACATTTTCCATTACCAATAATCCGCTTCCGGAAAATCCGAAGACAAGCTATTTAGCCGCTATGAGTATTTTAGGGACGTTAGAAAGGATTGGCCAGAAGATAAGAATCGGTGGGTAATTAGTAGAAATGATGGCGTCAAATCATGTAGACCTGTTAACGAGTCTGCAGGATTTGGCGCTTTTTTGATTTGTATAAAGAAAACTATATATCGTTATAAACTTTTTCGTATTGGCGTTTAAGAATGATAAGTACTATTATTGGGACTATATTGAACAATTAATGGTAAAGGGGAATGCGTTTCATTTCTATCACGATTAAAGACGGGGGTTTTAAGAATGGTGCAACTGAAGAATGAAACATTATTTAGCAATGCATTACTAAGTGAAATTCGGGAGAAATTTGCGTTTGTTGATACGGATCCGCTTACGGGGAAGAAGCGGCTGTTTTTTGACAATGCGGGGGGATCTTATCGGTTAAAAACTGCTAACGAAAAGTTTGCGCAGTTTGACTTGATTCCAGATCATCCTCAACGCGACCATGAAACTGCAAAATTGTTACATGAAGTGGAACAACAAGGAATTGACGATATACGAACGATTTTTAATGCAAAACAAGGGAAAATTGCAACGTATCTTACTGCTTCTCAGGCTATGTTTGAAATGACGGGTGTGATTGCAGAAAATATTGAAGGCACCAATATTGTGACGACTGCATTGGAACATCCATCCGCTTTTGACGCAGCAACTTTTTATGCGAATAAGTTAGGTAAGGAACTTCGCGTGGCTCCAACAAATCTTATAACTGGTGGAGTTGATGTTGAAGAAATCACAAAGCTGATTGACAGTGACACTTGTCTGTTAAGTGTAATTTACGCATCTAATATTTCCGGTGCCATTTTGGATATTGAGACAATTGTCAAAGAAGCAAGAAAAATAAAACCGGATTTATATATCATTGTGGATGCTGTGCAGCATGCTCCGCATGGCATCATCGATATCGAAAAGACTCCTGTAGATGTCATGAACATAGCCCCCTATAAATTTTTTGGCGTAAGAGGCTTTGGGATTGCTTATCTTTCTGAAAGAGTTGCAAAACTTCCACATCATCGCTTATTTGGAAAGGAAGATGATAATTTACAACTTGGCAGTCCAGCACCAGGTCATTTTGCTTCCATCAGTGAAATTGTAAATTATGTATGTTGGATAGGAAGCCAATTTTCCGACAAGCAAGATAGAAGGGAATTATATGTGGAAGGAATAACTCGGATTGGTTTGCATGAACAAGCACTTCTTGAAGCCATGCTGAACGGTACGGAGAACGTCAAAGGGTTACGAGAGATTCCAGGCGTCACGGTCTATCTGGATTATGAAGATTTGTCCAAAAGGGATCTGATCATTGCGATGCGTATAGAGCATTTAGATTTTCAAGAAGCGGTTCGTCAATATGGAAATGAAAATGTTCTTGTCTATGATCGGGTTGCAACAAGTATTTACTCGAAAAGGATGTTGGAGTCATTTGGAATGGAAGGCGCAGTAAGAATATCACCCTTACACTGTAATACGGTAGAAGAGATAGAAGAATTTTTGAAAGTTACGCAAAGTATTGCAGCAAGGGTCAATGGTTGAATAAAGGGAGATGAACACTCACGCAGTTGTTGGTGAGTGTTCATTTTTTGATTCCCGGCAAATTGTCTATCTTAACTTCATGATTTACGTTAAAGTCCAACGAGCTTATTCTCATTTAAAAATTGAATGAAATCCAAACCGACTTGTGATAGTGGATGTGACTTTTTATAATACAGCATGATATTTCGATATGCATTTTCATCATCTATTTTGTAAAAGAACAATTTATCGGTCGCTTCTAAGAATTGTGTGACACCAGCTCTTACGAAAGCAACGCCTTTCCCATTGCAAGCAACATAATAGGAAGTTAGCAACTGATCAAGATACATGGATACAGTGGGGGTAAATCCTGCTTTTCTACACATCTTCAGGCTTCTCTGGTACATATCATTTCCTTTTTTCAATAAGAGGAAATTTTCATTTTCAAACTCTTTCAGACTTATTTTCGGATATGTGTCACTCAAATATTGACCGCTGGCTGCCTCATCGAAAGTTAGGCGATAGCTCTCGAGGTGATTATTCACTTCATAAGATACCGGAACCGCCAGCAAAATATGTTCTTCTCCCCACACAACAGTTTCAAAAAGTTTAGGATCCCTTTTTTCAACATCAATAATGATGTCGACGATGTCTGTACGCAGACACTTCATCAAATCATCTGCATTCGCCTCCAAAAGGTTTACCGTATAATCCGGATATTCCATCTTAAATTTTTGCGCTATCGTTGGCAAAATGGAAGTGCAAAAGAAAGAAGATCCCCCGACATTTATAGACCCCCGGTTACTGTCCAACAAGCTATTGAAATAGGCTCTCATTTCTTTTTCTACGTTCATGATGTTTTCTATATTTTGAATATAGTATTCGCCTGCCGCTGTTAATTGAATCGGGTTACTGCTCCGGTCGAAAATCGGAAGACCGATTTCTTCTTCTACCTTTTTGATCGTTGCACTAAGAGCAGGTTGCGAAATATAGAGTTCTTCGGCTGCTTTAGAAAAGCTTTTATTGGTATGAACCGCATACACATATTCCATATTTTTTAACATAGAAAACCCTCTTTTATTTAGTATAAAGAAAACTATATATCGTTATAAACATTTTCGTATTGGAGTTGGAGAGTGATAAGAACTACTATTAATACTATAAGGAATAACAAAAAATTAAGCAAAGTTAAAAAAAAAGGGTGATGAAGATGGGCTCACTAGAGAAGAAGTTTTTAAGGCTTGGTGCCGAATATGCACCTGGACAAGAAGTACGACAAGATACAAATGAAGTGGGATTGCGCTTTGAGAAAATACCAGGTACACCGGTTGATTTTTCACATGGGGATGTAGATGCTTTTGAGCCGATTCCAGGTTCTTTGGATGTTTTCAACGAAGGGGTTCGCCTTGGCGGGAAGCAGGCCTACACGGAGTATCGGGGAAGCATTGATATCCGTGAGAATGTAGCGAAAAAGCTTTCTACATTTACAGGTTCCACGATTAACGCAGATCAGAATTTCATTATTACGCCTGGAACGCAAGGTGCTCTATTCCTGGCAATGGGCTCGACTATCTCGAGAGGCGATAAAGTTGCGATTGTCGTACCGGATTATTTTGCAAACCGAAAACTAGTCGAATTTTTTGAGGGAGAAGTCGTTCCGGTCCAGTTGGACTATTATAAGAACGATACTTTGGCAGGTTTGGATTTAACGCAGTTGGAAGACGCATTTAAAGCGGGAGTTAAACTCTTTTTATTCTCGAACCCAAATAATCCGACAGGAGTCATTTATTCGAAAGATGAAATCCGTGACATTGCGAAACTTGCCCAGCAGTACGGGGCGACTGTAATCGTTGATGAATTGTATTCACGCCAGATTTTCGAAGGGCGGACGTATACGCATTTATGCGCGCAAAATATTGTAGATCCTGAAAATGTCATTACGATTATGGGGCCGTCGAAAACGGAGTCACTGAGTGGATATCGATTAGGTGTCGCATTCGGATCGTCCAAAATTATTGATCGGATGGAAAAATTGCAGGCGATTGTTTCTCTTCGTGCAGGTGGTTATAGCCAAGCGGTTTTGAAATCTTGGTTTTCGGAGCCGGAAGGTTGGATGACCGAGCGAATTGCTCAACACCAAGCGATCCGGGATGATTTAGTTGCAAAACTGCGAGCCGCTGACGGATTTCAAGTACGAGCGACAGAAGCGGGAAGCTATCTCTTCCCGAGAATTCCTAAATTAGATATTTCAATCACAGAATTCGTGAAAGTACTGCGACTCCAGGCTGGTGTCATTGTAACGCCTGGCACTGAATTCGGCCCGCAGTTTACGGAGAGCTTCCGTGTCAATTTTTCACAAGATCATCGTGCGGCAGTTGACGCAATTGGCCGTGTCATCCAAGTCGTGGAGGCGTATCGCAATGAGTACGCTAAGTGATCAAAACAATCCGATTCCGCAGGGCAATTATGTTCCGGCATCACGTTTTGGGAATATCATCTATACTGCTGGGATGACACCTAGAAAAAATGGTGTACTTATTCAAAGTGGAAAAGTGCTTACAGCAGAGCCGGTGTCATCTTATAAAGAAGCAGTTCGTCAAGCGGCTGCAAACGCGTTGACTGCAGCCATCAGTACACTTGAAGAACAAGAACGGCTGGAGCAGATATTAACACTCACTGTGTATGTGAATGCGGAAGAATCCTTTCAAACCCATGCGAACTTAGCAGACTTTGCATCTGAGTATTTATTTGAAAAGTTAGGAAACAAAGGGATTGGAAGTCGGGCTGCAATTGGCGTTGCATCTTTGCCCGGCAACGCACCGGTTGAAATCCAGTTGGTTGCGGCTGTATCCTCATGAAGATACCGAATACAAATTCAGGGGGGCCAACAAGGCGCTTTTCGAATGATGATTTTAAGTGGACTTGCCTCTCCTGATATGCATGGAAAGATTGTCTGGAAATACATTTTTAAACATAGCCGATATTACTCAACGGCAAGGTAAAGCCTCTGGTGAATCCTTGAACCAACAAGTTGAGTAAATCGGCTTTTTAAATTCACTTATTAAAGGTGTTTTTTGGACCAAAAAGTTCCTTTTTGCTCTTTTTAAGCACATGTACTCCTAGAATAGTATTTAAATAATACACGTAAAGTGTAGTTTAAAGCGTTATTCACCATTTTTTATGTTGGCATACAAATTGCAAATAGCTAAGTAGAGGGAGATTTAAAATAAAAAAACGTGCAAAAGGGGAATTTACCGATTGCATTTTTTCCAGAGAGAGGTGTCGGTTTAATTTTCTGAATTACACAATTATGGTGAATGGTTTGTGAGGAGTTTCTTGATTTAGAAGAGTCTTTCTTTTTCGTTTGGCTGCTTTTTGAAAACGCATTCTTTTTGGGGATGCACGGAATGCGGGAACAGAGACTTGTGTCCATGGAAGATGGATTAAGTGAAATCTATCTCACCAATTACAGCGGAACAAATGATTTCACCACATTGAAAATTGATAAGGGGTGGGCGTATGCTAGCAAACAATTACAGATACAAAGTAATGTTCATGATGTTGATATTGGCAATCATCAATTACGTTGATCGGGGAGCAATATCCTATGCGCAAGAGGAAATTGTAAAGGAATTTGGTTTTGATAATATGGCTTGGGGAATGGTCCTTGGATATTTCGGATACGGATATATTATCGGTTCACTTTTTGGTGGGATTTTGGCAGATAAAAAAGGACCTAAATTCGTATTCACGTTAGTCGGTATTGGGTGGTCTGTTTTTGTAATTTTGACTGCTTTTGCAGGGGAAATCGGTTTAGCTTTATTCGGGGGTTCGGCCTTGACAGGTTTTGCTGTCATTCGTATTTTCTTCGGTTTAGCGGAAGGACCTGCCTTTTCAACAATCAATAAGACAAATGCCAATTGGGCTGCCCCGAAGGAACGAGGTATGGCTGTGGGGTTGGGGATTTTAGGAACCCCGTTAGGAGCCTTGTTAACAGCGCCGATCATTGTTGGGATACTCAGTATCACCAACTGGAGAGTTATGTTTATAGCGCTTGGTTTGTTGGGGATTGTCTGGGTACTGCTTTTTCGAAAAGCATTTACAAATATGCCGGAAGATAATTTGAAAGTATCTAAAGAAGAGCTGGAGAAAATTAGATCGAAAGAAGATTTACTTCCCGGTGAAAAAATGGTTGGGGAGAGTAAAGACACAATTAAATGGTATGACTTTTTCAAGCATCGGGCACTAGTTTTCAACGCGATTAGTTACTTTTCGTATATGTATGTCAATTTCCTTCTCTTAACGTGGACGCCTAAGTATTTAATGGATGAATTTGGATACCAGCTTTCTTCACTCTGGTATATCGGAATGATACCTTGGACAGGTGCTTGTATAACAGTTCTTCTAGGTGGAAAGATTTCAGACTTGCTAAGACGGAAAACGGGCAAATTACGAATTGCACGATCCTATTTTACAATCGTCTGCTTGGCTTTTACAGCTACCTGTTTCTTATTGATACCGACGGCTAGTAGCGCTGTGGCGGTACTCGCGCTTATGACAATCGGGAATGCTTTTAATTCGTTGCCAAACACGGTGTATTGGTCTGTTGTCTTGGATATCGAGCCTGACAAAGCGGGCACATATGGAGGAATGACTCATTTTGTGGCAAATTTTGCTACGATTATCGCACCAACTTTAACTGGTTTTCTCGTCACATATTACGGTTATTCGTCTATGTTTGTGGCAGCGGCTGTTGCCGTTATGATTGGCATGGTGACGATGTTCTGTGTAAATCCGGATAAGACGAACAGAACAGACAGAAAAGATCTAAGCCAAGCTATCGTGTCTGAGTAACTGATTTGTACGAATCATCATGAGGTCTATTCTATTAAAAAGATTGGGAGGGGAAGTCGTTATGCAACTAGAACAAAAAGAAAAGGGGAATCTTGGGTGGGATGAAGTGTTGAAATGGGATTTGGCTACATTATCCCAAGCACTTCACTCCCGTCAGCTATCGCCGACGGAACTGACTAAAGTGCTGCTTGAACGTATTGAAACAGTAGATCCAAATTTGAACTCATTTATCACAATAATGTCTGAACAAGCGATGATGGCTGCTGCAGAAGCGGAAAAATCCATTATGCAAGAGGTTATCAAAAGTCCACTCCATGGTGTTCCTATTGGCTTAAAAGATTTGATCTACACGAAAGGTATCCGGACGACGATGGGTTCCCATATGTATAAAGATTTTCTGCCCAGTTATGACGCGACAGTCGTCACCAAATTACAGCAGGCGGGCGCGGTGATTGTTGGAAAACTAAATACGCATGAGTTCGCTTACGGCACGACAGGCGATACGTCATTTTTTGGCCCCGTGCACAATCCGTATAATCCGGCCAAAATAACGGGCGGATCCAGTAGCGGGTCGGGCGCAGCTGTAGCTGCCCATCTCTGCTATGGAGCCCTTGGTACGGATACAGGAGGCTCTATCCGTGTGCCCGCTTCATTTTGCGGCATCGTCGGTATGAAGCCAACATTCGGTAGAGTCAGCAAATGGGGTGTATACCCGTTGTCTCCTACGCTTGATCATGTCGGTCCGATGACAAAAACAGTACGGGACAATGCAATTATGTTGAATGTACTTGCGGGCTATGATGAAAAAGATCCCTCTTCAGTCAATCTGGAACCAGAAGATTTTACGCTGACGCTTGAAGAGGGTTTGCAAGGTTACGTCATAGGTGTACCTTCCACTTTCTTTTTTGAACAGATTGACGATGAGATTGCAGCGAGAATCGAACAGGTCCTTTCTATCTATCAACGTATAGGAGCTTCTGTTCGCCCAGTGGATCTCGAACAGATGGACAGCATATTACAGGCACAGCGCACGGTGTTGAGCTGTGAAGCGTATGCAACACATAGATTCCACCTTGACAAGGAAGGTTGGACAACTGAGGTGAAAAATCGCATCCAAACGGGTGAAGCTGTTAAAGCTTTTGAATACTTGGAAGCACTGGAAATAAAAAAACGAGCCATTCAGTCATTCAACAAAGTGTTTGAACAAGTGGATGTGCTCCTTACTCCCAATACGCCCGTATTACCATCCGATATATATGAACGGGAAGTGGAGGTCGATCAACAGAAAACGCATATCTTTTCAGTGCTGAACAAATTAACGAGCCCTTCTAATTTAACGGGTCTGCCATGTATATCCGTCCCATGTGGCTTTTCCAGCAATGGGCTTCCGCTCGGATTTCAGTTGACGGGCCGCGCTTTGAATGAAAGCCTTTTGTATCGTATCGCTTATGCTTTTGAACAAGCCACAATGAAGGACTAAGTATTTTTTCTGCATCCCCGATTCGTTTTTTAGTACGATGCATCGGGGATGCATTTTTAGTGAGGAAGCGGGGGTGGTATGATGAAGTTATTAAACGATAGGGGTGCTGTGTAATGGGCGTGGATCTGAATAAGCAGAATTTACTGGAGCTAGCACTTAAAAGTTTACAGATAGATGTGCATATTGTTGAATCGTCATCCGAAAAGGAACCCGTTATCGACTCGGATGCTTTTGTAATGCATGCCACCTCATTCAAGGCGGCAGACAAGGAATATACAGCGACATTTGTATTCCCAAAAGGAGCCACGCTGTCTTTATTAAAACAGTTCCCCGAGTATACAAATATGGAATTGGACTTGAAAACGATTCTAGACAATTGTCGGGAAGTGATTTTTGTTTCGGATACAAGCGGAAAAGCTTTACGAGTGAGCTCGTCATGGAAGCCATTATGGGAAAAGGAAGGAAAAGACTTTTTCGATAAAGGTGTCTTTCAAGTTGAAAAAGAAGGTGTTATCTCTCGGTCGGCTACAAGGTTGGTGTCAGAGAGAAAAGAACTCGTGCAGATTGTCCAACAGACCAATACAGGAAGAACATTAATGGTCACGGGCATCCCCATTCTGAACGACGCTGGAGAGATTCAGCGGATTGTCAGCATCTCGGAAGATATCACCGAAATCAGTTCATTGCAGAAAGAATTGAATAGTGAAAAGGTGAAAAACGAGCAGTTGAATGCGCGTTTATATGACGAGACTTCTGCATCGATCGTTGTGAACAGTGAGGATATGAACAATGTGTTACAAAAAGTGTTCAAAATAGCTGACGTGGATTCTACCGTCCTCATCGCAGGAGAGTCTGGAGTAGGAAAGGAAGTGATTGCTAACTATATTCATAAATGGGGAAATCGTGCTAATAAGCCATTTATTAAAATTAACTGTGGATCCATTCCGGAAAACTTACTCGAATCCGAACTATTCGGCTATTCGAAAGGCGCATTTACTGGCGCTTTAAGAGAAGGAAAGAAAGGATTATTCGAAGCGGCTAATGGTGGAACGATTTTCTTGGATGAGATTGGAGAAATGCCTCCCGCCCTTCAAGTCAAGCTATTGCGTGTATTACAGGAACAAGAAGTAACAAGAATTGGCGAGACCTCCCCAATCAAAATTGATGTGCGTGTCATTACGGCAACCAATCGTAACCTTTCAGAAGAGGTTCAACAAAAGAGATTCCGAGAAGATTTGTACTATCGTCTCAATGTGGTGCCGATCCATATTCCTCCCTTAAGAGAACGTAAGGAAGATATCTTACCACTGGTTTTGCATTTTACGGAAGAATTCAATCGAAAGTTTTTAAAAACGAAAGTGTTTTCTCCAGAGACGATTACCTATTTTTATTCCTATAGTTGGCCCGGTAATATACGAGAACTACGGAATATTATTGAGCGGATCATAGTCATGACTGATTCTGACTATTTAGAGCCTGATCACTTGCCGGATTTATTGCAACGAGGAGTAGGGGAAACGATCACTACGCAACCAATGGAGTTGGCCATAGCAGGTTCTGCTACCATCACTTCGAAGCCAAGGAATGTAGCACCATTTGAGACCTTGGAGGTATTGGCCCGTCATTATCGAAAGCTGGGCATCACTCATGGCGAGTGGGGGGTCATTTGTGCAATTTTTACATATGAAGCAGATGAATGGACATTTCACGTATCCGAAGAGGAATTGGCTACACATTTAGCATGTGGCACGCGACAAATCCGAAAATGGCTCTATTCATTACGGAAAAAAGAGATGCTCATTGTTGAGCGGTCATGGAAAAAAACGGGCTATAATTTCAACCTTTTAATGGAAAAAGTTCGCTGTTTAGAAAAATAACGTTACCCACATAGAATTACTTTATAATTGGTACTGAATCAAGCAAATATTTATTAAACTGAGAGGGATTTATAAATGTTACATTTAAACCAACTAGAGCCAGGTATTCGAAAATTGGTTGCGCAGTTTATAGAAGCCGGGCGTCCATCAGCAAGAAAGCAGAGCATTCAAGAGCGTCGGCAGGGATATTTAAACTCAATCGACCTTGCTGGAGATGAGGTTCCTGTATGGGATATTTTTGATCAAACAATTGATGGCTTACCACTTCGTATTTATAAATCATCGAATCAAATGAACCTTCCTATTTTGATTTATTATCATGGAGGCTGCTTTGTAAGCGGTGATTTCGACACTCATGATCGTCAATTGAGAATGTTGGCTAATTTAGGAAATTGTATAGTAGTTGCCGTTGATTATCGATTAGCACCTGAGCATGTTTATCCTGCTGCACATGATGATGCATTCAAATCCGCACATATCGTCCGAGAGCACGCCAAATTGTGGGGCGGAAATCCCGCCGACATTACAATCGCAGGTGACAGTGCTGGTGGACATCTTGCTCTAGTTACATGTCTGCGACTCAAAAAACAAGGGAAATGGATGCCTAAGCGCCAAATTCTCATTTATCCAATGCTAGATGCGACAGCTTCAAGTGATAGTTATAAAATATTTGGTGATGATTATATTATTACTCGAGATGCGCTCCTAAGTGGATTCGAGGCTTATTTATCCAATGTAGATCCCGATCATCCAGAAGCGAGTCCTTTATATAGGGATGATTTCGCTGGCCTTCCGGAAACCCATATTTTAACCGCTGAATTTGATGCTCTTGTCGATGAGGGTGAATCATTATTCCGTCGTTTATTAGAATTAGGTGTAGAAGTACAATGCCGACGATACCTGGGGGTTAACCACGGTTTCTTTCAGCTTGCAGGCATCAGTCCAGCGGCCAGAAAGGCAATAAAGGATGTCGCCACTATTCTATCTAATTAATATAAAATAGATAGGATGGATCTAGATAACCTTGATTACAGGGTGAAAAGGATCGAATGTAAAAAAAAATCGATTCCTTTTCATTTCTATAAAAATATTCTTAGACAAAGATTATTAAGGGAGAAAAACAGCACAACATTTTTATAAACGTCGCGACTTTATTTTAAATCCACAACAACACAAAAGCGCCTTAAACGCAAAGATTTTATGCGCTTTTGGACTCTATATTATTGCGAAGAGAATGACAATTACAGAAATGTCAAAAGTGTACCGCCTATTGCCCCAGAAACGACAATCATCCAAGGTGGAAGCTTCCAATAGACAAGCATACTAAACAGAATTGCGGCTAACGCGAAATCGGCGGGTGCTAAGATGGAACTTGTCCAAATTGGGTGATAGAGTGCGGAGATCAAGATACCGACGACTGCTGCATTTACGCCCATGATCGCGCCTTTAATTTTCGGATTGCTTCGTAAAGCATCCCAAAAAGGTAATGCACCGAGTATCAAAAGGAAGGCAGGTAAAAATACGGCGATTGTTGCAACTAAACCACCTTGCCATCCTTTCATAACGGCTCCTAAATAGGCAGCGAAGGTAAACAGGGGACCGGGTACCGCTTGGGTAGCTCCATATCCGGCTAAGAATGCCTCTTCGCTGACCCATCCATTTGGCACTAGTTCCTGTTCCAGTAAAGGCAAAACGACATGCCCCCCACCGAACACTAAAGAACCGGATCGATAAAAACTATCGAACAGAGCCACCCAGTATGATCCAGTGACTTCTCTAATAATCGGTAAAAGGAAAAGCAAGGCGAAAAACAACAGCAGACATATTATTGAAACACTTTTAGCAATTGGAAACGTCGAACTCCATTCCGCGTTTTCTTTGTGTTGTTTATATAGAAGGAATCCAAAGAGAGCAGCAATCAAAATGACACCGACTTGTGTAAAGGCTGTCTGCCAAAGAAGCGTACTTACGAGTGCAAATAGAGCAATGGTCTTTCTTTTTAAGTCAGGGGTCAAGTTTTTTGACATCCCGAGAATAGCATGGGCAACTACTACAACGGCCACAATTTTCAACCCGTGTATCCATCCGGCATTTCCAATATCAAAACCTTCAAGTAGCAAGGCAAACAGGATAAGTGCAATAACCGAAGGAAGTGTAAACCCGATAAACGATACAAGCCCACCTAATACGCCTGCTCGCATCACTCCTATCCCGATTCCTACTTGACTACTCGCTGGACCAGGCAGGAATTGTGCTAAAGCAACTAAATCAGCATAGCTTTTTTCATCCATCCATTTTCTTCTACGAACATACTCTTCATGAAAATACCCTAAATGGGCTGTCGGTCCGCCAAACGATGTCAATCCAAGTCGAGTCGAGACGAGCAAGATTTCCAGAAGTCTTTTTAATCCACTTTGCGAGTTTTTCTGATTCATCATTAACTCCTTTTTATTAGTCTTTTATTTGTTTGAAGTGCTCATAGTCTTTTTTTGAGCTTCAATCAGGACAAGATTTCCTTTTTCGGTCGTTGTATAATACTTTCTAATTTACCCTTTTACATTTCGATCTTCTCTGATCAGAAGTCCATCAGCCTCCATTGAATGAACGATCGGATAGAGGGTACCTGAGCTAATGTTATATCCATGTCCCTTTAGCACTTCCAACATCCTTATACCTAAAATGGGATGTTATTTTGCGTGATGTAAAATATGGATGTGTATAAAACCGAGAAAAGTTTCCGTAATACTTTATCTTCCAAGCTGCCACCTCAATTCTAAATATCAGAAACCGATATTGATTCTCAGTATTGATTTTCTACAACACGAGTATAATACCTTTGCTCTAATGTCCCAAGTCATTCTATAGAAATTTACCAAACCTTAACATCGCTATCGTGAGGAAGAATAGGTAAAGAAACAAAAGAAAATCGAATCGATTGACAAACCTATCAAAATTATTTATGCTTAGTTCATTAAAGTTGAATAGTTTCTCCTAAAGGGGAGTAGCTTTTATAGCAAAGTCGTCATTACAGGGATTAACACTCTCGGCTTTGTTGGCAACGTAACGTTGTTAGCGAGACCTTTACCGATTGGTAAGGGCCTTTTTATACACTTGAAAACCTTTACCATACAAATTGGTAAAGGTTTTTTTGTTGGGAATAATCGATGTTTTCTCCGTGCGATGGATCATCGGAAATGCAGAACTTTTTGCACGATAACAAATAGGACGAAGCTATATCAACAAAGAGAGGTGATCATATCATGAAAAAGAAAATAGTATCCTTGTCGGAGTTAATCAGAGAAAACAAAGAGGAAATTCTAAAGGATAAGGCATTGATTGAAAAAATTGAGAAGCGCGTAGAAGAAAAAATAATAAATTTAGAGAAGTAATCCAGGAGGGTGCCTGTTGATACTGAGGAAATACATGTCTCTTTTAGGAATAGGTTCAGCACAAATCAATCTTATCTTGCAAAAGAAAATGTATAAGCTAGGTGATTCTGTTCATGGGTATTTTTCGATCAAAGGCGGCAGCATCGAACAACAGATCAAACGAATTGACTGTGATTTGGTTTTAAATGATCAAACTGTCCATGTAGAAAAAGTAATCGATTCAACAACAATTTTAACATCAATACGTATTCAACCAGAGGAATTGTATAAAGTTCCATTTACTTTTCAATTGCCAGCTTCTGGTCCAGTTTCAACAGAGGAAGTATCGTATCATTTTAAAACGAGGCTCACTTTTGACAAAGGTGTTGGGAGTAGGAATCAAGACATCATTCAAATTATCCAATGATAGGTTTAGGATGAAAATTCTAGTTAATAATTAGAAAAGGGTGATCATGTTGTTCAGGTATTTACAACGAATTAAATTTATATTGAAGTTTTGGAAATTCATCCCTTTTTTAAAAGAGTTTTTTGTATCAGAGGATGTGCAAGTTCATAAAAAAGTATTTGGGGTTTTCCTGATTCTCACCTACGCCTTCTTTCCTTTTGATTTGATTCCAGACTTCCTGACTTTTATTGGAATCATTGATGATGTTGCTGTTGCGAGTTTTGTTCTCGGGAGAATGATAAAAATAGCTCCACAATCCCTTAAAGAAAAATATAATGTCATTTAGAAAATTGATTATAAATAAAGGAAAAGAACAAGCTCTAAAAAATGATGAAAAGAGGAAGAAAATGTTTAAAAAAATAATGAAACAAATCAAGCAGCTTTCCCAAGGCAGCAGCGAGCGAAGACATGGCCACTATCGCCGAGATAGTAGTGACCGAAGAAATCGTTATTATCGCCAAGGAAGTAGTAGTAACCGGGGATACAACCGGTCACCGTTTAGTGGAAGTGACCGCTACAAGCGCAGGGGGCGAAGCAGCAGCTAACCTGTACCGCTGCGGTCAATGTTCTCTTTCATTCGCTCTAAGTGCAGCATGAAGATCCGTTGAAATTTCGCGAACAGATGAATAAGGTTCTTTGATCTGTAAGAGTCTTTTTAGTAAATAAACGGTTTCCTTCATTAAAGAAAGTTCTTCTGTCCAAGGAAGAGCTTTTTTATTTTTTGAAGGGTACGTCGTATAGAGCAAATATAAAAGTATTTCTCCCAAATCATAGTAGTCCTGTTGTTTCATTTCCTGGGTATCTTCTTGGTTGTTCTGTAAAGAGCCGGATGATAATTGAGATGGGGCACTCAGAATTTGTTGTTGTGATAAACCGAAATCAATCAAAAAGAGCTCATTATTTTTTAGTAAAATGTTTGGAATTCGTAAATCTTGATGGTAAATATTTTTTGTATGAAGATAATCGACTAATCCAAGCAGTTGATGAAGAATTAGTAGGGATTCTTGCTCGTTGAACGTTTTCTTGCTATAAAAAATAAGATCTTCCAAATTGTCTCCATTAATAAAGCTCATGACATAAAAGAAATAGCCGTCCGTTGAAAAGGTTTCATATAACTTTGGCATTTTTTTATGGTTCAGGGTATGCAAAAGAGCAATTTCACTTTTAAATAGCTCGACTTCTTTTCTGTGACGACGTTTACTTGGACGAAGCTGTTTAACGACTCGGTTCTCTTGTGATTTTAAATCTTTACATAGATAAACAATTCCATAACTTCCAGACCCTATCACCTTCAGAACCTTATAGCGTTCGTGCAAAATTGTCCCTTCTTTAAAAGGTTTATCTACAATAAGCTGATAAATTTTTCGGATTGAACGTAAAATTGAAATACCCCTCACCACTTCTTTTAAATGTGTCTACTCGTCTTTTGTTGTCGATGATTTACGATAACATACTCCGTACACTATTTTCATGCATTTTAAATTTGAAAAGATCATTTGATATTCATTCTTTTCACTAAATTTATCCAATTGTCGAGTGAACCATGATAAGCTTATGATCAGGACTAACTATTTTTACTGATAAATTGTTTTACATTACTAAAAAGTTAGGGGGATTTTCTTGATAAAGAATAAGAAACTTCTCTATTTCGCCTTCATTCCTTTTTTGCTGTCGATGGCGTTAAGCTTTCCATTCCCACATAAAAACCCTTATGGAGAAGCGGTTGTTTCAGCGTTCAATATACCGATCAAAACCGTAAATGGCTTTCATTATATTGGCGTGTTGTCATTGTTGTTGCTAATTGTAAGCCTCTATTTACTCGTAAAATCACTAAAAAAGTATCGTGTTCGTTCTGTAATGATGGCCATATTGGTAGCTGTTTTTGCACCTCTATTCTTAGTGAATCTATTTCAAAAAACGATTGCAACCGGCATTTACGCCATTTCCTATGAGAGTGATAAAAGTGTTTGTACCTTCGAGATGAAAAATGAGGCAACACTGCATGGAAAATGTGAACTTCCTTTTGAAAATTTCAGTAGCAAGACTACCCAATTTAACATTGAATTTTATGAACGCTATCCATTCGAAGATAATATCCAAATGGAATCACTCATGAATAACGGAGCACCATATGCAGTGACGTTAAGTGGAAAAGAACGGAAACGAGTGATCATTGAAACGGATATTGACGTATCCCAGATGGAAAACCACATAGAATGGGGAAATGCAAGATTTGTCTCCATTATCATTAAGTCGGGAGATCGAACAAGAAAACTTTGACATTTTTTCTATCAAGCTTATAGATAAAGTAAGACATAATAAAGAGGTTATTTATTAGTGAATGAGTGATGCTATTTAGGAAAATATTGCTTTATATAAATGAGGGTAAATTATGAAACGGAAAACAATGTTCCAACTTGGTGGAGGAGTTATTCTTGTCATCATCCTGAGCTGGGTATTCCCATATGCTTTCTTTAGTGTGGATAAATCAGTGACCTATAAACCTGATGCTATTTTTGTAGAACAGTACCAGCAAGATCTTCAATCCTTTAAAACAAATGAAGAAATTGGCTCAACGGATCATTTAATCTTCAACCGTACAGCTTATATCATGGATATGTTTGAGCAGGATTGGTTATTGAATGAAAATGGAACATCGATGCGGAAAGCAGACCTTGAAGAAATACTTGTACAAGTGAAAAATAAAAGGGAACACCTCATTGAACTAGCCTTCCATGAAACATATTCAACAGAAACAAAAGAGTACCTAAAAGACACACTGCGACACTGTTTAGCACTTGAAGAAAGCATAGTGGAATTAAAAAATGCTAAATACAGTTCAAGGGCATCATTAAAAAGGCGATATCATAATTTACACATGTCTTTCGTTGACACATTTGATCGTTACAAATATTTTTATAACGAGTTTAAAGAAACGATATGAACGTATTATCTTTCATGGTTGTTTCGGACATAGGTATCTTTTGATAAGGAGGTCTACAAATGATCAGGGCTCAAATTGAGGGAATCTTAGAAGATTTACCAGAAGAAGAGTTGGAAAGTGTCTATTGGTCAATCAAATTTATTCATGAGGGCTACTTGTTCAAGAAGAGTTTATTGGACAAAGGTGTAATGATCGAAGAATTATTTGGAGAAGCAGAAGAAATTAAAGACTTATGGGATAGTACATTTGCAAAGAATGTTAATGAAGAAATGCGGGAATCCATTCATTACGACCAATTCAAATGGCATATTTTTAGCTATGAAAAACAAGATTGTTTCAAGGAAACGGCAGCACGGAAAGCTTTTGATGCTGTATCTAAGGATGAACTCTATGTGATGTATCAAAATTCACCTTATGTGATGCAATGTAGCCATGCACATAAAGTCATTGCCGCTGATTTTGATTCGCAGCAAGATATTTATATTTTTGATAAGCATTTCACTTGGACTTATATACATACTCATGAATCTATGTGCGGACCTTATTTTTATCATGTGAAATGATGATGCGAAAACCTTAAAGATGGGAGAAGATTGTTTGAAGAAGATTAAACTAATTTTTATCGCAGTACTTATCTTCTTGTTAATTTCGGGCTGTACGAAGCCAAATAAGGAGACAGCTACAATTTCAGCTAATGCTGATTCGGAATATATACATACCTTTAAAGATTTGAATCTGGGCATTCTTTTTGATTTTAATTTTCGATTGCCTGATGCGGATAAAAGAATGGTCACGATTTGGGTAGAAGGTTATCAAGATGGTGAAAAGGAGCCGGATCCCCTCACTCAAATAGCCTACGGGTCAAGTCCTCAACAAGTGACAGAAGGTCATTTAGGATTTGGCATCATCAATTCGACCACAGAGGAGTCTATACTTTTTCTGTATGCGCCAAGTGTATCCACATCACCGGTTAAAATTGAAAGTTTGAATGTCCCAAATCGCTTTAGTGCATGGGATTATGCGATCGGTGATGAAAAAGTGGCATTATCATTAGGAGAAACGAAATTGCTCGCCGTCTATAGACAATCCGCTGGTAATGCAATAAGGACGTATGATTTTCAAGATGAAGAGGCAGTCAAGCAGATGATCAAAGAAGATAGCCGGGTGCTTTTACTGAAGATGAAAATCGAGGAAAGTCATGAATGAAGCAATTGAAACGATCGAGAAGACGAATGTACAAAGGGGAAAATGAATGATGAATCAAACGAAAACCAATAGTCCTGCGATCATTTCTTTAATATTGGGTATTCTTTCTATTCTAGTCCCCATCATTGGAGTAGCTCTTGGTGTGATCGGGGTGATATTTTCAAGGAAAGCAGTAAAGGAAATTTCCCAAACAAAAGAAGAGGGCAGAGGATTGGCGACTGCGGGTTTAACCTGTAGCATTGTTGGCATTACCATTCAATTCATTGGCTTGTTGAATGTGGTGATATTTTACTCGATGACGCCTGTAAGTTCGTAGCTTGTCTCTCAAACGAAATAAATTAGAAGAAAGGGCCAAGTAATCGTTGACGGATTACTTGGCCCTTTTTCGATTTCCAGTTACCTGTTTGCTTCCATTCAATTATTATTGTTACGCTAAATGGTTCTAAATATAGCTTCTAGTGAAAGAATTAAAATTGGGTTTGATTTATGTTTCAAAAACAATTATACTTCTATTTAAATTCAAATATGAGTATTTATTCATCTTTCGTCATATTAATACACCTAGGAGGAGACAGAAACTATGAAAGACAGCAATCTGAAAAGATGGAAACTGGAAATGCCAGATACATATGTTATTTTATTCATCGTATTATTATTGGCTGCAGCGGCTACTTATTTTGTTCCAGCCGGTTCGTTTGAAAGGGAAGTCGTTGACGGGGTAGAACGGGTCGTCCCTAATACATATAGCAAAGCCGAAAATGATGGAACAGGCTTTATGGATCTTTTCCTTGCCTTACAGAACGGAATGGTGGAATCCGGAGGTATTATTTTCTTAGTATTATTTGCTGGAGGCGCTTTTGAAATTGTGGAAAGATCGGGCGCCATCAAAGGCGGGATCATGCGCGCTGTCGCCAAAACGCAAGGGAAAGAGTTTTGGCTTATCGTCATTATTTCTGTATTGTTTGCGCTTGGTGGGGCGGTCGGGGCTGTCGCCAACTCGGTCATTCCATTTGTCGCGATTGGCCTTATCATCGCAAGAGCACTTCGCTTGGATGCCCTCATTGCGGTTGCCATCACATTTGGGGCCACTTTCGCAGGCTTCAACGTCGGTTTCCTCAATCCTTACACAGTTGGAATCGCTCAAACCATTGCCGAAGTACCGATCTTCTCGGGGATGTTATTACGCGTCATTGTCTTTGTCATCATCGTGGGCGTTACGATTTTATATACATGGTTATATGCAAAAAAAATACTAAATGATCCTACGAAAAGTCTTGTCGGTATTTTGGACATGCAAACGAATGAAAATTCGGAAGAAGCTCTGCAAGAACCTTTTACAACTCGACATAAACTGATTTTGTTGTTTGTTGGGCTAGCGCTTCTTTTCTTCGTGTATGCGACGATTAAGTTCAGTTGGTCTATCAATCATATGGCGGCATTTTTCATCGTCATCGGAATTGGTTCTGGTATCTTAGCCGGCATGAACTATAACAAAATTACTTTAACATTTTTGGAGGGCTGTAAAAATCTCGTCTACGGAGCTTTGATCATCGGTGTGGCACGCGCGATCTTAATTGTTATGGAAAACGCACATATTCTGGATACATTCGTCTACGCGATTGCTCTTCCACTTGAAAATTTACCACCGATTCTTGCCGCCATTGGCATGTTCGTCGCCAATATGGCGCTAAACTTTTTAGTTCCCTCCGGAAGTGGTCAAGCGATGATCGCCATGCCGATTCTAACACCGCTCGCTGACATGCTTGGGTTGACTCGCCAAGTTGCGGTCCAAGCATTCCAGTTCGGGGATGGATTGACAAACAGCATCTTCCCGACATCAGGTACCTTGATGGCCTGCTTAGCGGTTGCAGGTGTTCCTTATGTGAAATGGGCAAAGTGGATGCTTCCTCTTTTCTTAATCTGGGTTGTCATTTCGATAATCGTCCTCTGTATAGCAGTGTTGATTAACTGGGGACCAGTATAATAAAGTAACAATTTATGCCACTCCGGTTTTCTTTCGATGGAGTGGTTTTTTTGATGGTAGGCGATTTTCATAGGTTAATCTATATGTATCGAAGCTGAATAAGCGCAAAAAAAATATTTGGTCCGTTTATAGGGGGAAATCTTGAATTTGCCTCCTTTTCAAATGATAAAACTCCATTATCGAAGTGTATATGCATTTGCAACAAGAGCTTTTTCAAAAAATCATGGATAAGAAAAAAGGACGTCAATGGGCGGATCAACTTGTCAAAGTGCATTTGAAAGACGGCGAGGAAAAGTGGGTTTTGATTCATGTGGAAGTGCAAAGTGACAATGAAAAGGACTTTGCTGAGCGCATGTTTCAATACTTTTATCGGATTTATGATCGCTATCATAAGGAGATTGTCGCAATCGCCGTCATGACATCACCGCATCAAAGTACATTCCCGACTCAATTCCACTATTCTTATTTTGGCACGGAGTTGCACTACGCGTATACTAATTGTAAGCTTAGCGATTATGACAATGAAGAGCTGGAGAAATCGGATAAGCTCTTCAGCAAAGTTGTCCTTGCAGCAAAATATATGAACGATACGCGGGAAGATGCGGACAAACGATATACGTTTAAAATGAAATTGATGCGGGAAATTTTGCAAAGTGATCGCTATTCGCATACGGAGATTTTAGCTGTATTCTACTTTATCGACTATTTATTGCGCCTGCCGAAAGAGTTGACGGAACAGTTTTACGATACAATGGTTCCGATTATAGAAAAGGAGGTTAAGCAGATGGTTCAATTTAACAATGAAGACCTATCCCCAACCATGGAAGCCGTTTTTACACGGATAAGAGAAGAGGGAGAAAGGAAAGGTATAGAAAAAGGTATAGAAAAAGTTGTATTAGAGATGTTGAAAGAGGGCTTACCAGATGACTTGATTACCAAAGTAACCAATATGAATAAAGAGGCGATTGAGAAGTTGAGAAGTAAGAATAGATAAAAAAGTTGCCAGATCTAAAACGGTTCAGAATCGTTTTAGCATCTGGCAATTTTTTTAGTGTAATAAAAATTTAGTTTGCAAAAGAAGAATAATATGTATATAGTGTGTATATAGTATATATACAATAATTCATAAAGAGGTTTTTGCATGCAAATTATCATTTCGAACAGTTCCAAAGAGCCGATTTATGGGCAAATCTATGCGCAAATCAAAAAGCTTATCTTAACAGGCGAATTGCAAGAGGGGCAGTCACTTCCTTCGATGCGCCAGCTCGCGAAGGATTTGGAGATTAGTGTCATTACAACGAAACGTGCTTATGAGGAACTTGAGAAAAATGGTTTTATCTATTCCATAGTAGGAAAAGGTTCGTTCGTCGCGGAGCAAAATTTAGAGATGATGAAGGAAAGAAAGATGAAAGCGATTGAAGAAAAGTTAAGTATGGCCATCCAAAATGGAAAGGAAATGGGCTTGAGCTTAACAGAATTAAAGGAAATGCTGACATTATTATATACGGAGGGTGAATGATGGAAAACGTAATCGAATTACAGCATGTTCATAAATCATTTGATGGTTTTCAACTAAAGGATTTTTCGATGACCGTTAAAAAAGGCTTCGTAACGGGGTTTATTGGTGGAAATGGTGTTGGGAAGTCCACGACGATTAAACTGATTATGAATTTATTGCAACCAGATAGCGGAACGGTTTCCCTATTCGGTTTGAATTATAAAGATCATGAAAAAGAAATCAAACAGCGTATCGGTTTTGTCTTTGATGAAAATATTTTTTATGAAAATGTAACATTGGCAGAAATGAAAAGAATTATAAAACCGTCCTACTCCAATTGGGATGATAACCTCTTCGATTATTATGTTCAAACATTTGAATTGCCATTAACGAAAAAGATTAAAACATTTTCAAAAGGAATGATGATGAAAGCGTCGTTAACCGTCGCTTTATCGCATCAGGCGGAATTAATTATTATGGATGAACCGACATCCGGTTTGGATCCGATTTTTCGGAGGGAGTTATTGGATATCTTGCATGATCTCATGCAAGATGGAGAGAAAACCATTTTCTTTTCTACACATATTACGACTGATTTAGACCGCATTGCAGATTATATAACGTTTATTCATAACGGCGAGCATATTTTCACAAAGGAATTTTACCGAATTGAAGAAGATTATGCCATTGTGAAAGGCGGAATGGAGCTGTTAGATGCGGATACAGAACGGGAATTTATAGCAATTCGAAAATCCGCTCATGGTTTTGTAGCATTAACGGATCGTAAGGCACGAGTCAGAACTATCTTTGGAGATATGGTTTTGACAGAGAAACCTACGCTAGAAGATATTATGTTCTATACGAAGAAAGGAGCGGAGCAGCATGTTTAATTTAATTCGTAAAGATATCGTCTTACAAAAATCAACGTTACTGATTTTGTTGCCTGCTTTGCTTGTTTATTTGCTGTTAAATACTTCATCGATTTGGGTAGGGATTGTCTTTAGCGTAGTCATCATCATGAATGCTTTTGCGAACGACGAAAAGACTTCAATCCATATGCTACTGAATTCTTTGCCGTATACACGGAAAGAGATTGTCAGTTCGAAATACATCGGTGCTTTTATTTTCATGAGTTTGGTTGTTTGTATCATTTTTATAGGTAATTTATTGATCCATCAAGAAATAACAGCATGGAAAGACATTTTGTTTATGGTTAGCCTTGTAATGGTGGCCATTTCATTGTTTTTCCCCTTTTCGTATAAATTTAAAAGCCAATATATGTTTATAGCTTCGGTTGTTTTCTTTGCTATTTATCTCGTTGTCGTTAATTTCTTTATTCCGAATTTAAACGATATAATGAGGGAGTTTGTGCAAGTGTTATTAACTGTACAAACTGCTCAGCTTTATTTGATCATCGCATTGGCAGTTTTGACGCTCTATGCATGTTCATGGCTATTGTCAATTCGTATTTATGAGAGAAAAGTTTTTTAAGGGGAGAAAAAATAATGTCAAAAGCAACAGTCGCTGGAATTATTATCGGTATTGGATTATTAATTCTTTTAAAGGTATTTCAGGATTCAATACCGCGCATTACTGATCCACTGACGAATATACTCATTCTAATTGGCTTCGTGCTTTTGGCAATTATTTATGGTGTATCTCGACTTAGAAAAAATAAAAAATGAAATCCCTCCAATTTTGGATAAGGAGGTGATTGAGAAGCTGAGAAAAAAGAATAGCAAAAAAGTTGCCAGCTCTAAAATAATTTTAGCAGCTGGCAACTTTTATTAGAATCGGAAGAAGAGTCCCCCTAAATCTATTTATTTGAAATTATTATATAAAGAAATGAAGGCTTCACGTGAATTCTCGATGGTTTCCAATGGTACACTGTAGCATAGTCTGAAATGACCGCTTAATCCAAATCCGGTACCCGGTACGATTAGTAATTTATATTTCTGTGCAGCATGATTGCAAAATTCCACATCATCGGCAATCGGTGCCTTTGGAAACACAAAGAAACCACCTTTTGGCACAGCGAATTCAAATCCGGCATCGGATAGAATTTCGACAATCTTGTCTCTTCGCACTTTGTAAGGAGTTGCGTCCACTGTTAAATCAGGCATTTTGGCAATTGCACGTTGCATCAAAGCGGGTGCATTGACAAAGCCAAGCGTGCGATGAGCATAAACGAACGCACTTATTAACAAGTCAGCATCTGGTGTGTTTTTGTTTAATGCGATATAACCAAGTCTCTCCCCAGCGATCCCAAGGTCTTTACTGAAGGAACTAGCCAAAATGACTTTATCATGTGAAAGAAATGGATTGACTTGTTCGCCTTCAAATATCAATTGGGCGTAAGGTTCATCAAAAAGCATATAAATCGGTTCTCCGCTTTTTTCTTCTGCCTCTTTTAATAATGCTCCAAGTTCGTTAAGGTTTTCTTGACTCAGTATTGTGCCCGTCGGGTTATGAGGTGTATTTATAATAATCCCTTTTGTGAGTGGGGTGATGGATTGCCTAACCGCTTCGATATCAATTTCAAACTGGTCATTTAGCATACAACGAACCACTTTGCCGCCAAAATTTTCAATATATGCATCATACTCGGCAAAATAAGGTGAAAGTACAATCACTTCTTCACCACTGTTTAAAATACTTTTTAATGCGGAATTCAAGGCTCCCCCTGCACCGACAGTCATGACAACATGCTCAAACGAAATTTCAGTGTTGAACCGAGTGGCTAGGAATTCTGCTACTTTCATTCTTGTCTCAGGAATTCCCTGGTTTGGTATATATCCGTGATTAACCTGTCCTGCCTCTTCAAGTAAGGCTTTTGTAAATGCTTCGGGTGGTTTATTAAATGGATTACCAAGTGAAAAATCAAAAACTTGATCCTCGCCGAACTCTTTTTTTAATCTTGCTCCTTCATCAAATAACTTTCGAACCCAAGATCCACCTTGTAAACCTTTTGCCATAACTTCAGATATACTAGCCATTCATTCTTCTTCCTTCCCTTGAATAGTCAACGATTTTTGGTAGAAATGTGTAAACTAATCTTTATCTTTATACTAATGACGATTTTTACAATTCATTTATCATTATAACAATTTTTAGAGGTATATGCTCTTGAATTATTCATAGTATTTCCTAATCACTTATGATTCTTTTGCCACATCCAGTACCTCACGAAAAGCTTTTGAAATGACGGAAGTGCCGACTACTGCGACATAATTTGCGCCTCGCTCAAATTCCCTTCTGACTTGTTCTTTACTTGCCGCAACAGCTCCCATTAGTACGCCTAATTTCCGGCCCTTCTCAAATAATTGTTCGATTACTTTTTGGACTTCCGGATGGTCAGGACCATCTGTATACCCCATACTAACCGCTAAATCTGTCGATCCGATGAAAGCCATATCAATGCCCGGAACACTCATAATGGCATCGAAGTTTGCCACTGCTTGTGGAGTTTCGATATGGACGATCACCAACGTTTCCTCATTGGCGCTCTGTAAATAGTTTGTTCCGCGAACTTTGCCATATTGTGCAGCACGAATATAATAAGCGGCTCCTCTTTTCCCATGTGGTGGAAATTTAGCCTGTTGTACGACTTTTTCCGCTTCTTCTTTCGTATTGACCATCGGAATATGGATTCCTTTAGCACCACGATCCAACACTTTCTGTATGCCGGACTCATCATAGGAAACCCTGACAATGGGAGCGATTTGTACCGCATCTGCTGCGCGCACCATATGTTCCAACTCCGAATAACTGAAAGCGCCATGCTCATCATCGATGAAAACAAAATCAAATTCGAGATGACCATACACTTCAACCATTGACGGGGAATAATCACCAATCAGGACACCCACCGCTTTGTACCCACCTAACAACCTACTCTTTAATGAACCCATCATCCAACAACCCCCACTCATCAATTAATAGACTAACTATATCATTGTACCTGACATCTTCTATATAAAACTGTTTAAAATCAGAGCCACCCTAGAGAGTACAAGATTTTTAAAAGGTTTGATACATGGGTTGGACTTGTCCTTTTTCTATCTCCCTTGTAGGCATACTCCAAGCGTCTGAAGAATACGATGATGTAAGCATGACGGAGGTAGAGTGGGAAAACAAGTTCACCCAATTGACTATTAGCATGAGAAAGGACAAGCCATATGTCAGAATATCATCGTAAATCATCTTTTGAAGTGATGGAGAAGCTGGACGTGACCCGTGAAGGGCTGAGTGATTATGACGTCCAAATGAGACAAGAAGTATACGGTACGAATGAATTGTTGGAAGGGAAAAGGACAAGCGCATTTGCCGTGTTCTTTGGGCAGTTTAAAGATCTGTTAGTCATTATTTTACTCGTTGCGGCGTTCATTTCATTTTTATTGGGCGAAGTGGGCAGTACGATTGTCATCCTGATTGTTGTCATCTTGAATGCTGTTTTGGGTACTGTCCAGCATGTGAAGGCAGAACAGTCTTTGGATAATTTGAAAGAGTTGACTTCGCCTGTTGCAAAAGTGGTGCGGAACAATCAAATCGTAGAGGTTGCATCTGCAGATATCGTCGTTGGCGATCTTCTTTATTTGGAAGCTGGGGATTTTATCAGTGCGGATGGACGATTAATCGAAAGCCATAATTTGCAGATCAATGAAAGTTCGCTGACAGGTGAATCGCTGGCTGTAGGGAAGAGTACCGTGCCAATCGATGACGAGGATGTCCCTCTTGGCGATCAAAAAAATATGGTGTTCACGGGTAGCTTTGTCACCAATGGACGTGGACTAGCTGTTGTGACGGCAATCGGAATGGAAACGGAAATTGGAAAAATCGCAAACTTATTGGATAGTGCAAAAGAGAAGAAAACCCCTTTACAAGTCAGCTTAGACCATTTCGGCGAAAAATTGGCGTTAGGAATTACGATGATTTGCGTAGCCATTTTTGCGATTGATCTTGTGCGGGGACGCGAATTGGTAGAATCGTTCATGTTTGCCGTATCGCTTGCAGTTGCGGCCATTCCAGAGGCATTGAGCTCCATCGTTACCATCGTGTTAGCGTTTGGAACACGAAAAATGGCGAAGGAGAATGCCATTATCCGCAAGCTCTATGCGGTTGAAAGCCTTGGAAGTGTATCGGTCATTTGCTCAGACAAGACAGGCACGTTAACGGAAAATAAAATGACGGTCCTAAACGTCTATGTGGATCAAAAAGTCATTCCGTATAATGAACTACAAACCGCGAATGCCATCGAAAACAAATTGATTGTACAAGCACTGCTATGCAATGACGCATTTGAAAAAGAGCAGCAAGAAATCGGTGATCCTACTGAAATGGCATTGGTGAAATTAGGGAGACAATACGATTTCAACGAGTTGACTGTCAGAGAGCAGTATCCACGGGTGGCAGAACTGCCTTTTGATTCAGGGCGGAAGCTGATGAGTACGGTACATCGGTTTAATCAGCAAACAGTCATGATCACAAAGGGAGCATTGGATGTTCTTCTTCCTAAACTAGTGAAGATCGAAACTGCGAACGGTCTTCGAGTGATGACACAAGCACAACGTCAAAAAATCGAAGAAGTGAATCGTCAGTTTTCGATGAGTGGACTTCGGGTACTGGCAATTGCTTATAAAGAGGTACAGCGAAATCGAACAATTGATGTAAATGACGAAAAGGATTTTACTTTTGTCGGGTTAGTGGCAATGATGGACCCTCCGAGAAATGAGTCGCAAGCAGCCGTTGAAAGTTGTATAAGAGCGGGGATTAAACCCGTCATGATTACAGGCGATCATAAAATAACTGCTACGGCCATTGCTCAACAAATCGGGATCTTAAAAAATCCATCAGAAGCGATCGAAGGTTATGAAATCGAACGCTTAACCGATCAAGAACTCCAAGAAAAAGTGCAAGATGTCTCTGTCTTTGCCCGTGTAACGCCAGAGCATAAAATTCGTATTGTGAAGGCTTGGCAGGAGAAAGGACATGTCGTCGCGATGACGGGGGATGGCGTCAATGACGGACCTGCCTTGAGACAAGCCGATATCGGTGTGGCAATGGGGAGAACCGGTACCGAAGTCGCGAAAGATGCATCTTCTATGATTTTAACGGATGATAATTTTACAACGATTGTCAAAGCGATTTCGAATGGAAGAAGCATCTATACGAATATAAAAAATGCCATTCTCTTTTTATTATCCGGAAATGCAGGTGCCATTTTCGTAGTGTTATATGCAACAGTGTTAGGTTTACCTGTTCCCTTTGCACCGGTGCATTTATTATTCATCAACTTGTTGACGGATAGTTTGCCAGCCATTGCGATCGGTTTAGAGCCGCATAATAAAAAAACGATGAAGGACAAGCCGAGAAATATTCACTCCCCACTATTAAATAAAGCCTTTACCACGCAAGTGATGCTCGAAGGTCTATTGATCGCAATCGCTACAATCTTCGCTTTTCGAATGGGTTTGTCAACAGGAGATACGCTTACCGCAAGCACAATGGCGTTCACAACTTTATGTTTGGCCAGATTGGTACATGGTTTCAACTCCAGATCCAAGGAATCCATTTTCGCAATTGGCTTGTTTACAAATAAATACACCTGGGTGGCGTTTTTTGTAGGTATTCTTTCCTTGCATCTTGTCTTGTTTGTCCCAGCACTTGCTGGTGTGTTTAAGGTTGCAACATTGAGTATCGAACAATTTTGGTGGATTTATAGTTTGGCCTTTATGCCGTTCTTGGTGAATCAATGGGTTAAAGTGCTGTTTGTTAGAAGGAAATGATGGTCATTCTATTTTGGATTCCACTTTAAGAAACTTACAATACCACAAGTAAATATCAAAGTGAGTTTGCTATAGCTCCGTCCACCCCTTGCGAGAATACTTGATTCGCAAGGGGTGGACGTTTTTAAAGTCAAATAAAATAGAATGTCGGAAAAAACTTATTTTTTGCAATAGTGATATTTACAAGCTTCAAACCTCGTGATAGAATACGACCATAAGGTTATCGAGTCATCTGATGACTTGATGTTATATGAATTGTGAAGGAATTGTAAGCGGTTTAAATGTGGGAGAATTCATTATTCAAGGGGGAAACACAATGTCAAAGTTGAATGTGAGGGTATTATCCGCTAGTTTAATAGGCAGCGCGATTGAGTGGTTTGATTATTTTTTATATGGGACGGTAGCTGCTTTAGTTTTTAATCAGTTATTCTTCGTAAGTGAGGATCCAGTAATGGGATTAATTCTCGCTTATACTTCCTTTTCCATTGCCTTTTTCTTACGACCTTTCGGTGGGGTTGTTTTTAGTCATATTGGGGACCGTTTAGGTAGAAAAAAGACGTTAGTAATGACGCTAAGTATAATGGGCTTGTCCACTTTCGCTATGGGTTTGTTGCCTACTTACCAAGTGATCGGAATTTGGGCGCCAATTTTTCTAACTTGCTTACGTTTTTTACAAGGATTGGCACTTGGTGGTGAATGGGGCGGTGCTTTATTGTTAGCGGTTGAATATGCACCGAAAAATAAAAAAGGGTTATTTGGAAGTGTGCCGCAAATGGGGATTTCCATTGGTTTAATTTTAGGATCGCTGGCTATGTCCGTGATGACCCGTTTACCAGAAGCTCAGTTTATGTCATGGGGATGGCGAGTACCGTTCTTATTAAGTGCCTTACTTGTTTTAGTGGGCTTATGGATTCGGAAAGGGATTGATGAAACACCTGACTTTAAAAAAGCTCAAGCAGCAGGTGAAATCTCAAAGCTTCCGATTGCAGATACTTTACGTTTCCATTGGAGAGCAGTGTTAATCGCAATGGGGGCGAAAGTGGTTGAAACGGCACCATTTTATATATACGGAACTTTTATTGTCTCCTACGCAACATCCCATTTGTCATTTAATCGAACTGAAGCTTTGAATGCTGTTGTCATTGGCTCAGTAGTTGCTACGATTCTAATTCCGATTATTGGGCATCTATCAGATCGAATTGGTAGAAAGAAAATTTACTTATTTGGTATTGTGGCGACTGTATTATACGCTTTTCCATATTTCTGGATGTTGCAACAAGGTTCGGCATTTTTACTAACTTTAGCAACAGTTATTGGCCTTGGAGTCATTTGGGGATCTCTCAATGCTGTACAGGGAACGATGATGTCGGAATTTTTCCCAGCAAAAATTCGTAACACCGGTATTTCATTAGGTTATCAGCTTGGTGCAGCAGTTGCAGGAGGAACGGCGCCGCTTGTGGCAACAGCCTTATTGGCTACTTTTAATAGTTCTTACGTTCCGGTTGCCCTCTATATGATTTTGGCTGCAGTGATCAGTCTAATTGCCATTGCTTCTGTAAAGGGCAACAGTCAAACAAAGGAACGTATAGATTCGAAACTTGAAGTTAGCAGTTAAGTTTGTTGGAAAGATACTTTTCTACTTATTACGTTTAATCGGCGTAGGGAAAACCT
This sequence comes from Sporosarcina soli, assembly GCF_042655805.1. NCBI lineage: Bacteria > Bacillati > Bacillota > Bacilli > Caryophanales > Caryophanaceae > Sporosarcina > Sporosarcina soli. Next base: position 106,464 of record NZ_JBHSNO010000016.1, on the reverse strand, counting down.
TGCCGATTAAACCTATCGATTGAACGAAAGAAATACATAAAAATTGAAAATGCAATTGTAAGTGAGGCTATCTAATTTGATTGAAAAAACGGGAGAGCGAGGGGATTTGAGTTTTTTAAGTCTGATTCAAAAATTATGATGTATAATATAGTTACAATGTAACTATTTAAAGGGGACAGTGAGGTGGAATGGGTTGCAATATAAACAAATAAAACCCAAAAAGATATATGAGGAAGTAGCTGAGGCTTTACATGAAATGATTCGGACTGGCCAATTAAAGCCAGGCGATAAGCTCGAATCCGTGCAACAGCTAGCCGAAAATTTTCAGGTGAGTAGATCAGCTACAAGAGAGGCCTTGTCCGCTTTAAAGGCAATGGGTTTGGTTGAAATGAAACAAGGGGAAGGGACCTTTGTAAAGCAGTTTGAAGCGGAGCAACTAATTTTCCCCTTATCAACTGCCATCCTTATGAACAAACAAGATATCTCCCATCTTTTAGAAGTCAGGAAGATTATTGAAACAGGAGCTGCTGCATCAGCAGCAAATAACCGAAATACAGAAGACTTAGCGATTATGGCTGAAGCTTTAGAAGAAATGAAGCAAGCAGGGACCAGTGACGAAGAACTTGGTGAGAAGGCGGACTTAAAGTTTCACTTAGCCTTATCTGCCGCATCTCGTAATCCGATATTATCCACTTTGCTAGATCAAGTATCGGAACTCATGGTTGAAACAATGAAAGAAACAAGACGTATATGGTTCTTCTCAAAACAGACAACGATCGAGAAACTATACCAAGAACATCTAAAAATCTATCAAGCGATTGTAGAGAAGGACGAGGAAAAAGCTCGAAAAGCGATGATGTCCCATATTGAAAATGTAGAAAATATCTTGAAGAAATATTTTCATGAAGCAATTGACAAGCAGTAGGAAATTTAGAAGGAAGGGAGGTTATTCAATAGGAGACCCTCCTTTTTATTCATTAATTTACAGTAGCCTATAAATAGATAAGAATTTTCTATTCACTAATCATCAGATGACCGGTTGACTTGATGGGCTCAGGGAATAGCGTAAATGTTAAGGGAGTGAGGAAATATGAGAGTAACTCTTTTTGCAACTTGTTTAGTAGATATGTTTCAAGGAGATGTTGGAAAAGCTGTCGTTGAGGTGTTAGAAAGACTCGGATGTGAAATTGAATTTCCGGAATCGCAAATTTGCTGTGGCCAACCTTCATATAATAGCGGATACGTAGAAGATACGAAAAATGCGATGAAAAAAATGATTTCTACGTTTGAGCATGCTGAGTATGTCGTATCCCCGTCAGGTTCTTGCGCATACATGTTCAAAGAGTATCCACATGTTTTCAAAGGTGATCCTAAATGGGAGCCAAAAGCACAGGCGTTGGCAGATAAAACGTATGAATTCACTGAATTTATCGTTGATGTATTGAAAGTGGAAGATGTAGGCGCTCATTTAGAAGGAAAAGCTACTTACCATACTTCCTGTCATATGACGAGATTATTAGGGGTGAAACAAGCGCCTATGAAGTTATTAAATCACGTCAAAGGCTTAGAATATACAGAGCTCCCAGGTAAAGAGCGATGCTGTGGGTTCGGTGGAACTTTTTCTGTGAAAATGGGGAACATTTCAGAGCAAATGGTCGATGAAAAAGTATGTAATGTGGAAGAAACAGGGGCAGATCTATTAATTGGCGCGGATGCAGGTTGTTTAATGAATATTGGAGGCAGAATTGATCGGCAAGGGAAGCCGATTAAAGTGATGCATATTGCTGAGGTGCTGAATAGTCGATAAAGGAATAAATAAACGATTAGAAAGGGGGATCTTCTCAAATGGCAATGAAAATAAGTACTGATAAGTTTAATGATCGTGTAGATAAAGGATTACAGGATTCGTTTATGCGCGGTGCGGTCTCTAGTGCGCAAGAGCGATTTCAAACACGTCGTTTAGCTGCCGCAAAAGAGTTAGGAAACTGGGAAGATTGGCGCTCGCATGGAGAGGAAATCCGCCAGCATGTACTAGAGAATTTGGATTATTATTTAGAGGAATTGAGTGAGAATGTCTCCAAAAGAGGCGGTCATGTCTACTTTGCGCAGACTGCTGAAGAAGCAACAGAATATATTCAAAACGTGGTAAAACAGAAAAATGCAAAGAAAGTTGTGAAATCCAAGTCGATGGTGACAGAGGAAATCAACTTGAATGCGGGTCTGGAGAATTTGGGCTGTGAAGTTATTGAAACAGACCTTGGCGAATACATTCTGCAAGTGGATGACCATGAACCGCCATCACATATAGTAGTTCCTGCTTTACATAAAAATAAAGAACAAATCCGTGATGTCTTTAAAGAAAAACAAGGCTACGATAAAACGGAACAACCAGAAGAGCTTGCTTTACATGCACGTGAAAAACTGCGTCAGGAATACCTAACTGCAGATGTAGGAATTACAGGGTGTAATTTTGCCATTGCTGAAACAGGTTCCATCACGTTAGTAACGAATGAAGGAAATGCGGATTTAGTTGCTGCATTACCGAAAACGCAAATTACGGTGATGGGAATGGAGAGGCTTGTTCCTACTTTTGAAGAAATGGAAGTTCTTGTAAGTTTATTGACGAGAAGTGCAGTGGGGCAAAAACTAACGAGCTATATTACCACTTTAACGGGTCCAAAAGAAGAAGGAGATGTCGACGGTCCGGAAGAGTTTCATCTGGTCATCGTTGACAATGGCAGATCTGATATTCTGGGTGGAGAATTCCAGTCGATTCTGCAATGTATTCGTTGTGCAGCATGTGTGAATGCTTGTCCGGTTTATCGCCATGTGGGAGGTCATTCTTACGGTTCCATTTATTCGGGTCCTGTCGGAGCCATCTTATCACCGTTACTTGGCGGGTATGATGATTATAAAGAATTACCTTACGCTTCTACCTTATGTGGTGCCTGCACAGAAGCCTGTCCAGTAAAAATCCCATTACACGAACTTCTTCATAAGCATCGCCAAGTCATCGTAGAGAAGGAAGGACGCGCCCCGGTATCTGAAAAGTTAGTCATGAAAGCTTTTGGTCTTGGCGCATCCTCACCCGCATTATATAAAATTGGTTCAAAAATGGCGTCACCTGCCATGTCGCCCTTTACAAAGGGAGCTAAAATTTCAAAAGGCCCCGGTCCACTAAAAGCTTGGACAGAGGCTAGAGAATTCCCAGCACCAAATAAAGAAAGATTCCGGGATTGGTTTCATAACCGTCCAAAGGGAGGGGAATAATCATGAATGGCACGATACAGAATCGTGAAGCCTTTTTAGGGAAAATCGCCAATCGTTTGGGCCGTGACCGAAAAAAGGTTGTAAAAAGACCCGAATGGAAATTCCACCCTCAAGACGAAGTGCTAAAAAATGCTACACAAGATGACTTAGTCGGTGTATTACAAGAACAATGTAAAAATATCCATACCAATTTTGTGCTCACCAATTTAGCGGGGCTTTCCGGCTCACTGAAAGAAGTTGTAAACAATTACGGCGGAGGCCCGGTCGTTTCATGGAAAGATGAGCGTTTTGCTCAATATAGCTTAGCTAAGCTAATGAATGAAGAATGGCCGCGGGACAGTGTAGATCTTCATGTGTGGGACCATACAAAAAAGGAAGTAAATATTGATAAGGCTAATGTTGCAAACGTCGGAATCACGATTAGTGATATCACCCTAGCGGAATCAGGAACAGCTGTCCTTTTTAGTAGTAAGGATAAAGGAAGAACGGTCAGCTTTTTACCGGCTAATTCTGTCATCATTATTCCGAAAAGCAGCATTGTTCCACGAATGACACAAGCTGCTCGTATCATTCGTGAAAAAGTAAAAAGCGGAGAGCAAGTAGCCTCTTGCATTAACTTTATTACAGGACCTAGCAACTCAGCAGACATCGAAATGATCCTCGTTGTGGGTGTTCATGGGCCGATCAAAGCGACCTATATCGTTGTTGAAGATTTATAGAATAGAAATGGTTTGTCATAGCCAGAAGACTACTGAAAAACTTGCGTTTGTTATAGTTCCCTGTCTATCCCTTGCCAGAATCCCCGATTTGCAAAGGGGTAGACATCTTTTCGGGTCTGTTTGGAAAATAAGGGGTTTAAATCAAATGGTGCATTTTAGCGTTGATAGCACGTTTCACCTGTTGAATTTCTTTGATTTCATCTTTACTCAATGGATTCGGATTGAACCAGTTCATGAACGCATTGTCATAGAGCCCGTTATAGACTTGTCCTTCATAGGAAATGGAGTATGAAAAGCGTTCATGGATTTTATTTTGGATAAATGCTTTTAAAGTTTGAAGTTTGGTCAACATCAAGAATCCCTCCATTTTTTGTGTGGTGTCAGCCGTTGTCTTTCTGTAGTTATAGCGTACCGTTTGTAAATGATAGACTGGTGAGACGAAGATTAGAAATGGATGAGAAATAGAAGTTTGAGGGTCTTTAAAAAATAGTAGGGTCGTTTTAGGGGACAAATTTTAAATTTGTCTCCTTTTCGAATGGCAAAATTCTCTTATCGAAGTGTATATACATTTGCAACAATTTACTTTTAATTGGAAGTATAATAGGGTGAGGATAGAAGTCTGAAAACTTGCTTAGGGGGTGTTGTGAAAGTATGGTAACAGCATTGGTATGGGAAAAGTCGTCCGATTATAAGACGGATGTTATCGATCAGGACGGGCTTTGGAAGAAAGTGATTGGGGACCTTTTTGAAGACTTTTTGTTATTTTTCAAACCGGATTTACATGCGCAAGTCGATTTTACGAAAGAAGCGGAGTTTTTGCAACAGGAGCTTTTCCAGAAAATCATGGATAAAAAGAAAGGTCGTCAGTGGGCGGATCAACTTGTCAAAGTGCATTTAAAAGACGGTGAGGAAAAGTGGATATTGATGCACGTAGAAGTGCAAAGCGACAATGAAAAGGACTTTGCTGAGCGCATGTTTCAATACTTTTATCGGATTTATGATCGCTATCATAAGGAGATTGTCGCAATCGCTGTCATGACATCGCCGCATGAAAGTAGGTTTCCGACTCAATTCAACTACTCTTATTTTGGCACGGAGCTACACTATGCGTATACTAATTGTAAGCTTAACGATTATGATAATGAAGAGCTGGAGAAATCGGATAAGCTCTTCAGCAAAGTTGTCCTTGCGGCAAAATATATGAACGACACACGGGAAGATGTAGACAAACGATATGCGTTTAAGATGAAACTAATGAAGAAAATTATTACCGATAATAAAAATTCCCGTTCAGAGATTCTGGCTGTACTTTACTTTATCGACTATTTACTACTTTTACCAGAGGAATTATCCAAAAAGTTTCATGAAACAATGATCCCGATAATACAGAAGGAGGCGAACGACATGGTTCAATTTAACGGGGAAGAGTTATCCCCTACAATGGAGGCAATTTTTGCACATTTTCAAGAAGAAGGGAAAAGAAAAGGAATTGAACAGGGTATAGTAAAAGGTATTGAACAAGTAGCGCTTGAAATGTTAAAAGAAGGTTCTTCCGTTGAATTTATCGCCAAAGTGACACGTTTGGATAGAGAGGCGATTGAGAAGTTGAGAAAATTGAATGGATAGGAAGTGGTGTTATACTTAGTTAGCGTTGAGCGGATATGAAAAAATGAATCCGTTTTAAGGGGCAAATTTTGAATTTGCCTCCTTTTCGAATGGCGAAATGCTGTTATAGAAGCATCTATACATTTGCAACAATTAACGTTTAACTTGATTCAGCAAATCTTTTTGTACTGAAAGCGAAGCGTCAGCTACAGAAGTCCCCCACTTCCATAAGTGGCGGGATGAATACTAGAATACATTTCAATCAGAGGGAATCCAAACTCCTTGCTAATTAGAAGAACTCAAGCTAAGATCGCCGCGTCCTGAAAGTGCCTTAATTTCTGCAAAAAAACGCAGAAATACGGCCAATCGAACTCTTCGCTGTTTGATTCGCAATTACGCCGAGGCGTAATTGATTTGGAAGTGTAATATTGTAAGCATAATGATTATGATAATGAAGGGGTGACCATGATGAAAATTATCGTAGCACCGGATTCTTTTAAAGGGAGTCTGACCGCGGTGGAAGCGGCACAAGCAATGGCTGCTGGAGTGAAGGACTATGATGCAACCATTACGACTGTTTTATTACCGGCCGCTGACGGTGGAGAAGGGACGATGCATAGTTTAGTGGGGGCCACGCAAGGGACAGAAGTGGCTTGCGCTGTCCAGGATCCGCTAGGTAGAACTATTGAAGCAAACTATGGTGTGCTTGGGGATGGGGAAACGTGTGTCGTTGAAATTGCGGAAGCTTCGGGTCTTACGCTTTTACATGAAGACGAAAGGAATCCACTCGTTACGTCGTCTTATGGAACAGGAGAACTTATCCGATATGCACTAGATGCTGGCTTTCGTAAATTCATCATCGGGCTTGGCGGTAGTGCGACGAATGACGCAGGAGCCGGGATGTTACAAGCACTTGGCATGAAATTCCTTTCCAAAGAGGGCGTAGAGCTGAATCCGGGAGGCGGTGCTCTCAATGAACTACATACAATGGACAGTTCTCATTTTGATAAGCGAATTGCGGAAAGCCATTTTCTCATTGCTTCAGATGTTGAAAATCCTTTTATCGGTCCTACAGGTGCATCTCCTGTTTTCGGTCCGCAAAAAGGAGCGACGCCTGCAATGGTGGCTCATCTCGATCAAGCACTTAACACCTTTGCGAATGTCGTTGAACAACAAATAGGCATATCACTTCACGCGAAAAAAGGGGCAGGTGCAGCTGGTGGAGCAGGTGGTGCATTTCAAGCATTTATGCCAGGGGAAATGCAACAAGGCATTCATGTCGTGTTACAAGCGATTGCATTTCACGAACAGCTAAATGAAGCGGATCTGATTTTAACGGGAGAAGGCAAAACCGATATACAGACGTTATCGGGAAAAACACCTTTCGGCATAGCAGAAGTGGCACGTCAGGAAGGAAAACCAGTCCTGTTAATTTCGGGTATGGTGGATGAAGAAAGCAGGGAGGCCTTGCAACCGTTTTTTACTGAATTACATGAAGTATCCGATGGAACCCGTTCGGTAGATGAATTAATGAAGCATGCTGCTTATTATTTACAACAAAAAACAAAAGAAGTGCTGGAACAATATTTGGGCATTTAAAATAAAGGGCTGTCAAATCGAAGTGATAATATGACAGGACTGGTACAAGTGTCGACAGTTTAATTTCAAAAAAGAGCGTAGACATTGTCATAAAATAACTCTGTCTACGCCCTGATGGCAGTGCGTTCTTATTGCCTTTTCATTTATTATTTTTCCGAGTTAGTCAACATTGAAATATCTCGCATCTGGATGGGCAAAAACGATTGCGGAAACCGAGGCTTCTGGTTCCATCATGAATTCTTCTGTTAAATGGACACCAATGTCCTCTGGTTTTAGCAATTTGAATAATTTAGCTTGGTCTTCCAAGTTGGGACAGGCCGGATAGCCGAAGGAAAATCGTTGCCCGATATACTTTGCTGCAAAGCGATCGCGCATCGTAAAATCAGTTGCATCTGGAATGCCCCATTGGTCGCGCATTTCTTGGTGGATCCGTTCCGCAAATCCTTCTGCGAGTTCAAGTGCGGTCGCTTGGAATGCGTGGCTTTCTAGGAACTTCCCTTCTTCTTTTAATTTATTTGCGAAATCGCGTACGCCGTGTCCTGCTGTCACTTGCATGAATCCGACATAATCCATCTCGCCGCTAGAAATTGGCTTTAAGTAATCGGCTAAGCAGAGAAAGGGTTCCTTACTTTGACGCGGGAAAGTGAAGCGTTCAATTTCCGTTTTTGAATCTGCTGGATCGTAAATAATGACGTCATCTCCATCGGATTGGGCCGGGAAAAATTGATAGAGACCGGATGCTGTCAAGTTGCCTGACTCTAAAAAACCGGTGACCATTTCATGCAGCTCCAAAGCACGTGGTTCTTTATTTTCCAACATTTTATCGACATTGCCCCGCAGTCCAAGATGATGGCCGATCAATGTCCGCATATTGACGTACGGATAGAGATGGGAGATGGAATAATCTTTTTGAATCCGACGCCGTAAATCTTTTGGAACTCTCACTGGAACATCCTCGCGTACCGTTTTTACAGGTCGTGTTGCAACGGCTACCGCGGGAGCATTGGCTTGTTTTTCCGCCTTAATGGCATCGTTTGCTGCTCGTTTTTCTCGTTGTTCGTGTAGTTCCATTAAGAGTGTTGCTTTCTCTTCTTTGTTTTGAAGACGATTGGCAAGTTCGAGCCCGTACATTGCATCTTTTGCGTATAAAACCGGACCATCGTATTCTGTCGCAATTTTTGTATCGGTAAATCTTCGCGTCAATGCTGCACCGCCAACGAGCACGGGCAAATCGATTCCCGCAGCTTTGAAGTCCTGAGCAGTGATGACCATTTGCTGGGCGGATTTGACAAGTAGGCCTGATAATCCAACAATATCCGGTTTTTCTTTACGGATCACATCGATCAGTGTAGATGGAGTTACTTTAATCCCAATATCGACGACTGTGTAGCCGTTATTGCTCAAAATGATATCGACCAGGTTTTTTCCGATATCATGGACATCGCCTTTTACGGTGGCTAGAACGATTTTCCCCTTGCCCGTGTCTCCCTCATTTTTTTCCATAAATTGCTCGAGGAAGGAGACAGATGTCTTCATCACTTCGGCACTTTGCAGCACTTCTGCAACAATCAGTTGATTGTTGTTAAATAAGCGGCCGACTTCCGCCATGCCGTCCATTAACGGTCCATTGATAATATCGAGAGGCGCGTCATACAGGTCAAGTGCCGCTTCCAAGTCGGGAATCAAGCCCTCTTTCGTTCCTTCCACTACATAATAGCTAAGTCGTTCCGGGACCGTTTTCGGTATATCATCTTCCGTTTTCTCTTTTTTCTTCCCGCGATAGAAATTTGTAAATTCCGCCAACGTTTCATCCGTTGTAGCAAAGAGCAGATCATTCGCCATTTTAATTTCCGCTTCAGGAATAGAAGCATAACGTTCAAGCTTCTCCGTATTGACAATCGCGTAATCGAGTCCCGCTTGCGTACAGTGATATAAGTACACAGCGTTCAATATCTCGCGACCGACAGGGGGGAGCCCGAAAGACACGTTACTCACACCAAGAATCGTCAACGCACGCGGCATTTTTTCTTTAATGAGACGAATCCCCTCAATTGTTTCTACAGCAGAGCCAATATATTGTTCATCACCTGTTCCAACTGGGAAAACGAGCGGATCAAAGATGATGTCTTCCGGCGCTAATCCCCATTTGTTAACGAGGAGATCATACGACCGCTCGGCAACTTCGAGTTTACGTTCCCGCGTAACTGCCATTCCGGGTTCATCGATCGTCCCCACAACGACAGCGGCACCATACTTTTTGACAAGCGGCAGGACAGCATCAAATCGATCTTCGCCGTCTTCCAAGTTGATGGAATTGATGATTACTTTTCCTTGTGAATATTTCAACGCCTCTTCTATCACATTTTCATCCGTCGAGTCGATCACAAGAGGCACTTTCACTTTTTTGACGACTTCTTTCATAAATTTTGTCATATCGTCAAGTTCATCACGGTCCGGATTTGCGAGACAAATATCAATGACATGGGCGCCGCCTTTCACTTGAGCGCGCGCAATTTCTGATGCTTCTTCAAACTTACCGTCCACAATGAGCTGTTTAAACTTTCGGGAACCGATGACGTTTGTCCGTTCGCCAATCAACAGTGGACGCATCGAATCGTCATAGAGGAGCGGTTCAATACCAGACACTGTATGACCATGCGCTATTTCCGGGCTTTGACGCGGTTTTTTATCCGCCACAACTTCGCGGATGGCACGAATATGTGCAGGTGTTGTTCCACAGCACCCCCCGACGATGTTTAGCCAGCCTTTATCGGCAAAACCTTCTAGTTTCTTCGAAAGAGATTCAGGCGATTCATGGTAATGACCTTCCTCGTCCGGTAGCCCGGCATTTGGATAACAACTGACATAACTTGTCGCCAGCTCTGAAAGGGAGCGGAGGTGATCCGTCATAAATTCCGGTCCGGTTGCACAGTTGAGACCGACAGAAAGCGGCTTGATATGCTCTATTGAAATATAAAATGCTTCGATGCTTTGACCCGCTAGCGTTGTACCCATCGGTTCTATCGTCCCGGAAATCATCACGGGCAATTCTTGTCCAGTCTCTTCGAAAGCGCGCTTGATGCCAAGCGTCCCAGCTTTGACGTTGAGCATATCCTGGCTGGTTTCCATTAACAGTAAATCGCAACCGCCTTCGATCAGCGCCTTTGCCTGAATATAAAAGTCGTGTGAGAGACCGTCAAATGTAGCGCCGCCCGTTACGGATAATGTTTTTGTTGTCGGTCCCATCGCCCCCGCGACGAACCGTGGCCATTCCGGGGTGGAAAAGTCATTCGCACATTTTTTTGCGATTTGCGCTGCTCGGAAATTAATATCATAGGCTTGATCGCCTAAATCATAATCATCCAGGACGATCGCTGCCCCGCCAAAGGTATTCGTCGAAATGATATCTGCACCAGCGTGCAAATATTCACGGTGAATATGGTCAAGGACATTGGGTCTTGTCACGTTTAAATACTCGTTGCAGCCATCATATTCTTCACCGCCGAAATCTTCGGGAGAAAGATTGGCATTTTGAAGCATGGTGCCCATCGCCCCATCCATGATGAGTATTCTTTTCTGGAGTTGTTGTTCAATTAGGTGTTTAGACATGAGTTGCCATTCCCTCTTTCTTTGCATCAATTGCTTGTACATGTTGGATTAATTCAAGTGATAGATCGTAACGAAGGAACGGTGTAATAATGTAGATACCGTTAAATAATTGTGCAGCCGTATCGATCAATTCTTTCGCAATTTGAAGGCCTTCCTTCGCCGATTGTTGTTTATCGTCACCATGTTTGCGCATGCGCTCAAGTACTTCATCAGATAATTTGATACCCGGCACTTCATGGTGTAAAAATTCAGCATTTCGGATATTCGTCAAAGGCATAATCCCTATGTAAATCGGTGTCTCTATATGCTTTGTCGCTTCATGGATTTCGATAATTTTTTCTTTTGAATAGACAGGCTGGGTAATAAAATAATCTGCGCCGCACTCGATTTTTTTCTCCAGCCTTTTGACAGCACGCTCTATGACACGAACGTTTGGATTAAATGCCGCTGCAACGGAGAAATTGGCTTTCTTTTGCAGCGGTTTCCCGGAAAAGGAAATGCCTTCATTCAATTGTTTAATCAGTTGAAGTAATTCTAAGCTTGATACATCGTAAACACTCGCTGCTCCAGGGAAGTCTCCCACTTTAGTCGGATCGCCGGTGATGGCGAGTATATCGTGAATACCCAGCGCATCGAGTCCCATTAAGTGGGATTGAAGACCGATCAAATTTCGATCGCGACATGTAATATGGACAAGGGGACGGACGTTGTTTGCATGCTTTAAAATAGAACCCATTGCCGTATTACAAATACGCGGAGAAGCGAGTGAATTATCTGCCATTGTCACTGCATCAGCACCGGCTTGGTACAGTACATCCGCGCCTTCTAAAAATTTCTGTGTGTTGAGATGGCGAGGAGTGTCCAGTTCAACGATAATGGAACGTTCTCTTTTGACTTTTTCATGTAAAGGTTCATTTTTTCTTGGATCGGCCTCTTGAATGACAATCGGTTTCGGCACTTTCACTATCTTATTGACGATTGGTGGTAAATCCGCAATCCGTTGCTTGACGGCTTTGATATGTTTTGGTGTCGTGCCACAGCATCCGCCGATCAAACGTACACCTTCATCGCGGAGCAAGACCGCCGCGCGTCCAAAATAATCTGCTTCGTCGACATAGACAATCCGTCCATCTTCGATATCAAGAAGACTGGCGTTTGGCGCTGCCGATAAAAAAGCAGTTTTAGGAGGCGTCACACCTTCGAAAGCTTGTATTGTATGGTGTGGTCCGAGTCGACAGTTGACGCCGACGACATCCGCACCTGTCGCTTCAAGTTGGTGCAAGGCATCGTTAAGTGATATACCATTTTGTAAGACGCCGGGTTCATGCATCGATACTTGTGCGATAATAGGTGTATCAGTCAGTCTCCTTAAATGAGTAACGACGGAAGATAATTCTTCAAAATCATAATAGGTTTCAAGTAAAAGTCCATCTGGATTTCCAGCTAATAGGACTTCCGCTTGTTCCTGGACAAACCTTATAATCTCATCCAATGAAGCATCACTTTTTCGAATCCCGCGAATCCCGCCAATTGTCCCCAATACAAATTGACCACCTGGTGCGGCTGCCCGCTTGGCAATTTGAATGGCTGCCTCATTGAAATCTTTTACCCGATCTTCCAGTCCGTAGCGAGCAAGTTTAATCGCGTTGGCACTGTATGTATTCGTTTGAATGATATCCGTACCAGCCGAGATGTACTCTTGGTGTATTTTCTCGATGATATCCGGTTTTTCAACATTAAGCTCTTCATAGCAAAAATCGATACCATATGAATAGAGCATCGTACCCATAGCACCATCGGCAGTGAGTACATTCGTTTTGAGTGTATCTAGCAAGTTCATCGTTATTCTTATCCTTTCATTATTAAAAAGTAAAAAATAAAAAAGCCTTCTAGAAAGAAGGCTTTTCGACATTATGCATTCGCACCTTCTTATCTTCGGGATCAAAAAAGTCATGATCCTGCTGGAATTAGCACCTTACCTTTCGGCTGGTTGCTGAAGCGTCATAGGGCCAGTCCCTCGGCTTCTCTTGATAAGACATAATATTTAGTTTTGGGAATAATTTTAATTATCATAACAGGGGGATTGGTAAACGTCAAGCCCTCCTTATACTAGGGCCAGTTGGTTTCTGATACTGTAACAATTTCGCAAGAAGGTTCAGAAAATAGGTTGTACTCTGCAAACTTTTATGTTAGAATAATTTTCAATCAATTATGAAGTTTTAACTTCATTTGTCGGAATAAAAATGCTTATACTTCAAATGGTGATCAATGATGAAATTAAAAGAGCTCGTGCATGAGCATTTCCATAACTTATCGAAAAGTCAAAAGAGAGTTGCCACTTATGTGTTGGATCATCCCCGAAATGTCGCGGTGTCTTCGGCACAGGAAATTGGCGCGATGATCGGAGTAAGTGAGACGACGGTCATCCGCTTTTGCTATAGTCTCGGGCTTTCCGGTTATTCTGAACTGCAAAAGACCACGCGGGAACAGTTGCTCTTTCAAGAAAGCAGTTTGCACACTTATCAGCAATCCAAGCTTGAGTTGGAACAAGCGCCTCATTTTTATGAACAGGTGATGGAACAGGACTGTCGTACAATCCAGGAAACGATTAAGCAGATCAATGAGACGGATTATGAAACGGCGATCGACCAACTTTCAAAAGCGCAAACGGTATATATATTGGGGCTTCGTTCTTCCCATGCCGCGGCTAGTTGGCTTTCCTATTCGCTTGGGCTGGTCAGGCCTGACGTCCGACTCATCCGCACTGAAGCAGAAGATGTCATTCGAACGTTAAGTGCGATGAATGATCAATCCGTTTTAGTCGCTATTTCTTTTCACCGGTATTTAAAAGAAACAATCCGCATCGCTGAATTGGCCCGTGATCAGCAAGCCTATGTCATCGCGATAACAGATTCGTTGTTAGCGCCCATCCAAGCGCATAGTGATGTACTGTTTCCCATTTACTCACCGAATAAATCCACACTTGATGCGACGACTTCTTTGTTTTCGTTTATGAATGCGCTGGTTGCCGGTGTGTCTGTGAAAGAAAAGGAGCACTTCGAAAAAAGTCAACAAACCTATCAATCATTGAATAGCGATTTTTTATTTGTGGAAGGGGCGGAGAAACAATGAAAACGGTATTGCAAGAGCTGAAACCGATTGTTGAGGAGGTGTTCGCGCATTTACACGCTCACCCCGAAATCAGTTGGAAGGAAGTCGAAACAACGAAGTATTTACAACAACTCATCGAGAATGAAGGATTCGAGGTCTCGACATTTGATGATTCAACAGGGCTTGTTGTAACTGCGGGAGCTGGAGACTATTGCGTTGGTCTCCGTACGGATATCGATGCACTTTGGCAGGAAGTCGACGGCGTGTACCAAGCGAATCATTCATGCGGACATGATGCGCATATGACGATGGCAGTCGGGACATTACTCGCACTGAAGAAGCTGGGCTATCCGAAGAACGGTCGACTGAAAGTGCTCTTCCAACCCGCCGAGGAAAAAGGGACGGGGGCATTGTCGTTTGTCGACAAAGGACTAGTCGATGACGTCGATTACTTGTATGGCGTCCACCTTCGCCCAATCCAGGAACTCGGCCTTGGTTACTCGGCACCGGCGATCATGCATGGCGCGGCGAAAATGTTGAAAGGGACCATAAGCGGCACCGACACGCACGGGGCTAGGCCGCACCTCGGACAAAACGCCATTGAAGTGATGGCTTTGCTCGTACAGGCGATCCGCTCCATCCATGTCGACCCGATGGTGCCCCATTCGGCGAAAATGACGATGTTCCAAGCTGGCGGTGAATCAGCCAACATCATCCCAGGAAATGGCGTCTTCAGCATTGATATGCGCGCGCAAACGAATGCGGTCATGGACAAGCTGTTTGATCAAGTACAAACTGCAATTGAATCGGTTGCTAAGATGACTGGTGTGGAGATTCACTATGAATTTCTCGCTGAAATTGCCGCAGCAGAGGTGGATGAAACGGCCGTGGATATTATGGCACAAGCGATTTCTGAAACGGTAGGGGAATCTCATTTAGTCTCGCCGATTGTTACACCAGGCGGAGAGGATTTCCATTTTTACACATTGAAACGTCCTTCCGTAAAAGCGACGATGCTTGGACTCGGTTGTGACCTTGCACCCGGCCTCCATCATCCAAAGATGACATTCAACCAAGACAGTATTTTGACCGGCATTGAAATTCTAACACGGGCAGTGATCGAAACGTTTGAACGGTTAGAACAAAAGGAAGTGGCACAATGAATCGAACGATTACAACACGTAAACTGGAAACAATTGAAGAGATGCGTCTCGTCCAATCCCTTGAAACAACCGTATGGGGATCGGAACCGATTCCGGTCCATCAAACCTATACGGCGATCACCAATGGAGGGCTGATGCTCGGTGCTTTTGATGGGGAGACAATCGTCGGCTTCTCCTATGGATTTACCGGATTTGCAAATGGAAAAACTTATTTATGTTCCCATATGCTCGGGATCCATCCGGATTATCAGCTGATGGGAATCGGCAAAACATTGAAAGAAGAGCAACGCGCATATGCCATCGAAATGGGTTACGACTTGATCACCTGGACATTCGATCCTTTGGAAAGTCGGAACGCATATTTGAATGTATCGAAGTTATCTGGAATTTGTAGCACTTATTTGGAAAATTGGTACGGTGAAATGGAAGATGGTTTGAACAAAGGATTGCCTTCAGACCGTTTTAAAATCGAATGGTGGATCAAGAGCGAAAGAGTGAGAGAGCGTTGGGTTCCGACGATTGAGCGTTTTGATCGTCCGTTTCCAGTAGGGAAATCTGAACAAGGAAACCCGATGCTAAATTTTAATGAAGAAGAAATACCGACGGACAGTGCCGGTATCGAAATTCCGATCCCCGAACATATTCAGTTGATCAAAAAAAGTGAGCCGCAACTTGCACTGGATTGGCGACTAAAAATCAGGACTATCTTCCAAACGCTTTTCCGTGAAGGCTATGCATTGGTAAACGTTAATCGAACAACAACTGGAGTCCACTATTACCAAGTGGTCAAAAGAAATACAATTCCATTGAATACGAGTGAAAGAGGAGAATTCGAATGATCATTCAAGAAATCACGATCCGAAAAATGAAAATGATGATGAAGCATCCGTTTACGACAAGTTTTGGAACGATGCAAGAAAAGGATTTTCTATTACTGGAGGCAAAAGACGAACTCGGCAATAGCGGTTGGGGCGAGTCGGTTGCATTCAGCGCGCCTTGGTACAACGAAGAGACGCTTGAAACGAATTTGCATATGCTACAAGATTTTCTGATTCCGCTCGTACTAGGAAAAGAAATTGGGCATCCCGACGAAGTAAGTGGCCTTTTCAGTGCCATCCGCAAGAATAATATGGCGAAATCGACCATTGAAGGAGCCATTTGGGACTTATACGCCAAGCGCAATAAAATGACATTGGCGCAAGCTTTAGGCGGCGAGCGCGACAAAATCGAAGTCGGAATTAGTATCGGGATCCATGAACGCGTCGAAGATTTGATTGCCACCGTTCGTGGTTTTGTAGAGGAAGGTTATAAACGCATCAAGGTAAAAATCAAACCGGGCTATGACGTTGAAGTGATGCGCGAGCTCCGAAAACAGTTCCCAGATGTGCCGCTCATGGCGGATGCCAACTCGGCTTATACATTGAATGATGTCGAACTGCTGAAACAGTTGGACGCGTTTGACTTGACGATGATTGAACAACCGCTTGCGTCCGATGATATTATCGACCATGCAACACTGCAGAAACAGATGACGACACCGATCTGTTTGGACGAAAGTATCCATTCGCTGGAAGATACGCGGAAAGCAGTGGAACTTGGGAGTACAAAAATCATCAATATTAAAATCGGCCGGGTCGGAGGCTTGACGGAAGCGAAGAAAATACATGATTACTGTATGGAAAAAGGTCTCCCTGTTTGGTGCGGCGGCATGTTGGAATCGGGTATCGGGCGTGCGCATAATATCGCTTTGACAACATTGCCGAACTTCATCTTGCCAGGCGATACGGCCGGTTCTTCCCGCTATTGGGAAGAAGATGTCATTACGCCGGAAGTCGTCGTAGAAGATGGCTATATTACCGTTCCGACCGCATATGGTATCGGCTATGAACCGAATTTCCGTGCAATGGATAAGTTTACAGTTGAAACATATCGTTTTAAAGCCGAATAACCAAAATCATGTGGGTGGATATCTGCCCACATGGTTTCTTCCGGGGTATTAATTCAGAATATTATAACATATCAACAACTAGCAATTAGCAGGGGGAACATTTATGAGAAAGAGTTTTCAAATGGGTGCAGCCTTTATCGGTGTTATTGTCGGTGCTGGGTTTGCATCAGGGCAAGAGATTTTACAGTTTTTCACGAGCTTCGGTGCAATCGGCATTGCCGGTTCGATTGTCGCAACGTTATTTTTCGCTTTTATCGGGATGAATTTGACACAGATGGGGAGCCGTTTACAAACCACTTCTCACCAGAAAGTCATCTATCATATTTGCGGCCGCTATTTAGGGGTTGTTGTTGACATCATTATCACTTTTTTCCTGTTCGGTGTGACGGTCGTTATGTTTTCGGGAGCTGGAGCCATTTTCGAACAGCAATTTGGCATCCCGAGTGTCATTGGAAGTATTCTGATGACCGTTATCACGATTATTTCCGTGACCTTCAGTGTTCAAAAAGTGATTACGCTTATTAGTGCATTTACGCCTTTTCTGTTGTTAATCGTCATTATCATTACGGTTTATTCGGTTATGAATTTCGATTTTGCATCCGCGGATTTGCAAGCGGTCGCCGCGAGCCAAAGCCGCGGGGCGTCCCACTGGCTATTAGGGGCAGTGTTGTATGTGTCATATAATATCGCGGCTGGTGCCGCGATGCTAACTGTCATGGGTGGAACGGTCAAAGATGAAAAAGTGGCGGCATGGGGAGGCATCATCGGTGGATTGGGTCTCGGTCTTCTCATCGTCCTTATCAACGTTTCAATGCTTACACAGTTGAAGGAAATTGCGTCCGTACCGATGCCGATGCTTGTGTTGGCTGATAGTATGAGCCCAGTTATGAGTACGATTTTTTCTATTATTTTGCTTGGGATGATTTACAATACCGCTGTCGGTATGCTCTATGCTTTTACAGCGCGTACCATGAAACCAGAAACGAAGAAATTCAAAGGTGCCGTTGTGTTATTCGGAGTAGCTGCATTCGGAGCGAGCTTCGTTGGATTTATCACGCTTGTTGGAACGGTTTACCCGACAATGGGTTACTTAGGCTTCACGCTGATTGGCGCCATTATCTTTGCGTGGGCGATGAAAAAACGAGCACCCCAAAAAGTAGTCGAATCGTAATCATTAATTTCAATTGTTTAGGATGAAATGCTGTCGGAGTTGTATTTCAACAGAACCATAACCAAAATACGGAGATCAAAAACAGCTCTTTAAATTACGTCAATGTAATTAAAAGAGCTGTTTTTCATGATTTACTTCGAACAACTGAAAGCCTTTGTGCAATTTCTTCGGCAATCTTCAAGCCGTGAAAGCGCCCATCTTCAATGTAAACACGATTGGTGATACCACCTGTAACGACGCCCGAAAGGAAGACGTTTTTAACATTCGATTCATACGTTTCCGGATGAAAAGAAGGGACCAATGTAGCGGGATCGGTTTCGATGCCGAGTTGTTCCAACATCGATATATCGGGTTGATAGCCGATCAAGGAAAAGACATAGTCATTCTCTATTAAGACGGTTCCTTCAGGCGAATGGATTTGAATCGTTGTTTCGTCGATCGTTGCAACACTGGAATAAGGGTAAAATGCGATATGCCCTTTTTTCAAGAGATTACGCATATCCAATAATAAGGACGGCTTGATCCCTTCCAATACGGTTTCCCCCCGGTGGACAAGGGTCACATGGGCACCGTTCCGATATAGATCGATCGCGGCTTCCACCGCAGAGTTTTTCCCGCCGACGACAGTGACATGTTGCCCGTAGTAAAGATGTCCTTCTTGATAGTAATGGGATACTTTTGGTAAATCGTCTCCGGCTATACCAAGTTGCCGTGGGGTATCAAAAATACCTGTCGCTAGGACAATCATTTGCGCTTCATAAGGAAGTTGGTTGCCATGTCGATCTTCCGCATGGACTGTGAAGGATTCGGGGTTTCTTATCACTTTATTTACTTTTTGATAGCATTTGATAGGCAGTTCTTGCCTTTCTGTTACGAGGCGATAATATTTCAGAAGCTCTGTTCGGTTAGGGCGTACGTCCTGGGACACAAATGGGATTTCCCCGATTTCCAAACGATCCGAAGTACTATAGAACGTCATATGTAAAGGGCAATTGACAATGGAATTAACAATCGCCCCTTTTTCAAGAATGACATAAGAGAGTCCTTTTTCTTGTAGTGCAAGCCCTGTCGCTAATCCGCAAGGCCCTCCACCGATAATGACAACGTCATATAATTGATTCAATTTAACTCCTCCTCATCGATCATTGGGGAAATATGATCTTCTGCGGAAGTATGTTCAAGCAAATCCTCAACTATACTCATTTCGAGAATTGTGAATTCATTTACTTATTGCTTTTGTAAGCGTCGTTCCATATAATTAGTATTTGGATGGATTCAAAAATCGTAGGAGTTCGCTTCATGCATCATGCCGGATGGTTGCAGTCAGTCGCTTGTCTATCCCACGTCAAGGGAAACGATCGTTTTCCCGTTATTGAAAGCCGAGTTGAGGCTTCCCCCTTATTTGGCCTAAGAAAGGTCCACTTCGTTTCATTCTGTTTTGAATTTATTAATTTTCGTGCATAAAAGAAGACTAGAGGATAAGCCGATAAAACGACGTTGGATGATTTTATCAATGGCTAATCTTTTTTTGTTTGGGGACAACCGTGTTACGTTTTTAGATGAAAGTAGCACGATATAATTGTCATACTTTTAATAAAGATTGCAAAATCAGAAGACTTGATGCATAAACGTGTTACGAATTGTGGGAAATGTGTCACTACTTTAAGAATGGACGAAAGGTGGTTGCGTGATGCAAGATTCAACATTAAAAAGATTTGGGGTTTCGATGGATGGAAATTTGCTCAGGAGGTTTGATCATTTTGTTAAATTGAGAGGGTATGAAAATCGTTCCGAAGCCGTTCGTGATCTTGTCCGGGAGGCGATTATCAAACAGTCTTGGGAAGATGAGGAACAAATCATTGCGGGAAGCATTCTTTTATTTTATAACCATCATCAACGGCACCTGCTTGAAGAAATGACCCATATTCAGCATGGCATGCATAATCTGATTCTTGCAACGACACATTTCCATTTAAATCATGACAGCTGTCTGGAGTTGATTGTTGTCAAAGGGAAAGTGAAGGAAATCCAAGAGTTAAGCCATAAATTGACGAGTTTGAAAGGCGTGACGTATGGAAACTTCACTGTGGCACCTGTAGAACAAATCTGATCAAGAAGTAAAAATGGCATTGCCAAAGAGATGTCAATTATTCGGATAAAGGAGTTTTGTATATGAAGATGAAATATGGAAGATTCATGATCGCGTTATTAGCGATCTCACTGCTATTGGCAGGCTGTTTTTCATCAAAATCGAGTCAAAAGAGTGACCAAGCTAGTAAAAGTGAAGACAAACCGAAAGACGAGCTGGTGCTAGCATTTGGCTCCGAACCTGAAACTGGATTTGATCCGATCACTGGATGGGGACGGTATGGATCTCCTCTTTTCCAAAGTACCTTGCTAAAGCGGGATAACAAACTGAACATTGTCAATGATTTGGCGGAAAGCTATGATGTTAGTTCGGATGGGAAAGTGTGGACCGTTACGTTGCGTGACGATGTTACATTTTCGGATGGAGAATCGTTAACGGCGGAAGATGTTCAATTCACGTTTGAAAAAGCGGCTACGAGCGGATCAATTGTCGACTTGAATAATGTGGAGAAAGTGGAAGCAGTCGATGCAACAACTGTGAAATTCATGTTGAAAGAAGCTCAATCAACATTTGTCAATAATCTGGTGGCCACGGGGATCGTACCTAAACATGCATATAATGAAACCTATGCGGAAAATCCTATCGGTTCAGGTCCTTATCAGTTTGTCCAGTGGGATAAAGGCCAGCAGCTAATCGTTCAGGCAAATCCTTCGTATTATGGTAAAGAACCTTATTTTAAAAAGATCACTTTTCTATTTTTGAGTGAAGATGCTGCCTTTGCTGCGGCGCAAGCGGGAACAGTCGATCTTGCAGCGATTCCTGCAGCCTTCAGCAAAAAAGAAATACCGGGCATGAAGTTGGAAGCGGTGAAAACGGTGGACAATCGTGGAATCGTTTTTCCATTTGTGAAGTCAGGTGAATTGACGGAAGATGGGTATCCGATTGGGAATGACGTCACTGCTGATCCGGCCATTCGCCATGCAATTGATCAGGCTGTAGATCGACAAGCATTGATCGATGGGGTATTGGAAGGATATGGTTCGCCTGCTTATACATCTGTGGATGGTCTCCCTTGGTGGAATCCGGAGACGGTCATTGAGGATGCTGATTTGGACGGAGCGCGTCAATTGTTGGAAGAAGCCGGATG
This sequence comes from Sporosarcina soli, assembly GCF_042655805.1. NCBI lineage: Bacteria > Bacillati > Bacillota > Bacilli > Caryophanales > Caryophanaceae > Sporosarcina > Sporosarcina soli. The sequence goes on along the minus strand of NZ_JBHSNO010000016.1, from coordinate 85,033 downwards.
GAAAGATACAGATGGCGACGGCATTCTTGAAAAAGGTTCTTTGAAAGCCGAATTCAGCTTGTATTATCTGGCGAGTGATAGTGTTCGTCAATCATTGGCTATTGCTGTTGCAGATATGATCAAACCGCTTGGCATCAATATTAAAGTAGAAGGCGGAAGCTGGGATGTCATCGGTCAGAAAATGTATTCCGAAGCTGTGTTGATGGGCTGGGGAAGTCATGATCCGCACGAACTCTATAATATTTATAGTAGCGAGAATGCAGGGATCGAATATTATAATACCGGTTTTTATCAAAATGAAACCGTAGATGAGTATTTTAAAAAGGCACTACAAGCGAACAGTGAAGCTGAAGCGATTGAGTTTTGGCAAAAAGCGCAATGGGATGGAACGACCGGCTTAAGTGGAAAAGGCGATGCAGCGTGGGCATGGCTAGTGAATATCGACCATCTTTATATCATGAAAGAAAACCTCGATATCGGCGAACAACGGATTCATGTGCATGGGCATGGCTGGCCGGCAACAGATAATATAGCTGAGTGGAAATGGAGTAAATAACGTGCGTAAACAGTTCGGTGCAAGGATCGGAATCTTTTTACTTATGAAAGGCGTAAGAATGCTGACATTATTGTTCGCCATCTGCCTGATTTCGTTTCTGTTAATCAAAAACTCTCCGATCGATCCGATTCAAGCTTATATCGGAGCCGATATGATGAAAGTGGGACCCGAACAGCGTGAGAAGATTGCAGCCTATTGGGGGCTCGATCAGCCTGTAATGGTGCAGTTTTTCAATTGGGGTTCCGCTTTGCTGTCAGGCGATCTCGGCACATCCATGATTTTCCGTCGTCCGGTCTCTGAAATCATTGGGGAACGGTTCTTGAATTCGCTAGCGCTCATGTTAACTGCATGGGTGTTATCGGGAGTTATCGGTTTTGCGATGGGTGTCGTGTCCGCTATGAAAAAGGATACGTGGATCGATCGGATTATTAAATGGTATTGTTACACATTGGCATCGACACCGACTTTTTGGATGGGGCTGCTCATGCTTATCGTCTTTGCTGTGTGGCTCGGTTGGTTTCCGATCGGTTTGGGTGTACCGGCGGGTGTGCTGGCGGGGGACGTCACTTTGGCGGATCGCCTCCAGCATTTATTCCTTCCTGCAATGACTTTAAGCATTGTCGGCGTCGCGAATGTAGCTTTGCATACGCGTCAAAAGCTGATCGATGTGCTTGCAAGCGATTATGTACTGTTTGCGCGGGCAAGAGGTGAACGTGGTTTCATGTTATTTTGGCGACATGGGTTACGGAATGTCGCGTTGCCTGCCATCACCTTACAATTTGCTGCCTTCAGCGAATTATTTGGTGGGGCGGTGCTTGCTGAGCAAGTCTTTTCCTATCCCGGCCTTGGACAAGCGACAGTTGAAGCCGGGTTAAGGGGAGATGTCCCACTCTTATTGGGATTGGTGCTATGTAGCACATTATTTGTTTTTGTCGGAAATTTACTAGCCGATTTGATCTACTTCATCGTGGATCCGAGGACGAGGGAGGGACGGTCGTTATGATGCCCCACTTCGATAGCAGGAAGAAAGAAAAGGGATTGAAACGATTTTACTTGAATCGCAGGCAAAGGACGCTCTTGACAATACTAGTAGCAACAGTGTTTCTACTCCTCGTTGTCATGGGTGGCGCTTTGCTGGATGAAGATAGAATAGCAACGAATCTGGGTGCGCGTAATTTGCTGCCTTCACTCGATCATTTCTTTGGAACGGATTGGTTAGGGCGGGATATGTTTACCCGTACGATGATGGGGCTCAGTTTAAGTATGGGTGTCGGATTATTGGGGGCAGTCGGAAGTACATCCATTGCGCTACTGCTTGGGATGGCTGCGGCTTCTATGGGGAAAATGGCGGATCGCTTCATATCGTGGCTCATCGATCTCTTCTTGAGTGTCCCCCATTTGGTTACCTTGATTTTGATCGCTTTTACATTAGGGGGAGGGTTCAAAGGGATTGTCATCGGGCTGATGCTCACGCATTGGCCAAGCCTTGCCCGTGTCATCCGGGCGGAAGTGATGCAAATCCGTTCAGCCGATTATGTCCGGATTTCCAGACAGATGGGAAAATCCCACTGGTGGATTGCATTGCATCATATTTTTCCGCATTTGATCCCACAATTGCTGATCGGTTTTATGTTGATGTTTCCGCATGTGATTTTACATGAAGCAGCCGTTACATTTATCGGGTTAGGATTATCGCCCCACGAGCCGGCAATCGGCATCATCTTGTCGGAGTCCATGAAATATTTGTCATCGGGGATGTGGTGGCTCGCCTTTTTCCCAGGGCTTTGTCTTCTAATCATTGTGCGGACATTTGAAACGATCGGGGAAAGTCTCCGATTGCTCATCGATCCGACGAGAGCCCATGAAAAGTAAAAAGGCGCGTGATCTGGTTTGGAAGGAGGTATCCCATGCCTGTTTTGGAAGTTGAGAATTTATCGATCTCTTTTCAACAGTATACAAAAGGATTGAAACAACAAAAGATACAAGTTATTTCGAATTTAAGTGTCACACTTGAAGCAGGAGAAATCTTGGCTGTTGTAGGCGCAAGCGGTTCAGGTAAGAGCTTATTGGCTCATGCAATCCTTGGCATATTGCCACATAATGCGAATGTTAGTGGGACCATTGCTTATAATGGGGACGAGCTTACTGCGAAACGCCAAGCCGCATTGCGCGGTACGGAAATCGCCTTGATTCCGCAATCGGTCAACTACCTTGATCCGTTGATGCGTGTCGGGAAACAAGTCAGGACTGCAGCCAAAGAAGGGGAAGCGATTGCGGTCCAACGCTCGGTTTTTAAACGCCTTCATTTGCAGCCGAATGTGGAGCGCATGTTTCCATTTCAGTTGTCTGGCGGCATGGCGAGAAGAACGCTTCTATCTACAGCGATCGTCAGTGGAGCCAAAGTGATCATTGCAGACGAGCCTACGCCAGGACTCGATCCGGCAGTCATGCGAGAAGCATTAAGCAATTTTCGGGAATTTGCGGATCAAGGATGTGCGGTAATGCTCATTACGCATGACATTGAGTCGGCTTTGACGATCGCCGATAAGATTGCAGTGTTTTACGCGGGGACAACCGTGGAAATAGCGCCGGTAGAGGATTTTACTGGTAATGGCGAAGCGCTGCGGCATCCGTATAGCAAGGCGTTGTGGCAAGCATTACCGCAAAACGATTTTATCCCGATACCGGGTTCGCAACCCCGACCGGATAATTTGCCATCGGGCTGTTTGTTTGCACCGCGTTGTCCGTTAGCGACCCATGCATGCAATCAAAGGCAACCTGAAATGCGCAGTTTGCGGGATGGGGTGGTGAGATGTATTCATGCAACTTGAAGCAAAGAATATCGGATTTCGCTATGGAGATGGTCCATGGCTTTTCCAAGGCCTAGATTTAACAGTAGAGTCGGGAGAAATCGTTGGTCTGACAGGTCCGAGCGGTTTAGGGAAAACAACTTTTTGTCGGATTTTATCTGGATTTGAAACGCCTTTGACCGGAAGTATTACGATCGATGGCTCACCTATTTCACCAAAAGGGTTTCACCCCGTCCAGTTAGTTTTTCAGCACCCGGAAAAAGCCGTCAATCCACGGTGGAAGATGGCAAAAGTGCTGAACGAAGGTTGGAAGCCTGATCAGGAGTTGCTCGATTTGTTAGGCATTGAACAGGAATGGTTGACCCGCTGGCCGAACGAGTTATCAGGGGGAGAACTGCAACGGTTTTGTGTGGCTAGAGCGTTATCTCCACATACCCGTTTTCTAATTGCCGACGAAATGACAACAATGCTCGATGCTATCACCCAAGCTCAAATCTGGCAAGCCGTCCTTGAAATCGCTAAACAGCGCGAAATGGGCATCATTATTGTAAGTCATGAAGAAAAATTGGTAAAAAGGCTTTGCCATCGAGTTATTGATTTAGGAACTAGATGAGAACAGCCCACCGAATTACACATCTGGTAATTCGGTGGGCTGTTTTATGTTTATTCCTAGTATGAAAGAATTTGAAGTGATCAAAGTTGTTGGGTGTGCGCTCATAAAGTTGCGGGAGTGCCCAAAGTGGTTGCGTGGCGCTCATAAAATTACGAAAGTGATCAAAGAATTTACTAGGCGCTCATAAAGTTACGGGAGTGCTCAAAGCCGTTGTTATGCGCTCATAAAGTTACGAAAGAGCTCAAAGTCGTTTCCAAGAGCTCATAAAACTTCCACTATCCCGATTGGACGCATCTCTAAATGTCCAATTTAAATCCTCAGCAAACGCCAAGTAGTGTACAATTTCATAGTAGGGAGATCCATGAGAGGTCTTCCTATTCTTTCATTTCATAAGTCGTTCTTAATGCTTTCAGCTCGTCCACCAACTTATCCCCGATCGTAGCTGCCAGTGTGTCATAGAGAGGATCGAGTTTCTTTTTCCATTGTTCCTTTTCTTGGTTGCTTAGTTCGTGGATTTGAATGGATGAGTTTTGTTTGATAAGTTCGAGTTGTTCTTCATTTATTTTGATGGCTTGTCGATCGTTCCAGGCGGTTGTTTCTTGCATTGCTTCAAGTAGAATTTGCTGAGTATTTTTTGATTGCTGGTCCCAAACTTTTTGATCCATCATGACGACGTAGCCTAAATAGCCATGATTGCTGATCGTTAAATGCTTTTGCACCTCATAAAATTTTTTAGAATATATATTTGAAATCGTATTTTCTTCGCCATCGATCTTCCCGGCCTCGATTAAATGATAGGTGTCATTAAAGGATTCGGGTTGCGCCTCAGCACCGAGTAACTCATATTGGGCACGGAGAGTGTCGCTGTTCATAATGCGGATCGTTTGTCCCTGTAAATCTTGAGGTAAACGGATAGGACCAGTATTGGACGTAATTTGTTTAAAACCGTTTGACCAGTGGGCAAGTCCTAAAATGCCCTTTTTTTGTAATGAATCCAGTAAATGTGTACCGATCGGACCGTGTATGCCTTCTTCAATCGCTTCATAGGTCGGAAAGGCAAAAGGAAGATCGAGCACAGCCCACTCCGGAGAAAGACCACCCATTTTTGCGGTGGAAGTCGCGATGAAATGGACTTGCCCTTCTTTCAAAGCTGTAATATCTTCAATATCAGAGAACAAGCTACCATTGGGAAAGACAACAATCTTGATCTTTCCGTTCGATTTTTCATTGACGAGTTCTGCAAATTTGTCTGCCGCTCGCCCTTTCGGTGTATTTTCTGCGACAACATGGCTGAAGGTGAAAACGATTTGCTCGCTCAGCCCTTCCTGTTCATCGTCAAAAGGAAGTTCTTCGTCAGGGGAAAGATAACGGTAGCCTACTATGCCTGCAAAAATAATGCCTAGAAATAATAGAATCATAATTGTATTTTTCACCAATAAACCTCCTCATTCGCTTATTGTAAGCATACTGAGGAAATCAAAGTTCGTAAAGACGAAAAGAGTGGATGCAGATTGAAACCTTTATCGATACGATGGAAAATTATGCTGTTATCGTATATTGTCGTTATTTTTTCGCTATTGATGGGTGGGATTGTCATCATTTCGAGCATCCAGCAAAACGAGGAAAAGGAATTGCGCATCCGGTCGATGAATACGGCGCGGACAGTAGCCGAGTTGACGGATGTGCGAAATGCCATCCAGGAACCGCAGGGCTGGGAAACCTTGGACCCGATCATTGAAGAAATTAGCGTCATTAATGGAACGGATTATATTGTTGTCATGAATATGGATCGAATCCGCTATTCGCATCCTGTTAAAGAGAGGATAGGCAAAGTATCGCAAGGGGAAGATGAAAAAGGGGCTTTCGCAGAGCATATTTATTTTTCCAAGGCGGAAGGTGAAATCGGCACCTTCATCCGGGCATTTGTCCCGATTAAGGATGCCGAGTTAAATCAAATCGGTGTCGTTGTTGTCGGAAATAAGATTCCAGCATTTCTCGATATCATGATGAATGTCTCCAAAGATATTCTTTTCATCGTTGTTTTGACATTGCTTTTCGGATTGCTCGGCTCGATCTTGTTGGCCAACCATATTAAAAAGCAGATGTTTCAGTTGGAGCCTTATGAAATTAAACGGATGCATGAAGAAAGAATCGCTACTTTCCATGCGATGAATGAAGGCGTCATTGCCATCGATAATAAAGAAATCGTAACGGTATTCAACGACAAAGCGAAGAAAATTTTTAATGTAAAAGGAAAATTTGTCGGTCAACCGATTCGAGCTGTTTTAGAAGATACAAGACTTCCGGAAATTGTCGAAAGGGATCAGGCAGTCTATAATGAGGTCATCCAAGTAAGTGGCAAGGTCATTTTAAGCACCCGCGTACCGATTCATAAAGATGATGAATTAATCGGGGCTGTAGCAATCTTTCAGGATCGGACGGATGTGGCCAAGCTGGCTGAAGAATTAACAGGTGTAAAAAACTTTGTAGAAGCATTAAGGGTGCAGAGCCATGAACATATGAACAAGCTTCATACGATCGCCGGCTTAATCCAACTTGGAAAGCCGGAAAAAGCGTTACAACTTGCATTTGAGATTTCAGAAGAACAAGAAGGCGTCACAAAATTTCTACATGAAAAAATTAAAAATGACGCGCTTGCAGGCCTTTTGTTAAGCAAAGTGGGTAGAGGGAAGGAATTGGGGATTTCGGTGGAAATTGATAAGAACAGCTTTTTTTCAACCTTTCCCAATCAATTGGATCAGCATGATTTCGTCGTGTTATTGGGCAATCTCATTGAAAATGCCTTTGGAGCCTTCGAACATGTAGAGGTCGAAGACAAGAAAATAGAGTTGAGTATTGAACAGAACGAAAATGTCTGTGCGCTATTGGTGGAAGATAACGGGGCAGGCATTAAGGAGACCTATTTACCGAAAATTTTTGACAAAGGCTTTACGGTGAATAAATCCGAAGGGACAGGGTACGGACTCTTTCTCGTGAAACAAATTGTTGAAAAAGGGAATGGCTGCATTGAAGTTTCAACTGACCAAGGTGGAGGCACTTCAATATTGATCACTTTCCCGATGGAAATGGGGGACGATGTAGGTGGAGAAAGATGAAATCAAGGTGTTGTTGATCGAAGATGATCCGATGGTGCAGGAAGTGAATCGGGAATTTATCGAAAGTGTGAAAGGATTTCGAATCATAGGCGTTGCGAACAACGGTGAAGAAGGCATTACACTTGTGAAAAAAATGAAACCAGATCTCGTCATATTGGATATCTATATGCCGAAAAAAGATGGAACGAAGACGTTACAGGAATTCAGAAAGCAACAATTGAAGGCTGACGTGATAGTTGTATCAGCCGCAAAGGACAGCGAAACCATTAAACTAATGCTTCAAAATGGGGCGATGGATTATATTATCAAACCCTTTAAAATCCATCGTATCCAACAGGCATTGGAGAAGTATCAGAAGTATAGAAACAGCTTGCGCCAGACTGAAACGATATCGCAGGAACAGCTGGATTTATTGCTGCACGCTCAGTCTTCAAACCGCAACACGGGCAATCATTTGCCAAAGGGGTTGAATGAATTCACCTTAAATGAAATTACACACTATATCGATCGTCAAGAAGAGCCCCGTTCTGCCGAAGAGGTGGCAAACGCAATTGGCATCGCCCGAGTCACCGCCCGCCGTTACTTGGATTATTTAGAAAAAAGCGGCGGAATCACGCTTGATGTGCAGTATGGTGGCGTCGGGCGACCTGTCAATCGTTACGTCCGCAATAATGATCATAAGTGAGACCAAAAAGACCAAAATAGCCGTTATGACCAGAAACTTCTCACCTCCCGTTGGAAGCGTTATCATTCTAATTAATTAGTGAAATGTTCAGCTTTCAAAAGGGGGAGAAAATATGAAGTTACTTAAGAATCTTACGGTTCAAGTTTTATTGGCAATCGTTATCGGAGTCATCGTCGGGCTTGTCTGGCCAAATGTCGGAAAAGAGATGAAACCGCTCGGAGATACATTTATCAACGCAGTTAAAATGGTCATCGCGCCAATCATATTCCTAACGATTGCCCTAGGAATCGCCAAAATGGGAGATATGAAAAAGGTTGGGAAAGTCGGCGGCAAAGCACTTATTTACTTTGAAATTGTGACAACGATCGCACTCGTCATCGGTTTAATCGTCGTGAACCTTGTGAAGCCAGGGGCAGGCCTTAACTATGATGAGCTGGAAAAAGGGGATGTATCTAAATATACGGCCGAGGGCGGAGCGAGTATCAACTGGATCGAGTTTGTTACGCAGATTGTCCCGTCCAATATGGTCGATGCATTTGCTAAAGGGGATATTTTACAAGTATTGTTCTTCTCCATTTTGTTCGGAGTCGGTCTTGCGGCACTTGGGGAAAAAGGGAAAATCGTTATTGAGTTTTTGGATAAGCTATCGCTAGTCTTCTTTAAAATTATCGGCTATGTGATGAGAGCCGCTCCGATCGGTGCATTCGCGGCGATGGCTTATACAATTGGCCATTATGGGCTTACTTCGCTCGTTCCGCTTGGCAAATTAATGATGTCCGTATACATTACAATGTTTTTATTCATCTTTATCATCTTGAATATCATTTGTAAGATGAATGGCATCAGTCTATGGAAATACCTGAAATTCATTAAAGACGAATTATTAATTGTGTTAGGAACGAGTTCTTCGGAGTCGGTGTTGCCAAGAATGATGGAAAAAATGGAACGTTACGGCGCATCCAAATCGGTCGTCGGCCTTGTCATCCCGACAGGTTATTCCTTTAATTTGGATGGTACATCAATTTATCTATCCATGGCTGTTGTCTTTTTGGCGCAAGTCTTTGGTGTGGATTTGACAATTGGACAGCAAATTACAGTCATTCTCATTCTAATGTTAACGTCTAAAGGAGCTGCAGCCGTGACGGGCGGTGGGTTTATCGTGTTAGCGTCCACTTTAGCTGCTTTACAAATCATTCCGCTTGAAGGTTTGGCATTGCTTCTTGGCGTGGACCGTTTTATGAGTGAAGGACGTGCGATTGTGAATCTGATCGGAAACGGAATCGCTACATTGGTCGTCGCGAAAAGTGTAAACGAGTTTGATGAATCAAAACATCAGGAAGCGATCAAGGAAATGAAAGCGTTGAAGAACGCAGGACAATCTGCTGTCTTGAATACGACAATCAAATAAAGAATGCAGTGCTACCATGTATATTGGCTACCCGCCCGATCGCATTGTTGACCGGGCGGGTGGCCTGCTTATAGCCATAAGTGGAACAAGCCGCTGAACAAGTAGCCTACGCCAAAATAGGTTAAAAAAGCTGGCAAAGGCACGGTTCGTATGTATTGCCCGATAAACTCCTTCATACTTGTACAGCCAATCAGACTGATGGAAACGCCCATGAGTATGCTTTGAATCTTAAAAGATAGAGGAGCTTGTTGACCGATCCAAATGAACGACGCGAAACAAATGGATAAGCCAATAAAACAAAGCGTCAAACTTCCCCATTTATTCCCTGTGGAAAGGGCAACTGTCGCAAGGGCAAAACCTTCAGGCAGATGATGCAGGATGGTGGAAGTTGTCATTGTAAGACTAAGAGCCGGATCATCCAGTAAACTTCCGATTGTCACGCTGAGCGGGATCGTATGGATGAACATCGCAACGGCTAGCAAATAGAGCGAGGAAGTATGGGAATGATTGCACATGGAATGGAGGACAAGAATAAAGAAGAAACCGAGTAGTCCCCCAAGCAATAAGCCGAATGGGTAGTAAGCGCTCCAAGCGGATGGAATGATGTCAAGTGTTAATAAGCCTATTAAAAATCCTCCGCATAAGAGTGAACACCCTCCAATTTTGTCTTTGAATAGCCCGGCTAACGTCCAGGCGAGTACACCTCCAGTACTAACACTGAGAAAGAGACATATACCTAGTATGATGATTGTCAATTTGATCATTCCCAACCACTGTCATTTTCAAATTATATGCACGGGGTTCCGGCGCACATGCAGAAGGTGGGAATAATAGAGATTTGACAGTAAAAAGCCAAGACCGGGAAAAGCGTTCGATCTTGGCTTTTATAAATCATTTTTTATAGCGCTTGTCATAAGGCCGCACCATAAGTCCCATTTCCTTTCGTTCCTTATCCAGCGCTTTATAAAACGCGATCATCATGAAAATCATGACGAAGGAGAAAGGCAATGCGGCTATGATCAGTGCATTCTGCAGTGCGGTCAGCCCATTGGCGGAAAGTAGGATAATGGCAACCGCCGCGGTGGAAACGCCCCAGGTCAATTTCACACCGTTAGGCGGTAATAGCGATCCATAGGAGGTCTGCATTCCAAGCACGAACGTGGCTGAATCCGCGGACGTGATAAAGAAAATCGCGATAAGGATGACAGCAATGATCGACAAGACCATCGACATCGGCATTTCATTGAAAACCGCGAAAAGGGTCTCTTCTGTCAGTAAACCGGACAAGTCTGTTCCTTTCATTTGGACATCCATTGCGGTTGCACCGAAAACGGAAAACCAGAAGAAGCTAAGCAATGTAGGTAGCATCAATACCACTACCAGGAACTCACGGATGGTTCGGCCACGGGATACACGGGCGATGAATATGCCGACGAAAGGCGCCCATGAAATCCACCATGCCCAATAAAAGATGGTCCAACTATTGATCCATGCACGATTTTCATCATCAAGCGGAGCGGCACGGAAACTCATGCGCGGCAAATTTTGCAAATAGCTCCCGATTGTATCGGTGAATGTATTGAAAATCAGTAAAGTGGGACCAAGAATGACAACTAAGGCAAGTAGAATGACTGCTAGAACCATATTGAGATTGGATAAATATTTAATTCCTTTACTTAGTCCTGACCAAGCGGAAGCAATGAACAAGATTGTGACAACGACGATGATGACAATCTGAACGGAAAAACTATTCGGTATATCGAAGAGATAAGCCAGTCCACCATTGATTTGAATGGCACCGAAACCTAAAGTCGTTGCCACACCTACGACTGTTGCAACAACGGCTAATACATTGATCAATGTACCAAATGGGCCGTTCATCCGTTCGCCGAAAATCGGTTTCAATGTTGCAGAAATTAAACCGGGTTCTTCTTTTCGGAACTGGAAATAGGCCAGGCACATGGCAACGACGCCATAGATCGCCCAAGCATGGATGCCCCAATGGAAAAAGGTGAAACGCATCGATTCTTTGAACGCTTCATCGGTTCCCGGTTGGGCGGTCGCCGGGTTGATGGCGAAATGGGATAGCGGTTCAGCCGCGCCCCAAAAGACGAGCCCGATGCCCATCCCTGCTGAAAAGAGCATGGCGAACCAACTCATCCGAGAATATTCCGGTTCTTCATCAGGTTTTCCAAGGGTAATCTGCCCCATCGGACTGACGATAAAGAAGATGCAAAATAGGACAATTCCGGTGACAACGAGTAAATAATACCAACCGAATGAAGAGGTGATGAAGTTTTTCATATTGTTGGTCACTTCTTCGAAGCTACTTGGTGCAAGTGCCCCATATGCAACAGCAATGATGACAATAAAGACTGAAATCCAAAATACACTTGAAATTTTTTTCATCTGATCACCTGAATTCCTTTGGTTGTTTGGTCCACATCTTGCATAATTATCATGCTCAACTTTATGAATAGGCATGCACATACCTTAACTTTCCATTCCCTTTTTAAAATTTAATAAACTGCAAAAATCGAAAAAGCGATTTCCATTAATGAGGAAATCGCTTTTTCGTAATTTTGTTCTATCAATTACGCCTCGGCGTAATTGCGTCCAGATTTTGAATTGCGCTTGCGTAATTAACTCCCTTCAAAATCTGTGACATCCGCCGGTGACTTGGGCCAACAGGATGTTGGTCACTCAGGTGTTGTCGCAGGAAGCGGCGAACTTAGCCTGAGTTCCACTAAGCAGCAGGGAGTTTGGACTACTTCTGATTGAAATACATTCTGGCATTCATCCCGCAACTTATGGATGTGGGGGACTTCTGTAGCTGACGCTTCGCTTTTAGTACAAAGAGATTTGCTGTATCAAGTTAAAAACAAGAGAACCTGTCGATCTGATCAAGGGAGATACCTGTATACTCCCATCTTCTTTGTCGATTGCGCCATCTCCAGCCCGCGACAGAATTTCTACCTACAAATACTGGATAGAACCAAAAACCTTGTCTTCTCGAAATCCAAACAAATGTGTAACGGTAGAGACAACCGCGAATGGCACCTGGATCTACTGCGAACAACTGATGAGATGGGTATTCAGGTGTAAATGACGGAGGTGGAGATGTCGGTGCTTGCCCGCCATGTTGTTGTCCGGGTGGGAAACCTGGCCCCGGCGGAAAACCAGGTCCAGGCGGTCCTCCATGCCCCGGTGGAAACCCTGGCCCTGGCGGAAACCCTGGCCCTGGCGGGAAACCTGGTCCAGGAGGGAAACCCGGCCCAGGTGGTCTCCCGGGTCCCGGTGAAAATCCTGGCCCTGATGGGAATCCCGGCATGCCCGGTCCGAATGGATTACGCTGGGCTTCATAATGCCTCATACTATCCTGCCATCCATACGCTTCATAACCTCCGTATTCCGGCATGCTTTGTGTATGGTTTCCTTCATATCCTTCGGGTAATTTAGGATACCAATGTGAATCACCTTGGTTACCCGGCTGCATATTAACCATCTACTCACTCCTTCCAAATGATTCATCCTATCCTATGCAATCATCATAGGGAATGCGTGGACTTTTCATAGGCTAAGGTGATTTCATAAATTTACTGGTAGCGGACGGGGAAGGAGTACTTTCCCGCTTTATCCCACTAAAACAGCATCACATTACCACGGAACAAGTTTTCGGGAAAATGAACATTTCGTGGCAACCTTCGTGTACGATAGAAATATAGAATACGGAATACTTACACGAAAGGGTGATTGCCATGATCGAATTAAATGGTTCGTCACTGCGGCTCGATCAGATGCATGCAATTTTATTTGAGGAGAGTGGAGTGACGTTAAACGATGAGGCATTGATCCGGGTCACGAAAAGTCGTGAGGCGGTGGAGAAAATTGTGCGGGAAGATCGTACGGTTTACGGCATTAACACCGGTTTCGGCAAATTCAGCGATGTGAAAATTGATGAGAAAGATACGAAGGCGTTGCAGCTACACCTCATTCGATCGCATGCTTGCGGGGTTGGAGAACCGTTCCCAGAAATCGTTTCGCGGGCAATGGTTGTCCTTCGATTGAATGCGCTGCTCAAAGGGTTTTCAGGAATTCGTGCGGAAGTGTTGAAGCGGTTCGCTTATATGGTGAATCATCGCATTCACCCGGTCATTCCCCAACAAGGCTCGCTTGGTGCATCGGGGGACTTGGCTCCATTATCGCATCTTGCGCTTGTTCTGTTAGGGGAAGGGTTTGTATGGCAAAACGGAAAGCCGGTTCCTGCGATGGATATTTGGAAAAAGCATCGTTTACAGCCAATTGTGTTGGAAGCGAAAGAAGGGCTTGCGCTCATTAACGGGACACAAGCGATGACTGCACAAGCCGTAGTCAATTATTTGGAGGCGGAGTCGCTCGCTTACAACAGTGAATGGATTGCTGCCATGACGATGGAAGCGCTTTATGGCATTACGGATGCGTTCCATCCTGCCATTCATGAAGCGCGCGGTTATCCGGAACAGGTGGATGTCGCGACGCGAATGCTAGGTTGGCTGGAAGATAGTCAGTTGACGACCATTCAAGGTGAAAAACGTGTGCAAGACGCCTATTCCATCCGTTGTATCCCGCAAGTGCACGGAGCGAGTTGGCAAGTGCTCGGCTATGTAAAAGAGAAAATCGAAATAGAAATGAATGCCGCGACAGATAACCCGCTTATTTTTGATGAAGGCGAGACGGTCGTGTCCGGCGGGAATTTCCATGGGCAGCCGATTGCATTTGCGATGGACTTTTTAAAGGTAGGTGTAGCGGAACTGGCCAATATATCTGAACGGCGCTTGGAACGGCTCGTCAACCCGCAGTTGAATGAAGGGCTACCGCCGTTTTTAAGCTCTGAACCCGGTTTGCAATCGGGCGCGATGATCTTGCAATACTCGGCCGCGAGTCTCGTTTCGGAAAATAAAACCCTTGCACATCCAGCCTCCGTCGATTCGATTCCATCATCCGGCAATCAGGAAGACCATGTGTCGATGGGGACAATTGGTGCCCGGCATGCGCAATCCATCATTAAAAACGCTAGAAATGTCTTGGCAATGGAAGCGCTTTGTGCCATGACGGGCTGTCATATCCGTGGAGCTGAACAGATGGCTCCGAAGACAAAGGCGAAATTTGATCAATTGAAAGAAGTTGTTCCGCCGATTGGAGAAGACCGTATTTACGCTCCGGATATTGAGAAGATTGCACAGTTACTAACGAGATGAATGACAAAAAGTTGAGACCGATCATGGGTCTCAGCTTTTTATCATTGTCACAACCCGGGCTCCAGTTTGAATCCAAAAGGACTTTCCTTTCGTAGAAGTAGATATGGGACTGAAAGGAGGAATCACGTTGTCTAAATGGACAGCCTATCAATTGTTGGGTGCTACTGGGTTACTAGCACTTTTAACATTCATCAATCTATGTAGGGAGCAAGTTTCAACGCTTTTCACTTTTGTTGATTCATTCATCCCTTCAAGTATACTTGTTATATTTTTTACCATTATTCTAATCATCTGGGGATTTGCGACTTTGCTAATCTTGCAGGAGAAAAAAGGAAAGCCGCTTTTTGTACATAAAATCTGGCGAATTATGCCCGCCATTATGAGTGTCATCCTATTCCTTTCGATCGTCAGTTTTATAGCTCTCGGTTTAACTGTGCTAGCCGATTTAAATCAGGCGATGAAATGGCTTATTGATGTGCTGGTCATCTATTTTATTAGCCTATTTTATTTGCTTATTTTATCGGTCGTTATTCGGTACGGCAAAAATGATTCGGGCAAAGGAAAAATCCTGACATCCGCAAACGTCTCTGTTCTGATTCTGATTTTCGTCCTGTTGTTCATTCCGCCGATTGTCTGACAAAACCTTATGCGATCACGGTCTTTCCTTCTACACCAGGGCATTGAGATCTGCCTAGTCGGACAATATGTGCATCAGGGTGATGCCTGCCGGTCATAAGAGCTGCTATGATTTTTGATCCTAGCATGCTGTAAACCGTACCGTTCCCGCCATAGCCGAGCAAATAGTAGTGATTCTTCTTTGTCGGATGTTCACCGATGAATGGTAAATTGTCGATCGACTCCCCGAACGTTGCACAGTAAGCGAAATCGATGTCTACCGAGAGATCCGGGAAAAGGGCCAGCAGCTGGGCTTTCAATTGTTCCCCGCGTTTCATGATCAGTTCGTCTGAGATGGGTACTTCCGGTTTCTCTTCATCCAGTCCTCCAATGATGATCCGGTTGTCTACCGTTTTTCGCATATAAAGATAGGGACGTTTGGATTCCCAAATCAATGCGTTTTCATGCCAAATCGCAGAATGATCCATTGGTTCGGTAACCATCACATATGAACGGTTAATGTCAGCGCCAATCCGTTTCCCGATTGGAAGTGTTTCGTATCCTGTGGTGAAAAGCACTTTGTCCGAATAGAATTCACCCGCAGACGTATTGATACGTAACGTTTCATTAGCATCGATGACATCGCTGACCTCCGTGAATTCAAACAGATGGACGCCCTTCGATCCTAACAAAGAAATCAGCCCATTGACGAATTTGTAAGGGTTCACTTCGGCATCCCCATAGGTCAGGATCGCTCCTGGTTTTGAAAATGGCAACTGCTTGCTCATCTTTTCCCGATTCCAGTAATCACAAGGAAATCCATATTTTCTTAATGTCTTATACTCTTTCAAAATACGTTCGGCATCTTGCTCATCGCTTGCATAATAGATGCTGGATCGGTAAATGAAATCGGGATTGATGGGTAGTCGATTTGCTGTTTCGTTTAAATCTTTAAGCGCTTCAAGGCATAATTGGTAAAACTTCACTGCATCTTTTTCACCAATTTGTTCAATTAATTCATAAAGCATGATGTCATTTGAATACTGGAGTAATCCCGTATTTGCCATCGTGCTACCCGTGGCCATTTGCCGCTTATCCAGGATGGCGATACTCATTCCTTTATCCGCCAATGCCAGTGCAGAAAGTGCGCCGGACATTCCGCCACCTACAATGATGGCGTCATAATGCTCGGCTTTTTGCGGCTGTTTCCGTTTTGGTACAATTGGCATCGTAGTCGGCCAATAGAGTGAACCTCCGTGTATATGCATACGTTCTCCTCCCATTGTGTTCTATCATTCTCTACCCACAAATGTCAGGGGAAAAGCATTCCTATTGATCCCGAAATAGGATTTTTGTTTTGTAAATGGAAAAGGTGTATCATTGAGGCTGGCATTATAACGAATTGAAAATACAACTGTTTAGGGAGAATGACAATGTTACATACGAATGAAAAACCACATATTTTATTAGTCGACGGAATGGCGCTTCTTTTCCGTTCTTTTTTTGCGACGTCTGCCATGGGGCATTATTTTCCGAATGAGGCGGGTGTCCCGACAAATGCCGTTCAAGGATTTGTGCGTCATACGATGACGGCGCTGTCGATTTTCAAGCCGACACATATGGCAGTTTGTTGGGATATGGGGGCGCATACGTTCCGCAATGACTTGTTTGATGGGTATAAAGCGAATCGTCCTGAACCGGCCCCGGAACTGGCCCCGCAATTCGATATGGCGAGAACTGTTTCCGAAGTGATTGGCTGGAAAAATTATGGAGTACCGGGAATGGAAGCGGATGATCTGATCGGCTCATTCGTTCAGTCATGGCAAGGGAAAGCGGATATTACAATCGTCTCGGGGGACAAGGATTTATTGCAATTATTGAGACCAGGTGTCCAAATCGCATTCACTAAAAAAGGCTACAATGTCTATGATATTTACTCGGATACCCGCTTTGTAGAAGAGTACGGCATTACGCCGCTCCAGTTCATTGACAAAAAAGCATTTACGGGCGATACAAGTGATGGCTATCCTGGCGTTAAGGGAATCGGACCAAAAGGCGCACTGAAATTGATTCAAGCATATGGTTCTGTAGAAGGTGTTATTGAAGCTTTGGATGAATTAACGCCGGGAATGCGTAAAAAAATTGAAGAGGATATGGACATGCTACATCTTTCCAAGAAGCTCGCAGCCATCCATTGTGAGTTGGACATAAACGATCCGATCGAAGATATGACGATACCTTTATTCGGAGAAGAAGTAAGGGCGGCGATGGAGCAAGAAGGATACTCCATGATCATTAGACACGCAGACTCTCTTTTAAATAAATGAAGATAAAAAATCTCCCTACGAAAAAGTTCATGGGGAGATTTTTACATTCAGCTTTTTGGTTCAACCTTCACAAATGACAGCACGGGCTTATTCCGCTTATAGGAAATATGCCGTACTTGGCTTGGACGATTTCTTCCTCCGTTGTCATGGATGATCAATCGCAGGTCATCGTTCACCTTTTCATAGCCGATTACTGGCACCCAGTGGTAATCAAATGCGTAGCTGCCCCGCCAGCGGAAATTGAACCACTTATCAAATTTCGCAGCAACGATCCGGCCACTATCGATTTGCCTGATTGCTTCTTCAATATCGCATTCTGCCACAAGCCAAGCGGCTCCTAGCAGTTTGCGCATATTGCGGATAAACCGCCATTTAAAAAGGCCGATTTTTGTTCCGCCGAGCAGGCGATATAGCTCATTGACGTTATAACGGCATGCGGATGGAAAATGATACTGCAGAATCACGAAGGCGGTGACGGGTCCGCATGCGGAAGGTCGGTATGCTGCTTGAATATCCTGATCGAATTGCGATTTTCCTTGGATGTTCAATAACGTCTTCATACATCCGTCACCTTTCAACTTTCTTTATTTATGCAAAGTTTGAACCGATTTTTCCGTTTTATCCAATAAAGTAGCTAATGCAGTCTTGAAATTGACGTATGTTTCGATATGAACATGGACGCCAGCATGGACAATTTCCTTTACGAGCAAATAGTTGAAGCCGACGAAAATGGGATGTACGCCCATCAGCTTCAAAGAGGCGTCGAGCTGACTGATTTCATGTGCAAGAATTTGATAATCCAAGTCTTGGATTTGATCTGTTCCAACGCCTGTAAAATCAAAAACGGTACAATTGATTTCCCGATGCTCTCCTAAATAGTCAAGAATCCGGTTACGAATGGTTTCAAGGCGATCTTGCGTAGTATATCCGGAAATCGGTACAAGAATCGTATCATCCACAATGGATGGAATTATGGGGACGGCTATCTCATTTATCATCTTTTCATAAAAGGCGATCTTCGTTTTCAATGCTTGAATTTCGTTTTCTAAATTCATGAATTGCACCCCTCACCTCATTTTCTCTAGTATACTTCATTTGGAAAATAAGTGCAGAAAAAACTGATGAAGGTTGATCATATCAGTTGGGTTACATAAATTATTTTACACGCTTGTCTCCCATCGCTTTGCTTTTGGTCGCAAAAGTCCATCTGTCAGTCAATCAACTAAGGAAGTAGGCGAAATTATAACTTCAAATTAATATAGATATTTTTGTACAAATGGAATAATCAGATGTGAATTTCTGGTTGAAAATTTTAAAGAATAACAATGGCTAATATGACAGTCATCAACTACGAGTTAACAGTTATTATTTATCGTTCGAGCTTACAAAAGATCTATATATGAAAAATATAATGCATTCACCCATCACCTGAGGTAAAATTGCATCAGTAAAGACTGAGAAAAGAGTAAATTCGTGTAGTTTTATGTCGAAAATAGATTGGCACGGAACTTGCATTATCCATGTTAGTAAGAAAATGAATGATTAGGAGGAGCGAAATGAAGGAAGGGAAGATTGTTGGCTTTATCCATAGTGGGATATCGGTCAAAAATTTGGAAACGGCGCTTGAATTTTACGTAGATATATTGGGATTAAAGCTTTTGTCGACACAGGTGGCGGATAGCGACTATATATTTGATATTGTGGAGATTCCCGGCTTGAAAGAGATCAAAATTGCTTTTGTGGAAGTGCCTGGAGGGCATGTTTTCGAAATTTTGGAGTATGTCGGCGTGGATACATATCCTGGGAATGCGCGTTCTTGTGATTATGGAACGGGACATATTTGTTTACAAGTTGAAAACTTAGAGGAAATGTTCGAATCATTATCCGCAAAAGGCGTGCGCTTTAAGTCAAAAAAAGTCGCGAATATTACGGCAGGAGCCAATAAAGGATCAAAAGCAGTCTACATGCTTGATCCGGATGGCTACATCATTGAATTAATGGAAAGAGGAAAATAAAAATTCGTATCTGAATGTAAGCGAATTCAAATGGAGGGCAAGAAATGAAAGACTTAAACGGTAAAAAAGCGATTGTGACAGGGGCTGCGCAAGGTCTTGGTTTAGCAATGGCAGAAGGTCTCTGTACGTATGGTGTGCATGTTTGCATCGTTGATGTGTCACCAAATTTACCCCATGTTGTCGAAGCGTTGAAAAAGAAAGGCTATCAAGCGGAAAGTTTGCAAGCAGATTTATCCGATCAGGAGCAAATACCAACCGTTTTTCACCAGGCGCTCGATTTATTAGGCAATGAACTTGATATTTTAGTGAACAATGCCGGTATTCATAAGCCGATGCCAGCAATGGATATCCCTATTGCGGATTTTCAACGGATTTTAGACGTCAATGTGACGACGGTCTTCCAGTTATGCAGACTTGCAGCACAGACGATGAGTGAAAAAGGAAAAGGAAAAATTATTAATATTGCTTCTGTATTGGCAACGCAAGGGGGTTTTAATGCGGCTGCCTATTCAACGAGTAAAGGGGCGGTTGCGCAGTTGACCAAGTCATTATCGAATGAATGGGCGCAACGCGGCATTAACGTCAATGCCATCGCACCTGGTTATTACGAAACCGAGTTGAATCGTTTCATTTTAAATGATGAAGATCGGTTCGCATCCCTAGTGAGCCGTATTCCGGCTGGACGTTTTGGTCAGCCGGAGGAGCTTGCAGGAACCGTACAATTTTTAGCTTCCAATAAATCGAATTATATTAACGGCGCCATCATTCCGGTCGATGGCGGCTTTTTAGGCAGATAAGGAGGGTGTTTAGCATGAAATTGAAGCCAATCTTACTAGTGTTAATGGCGGTTGTCTTATTGCTTTCAGGATGTGGAGCAGCGAAAGAGCCTGGTACGGTAGGTGCAAACGGTGAAAAAGTGGTCATTCGAATGGCCAACTTAGTGTCGGCAGACAACTTTTTGAACATCGGTTATGAAAAGTTTAAAGAGGTTGCAGAAAGAGAAAGTAATGGTCAAATTGAAGTGCAAATTTATAGCAATGGAACATTGACGCCATCAGAAGATATTGAATATGAAATGCTGCAGACAGGTGTTTTGAATGTCGTAACGAATGCAGGTTTCATCGTCGGTGCCAATGCGCAAATTCCTGCTTTTAACATTTTTGACGTCCCTTTTCTTTTTGAAAATGAAGAAGAAATGTATGAACTCATTGATGGCGAGTATGGGGAGCTTTTAAAGAAAAGCTTGGAAGAAAAATCGAATGCTTATTACTTAGGGACATTTAGCATCGGGTCTTTTGCAATCGCTAACAATAAAAAAAGCGTGCGAACACCTGCAGACTTGAAAGGACTGAAGATTCGTAGTACAACAACTCCTTTGCAAGCAAGTACGATTGCAGCGATGGGTGCGAATCCGACACCGATTTCTTATGGGGAGATTTTCACCTCGCTGCAGCAAGGCACCATCGATGGTGTACAAACAACGACACCATTAATCTTTGCCGATAAGTTTTATGAGGTTTCCAATCATTTAACATTAACACGCCATTTCCCATTGCCGCATATTTTGATGGTCAATAAAACTTTTTACGACAGTTTAACAGACGAGTTGAAAGCGGCAGTTGATAAGGCTGCGGAAGAACAAGTTCAATATGCAAGACAGCTGGCAACAGAAGCTGAAAAGAATGCCATTGAAAAGATGAAGGCAGATGGTGTCGATGTTGTAGAACTAACACCGGAAGAGCTTGAATTATTTAAAGAAGCGGTTCAGCCTGCGATTGATAAAAATATTGATAAAGTCGGCGAAAAAAACTATCAAAAAGCATTGGAGCTACTAGGAAAAAATTGACGAGCCGAAGTGCACAATTAAAAGAAATTTGAGGTGAATGGAATGAACGAAGAAAAAATAAAGATTACGTTTGAAGGATTGTTCTGTGTTTTACTGCTCGTTGTCATGACGGTTCTTATGTTTACAGAAGTCGTCGCGCGTTATGTTTTTAGCTCCTCTTTCATTTGGATTGAAGAGCTTGTGCGCTATATGTTCATCTGGATGACGTTTATCAGTGCCTCCTATGTAACGGCGACCCAATCCCATATTCGGGTGGACGCAGCGTTATCGATTTTTCCGAAAGTTGCCCATCGGACGATTAAAATGATTGGCTTGCTCATCTGGCTTGCCTTTTCAGTTGTCATTACGTATGTCGGCTTCAATTATTCTGTTACGATGTTGCAAGTTGGTGGTAACTCACCAGCTCTTGGCATTGCAAAAGGATTTATTTACTTAGGCATTCCGATCGGCTACTTACTAATGTCCAGTCGCTTGCTTATTCGAATTTATAAAGAATTGAAAAATCCGACGCTTCAAGATGTCGGTGCGTAGGGGGGAAGAGTTTAATGGGGACAGTTACGTTAATGTTATTTGGGATATTGTTCGTTTTAATTTTATTGAATGTACCAATTGCCATTGCATTGGCTGCTGCAAGTATTTTAGTTGTTCTGATCGAAGGTTCAGTACCGTTAACGCTATTTATTCAAACATCCTTTAGCTCGATGGACTCGTTTCCGCTGATTGCTATTCCGTTTTTCATTTTAGCTGGGGATATTATGAGTCGAGGCGGTATGGCACGTAGATTGGTTGACTTTATTCAAAGCTTCACCCGCTCCTTAACGGGCAGCCTAGGTGTCATTACGATTATTACAAGCTTTATTTTTGCAGCCATTTCAGGTTCCGGAGCTGCAACCGTTGCGAGTGTAGGTGCTATTTTAATTCCTTATATGTTAAGAAGTGGATATGCACCGGGGTATGCAGCTTCCATTTCAGCTAGTGCTGGTGCATTAGGTCCGATTGTTCCACCAAGTATTGTGTTTATCCTTTATGGGGTCATGTCGAATACATCGATTAGTGATCTATTTATTTCTGGTATTATTCCGGGGATTTTAGTCGCGGTTGCGTTGTTAATTGTTAACTATATTATTTGTAAAAAAGAAGGCTATGGGAAGCTGCAAGCACCGCCTGTGGTGAAAACTGAAAAAATCAGCTTTTGGAAAGCGCTAAATGAAGCGAAGTGGGCTTTGCTTGCACCGATTTTAATCTTGGGCGGTATTTACGGCGGGGTTGTAACACCGACAGAAGCCGCTGTCGTTGCGGTTGTTTATAGTTTAGTCGTTTGTATTTTTTCCTATAAGGAAATTGGCTTGAACGACTTCGTTGGAATCTTTTTGAAATCTGCACATACATCAGGTTCCATATTAATTTTCGTTAGTGCGGCATCATTTTTTGGACAAGTCCTTTCAATTGAAAGAGTTCCACAATTTTTGGCAGACACTATTGCGGGAATGACGACAAACCCATGGATTATTTTACTGTTAATTAATATTTTCCTACTGATTGTTGGGATGTTTATGGAAACGGTCGCGGCGGTCCTGATTTTTGTTCCGTTATTATTGCCAATTGTTTTACCGCTTGGTATCGATCCAATCCATTTCGGTATGATTATCTGTCTCAATTTAAGCTTGGGGCTTATTACACCACCGCTTGGCATTAACTTATTTATCGGCAGTAACATCGCGAACGTTCAGTTTGAGAAAACATTCAAATACGTTGCGCCTATTTTCGGGGCGTTGCTCATCGTGTTACTCATCGTCACGTATGTGCCGTCCATTACATTATTTCTGCCAAATCTCTTAGGAAAATAATAATAAAACAAACATTGCTTCAGAGTATAGCGAAAAGGGTTGGAAATCGATTTGATTTCCAACCCTTTTGTTAATTGGCTCCAATTTTGATCAAGGGACCAACTGCTCTATGGTCAGCATTTCCAACTGTTCATTTCTCAATTTCGTATTTCTGAATCTTTCTCACTAGCGTCGATTGGTCGACTTTCAAGGCAATCGCGGCTTGTCGGATGCTCGGATAATAATTCAGTGCCTCTTTAATCAACTCGGCTTCAAAAGCTTCTAATTGCTCCCGTAAAGGCATTGTTTCTGCGCCGTTTAAAGTGGAGTTGGCGGTTGGTGCGGTATCCAATTGTAGACCATTCGTAAATTGCAGCTCTTTCTGCAAATCTGTCATGCCTACCTCTGAATTGCTGCTCATTAAGGTAATTCGTTCTACGAAGTTTTGTAGCTCACGCACATTGCCAGGCCAATCGTAATTTGTAAAAGCAATTAAAGCATCGTTTGTAAATGACCGGTTCAGTCCGTATTTATGGTTAATGCCATTCAGGAAATGATAGATAAGCGGAATGACATCCTCTTTTCGATCTTTTAAGGCCGGAATGGAAATAGGGATGATGTTTAATCGATAGTACAAATCCTCACGGAAGGTGCCTTGCTGGATCATTTCCGGTAAGTTGCGATGCGTTGCTGCTACGACTCGGATATCTACGGGTGTTGGTTTTGTTCCACCAATTCGCGTAATTTCATGCTCCTGCAGTACGCGAAGCAGCTTCACCTGTAATTGGAGCGGCATTTCACCGATTTCATCTAAAAAGATCGTCCCCCGATGGGCCGCTTCAAACAAGCCGGCTTTTCCTTTTTGATTGGCACCTGTGAACGAGCCGGATTCATAGCCAAAAAGTTCGGATTCCAATAACGATTCGGGCAGGGCGCCGCAATTTATTTTAATTAAAGGATACTCTTTTCTTAAGCTGCGCTGATGAATCAGCTCCACAATTTTCTCTTTTCCAACCCCGGAAGCCCCATGGATGAGTACGCCGGAGTCGATTTGTGATACGCGGATCGCTCGATCCAATACATCTTTCATCGCATCGGAATGAGCAATAATGGAAAGTCGCGGATCGTTTTGTTCCTTTAGAAATTCGAGTTCTTGATGGATTTGCTGGTTTTGCTGTTCAAGTAGCTTAATTTCCGATTCGAGGGTATTCAATTGAGTTAAATCTCGGACGTTGTTCACGATTTTTTCGATTTCCCCATTTTTATTTCGGATCGGGGCAGCAGAAACGAGAACAGTTGCACCTGTACTGATCTTTTGAATAATCGTTACTTCTTTCTTTTCTTCGAGTGCTCGCAAGGAAGCAGATGTGTCGATAATATGTTCCTCTTCCAATTCTTTGAGACTGCGGCCAATACAGTCTTTTGCGGACAATCCTGTAATTTGTTCGTACGAAGGGTTCTGGTGAATGATAATCCCGTCTTTGTCACTAATGACGATGCCGTCAAATGATGAATTGATCACTTCGTTGAGTTCGTTGCGGACGCTTTGCAAGGCGTCCGTTTCTTTTTTTAAACGAACCATTTCGTTTGTTGGGCTGATGAGCACAATCATTTGTCCGTTGTCCTGAAAACTTTCGATTTCCGCAGGATAATGGAGCAAGCTGAAAGTGCTTGCACCGCTCAGTGCGGCTTCGGTGATTGCATCAATATAGTAGTTGTATTTTTTTGCAAGCGCATTGGAATAGAGAAGCCGGCCTTGGAGATCGATGACTAAAACGCCGAAGCTATTAATTTTTGTTAAAAACGTATTCATATGTTCCTCCTTGCATCAATTTACTTTTTTTGATGAAATTTTGCATCGGTTTTTCTTAATTATACATCATTTAACATGGGAAAAGGCTGAAAACTGCAGAGGAATACTTTGGCATGAAACTTGCAATATAAATAGCGACAAGAGATTTTGCTGAAAAATAGGAGGTAACGAGATGACAAACTTGTTAAAAGAAACTTCTCATACATCAGAACAATTAAAGAAAATGTTGTATGACATGATGGTTATTAGAAGTTTTGAGGAAATGGTGGAAAAGTTATTTCAACAAGGAAAAATTCATGGAACGATGCATTTATGCATTGGGCAAGAAGCGACAGCTGTCGGTGCGTGTGTACCCTTAACGATAGAAGATAAAATTACGAGCAATCACCGTGGACACGGACATAGCATCGCGAAAGGAACAAAAGTGAAAGGGATGATGGCGGAGTTATTAGGGAAAGAAACGGGCTATTGTAAAGGAAAAGGCGGCTCCATGCATATTGCGGATTTAGATGTCGGCAACCTTGGAGCAAACGGAATTGTGGCAGCTGGTTTACCACTTGGCGTTGGTGCGGCATTAACGTCAAAAATGAAAAAATTAGGCTACGTTGTCGTTTGTTTCTTTGGTGATGGCGCAAGCAATGAGGGTGCCTTTCACGAGGCGTTAAACTTAGCGGCGGTTTGGGATTTACCAGTTGTCTTTTTCTGCGAAAACAACTTGTATGGAATGTCCGCATCGATCAAGGAAATGACAAGAGTTGAAAATATTGCGGATCGTGGTGCAGCTTATGGCATCCCAGGCGTCATTGTAGATGGAAATGATGTACTGGCTGTTGCAGAGGCGACACAAAAAGCCGTTGAACGTGCAAGAACTGGCGAAGGGCCAACATTAATCGAAGCACATACGTACCGCTGGAGAGGGCATTCCCGAAGTGATGCGAGAAAGTATCGCACACGCGAAGAAGAAAAAGAGTGGCGAAAAATGCGCGATCCGATTGCCTTGTTCAAAGAGCAATTACTTAAAGCGGGCGTGTTGACAGAGGACGAATTTAGCGACATGGAGCAACAAGTAGCGAACGAAATGGATGAAGCGGTCGAGTTTGCAGAAAACAGCAAAGAACCAGATTTAGAGACATTGATGAAAGACATTTTTGCTTAAGGAAAGGTGATGAGTGACATGAGAGAACTAACTTATTTAGAAGCGATTCGTGAATCGATGAGTGAAGAGATGCGAAGAGATGAAGACGTTTTCATTATGGGAGAAGACATTGGCGTTTATGGAGGTGCATTCGGTTTAACAAACGGCATGATTGAAGAGTTTGGACCAGAACGTGTGCGTAATACACCGATTTCTGAGGCGGCGATTAGCGGCTGCGCGGTCGGTGCTGCAATGACAGGCATGAGACCGATTTTAGAAATTCAGTTTTCCGACTTTGTCATGATTGCGATGGATAATATTGTCAACCAAGCGGCGAAAATGCGTTATATGTTTGGTGGGAAAACGAGCGTTCCGGTTGTTGTTAGACTTCCGGGTGGCTCTGGTGCAGGATTTGCAGCGCAGCACTCGCAAAGCTTGGAAGCATGGATGGCGCATGTGCCAGGTTTGAAAGTCGTTCAGCCTTCCAACGCCTATGATGCCAAAGGATTGATGAAAGCGGCGATTCGGGATAATAATCCAGTATTATTCTACGAGCATAAATTGCTGTACAACACGAAAGGTGAAGTGCCGGCGGAGGATTACGAAATCCCATTAGGTCAAGCGGACATTAAGAGAGAGGGTTCTCATATTACCATCGTCGCGACGGCCATTATGGTGAATCGTGCTCTAGAAGCAGCTGAAATTCTTGCAAAGGAAGGTATTGAAGTCGAAGTCATTGACCCGCGTACGTTAGTACCTTTGGATACAGAAACAATCTTAAACTCTGTGAAGAAAACAAGCCGTGTATTGGTTGTTTATGAAGCGGTAAAACGCGGGGGGTACGGTGCAGAAATTGCAAGTATGATCGCGGAAAGTGATGTCTTTGATTATTTAGATGCACCGATTCGCAGGTTAGGCGGCCTTGCAACGCCGATCCCTTACAACCCGACATTAGAAAAAGCAGCAGTGCCGCAAGTGGATGACATTGTGGTGGAATGCAGAAAACTCATGAATAAGTAAGGAGGTGTGCAGACATGGCTACAGAAGTTGTCATGCCGAAGCTAGGGGCAACGATGGAAGAGGGAACGATTGTTTCTTGGCTCGTTCCGGTTGGAGAAGTAGTAGAAGAAGGAGATCCGATCGCGGAAATCCAAACAGATAAAATTGTTATAGAAATTGAAGCAGAAACGACAGGCGTTTTATTAAAGACCGTTCATGACGCAGGAAATACGGTGAAAGTACATGAAGTCATCGCTTACATGGGCGAAGAGGGTGAATCGCTCGATGGGTTAGCAGTAACATCGCCTACGGGAAGTGAGTCTGTTGATCAACAGCAAGAGACAACCGTTGAAGCAGCGCCGGTAACATCTGCACAAGCGGGCGATAAAATTCGAAGAACGCCTGCGGCTAGAAAGTTGGCAGAAGAAAATCGTGTTAATTTACAAGAAGTGGTCGGCTCAGGTTCGAAGGGGCGTATTCATAAGGTGGACGTTGAAAGCTTCTTAGCGCAGAATGCGAAAAGAATTACCCCGCTGGCGAAGAAAATTGCGGATGATCAAGGAATGGATTATAAGCAAATCGATGGGACAGGTGTGCGCGGCAAAGTGATGAAGCAAGATGTGATCATTCCGCCTACAGACAGCGGGCAAACGCCTGAAGTCGAAAATAAACGTGTGCCATTTAGAGGCATGCGGAAAGTCATCGCAGATCGAATGGCGGAGAGCGCTTATACAGCACCGCATGTCACGCTTTACTCTGAGATTGACATGACGAATTGTGTATCGCTGCGTCAAGATTTGCTACCAGTCATCGAAAAAATCGAAGGACAGCGCATTTCATTTAATGAGATTATTATAAAGGCGACTGCCTTTACGTTAAAGCAACATCCAAATATGAACGTTTCTTTAGAAGGCAATGAAATTGTTTTCCATTCAGACATTAACGTAGGAATGGCAGTAGCTGTTCCTGACGGATTAGTCGTTCCAGTGCTTCGAAATGTGGATCAGAAAGGTCTTGCGGAGCTTACGGCGGAATCGAAGAAAATAGGGAAGCAAGCGCGCGAAGGAAAGCTTGCTCCAGATGATATGCAAGGCAGTACCTTTACGATTAGCAACTTAGGCATGTACGCAATCGACGGCTTTACACCAATTATCAACTTGCCGAACGCAGCAATTTTAGGCGTTGGGC
This sequence comes from Sporosarcina soli, assembly GCF_042655805.1. Lineage (NCBI taxonomy): Bacteria > Bacillati > Bacillota > Bacilli > Caryophanales > Caryophanaceae > Sporosarcina > Sporosarcina soli. The sequence continues at coordinate 56,844 of NZ_JBHSNO010000016.1, read as the reverse complement.
GTATTCAGAAAAATCCAGTTGTTGTAAATGATGAAATGGTGATCCGTTCCATGATGACTTTGAGTTTATCATTCGATCATCGCATTATTGACGGGGCTCCTGCGGCAGCATTTTTAACAGCACTAAAAGATGCACTCGAAAATCCGTTAACATTAATGATATAAGGTGGTGAACAAAGTTGGTCTATGATGTAATTATTATCGGTGGCGGTCCAGGCGGCTATGTAGCTGCGCTAAGAGCTGCAAAAAACGGGAAGAAAACAGCGCTTGTTGAGGCAGATCATTTAGGCGGTACCTGTTTAAATCGCGGCTGTATTCCTTCCAAAACATTGTTAAAGCATGCAGAAGTCATTGAAAGTATTGAAAAGGCGAAAAGCTGGGGCATTCATACGGGCGAATTGACTTTTTCATTGAAAGAAATGCTTGCGCGGAAAGATCAAGTCATTGAGACGTTAAGAACCGGGATTCAATTTTTATTAAAAAAAGGGCAAATTGATGTTTACAATGGATACGGCACAATCCATTCCGATAAAACCGTTTCTGTTCAGGCAAAAGAACAGTCTCAAAAAATTCAAGGCGAAAAAATCATTATTGCGACAGGAAGCCAACCGGTTGTGCCGCCGATTCCGGGAATCGATGAAGTGAACTATCATACAACCGATACGATCTTCGATATCGAAAAAATACCGCAGTCGATCGTCATTGTCGGCGGCGGCATCATCGGTGTCGAATTCGCCAATATTTTTGCGAGTTTGCAAACGAAGGTTACCATCGTGGAGCTTGGAGACCGGATCATTCCAACAGAGGATGAGGACGCGTCGAAGGCATTGCTTTCGAACTTGAAGAAAAAAGGCATTCAAGTATTGACGAAGCACCAAGTAGCAGCCATTGCGGAAAATGAAGCCGGGAAATCGGTGAGCATTATAACCGACAATGGAACAGAAGAGACGCTCGTTGTTGATGATATTCTTCTGGCGGTAGGACGAAAACCTAACGTATCAGCTGGCGCTGAACTAAATTTGAAGATGAACGGTCCACATATCGAGGTTGATGATTATTTGGAGACGAGCGTTCAAGGTGTTTTTGCAGTTGGGGATGTCATTGGCGGCTTACAGCTAGCACATGTGGCGAGTGCTGAAGGATTAACGGCAGTTGCGAATTTAGATATCAAGCAAAAGCGAATGGATTATACGGTGATACCGCGATGCATTTATACAAATCCACAGGTTGCAAGCGTCGGTATGAGCGAAGTAGAATTAAAGCAAAAGGGCATTGTCTATAAAGCGCACCAATATTCCTTTGTTGGCAATGGAAAAGCATTGGCGATGGGGGAAACAGAAGGGTTCTCCAAAGTTTTCATCGATGAGAAATACGGTGAAATTTTAGGGGTTGTAATGGTCGGTGCGCATGTGACGGAAATGATTAGCCAATCTTCCGCTTACCTTTATCTAGAAGGGACAGTGGATGAGCTTGCCCAAATGGTTCAGCCGCATCCAGCATTATCTGAAGTGCTTATGGAATCGGCGAATGCATTAATCGGAAAAGGGATTCATTCTTAAGAAGAGGGTGGAAGTATGTTTAATTTACGTGGAAAAAAGGCGATTATTACGGGCGGTGCACAAGGTCTAGGATTTTCAATGGTAGAAGCTTTTCATCAAGCTGGGGTAGAAGTTGCGGTCATCGACATTTCAGACAATGTGGAATCGTTGGCAGCTAAATTTAACGAAAAAGCCGCTAAAGTGCATGGCGTAAAAGGGAATCTGTTAGACATGGACAGCTTGCAGCAATCTTTTCAAGAAGCGTTAGAGAAGCTTGAAGGGAAGGTCGATATTTTAATTAACAGTGCCGGTTTGATCAAAAGAGAACCTGCTTTTGACGTATCGCTCGAAACATGGCATCGCATCCTCGGTCTGAACGTCACGGCAGTCTTTGAACTATCTCGGCTCGCGGCAGCGGAAATGAAAAAACAAGGGTCTGGGAAAATCATTAATATGGGATCCATTGTTTCGGTACTCGGCGGTTATAACGCGGTCGCCTATTCAACGAGTAAAGGCGCCATCCTTCAATTGACAAAGTCATTATCCAATGAATGGGCGGCATACGGCATCCAAGTGAATGCGATTGCGCCGGGCTATATGCTAACAACGATGAATACCGACTTAATGAATGATCCCGTTCGCGCACCGCAAGTAGAAGCGAGAATCCCGGCAAAGCGCTGGGGCACGCCTGAAGATGTTGCGGGTGTTGCGTTATTTTTAGCTGCACCAGCTTCGGACTATGTGACTGGGACGTTAATACCTGTCGATGGCGGAGTATTAGGGAGATAACTAAGGGGGATAACAATGAAGGAAAAGTTGTATATAAACGGAGAGTGGGTCGAAGCAGAGCAATATGCGGAGTTATTTTCACCGTATTCACAGGAGAAAATAGCGGAAATTCCACAAGCATCTGACGGACAAGTAGATGCTGCCATTGATGCAGCTTATGCGACACGAGAAGCGATGGCTAATTTAACGGCTTATGAAAAAGCGGAAATTCTTGAAAAGCTCGTTGTTCTGTTCAAAGAAAATCGAATGCGCGCGGCTCAAATCATCTCTTTGGAATCGTCAAAGCCCTTGAAGTTTGCGTTAGGTGAAGTGGACCGCACGATCGAAACGTATAAATTTGCAGCGGAAGAAGCGAAGCGCATCCACGGCGAAATGATTCCTTTAGATGCAGCGAAAAACGGTGCCAATCGTCTTGCCTATACAGTAAGGGAGCCAATTGGTGTTATTGCGGCCATTACGCCGTTTAACTTCCCTATGAATTTAGTTGCGCACAAGATCGGACCTGCAATTGCAGTAGGGAATCCGGTGGTTTTAAAGCCAGCATCCCAAACACCTTTATCAGCCTTTTTCCTTGCAGAATTATTAGAGCAAGCAGGATTGCCAAAGGGAGCTTTAAATGTTGTGACGGGAAGCGGCCGCAAAGTTGGCGATCGCCTCGTAACGAGTGACAAAGTAAGTATGGTAACATTTACTGGAAGTCCTGAAGTCGGTATTGGCATTCGCAACAAAGCAGGCTTAAAAAGAGTAGCGTTGGAGCTTGGCTCGAATGCGGGTGTGATTATCGACGATGGTGTTGACCTTGATAAAATCGTTCCGAAATGTGTTGTTGGAGCATTTTCAAACCAAGGACAAGTTTGTATTTCACTTCAGCGAATTTATGTGCATGAGAATCTCGTAGAAGCGTTTACTGCTAAGTTTAAAGAAGCGACTGAGAAACTCGTATTAGGTGATCCGTTAGACGAAAAAACAGATATATCTGCGCTGATTTCAAGAAAAGAACAGGATCGTGCGAAGGCGTGGATTGATGAAGCAGTGGAGGCGGATGTCCAACTCGTGACAGGAGGTACGATCGAAAACGACTTGCTGTTGCCAACGGTTCTTGTCGGTGTTGCACCCCATTTAAAAGTATCTTGCCAGGAAGTCTTTGCGCCAATCGTCTCTATTAATGCGATTCAGTCGGTAGAGGAAGGGATTACTGCAATTAACGATTCCAGATATGGGCTACAAGCAGGTATTTTCACAAATGATATTGCTACAGCTATGCATGCGTCTAAAAAGCTTCATGTCGGCGGTGTTCTCATAAACGACATCCCAACGTATCGCGTTGACCAAATGCCTTATGGCGGCGTGAAAGAAAGCGGTAATTCGCGTGAGGGCTTAAAATATACAATAGAAGAAATGACAGAAATGAAGCTCGTTATTTGGAATCAAGAATAATGACTTATATGAGATGCATTGCAATGTAAGAAGTTGGTCCTTTTATATAAGAAGTAGCCGTCAATCCTTAAAAATGGAAGGACGGTTACTTCGTTTTTTTTGGTTTAGGGAGATTACAAGATGATGTATGGTAAGTTGAATCGGTCTATTGGAGCGGAAGTTATGCCCCCGGAAATTGACGTGTTCTAGGATGCGGTCTTAGTAGAAGAAAAGGGCTGTTACGGAAAATCAGTTTTTACTAACTTTCCGGACAGCCCAATTAGGTGAAACAAATGCCATTTACTTTTCTACGCTATCTAGGAAATCTGTTACTTGTTCCGGTGATTTTGCGTTGGCGCTATGCAAATGCGCTTTCTTTTCACCGTTTTGGAAAATCAATAGGCTCGGAATGCCCATCACGTCATATTTTTCAGCGATTTCGGGTAGCACATCGCGATCGACATCATACCATGTGTACATATCATATTTTTCAACGATCGGATCGATAAACATATCCATTCTCGTGCAATCCGGGCACCATCCTGCTTGGAATTTGACCAATGCTTTAGAATCGCCTGAAATGACTTCGTTGAATTGTTCTGCAGTTGTAATTGATTTCATTATTAAATCCCCTCCTTATAAGGTCAGTGTACAATGTTTTTGTTTCAGACGGGTAACAAAACGCTCTGGTGAGAGAAGATGAAAAATAGAGATTATAATATTGCGAAAAAATACACAATAGATTACACTTAGAATACTAGAAAATGTTTCAAATTTTTTTGCATGAAAAATGAATGACCATTCATTCAAGGGTCAAAGGGAGGCTTCACTTGTGACTTATCAAATTAAAAAAGCGGCAGTTTTAGGATCTGGTGTCATGGGATCAGGTATTGCGGCGCATCTTGCCAACATTGGAATTCCTGTACTGCTTTTGGATATCGTCCCTGAAAAATTGACGGATGAAGAAGCGGCAAAAGGACTGACGTTAGAATGTGTACAAGTGCGGAACAAAATGGCGGCAGGAGCATTGCAGAAACTGCTCAAGCAAAAGCCCGCTCCGCTCACTAGCAAAAATAATTTGACGCTGATTGAAGCGGGGAATTTTGAGGATGATTTGGAGAAGTTGAAAGAAGTTGACTGGATTATCGAAGTCATTGTCGAAAACCTCGATGCCAAAAAAGCGCTCTATGAAAAAATTGATGCGGTACGTAACCCGGGAACGATCATCAGCTCCAATACATCTGGCATTAGCATCGAAGCGATGGCGGAAGGGCGTTCGGATGATTTCCAAAAACATTTCTTGGGCACCCATTTTTTCAATCCTCCACGTTATTTGAAGTTGCTTGAGGTTATTCCAGCCAGTACGACGGCTCCGGAAGTGGTGGAGTTCATGACAAAATTCGGGGAAGATCGGCTTGGCAAAGGCGTTGTCATCGCTAAAGATACACCGAACTTCATCGCCAATCGGATCGGCACATATGGTCTTCTTGTCACGCTCCGTGAAATGGCGAATCGGGGTTATTCGATCGGGGAAGTCGATTCAGTGACGGGGACGCTGATTGGTAGACCAAAATCGGCGACATTCCGGACACTTGACGTGGTCGGACTCGATACATTCATGCATGTCGCGAAAAATGTGTATGACAAAACGGAAGGGGAAGAGCAGCAAGTATTCGTCCCGCCGGCTTTCATGCAGAAAATGGTGGAGAATGGCTGGGCCGGTGCAAAAGCGAAGCAAGGATTCTATGTGAAAAAAGGGAAAGAGATTCTTGAATTGAATCCAGAGACCTTTGACTATGAGTCGGCGAAACAATTGAAAACGCCTTCAATTGAAATGGCGAAGCAGCAAAAAGGGCTTGCCGATAAAGTGAAAACGCTTGTCTATGCAAAGGATCGGACGGGTGAGATCCTTTGGCATATCCTCGCCCCGACATTGCGCTATTCTGCACGATTGAACGGTGAAATTGCAGATGATATCGTCGCCATCGACCGAGCGATGAAATGGGGCTTCGGTTGGCAGCAAGGACCGTTTGAAATGTGGGATGCGATCGGCGTCGCACAATCAGTGGAAAAGATGAAAGAGGAAGGGACAGCAATCCCTCCATTTGTACAGCGATTGTTGGAAAAAGGCTATGAAACTTTTTATAAGGAAGAAGACGGTGAACTTTATTTCTTTGATGGGGAAGAGTACAAGGTAGTCCCGGCCAATGAAAAAGTGATCGATTTAAAACGCATTAAGAAGAAACATGGCGTCATTAAGAAAAATGCAGGCGCCAGCCTGATCGATATGGGAGACGGCATTGCATTACTTGAATTCCATTCCCAGTCAAATGCGATCGGATTGGACATTTTGCAGATGATTAACTTTGCTGTCGATGAAGTCGAGCAACATTTCAAAGGACTTGTCATCGGCAACCAAGGGAAAAACTTCTGTGTGGGTGCCAACTTGGGTCTCATTCTGATGGAGGCGCAGGATGATAATCTTTTTGAACTCGATTTTGTCATTCGCACGTTCCAAAAGACCATGATGAAAATCAAGTACTCCAAGAAGCCTGTTGTTGCCGCACCGTTTGCGATGACGCTTGGCGGGGGAGCGGAAGTTTGTCTGCCGGCGGCGCATATCCAAGCATCGACGGAAACGTATATCGGACTTGTGGAAACAGGTGTCGGGCTCATCCCGGGAGGCGGTGGCAATGTCAATCTGTATGCGAAGCATTTAAAAGGCTTGCCGAACGGAGTCCGTGTCGATTACCAATATGTGGCGAATAAAGTGTTCGAGACGATTGCCATGGCAAAAGTATCTACTTCTGCGGAAGAGGCGCGTGATAATAACTTTCTCGATTTTGCGGATGGGATCAGTGTTAATGCCGATCACTTACTCTATGATGCGAAACAAGCCGCGCTTGCACTCTATGAAAATGGTTATACAGCACCGAAAAAAGATAAAATACCAGTTACCGGTGATTCGGGCTATGCGACGATGCTTCTCGGAGCGGAAGGGATGTTCCTTTCTGGCTTCATCAGCGAGCATGATTTGAAAATTGCCAAGAAATTGGCGTTCGTGTTGGCAGGCGGTAAAGTGCCGTATGGAACGCTCGTTGATGAACAATACATGCTTGACTTGGAACGTGAAGCCTTCTTAAGTCTGATTGCAGAATCGAAGTCTCAACAGCGGATGCAACACATGCTGTTAAAAGGAAAACCACTGCGTAACTGATCGGTAAAGCAAAAGGAGGAGTGGAGATGCGAGAAGCAGTACTTGTCGCCGGTGCACGGACGCCGGTTGGAAAAGCGGGGAAAGGCTCTTTGGTGAACGTCCGTCCTGATGATTTAGGCGCATTGACAATAAAAGAAACTTTGAAGCGAGCGGGCGGCTATGACGGTCCCATTGATGATCTGATCATCGGTTGTGCCATGCCTGAAGCGGAGCAGGGTATGAACGTTGCACGGAATATCGGTGCACTTGCCGGACTGCCGGACACGACACCGGCCATTACCATCAACCGATTCTGTTCATCGGGTTTGCAATCGATCGCCTATGCCGCCGAACGGATTATGATCGGGCATTCCCAAGCGATCCTTGCAGGGGGCGTCGAGTCGATGAGCATGGTGCCAATGATGGGCAATACAATCCGTCCGAACATTCATTTAGCGGAAACGGCACCTCAATATTACATGGGGATGGGGCATACCGCTGAACAAGTGGCGGTGAAATACGGTGTCGGCCGTGAGGACCAAGATGCTTTTGCTGTCCGTTCGCATGAGCGTGCGGGAGCGGCCATCGCAGCCGGGAAATTCAATGATGAAATCGTGCCCGTGGAAGTCGTCAAACGTTTTGTCGATGACAATGGAAAATATGATGAAAAGACATTCACATTCACCATGGACGAAGGGGTCCGTCACGGAACGAGTATGGAAGGGTTGGCAAAATTGCGACCGGCATTTTCGGTGACTGGTTCGGTGACGGCCGGCAATGCATCGCAAACATCTGATGGCGCAGGGACTGTTCTTGTGATGGATCGTGAAGTGGCAGAAGCGCAAGGCTTGAAACCGATTGCGAAATTCCGTGCATTTGCAGTAGGGGGCGTGCCGCCTGAAGTGATGGGTATCGGACCGATCGAAGCTGTGCCGAAAGCGTTGAAAATAGCGGGACTTTCCATCGACGATATCGATCTATGGGAATTGAATGAAGCATTCGCCTCCCAATCATTGCAAGTCATCCGCCATTTAGGTTTGGAGTTGGACAAAGTGAATGTCAATGGGGGAGCGATCGCGCTTGGGCATCCACTCGGTGCGACCGGCACGATTTTAACAATCCGCCTACTGAATGAATTGAAACGCCAAGGGAAACAATTTGGTGTCGTCACGATGTGCATCGGCGGCGGAATGGGCGCAGCCGGCGTATTTGAAATGCTATAAGGGGAAGGTATCCTCTAGCGTCACATCGTGTTCGAGGTCATTTCTTTATTTCAATAGAGTGAGTTATCGACAATATAAGGAGGAATTCCAATGACTGAATTGCAAACGGATGAACTGATCAAAGGCGGTGCCTTCTTAATCGAAGAGATTGCGGCAGATCGGGTTTTTACGCCCGAGGACTTTACCGATGAACATAAAATGATTGCGAAGACAACGGAAGACTATGTGAAAAACGAAGTGCTCCCGGTTCTAGACAAACTCGAAAACCATGAATTTGAGAACTCGTTAAGATTGCTTAAAACGGCTGGGGATCTAGGTCTTCTCGGTGCAGACGTACCTGAAGAATACGGCGGTCTTGGCCTTGACAAAATCTCATCTGCGTTGATTGGGGAAAAATTGTCCGTAGCCGGTGGTTTTTCGATTACACACGGCGGGCACGTAGGCATCGGCACATTACCGATCGTCCTGTTTGGCAATGAAGCACAAAAACAAAAGTATTTACCGAACTCCGTAGCCGGTAACAAAATATCTGCATACGCCTTGACGGAGCCGGGGTCCGGTTCAGACGCTTTAGGAGCAAAAACGACTGCGAAGTTGAATGCTGAAGGAACACATTACATCTTAAATGGAGAAAAACAGTGGATTACGAATGCCGGTTTTGCTGATGTCTTTATTGTCTATGCAAAAATTGATGGGGAGAAATTTACGGCTTTCATCGTTGAAAAAGCATTCCCGGGCGTCTCGGTCGGTGCGGAAGAGAAAAAAATGGGGATCAAGTCATCTTCTACACGAACGCTCATTTTACAGGATGCGCAAGTGCCGGTTGAGAACCTATTAGGCGATATCGGCCGGGGGCATATTATAGCGTTCAATATTTTAAATATCGGACGTTATAAATTGGGCGCCGGAACAATCGGCGGATCCAAACGTGCTCTTGAATTGGCCATCACTTATGCCAATCAGCGCCAGCAGTTTAAAACACCGATCTCCTCTTTTAATTTAACGAAAGAAAAATTGGCTACGATGGCAGCCAAATTGTATGCGACGGAAAGTTTGATATACCGAACGGTAGGCTATTTTGAGGAGCGGCAAAGCCGGTTGAGCGCTGCAGAGCAAAAAGATGGGAAAGCCGTCGCAGCGGCCATCGCTGAATATGCAATTGAATGTTCCATCAATAAAGTTGTCGGCTCCGAAGTGCTCGATTATATTGTTGATGAAGCTGTCCAATTACATGGCGGATATGGTTTCATGCAGGAATATGAGGTTGAGCGCATTTACCGGGATTCCCGGATTAATCGTATTTTTGAAGGAACGAATGAAATCAATCGCCTGATCATTCCCGGGACTTTTTTGAAAAAGGCGATGAAAGGTGAATTGCCACTTTTACAACAAGCGCAAGCATTACAAGCTGAACTGCTCACGATGATGCCGGAGGAAATTGACGAGGAAGCACTTGCACAAGAAAAAGTGCTTGTCAAAAATGCCAAGAAAATCGGATTGCTTGTAGCTGGAATCGCCGCACAGCGTTTTGGGACGAAACTTGAAGCGGAACAAGAAGTACTCGTCAATATCGCGGATATCGCCAATAACATTTTCGCAATGGAATCGGCTTTGTTACGTACAGAAAAAGCGATTACCCGCAACGGAGAAGAGAAAGAACAGCAAAAGATTTTATATACACAAATTTTTTGCCAAGAAGCATTTGAAGCGATTGAAAAAGATGCGAAAGAAACGCTACTTGCTGCAACAGAGGGCGACAATCTTCGCATGATGCTCTCTGCCTTGCGGAAATTGACACGTTCCACACCTTTTAATATCATCGCGAAAAAACGTGAAGCGTCTGTTAAGCTAATTGAAGCTGAGAAATATATTGTTTGAGAAATAAACGATTCATACAAACCTTTCCATCCGATGCCTTGAGGTCTTCGGATGGTTTTTCTGCTATAATGGCGAAAACGGAGGTGTTGAGCGAGATGAGCATTACATATTATGGCTATCCGAAATGTGGAACATGTCGAAAAGCGAAAAAATGGCTTGAAATGAATGAACTGGATTTTCAAGAGGTGAATATTGCAGAAAATCCACCGGCTGAAAAAGAATTAAAAGAAATGATTGCGGCGTCTTCACTGGACATTAAAAAATTTTTTAACGTCTCGGGTAAAAAATATCGGGAATTAAACTTGAAAGATCGCTTACCAAACATGACAGATGAAGAGAAGATTAGCTTGTTGGCATCGGACGGTATGTTGATCAAAAGACCGATTGTATTCGGACATGGCAAGGTGACTGTCGGTTTCAAAGAAGAGGAATTCGACACCGTTTGGGCAAATTGATTCCTATCTTGTCATCGGTCATGAAATATGCCAAAATTGAAGGGCATGAAACTATTTATTTGGAGGGGTTAAGGTATGAGTACACCAAAGGACCTACGCTATTCTGAAGAGCATGAATGGGTAAAAGAAGAAAGCGGAAACTACCGCATCGGTATTACACATTTCGCACAATCTGAACTTGGGGATATCGTTTTTGTCGAACTACCGCAAGTTGGCGATGAAGTGAAAGTGAATGAGCCGTTCGGAAGTGTTGAATCCGTTAAAACTGTATCTGAGCTTTACGCGCCAATCAGCGGTAAAGTGCTTGAGGTGAACGAAGAGCTTGAGGACAACCCTGAGTTTGTCAACGAATCACCTTATGAAAATGCATGGATGATCGTTGTTGAACCAACGGATGCGGCAGAATTAGATACGTTAATGTCTGCTGAAGAGTATGACAAAATGACAGTCGGAGAATAAGGTGAACTCGCTTCAGCAGTTGTAATATGACTTGCTGAATGAAGTTAAAATCTTCGGATGTCACAGATTTTCCGGAAAGATTTATCGAATAAATCCGAAAAATCTTTCGATGGAAACGCCGGTGTGATTATGCCGGCGTTTTTGTCTATCGATTCTTCAGGCAGTGCGCAAAGGAGTGGCTTTGTGGTGGATGAAAAAGTGATCATCGTGGAGGGCGGGGCGGATCGGAAACGGCTTGTCAGAATCCTAGCCGAACCCGTTACAATCATTTGTACGAACGGGACGATCAGTCCTTATCGTCTCGAAGAGTTGCTTGCTCCATTTGAGGAACAGGAATTATTTGTCTTTGTGGATGCGGATGAAGATGGGGAAAAGATACGTGTTTTATTTAAAAGGGAATATCCAGATGCCATTCATTTGTATACGGAAAAGACTTATCGGGAAGTAGAGACGACCCCCGACAAAGTACTCGCTTCCATATTGCTTGGCGCTGAATTCAAAATCCGCCCTGAATTTTTAACTTGATTCGGCAAAATACCCTTTCAATTAGATGGTGAAGATGCATGTCATGCAGTCGAGATTCAATAGGACCGCTTGCTGAAGTGGAATTGATGATAAAGGATGATTTATAAAAAAATGGAAAAATGGACGCGCGAACAATGGAAACAGGCATTGAAAGAATTACCCGAAGCCGTATATTATTTGTATACACCGATGTGTGGAACTTGTGCCGTTGCATCCAAAATGTTGGATGTCATTGCCGCTATGAAGCCAGATTTACATATGGGGAAAGCAGATTTGAACTACGTGCAGGAAGTGGCGGTTGAGTATGAAATTGAAAGCGTCCCTTGTCTGCTGATCCAAAAGGAAGGCGAAATACAGCATAAGATCTACGCATTTCATTCTGTTCCGTACCTCCTTGAAAAATTGAGTTGACAGAGCTTGTCGAACATGATACTATTCGTCTGAACATATAGTTGAATAAGTTGCTCTTATTAAGAGAGGTGGAGGGACAGTGCCCTATGAAGCCCGGCAACCGTCATGAAAGTGAAATGGTGCCAAATCACGCAAAGCAATCGCTTTGACAGATGAGAGATCGGATGAACGTTTGTGACAACTAACGTAATACCTTTCTGCTCGTCTGCAGGAAGGTTTTTTTATCTTCTTTGAGCAGAAGATTTCCATCTCTATGAGATGGCGAGATGAATGCGGTTTTATTTTCCTGCTCAGCGGGTGTTCAAACGCCTGCTGAACGAAGATAAAGCCTCCGGCGAATGTCACAGATTTTGAAGGGAGTTAATTGAGCTGTGCTCAATTCAAAATCTGGTCACAATTACGCCGAGGCGTAATTGATTATTATTGTCTAGCTGTAGTGGGGAGAGCATCTAATGTAGGCCACTTCTGCTTTTCAAGTGTTGAGGTGAAAGAAATGATCCGTTTAACGGATATTGATAAACAATATGGTGTAGGAGCAAATAGCATATCTGCGGTTGATGGTGTAACGCTTGAAATTGCGGATGGCGAAATTTTTGGCATTATCGGTTATAGCGGGGCGGGGAAAAGTACGTTGATTCGCCTGCTGAACGGTCTTGAAAAGCCAACTTCCGGTCGAGTGGAAATTGGCGAACTTGAGATTTCCGCGATTAAAGGCAAGGACCTGAGAGAAGCCCGACAAAAAGTGAGCATGATTTTCCAACATTTCAACTTATTATGGTCCCGAACTGTGAAGGATAACATTGCTTTCCCACTTGAAATCGCAGGCGTTCGAAAAGCGCAACGGGAACGGAAAGTCGCTGAACTGATTGAATTGGTCGGCCTAAGTGGCCGTGAACATGCCTATCCATCCGAATTGTCAGGTGGGCAGAAGCAACGTGTCGGCATTGCACGGGCGCTCGCGAACGATCCGGAAGTTCTTCTCTGTGATGAAGCGACGTCAGCGCTTGATCCCGAAACGACGGATTCCATTTTGGAGTTGCTGACGGGAATCAATGAGCGGCTCGGTTTGACGATTGTGTTGATCACACACGAAATGCATGTCATCCGCAAAATCTGCCATCGTGTCGCGGTCATGGAAGCGGGAAAAGTTGTAGAACTTGGTAATGTACTTGATGTGTTCCAAGCTCCCCAAGCCCCGATTACGAAGCGATTCGTTTCCCAAGTGACAGAATCGGCAGAGGCGAAACAGGCAATCGAACATATTAAAGAAGAGCTTCCCACCGGAACGCTCGTCAAACTTGTCTTTGTCGGTGATCGGACGGAACAGCCAGTTTTGGCAAGCTTGATCCGGAAGTTCAATGTAGATGTGAACATCGTGCAAGGAAATATATCCCATACCCGTGGTGGAGCATACGGTACACTTATCCTCCAGCTCGTAGGAGGGGCAGCACTCATTGACGAAGCGATTCAATACCTCCATGAACAAGATGTCCAGACGGAGGTGATCGGCAATGATTGAAAACCTATTTCCGAATGTGGATTGGGAAGTCATGTGGGAAGCAACTATCGAAACGATTTACATGACCGCTATCTCAACATTTTTTACTTTTATCATCGGCATTGCGCTAGGGGTAGTGTTGTTCCTGGCAAGTCCGGGTCAAATATGGGCCAATAAGGTGATCTATACAATCACGGGGGCATTCGTCAATATCTTCCGGTCGATTCCATTTATCATTTTAATCATCTTGCTCATACCTTTTACGAAACTGTTGGTCGGTACAATCCGGGGACCGGAAGGGGCTCTGCCAGCACTCATTATCGGAGCGGCTCCGTTTTATGGGCGGATGGTATTGATTGCGCTGCAGGAGATTGATAAAGGCGTAATCGAAGCAGCCAAGTCGATGGGAGCAAAAACGAGAACCATTATTTTTAAAGTGCTGTTGCCTGAATCGATGCCGGCACTCATTTCAGGCATTACGGTGACAGCCATCGCGCTTGTCGGCTATACAGCAATGGCGGGTATTATCGGAGCGGGCGGACTCGGTACGCTTGCATATATGGAAGGATTCCAACGCAGCCGGGAAGATGTGACGCAAGTGTCGACCATCCTCATTTTGGTCATCGTTTTCATCATTCAGGCCATCGGTGATTTAGCAGTGAAGAAGTTGGACAAGCGTTAAAGTTGAAAGTAGGTTACACCAGGCGTTTTGCCTGCTAACTATAGAAATGACATAGAAAAGGGGAGTTCTACGATGAAGAAAATCTTATCAGGATTATTATTGGCCGTGCTTTTGCTTGCACTGGCAGCATGTGGAACAAAAAATGACACAAATGAAAATAGCACAAGTGGTAGCAATGGTGAAGAGGCTACTGGTGGAGAATTAACAAAGCTAGTTGTCGGTGCTTCCAACACGCCGCATGCGATCATTCTTGAAAAAGCGGCACCATTGTTGAAAGAAAAAGGCATTGAACTAGATATCCAAAAATACCAAGACTATATCTTGCCGAACCAAGACCTTGAAAGCAAAGATCTTGACGCAAACTATTTCCAACATATCCCATACCTTGATTTGCAAATCAAAGATCATGGTTATAAATTTGTCAATGCAGGCGGCATCCACATTGAGCCGATCGGTATTTATTCGAAAGAATACAAATCACTTGATGAACTTCCGGACGGTGCTACTGTGCTGATCAGTAATTCCGTTGCTGACCATGGACGCGTATTGGCGTTGCTTGAAGCAAAAGGGCTAATCAAATTGGCTGAAGGAATTGATAAAACATCAGCTGAACTGAAAGACATCGCCGAGAATCCGAAGAATCTTCAATTTGACGCGAAAAACGATCCGGCAATCTTGCCACAGTTTTTCAATAACGGCGAAGGGGATATCGTGCTGATTAACACGAACTTTGCTATCGATGCTGGTTTAAATCCACTTAAAGATGCAATCGCAATGGAAGATTCGGAATCACCATATGTGAACATCATCGCTGTACGTGAAGGCGATGAAAACAAACCGGAAATTAAAACATTAGTAGAAGTGTTGCAATCACAAGAAATTCAAGACTTTATCGTTGAAGAGTGGAATGGCGAAATCGTTCCAGTAAAATAATTAAATTGAAGCTCCGTTGATCTGAAAATGATTAATGGAGCTTCTTTAATCAATCGCGCCTCGGCGTGATTGCGTCCAGATTTTGAATTGAGCAAAGCTCAATTGCCTCCTTGCTTCGTTCAGCAGGCGTTTGAACTCCCACTGAACAGGGGAACAAAATCGCATTCATCTCGCCAGCTACAGAGATCGGAGCCTTCTACTGAATGAGGATAAAATTCTCAATCAGGAATAGATAATTGAAAATGCGGCGAATCTACTAGAGCAGGTATAACAAAGTCTTGATTTAAGTGTATTCTAATCAATCGATAAGGTTCTCAATGATTTGCATGGGGATGCTTTATGCGTTAAGATTAGAATGATACTAAATTGAGAATGGATATCCGTTCATCTTTAACATATGGAGGTATTGGAATGGCAACTTTGGAAATCAAAGGCCTTCACGTTGAAATTGAAGGCAAGGAAATATTGAAAGGCGTCGATTTGACGATCAATACAAATGAAATCCACGCAATCATGGGTCCGAACGGTACAGGAAAATCAACTCTCGCGTCAGCGATTATGGGACATCCCAAATACGAAGTAACAGCAGGTACGGTGACACTTGACGGTGAGGACGTACTGGAAATGGAAGTGGACGAGCGTGCACAAGCGGGTCTTTTCCTTGCGATGCAATATCCAAGTGAAATCACGGGCGTGACAAATGCTGACTTCCTACGTTCTGCCATCAATGCGCAACGTGAAGAGGGCGATGAAATTTCATTGATGAAATTCATCCGTGAGCTGGATAGCAAAATGGAATTCCTTGAAATGGACGAAGATATGGCTACTCGTTACTTGAACGAAGGGTTCTCGGGCGGGGAGAAAAAACGTAACGAAATCCTCCAACTGATGATGTTGAAACCTAAGTTTGCAATCCTTGATGAAATCGACTCTGGTCTTGATATCGACGCATTGAAAGTTGTTTCAAAAGGGATTAACGAAATGCGCGGCGAAGGATTCGGCTGCCTGATCATCACGCACTACCAACGTCTCCTTGACTACATTACACCAGATCATGTCCACGTCATGATGCAAGGAAGAGTCGTCAAATCCGGCGGTGCAGAATTGGCGAAGAAACTTGAAGAGCAAGGATATGACTGGATCAAAGAAGAACTCGGCATTGAAGACGAGACTGTCGGGCAGGAAGCATAAGAAAGGGGGACGATTCAGAATGACGGTTGAAACGAAACTGGCATTGACCGAACAGGACGTCCGCTCCTATTCAGCGAAGGTGAATGAAGCAGATTGGATGGCGGATTTCCGCGCTGATGCATTAGCGAAACTGGACCAACTGCCAATGCCAAAACCAGATAAAACGAAAATCGATAAATGGAATTTCACAGAATTCCCGAACCATGTGGTAGAGTCTACAACTTTCGCTTCATTGGATGAACTTCCGGAAGCAGCGCGTGCGCTAGTGGACGTTGATCAACAGAAGAATATTTACGTACAGCATAATAATACACCGGCATATCTTTCACTGTCCGAGGGCTTGAAAGAGCAAGGTGTCATTTTAACAGATGTCTTCACCGCTTCACGTGAGCATGGTGAGCTGGTGAAAAAGTACTTCATGACAGATGGCGTCAAAGTCGATGAGCACAAGTTGACAGCACTCCATGCAGCGCTTTTGAATGGTGGCGTATTCGTATACGTTCCGAAAAACGTTGTAGTAGAAGAGCCGCTTCAAGTTCTTTTCTTACATGACGATGCACAGGCTTCTCTGTTCAATCATGTAATCGTCGTTGCGGAGAAAAACAGCTCAGTGACTTATGTCGAAAACTATTTGTCTACAGTCGAAGAAGCAAAAGGACTTGTCAATATCGTTTCCGAAGTATTTACAGGTGATAATGCCAAAATCGTATACGGTGCAGTGGATGTACTTGCGGAAGGTTTCACGACGTATGTGAACCGCCGTGGCGTCACAGGTCGCGATAGCCGTATCGAGTGGGCGCTCGGCCTGATGAACGACAGCGATACAATTTCTGAAAATATCACGCATCTTGTAGGGGATAACTCTTCTTGTGATATGAAAACAGTTGTCGTTGGACGCGGTAGCCAGCGCCAGAACTTCACATCTGAAATCGTCCATTGGGGACTGGATACGGATGGCTTCATCTTGAAGCATGGTGTTATGAAAGAAGCCGCTTCTTCCATCTTTAATGGAATTGGCCGAATTGCCAAAGGGGCGACAAGATCGAATGCTGTTCAAGAGTCACGCGTTCTCATGTTAAGTGAAAAGGCTCGCGGAGATGCGAACCCGATCCTACTCATCGACGAGGATGATGTAACTGCTGGACACGCAGCATCTGTGGGCCGTGTTGACCCATTGCAATTGTATTATTTGATGAGCCGAGGAATTTCCCAACAAGAAGCAGAACGTCTCGTCATCCATGGTTTCCTTGCGCCAGTCGTCAGCAAGCTGCCGATTGAAGGCGTGAAGAAACAATTGACGGAGGTTATTGAAAGGAAAGTGCGCTAATGCTCAATAAAGAGATCCGCAAACATTTCCCGATCCTGGACCAGGAAATAAATGGGCATCCGCTCGTTTATCTAGATAGTGCCGCGACATCCCAAAAACCGCGGCAAGTCATTGAAGCAATCAGCAATTATTACAATTTAGATAACTCGAACGTCCACCGCGGTGTACACACTTTGGGGAACCGTGCGACGGAAGGGTATGAAGGTGCGCGCGAAAAAGTGCGGAAGTTCATCAACGCAAAATCGACAGAAGAAGTCATTTTCATGCGTGGTACGACAACAGCACTTAATACTGTTGCGCAAAGTTATGGGCGTGCAAATGTAGGTGAAGGCGATGAAATCGTCATCACCTACATGGAACACCATTCGAACATTATTCCATGGCAACAACTTGCGAAAGAAAAAGGTGCCGTGTTAAAATACATCGATCTTGAAGAAGATGGTACATTGTCGCTCGATAAAGTTCGTGAAGTGATTACGGACCGGACGAAAATCGTCTCTATCATGTACGTATCAAATGTTCTCGGTACGATGAATCCGATTAAAGAAATCGCAGAAATTGCACACGCACATGGTGCTGTGATGGTTGTGGATGGTGCACAAGCTGCACCGCATTTGAAAATCGATGTACAACAGCTGAACTGTGATTTCTTTGCTTTCTCAGGGCATAAGATGTGTGGGCCGACTGGTATCGGTGTACTTTATGGTAAAAAAGAGTTGCTAGATAAAATGGAACCTGTCGAGTTCGGCGGCGAAATGATCGATTTCGTCGGTTTATACGAATCTACATGGAAAGAGTTGCCTTGGAAGTTTGAAGGCGGGACACCTATCATTGCAGGAGCGATCGGTCTTGGGGCTGCCATCGATTTTCTTGAGGAAATCGGGCTTGAGCAGATTGAAAAGCATGAACATGAGCTAGCCGGATATGCAATGGAACGTATGTCAGAAGTTGAGGGACTTACAATCTATGGTCCGCTCGATCCTGAAAAACGGGCAGGGCTTGTCACTTTTAATTTAAACGAGGTTCACCCACATGACGTTGCAACAGTACTTGATATGAATGGCATTGCCGTCAGAGCGGGCCATCATTGCGCACAGCCGCTTATGAAATGGTTGGATGTATCAGCTACGGCACGCGCTAGCTTCTACCTTTACAATACGACAGAGGATGTAGATCGCCTCGTCGATGGACTCCGCATGGCAAAGGAGTATTTCGCAGATGTCTATTAATAATTTAGATCAGTTATATCGTTCGGTTATCATGGATCATTATAAAAATCCGAGAAATAAAGGCGTCCTTGATGAAAGTGATATTACTGTCGATATGAACAATCCGACATGTGGTGATGTCATTCACTTGACGTTGAAAATGGAAGACGGGATTGTCCAAAACGCTAAATTCGAAGGCGAAGGCTGTTCGATTTCCATGGCATCCGCATCCATGATGACGCAAATGGTCAAAGGCAAAACCGCGGAAGAAGCGGTGAAAGTTGCTCACATTTTTTCGGATATGATGTTGGGCAAAGAAGTGGATGAATCAGTAGACCTTGGGGATATTGAGGCACTTTCGGGTGTGGCAAAATTCCCTGCACGCATCAAATGTGCGACACTTGCGTGGAAGGCGATGGAAAAAGGAGTCGGAAATGACTCCGACCAATAAAGAGGTTGTTTGAAAATAGCAGTGAAATCGGGGCCCGCAGGAAACAAGTCATACAGTTTGTTGCGGCAGGATGTCAAGAGACCCTGTTCACCTACCTTTTCAAACGCAAATTATGAGAACGGAGGAATCGTAATGGCTAAAAAAATGCCGGAAATCGGCGATTACAAATATGGTTTTGCAGATAAAGATGTATCTGTTTTCCGTTCGGAACGTGGTTTGACGCGTGAAATTGTAGAAGAGATTTCGAAAATGAAAGAAGAGCCGGAGTGGATGTTGAACTACCGCTTGAAATCTCTTGAAATCTTCTACAGCAAGCCAATGCCACAATGGGGCGGCGACTTGAACTCATTGAATTTTGATGAAATCACGTATTATGTTAAACCTTCCGAAGGAACAGAACGCTCTTGGGATGAAGTACCGGAAGAAATCAAGCGTACGTTTGATAAACTTGGGATTCCAGAAGCGGAGCAGAAATACCTTGCAGGTGTTTCCGCGCAATACGAATCGGAAGTTGTTTATCACAACATGAAAGAAGATCTTGAAGAACTAGGAATAGTCTTCAAGGACACGGATTCTGCATTGAAGGAAAACGAAGAACTCTTCAAAAAATATTGGGGTACGGTCATTCCGAACTCCGACAACAAGTTCTCTGCTTTGAACTCGGCTGTCTGGTCAGGGGGGTCATTCATCTATGTGCCACCAGGTGTGAAAGTGGATACGCCACTACAAGCCTATTTCCGTATCAACTCGGAAAACATGGGTCAGTTCGAGCGTACACTGATCATTGTTGATGAAGGCGCAAGCGTACACTATGTCGAAGGTTGTACAGCACCTGTCTATACAACAAACTCCCTCCATAGTGCGGTTGTAGAGATCATCATCAAAAAAGACGCATACTGCCGTTATACAACTATCCAGAACTGGGCGAATAACGTTTACAACCTTGTAACGAAGCGTGCAGTTTGTGAAGCGAACGCAACGATGGAATGGGTCGACGGTAACATCGGTTCGAAATTGACGATGAAATACCCGGCGATCATCCTAAAAGGTGAAGGTGCGCGTGGCATGACGTTGTCGATTGCGCTTGCAGGGAAAGGGCAACACCAAGATGCTGGTGCAAAAATGATGCACTTGGCTCCAAACACGTCATCGACAATCGTATCCAAATCGATTTCCCAACATGGCGGAAAAGTGACTTACCGCGGAATCGTCCACTTCGGACGTAAAGCGGACGGCGCACGTGCCAACATCGAATGTGACACGCTCATCATGGATAAGCTATCCACATCCGATACAATTCCATACAACGAAATCCTGAACGACAACATTTCACTTGAGCACGAAGCGAAAGTTTCCAAAGTATCAGAAGAGCAGCTCTTCTACCTCATGAGCCGCGGTATCCCTGAACTAGAAGCAACTGAAATGATCGTCATGGGCTTCATCGAGCCATTCACAAAAGAATTGCCGATGGAATACGCAGTAGAGATGAACCGTCTTATCAAGTTCGAGATGGAAGGCTCTATTGGTTAATAACGATAAAGAAAAACCGGCCATTCGTGCCGGTTTTTTTCATGCGATTTATTAGCAGCTTTTCCTCGCGCTCAAAGAATGAATCCCGCGCCCAAAGAGATGAACTCGCGCTCAAAGAATGAATCCCGCGCTCAAAGAGATGAACTCGCGCTCAAAGAATGAATCCCGCGCCCAAAGAGATGAACTCGCGCTCAGAGAATGAATCCCGCGCCCAAAGAGATGAACTCGCGCTCAAAGAATGAATCCCGCGCCTAAAGAGATGAACTCGCGCTCAAAGAGATGAACCCGCGCTCAAAACAATGCCCTCGCGTTCAAAAGCCTCCCCCAACGCTCAATCCTCCAAGCAAACACAATTGTTACAAAGGGCTTTCTGAGATATGATACTATGATAGTATTGTTTTATCTTCATTCAGCAAATCTTTTTGTACTGAAAGCGAAGCGTTAGCTACAGGAGACTCCCATCTCCACAGGTGGCAAGATAAATGCGGTTTTGTTTTTCTGTTCAGCGAGTGTTCAAGCCAGCTGAACGAAGAATGGAAGGCAACCTAAGTTCGCCGCGTCCTGCGGCAACGGTTGCATGACCTACATCCTGTAGGCCCGCGGATGTCACAGATTTTTTAGAGGAGCTTTTCGAGCAAGCTCGAAAAAATCTGGACGCAATTACGCCGAGGCTTAATTGATGAGAAAGGAAGGGCTAAGCATTGATTGAAATTGGTTTGACGGGTTGGGGAGATCATCCTGATGTATACGCCCCTACTTCTTCAGCGAAGGATAAGCTGGTCGATTATAGTGCTCATTTTCCAGTTGTCGAACTGGATTCAACGTTTTACGCGATTCAGCCGGAGCGCAATATTCGTAAATGGATTGCGGAAACGCCTGACAATTTCCGTTTTATTGTCAAGGCTTACCAAGGGATGACAGGACATCATCGTGGGGAACTTCCGTATGCATCTGTCGAAGAGATGTACAAGCAGTTCAGATTATCCATTCAGCCTTTGCAGGAAGCGGGGAAATTGGCGATGGTCCTCGTGCAATTTCCGCCGTGGTTTGATTGTACCAAGGAAAATGTTCAGGAAATCCTCTTCATATGTAAAAGGTTAGAAGGGTTCGATATTGCGATTGAATTTAGGCATCAATCTTGGTATTCGTCCGATTACCAAGAAGGGACTTTGGGTTTTTTACGTAAATGGAATCTCATTCATTCCGTTTGTGATGAGCCGCAAGCGGGGGTTGGCAGCATTCCACTCATCCCCGAGACGACACGGACAGATAAAGTGCTGTTCCGACTTCATGGACGCAATGTCCAAGGGTGGCGCAACTTGTCGGGAGATGATCAGGCATGGCGGAAAGTCCGGTATTTATATAATTATGTTGAAACTGAACTACAAGAAATCCAAACGGCAGTACAAAAGTTGAATGCGGAGACGGAAGAAGTGTTTGTCGTCTTTAATAACAACTCGGGTGGCCACGCTGCACAAAATGCGAAACGGTTTCAAAAAATGCTCGATATCAATTACGAGAGTTTGGCGCCTAAACAGCTCGACTTTTTCGAAGGGGAATGGTAATGGAATTTGTAATTTTAGCGGTTATTGGCCTTGCGGCGGGCATCGTCGGGGCACTAGTCGGATTAGGTGGCGGGATCATATTGGTACCTGCCACACTTTTCATCGGTATTAACTTGGGAATGATCGGCGGGATTACACCGCAAAGTGTTGTCGGCCTATCCGTCGTCATGATGATTTTTACAGGGCTTTCTTCAACATTAGCATATATGAAAACAAAAACGATTGACTATAGAAGTGGATTTATCTTCTTCGCGGGAAGCGTTCCCGGAACAATTTTAGGTGCTTATGTTAATAAAGGATTGGATTTACCGTCATTTAATTTATATTTTGGCATATTATTAATTTTACTATCAATACTTTTACTGGTTCGAAAATATTTGAAACCCGTTAGTTGGTTTGTAAATCATGGTAAACAACGAAGTTTCACGGATCGTACGGGAGAGAATTTCGTCTTTGGCTATCCGGTTTGGTTTGCATTGTTGCTGACCTTCGTTGTCGGGTTTTCATCGGGTCTGTTCGGAATCGGTGGCGGCTCCATACTCGTACCTGCCATGATTTTGCTATTTCTATTTCCCCCGCATGTCGCTGTCGGGACATCGATGTTCATGGTGCTTCTATCGGCCCTCGTCAATTCGGCTACGCATATCGCGCTTGGGAACGTGCCTTGGCTCTATACAATTCCGGTCATTCCGGCAGCCTATATCGGGGCGAAAATCGGCGCGTACCTGAATCAGAAAATGAAATCGGAAACGCTTGTTTTAGCATTACGTATCACGCTTCTATTGCTTGGAATCAGGTCCATTATTGACGGGATTTTGGGGTGACCTTATGGAACAGATTATTGAAACGATCCACATCTATCATACGAATGATGTCCACAGTCACTTTGAGAGCTGGCCACAAATTAGCCGGTATCTTCGTGAGCGGAAACGGCAACATATCGAACATGAGGAAGCTTGTTTCGTCTTCGATATCGGTGACTTTGTCGATCGCTCGCATCCGTTCACGGAAGGGACAGCAGGAAAAGGCAACACCCATTTGTTGAATCAAGCGGGGTATGATGCAGTGACCATCGGCAATAATGAAGGGATTACGATGTCCAAAACGGCCCTGAACTTACTCTATGAGGATGCCAACTTCGATATCGTGCTGGGCAATTTGTGGGATGATGGACAATACCCGGAATGGGCGATTCCCTCCGTCAGTTACACGACTGGGAAAGGCACGCGGGTCGGTATCATCGGAGCTACGGCGGAGTACCAAGCTTTCTATTCAAAACTCGGTTGGCAAATCACGCCTCCTCGGGAAACATTGAAGAAACTAGCTGAACAGATGAAGGACGAAGTGGATGTGATCGTCTGTCTATCGCATATGGGCATCCACGAAGACGAACGTCTTGCAGCGGAGTGTCCGATCATTGACGTCATTTTAGGGGCCCATACCCATCATTTATTTCCCGAGGGCAAGTTTGTGGGTCCTGTCCTATTAGCGGCAACAGGAAAATATGGGGAATACCTAGGACATGTGACGCTGAAAATCGGCTTGGATCCAAAGAAAATCACCGATCGAAAAGCGGTTCTCTACCGAACAGATCAGCTGGCGCATGTGGAAGAAGATGTGCGGGAAGTAAATCGGTTGATCGATGCAGGGAATCAGGCGATGAACGAAAAAGTGTTTTTCAATCCGATCCCATTGCGGCAAAATCTTTTTGGAGAAAGTGAACTATCCTCTTTTTTTGCTAGAGCACTCATCGCGTATACGGAAGCCGATTGTGCCCTCTTTAATGCAGGCATTTTTCTAGGAAGCCTCGAAAAAGGATGGGTGTCAAAAGGCGATCTTCATGCGCTCTTGCCTCATCCGATCAATCCATGTGTCGTCACGCTAGATGGTGAACTGCTGACGGAAGTCTATGAACAATCCTTAAACAAGGAATGGCCTGAAATTGAAATCAAAGGACTTGGTTTTCGAGGGACTTTAATGGGCGCGATGATCCATGAAAGGCTTTATCAAAATCGATATGGTCAGTTATTTGCTGGGAATCGGGAAGTGCTAGCAGGAAAGACATATACGCTAGCAACATTGGATATGTTCACGTTCGGCTTTTTCTTTCCAGCGTTGAAAGAGGCTGAAAAAGACTATTACATGCCCGAGTTGATAAGAGATATTTTTGGATGGTATGGAAAAGAACAAAATATAGACTGATTCCCATTCTTTTAAAAAAAATAAACCAACGTATGAACTCCTCCAATACCGCATAATGTGGAATGGGAGGAGTTGTTTTGAAATTTCATGGGCAAGTGACAAGGAAAACAAGAAAAAGGAAAATGAAAAGAAAGCTATTTCCGCTCCTTATTCCTGTATTGTTAATATCAATCGGTCTTTTCCTTTATGCGGTCAACGCCGGACTCGCGCCTATCTACATACAGTATGCCGAAGTGCAAACAGAGAAAATTGCAGCACATGTGATTAACAAAGCGCTCACTTCGGAAAATTTCAAAATGCCTAGTACTGAGCAGATTTTTCAAACAATACCAAATGATCCGAATGGAGCCATTACGATCAATGGGGAAGCGACAAGCAGGGTGTTGGCGGATGTGCATCGGCTTGTTACTACCTATCTGGAAGAGGCGGAATCGGGAAATATGGATGTATTGCCTCTGTTAGATGATTTCCAATACAATCAAGAAGCGATGGAGAAACAAGGTGGGGTGGTATTTTACGTACCAGTCGGGCAAGCGGCGAACATTCCATTACTTGGGAATTTGGGACCCAAAATTCCGATACGTCTCCATGTTATTGGCGCTGTTCACGCGGATATTGAAACAACCAATAGTGAATCCGGTATTAACAATGGTATACTTGAAGTAAATGTCGTCATAAAAGTGAATGTCCAAATCATAGTGCCACTTGCGACACAAAAAAGTGTTGTAGAGCAGAGAATTCTAGTAGGAAAACTCTATATTCCAGGCAAGGTGCCACCGGTTTATAGTAGTGGCGGAGGTAATTCACCAAGTGTTGAGATTCCTTTTCCAATTGAACTACCCGCAGATGGACAATAAAAAAATAAAGAAGGAAGTGATGAGATCCTATCACTTCCTTCTTTATTTTTCCAATAATATTATAAAGAAAAAAGGTTTTGACAATAGTAAGATAGGCGTATATACTAGGCAATAAGATTATATAATAATCTGAAAATGGTAAACTTTTTAACTCTAATGATAACTGGGGGGATCACATTTGAAGTTGAAAAAGTGGCTAAGTGTATTTGCTGTTTCAACACTTATCGTTGGTTTGTTGGCAGCATGCGGGGCAGACAATGACACAAGTAGTGGGGAATCAGGTGAATCCAACGATAGCGACACGATTAAAATCGGCGTGAACTTGGAATTATCCGGTGCGGTTGCCTCGTATGGAACGTCTGAAGCGGCGGGGATTGACCTAGCTGTTGAAGAGATCAATGCAGCAGGCGGGATCGAAGGCAAGCAAATTGAAATCGTCAAAATCGATAATAAGTCAGATAACGCGGAAGCGACAAGTGCGGCAATCCGCCTTGCGGAACAGGACAAAGTGGTTGCCATCATCGGAGCTGCAACGAGTGGTGCGACTGTAGCGCAAGCGCAAATTGCAAATGACAAGCAAGTACCGCTCATCAGCCCTTCTGGGACAAGTCCTTCTGTAACGGTTCGAGAAGATGGCGGAGTCAATGAGTATGTATTCCGTACATCCTTTATCGATCCTTTCCAAGGAACCGTTGCAGCAAACTTTGCAGCTAATGAACTAAAAGTAAAAAATGTAGCAATCTATTCCGATAATGCAAGCGATTATTCAAAAGGTCTTGCAGCTTCCTTCAAGAAAGATTTCGAAGCAGCAGGGGGCAAAATTGTAGCGAACGAGTCATATGTAGCGAAAGATCCGGATTTCCGTTCTACACTGACACGCATCAAGTCGGCGGATCCGGAATTCATTTTCATTCCTGGTTACTATGAAGAGGTCGGTTTGATCGTCAAGCAAGCTCGTGAGATGGGCATCGATGTTCCATTGATGGGAGCGGATGGCTGGGATTCACCAATTTTATTGGATTTGGCAGGAGCGGAGGCGTTGAATAATACATTCACGACCAACCATTATTCTTCCGAAGATCCAGATGGAAAAATTCAAGAATTCAGCAAGAAATTTGAGGGGAAATATGGAAAAGCACCAGATGCATTTAACGCGCTCGGTTATGACACTGTTTATTTACTGGCAGATGCCATTAAGCGTGCAGGTGGAGCGGATTCCGTAAAAATAAAAGATGCGTTGGCTGAAACAAAAGACCTTGAGCTGATTACAGGTCTTTACTCGGTCGATGAAAATCATCACCCGATCAAATCCGCTACGATTTTGGAATATCAAGATGGGGAAACCGTATTTAAAACGAAAGTCAATCCGTGATTTCACTCATTTGACAAGCTTTGAGTGAGGGGATGAAGTAAGTTCAATGTAAAAACTGGACGCAACTTCACAGAAGTGTCATGAAGTAGGGAGGAACGGGAGGGGGATGATCCTCCTCCCGTTCTTTTTCTTTTTTTTTTAAGAAGGGAGTGGAAAGGATGGAATGGCTACAACAACTGATAAACGGTATATCACTCGGAAGCATCTATGCGTTGATCGCACTCGGTTATACGATGGTTTACGGAATTATAAAGCTTATTAACTTTGCCCATGGCGAAATTTTCATGATCGGTGCTTTTATCGGTTATTTTACGATTGCTGGGTGGGGGCTTGGCTTCCTACCTGCACTACTCATCTCGATGGTCTCTTGTGCGATTATCGGCGTGATCATCGAGCGCGTAGCGTATAAAAGATTGCGGAATACTACAAGGATCGCCGCTTTGATCACGGCGATCGGAGTTTCCTTATTGATACAGAACGGTGTCATCTATATGAGAGGGGCACAACCGGTGGCATATCCTTCCGATTTTGCCAACAAAACGTTCAACTTATTCGGTGCTCAAATTAGCAGTCAATCACTTCTGATTTTGACAGTTTCCGTAACATTGATGATCATCCTTCAATTTATTGTACATAAAACGAAAATCGGAAAAGCAATGCGTGCTGTATCCTATGATGCCGATGCAGCGAGACTAATGGGCATTAATGTGGACAATACCATCTCTGCCACATTTGCGATTGGCTCTGCCTTGGCTGGAGCGGCAGGTGTCATCTTCGGTATTTACTATACAAAGATTGACCCGCTTATGGGGGTTATTCCCGGTTTGAAAGCATTCGTAGCGGCCGTTCTTGGTGGAATCGGCATAATCCCCGGTGCGATGGTCGGAGGGCTTGTACTTGGGGTTGTCGAAACGATTGTCAGTGCGCTCGGCTTTTCATTATGGAGAGATGCAGCAGCATTCGTCATTTTGATCTTGATCCTCATTTTAAAACCGTCCGGCATCTTTGGTAAAAATACACGAGAGAAAGTGTAGGTGACATCAGTTTATGAAAAAATCAAAACAATTTTGGGTATTCATTGGTGTAGCCATCGTGGTGTATGCGGTTGTTCAAATGATGATCAACGGAGGGAATTTGAATAGTTTCTATACGAACACGTTAATATTTATGTCTATTAATATTATGTTGGCTGTCAGTCTACACCTAGTGATAGGCATTACAGGACAGTTTTCACTCGGGCATGCCGGATTTTTAGCAGTTGGGGCGTATATATCGGCCATCGTCACGATGAAATTCCATCTGCCGTTTATCGTTGCCATTTTGGCGGCGGGCATCGTTGCGACAATTGCGGGGCTGATCATCGGAATTCCGAGCTTGCGGCTCAGAGGGGATTATTTAGCGATTGCTACACTTGGTTTTGCTGAAATCATCCGAATCGTCTTTTTGAACATCGACTATGTCGGTGGGGCGGCGGGGATGCAAGTCACGCATTTAACGACTTGGACGTATACGTTCGTCTGCCTGATGATCACGATTATTGTCATTGTCAATTTTACCAACTCCAGACATGGGCGTGCTTGCATATCTGTGCGTGAAAACGAGATTGCATCGGATGCGATGGGGATTAACACCACCTATTATAAAGTGTTGGCATTCGCAGTTGGCGCATTTTTTGCAGGCATTGCGGGAGCATTGTATGCGCATAATTTCTATATTATTCAACCGGCGAACTTTGGGTTTTTAAAGTCCATCGATATTTTGATTTACGTCGTTCTTGGAGGGCTTGGGAGTTTATCAGGTGCGGTTGTCGCAACGATCCTGCTAACCGTCGTCTCCACGTTCCTGCAAGGGTATCCTGAAACGCGTATGATCATCTACAGTTTAGTTTTAATCATCGTCATGCTTTATCGTCCGAAAGGGTTGATGGGTACGATGGAAATTACGGATTACTTCAAGATGTGGAGATTTTCGAAAGGAGGCAGCCACCATGAGCAGTGAGCCGTTATTACAAGTGAAAGATGTCGGCATCCAATTCGGTGGATTAAAAGCCGTTTCGAATTTCAATATGGAAATCCATCAAGGGGAATTGGTCGGGCTGATCGGTCCGAACGGTGCAGGAAAGACGACGAGTTTCAATTTATTGACAGGCGTCTATTCACCGACAGAAGGCGATATTGTCTTAAATGGGCGGCGCATTAATGGATTGGCTCCTTTCCAAGTGACAAGGCTTGGCATCAGCCGGACTTTCCAGAATATCCGGCTATTTAACGAACTTTCCGTTTTGGATAATGTCAAAGTTGCCTATCATTCATTGGCGAAACATTCGGTGTTAAGTTCGATGTTCCGTTTCCCCTCCCATTTTTCTGGAGAGAAAGAAATGGAAAAGAAAGCGATGGAGTTTCTGGAAATTTTTAATCTGGCTCAATATAAAGATGAAGATGCCAAAAATTTGGCTTACGGAAAACAACGAAGGCTAGAAATTGCGAGAGCGTTGGCGGCGGGCCCTCAGTTATTATTACTCGATGAACCTGCCGCAGGGATGAATCCCCAGGAGACGAAGGATCTCATGGAGCTCATTGCTTTTATCCGTGAAAAGTTCAATTTGACCATTTTATTGATCGAACATGATATGAATTTGGTTATGGGAATTTGTGAGCGTATTTACGTATTGGATCATGGTGTGCTTCTTGCTGAGGGAACTCCTGAAGAAATCCGGAATAATCCAAAAGTTATCGAGGCTTATTTAGGGGAGGAAGTGCAAAATGAGCATGCTAAAGGTTGAAGACCTGAACGTTTACTATGGAAGCATCCATGCTCTGAAAGGTGTTTCTTTGCATGTGGACCAGGGAGAAATCGTGACGCTTATTGGGGCGAACGGAGCTGGCAAAAGCACGTTATTGAAAACATTATCTGGATTATTGAAACCGAAAAGCGGGACGATCGACTATTTGAATGATTCAATCGCAGGGAAGCCTGCACAAGCGATTGTCAAATCGGGCATCTCGCATGTGCCGGAAGGAAGACGAGTATTTGCAGAGATGAGTGTAGAAGAGAACATTGAGCTAGGGGCTTTTCTCAGAACCGATAAGGCTGGCATCCAACAGGATTTAGGAAAAGTTTATGACATCTTCCCCCGGTTGCATGAACGTCGAAAACAATCTGCCGGTACATTATCGGGCGGGGAGCAACAGATGTTGGCGATGGGGCGGGCAATCATGGCGAAGCCTAAACTGCTGTTACTGGATGAGCCGTCGATGGGGCTGGCCCCGCTTATGGTGCAGACCATTTTTGAAGTCGTTAAAGATATTAATAAAGAAGGAACGACCATCCTGCTTGTCGAACAGAACGCTAACATGGCCTTATCCGTCGCCAACAGAGCCTATGTCATCGAAACCGGAAAAGTCATTCTTTCAGGGACACCTGACGAACTGCAAGCGAGTGAGGAAATTAAAAAAGCTTACCTCGGTGGCCATTAATCGTTTATGGGGATATCCTCGTCTTGAAATAAGGTAAAAAGAAAGGGAAGTGCTTAACAAATCGCACTTTCCTTTTTGGTTGAAGAAAATGTGATAATCGATCTGGTATATGTTTCACTTAGGTTGTTTGAAGTCAGAATATATGATACATTGACATCATAGAAAGTATTTAAGTTCGTATGGATTGGAGTCGATGATCTTGTCATGCAGACCAGAACAAGGAAATAGAACGGAGCATGTAAGAAAGCCGGATTGGTTAAAAATTAAGTTGAATACGAATGATAACTATACAGATTTGAAAAAATTGATGCGTGAGAACAATTTACATACGGTTTGTGAAGAAGCGCGTTGCCCGAACATTCACGAATGTTGGGGAGAACGCCGTACGGCTACATTCATGATTTTAGGGGCAGTCTGTACGCGTGCATGCCGTTTTTGTGCGGTTAAAACAGGTTTGCCGACTGAACTGGATTTGGCAGAGCCGGAACGTGTTGCAGATTCCGTAGCGCTTATGAATTTGAGGCATGCGGTTGTGACGATGGTTGCACGTGATGATCAAAAAGACGGCGGATCCGGAATTTTCGCTGAGACGATTCGTGCGATCCGAAGAAAAAGTCCGTTCACAACGGTGGAAGTACTTCCATCCGATATGGGTGGCGATTATGATAATTTGAAACGTCTGATGGATGCCAAACCGGATATCTTGAACCATAATATCGAAACGGTTCGACGCTTGACACCGAGAGTGCGTGCGCGCGCGACATACGAGCGTTCATTGGAACTGTTACGTCGGGCTAAAGAAATGCAACCGGACATTCCGACAAAATCGTCCTTGATGCTCGGGCTTGGGGAGACACATGAAGAAATCTTGGAGACGATGGATGATCTCCGTGCAAATAATGTAGACATCATGACGATCGGACAATATTTGCAACCGACGAAAAAGCATTTGAAAGTGCAGAAATACTATTCGCCGCAAGAATTCGGAGAACTAAGAAAAATCGCAATGTCAAAAGGCTTTTCACATTGTGAAGCCGGCCCGCTTGTCCGTTCAAGCTACCACGCTGACGAACAAGTAAATTCGGCTGCAAAAGAAAGACAGCGTCAAGGTGAGGAACAGCTTGAAGCAACTTTGCAAGGCCAATAAAGCTTATTCCAATGGCGGTGATCACTGAATGATAACGATAGACAATTGGCAGTTTGAGCTCGTGACAAACTACCGTGATGGCTATAATGAGGAGGCATTGCTGGCCAGATATAGCGATGTGCTCCTTAAATACGATTATATATTGGGCGACTGGGGATACGGTCAGCTTCGATTGAAAGGTTTTTTCGACGACCGTAATCAGAAGTCGACCTATGAAACAAAAATCAGTACTTTGCAAGATTATCTATATGAATATTGCAATTTTGGCTGTGCTTATTTTGTATTGAAAAAAACAGGACGTGTAAAGCAGGAATCATCAACTGCCTCCACATCCAATGAATGAATTTACCCGTGTATGGATGCATCTGAATCCATACACGTTTTTTTATGGGTTGTGATGAATAGGCAGATATATCTAATTCGATTTTCGTCATCCGTATCGAACCAATTGTTCTTCAAGCTGAAAGATATGGTATTATGGAAATAGATACAACATCAACTGGAGGGAAGTTCCGTGTATTTTGTTGACCGAAACCAAATCAATGAAACACTCGATTATATGGAAGAATTATTAACGATTTATAAAAATGGAAACCATTGGGCGGATGAAGAAGTCCGTTCATTAGCATTGGAAAGAATTGTCCATGTCATCATCGAATCGATTCTCGATGTCGGGAATGCGATGATAGACGGGTTCATCATGCGGGATCCAGGAAGTTATGAGGACATTATTGACATCATGGAAGATGAGCGCGTTATTTCGACTGAGATGGCAGGGCCGTTAAAAAGAGTGATCGAATTAAGAAAAATGATCGTACGTGATTTCACGAAAGTCGATGCAAAAGAAATCAATGAAATCATTTACGGAGAAATCGCTTTTCTTGAAGAATTCCCGGATAAGGTGCGTCACTATTTGGAGAATGAGCTTGGACCGGTCTCTGCATTTTTACCGGAGGAAAAGTGATGATTAACCGTTACAAAGCGATTTGTCTGGACTTGGATGGAACGGTTTACCGTGGAACCGAGCCGATTGCCGAAGCGGTCGAGTTCATTGCCGCTGCACAGAAATTGGGTGTGGACCCGTACTTTATTACGAATAATGCATCAATGACGCGTGTGCAAATACAGGAAAAGCTGAAGGGGTTCGGTATCCAAGCTAATGTGGAGCGTATTATGACATCGGCCATTGCAGCTGCAAAATATTGCAAGAAAATGGCTGAAGGTGCTTCTGTCATGATGATCGGTGAAACTGGGTTGGAAGAGGCATTGGAAGCAGAGGGTATTCGTTTAACGAAGCAAAATCCTGATGTGGTGTTGATGGGAATTGACCGAGGCATAACCTATGCGAAATTGGCGGATGCATGTCTGGCCATCCGTGCAGGTGCTCATTTCATCGCGACGAATGGAGACAAGGCTTTTCCGACCGAAAGAGGATTCGTTCCCGGCAATGGATCATTTGTTGCTTTGATGGAGATGGCGACCGGAAAGAAGCCGGTTTTCGTAGGAAAACCAGAACCTTATATGCTGGAATTCATCCAACAGATGGGGGATTATCGAAAAGAAGAGATGATCATGGTCGGCGATAATTACGATACGGACATTCAGGCAGGTATTCGCTTCGGCATCGATACATTGCATGTGGCAGGCGGAGTTACTTCCAAGGAAGATTTGCTCGCGAAAACAGAGCAACCGACTTACCACGTTCCTACATTACTTGATTGGAAATAAACATCAATTCAGGACAATACGTGAAATAGTAAAAACTACCCGCAACGATTTGCGGGTAGTTTTTATCTTCATTCAGCGGAAGACTCCCACCTCTATAGGTGGCGACATGAATGCAGTTTTGTTTCCTGTTCAGCGGGTGTTCAAAAGCCCGCTGAACGAATAATGGAGGGCAGTCTAAGTGCGCGACGTCCTAAAAGGAAAGTGCCTTAATTTCTGCAAAGATCGCAGAAGTTAAGGCAAATCGAACCCTCCGCTGTTCGATTCGCAACGACTGCATGACCTACATCCTGTAGGCCTCAAGCTTGATTCAAAATCTTGACGCAATTACGCCGAGGCGTAATTGATGCTCAAAAGAGCGGATTATCTTCAATGAATTGGTAAATACGGTTCGTCAGCTCCTCAGGTGTGTCGGCTTCGACAATTTCACCGTTGACAATCGCATAAAGGCTTTCGGCACATTTCGTACAATAGCTAAGACAACCATATTCCAAGACATCTAAATTCGGATCTTTCTCCAAAGTTTCAAACGTTTCATGTGAACCGTTTGCAATATTACTTATGCAAAACTCGACAATCGGATTCACGACGCTCACCTCACCTACTAGAAATCCTACTCCTTTTTACCTTCCAGGTCAATTTCTGCGCCTTATTGTGAAACTTGTCACAAACTGATATAATCGAACTTGAGAAAAGAGCGGACTATTAGGATGACGAAGGAGCAAAGCGATGAGAAAACTTGTATTATTAGGTGCCGGATACGGAAATATGCGTATTTTGTTGCGGCTATTGACGAAAGAACTGCCGGAAGATGTCGAAATAACACTGGTAGATCGGACTCCATTCCATAGTTTGAAGACAGAATTTTATGCACTTGCGGCAGGTACGGTATCGGACGCGGAAGTGCGTGTTCCACTACCGGAGCATGAGCAATTGAAAGTGGTCGGTGGTGAAATCACTGACATCAGACCGGACGAAAAATGTATTTATTTGGATGATGGAAAGCAAATTGCCTACGATGAGCTTGTAATTGGTCTAGGATGCCAAGATAATTACCACAATGTGCCTGGAGCGGCGGAGAATACGTATAGTATCCAGACAATCGGGAAATCGAGAGTCACTTATGAAAAATTGCTTGGACTAGGCGGAGGAGCAACTGTCGGAATCGTCGGGGCGGGCCTAAGCGGAATCGAGCTTGCGAGTGAATTGCGGGAAAGCAGACCGGATTTGACCATCAAGTTGTTCGATCGCAGTCCGCGGGTATTACGGGACTTTCCAGAGAGGCTTAGTAACTATGTCCAAAGCTGGTTTGATAAGCATAATGTGGAAGTGGTCTCCAACTCTAATATTACGAAAGTTGAACCGAACGTCTTATATAACCATGAAGAGACGATTTCAGTCGATGCAGTCGTATGGACTGCTGGAATTCGTCCCGTCACGCCAGTCCAAAACTTGAATACGGAAAAAGACCGCTCGGGACGAGTAAAATTGAATATGTATCATCAATTACCGGACTATAAAGACGTCTATGTAGTCGGAGATTGTGCTTCCCTACCCTATGCACCAAGTGCACAAGTTGCGGAAGAACAGGCGGAGCAAATTGTACGCGTGTTGCGCAATGTCTGGAATAATGAGGCATTACCGGAAAGTATGCCGGAAATCAAACTAAAAGGGTTCCTCGGTTCCCTTGGTAAAAAGCAAGGATTCGCTTATTTGGCGGATCGCACAGTAACTGGCCGGATCGCTCGTTTGTTGAAATCCGGGGTGCTTTGGATGTACAAATGGCATAACGGGTAACTTGCAACAGCCAATATTTTTGTACAGATATTGAAGTATCAGATAGAGAACTCTCCCACCTTTAGCAGTGGGAGAATCGATGATTGCCAAAAAAACCTTGGGCGCCATTTTCAGTCCAAGGTTTTCTCAATTATATGCCACTGTTATCAATGCCGTCGTTTGTCGTCACTTATGCTTGTGCAACATAACCATGCTTTTCAAGCGCGTTAAAAACGGGCTTCAATTGGATATAGCCTTCACCGATCATTTCATCTTCAATCATGACGAGCGGGTAGAAAAACTCATCATTTTGCACTTGTTCAGCGATGCCTTGCTGCCGTTCATCCGCGATGGAAGAATAGATATCGATATACTCGATATCATAAGGCTGGTTCGGATATTTGCGATCGATTGCAGCTTGTAGCCATTCATAAGTATCTTTTGACGAAGGTGCATTGACACAACTTGCACAAACGACTTCGGCCCCGAAGATTTCAATCTTTACCTTGTTTGTCGCCATAAAAAAACGCCTCCAGAATCATTGTTGGATTTTTTATTGAATCCAGTTTATAATAAGTATAAGGAAAGGAGAGGTAAAAAACAATGACAGATGCAACGATGACAGAATCAGTACAAGAAGTTTTAGATAAATTACGCCCATTCCTCTTGCGTGATGGAGGAGACTGTGAACTTGTGGATATTGAAGATGGTATTGTGAAACTTCGTCTTCTAGGCGCTTGCGGCACATGCCCAAGTTCCACAATTACACTTAAAGCGGGGATTGAACGTGCTTTGCTTGAAGAAGTTCCTGGCGTAGTTGAAGTAGAGCAAGTATTTTAACTTGATTCAGCAGAAGTCCCCCACTTCCATAAGTGGCGGGATGAATGCCAGAAGGCATTTCAATCAGAGGGAGTCCAAACTCCCTGCTGATTCAAGTTAAGCCTCCGGCGGATGTCACAGATTTTGAAAGGAGTTAATCGAGCAAGCTCGATTCAAAATCTGGACGCAATTACGCCGAGGCGTAATTGATCTCGAATGATGTATGAGCAAAGCGGACCATTTTTTGGTCCGCTTATTTCATATCCTCCCTTATTTCCTGCCAACGTTCTTTAGCCATCTGAATGATTTTCGGTTCATGTGATGTCCGTTGTTGTTCAAGGACCCGCGAAAAATTCCGGATTGCTTCTTCGCGATCTCCGATTTTCCAAGAAAGTTCACCAATCAAATACAATACCCTCGATTCGGACATTTGGGTTCCGGAATAATCGCCGGCCGAATAGGAATCAATATAGGCGTTACGTGCAATCGACAAAAAGCGTTTTTCCTCACGATCGGAATGCAAGTCGCGGTAGAGCCAGGCAATCCGCAACGTAATACCGGCAATGAAAAGCGGTTTTTCTTTTTTATACAAAGCGCTTAAATAGGCCAATTTATACGTTTCAATGGCTTCATCGATTGTCCGGGTCGAGCTATATGAACGATGATTCCACTGCGCTGTAATATTGCTTGCAATCGTCTCTTTCGTTCCTGGAGCGAAATAAGGGGAGAACTCATCCGTGAATGAAAAACCGCAATGAGGGCAGACAGAAACGTTATAGAACAGTGGATTTATGTCCAAATTTGAGTAGACGGGTTTGAAGTCGCTTTCGTGAGAGGTAACCCGAACGAACCGAGAACGAATTTTTGTAGAAGCGAATTTCTCTTGGCAATTCAAACAGTTGAATTGTTTAGCGTAAAATGGACTGACTTCCATTTGTATCACCCTTTCGTACTATTAAATTCATTATAACTTATATCGAAAGATATAGGATGATTTTTAATCCTATTAAGCAGAAGGACCCTCTGAGGTGTCACGGAATTTACATGGCTATAGGAAGCACAATTAATTGCGTTTTTCATTAAATTACTGCTATGATTAAAAGACAAAATAAAGGGAAGGTGAGCACGATTGGCTGAAGTTGTTGAAGTTACAGAAGCAGCGGCATTTCATGTTAAGAAAATGATGCAACACAATGAGGAAGAAGGTTCCTTCTTACGAATTGGAGTCAATGGTGGTGGGTGTAGCGGCCTGACATATGGAATGGGATTTGAAGCTGAAAAGTCGGCGGAAGATCTCTTGTTGGAACAGCATGGCTTACAAATACTCGTATCCGGTGAAGATGCTCCAATTCTCGAAGGTACAATAGTTGACTATAAAGAGTCCCTCATGGGGGGCGGATTTACAATAAATAATCCGAATGCCATTGCAGCTTGTGGTTGTGGAACTTCTTTTAGAACGGCAACAAAAAAAGGAACGCCGGCGGAATGCTGATTGCCGGGTCTACCCTCCCATACTAAAAAAATGGGAGGTTTTTCTTTGCTTAAAGACGATGATATTCAGTATTTTCAAAGATTTTCTATTTCAAATATAGTGTTGAAATGACCTATCAAAAGGGCTACTATAAGAGGTAGAGGTTTGTCGAGAACATGACAAAAGCCGGGACTGTGTAAATTTTCGGACTAACCGATTTCACGTTGCCGGTCACATAAAAAAATTAAAGGTGGTTTCGATCTTCGTGAAAAGACCGACAATTTTAGTTTTAGGCGCAGGATACGGCGGATTGTCAACAGTCGTCAATTTGCAAAAATCGCTAGGAACTGACGATGCTGATATCGTACTTATAAACAAAAATGATTATCACTATGAAGCAACATGGCTCCATGAAGCGGCTGCAGGAACATTGACTCCTGAACAAGTCCGATACGATATTAAACGAGTCATTAACGAGCAAAAAGTGAAATTCATTAAAGCGGAAGTTAAAGGGATTGACGTAAAAGAGAAAGTCGTAACATCTGATGCGGGCACGCATACATATGATTATCTAGTCATTTCCCTAGGGTTTGAAGGGGAGACCTTCGGAATCCCAGGATTGGACAAATATGCACTTTCCATCGCCAATGTAAAAGCGGCGCGTCAAATCCGTGATCATATCGATTACCAATTTGCAACATGGTCTCTTGAAGATGAAAAAGATGATAGTCGTCTGACGATTATTGTGGGAGGCGCAGGCTTCACTGGTATTGAATTCCTTGGAGAACTTGGTAACCGTGTACCTGAACTTTGCAAGGAATATGATGTGCCAGCTGAAAAGGTACGAGTCATTTGCGTAGAAGCGGCTCCGATGGTTCTCCCTGGATTCGATCCGGAACTGGTGAAATATGCAGTAGGCCAATTGGAAGCAAAAGGCATTGAGTTTTCAATCGGTACGCCGGTCGTTGAAGCAACTCCTGAAGGCGTTAAAATTAAAAAAGGCGAAGATGAGTTTGAATTCATCAAAGCCGGTACAGTTGTATGGGCAGCGGGTGTCCGTGGAAACCGTCTAATTGAAGAGACTGGTATTGAAAACATGCGGGCTCGTGTCAAAATCGACAAAGATCTTCGCGCACCAGGTTATCCGGATGTCTTCATCATTGGTGACTGTGCACTGATGATCAATGAAGAGACGAATCGTCCATATCCACCGACAGCACAAATTGCTATGCAACAAGGTGATATGTGTGCGAACAATATTGTCGCACTATTGAAAGGTCAACCGACAGCGCAGTTTGTACCAGATTTAAAAGGTAGCGTTTGCTCACTCGGTCATGACGATGCAATCGGTGTCGTTTACGGTAAAAAATTGACAGGTACAAAAGCTTCCTTCATGAAAAAAGTAGTCGATAACCGATCACTCTTTTTGATTGGTGGACTTGGTCTGACGATGAAAAAAGGTAAATTCAAGTTCTTCTAATAGTAATGATAAAAAGCACCTGCCTCTTCTTGACGGCAGGTGCTTTTCACAGCGTGGAAGCATTAATCGTTCCACAGGCTCAGTCGGTTGTATAACCTTTTCATTATTTTTCAAGAGATAATGATGAAGGCGTTGAAGAATGTTGATGAAATCCGACAAATTATTGAACGAAAGTTATTCGTATTGAAAGCATTTGTCCATTCCTGTAAAATGATGAATGGAAAATGGAGGTATTCATATTGACAATTTCATTGACGCACGCCGTCTTATCCATATTGATTTTCATTGTCATGTTTTTTGGTATCGGTTTCTTATTGAATATGCTTCTTCGAATGAGTTGGTTAATGGCCATTATCTATCCGATTGTCGTCGTGTTGATCATTGATGAAGTAAAAGTGTATGAATACTTCACAAAACCGAAGTATGCATTCCAATTACTTGGTGAAAAAATTATGGCACTCCATTCGATCGATATTATCATTTTAGCAAGCGGGCTCGTAGGAGCGATCATTTCAGGTATTGTCATTAAATTATTGAGAAAACAAGGTTATCAAATGTTCTAATTGAGACTAGATAAAAAATGGTATGTTCAAGCAATTTTACTTGAGCATACCATTTTTTTATCTTCACTCAGCGGAAGACTATTACCTCTCTAGGTGGTAAGATGAATTTCCTGTTTAGCGGGTGTCTAAACGCCCGCTGAACGAAGATAAAGCTTCCGGCGGATTTCACACAATAAATGTATAGATGACAACGGAGATGAGAATACCGGTGAGGGCACCGGCAAAAACTTCACTCGGCTTATGCCCTAGTAATGTTTTCAACTCTTGAATTTTTTGTTGACCATCTTTTTGTTGCCAGCCTTTTGCTTCTTGGACGAATGTTTGGAAATCCACCCGCATTTGATTGATGACGAGGGCTTGTTGTCCTGCTTGATAGCGGATCCCAGTCGCGTCAAACATAACGATGACACCGAAAATGGCGGAGACGGCAAAGAGCGGTGAACCAAGACCCTCTTCATAAGCGATGGCAGTCGTTAACGATGTGACGGCGGCTGAATGGGAGCTTGGCATACCTCCTGTTGATGTCATCAGTTTCCAGTCCAGTTTGCCATTCAGGAAATAATGGATAGGTATTTTAACGATTTGAGCAAAAATGATACCGAATAATGCCGCAAGGAGCGGGGTGTTGTATAAGATGGCCAATTGGTTCCCCTCCATTTTCAAAACGAAAATTCTACTGCCAGTATACCACACCCATTCCAGAGACAAAACTGGATTGTATGGATTCCAAACGAATTCATACTATTGGTCGAATAGGTAGATTATAATAGATATATGTGTGATAAAGGGAGGTTGTCAAATGCAAGCAATCATAATGGAACCGGATTTTAGTAAAGTGTCGGCAGATGTTCTTGTCATCGGCGTTCCGGAACATCCGGAAAATATGACGGGATGGGGAGATTTCGTCCAATCCTTCAGCCCTCGTTTACCGGAGTGGTTAAAGTCCGGAGATATTCAGACTGACTTCAAAAAAATTGTCAAAATGCCGACCCTTGAAGAACGGTCATATAAGCGTGTGTTTTTTATTGGTCTTGGCCCGCAAAAAGCATTGACGGAAGATCGATTACGTCAAGCATTTGCGGACGTCGGTAAAGAATTGTTGAAAGGGAAAGCCCGCTCTGTTGCGATTTGGACTGCACCATTTACGAATGACAAACTTACATGTGAAGATGTGGTGTTTTTAGCATCTGAGGGGATGGTACTAGGTGCTTACCAGTTTGAAGGATACCGTACGGATTCCAACGAACGTGATGTGACGCTGGAAACTATAACCTTTTTATCCGAGGCGGATGCGGCTGAATTGAAAGCCGCTTTTGAAGTGGGCAATGTGTATGCTAGTGCAGTCAATGAAGCCCGCACGCTTGTGAATATGCCCCCCAATTTATTGACGGCTACGAAGATGGCGGATTATGCAAGAGAAATGGCTCTGAAATATGATTTTGAAATCGACGTGCTCGGAAAAAAAGAGATGGAAGAACTCGGAATGGGTGCCATTTTAGCGGTCAACAAAGGATCTGTGGAAGAACCGCAATTGATCGTCATGAAATATGCGGCAACCGAACAATGGGAAGATGTCGTAGGCCTGGTCGGGAAAGGGATTACATACGATACGGGCGGCTATTCATTAAAACCGAAAGACGGCATGGTCGGGATGAAAGGCGATATGGGAGGCGCCGCTGCTGTACTTGGCGCGATGAACATCATCGGGGAGTTACGTCCTGCGAAAAACGTCATCGCTGTCATCGCATCGACAGATAATATGATTTCCGGGGAAGCGTTCAAGCCGGATGATGTCATCACTTCCTTAAGCGGCAAAACGATCGAAGTGCTAAACACGGATGCGGAAGGACGTTTGGTACTCGCAGACGCGGTGACTTATGCCATGCAAGCAGGGGCGAACTCGATCATCGATATCGCAACACTAACCGGTGGTGTTATTATTGCGCTTGGGCATGATAAGACGGGGGCATTGACGAATGATGAGGCCTTCTTTGAGGATTTCATGCAAGCCTCATTAGAAACGGGCGAGTTCGTCTGGAGACTTCCATTGACAGAGAACGATAAGAAACGGATTCGTAAAAGCGATGTAGCGGACTTGAATAATTCACCTGGACGTGACGGTCATATGATTTTTGGTGGTGGTTTTGTCGGTGAATTCGTCGGTGACACACCTTGGATCCACCTGGATATTGCCGGTACGTCGGATGCGTCTGCAACGCATGATCTAGGTCCAAAAGGTGGGACAGGTGTTATGGTCCGGACGTTGGCAACGCTCATCGAACGGCTGGCCGATTCGGATAATTAAGCATAATAGGCGCTGATCTCTATTCCATTATTTTCACTTGAATAGGATAAGTGAGAAAGGGGATGGAAAATGTCTAGAGGTTTTCATGGAGGAGGCGGCTTCGGTCGTGGAGGTTTCGGTCGTGGATTTGGCTTCTTTGATGGATTTGGAGCTCCCTTCCTCGGCGGATTCACAGGTGGTTTGTTAGGAAGCGCATTGTTTTCGGGACCTGGTTTCGGTGGTGGTTTCGGCGGTGGTTTCGGCGGATACCCACCGTACGGATTTGGATATCCACCTTACTATCCATACGGTTATCCTCCATTCGGATGGTATTGACCGACCAAATAGCCCTGCTGGTGCAGTAAAGAATTGCTCCAAGGTATAATTGATAAAATAAAAACACGTAAGGCAACTTGAAAATTTCATTGCCTTACGTGTTTTTTTATTTGCATTCAGCAAATGTTTTTGTAATGAAAGCGAAGCGTCAGCTACAGAAGACTCTCAGCTCTATAGATGGCGAGATGAATGCGGTTGTGTTTCCTGTTCAGTGGGTGTTCAAACACCTGCTGAACGAAGATAAAGCCCTCCGGACGCAATTACGCCGAGGCGTAATTGATCGATCTAATCTCGTGTTTGTTTCGCTTTTTCCACAACTTCTGCAAGATCATCTCCGACGGTCAATTTGGTTGGTTTGACGCCGGATAGATAGGCGGCACGCCCCATTAAATGACCACCAATTGGTGAGGTGATGAAAAGGAAGGCAATGGCGAGAAGAAGCTGGATGCTGATGTGGTCTTTATTCCACCAGAAATGCAAAAATACACCCACTAGAATGCTTAGCACGCCTAATGTCGCACTTTTAGAAGCGGCATGTGCCCGCGTATAGACGTCGGGCAGACGCAACACACCGATGACCGCCACGACTGTGAACAGCAACCCGACAACAATGGCCGCAACAATAAGGATGTTAGCGATTACGGTCATGTTCGATAATCTCCCCTTTCTCAATGAATTTGGCAAATGAAACCGTGCCGATGAAAGACATGATGGCAATGAGCAAAATGACTTCCATGAAAAAGCCGGTATCGAATAAAATCGATAACAAGGCGATGGATGAAATGAGCATGACTCCAATTGCATCCAGTGCAATAAGCCGGTCCGGATTAGATGGACCGCGGAAGACACGGTAGAGCAGACTAGCCATCGAGAGAATGACAACGATGAGACAAATCCAGAAAAATGTCATCATGGGCGGCTAACCTCCTTAATGGCTTTTTCGAATGTATGTTTAATTGAATCGATGGCATCATCGACATCGTCCACGTCAATAGCATGGATATAGAGCGTCCGCTGGTCGTCCGAAACATGCAAAACAATCGTCCCGGGGGTCAATGTAATGAGGCTGGAGAGCAAAGTGATTTCCCAGTCATGTTCAAGGTCTGTCGGCAACGCGAAAATCATCGGTTGGATAGCCATTTTTGGCTGTAAAACGACCCGTAATACCGAAATATTCGATAGCGTTAGTTCTTTGAAGAACAGAAGTGTCAATTTAAAGGCTGCCCACAGCCGCGCAATATACAGCCTTTCCTTGAAAAAGCGTCTCATCATCATGATGAGGATCAACCCTATCAAGTAACCGATGATGAAAGTGGAGGCGCTTGCCGAGCCATTCACAAACATCCAAACAATTGCGATGAAAACGTTCAGTATGAGTTGAAAAGCCATCGACATCTACTCCTTTAATACCGCATCCACATAGATGGATGGTTGTAGTAATCCGTTTGTCGCGTCCGTCATATAAGGGAATAGCCATTCCGTACCGATGCCGTAAAGCACGGACAAAACGACGAGAGCGACAGCTGGAATCATCATGTGCCGATATGGACGACGATCTGTTTTAGGTAGGGTAACCGGCTTGCCCCAAAACGCATAGATAAAGATCCGGATGACCGATAACAGGACAATCAGACTCGATGCGAGTAGAATGATCGCCCCCCAGCTGTTCCCCGCTTCAAAAGCCCCTTTTACAATGAGCAGCTTGCCGACAAATCCACTGAGTGGGGGAATGCCTGCGAGCCCGAACGCCGCGATAAGATAAAACCAGCCAAGTGGTGCATGGGTCTGTATCAATCCGCCCATTTTGCGTAAATTGGATGTCCCTGTTACGTAAATGATGATGCCGATCAGCAAGAACAAAGCCCCTTTGATGAGCATGTCGTGGATCAAATAGAAAATCGCACCGGAAAGACCGGATTCATTCATCTGTGCAGCGCCGAATAAAATGACCCCAACTGCGATGACGATGTTGTAAATGATGATCTGCTTTAAATCAAAATAAGCGAGCGCTCCGATACATCCTGCAATAATCGTTAAAATGGATAGCACAGAGAGAATTCCGTGCGTAAACCCGATATCATGCACAAAGAACAGTGTATACGTCCGCATAATGGCGTAGACGCCTACTTTCGTCAAAAGCGCACCGAATAGCGTCAGTACGGGAATCGGCGGTGCAGCATAGGACCCCGGTAACCAGAAGTACAGCGGAAAGATGGCCCCTTTGACTCCGAAGAC
Organism: Sporosarcina soli; assembly: GCF_042655805.1. Classification (NCBI taxonomy): domain Bacteria; kingdom Bacillati; phylum Bacillota; class Bacilli; order Caryophanales; family Caryophanaceae; genus Sporosarcina; species Sporosarcina soli. The sequence goes on along the minus strand of NZ_JBHSNO010000016.1, from coordinate 12,827 downwards.
AATCAGTAGCAGGATGGCAATGACCGTAATGATCCCTGGTTGCCCGATCTGCGCAATTTTCACCGAAATATCCGCCATATTCAGTGTTCCAATGACGGAGTAGAGAAATGCGATCGTAATGACAAACAACGCAGATGAAATGACATTGACGAGCACGTATTTTATTGATTCGCGCAGCTGCTTTTTCTCGCCGCCTAGAACAATTAATACATACGATGCAATGAGTAACACTTCGAAGAAGACGAATAGATTGAAAATGTCCCCTGTCGTAAAAGCCCCATTGACACCTGTCACCATGAAAAGGATCGCCGGGTAATAAAAGAAACGTTCCCGTCCTTCTCCGATGGACGAAAAGCTGTACATGACGATAAACAAAGTTAGTAAAATCGTTGTTGTCACGAGCAACGCGGCCAACATATCGGATACCATGGAAATCCCGAATGGTGCAGGCCAGCTACCGAGCGTGACTGTTTGAATGCCATCCGTTTTCACTTTGAACACGAGGAACAATGCGGCAACCAAGCTGGCAAGAAGCCCGATCAGCGTCAATGAGCGCTGCACACGGATGTTCTCCTTGAAAAAGAGCAGGAGAATCGCGAACAGGAATGGCAAAATGATGGGCAGTAAAGGTAGATTAATCATGCTCGTCATTTCCCTTCAAAAGATTCATATTGTCTGTTTTATGAACTGCATAGGCCCGGTAAGCGAGTACCAGAATGACAGCAGTCACCCCAAAACTGATGACGATCGCAGTCAAAATAAGGGCCTGTGGCAGGGGATCAGCATAGTCCGTCACCCCATCCGCAAGTACTGGCGGGGAAGATCCGCCTAGGCCGCCCATCGTCAAAATGAGCAAATGGGCACCGTGACTGAGCAAGCCTGTCCCTAAAATCACTTTTAGCAAGCTGCGGGAGAGGATCAAATAGACAGCGGCCATAAAAAGGATGCCGATCACAATTGCCATAACGAATTCCATTAGGCGTCCCCTCCAATCGATTGAATGATGGTGATCGCGGCGCCTACAACAACCAAATAAACACCTGCATCAAAAATCATCGCTGTATGCAAGGACGTTTCACCGAATAAAGGTAGATTAAAATCGTCGAATGCATGAGTGAAGAATGGCACATTAAAAACGAGTGAAGCGGAGGCCGTTCCAAGAGCCAGCAATAATCCGATCCCCGTCACAATTGTAAAGTTGAACGGCAACGCCTGTTGGACGGTCTTCAAATCGAAAGCCAGCAATAAAAGGACGAGTGCCCCCGTTGTCAGCAAACCACCGACAAAGCCACCCCCGGGTGTGTAATGCCCCGCGAAAAAGATATGAATGGAAAAAAGAAAAATGATGAAAAACACGACTTTGGTCGTCGTCTGTAAAATGACATCATTTGTTTTCATCAGCTCGCTCCTTTCTCGCCAATCGCAGACGAATCATCCCAAGGACGCCGATACCGGCAATTGCCAAAACGGCAATTTCAAACAACGTATCAAATCCACGGTAATCCACGAGAATGACGTTTACGATATTACCCCCGCCTGCTTCGGTTGCTACGGTTTCTTTGTAATAGTGTGAGATCGACGGCAACAGTTTCTGTGAATGCGCGGACAATGCGACCAGTGCAACCGTCACGCCGACACCTGCGGCAATGATAAGATTCGCAACTTTGTTCCGATTCGTTTGCCCATGGTTACGAAGAGCTGGCAAATGTTTGAACGCCAATAGGAACAGTGCGACGGAAACCGTTTCGATGACAAGCTGTGTCAACGCTAAATCTGGAGCCTTGAAGATGACAAAGAATAGGGCGACCGAATAGCCGACAGCACCAAGCGCGATAATAGCTGCCAATCGTGTTTTCGCTAATACAACCATGCAAACGGCAATAATCAGAATAACCGCCGTCATCAGTCCATAGGCATTCAACGCTGAAAAGCTGTCCATATCGACAACGAACGCTTCCTTGATAAACAAAGTGGCTGTCGTCAAGGCGATGATAAACGCAAACATATACAACAAATACGTCCGGATCAGGCCGGTCATATAAAAGCGGGAGAGTTGGTTCATTCCTTTTTCACCAAATAACATCGTCGCATCGTATAACGCATTCAACGATAAGTAGGATGGTTGAATATCGTAAAGCTTTTGCCATTTGGCAAGTGTCAAATACAGAATCGCCCCAACCCCGACAATGGCAATGGTCATCCATAATTCCGGGGAGGCAAACCCATGCCAAGCCGCGACATGAACAGCAACGTCAGACGGATGGCTGTACAATTCAGGTTGAATAGCCATCACAGCGGGTTTGACAAAATATTTCCCAATCACATTCGGAATGAAGAAAATTCCGACGACCAGTGATGCTAGAATGACCGGGGAAATGAGCATCCCGAATGGTGCCTCGTGCGGCGTATTTGGAAGAGGCTTTTTTTTCCCCTTTCCTCCAAATGTTTTGAAAACGAAATAGAAACTATAGATAAATGTGAACACACTAGCAATCCAAGCGACAACCGGAAACAGCATACCCCAAGTAGCAAAGTTGAACAGTTCAAAATGGCGAAGCGCCAACATCGATTGCAAAAACATTTCCTTACTTAGGAAGCCGTTGAAAGGCGGCAATCCTGCCATCGACATAGAACCGATGAATGCGACCGTAAAACTGACAGGCATGATGCTCATCAAGCCCCCCAGCTTCCGAATATCCCGTGTACCCGTTTCATGATCGACTATTCCGGCAATCATGAATAAGCTGCCTTTAAAAGTCGCATGATTGATCAAATGGAAAATCGCCGCAAATGTTGCAAACCTAAATAGTGCATCATCGCTATGAAAAGCAATCGCACCTGCACCGAGTAACGACATAATCAGCCCGAGCTGACTGACCGTGGAAAAAGCGAGGATCGCTTTCAAATCGGTCTGTTTTACGGCAAAGAACGACCCCCAGAACAACGTCAGAAGCCCGATACCAGTCACAAGCCAGATCCACACTTCCGAAACGGCAAAAATCGGTGTGAAGCGCGCGACAAGGTAAAGGCCAGCTTTCACCATCGTGGCAGAGTGCAAATAGGCACTAACAGGTGTAGGCGCTTCCATCGCATCTGGCAACCAAATGTAAAACGGAAACTGGGCGGACTTCGTAAATGCGCCGAGTAAAATGAGAATGAGCGCGAGGGTAAAGTACTCATGTCCGATAAAAGAAGCGGAACTGGCAATCAGTTCACGGATGGAAAACGTATCGCCCATGATGCCTAGCAACACAAATCCTCCAAGCATCATTAGCCCACCAAAGACAGTGATCATCATCGATTTCAACGCACCAAAACGGGAACGGTCTCGCGTATTCCAATACCCGATAAGTAGGAATGAAGAGATGGACGTCAATTCCCAAAACAGATACAGAGAAATCATATTATCCGATTGGACAACACCTAACATCGCACTCATGAAAAGAAGCAAATAGACATAGAAGTGATTTAACTTCTCCCGGCTTTTATCGAGATAAAAGATCGAGTAGAGCACCACTAGTGCCCCGATTCCGGTAATGAGTAAGGTGAACAACAGGCTCAGCCCATCCAAGTAGGACACAAAAGAAATGCCAAGTGATGGAATCCATTGCAATTCGGATACGGCATGTCCGCCATCCCTAATCGATCGAATGAACCCCACATAATAGACGAATAGAACAAGCGGTACGAACAATACGAACCATCCGGTATGGACGCCATTCAGCTTCTTAAAAAGCAAAGGAATAATAAGAGCGACCACCATCGGTAAAAAAATCAAATACACGAATTCCAAAAAAATCCCCCTTTCAAAAATTGAACGCAAAAAAAACACAAAAAGAGTCCGTCACCAAAGGGCATAGATACCCCCTTGGTGACAGACTCCTCCAAGTACGTGCATTCAACTGATTGAAGCCAATATACCATAGCCTCGGAAGTTTGTAAACCTCATACAATTAAATAGACATCGAAATGTGTGCGTACTTGGCAACTTCATTTCTGCTATGATAGAAATATAGAATCAACTGTATTCGGGGTGTCTTATGAAAAATCCTTATCTATTCGGTTATTTACCGTTTGTCACGATCTGTCTATTCAGTTTGACCTTCGGCGTTTATACAGTGGGGCTATCCGTCGATTTCTTCAAGGAAATCGGTTTATATGCAGGTATGCGGGAGTTTTTTTCTGACTTGCAACTACGTATTTTCCTGTTGGTTATGTATGCACTTCTATTTTTTATGATCTTTTCTGCGTTAAAACTGATTGCGGAGACGATTCACGAAACTGCCATGCTGTTGTTTTCCAAAGACGAGGAAGGAAAGTCGTTTAGTGAAGCGCGGGGAGGGAACGTCATATACTTTTTCGGCTCCCTCGCTTCAGCCGGCGGAATTCATTCAATTTACATCTTAGCGGCGCTGTTCCTTCTGACCACTTTTGTCTATTTTGTCTATATCGTCTATAAAATGAGCCGATTCATGACGATGACAAATACGATTGGTCTAATCGTATTTGAAATCATTGTTTGGTCTGTTCTCATCTCCAGCCTCATCTATATTGTGCTGAAACTGTATAATGGAGTGATGGCGAGTTTGCCTTTCTAGTCCCGTAAAAGGGCGGAGAAAACCCGCAAATGCAGTTTCTGATCGCTAAGCCGTTTGACGGATTGGGGTTGATCATAGCCGATCCAGACAGCGGTCGTATAGTTATCATTGAGGCCGCCTACCCATAAATCTTTGTAATGGTCTGTCGTTCCTGTTTTGGCACCTGTATAATGATGCGCATACGAAATTCCTTTTCCGGTGCCGTTGAGTACAACATCGGACAATAAATGGCGCATTTTCGTCACTGTAGCCGGGGACCAGACATTGACCTGTTCGTCCGGCCACTTGTAAAGGATATTCCCTTCTTTATCTTTTACGGCACGGATGGCGTGTACAGGTGTGAAGCTGCCATCTATGAAACTCGTATAGGCACCCGCCATCTCTAGTGGCGTCACCCCTTTTGAAAATCCTCCAAGTGCAGCTGCGTAAGTCCAATCCTTTGTAGACACCGATTGAAATGCAAAAGGTTCAAGAAAACCGAATGCCTCCTCAATTCCGACCGTCCGCAATAGCCGGACAGCAGCCGTATTATGACTATGCCGAAAAGCTTCTTTAATGGAAACATTGCCGTACACATAGCCACCGATATTGGTCGGGCAATACGAACCGATACATATATTGCCACTGTTAATCAACGTATTTTCCGTATAGGATCCACTTTCGAAAAGGGGAGCATAGACGAGCAATGGCTTGATGGCAGAGCCGGGTTGCCGTACCGCTTGAAAGGCACGGTGGAAATCAGCTTTTTTATAATGACTTCCCCCGAATAGACTGACGATTCCCCGCGTTTCATTGTCGATGACAGCGGCGCCCGCTTGCACGTTTGTCGGCTTCAAGAGGGAAGATATGGTCCGCTCGTCTTGGCGCTGCTTGTGCGGATCTAGGGCTGTTTCAATCACCATCCCCTTTGTCACCAATTTATCTCTCCGTTGTTTCACTTGTGCTAGAAGAGCTGTTCTTTCAGCGTCGCCGTCCGCATTGGCGATTTTGTCCTTCATACCCTCCGATTCAGCGATCAGATCGGAAAGTTCTGCAAGGACATACGTCTGATAAGCGGGGAATTGATTTTCCTTCTTCTTGACATGCAATTCGATTGGCATAGTAGCAAAGGCATCGGCTTTCTCTCCTGTCAAGAAACCGCTTTTGGAGAGTGTGGAGAGCAACCGCTCCTGCCTTTGTTTGGTCCGTTCGAAATGATCCAAAGGGTTATACAATGAAGGGTTATTCGGAATCGCAGCGATGAAGGCCATTTCCGCTTCATTCAATTCATGTAAAGGTTTGCTGAAATAATAAGTTGAGGCTGCGCCGATTCCATATACTTGGTTACCGAAATACATTTCGTTCAAATACATTTCAAGAATCGCTTCTTTCGTTGCCTGCTTCTCCAATTCTGCGGCATACAAAAGCTCTGTCACTTTCCGCTCATACGTCTTATCAGTCGATAAGAAACGCATGCGGACCAACTGTTGGGTAATGGTGGAAGCCCCTTGTCTCACATCATCATTGGCGGCATTGACAGCAAATGCACGGACAATTGCTGCAACGTCATAGCCTCGATGTTCAAAAAAGCCCCGATCTTCACTTTCCAAAAAGATTTGTCGGACAAATAGGGGGATGTCCGACAACGGGAGTGGTTCGCGCCACTCGACATACTCTTCCGCAAAAATATGACCATGTCGATCTTTCATCACAATCGGCACGTCAACTGGAGGGGAGGACAATTCGATGGCGTCACTGATTTGGTGTTTGAACGAGTCGGCATGCTGCCATTCATCTGCAATCGCTTTTTGAACGAACCATAAAATGGGAACTGCTGTCAGTATGATTATAAAGCCGAAGACCTGTTTCAAAATTGCTCCTCCATTTGGGGATATTTAACTTTTTTGTGAGTGTTCCTCACTTGCCAGGAAGTCTTCAAAATCTTTCCCAGGCTTCCGGTTTGCATAAAATAGAAATGCAAAGCCGAGAAGGAAGAGAAAGCCGGTAACAATGAGGACGGAAGAAATGCCAATAAATGCACTTAGAATACCGCCGAACATCGGACCGATAATATTTCCCAGGAAACGAAAGCTCGTATTGTACCCCATCACTTCACCTTGGATATGAACCGGGGCCTCCCGTCTAATCAATGCGGTCGTCAGCGGGATCATCCCGCCTATCGCGATTCCGAAAAGGATACGTAAAATAATCAGTTGCCATAACGTGGTGACAAATGCTTGAGGAACAATGAAAACGCATGATAGGACAAGCAATAGAGATAACACTTTTTCATAGCCGATATCATCTCCAAGTTTCCCCCATTGCCGGGCGAATAGGAGATTACCTAAACCGGTGGCACTGAACGTCAGGCCGGCAAGAAACGCGACATCTTTTGCTTCTGTCAATTGTGCGACGTATAGCGACAATAATGGTTGGATACTAAAATTGCCGATTTGGATTAAAGAAGTGACAATCATCACGTTCAGCATGAGGCGATGATGCAGTAACCCACTCAAAATGGATTTGCGTGAATAGGGGATCGCTTTCGAGCTTTTCACCCGAATTTGCTCCCGAATGCCGAATAGGACAAGAAGCGCTGCGATGATGACGGAAACGGATGTGATGATGAAAGTGTATTGGAATCCGAATGCATCTGCCAACAATCCACCAAGCAATGGACCAAATAACGTACCCGTCACGCTGCCCATTTGTAACGTCCCGAGCATTTTTCCCGCTTCCTCTTTTGCAGTCTGTGAAGAAATGAAGGCAAGGGAAGTCGGTATGAAACCGGAAACGACGCCATTCAGAAGTCGCAAGATGAAAAATGTTTCGACTGAGTTGACAAAGCCCATCAGAAAGACGGACGTCGCAATTCCGAATCCATTCACAAGCAAAATCGGTTTAAACCCATATTTGTCGGCAACCCGTCCCCAAACTGGAGACATGATGAAAGCTGTGACAAATGTCGCCCCGAAAATAAGACCGGACCACTTTTGCACATAGGCATCCGAATAATCGCCAAATGTCTCAATATAGAGTGAAAGAAAGGGCATGATCATCGTCATAGTCCCTGCTACGAGTACGTTAGAAATCCAGATAATAATAAAATTCCGTTTTTGCACGTTCAAATAATAACCTTCTTTCCGTAGCGTGCTCTTAACTAGTATAAAACATTTCGATATTCGAAGGAAGAAACGTGCTTAAACATCGAAATCAACGAATTGATATGATAAAATAGGGCAGGGTGAATGAAAGTTGAAAAAAGTGTCTATTTCTCTATTCTCATTCTTTGCTCTTATCCTATTAACCGCTTGTGGGACAGGTGATAAGATCATGGAACTGGAGAAAAAAGAACAAACAGCAGGACTCGCTCCTGTAGAAGAAAATAGTGTGAACGATCAAAAGGAGGCAACAATTATGTATCCACAATTGTCCAATGAAGTAGCAGAAAACGAAGCGCTCGTTGTGATGAACACAAACCAAGGCTCTATGAAAATCAAACTTTTCCCAGAGCAGGCGCCAAAAACAGTCGAAAACTTTTTAACACATGCGGAAAACGGCTATTATGACGGCATCATCTTCCACCGTATTATTAAAGATTTCATGATCCAAGGTGGCGACCCGACTGGAACTGGAATGGGCGGGGCAAGCATTTACGGCGATACATTCGAAGACGAGTTCACGATGGATCTCTTTAATATACGTGGAGCGCTTTCCATGGCAAATGCCGGTCCTGGTACGAATGGCAGCCAATTTTTCATCGTTCAAGCATCGCAAGCACCGGGTTCAGCAGAGCAAATGAAACAAGGCGGCTGGCCGGAAGAAATTGCTGAAGCTTATGAAAAAATGGGCGGCACACCACATCTTGACCAACGGCATACTGTTTTCGGACAAGTCATCGAAGGCATGGATATCGTCGATAAAATTGCATCCGTGAAAACAGGACGACAAGATAAGCCGGTTGAAGATGTTGTGATTGAATCCATCGAAATTCTTCAAAAGTAAGCGTCATGTGAAAATAACGCAGCGAGGAAGTGTATGTAATTGAACGCACTTTTAATGCCGTTCCTTTACTTTCCGGAAGATAAGTCAGAATATATACCGGCGGCCATTTCGTTTGTATTTTTCATGATTCTTTTAATCCTCACCTTTACATGGATTAGGCGCAATTCGAAAAAACAAGAAGCCGAGACGAAAGAACTGGAAGAACGCATCTTGCGTGAACGCCGTGAAGTTAAAGAAAAACAGCATCCTCAAAACTGAGGATGCTGTTTTTGGTGTAGTGACTAAATTCTTGGTTTGCAATCAAACACTGATTTAGTGCAATCAAACAGCTTCTGAGTGCAATCAAACATCATAGGAGCGCTAGCAAATCTATCGATCATCCGTTCATCGCAGTGATGAAGCGTTTTACACCTTCTTCGACCGTGGAACGAGGAGCCGCCACATTCATGCGAAGGAATCCGCGACCGGCTTCCCCGTATTTCGTCCCCGGTTCGAGGGCAAGTTTCCCTTTTTGCAACAGTTTGTCCATCATTTCTTTTTCTGTAAAACCTGTGTCACGATAATCAATCCACAGCAAGTATGTTCCATGCGGTTTGGCGATCTTCAAACCGGGTACTGCTGTTGTTAGTTCATGGATTACATAATCCATATTACCTGAAACCGTCGTGAGCAGTTTTTCTAACCAAGGACCGCCTTCATTGTAAGCAGCGGTCAATGCCGCACCTGCGAAAGCATTTAAATCCATTTGACCGTGGAACATCGCATTCATTCTCAACTTCTCCCTGACATTTTCGTCAGTGGCAATCATGAGAGCCACTTGGATACCTGCAAGGTTGAACGTTTTTGTAGGTGCTACACAAGTGATAATCCGATCCACTTCTTCTCCCGCTAAAGTTGCGAGTGGCAGATGAGTGTGACCCGGGAAGACGAGGTCGGCATGGATTTCATCTGATAAAATAAGCACATCATATTTTGCACAAAGTCTCAGCATTTCTTTTAATTCATGCTCTTTCCATACAATGCCGCCAGGATTATGCGGATTACAGAGAATGAATAATTTGACATTTTGTTTCAGGCATTTTTCGAACGCTTCAAAGTCGATTGAATAGATTCCATCCTGTTCTTTCATCACGCATTCGATGACCTGGCGCCCTTGTAATTTAGGGATATTGAAAAACGGCGGATACACAGGGGAAGTGACTAGAATGCCATCGCCCTCTGAAGTGAAGGTTTCCACGACGGATGCAATGGCAGGAACAACTCCCTGATGAAACAGCATCCAGTCATTTTTCGTTTCCCAACCATGACGCTCCGAAAGCCACGTGCGGACTGCGTCCTTGCACCCTTCACAAATGTAGGAATAGCCGAAGACAGGATGATCCAGCCGTTCTTTGATGGCATCGATGACGGCCTCCGGAGCCGCAAAATCCATATCGGCCACCCACATCGGCAAGATATCTGATGCATCTTCAATGCCGTAAACGACCTCCATCCGATCCCATTTGACAGACCTTGTTTGACGTCTATCTATCATCTGTTCGAATATACTCACGAATATCCCCTCTTTCATTTTTTCTTTACTATGTTATCATAAACAAGACAAAACAAAAAAATAAGGTGACTCATCGTGCGAACAATCGAAATGAATAAAAAAGCGATTGCCCTTCTTGAACAATGGGATCCATTCGACGTAGGCGCAAAAGCATATGAACTGGAAATTGTCGATGTCGTTTCAGAATTGCATCGTCTTGACCATCCGACAGATTTGGCCAAGCGTATTCGGGAGATTTACGAGCATTCTTATGAAATATGGATTCCAATCGAAAACTGTGTACAAATTTCTTACAAACTTTTAGCGATAAAATACGAGGCGAAATGTATCGTCTGACCTCTGAGCCGTACCTGATATCGGGATGCGGCTTTTTTATATTTCATTATACTGCTAAGAAAAGGTTGAATTTAACTTGATCCAGCAGAAGTCCCCCGCTTCCATAAGTAGCGGGATGAATGCCAGAAAGCATTTCAATTCAGAGGGGGTTCAAACTCCCTGTAGCTGACGCTTCGCTTTCAGTACAAATAGAATTGCTGATTAGAGGAACTCAGGCTAAATTCGCCGCGTCCTGAATGAAAGTGCCTTAATTTCTGCAAAAAGCGCAGAAATACGGCAAATCAAACCCTTCGCTGTTTGATTGGCAACGCCTGAGTGACCAACATCCTGTTGGCCCAAGCCTCCGGCGGATGTCACAGATTTTGAAGGGAGTTATGGAAGGCAGTCTAAGTGCGCGACGTCCTGTCGCAACGACTGCATGACCTACATCCTGTAGGCCTCAATTCAAAATCTGGACGCAATTTCGCCGAGGCGTAATTGATTAACAAAAATCACTTGAAATCAATTCAATTCATCCGATAGTAATAAAGATGTGCAGGACTTCCTGCTAAGAAAATAATGGAGAGAAGGATTGAAAGAGATGTTTCAGTTTAAAAGTATTAAAACCAAGTTACTGAGTGCGTTTTCAATTGTTATTGTACTCGTCATCTTGCTTGGTATTTATAACATTTCAGTCGTTGTGAAAAGTAATCAGAACGCGGAAATGATCATAGAGAAAGAGCTGCCGTTATTGATAGCTAATGAGCAGATGGCATTGACGATGGCGAATCGTATATCGACCGCCCGCGGTTATGTACTATACGGTGGCGACTATAAAGAGCGGTTCAATGCCTATACGGAACAAGGGAAGGAATATGAAGCAATTATTAGAGGCATACGCGACTCCGAAGAATTCGACCGCCTGATTGAGAAGACAATCGCTTGGCGGACGATGGTCGATACGGAAGTTTTTCAGGAATATGATAAAGGAAACGAAGAATTGGCCCGTAGGAATTTACAGGCATCCACCGAAATGGTCCGGGAAGTCATGTCTGGTTATGAAAAAATGGCTAAAGATAGTGAAGCGACGATTAACGAAGTTGAACAATCGATTATCGAGAGTGGAGAAGCGACATTACGAACTGTTGCGATTGTCACCGTTTTAGTCATTTTACTAAGTACAGCGGCAGCGCTAGTGACTGCTAATTCGCTCTCTAAACCGGTCCGAATGGTAACTGATCGGATGAACAGAATAGCAAGTGGGGATTTAAGCGGCGAACCACTCGAAAGTCGTTCAAAAGACGAAGTGGGTCAACTCGTGAATGCTATTAATGAGATGAGTGGTAATACCCGTCAATTGGTACATGATATCAATATAGTTTCTGGTTCAGTAACAGGCCAAAGTGAAGAGTTAACCCAATCGGCAACTGAAGTGAAAGCGGCGACGAATCAAATCGCGACGACGATGTATGAATTGGCCGAAGGGGCAGAAATGCAGGCCAATCATGCAGGTGATTTGGCTCAGTCAATGGAGGCATTCTCTCATAAGGTGGAAGAAGCGAATGAAAAAGGAGAACAGATTCACCAGTCGTCTGAAGAAGTACTCACAATGACTGCAGAAGGGAGTCGCCTGATGCAATCATCCAATGAACAAATGGAAAAAATCGATCATATCGTACAAGAATCCGTTCAAAAAATCCATGGCTTGGATGAACAAGCCCAAGAAATCTCTAAATTGGTGGAAGTCATTAAAGATATAGCCGATCAAACAAATCTTCTCGCATTAAACGCAGCAATCGAAGCGGCAAGAGCGGGAGAACACGGTAAAGGGTTTGCAGTTGTAGCGGAAGAAGTGAAAAAACTGGCAGAACAAGTCTCCTTGTCTGTCACAGATATTACAGGCATTGTCGGAAGCATTCAACAGGAATCCAGCTCCGTAGCGGATTCATTGCAAGTGGGCTATGAGGAAGTGACAAAGGGAACTGAGCAGATTCAAATTACGAACAAAACATTCGGGCAGATTAATCATGCGGTAACTGAAATGGCACAGCATATCCAGTCCGTCTCTGAGAATTTAGCTGACATCACAGCAGGCAGCCAAGAAATGGGCAGCGCAGTCGAAGAAATTGCAGCCATCACCGAAGAAGCAGCAGCTGGTGTCGAGCAAACATCCGCCTCTTCCCAACAAACAAGCAGCTCTATGGAAGAAGTTGCAGGAAGCGCCGAACAACTCGCCAAATTGGCTGAGGAGCTCAATGGCTTAGTACAACAATTCAAACTATAAAAAGGAAAAGACCCATGGATATGGATAAACTGTACCCCTTGTAAAGGACATTTTTAAAAAGCCTAGGCAGTATTAAGAAGATGATCTCTGTATT
>NZ_JBHSNO010000015.1:0-357956 GCF_042655805.1 Sporosarcina soli | reverse complement strand
ATTTCTACTCGTCCAAATCCACTTTTGTAAATAGTGTGCGTAAATTCACTTGACTAAACGTAAGAAAAGAAACTGTCGAGAACAATCTCGACGTTGTGTCTGTTATTGAATACTTGAACGACAAAGCAAACAAGCAGTTCAATGCATCTTCAAAAGCGACAGCCCGATTAGTGCATACACGATTCCGAGAAGGGCACACCATGGCCGATTTCAAAAAGGTGATTGATACAAAAGCGAATGAATGGCTGGGGGATCCACATTGGCAGAAGTATTTACGGCCTTCCACATTATTCAACGCCACGAATTTTGAAAACTATTTGGAAGAATCAAGGGGGAATGTCCCCCCCGTAAGCAGTCCGCCAAAGCCATTCGAACTGGACTTTAGTGAGGGGGAGGTGTAAAAGTTGGAGCGTCATGAGCATGGTAACTGTACAAGAAGTGTTTCAGTTAGCAGTTGAAATGGACATGATCCACTTGGCCCATCGAATCTTTTGGGCCATTGCCAATGGGAGAGTGAAAATCGATGAAGATTCCAGACGACTCGAGACGATCGACTATGACGACGAGGCGATTACGGTCATGGCAACAGAAAACAAGTTACAAATCGGCAAGATCAACCTGTACGTCGCGGAAACGAGCAATCCGGATCGATTCGCATTTTATTACAGTGAAAACGTCTTAGATGCTCACATCCTTCACCAAAACCTATTCGGGGAAACGCCGAAACGTTTGACAAATGCGTCTCATTTACTGACAAAACTTTTTCATTTCGTTGACACGAATGCTGCGAATATTTTATACTTCCATCGCAAAAAAGTCGTCGCTTATCCGTATTATTTAGGGCATGCCAGGGCAGGAGAGAGGGTGCTGACACGGACGTGATTCCTCCAAGACAAATTAGTTTGGTTGGCAAGCACTTTTTTTATTTTTCCAAACCAAGCGTGCTTAAAACCGGTTGTCTTCGCAGCTCTCTCCATGAGAGAAATTTGCTTTTCCGAATAAGTTTTTCAACAATGTCATGACTTAACCGATAAGCATCTTTGATTCTAAGCCATCTAGGACAAAAATACGGTAATCGGCAGGTTAAAATGACTGACTATCCAGCAAACTGTCATGTAGAGAAAGTATCTTTTTGAAGGGAACCGGCCAAGCTCTTTCAAAGGAATGCATCGCGTATGAGAAGCCGGAGTCCTTTTCTTTTTACATTACAAAGTAAGGGGTTGAATCTAATGCCAATTATTCATTTGAAAAAGTTAGAGGAAATCAGACAGGCACTCAATTTAAAGTTTTTCGAACGGGAGAACGAGGTGGAGGGGATTCTTGTCGCTCTGCTCTCCAGACAACATATGCTCATGATTGGGCCTGCTGGAACTGCGAAGTCCGCATTGTCTGCTGAGTTAGCAAAAATCGTACAAGGAACAGAATACTTTCAGTGGTTATTAACAAGGTTCAGTACTCCAGAAGAACTGTTCGGCCCGTTGTCATTAAAAGACCTTGAAAAAGGGGTCTATAAGCGGAATACGTTAACTAAATTGCCAGAAGCGAATCTAGTTTTCTTGGATGAGATATTTAAAGCAAACTCTGCAATTTTGAATAGTTTGCTGACCCTACTAAACGAAAGGCTCTTCTATAATGACGGAAAGCCTGTAAAGGTTCCTTTACTATCCATTATTGGAGCTTCGAACGAATATCCTGAAGAAGGAGAGGGACTGGAAGCGCTTTTCGACAGATTTTTACTTCGGTTCGAGCTGGATTATATTGCCAATGAAAAGAATTTTGTATCTATGTTGAAGGGGACCGGTCAAAATCAAATTTTGCCTTCCATGACGATGGAAGAATTGGTTCAACTTCAGTTAATAACGGACACGGTTACAATACCGGATGAAGTGTATGAAACACTTGGAGAAATTCGTAAAGAATTGCGTGACGAAGGGATACGCCCTTCTGACAGGCGCTTTAAACAGTCGCTTTCGGTACTTCAGGCGAAGGCTTTAATCAACCAAAGGCAAGTTGTGAAGGTTTATGATCTTGTCATCCTTGAAAATGCCTTGTGGGAAACGGTGGATCAGAGAGAGGCCGTATCTGCCATTATTCGTAAACATTCACAAGATGTAGTGACTCAGGTCCTCTCTTCCATAAAAAATGAAGCGAATGATATATTTTACGCCATCCAGCAGGATCAGTCGCCAGAAGCTGGAATGGAAGCGACGAAAAAAATAAAAGCCTTAGTGGCTGATTTGAAAAACCTCAAAAGGAACAATCAAAATCGAAAGGCTGAGATCAACGTATTACTTGATAAAGTGACCTCCATGGAACGTGAAATCCTAGATACTATTTTAGAGCCGTGGCATTTTGATTCACAACATGAAAAGTGGGGGACCACCAGCACCTTTTTTAAAATGTGAAAGGGAGGGTTCTTTGTGAAGAGTCGTACAAGTCACGCAGAAAATCGCTCAGTCTTGAATACGGACGCATTCGATCGAAGACGTTTCAAAGAAATTTTTGAGCTGTCGTCAGGTCTTCAAGAGATAAGAAATGAAGGTGCGTTGCCGATGTTCGAACCATTACTGGCTGATATTTGGGCTTGCTTATATAAAATGAAACCTAAAATTATAGCAGAAGACGTAGACAGTGTTCTTCAGGTTAATAAATCATTGATGGAAAGAATTATGGCGGATGAATCCTTTGTAAATGATCGAAGCTTCACCCGATTGGATGATTTGTCTTCAGCTATCGGCACATTGAAATTCGGAGAGAAAACGCTCCAATGGTTGGCTGACCAACAAGAGGAAAATGATGACTTTCAAAAACAGATGCAGGAAATTAAAGCAATTCAAAGGCAACGTCAACAGGAGGATTGGCAAGAAGAGACAGAAAGTGGAAGTCGTGTGTCAGAAGAGGATTTTACAGAAGTGATGACTAAAATTGATGAGAAATTGCAACAGATGCTTGAGAACAACAGTCAAAGCTTTTCAAAAGCTTTGGCACAGGCCATGAAAGAAACGAAACAGGTGAAAGATGGTCTGAAATCGCTTTTAGGCGGTACCGGAGCCGGCAGTGGAGAGGTAGAACTAAAGAAGGTACCCCTTCGCGATCAGATTGCATTGGCGGAAAAAATTGCGTCTGATAAGAAGATGCAAGAAATTGCGGAATGGGCTGGTCGATTCAAACTGATTGCTCGTAAAAAACAGAAGTTGAAGTATAACGAATCCGTAGAAAGAAGCGGTGTTATACTTGGGAACGATGTTGAACGGTTGTTGCCGATAGAGCTGGGATTGTACACGCATCCAACAACTAAGAACGATTTTCTTCGTCGTTTTGTAGAAGGCCAGACGATGATGTATGAACAGAAGGGACTAGAGATGCTAGGGAAAGGTCCCATCATACTTTGCTTGGATCAGTCGGGTAGTATGTGGAACCTGGATACTCAATCCAAAGGGTTCACCTTAGCCCTTCTGTCGATTGCGAGAAGACAGAGAAGGGATTTTTGCCTGATCTTGTTTTCAAACAGTACACGCGTCTATAAATATGAGAAAGGGAAAATGAAGAGCACGAATATGGTGAATCTGGCACAAACCTTCCTGAATGGAGGGACAGATTTTACCTTACCTCTTATTCAAGCATTAACGATCATAAATGAAAGTCGTTTTAAACAAGCAGACGTTGTTTTTGTTACAGATGGCGAGGACAGGGTAAGTGATTCATTTCTTGAAGAATTCAATAAGAAGAAAATAGAGAAAGCCTTTAATGTCCTGTCCTTTATTTTAGGAAGCAGCATAAATACAGTGGAACCATTTTCCGATAAAGTTGTCCTGGTGAAAGATTTTGAAGACGAGGGAAGTACTGCTGCATTTGAAATATAAGAAGAATTGCCTCAAGGACGATTACGATTTGTTTTGGAACCTGGTGCCTTCTTTAAGTGGAATGAACACATTTGCATCTCCCTTCAGATGGAAACGCCTAAGCCCTTATTCACCTCCATGCATACTTTGTAGTTGAACCAGCTAATTGCCTAACGAGCATCACATGGCTGAAATATTGAGGGGATGTGTACCACTGTTGACAGTAAAGAGATCGTTAGCATTAGTGGGAAGCCTGTTTTTATTTGCGGCATTGCTCTTCAGTGCTTGTGGGGCCACTGAAAATGCAAAAACACAAACTGCAGATCCAAAAATTCGGATCGGTTATCAGAAAAACGGTCCTTTAATCATTTTAAAAAACTTAGGAACGTTGGAGAAGCGGTTGGAGCCGCTCGGTTATCGAGTGGAGTGGCATGAATTTCAAGCAGGTCCAGCTCTTCTTGAAGCTTTACATGCGGGAAGTATCGACTTTGGAAGAACGGGTGATTCTCCTCCCATCTTTGCACAAGCCTCGGGTTCTTCACTGCACTATATAGCTGTCGGGTTTTCAAAATTCGAAGGTTCAGGGATTTTGGTAAAGGAAAACTCGCCTATCCAAAAGGCGGAGGATTTGAAAGGGAAAACGATTGGTTTTGCGAAGGGTTCGAGCTCCCATTTTTTACTTGTAAAAGCTTTGGAGAAGGCGAATCTGAACTATGAGGAGATTACGCCGGCATTTCTATCGCCGGGGGATGCCCGCGTTGCGTTTGAACAAGGGGACATCGATGCTTGGGTGGTTTGGGATCCATTCACGGCCGACACAGAATTATCAACAGATGCGCGACTTTTAGTAAATGGTGAAGGGTTAACTTCGGACCGTGATTACTTTCTCGCATCGTCGGACTTTGCTACTGAGCATAGCGACATCTTGAAGGAGGTAGTCGAAGAAATCCGGAACTCCAGTGACTGGGCCAATGAACATCCTGAAGAACTCACGAAAATGCTATCGGATATTTTAGGAATCGATGATGCTTCCTTGAAGTTAGCAGTAGAAAGACGTGTATATGGAGTTGAGCAAGAAATTTCCGAAGAAATCATTACGGAACAACAGGCAATCGCAGACACATTCTATGAATTAGGCATCATCCCGTCAAAAATTAACGTAAAGGAACGGGTATTTTCATTTGAAAAGGATGGAGTGAAATGAGACCTGCCGTTAGGAAGACCCTTAACAAAATTCTTCCTTGGGTCGTACCTTTGCTTCTTCTCATCATTTGGCAAATAGCCAGTAAGGCAGGAATCCTGTCAGCTAAAACTCTATCTGCACCAACGGATGTCCTCCTTGCAGCAGTTGAATTGACGCAATCCGGCGAGCTGTTCCATCACGCATGGGTGAGCCTTTGGAGAGCATTGATCGGCTTTTTGATCGGAGGAGGTATCGGGTTCATTTTAGGGCTCGTGAACGGATTATTCCGTACATCGGAAATGTTAGTTGATACATCCGTTCAGATGCTACGGAACATTCCCCATCTGGCGCTCATTCCACTCGTCATTCTGTGGTTCGGAATCGGGGAGGAAGCGAAAATTTTCCTCGTTGCATTAGGGGTACTCTTCCCAATTTACATCAATACGTACCATGGCATTAAATCTGTTGATGCAGGGCTGATCGAGATGGGAAAGATGTATGGCTTGAATAGAGTCTCCCTATTTTTCAATGTGATCTTCCCGGGTGCTCTTTCCTCCATTTTAGTCGGCATCCGCTTTTCTCTCGGGATGATGTGGATGACCCTCATTGTTGCTGAAACCATCTCTTCCACCTCTGGGATTGGCTATATGGCAATGAATGCGAGGGAATTCATGCAAATGGATGTCATTCTCCTGAGTATCTTACTTTATGCCTTCCTCGGCAAACTATCGGATATGATTGCACGTTATCTTGAGCAACGTTGGCTAAAATGGCATTCAGGCTATGCGAAACAACCTTAGGAATGGGGGAAGGGCATGAAAGAAGAACAATTTCACATTCAGCTCAAGCGTTTGAAAAAATCCTATCATGATACGAAAGTGCTTGATCAATTATCCTTGAACATACGTAAAGGGGAATTTGTGGCGATTGTCGGAAAGAGCGGCTGTGGGAAAAGTACATTGCTCCGGCTACTTTCCGGTTTGGAGCAACCCTCGGACGGACAGATCCTGATTGAGCACGAACCATTGCTGTCCATCAATCGGCAATCATGCATGATGTTCCAAGATGGACGTCTACTGCCATGGAAGACGGTTTTGGAGAATGTCGAGTTAGGGTTAAAAGGAACTCACCGAGAAGAGGCGATGACCGTATTGAAACATGTTGGTCTCGAACATCGAATCCATGAATGGCCTGCGAAACTATCCGGCGGTCAGAAACAGCGGGTCGCATTAGCGAGGGCTCTCATTCATAAACCGAATCTGCTGTTGCTCGATGAACCGCTCGGAGCCCTCGATGCGTTCACCCGTCTCGAAATGCAAAGCCTCATCGAAAACATTTGGCAGAAACACGGGTTTACGGCGTTACTTGTGACCCATGATGTGGAAGAAGCAGTTGCTTTGGCAGATCGAGTCATCCTGCTACAAGATGGAATGATTGCCCAGGATATAGCGATCCCGCTTCCAAGGCCGAGACAACGAGATCATACCATCTTCACTTCCACTGTGAAACATATCTTGAAGCAGATCCTTGATGAGCCGAATCAGAGCGAACTAGACACATCGGAAGAAATCAGTTATCAGCTCAAACCGGTACCTAAAGCGGCCTTATAAGAAGTTGCCGGGCATTTGATAGATAAATACCCGGCAGAATAATGGTCTCCATTCTTTTCTCCGAGCATAGACTTACAGCAGCACAAACCATTGTGCCATCTCTCATTAGGATGATGCTAAGTGAAAAAAAGAGATCATAGACAACCCGCAAAAAATATTCGCAACTTCCTCAGAAAATACTTCCTTGTGGCAACAGGGGCCGTACTCCAAGGATTTGCCATGGGCGTTTTTTTATTTCCAAACTATATCCCTTCAGGTGGAGCAGGCGGCTTCACCGTCTTGCTGAACTACTGGTTCGGTATTCCGTTTAGTCTGGCACTATGGATCATGAATGCTTCCATGTTATTATTTGCCTTCCATTTTCTCGGTAGTAGGAGCACAATCGGCACGCTCTTTGGGATCACCGTTACCTCCATTACCGTTAATCTATTTGAAGTGTCTTTGGTTTCCCCATTCTCCCATATTGCGCTTGATCTATTATTCGGATCTATTATTTTAGGCCTGGGCATTGCTGTTCTTTTGAGACAGGGCGTTTCAAACGGTGGCATTGGAGTCATCGCGTTGATCATTGCCAAGTATAAGAACGTCAATCCAGGAAAATCCTTGTTTTGGATCAATGGTGTCATCTTTTTGATAACAGCTTACGTCATTGTATGGGAAATCGTTATTCAGGCATTGATTTGCCAATGGGTATCTACGACGATTGTCAGATGGTTATACATTGTACGTGTGCCAAGGAAAAGAGTGCTTATTGATTTGATCTGGGGAAGGGATTAGCAGAATGCGTCATGCACTGTTCGTGGAAAATCGAAAGTTAAAAACGAAAAAGTGAAATCGACGGCGCGATTTCACTTTTTCGTTTTTAGAAGCTAGTGATATCTCAGCCTCAACCTTTTTTTAGCTATTTCCCCAGTAGTGCCATTAAACCTTTATAGATAAGCACAAGGGAGAAAATTAACATAGCCAAAAGGCCTATTAAGTCAGTGATTGGCTCTATACCTGACAAGAAAGTACCTGATAAGGGAACTTTTAATAATGCAAACCCTGCTAAAATACTAGCCAACATCAAAAAAATAAATCGGTCCATTCAATCCAGCCTCCTTTCCTTACATTATATGAACATGTAAAAGGAAGGTTGAACGAATTACGTCGCATAACGAACTGTTGACTTCTATAAAGCTTACGCAAATGACGGGACAAGTTAGTTCAAAAGAAAGTAAAATGCGTCTTCGGAAACGACCGTCATTTCATTTTTTCTATATGAAATGAAGAGAATATTGTCGTTTTGTTTCAGATTCGTTTTTTAGTTGTCTTGAAAAAGAGAAAGCTGTATGATATTTGACGTAGCATCGAAAAGGCTATCAATCGGGAGGTGATGTGAAGATGGCAACTCGAATGACATTGCCAGCTTCTCGAAAGACTCATGCAAAGCCGGATGAGGAAAAGGCGATACTTTGCATGGGGCGAATGGACGTTTAATCGCCTATAGGAAGGATCTCCATTTCTGAATGGCAGCTTTGCGCTTTGTTTACGCACTAAAAACAAAGGAGCTAACAGAAATGAATCATAAACAATTTATGAGAAACGATCAATTTAATTTTATTAAAAGACAAGTGCAGCAACTCGTCAATGGCCATGGTACGGTCAATGATGAACGGGTCATTGGCGCTCTTGAATCTCTATCAATTGAAAGAGTTGTTGATCTGTTTACGGATATCACAGATGAGCATAAAGAAATGCTGAACAAGATTGTAGAGATTGTTGATAAAGAAGAGGCCGAACAATTCTTACTCGAATTGGAGTCTTACGTCATTCCGTTCAGCAAACCTTCGGAACAAAAGCTGAAAAAGCTTTTTCCTAAAGTGAAAAAATTGAAGCTGCCTTCAGAAGGTTTGGACTATCATAAAATGTCCTTTTTAAGTTTCGATGATATCGGGACGAAAAAACGATATATCATCGCACCTACCCCAAAAGGCATGATCGGTCTTTCGGGTACTTACGAAGAAACGAACATTAAGCAAATTTGTGCAATTTGTAACCGACTCACGAACGTTTGCATGTTCATGACCAAAACAAAAGGCGATGGAATCGGCACATATACGAAAAAAGGGAATTACATTTGCCGAGACATCACAGATTGCAACCATCATCTAGTGACGTTAGACAAATTAGTTGAATTTGTTGAGAACGTAAAGTAACAGTTGAGGTACTAGGTTCCAACACGATTTTGAATTGTGTTGGGATCTGGTACCTTTTTTTATAGAAAAAGAAAAAATGGATGCATTCAAATTAATATATTTTTTTGTGAAAAGTAAGTTGACAATACTATTTTTTCCGTCTATACTAATTTTCAGTCAACTAAATGTTTTAAATAATCTATTTGTGACAACTACATACTATCTCTTATTAAGAGCGGCGGAGGGAATAGGCCCGAAGAAGCCCGGCAACCGGCAGATGAATCGATCTGTAAAGGTGCTACATCCTACAGGTTTTTTAAACCTGGAAGATAAGAGGAGGAACTGCTCGACCCTCTTCTTAATGAAGGGGGTTTTTATATTGGATTATAAAAAAGAGATTTCAGAGGGATTTATGCCATCAAAAACCCGAGTATACGGATAGGAAAAATTAACTTGATTCAGCAGAAGTCCCCACTTTCATATGTGGCGGGATGAATGCCAGAATGCACTTCAATCAGAGGGAGTCCAAACTCCCTGTAGCTGAGGCTTCGCTTTCAGTACAAAAAGATTTGCTGATTAGAGGACCTCAGGCTAAGGTCACCGCGTCCCGAATGAAAGTGCCTTAATTTCTGCAAAAAAAATGCAGAAATACGGCAAATCAAACCCTTCGCTGTTTGATTGGCAACGCCTGAGTGACTAACATCCTGTTGGCCTAAGCCTCCGGCGGATGTCACAGATTTTGAAGGGAGTTAATTGCGGTTATCTAAGTGCCTTAATTTCTGCAAAAAACGCAGAAATTAAGGCAAATCGAACCCTTCGCTGTTCGATTCGCAATTCAAAATCTGGACGCAATCACGCCGAGGCGTGATTGATTAATTGGGTAAAAAGGATTGAAAGAAATTTCAATATAAAAATGAACATAGGGGGAAATCAAAATGAGAAAATGGATTGCATTTATTGTAGTAATCATCGGTACAACGCTGTTGATGACAGCTTGTTCATCAGCCGAAGGGGAGGAAAAGAGCAAGTTGAAAAAAGTTGTTTTAGATTATGCATATTATTCGCCTACTAGTCTAGCGTTGAAAGAATTTGGTTGGGCAGAAGAAGCGTTTGAGGAACAAGGGATTGAAGTGGAATGGGTACTCAGCCACGGAAGCAATAAAGCACTTGAATTTTTAAATTCTAAAAGTGTCGATTTCGGTTCTACGGCTGGAGCTGCTGCATTAATCGCTAAATCGAACGGTTCACCGATTGAATCGGTCTATATTTATTCAAAGCCGGAATGGACTGCGCTCGTGACAACAGATGATGCAGAAATCACATCAGTCGAACAATTGAAAGGAAAGAAAGTAGCGGCGACGTTAGGAACAGATCCTTATATTTTCCTTCTTCGTTCGTTACAAGAAGAAGGTTTGTCATCGAAGGACTTGGAAATTGTGAATTTACAGCATTCTGATGGTGCGAATGCCCTTTTAACGGGTCAAGTAGATGCGTGGGCAGGGCTAGATCCACATATGGCAAAGGTTGAAATCGATTCAGGCGCGAAATTATTTTTGCGCGATCATGATAAAAATACGTATGGAACGTTGAATGTCCGATCTGACTTTGCGGAACAACATCCGGAAGTTGTCGAGAAAGTAATTGAGGTATATGAAAAAGCACGGAAATGGGTGATCGACAATCCTGAGGAGGCAGCGGACATCCTAGCGAAAGAAGCAGAAATGCCATTGGAAGTTGCGCAAAAGAGTTTAGAACGCAATGATTTCTCAGATCCAATCCCTGGCGTCAAGCAAATTGAAGCATTAAATGAAGCCGGCAAAGTGTTGCAGTCAGAAAACGTCATTAATGGTAATGTGGATGTCGAAAAAATTGTGGATGAATTGATTATCGATCGGTATTCAAAAAAAGTGATCGAATGAAATAGGGGGACTAGACATGACAGTCAAAATTGACGGAAAAGAATTATTTGAAACGAAAGAAAAAAAGTCGGTGAAAGTTGGCTTTGAATTGAAAAAGGTGAGAGGTATAGCACTCGGCTTCATCATTCCGTTCATTCTTCTAGTCGTTTGGGAAGTGGCTGTCCGTTTCAATTGGCTTGATGCCTATGTCTTTCCCGCTCCGACAACCATTTTGCAAAAGATTATTGAGTTAGCAGGGGAAGGTACACTTTGGGGACATGTGGGAATTACGTTCTTCCGGGTCTTTATCGGGTTTCTAGCAGGAACAATTGTCGCGGTTGTCTTGGGGTCCATCGTCGGTTATTTCAAATGGTTTGAGCAGCTGATGGATCCGTTAATTCAAGCATTTCGCTCGATTCCATCTTTAGCATGGGTTCCGTTATTTATCCTGTGGATGGGAATTGGAGAGTCTTCTAAAGTGATGCTCATTGCTGTCGGTGTGTTCTTTCCGATCTATTTGAATATCGTTTCAGGTATTCAAGGGGTTGATCGAAAATTGATCGAAGTCGGGAAGATTTATCATTTTACAACGTTTCAAATTGTTCGTCGTATCATCTTTCCAGCTGCACTTCCATCGTTTCTCGTCGGTTTACGCAGTGGTGTCGGATTAGGCTGGATGTTTGTTGTAGCTGCGGAGTTAATGGGTGCCAGTCAAGGGCTTGGGTATTTGCTCGTTGTGGGGCAGAATACATATTCCCCAGAGCTCATTATTGCCAGCATCATTTTATTTGCATTGCTAGGGAAAGCGACTGATTCTTTGTTGAAAGCGTTGGAAGCACGGGCATTGAAGTGGCAGGACAATTTACAAAACCAACAATGAAGGAGGGATTACGATGTTGACAGTGAAAGAGGCGACAAGGACATTCAATGACGGGCTTGCAGGATTCCAGAACATCTCATTTTCCATTGAAGAAGGGGAAACGATCGGGGTTTTGGGGACGAGCGGATGCGGAAAAAGTACACTCTTACGCGTTTTATCGGGACTGGATCAGAATTTTGAAGGGGCGATTGAAATAGCAGGTGCGGGAGAACAACCGATTGGGATGATCTTTCAAGAACCGCGACTGATGCCTTGGCTTACAGTAAAAGAAAATATTCTATTCGGAGCCAAAGATGCGAAGAAAAAACAAGGAGCGATCCAGGAATATTTGAATCTTGTCGGTTTGTCCGACTTTGGCGATTATTATCCGAAAGACTTGTCCGGCGGAATGGCACAGCGGGTTGCCATTGCGAGAGCACTGATTGGCGAGCCCGATGTCTTACTTCTTGACGAACCGTTTAGTGCGCTGGATGCTTTCACGAAAATGCAACTGCAAGATTTATTGTTGGAAATTCAAAAGAAACGGTTAACGACGATGGTGGTCGTAACGCATGACATAGACGAAGCACTTTACTTATGCGACCGAATTTTCATCCTTGGGGGTCAGCCCGGGACATTGCAAGTAGAAATGCCGATAGAGGTGGCGAAACCACGAGATCGAGGTAATGCGATTCTAGCGGCGAAAAAGGCGGAAATCCTAGATTTATTACATATCGAAAAGGCGGTTGACTAAACTTGGCAAATGAAGAAGTGATTTATCCATTTGAAGGAAATACTAATATAACAGCTGATCTTCCATCACGAGAGGATTTCGCATGGGAAAAAATTGAATCGAATTTTAGTTGGTCGGCTACGGGCAAAGTGAATATGGCCTATGAATGTGTGGACCGCCATGTGGTGGAAGGATTCGGAGAGAAAGTCGCTCTCCATTATTTTGGGGAAGAGGAAGAGTACACGATAACGTACCGCGAATTGAAAGAGAAATCGGATCTCTGGGCGACTGTTCTGAAAAAGCAAGGCGTGAAAAAAGGGGACTTTGTTTTTATTTTTTTACCAAAGCATCCCGATTGCCATATCGCCATGCTCGCCGCAATTAAACTTGGTGCTGTAGTCGGGCCGCTTTTTGAAGCGTTTATGGAAGATGCAGTGAAGGAGCGGATTGCGGATTGTCAGGGGACTTATTTAATCGCTTCACCTGAGTTGGTGAAACGGGTGCCGCGTGCGGAACTGCCGTCCTTGAAAACAGTTTTGATAACGGCGGAACCAGAAGAATGTAAGGATGATGAGATTTCATTATTTGAGGAAGCACGGGCTGTTGAAGTTGAGGAAGATATCATCGAGTGGGTAGATTTGGAACACGCGCTGAACATTCATTATACGAGTGGTTCAACAGGGCGCCCGAAAGGAATTGTCCATGCACATCGAGTCATGATCCAACAATATATTACAGGCAGATGGGTATTGGATTTGAAAGAAGAGGATGTGTATTGGTGCACGGCCCATCCGGGTTGGGTGACTGGAACGGTGTACGGCGTTTTCGCACCGCTGCTTAACCGGGCAACCATTATTATTCACGGCGGTAGATTTAATGCCGATGAATGGTATTCCGTGTTAGAAAAATCCGGTGTTACCGTTTGGTATAGTGCGCCGACAGCATTTAGAATGTTGATGGCAGAAGGGGATGAAAAGACAGCGACTTATGATTTGTCAAAGATCCGCCACATTTTAAGCGTGGGCGAGCCGTTAAATCCAGAAGTGATCCGTTGGGGGATTAAAACGTTGTCCAACCGCATCCACGATACGTGGTGGATGACAGAAACAGGGGCTCAACTCATTGTCAATCTTCCATCCGAAAACATTATTCCAGGATCAATGGGAAGACCATTTCCAGGAATTGAGGCAGCAATTCTAGGCGATGACGGCGAAAAGCTTGCGCCTGGTAAAGTCGGTCAGTTAGCCTTAAAAGCCAATTGGCCTGCCATCATGCGGGAAGTGTGGAAAGATCCTGCGAAATATGCGACGTATTTCCCATTCGAGGGATGGTATGTGTCTGGTGATTTGGCGACAATCGATGACAACGGTTATATCTTTTTCCAAGGTCGGAGTGACGATATGATCAATTCTTCAGGTGAACGAATCGGTCCATTTGAAGTGGAGAGCAAATTGATCGAACATCCAGCTGTGGCAGAAGTGGGTGTCATTGGAAAACCAGACGCGGTGAGAGGCGAAATTGTTAAGGCATTTATTGTCTTAAAGAATGGCTATGAAGCAAGTGACGGGCTATTGCAAGAGCTTCGTCAATTTGTACGAAGTGGACTTGCAGCCCATGCTGCTCCAAGAGAAATTGAATTTCTAGAGGAATTACCGAAGACTCCGATTAGCGGGAAAATTCTTCGACGCGAATTAAAGGCAAGGGAACTGCAAAAAGTCGGCGTCTAATCTCTTGAATGAGGACAGAAGAGTGTCAGTTCGGAAAAATACACTTTTTCTACCTTTTCTGATATATTGATAGAGGCAATTGTCGAAAATAACAAACAATAAAACATAATGAGGGGGAAGTAATAATGAGTAGAGAAGAATTGTATAAAAAATCATATTTTAACCGTATTGGAGAATTAAGTGATCTTGCACCAGATACATTCAAGGCTTTCGCACAGTTTGACAAACTAGCTTTATCTGAAGGAAAGCTAACGAAAAAGTTAAAAGAATTAATTGCCGTTGCGGTTGCCCACACGACAGGTTGTCCATACTGTATTGAAGTCCATGTAACAGCAGCAAAATCAGAAGATGTGACCAAAGAAGAAATGGCTGAATCCATCCTAGTTGCAACGGCATTAAAAGCAGGCTCTGCTCTAGCTCATGGGGTGAATGCCTTAAATGCATATGATCAAAATGGCGATGATGAATTATATAAGGCATCTTATTTTAACAGATTAAAAGAGTTCTCAGCGCTAAACGGTGATGTATTCAAGGCATTTGTTGACTTTGATACAAAAGCATTGAAAGCAAGTATCCTGAGTGTCAAAGAGAAAGAATTGATTGCCGTCGCTGTTGCGCATACGACGGGCTGCCCGTATTGTATTGATATTCATACAAAGGGTGCTAAGGGTGCAGGTGCAACGAAGGAAGAGTTGGCAGAATCGATTCTGGTGGCAACAGCACTAAAAGCAGGTTCCGCTTTGGCTCACAGTGTGAATGCGTTAAATGCATTTGATGCATAAGTCGGATTTTTGATTTATTAATTTATAAATAAGTATTTGTTGAACACTTAACAAGAGTCCGCTAGTGAAGACCTTGTTAAGTGTTTATTTGTGGTTGGAAACCGAACGTATTTTGCGTATGCGAACCCGTACTTTATATGAGCGGCTACTGTTTTAAAGCTACGTTGGCTTTTTATACGAGGACAAAATAATATCTAAATTCTAAATATTAACTAGACAACTTACCTTTCCAGGTGCTATTATATAAATTAATTAAATAATAGCGGATGAATATTATGGGAGAGACTAAACGTATGGTTTAGCACCGAAGGAGCAAGTTCCAGAAAAAGAATTAATCTCTCAGGTAAAAGGACCATAATAGGACGCGCCTCTGGAGAGCGCCATGTGCCACCAAAGGAGTTATACTCTCAGGTAAAAGGACAGAGGAAGTATAGGTGAACACCTATATTTCCCCTGTCTTTTTATTGGTGAAATACAAAAGGAGGGGGGACATCTTTAATAATATTCTGTTATGAATTTCCAATACTTTAAAATGTAAGCGCTTTATTTCTGGGCGACAGAATGATGGCCAGAATACTCAATATTAATGATCTGAAAATTAAGGAGTGTGACATCTATGCAAGTACAACAATTGGAAAGAGGACTAAAAAATAGACATGTACAACTCATCGCGATTGGAGGGGCAATCGGAACTGGATTGTTTCTAGGAGCAGGAAAATCGATTCATCTAGCAGGACCCTCCATATTATTTGCCTATACCATTACAGGGATCATTTGCTTTTTAATCATGCGTTCACTTGGAGAACTACTCTTATCCAATTTGAACTATCATTCTTTTGTTGACTTTGTGCAAGATTATTTAGGGAACATGGCAGCCTTTATCACTGGCTGGACCTACTGGTTTTGCTGGATTTCAATCGCAATGGCCGATATCACAGCAGTTGGTCTCTATGCCCAGTATTGGTTTCCAGAAGTACCACAGTGGATGCCGGGTTTAATTGCGCTTGTTGTTTTGTTAATTATGAACCTTGCCACTGTAAAGCTTTTTGGTGAAATGGAATTCTGGTTCGCATTGATCAAGGTCATTGCGATTCTTGGATTAATTGTCATCGGAACTTTCATGATCATTAAAGGCTTTTCAACGAGTGAAGGTCCATCTAGTTTTACGAATCTATGGAGCCATGGCGGAATGTTCCCGAATGGAATGAATGGATTTATTCTTTCATTCCAAATGGTCGTATTTGCGTTTGTTGGTATTGAACTTGTAGGGCTGATGGCTGGTGAAACAAAGGATCCCGAAAAGGTTATTCCAAAAGCGATCAATAATATCCCGATTCGGATTATTGTTTTCTATATCGGTGCTTTGATTGTCATTATGAGTATCTATCCATGGACTGCAGTCAAACCTGCGGAAAGTCCATTCGTCCAAGTCTTCGTAGGCGTTGGAATTGTTGCGGCCGCTGGTATCGTCAATTTTGTCGTCCTTACTTCCGCAGCTTCGGCATGTAACAGTGCCATCTTTAGTACAAGTAGAATGATCTATTCACTTGCCAAAGATAAAAATGCACCTGCACGATTAGCAAAACTGGACAAACGTAAAGTCCCTTCCAATGCATTGTTCTTTTCAACGATCGTCATTCTAATTTCCGTTGTTTTGAACTATGTCATGCCAGAAGGCGTATTTACACTCATTACCAGTATTTCTACGGTCTGTTTCATCTTTATTTGGGGAATTACAGTCATCTGCCATTTGAAATACCGCAAAACAAGACCAGAGCTAGCGAAAGCAAACAAATTCAAAATGCCGCTTTACCCGGTTACCAATTACTTGATCCTGCTTTTCCTAGCGTTTGTTCTAGTCGTTCTTGCTCTTGCGGAGGATACGCGTGTTTCCTTATTCGTAACGCCTGCTTGGTTTGTTTTACTGATTGTTATTTATAAGGTGCGGAAAATGAAAGTGAATCAAGTTGAACAGCCAGAAGTGGTGGAGAGCTAATTTAGGGTGCCAGGTTCTAACGCAATTTTGAATTGTGTTAGAACTTGGCGCTTTTTTTAATACACATAGGTTGCCTTCCATTCTTCGTTAAGCCGGCGTTTGACACCCGTTGAACAGGAGACAAAACCGCATTCATCCCGCGACCTATGGAGGTCGGAGTCTTCTGTAGCTGACGTTTCGCTTTCAGTACAAAAACATTTGTTAAATGAAGATAAATCAAGAAGCCAACCGAATCGATGTTGGGTTAGCTTCTTATTGTATATAATTTTTAACTGTGCTGTTGCCTATTCATATTTTCCTTTCAATGGGACAAACCTCACTTCATTCAACACAGTCGTATGGATTGCTCCGTCTTCATCTTTTTCCAAGAGCAAGAGTTCCTGTAGAAGGGGGGGACCAACTGGGATGATCATTTTTCCTCCGATAGCTAGTTGGTCCATGAGCTCGCTTGGCACTTGGGCAGCGGCGGCAGTCACCATAATCCGATTATAAGGAGCGTGTTCTTCCCAACCGGTGCTGCCGTCATCCAGCTTAAAATGGATGTTAGAGAAACCGGCCTTTTCCAATCTCTCTTTTGCCCGTTCATGTAAGGCAGCAATTCGTTCAATTGTATAAACGGAGTTCGAGAAGGCGGCGAGTAGGGCGGTCTGGAAGCCGGATCCTGTTCCGATTTCCAGCACTTTTGAATGAGGTTGTAAATCGATGGCCAATGTCATTTCAAGTACGAGGGAAGGCTGAGAAATGGTTTGTTCATGTCCGATTGGAATGGCCTCGTCCATATAGGCGAATTCTTTGAGTTCATCCATGAAAAAGCCACGGTCTAGTTTTTGAAAATAGTTAAGGATGTCTGAGTTTTGCTTGGCCATTATCTATGCTCCTTCGTTTAATCATAACTTACACTGCACATTCATCATTTCCTATACGGGGTATTCGTAAACAATATGAAGTGAACGGTACCGATAAATACATAATTTGGGGTGGAAAAGGGGATGGTTTTAGTTTTTAGTATTATGGACCTATACAACAATGTCCTTGTTATCGTCATGCTGTATGATTAAATTGTAAGCGGAATTTTCATGACGCTAAATCTTTATTGTCATGAAAATTAATGGTCTTTTGTATTATAGAGAGGAAAAAATCCAGATGCCCCAGCTAATCATATTATTGAGAAGTGGCTGAACGGACTGCCGAAGCATGGCCTGTGTGACAAAATGGACTGATTAAATTCTTGATTGTATGATATTAGTTCCTTTCCTGCATACTTTAGTCAGAATAAGGGAAAGTATTGAAAGACAATACTTAACGTGAACAGAGCCCCGTTAGAAAGCATAAATAGGAGTCGTTGTACGACTAGGCTTTCTATACGATAGCTCCCGAAAATAAAGAAAGGTGATGAATAAGATGGGTGTACATCAATATTTTAAAAGCTTATCTGATTTAGAACAAATTATTCGTTGTCCGGGAAAGTTCAAATATCAGGAGCATTCCGTCGCCAGTCATTCATTTAAGGTGACAAAAATCGCTCAATTTCTTGGAACAGTCGAAGAGCAATCTGGTCAGAATGTGGATTGGAGACTCCTATATGAAAAGGCATTGAACCATGATTACGCAGAACTTTTTACGGGAGATATAAAAACACCAGTAAAATATGCTTCGAAAGAGTTGAAGCAACTATTCAGTGAAGTAGAGGAAGAAATGACAAGAAAGTTTGTAGAAAAGGAACTTCCATCTGAGTTTCAAGACATTTATTTGGAGCGATTTAAAGAAGGTAAGGATGAGACATTGGAGGGGCGCATTTTATCTGTTGCTGATAAAGTTGATTTGCTTTATGAAGCATTTGGTGAGATTCAAAAGGGTAATCCAGAGCCATTGTTTTTAGAAATATATGAAGAAGCATTAAGGACAATACTACTGTTTCAAGAGATGAACTGTGTAAAATACTTCCTAGAACATATTCTTACGGATATGCTTAGTGAACGATTTACTGAACATGACGAGTTAACGGGCATCGCAATGCGGATCATTGAAGAACATGAAGAGTAAAGGAAATACATAAAAATAACCAATTCTAAAGCAAGTTAACGTACAACGCAAAACTTCCACAATCAATCCATTATTGGTAAACGAATTGGCAACGAACGGTAAGTCTTGCGGCAATTACTGGTAAAAAACATGGCAGAATTGGTACATTCTTATGACCATAATCAAATTTTCAAAGTCAACATGATGGAACGCTTCTACTGAAAGCCCAAGTGGAGATGAGTGAAGGGCTCGTCCGATGAAGCGGTGACGTAAAAGTCCGTAAAAGATAAGTGCCTGGTACTAACGCAATCCGGAATTGCATCAGTACCAGGCACCTTAAATTAGGCTCTATATTTTATAGCTAATCCTTTTAAGAAGTTTCTAGCGTATCGATCCAAGCACGGTTTATAATTTTTGTGCCCTTCTTTTCGTAATACAGCGCTTAATTCGCTTTTTGATATAATGACTCCTGCTTTTTCTAAAATATCAAGCATATCCTCACCTGTTAACGCGAGTGCTATTTTTACTTTCTTTAGAAGGATATTATTCACATTTTCATTAGTCATGATCGATACAGTTGGACCTTGAGGTTGTCCTGGTTTTGGATCTTGTTTTCCTCTTTTGTATATAATTAGGCCATTTAAAAATGAATCCAACATACTATTCGTACATTTCATTTGCAATTCATTTTCAGCTTCATCATCATTTGATTTTGTAAGCAACAGTAGCACATCTTCTTTTGTTACTTCAATGCCACCAAGATGAAAAATGTCTACCATATCAGCATTTTTTAAATCTAAAGCATATCGTAATCGAATTAATATATCATTATTATTCATTTGTTGACCTCCTGTATATAGTGCAGTAATTACAAAACGACTTCATCATTATTATTGCCCTTTTGTGTGTATCTATTATGGTTTTAATTGATTTAAACCTAATCATAGCACATGAAATTCATATTAATTCAATTGCTGTATATTGCAAAAACGAATAAGAAGTCCTCATGACAGTTATTGCGTAAGTGAATGACCTTAGCAGCAAGATGGAGCGTTCGCTGAAGTAGCGGCAGTGTCTGTTTTTTGAAAATGACATTTATGTAGAGTTTTTTTCATACAATATAGTTGGGGTGGAAAAATGCCAAGAGTCAAATACCGAGATGCAGACGTTGATCTAATGGCAAGGATGATGAGAGCGGAAGCTGAAGGTGAAGGAAAGCAAGGGATGTTATATGTTGGAAATGTAATTGTTAACCGTGCTGTCGCGGATTGCTTGGACTTCAGGGACGTAAGATCAATTGAAGATGTCATTTTTCAGGTTCAAGGAGGAAATTATTCTTTCGAAGCTGTTCAAAAAGGGAATTTATTTTATCAAAGAGCGAGATCCACTGAAAAAAGATTAGCAAGACAGAATTTGGAGAATTGGAGAGAACATCCAGCGAAATTTGCCCTTTGGTATTTTAATCCGTATGCTCCCTGTCCACCAACTTGGTACGGGCAACCTTTTACTGGTCAATTTAAAAATCATTGTTTTTATGAACCAGCAGCGGGAACATGTGAGAGTGTTTATATCGGTTAGGTTTTCTACTGTTAGATGTAAGCAGGATATTTACAACTATAACTGGCCAGCCGCTTTTCACGTGGAATTCCATTGTATTGACCAGATGTTCGAGCATCTGGTCTTTTCTTAATAGTACAGTTTATGAATGGAAGTGTGTGCCTACTTCATGCAAATCTCACACTTTTACTATAAAGTAAATGATGACTATGAATAGTTGTACCTATTGTTTCCATAGTGATAAGTTTAGGAGGGGTTATTTTGAAACGTATATTTACCGTAACTACAGCAATCTTACTTACAATGTCTATTTCTACTAGTGCGTTTGCTCACTCGCATTTAGAAGGATCGAATCCAGCAGATGGTGACATTGTAACGGAGCCATTAAATGAAATTGTCCTTGAATTTGATGGACAAATTGAACAAGGTAGCTTTATAGATGTACAAACGACAAAAGGACAAGCCATCGAACTACAAGAAATTATTATTGGTGATGGTACATTAACAGGCACTGTTGCAGAGCCACTTCCGAATGACGAATATCAAGTAAATTGGAGTATTATTAGTGCAGACGGTCATCCATTAGAAGGTGAATTCTCATTTACAGTCAATGCTTCAGTTCCTGAATCTGTGGAAGAAGTAACAGAGGAACCGTCAGAAACAACAGAATCAGCTGAGCAATCGACAGAAGATCAAGAAAATGTAGCCACAGCGGATGAAGTAGAGAAAGAATCATCTTCTATGACAGTTATCCTAATTGTTCTTTTAATTGTCATTGTAGCAGGCGGTTTCTTCTTACTTACTAAAAGAAAGAAATAAGGAATGGATATAGTAGTAATTATTAGTCAGACGCTTTTATATTTGTGCTTTTCGGTTTTAATAGGTAGTTTTATTCTTCTGCTAGTCCCAAGCCAATATCGTCCAGATATAAAAATTTCAAAGCGCTTATTGCTTATCAGTGCCATTACGCTACCTGTTTTTGCATTTATTCCAGTGCTGGATATTACCTTATATATTGCGCCGCGCTTAGGTTTAGTTGAATCGTTAAAAATTGTTTTAACAACCTACACGGTTGGGACAGCGTGGGATTTTACCCTTCTCGGTTCCGGTGTGTTAATATTATTAATTGCCTTGGCTAGGCCCGCTGAAAAGAGCATTTACGCGATTTTAGGAGCATTGCTATCATTTGGAATAATATTAACAGTTGCTTGGTCAAGCCATGCAAGCTCTATTGATCAAGTGGTAGGAATTATCAGCCACTTTATTCATTTAACAGCTGTCAGTATTTGGGTTGGGGTTTTACTTATAATAGGCTGGTGTTCGCTCAATCATAAAAATTGGCTGGAATTTTTAAGTTGGTTTTCAATGGTCGCTATTGGCTGTTTAGTTGCTACAGCTCTTAGTGGTCTGATTTTGATGGATGTAATGGTGGATGGGTATATTGATTCTTGGTTGGTTTCATATGGACAAGGGTTACTAATCAAACATTTATTCCTACTGCCGCTTGTTTTTTATGCATTAGCGAATGGTTTCATTGTGAAATATATGCTATCCAAAGATGCTGCATTTAATCCCATTCCTTGGATTCGTGTAGAAGGCTTTATTTTATTTGTAATTTTTACGATTACAGCTATTTTTTCACAACAATCACCACCTCATGGCAATTATTTAATGAGTGAGGCAGTGTCACCTTTATTCCATTTACTTCACAATGACGTTATCGATTCGGGTAGCACAATTGGCTTTGTTGTGAACTTAAATACAGTATACTTCTTTTTCCTATCCATTTTATTTGTGGGATTGATTGTGTTATCGTTTTTCAAAAAAGCATCGATCATACTATCATTCCTTTTTAGTTGTTTGTTTGTAATGTGTATCTATCTGATGTTAATGGTGACTGTAGTGATCCGCTAAAAAGAGCGCTTTATTTGAATATAGTAAGAGCATGTTTTGAACGGTTTTCATTTCAAATCATGCTCTTTCTTTTTGTTCGTTTATCACAACTTAATCCTCATTTTGCCATGCGTTTGGTAAAACGAAGATTAACCGGCGCTTTTTCGGGAAAAAATAAGATGAACGAAAAATAAAAAGATGCTTTATGCCTAGCAAGTTGGAAAGAGCTATCAAGGAGGTTCATATGTCATGGCAAAAACAGAGCGAACGGTTGCTGAATTGATGCTGGATCAATTGTCTTTGTTCGGCGTACGACGGATATATGGGGTAGTGGGCGATGCGACCTTCGGGCTTATCGATGCACTGGCTAAGCAGGATAAAATTAAATACATTGCGGTCAAGCATGAGTCGACAGCTGCTTTTATGGCGTCTGCGGAAGCAAAACTGACAGGCGGACTTGGCGTGTGCACCGCGACGATGGGGCCTGGTGCAGCGAATCTGCTAAATGGGCTCGGTGATGCACATGCAGACAAAGCGTCTGTACTAGCCATCACTGGACAGGCGCCCAGTAATAAAATTGGTACGGAATTTCCGCAGTATATTGACCAGCAGGAACTTATGAAGCCCTTTGCTACTTATTCTGCTAATCTAGCCAACCCCGATGCGACGATTGAAGTGCTTCAAAAAGCAGCGCGAACATCACTCGGACAACGGGTTGTCACACATTTGTCCGTTCCAAAGGATATTTTTATGATGCCGGCTACAGGAGAACCGCGTCCATTGCCGGATGTTATAGAGGGCGCTTCCATCTTCACGAAAGAAAGCTTGGAACAGGCAACGGGAATACTAAAAACAGCCAAGCGGCCAATGATCCTTGCAGGCTCTGGAGCTGCTTCTGCTTCAGAGGAATTAGAGAAACTTGCTGATTTGTGGGGAGCTGGCATCCTTACAAGCTTAGGGGGGAAAGGATTGTTCGATGAATCTTCCTTGCATAATTTGCAAGGGATTGGCGAAGGCGGCAATCCTTATGCCTCTGATTTATTTAAGGTGGCAGATGTGGTACTTCTTGCAGGCACGGCATGGTGGCCGGAAGGGTATGTGCCAACGGGGGCACGGATTATCCAGATTGACCCCCATTTCGATAAATTTGTAAAAGATATTCCAACAGAACTTGGAATCACCGGCAAAGCAGAAGAAGTGCTTCCATTTATAACGGAGAGCCTACAAGGATTCTCTCGCTCCGAAGATTGGGTGGCCCGTTGCCAGGAAATAAAAGAGAAATGGGCTTTGCACAATGAAAAGGAAGGGAGTTCCACGGGTTATCCTGTCCATCCCGCACGGATTATCCGCGCCCTTGACCGAACAGTAGCACCGGACGCTATTCTTGCACTGGATACAGGAGATAATACAGTATGGACGAATCGCAACTTCCGGCAAAAAGAACAATCTGTTTTATTCTCCGGCTATTGGCGGACAATGGGCTTTGGTCTTCCAGCCGCGATGGCCGCAAAGCTGATAAAACCTGAAAAACAAGTAGTGGCGGTAGTTGGGGACGGAGGACTTCAAATGGTGCTTGCTGATTTATTGACAGCTACCCGCTATGAACTCAATATTACAGTCGTTGTCTTAAATAATGAGAGCCTGCAAATGGAGAGAGATAAACTCAAAGCAGCAAACAAGAAAGAGGTTGGGGTAGATTTAACCAACCCTGATTTTATAAAATTGGCAGAAGCCTGTGGGTGGAAAGGATTACGCGCCACCTCAGATACTGAGCTAGAATCAGTGCTGGAAGAAGCGCTCCATATGGATGCTCCCACGCTGGTAGACATCAGCACGGCTCAGGTATTCTTCCCAGAAACACAATGAAAAGATGTGGTGATCGAATGGTCGGTCACCACATCTTTTTATTTATGATTAAATAAATACAGAGAGAAAAACAGTAAAAGTATAGCTGCTGATTTTTTCAAATCGATTGGTTTAACTTCTCCACCAAATAGTCCAAAATGGTCGATAATCGCTCCCAATAGGATCTGCCCAGCAATGACGGCAATGAGCGTTGGTGCAACACCGAGCTTTGGCACGATTAATATGGTAACAATTACATAAAAGGCACCTAGTAGACCTCCGAATAATTGCCATTTGGGGACTGCAGAAACCGCCATGAAATTCCCTTTACCAAAAAATAAAACAATAAAAAATAATGCAAGTGTACCTATACCAAATGAGATAAAGGAAGCTTCCAATACGCCTGTCCTTTTTCCTAAGCTTCCATTAATTTGTACTTGAAAGGCGACTGCAGCACCGCCTAACATCGCTAACAACGGAAATAATAGTTTCACAAACCCACCCCTTTAAATGATAGTGAATGGCGACTCCCATAAGTTGATGTGGAGAGCCAAAATCTAATTTCATGCTAACATAATATGGATACTTTTTGTCATACTTTTTAGTGAAAGGTGCTCAAACGAATTTCAGGTTCTAACACAATTCTGAATAGCGTTGGAACCTGATATTGTTTTTATTGTAAGATTGAAAGAAACAATGCGAAAGTGTGATGAAGTTGACCCAAAACCCTATCACGGCAAGGGAACGTCTTCTTGAAGTGATCCGCATATTGAAAACTTATACAGCCGAAGATGAAATGCTGTCAATTCATGATATACATAGCCATTTCCCTGAGGACTTGCAAGTGGGCATCGGGGCTGTGCGAGAAGATGTGGCTGCCCTCGTGGAGTCCATCGTCTTTCCGGTTACTTCGCTGCAAAAGAAAAAAGGAATGCCGAAGCACTATTACTATGATGGCAGGCCTTTCTTGCAGCTTACGGGAATATTGATGAGAAAAATAGCCGTGAAGTGAAGTCCGGCGCAGATGGTACTTCAATCTCTCAAGATGTGACGAAAGTGGAACAGGAAGAATTGGAGGAAAGGAAAAGCCGATCGGTACACGGTCCAACCCATTGCCATTCGATGATACGATCGATCTCCCCAGTAATATACATGATTAATAAAGAAGGACGCAGCGATATCGTATTATCCAATCTGGTTTAATTCATTTCATCGGTGCTTGGAAACATATCCACTACCCAATGTGACGTAAGAAAGATCCGGGAAAAATAATAAGTATAATTGGGATATTTGTGACTAGTTTGACTATATGTAACAGGAAATGTATAATTCGTTTTGTAATTGTAATACTTTACCGGGGGTGTATGAATGCGAAGAAGATGGCTCGTTTCGTTATTGTTGGTGTTGGTATTGATTCTTCCGCAACATATTGTTTTGGCGGGAGAGATGGGGAAAAAGGAGAAAGTCGGAGAGGTGACGATTCTTCGGGATTCTTACGGAGTGCCACATTTGTACGCTAAAAATAAACAAGATTTATATGAAGCGTATGGCTATGTAATGGCAAAGGATCGTTTGTTTCAGTTAGAGATGTTCCGTCGAGGGAATGAGGGGACCGTTTCAGAGATTTTCGGAGAAGCTTATTTATCTAAAGACTTGCAAACGAGACGTGATGGCTATACAAACGAAGAAGTTGAAGCAATGCTTGCAAAAATAGACCCGAAGTACGAGGAATTGATTGCACAGTTTGCGAAGGGAATTTCCCGATATGTGGAGGAAGCGTTACATGATCCAGAGGAGAAGCTTTCGAAGGAGTTTCACGACTATGATTTTCTTCCGCGAGAGTGGACTTCCACCGATGTTGTCCGCTTATTTATGGCGTCTATGACGTTCTTTATGGATAATCACCAAGAATTGACGAATGCTAGATTGCTAGCGGACTTGGAAGAAACCTTTGGAAAAGAAGTAGCACGCGACATGTTCGATGATTTAGTGTGGGTAGATGATCCGGAGGCACCGACGAGCATTCCGACCGAAAATAAATCAAAGAATCGTTCTTCTTCTAAAAGTATGCAAACGATTTCATCCGTAGCTACGAATGTTGCTAAACAGTTGGACAGGGAACGAGAAGAATATGTCCAAGCGTCTGAAGAGTTAGGTTTGCCACTTTCTGTAGGAAGTAACGCAATAATTGTCGGGGCGGATAAATCGAAAACAGGAAATGCGTTATTAATGAGTGGACCGCAAGTTGGTTTTGTTGCACCAGGATTTTTATATGAAGTTGGACTACACACTCCGGGTTATGACATGGTAGGGTCAAGTTTCATCGGGTACCCATTCATCATGTTTGGTGCTAATAATGATTTTGCTTTTTCATCAACGGCTGGTTACGGAAATGTCGTCGATCTATTTGAAGAAACAATTCATCCACAAGATTCCACGAAATACTTGTATAAGGGCGAGTGGAGAGAGATGGAGAAGAGAACGGAATTGATTAACGTGAAAAAGGATAATGGCGAAAGCGAAATGATCGAGGAAGTATTTTACCGAACAGTACATGGTCCAGTCATTAGCATAGATGAAGAACAACAGATTGCTTATAGTAAAGCATGGGCTTTCCGCGGAACAGAAGCGACAAGTATGGCCGCGTTTATGGAGGCGAACTTTGCTAAAAACCGCAATCAGTTTGAACAAGCTGCTAGTAAATTTACGATGTCGCTCAATTGGTATTATGTGAGTAAAAATGGCGACATTGGCTATTACCATGTCGGAAAATATCCAATTCGAAATGCACAAATCGATGAAAGAATTCCAACTCCCGGAACAGGAGAGTATGAGTGGGAAGGGTTCTTACCATTCAAAGAGAATCCACAAGTCGTGAATCCGAAAAATGGCTATGTCGTCAATTGGAACAACAAACCAGAGGCGACTTGGAGTAATGGCGAGAATAGCTTCTATTGGGGCGAAGATAATCGAGTGCAACAATTCATTAACGGAATGGAAGCGCGAGGAAAAGTTACGTTGGATGACTTAAATGATATTAATCATCATGCTAGTTTTGTAGCGCTACGTACGAATAAATTTAAACCATTGTTAATTGAGGCATTGAATAATCATAAGGGCTCGAATGCGAATTACGGAGTTTTGATCGAGGAACTTGAGAATTGGAATAACTTGAAAGAAGACACAAACAAAGATGGCTACTACGACGCTGCAATTGCAACGTTTTTTGATGAATGGTGGAACAATGTGCATGATGCCTTATTTGAGGATCAGCTTGACGGTTTTTCCGAAATAACGAATCCGATTACGAATCATCGTTATGGAGGCTCTTTAGCATATCGACTCTTGAATGAGGACGAGACAAACTATCAATGGTTGGAGGAATCTTCTGAACAAGTAATACTCGCTAGTGTTGAAAAAGCGTTGGCAACGTTAGAAGAAGAAAAAGGGCAAGATGTGGACAGCTGGAAATCTGAAATCAAGAAAATGACGTTTGGCCACGAATCGCTAATTGCGGTTCCACATAGTAATGGACCTGCACCTTCCGTCATTGAAATGAATCGCGGTAGTGAAAATCATTATATTGAAATGGCCCCGGGTGGACCGGTAGGCTTTAATATTACACCGCCTGGTCAAATTGGATTTGTGAAAAAAGATGGCACGATTAGTAATTATTACACGGACCAAGTTGAAATGTATGAGAACTGGGAATTCAAGCCGTATTTATTTAAGAAAAAAGATGTAGAAAATGCGATGATACACAGCACTAAATTACAGCTGAATTAAGATAAAGTCACCAAAGATCGCCACGATTGTGAAATGCGCAAGTGAAATTCAAAATCGTGGCATAATTACTATTACAAGGCAGGGATGAGTTTGAGAGAGTTAACCATTCGTGAACTGATAAAAGGATATGAAGCGAAGTTGTTTTCACCGGTTGAGGTGACGAAGTATTACTTGGATCGTATTCATGAGTTTGAAGAATTGAACGCTTATATAACCGTTAACGATCGCCAAGCTTTACAGCAAGCTGAGATTTCGGAGAAAAAGTTTTTGTTCGGGGAAGATACAGGAATTTTGGAAGGCATTCCTTTGTCATATAAAGATAATTTATTCACAAAAGGATTGCGAACGACAAGTGGTTCCAAAATTGACGAAGCGTTTGTACCGGAGCTGAATGCGGGTATTGTGGATGTGCTTCAGCGTGAAGGTGCCGTGAATGTAGGGAAAACGAATTTGCATGAATTTGCATTTGGGATTACGACGAATAATCCGTTCTACGGTCCGGCAAAAAATCCATGGAATTCCGAATATACTCCGGGTGGTTCGAGCGGTGGATCGGGAACAGCAGTAGCGGCTTCTTTATGTGCGGCTTCAATTGGCACCGACACGGGCGGATCGATTCGTATTCCAGCGGCAGCTTGTGGAGTCATTGGATTAAAGGCAACTCGCGATTTAATTCCGGCGACGGGTGTGAAAAACATTTCGTGGACGCTTGATCATGTCGGGCCGATCGTAAAAACAATGGACGACCTCGCAATCATGATGGATGCGGCGACAGGTGATGATTATTCGCTGTTTTTGGAGGAAGACATTCGTGGATTGCGAATTGGTGTGCCTACGAACTATTTAAATGAAAAAATGGACGAAGAAACAGCGGCCCTTTATCAACAATCGCTTGAACAGTTTACATCTATGGGCGCGGTGTTAGTCGAAGTGGATATACCGTTTACAGACGAAGACCGTGATATTATAACAATTATAGCGATGACAGAAGCAGGTTTTGTTCACAACGCCTATATCGATAAACCTGAATCGCAATTTGGAAGAGATGTTGGCGCTGTGTTGAAGGCAAGTCGCGATATTTCCGCATTACGTTATTTACAGGCGTTGAATCGGAAGGAAGAACTAATTCACGAATTTGAAAATTTATTTTTACATGTAGATGTGTTGGCCTCACCTGTAACGCCGACGACGTCAAAAAGAATTGGCAAGGAAATGGTGCATTTGGGGGAGGTTCCTGAAGATGTATTCAGTGCCATGACGCGTTATCCGGCCATGTTTAATTTGACTGAACAACCGGCCCTCTCCATTCCAATTGGATTCGGCGCGAACGATTTACCAGTTGGCCTTCAACTTGTTACATCTTCGTATGCAGAACCTGTTTTAATAAGAGCGGGTTATGCTTACGAAAAGAACTTTTTGCAAGAGTTTTATAAAAAACGAGCAGAGATGGAGAAGGTTTTGCAAGGATAACGAAGTATGTTCAAAGGCCATGAGTTTTATGCTCATGGCTTTTTTCGTTGAAAAATCACGTTCAAATGAGTTTACTACTTGCCTCCTTACCGTCAGGTAAAGGAATGGAAACGTTATGGTCTGCTGATCAATGATAAAAATTTATTGAACTGGGTTATTCGCACAACAGAAGATTGCCTTTCTCCTGTTTTCGAGTTTATGAAACAGCCATTGACGGCTAAATCTATGCTACACGTGGATGAAACCTATACCCATATTATCAATCGATCAGACGGTAAATCGGGTCAGTCTAACACCTATAATTGGGTTTTCCGTAGCGTATCATGCCAAGGACCAACGATTGTTCTTTTTCAAAGTTCTCTATCGAGAAGCCGTTCTGTATTAGAAGATTTCACTGTGAACTTAAAAGGTACGATTATATGTGATGGCTATTCGTCGTGCGCACTAAAAGGTGCGCTCATTTTTATATTACGGGCTTACTGTCATGTAACCTGGTGTCCAACAAAAA
Source organism: Sporosarcina soli (assembly GCF_042655805.1). Classification (NCBI taxonomy): domain Bacteria; kingdom Bacillati; phylum Bacillota; class Bacilli; order Caryophanales; family Caryophanaceae; genus Sporosarcina; species Sporosarcina soli. The sequence goes on along the minus strand of NZ_JBHSNO010000015.1, from coordinate 328,068 downwards.
CTCCTTCATCCTGAAAATCCTAAGATAGTGCGAGTGTGGAAAAATAAGACCATAAACAGGATTTCACAAGGCCGGAGGAACTGTCACACGGAAAAACCATCATACTTCTATCAATTTCTTGAACCACTATCGAAAGAACTCACATACGTTGCACGTGAGCAGGAAAACAGCATATTCACAAGCCTACGTACCGTGCTGACACATGCGAAAGCCTTCGTTGAAAATATATTGCAACAAGTGATCAAAGCGGAAAAGCAGCCCGACGAGCCATGGGCGAATTTGAAAGAACGATTCGAAAAAGGCTATTTAACGCCTGAAATTCGAGACGCCCTACATCATATCCGCCAAATTGGCAACAAAGCAGCCCATGATGCACGGATGTTCCGTAACAAGCCCGGGTGCCTGTGCAGAACATTATTCAGTAAATACACTACAATTGTATGAAAAAAGAAAGAAGCCAACCGAATCAACTGCCGATTGGCTTCTGTACGTATTTCAATGAATGCCAAAACTCTTGATACAGCAAGGGTTTGGGCGTTTTTAGTGTCATGTAGTTTTGATGGGTTTTAAAAACTTGACAGAAGTGTAAATGTGGAGTAAAATTCCTTAGCGGCAAAAATGTTATTGCGAAATAGCTTTTTGAATTTAATACTAATAATTTGAATTAAGTAAAAGGTTGGTGTAAAAATGAGAAATCTAGTAAGTAAAAAAGATCATCTTTTAAACAACTTTTTAGGTATATATTTATTAGCTGTTTTGATGTTATGGATTAAAACATACATCACTCAACTATCACAATTTGAACTAGGTGTAGAAGGACCTCTTCAACAATTCCTTTTACTAATAAATCCATTAGGTTCAGCATTGCTATTTCTAGGGTTTTCATTTTTATTTAAAGGAAAGAAAAAATATACAACACTAGTTGTAATTTACACTCTTATGTCTATTCTTTTATATGCCAATGTGGTTTATTATCGATTTTTTAGTGATTTCATTACCTTACCTACAATTTTCCAAACGCAGAACTTTGGAGATCTAGGTGGAAGTGTTCTTTCTTTAATAAAACCTTATGATATCTTGTTCTTTGTGGATGTATTTGTGATTTTTTACATGCGATTTTCAAGGAAAATACAAAAAGAAACAAACCATTTTGGATATAAAAAAGCAATAGCAATTATTGCTTTTGCATTAGTCGTATCAATCATAAATTTAGGACTAGCTGAAGTTAGTCGTCCACAACTATTAACTCGGGGTTTTGATAGAAACTATATTGTGAAATATCTAGGAATGTATAACTATTCGATTTATGACTCAGTAGAAACTATGAAAGCATCATCACAGAGAGTTCTGGCGGATAGTGATGATATTACAGAAGTGATTAACTATACAAAATCTAACTACGCCGACCCTAATGCAAAATATTTTGGTGCAGCAAAAGGAATGAACGTCATCTATTTACATTTAGAATCATTCCAAAACTTTCTTATCGACTACAAATTAAACGGTGAAGAAGTTACACCATTTTTAAATTCATTAACAAAAGATGAGAACACTATGTATTTCGATAATTTTTTCCATCAAACAGGTCAAGGTAAAACTTCCGATGCAGAATTTATGCTGGAAAATTCTATTTTTGGGTTACCACAAGGGTCTGCTTTTATTACAAAAGCACAAAACACGTACCAAGCAGCTCCTAGTATTTTAAAAGATTATGGCTATACATCAGCTGTGTTCCACGGGAATAACGGGAGCTTCTGGAATCGAAATGTAATTTATAAATCATTTGGTTTCGATAACTTTTTTGATGCTAGTTATTATGACACGAGTTCATCAAAAGACATGGCTGAATATGGTTTGCTAGATAAACCATTTTATGAACAATCTGAACGTCTTTTAAGTTCGTTACCACAACCTTTTTATACGAAATTGATTACGGTAGGAAACCACTACCCGTATAAAATAAATCAAGACTTAGTAACAATAGATAAAGCCAATACTGGAGATGTAAGTGTTGACGCTTATTTCCAAACAGCGCGTTATACAGATGAAGCGATCAAACAAGTCTTCAATCAATTAAAAGAATTAGGCTTATATGATAATTCGATGATTGTTCTTTATGGTGACCATTATGGTATTTCAGATAATCATAAAAAAGCGATGGGACAAGTCATGGGAAAAGAAATTACACCTTATGAAAGTGCTAATTTACAACGCGTACCATTATTCATACATGTTCCTGGAATGCAAGGTGGAACCAACCATACGTATGGTGGCCAAACAGACCTTCTTCCAACGTTATTACATTTACTGGGAATTGATACGAAAAACTTTATTCAATTTGGTTCAGATTTATTATCAGAAGAGCATAATGAAATTGTTCCATTTAGAAATGGCGGTTTTGTGAGTCCTACGATTTATTCAATTAATGGAAAATTTTATGATAATAAAACAGGCTTACCACTAGATGATAGTCAATTGGAGTTGGCAAATTCGATCAAAAAAGAAGTGGATTATAAATTGGAGCTTTCTGACAAAGTCGTGAATGGTGACTTATTGAGATTCTATACGCCAAAAGGATATACTCCAGTTGATCCTTCTCAGATCAATTACAACAAAGATGCGAATGCAAAATCTAACTAATATGTTACGTTAGACGAACATATTGAAGTGACGCCATTAGGAAATGAAATAAAATTTAGGTACCAGGTTCCAACACGATTTTGAATTGTGTTGGAACCTGGTATTGTTTTTACAACTCCCCATTCAAGCATCTCGCTGATTTCAGGAAAACTTCTTCGGTTAATCTTTTTCTGCTTTTTATTAAAATTACTCTCCGCCTTATTTTCAGTGAGAAATTCCATAACCTTTCGAGTGCCTGTCGACCATACAGTTTCTATCTGTAGGTTGGCAGGCCTCTTTATTTTTTGTCGGATTTTGCTTTTATTATTCTACATTCCCAACGTGAAAAAAATAGTTGTCCTCAAGTTGTCCACTTTTGCGATTGAATTGTCTATATAAAGGGTGAAAGCATCGTTCGTCTAAGCATAAGACGTCGTACTCAATTTCAAAAGACACTACGAGGGGGATTTTTCATGCATTTATTAATCAAAGAGTCACCGCTTCAAGTGATTCCATCACTTGCCGTGCAAGTGGGATTGAATGAAGCGATTTTACTGCAGCAATTACACTTCAGATCGCTCATCTCGACGCATGTTCGGGATGGGCATAAGTGGGTTTACAAAACATATGACGAGTGGAAAAACGAAGAATTTCCGTTTTGGTCTGTCGATACGATCAAAAGGGCGATTCGTCGACTGGAAAGTAGTGGCTATATTATTTCCACCGCTTCGTATAATCGGACGAAAATGGATAAAACAAAGTGGTACCGCATTGATTATAAAATGCTGCAATCGCAGTCGGGGCAAGATGCGACATCGACAACAGCATCATCAGCTCGAGAGGAAGTGCAAAACGCCCCCTCTCTAGAAGGCAACATGCCCCTAGCAATAACTAAAAAGAATAAAAGAATTAAAAAAGAACCTGTCGAGAACAATCTCGACGTTGTGTCTGTGATTGAATACTTGAATGACAAAGCAGACAAACAATTCCAGCCGTCTTCGAAGGCAACAGCACGTTTAGTGCATGCACGATTCCGTGAAGGGTACACAATGGCCGATTTCAAGAGGGTCATTGATACGAAAGCAAATGAATGGCGAGATCATCCACATTGGCAGAAGTATTTACGTCCATCTACGTTGTTCAATGCAACGAACTTTGAAAACTATTTGGAAGAGTCGAGGAGGAGCGTCTCGCCAGAAAGCGTTCCACCAAAACCACTCGAATTGGACTTTAGCGAAGGGGAGGCGTAAGGGATGGAACGTCATGAGCAGATTGAAAAAAGCGTGTTAGGGTCAATGCTCTCGGAACCGTATTTAATCGTCGATGGCGGAGTGAAACAAGACTTTTTCAACAGTCAAATCCACAAAAATATTTTTGATTGCATGCAAGCGTTACTGGCGAAAAAACGTCCCGTTGACTATGTGACACTTCTGACGATGATGGCGCCCGAAGCACTCGGCGGCGCGAATTACTTGGCAAGTCTCGTGAATTTTGCAAGTCCGACAAAGTTTGATCAGTATGTGGACATGATGCGAGAAGCATGGAAAAACCGTGAGAAGAACAAAATTCTGATTCAGGCACAAGAGGGGGATTGGGAAATCGGTGCAATCCAACAAGCGTTCGAGAAGTTGGAAAATGAAGGTCATGCAGGAAGCGAAACGAGCATTAAAATGGATTTGGTACGGATGGGCGAAAGGCCTTATGAAGAAATGCTACATGTACCTGGTGTTCCGACAGGATTGAACGACGTCGACAAATTGCTCGACGGCTTCCAACCTGCCGAACTGATCGTCATCGCAGCAAGACCGTCGATGGGGAAGACCGACACATTGAACCATTTTGCACTACATGCCGGATTAGCAGGATATAAGCCGATCATTTTTTCGCTGGAGATGAGCCGAACGTCGATGATTGACCGTTTCATCGCCATCATGGGCGGCTATAACCGACTGCGTATGCGGAATCCTTACACGTATTTCACGGACAAACAAAAAGCGAATTGGCTCCCAACACTCGCGAGATTGAACGAAGCGAATATTCATATCGATGACAGCGCCGGACTGACCGTATCTCAAATGCGTGCCGTAACGAGAAAAATAATGCATACGGAGCCGAAACTCAAACCGATTGTTTTCATCGATTATTTGCAAATTATCCGTAGTGAATCCAAGAGCCATAATCGTACGGAAACGATCGGACAAATTAGCAACGAACTAAAGCAAATGGCAAAAGAATTTAACTGTCCTGTCATTTGCCTGTCCCAACTGAATCGCGGCGTCGAAGCCCGGGACAACAAACGCCCCATTATGAGCGATTTACGCGACTCGGGCAATATCGAACAAGATGCGGATGTGATCGGTTTTTTATATCGTGACGATTATTACAACAAAGAAACGGACAGGCCCGGCCTGTTAGAAATCAATATCGCAAAACATCGTAACGGACCCACAGGAACAGCAACTATCCGTTATGTGAAAGAAACAGGCATTCTGCACAATATTAAATGGGATTAACTTGATTCAGCAGAAGTCCTCCACTTTCATAAGTGGCGGGATGAATGCCAGAAGGCAGATCAATCAGAGGGAGTCCAAACTCCCTGTAGCTGACGCTTCGCTTTCAGTACAAAAAGATTTGCTGATTAGAAGAACTCAGGCTAAGTTCGCCGCGTCCTGAATGAAAGTGCCTTAATTTCTGCAAAAAACGCAGAAATACGGCAAATCAAACCCTTCGCTGTTTGATTGGCAACGCCTGAGTGGCCAACATCCTGTTGGCCCAAGCCTCCGGCGGATGTCACAGATTTTGAAAGGAGTTAATCGCGCTTATCTAAGTGCCTTAATTTCTGCAAAAAACGCAGAAATACGGCAAATCGAACACTCCGCTGTTCGATTCGCAATTCAAAATCTGGACGCAATCACGCCGAGGCGTGATTGATCTAAAGCACAGGGCGTTCGGCGTCAAGACGATAAAGGAAGAGGGTGGAGTGAAGATGGTAACTGTACAAGAAGTGCTAGATTTAGCGATTGAAATGGATATGATTCATTTGGCACACAGAATTTTTTGGGCAATTACAAATGGAAAAGTACAATTGAATGACGATTCCAAACGACTCGACACCATCGACTATGACGATGAAGCGATTTCGATAATGGCCGAAGAAAATAGGTTAAGCATCGGCAAAATCAAATTATACGTCGCCGAAACGAAGGAACCGGATCGCTTCGCATTTTACTTTAGTGAAAACGTCTTAGAGGCACAAGCGCTCCACCAAGACCTCTTCCGGGAAACGCCAAAACGATTAACGAATGCATCCTCTTTAATGAAGAAACTTTTTCATTTCGCTGAAACGAATACCGAGGAGATCCTTTACTTCCATCGCAACAAAGTCGTTGCCTATCCGTATTATTTGGGGCATGCATGGGCGGGGGAGAGGAAGCTGATAAAGAACAAAGTTGGATTGTATCATGTGAAATAAGGATGTTTAATCGAAATCAGCTGCTAAATCTGTAAACCGAAACCTTCCTCAGTAGATACGGAGCCGAACAACAAGCCAACATCATGAGTGGAATACCGGATAATCTTGTAGGACTCCACAAACATGTCAAACAGTTTAGAGAAAAGAACGACGAAACCCTCTTTGAAGAACTGGAGCTATTCATCGAAGAGGAGAAAGTGAGAAGAAAACTCGTACTCGAACGTCCAGGCGAACTGTTTTTCTTCTATAAAGAGGACTATATTGTCGTGACAGAAGAACTATCGAAGATTCCATTAACTGCCGAAGAATTCACAGGAAGCTCAAGCCTTCTTAGACAACTGAACGAAGATCAGATTGATATGGTCGGGCAATTGACGAAGGAATTGGTGATTTTGCGAAGTATGAGAATGTGGGGAAGTTATTTGAGCTGTTGAAGTGGAGGAGGTAATGGCTTAATGCAATAAGTGTTGTTTCTAGTTATACTTTACTTAAAGATGAGAACTGTATAGAAGTAAAAATATAGAGTACCAGGACCTAGCGCATTTTCGAATTGTGTTGGAACCTGGTACTGTTTTTATTTACAATAAACAATGCTTTTGGGAGTATAGTCTTGCAGGAAAAGTAGAACTGTAAGACAATGGAATCAATGAATTATTTTAAAATGTAGAATTAACGATCAACTAAGTTTTTAAAATATTGAATGCTAGTTGATTTTCAGATGATATTTGGAGAATCATCTATTAAAAAGTAAAAGTTGGTGTAGTTATGATCATATACGAATCTACAAAAGAACAATTTGTAGGCGATGTTGTCAATGAACTCCTTATTGATCGGCTTTACAATTCTTATCAGAAGAAAATAGGGCGTACCTCCAAAGCTGAAATCCGCTCTTGGGAGCATTCATTGCAAAAAATGTCCAATGTCATGCAGGATGATGAAATTCCAAATGACGCGGCGGTTGCGATTGAATTTAATATCCCCAACACCTCTAAACGAGTTGATTTTCTAATTGCCGGCAATGATGGCAGCCAAGATCACGTCGTCATTGTCGAGCTAAAGCAATGGGAAGAAGTTGAAAAAGTAACGACGAGAGATGCAATTGTAAAAACATATGTAGGGAATGGGAACCGTGAAACAACCCATCCATCCTATCAAGCGTGGTCATACGCGGCTCTTATTGAGGACTTTAACGAGAATGTACAAGAAAAAGAAATTCAGTTGAAGCCTTGTGCGTATTTACATAACTATAGAAAAACCGATGACGACCCTCTGACAGATGTCCATTATCAAGCTCATCTCGAAAAGGCTCCTGTATTTACAAAGGGGGAAATCCAAAAACTTCGTGGATTTATCAAGAAGTTTATTCGAAAAGGTGATCAAAACCACCTGATCTACCAAATTGAAAACGGAAGAATCCGCCCTTCAAAATCCTTGCAAGACGCGTTAAATAACATGCTGAAGGGAAACGAAGAGTTCATTATGATCGATGAACAAAAAGTGTTCTTTGAAGAGGCATTCCATCTTGCCATGGAAGCTGTTAAAACAGATACGAAACAAGTAATGATTGTGGAAGGGGGCCCCGGTACAGGAAAATCTGTATTGGCCATCAATTTATTAGTGAAATTAATTGATCAAGGGCTTGTCACGATGTATGTGACAAAGAACTCCGCACCACGACATATTTACTCCACAAAACTCAAGGGTGATTTCAAAAAGTCGCATATCGATAACCTATTCAAAGGTTCCGGCAGCTTTACAGAAGTGGACAATAATGAATTTGACGTACTAATCGTTGATGAAGCACATCGTCTAAACGAAAAGTCCGGCATGTTCCGAAACAAAGGCGAAAACCAAGTGAAGGAATTAATCAAAGGCTCGAAATTCACGCTATTTTTTATCGATGAAAACCAAAAAGTGACTTTAAGTGATATAGGCAGCGTCGACTTAATCAAACACTACGCCAAACAATTCAAAGCAGATATCATTTCCTGTGAACTCACATCCCAATTCCGCTGTGATGGATCTGACGGGTATATCGCATGGCTAGATGATGTACTGCAAATTAGAAATACAGCCAATATGAACGACTTGGGCATGGATTATGATATCAAACTTTATGATGATCCAAATGAAATGCTTGCGGAAATTGAAAAGTTGAATGAAAGAAACAATAAATCCCGTGTGATGGCCGGATATTGCTGGGAATGGCCAAAGAAAAACCGACAGGACGTCAATCACCATGACATTACCATCCCGGAGCACGATTTCGGAATCAGCTGGAATATCGAAAACACCTGGGCAATCGAAAATTCTTCCGTTAGAGAAGCCGGTTGTATCCATACGGCGCAAGGGTTGGAGTTTGACTACGTCGGCGTCATTATCGGGGACGACATGCGCTTCGAGAACGGCCAAATTATTACAGACCACACAAAGCGCGCCAAGACAGATCAATCATTAAGAGGAATAAAAGGTATCGCAAAGGTTGACCCGGAAAAAGCACATAAGTTGGCAGATCCTATTATCCGTAATACGTATAGAACGTTAATGACACGGGGGCAGAAGGGATGCTTTGTTTTTTGTACGGATCCTGCATTGCAGGCGTATTTGAAGGAGAGGTTGGAGAAGGTTACGGTGTATCGAAGAGAGAGGGAGGAGATGTTGTATTTGGTGGATGAGGGGGAGGGATATAGTTAAGGATGAGGAAAAATCTATTATCAAAGCGATTGTATCAATTGGTAATAGAGTGTTCTACAACTACATTATTTTAAATGTTAGTTAAGACAAACCATCCGTTAGGGATTGAGAAAACGGCAGAATCTGAATCTTTACATTGTAAAATCCTCCAGGCTACTTCGGGATCAATTCCCCGCCTTGAAAAAGATATATTGGGGCAAAAATTATGGGCAGGAGGTTACTTTTGTGCCACAGTTGGATCAGTGGATGAAGAAACTATTAGAAATTATAACGCAAACCAGTTTAATGAGGAAAAGAACGACGTATTTTGGATTGACAATTGAGTTTAGTCAAAATTTTAGTTTGCTTAGGCATTAGAACTTTGAGATGACTTCAGTCTTAATCAGCGACTTTAGTCGCCGACATTTTATGTCACAAATCCACCTCCCTTAGCAGGTGGTCGTTTAAGGAGAATATGAGCATTGGCTGGAACTTCTAGGAGTCTGCGAGAGCCTAGGTGCAGATTACTGTACGGAGACCGTAAAAGAAGTATGGATATCCACCTGATTTTCAGAAGATTGCTGTGGAGACTTGTGAGCGGGCGGATTTGATGGCGGGGGAATTTGGTATGAAAAATCTGCCGATCATTGTTTGAAATAGATAATTGCCTACACCTTCTCTCACCAAAAAATAAAATGATTAGATGATATGATTAACTAAAGTTTTAAAAGATGTTACAAGTTATTCTTCATAGAAAACCGAACTAGTGTTGATATACCAGTGTTTTAAAAGACACAATATAGGTGCATGTATATTTAAAAAGAATAATAATTATATAAGGGCAGTGTTACAAATTGAAATTAAATAAATACGATCTTTTTATACAATCTTTGTTTAAGAATAAAGAACAGTTTTTTTCTGCTACGGAGTTAATTGAAATTCTATCCGAAGAATTCAAAGCTACTCGTAATTATGCTAGACAATTGATCCATAGAGCTGCGAACGACAGTAAGATAATTAAATCGAGTGCTCCATTTAGTTTTGTAAAAGGACAATACTTTTACATGCATCCCACTGTAGGTATAAGTCTAAATACACTTGTTGAAATTAGTAAAAAGTATAGAAAGCCTTTATTTAGATTACTTTTACTACTAAAGATAAATGAAGGAATTGTCTCAATGTATGAAGCAAGAAAAATAACAGCAACGCCTGTTACTAATAAAGAAAAATATAAAACAATTTCATTAAGAGGCCGATGCAGAAAGCGGTTTTGTAAAGTGCTATAACTATTTTAAGAATAAATTGAATGATTTAACGCTTGATAGTATTTAATAATGCTAGCTTATTTTTATATAGAAATATTCGTGAAATAGGAGGGTCTACATGACAACGCCTGGAATTGGAGATCCATATTGGTATGAATGGTATGTTGGTTTAGAACAGGTAATAAAAATGTTAAATCCAGATAATGATATTGAGTACGTTATGTTTCAATCGGATATTCATGAAACGATTGATGATGTCGTTGTTGGATATAGTGATAAAAAAGAAATTTGTTATCAAGTTAAGCATGAAATAGGTGATCAAGGTAAATCTAATTTAACATTTAATAAACTAGTAGAAAGCACCACTAATTCTAACGGAAAAGAAAAAGTAAGTTTAATTAGGGCATTAGCTTTGGGATGGAAAGAAGCCTCAAAAAAAGAAGGGAAATCTATACTTCCAGTACTGTATACAAACCGAAAATTAGGACCTAATAAAACAACTAGAGTATTTAATGGGAGGAAATACAGTGCTTTATCTTTAGCTACATTTATGGAAAGTATTTTAGAAATAATAAAAAATGTAGGGTCACTTGATAGTGTACAACAAGAGCTAGAGGGGAAAGATTTATTAATACAATGGGAAGAATTTAAAGCCGCAATAGATGATGACTTAATAGTGGTTGATTTTTTAGGGGAATTAGAGATAAAGTCCAGTGAAGGATCACTTGAAGAACTAGAAGCAGTGATGGTTAATTCTTTAGAAAGAACTTTTAAATGTAATAAAGCCATTGCAAAAAACTTGTTTGAAAAGTTATGTTCAAAATTAAGAATTTGGGCAACTACTAGAAGAGAAAATACTAAGATAACGGTTGAAGATGTCTATGATGCCCTGTCATTGAATCATGATGTAGAACATGGTGAGCATGAACTACCATATCCAACCCCCTTTTTTAAGAGTAGGAAAGCATATGCAGAAGAGATTATAAAAATTGTAGAAGACGAAGAGAGGAAAGTAGTATGGGTCTCAGGTAACCCTGGTAGTGGCAAAACAAGTTTGATAAGCTACCTACAATTGAAACATAACTTATTTACAGCTAGATATCATACATTTAAGCCTATTTCTCCCGAACAAAAATACTATAATAACGATGCAGGTTTATGTAGTAAAGAATCTTTATGGAATGACTTACTAATCCAATTGAGAAAAAAATTAAAAGGAAATCTTCATAGGTATAGTATACCGGTTATAAATGCGTTGTGTACGGTTGAACAGATGCGTCATGAGGTATTGCGTTTATCTGAAGTACTTTACGAATTAACAGGTACAAAAACTGTAATTTGTATTGATGGAATCGATCATGCTGCAAGGGCAAATAATGAAGTAACTTTTTTGAGTGATTTGTTTAGGCCAGAAGAAATTAGAAAAGGTGTAGTTTTTATAATTGTAGGTCAACCCGCGGAATTTTATGAAAGTTATCCGTTATGGTTAAAAAAAGAAACGGATTCAGTAAAGCATTGCATTGTACCAAATTTAGAACGGGATGATATAGAAAAACTACTCGATGAAAGCGAAATTAATTATAATATCCAAAATGAAATATTAGCTGAATTTGTTTACGAGAAAACGCAAGGAAACAATTTATCGGTGGTCTTCGCTTTAGAAGAGGCGAAACAATGTAGTACTTTGGAAGAATATAAAAAAATACTAGATAGTAAACATGTTAGTGATGATATTACAAATTACTACAGTTACATATGGAAATTCGTGGCCGACTTTTTAAATTCAAAATCTTTAGGAATAAATTTTCCGGATAAATTATTAGCAAGTCTAATTATTTTATTGAACGGTCGGTTAGATACTGAGGTTTTGAAAGAAGCTATACAGATTGGTTTAATGAAAGAAGATTGGGAAGAATTATTAGAGTTATTATTTCCTCTTATTCAGAAAGTGAATGCTAACGAATATGCACTCTTCCACAATGATTTTAGGGTGTTTTTAACTTCCAAAAATAGCGAAGGACCCAAATTTAAAGCTATTGCATTACAATTGGCTCAATACTATATTTCAGTAGGATTAAATCATGATAGCTTAATAAATACTATACCTCTATTAATGAGTGCAGATAGAAGGGATATGATACCATCTGTATTTAATACGGATTATATTGTTCATTCACTAGCAAATGGAATTTCTAAAAAGACGTTGGAAGAACAAACGATTCTAGCATATAAGGCAGTTTTAGAATCAAGAGAATGGAAAGATTTCCATAGTGTTTATTTAGCTGTTTTCACATTATCACAGCATCAACGGTACTTTGAGCACTTTGATAAAAAATATAATACTTTAGATAAGTCTTATGTTAAAAAATTAAGTCCATTTGAGTTAAGACCTGTAGAAGTTAACACACAAAATATTGAAATATATAGAGATATGTTTAAGTTTTGCTTAGATTTATTGTATCTAAAAGATCCTGTTTCAAAGGTTAGAGCAGTATCAACATATAATTTATGGACTAAAAACTGTACTCCTATTGATTTTGTGAATTTAATAGAAAACGATAAAAATCTTTATGATAGATATGTAATGGAGCAAACTCTAAAATTTTGGGGGATATTAGCTGCTAAGCTAAATAATGAATATATAAAACTTAGGGATGATCTGGATTTTAAAAAATTCACCAATCAACAATTGAACTTATTAGTGACTTTTAACGATAGTTACTTTAATTACTGTATAGAACAGTCAGAATCGATTAAAGCTTTGGAAGTAGTAAATGAAGGCGGGGTTACTCTAACTACTATTAAAGAGAATTTGCTGGATTTATTCTTAAACAAAAAAAGTACTGAGTATATAGAAATGATTGAAGAAATGACGAAGAAGAATGATCTATCAAAAGGGGATTTATTAGAATATGTATGTTTGATTTTCAATGAAAGAGAAATTCCATATGTAGATATATCATCTATTGAAAAAATAAATTATATTATCGATGATACGAATTTAAAAATGGTTATTATAGCTATGATAGCAGGGTATCAATCAGTTCATAAGGATCTATTAGTGGAATTAAATAAAGTAAATGAACTTATAACAAATATTGATAGAAAAGATCGCGAATATGATTATTTGAAGATATTGATGAGACATTCATTCATACTAGGGAGAATAATAAGTGAAGGTAGATTAGGTATAAATGGGACAGTACAACAAAGTGTATTAATCAAAAGTTATGAAGACTTTTTGGAATATGGAAGGCAGCACAATTCTTTTAATTCTAGAGATAGCCTTAAAATATTATTGTTCATTTCTTTAAATCAAAATAGGTTATTAAATACTTTAGATAATCAAATATTAATACCATTTCTAGAAAATCATTTGTTTGAAGTTAAACAACTGGGAATGTTTTATAAGTCAATAATTTTGGATTATCTAGTAGAGGATAATAGTTTAGGAATAGTTAAGAACTATCTAATAGAGCTATATGGAGAAGATGGACAAAATCTCTTTAAAGAAGGAAATTTTGAAGAAACGCATAACAATTTCGGTGGATATTTGAAAATTATCAATCCTTCTCTTTATCTAGAAATAACAAATAAATTAAAGTGGGATGTTGTAGGTTATTCAGATCATAAAGAATACGCCCTTTGGCCATTGGTACAGTATTTTGAAAAAATGGTTGAGATAAATAATAATGAATGGAAAAACAGGGGCCTTGCTCTTTATAAGATATCTAGTATTGTTGAAAGTAAAGGGAGTAATCGAGCATTTTCAGAAATTCAAAGTCAAATTAGTAAAGCTGCAGCTAAGGATAATATACAAGATGTTTGGGAATTAAGATGTGTAGATGAAGATTATCGTTTTTCGTTAGATTTAATTTATGAGGAGTTATTAATTTTATTTGAAAATATTAATGATGTTCAAGATTTAAAGATAGGTTGGATGTTTGGCTGTAGCATATTATCTTGGTACAATTCGGAAGATAGGATCAAGTTAGGAAATCTTTATAATACATTTATATCTAAAGGTAAGGAACTAGGTATAGAAACTATAGAGGCTATATTAAATGAAATATCGCCTCAACATGTGAAAATAGCTCTGAAATCTGAAAAGAAATCATACTCGAGTTCAAGTGAATGGGATTATAATATTCGATTAGATGAGGAAAACAAAGAGATTACGGATATTTTTTCTAATTTAACGGCAGATGAAATCGTTAATTTTTTGAAAACTAATAGGAGTTCAATGTTTCGGTGGAAATCATTAGAAATAGCATGGGATATTATTGAAAGTAGAAAAGAACTTAATAGTAAAATGGTAACCCAAATCAAAAATGTTACGCTATCTAAATTGGAGACATATTCTTGGGAAAACTCAGGAAGTGAAAAAATAATAAAAAAACTTTTACCAATGTTGAACGAAGAATTGTTGTGGGAACTGGCCAAGTATAATTTAATTAATTTTAGTGTAGGTGATAATTACTATACATTTAAATCAAATATGCAAGTCATAATATCGCTCTTGGTAGGAGAGGTATCAAAAGAATATGTATTTGATATATTTGATGAAGAGTTAAAGTGTCATGAGAAATGGATTACAGGGTGTAATCATATTAATTTTGAATATGAAATTGCAACTCAAAATTGTCAGCTCCCAAAACCTAAGAATTTTCTTGAGTACACTATAAATATTCTCTTAGAGCAAATAACAACAAGAAATATTCACAGGATTGAAATGGCGTTATTTGGGTTCGACTTGTTAGTAAGATATTCTTCCAAAACTTTTAATTACTTATCAAAGGTGTGGAATGTCTTACATAGTGAACAAAAACAATTTGTGATATTCATGATGGAAAAATGGAGTGAAGAAAATCTGCAGGATATTGAGGCGTTATACCCCCAACTTTACGCAGAGTTTTTTAATACAAATGAATTGGATAAAAAAATCCACTTGTATTTCATACTTTTGAAGAGGTATGATGCTTCGGAATTGGAATGTTTTGATATTAAAGAACATGCAGTACCTATTGAATATCACCGGAATAACAATTTCCCAAAAGTGTTTGATAAAAGTAAAATAAGTATAAGTGCGTCAAGGTTTTTAAGTGCGATGGAAATGCTAAATGGAATTAGTAATGATGATATTGGATACTATATAAAAATAAATAAAGAAAAAGAAAAAGAGAAAGAGAAAGAGAAAGAACATCATAAAAGACGGGGAAGTCATGTTAGAGATGGAGATTCTTTACTTTATCCATCTAGTTATTCAGAACTTGATATGAAAATTTTATATGGTGAAGAAGTGAAAAAAAGATGGAACAACATTCCAATTGGATACAAAGCACAAACTTTGTTAAATATGGACGACCCTTGGGTGATTAGTAGAGTTCCAATAGTTAGTCATGATCCAGAATGGAGTATTGAAGAAAAACTTAGCAGTTATATTGAAGAAGGGCAATTATTAAGATGTAAACCGTATTTAAAAAAGTTGTTATATAAAGATACTCAAGATGAAATGCTTGTAATAGGAGGCGCCATCTGGTTCCCTATTAAAGAAAAAGAAGGCATCATTTATTTAGAATCAAGTAAAGTAATATCTAAGGATATTTTAATAAAGGGATATGATATCAAAAAAGCAATTAATTCTAGATCATTTATAATTAATGGTTTTGATTCTATGACAGAAATGTTTGAACTGGAAGATGAATATCTAAATGGCCAAGGAGTATCTTTGGTTAATGAAATTATCGGAACAAGTATATTTGTATATGGTAATACTATGTTATATCCTTCAGCATTTATTATTGAAATGCTAGAATTGAAACCTATTAATGGTAATTCATTAAGATGGGGAAATTCAAAGGGGGAAGAAGTTTTATACTTTGAATCATATACTAACCCAACTAGGGATACTAATAGAGAACACTATTATAGGCAGCCTATAATGGGTAGATGGCTAGGCAAAAAAACTTTGATAGAACAATTATTAACAGATTTAAATTTAAATATATTTTGTGCAGAAAAAGTTGAGCCTATGAATGATAGATATATTTGATTATCGACTATTCAATAAAAATATTTAAAGAATTACTTTTGTAGAAAGTTGTCTCCGTAAGCGATTTTTATTAAACCTTATTAATTCCTTTGTAAGAGCTATTTTTGACCTTCTTATAAGCCCTTAAAACGTTGATGTAATAAGGTTCTTCAGTTTTGTAGACTGAACACCCGCCGTCTCCATAGATTTTGAAAAACAGTAAAGATAAGAAGCACAAATTCTCTGTATGGAGGATTTGTGCTTCTTTTTTGTGTGAGCATTTGAGAATTCTTGTTCGCATTACATAGTTTAAGTGATAGAATGGGAGGTACTGCGACATACGGCGGATGGGAGGTTGGAACGCCCTTGTTATAAAGTAAAGGCGCGGTTGCCACGTTCTGTGGCAATGCCTGCATGACCCACATTGTGTAGGCAAGTGTTACCAGTAGATTGGTCGCTAGAGTGGTGGCTATTTATTTAATTCATTACTTACATTTCTAGAGGACACAGAAAACCGAATCATAAGTAAGGAGAAATATTCCTCATTAAACGTTTGTTGGGCATGGACACTTACCTCGGATGACAGGGGTGAAGGAACGGCCCCTCCTCATATTGCAGCTAAACAGCTATAGTCCATACTGCTTGGTCTTTGTGAATTTAATGTTTTTATGTCTACTTACTGTGTTTCGAAAGAGAGATTCTTCACTATAGGGATGTTTAACTTAAGTTCGTACAAAAACCGAACAGCAAAGTGTAGAAAAGTATAGGAGGTCCCAGATGGATGCACTTCAGAGTGTTTTTAATAACAGGGAGATTGCATTAGGTGGCTGGGTTATCATAGCCATTATAGTCGGTCTCTTCACAAAAGCCGGAAGAAATTTTTTGAAGTCCGTCCTACCGATTGTCTTTAGTCGCAAATTCGTTGTTTTTTATATAGTATTTCTTGGCTTCTTTTCTCTAACTGTTTTATATCTCTATCATGCCGAATTTTGGGATTTGTCGTTATTGAAAGATACAGTCTTTTGGGTAGTGTTCATACTTGTACCGTTATTTGCAAAAACAATTGAGAATGCAAAAGATGGTCGATTCTTTGCAAAACTGATTAAAGACAATCTCGCAATTATCGTGCTCATCGAATTTATTCTGAATTTTTGGACGTTTAACTTGGCTGTTGAAATTTTAGCTATCCCAATCGCCCTTCTTTTTGGTGGGGTTTATGCAGTTGCATCAAGAGAAGAAAAAACAGTAATGGTCAAAAAATTCATAGATGGGTTATTTGTTATCTTTGGGATATTGGTAATAATATTTACTTTGTACAACTTAATACAACGTCCCGGAGAGATTTTAAATATAAAAACTTTGAAAGAGTTTCTTCTTCCTATTTTATTGTTGTTTATGAATCTCCCTGTAGTATATGGATTGGCCCTGTATAATACTTATGAGCAAGTGTTTGTAAGGGTAAAAGGTCAACCGAAAGAACAACAAAAAATTAAAAGACTACTCTTTCGATTCGCTGGAATTAATCTGACTAAAGTAACCTCGTTAAAAAACAATTTAATGCGTACCATAAATTTAAGCAGAACTGCCAAAGAATTAAAACAGAATTTGCGGGAATTCGAAAACTATTTGAATTCCCGTATAGGAGATAATTATATGAAAAGACCACGGTTTTACATTTTATCCTGTATCTTAATGATTATTATCTGCCTGTTAGGTATTATTGCAAGTACTTCTACTGTGGGGTTGAAAGACTTAGTGACTTTCAACTTTGTATTGGACATTGCAAAAATGAAGCAGATAGTGACTTATGTATTATCAACAGGACTAGCTATTTCTATAAGCTTTTTGATTTACTTCATTGGGTTTAGAAAAAGGAAATATGAAGAGATTTCTCAAATCAAAAAGTTTGCCTTACACGATTTGTTGTTTTTTATTAAGTATCAAAATAGGATGTTACGGGATTTTCCATCAGTTGAAAATCCTCAAAAGCTATTCGCCCAATATATATCAATTATATATGACATTAAAAGAGAGAGTGATAAAGCTATTGTTATTTATGACAACCTAATGACCAATTGGGAATTAGAAGCCATTAAACGATTACAGACTTACACAGCATCATTAATTTCAACAATTGGAATTGATGATATTGAAAGATATTGCGCAGAAGAGTTTGCAATTTTTTATAACGATAAAAAAACAACTTCTATTCAAAACGAAAAGATTAATATTTTCACTTCCGATATTGAAAGGGACATCAAGAAGTATTCAGAGCAGATCAAACTTTGCATGGAAATATTCAAAATCAGTAAATAATATTACTATTTAAACATTTGGTGAAACATGTCGGGAAATTAGGTAGGTCATTAACTGATGGACCAAAATTTTTCAACTTTGAGATACGCTGAACCGTGTAAATAATTTTATTATTTGTTATGAATGTAAATTACGTTGTGTAAAGCCAAATAAAAAACAGGTGCCTGTGCATCGAATAATTCAGGGGATTTATTACAATTGCATAAGAAAAGTTGAATTCAGTTATATCAATGCTGTCTTCCTTTTTTGTTTTAATTCATTTCTATGAATTGTCATAAATTTGCTTCGCACAGGCACCCAGTACCCAAGCTGAGCCGTCATTCTTATCATGATCACGTCGTGTTTAAAGAGTTGGCAACACCTAATTGGAAGCGGATCGATTTGTTGGCTGTTTCCCACTAGCATCGGGTTGCGGTTTTAATTGAAAACAAGTTTTTGTCCAATGAATCCGAGGGGCAGCTTGAGGAATATATCGAGTTTGTTCGAACGGAGTATGAAGGTTATAAAATCATCCCAGTGTTTTTGACGTTGCAGGATGAGGAGCCTACGCATGAGGACTATCTAATGCTTGGCTATTCGGATGTTTTGGACATCCTCAAAAATGTGACACCCACATAAATACCCAAGATACTCTATAAAGATCTCCTTAAGCTCCTCTTTCTCCTAAAATGGGTGCCTGGTACCGACATTATTTAAAGCAATTCAATGGGAATACTTAAATGCATTTAAATAATGTATTATTAAGTTGTTAAGTAAATATTTACCTATAACGGAGGTTGATTCAGTGTATAAGAGAATAGGCACATTTAACTTTAGTACATACTCGTCTATACCAGAAATAGATAATATAGTTAATGATTTTGCATCTAAAGCTTTAGATGAATTAAAAAATTCGATTTATGAACAGTATGTTTTACGAAATTTTGGATTCGAATTTTCAGAAGTAGAGAAAAGTTGGATAAGAAATGTATTAGAAGAAAATGCGGTTTTTGAATTAGATATTCCGAATGAAATGGCTTTAATGGTTTTATCTCAAATTCTCAAGATTGAGATGGAAGAATTTTTAAGAGTTCCCTTTAATAAATTTGATGATAATAGCAGCGAGAAGGTTGATGTACTTTTTAAAGATTTTGAAGTTGGAGATTCTACTATTAATTTCATAGATGTTAATACTATCTCCCAAAGAGAAGTCTTCAGTTCTTATCCAACTTATTTTAAACTTTATAGAGCTAGAAATGGCATTTTAAAGAAATTTAACCAAAGATATTATTCAAGTAAAACTCTGTCTGAATTGGTTCGAAACATCTATGAGGAATTCAAACAAGGTTTATATACAATTTGTTTAAACGAAAACTATCAAAGTTTATCTCAAGAGAGTTTAGAAAATATACTAAAAAAAGTTATAAACGAATATATACTTCAAATATTAAATGGCGTGAAATTAGGCAAAACTATGGAAGATGGGGAACGAGAAGCAAATAAAATCGAGCAAATAATTAATGCTGCAGATATTAAGACTAAAATATTTAATTCTTATAGTCCTAAATTCAAATCTAAATTTAGTGATACCTTTGATTCTGAATCCTATGTTAAATTAGCTGAAGAACTGATTGAAATAATTGAAAATTATTTAAATGAGCTCTCTCTATCAACCGAAAAAATCTGTATTGAAAGATATAGTGATTATAGAATGATTGTGTTAGGAGAAATATTCAGAAATTCGCAAGATGTCCTATTATTGATAGCTAATAGTATAGATATTTATAGCGGTAATTTGAAATCGGAGACAGTAAAAAAGGTTTTAAATGATAATTTAGCTATAAATGATTTTCAAATAGCCTTAAGAGTTGAAAATCTGGCTATTGACGAAAAAATTTATAAAAAACTTCTTACAGAAGATATAGAGGTCATTTCTCACCCGATGTTTTTAAGTTGGCAATCTGGCATATACGATAAACTTGGGGGGCAACAAAAACCAACTTTCATTGATATCCCTGATAGCGAAAAAGATAACTCAGTTTGGTTTCTTGTTAATGGTGTTTCTTGCGGAAAAAAAGATACTGAATTAGCTTATTCGTTTGCTAAGGATAAATTAGTAAGATATTTAGAGGTATTATATTATTTTGTTTCATCAGAAGATGAGTATAATTTTAAAATAGTTGACCCATATATATTATTCAATAAAACATCGGGTAGCCTTTTGTTAGGTAGAAAAGAATCTGGCCATAAAAGAACCAAAAAAGTTGATGATTTTTCTAATGAATTATTTTCGTTTTTAAACAAACTTTTATCTTCTCCTAAAAAAATAAGCAATAATTTAAAACAGTGCATAAACCTATACTATCAATTTATTAATAGTGAAGAGATATTTACCAAAGCAAAATTATTAGTTTCTATTTTAGAGATAATTTTTGATGTAAGAGACGATAAAAAACTTGCTTTTTATAGTGCAATTATTATTGCTGGTACAAATTATTCTTCTAATACAGAAAAAATAACTTATAAAACCATGAGAGAAATTTTATATTGGGATTTAATCGAATTTATAGAAGCAGCTAGAGATGAATCATATCTTTTAATGTTAGAGGAAACGATAGATAGAATTAAAGTGTTTGTTAAAAATATTTTAGGTACGTATATTTATAATATTCCATGGGAAAATGGAAAAGAAGATGATATAACAGATATTTTATGTTGGATATTACATATCAATCCAGAAAATGAGTACATTTACCATGGAGGCGTTCACAATGACTAATACGTTACGTATTCCGAACATTGGGCCTCTAGAAGTAAGAGAGTATTTCGATAACTTTATTGGAGAAACTATAAAAATTTATAGTCAACAAGATGAAGAGGTTGGCAAAGGGAGATTATCAATTGATTTTCACGCATTTAATATGGGATTGTATACGCAAAGTGGCGACCCTAAATTGAGTCTGACTATTAAAGAATTAGATATGAAAGCTTTAGACGATAATTATAAGCTTTTATCTATAATTACATTAGACAGTAACTATTATAAATTAGAAGTGAATATGATTGATTTAAAAAGTAGTGATGGAAGGTTGAAAGGAAATGCGGAATTAAATAATATTATAATTTCCTTAACAACCTTAGAGGACTATGAGGAATTTAGAATTTATACTCAATCGATTAATTGGGAAGAAATTAAATTACCAGGTGAATTTGCTGGAAAAGATAAAGTCGATGAAGCTGGAGCATTTGAAGCACTTTGCTTAGATATTATTAATGAATGGGGAGGGCAAAACCTCGAAATTATAGGTAAAGGGGCAGACAGAGCTAGAGATGGTTGTTTTAACATAGCTGCTTATTCATGGATACCTATTATAACTGATTACTCAAATAAATGGGTACTTCAATGTAAGTATTCTAAAGGTTATGAAAACCTGCAAATAAGTGAAATTTACGATGAAATAACAAAAGTGTTAATGCATAAACCAGATTATTTCTTACTAATGACGAACAGAAAAATTACTAGTGATTTTTTAGATTGGTTTAATACTTTGAAAGATACTAAATATCATATTCCATTTAAATGTATTCTAATTAATAAAACACAAATTGAACAGGTATTAGCTGAACCTAAAATGTCACATATAAAAAGAAAATACTTTGGATAAGATACATTGAAATTTATTTAAAGAATTTTAGGTGCCTGTGCACGACCTTATTCCGACAATTCAATACAATTGTATAGAAGATTATAGGAAGTCAGTCGAATCAAACCGCGCTTGATTTCGTGGTCGTATATTTATACTTTTTATCGAATTGTCATAATTGGGCTTTACACAGGCACTGTTCACTATTGAATTTGCATTTGTTTAAGAACCTAGCACTTTCGTAATTTTGGAAGAAGACCAAATCGAAAAAGTCCATGTAGATGTTGTGGACGAAGAAATTGTTGTAAGTAAAGCGTAAAAAAATAGAAGAATCCCTTCAGCTGTAAAAAGCCTGAAGGGATTTTGTCATTTGTTTGATATGCACTACATCTGTGCGCCAAATATGCCTAAGTACTGTTCCTGCAATACAAATCCATTATTTTTCCAACCCAATGTATTCATTATATAACCTAAGCCATCCGCATGATATCTTCCGGAAATTTTTTGATACGCTAAAAGCTCGTAGACCCCATTCGAATCAAAATCCACCGGATATAAACCGCTTAATGGATCCACAAAACCAGTTATTGGGCTTATCAGCTTGCCATTCCGATCATATATTTCATTTAAATAACTTGCATCCCTCGTCGATAGATCAATAATATATCTCTCGTTATTGGGTCTGCTAACAACTTCAACCTTATAATTATCCTGATAAGTGACGTCATATCGGAAATGATTATTATAAACATCAGAATCAAAAAGGATTTTTTCTTGATTACCGAAAAAGGAAACAATGTAATAGTTGATAATTCCACCACTGCCACCTGTATCAATACCGATTAGGATCTCATCTACACCGTTACCTGTGAAATCGCCCAAGAACAGGGTCGGATTATAACCTACATTATTATGAAGCGGAATACTTGTCACAGCACCAGTTCGGCCGTCCCTAACGTGAAGAGTAATATTTTGAATGAATGGACTATCCGCCGTTTTTGTGCCAGTCAAATAGATGTGATCAATGATTCTATCCCCCGTTACATCTCCACTCACAAGCGCAACAATTGTAGGACGCCCCATAGGAGACGAAAAGTTAGAGTTATTCATGATATGCCCCTTTTCATAAAGACTAACTTACATCTTATCCTATGGGGTATTGGAGTGATTGTTACTGGTTGTGTTCGATTGATTGAGTATTGCGGACAGAATGAGCCACCGGGATCTGTATCGATTTGATAAACAGATGCCTGTGCAACAAATGATTCAGTAAACTCACTGCAATCGTATAACTAAATAGCTGAAGTCAGTCCTATTAATATGGGTTTGCTTCCTTTTACATTTTTATTCAATTGGATGAATTGTCATAAATACACCTCGCACAGGCACCTAATCCAAAATAGAAACAGCCGTGATTCTTTCCTAAAGGATTACATATTATCCAAAATTCAGCACTTAACAAAGAATCCACTTCTGGTAACTTCTGTTAAGTGCTTATTTGTCGTTGTAAACCGAACGTGCATTCCATATACTGATAAAAAGAGGAGGGAACGGATGTGCGTGTGGAGTTGATGAAGTCGATGAATCGGCATTACGTTTTAGAGATGATGTACATTTCAAAAGACGGGACAATCAGCAAGCGAAGAATCGAAGTGCTTCAAGTAGGTGAGGTTTCATTCAGGGTCTATTGCTATTTAAGGAAATCCAACCGTACCTTTACAATCGACAACGTACTGGCACTCGTTCCCGTCATTCCAAGCGAACGGATGGTTATATGATGGACTACAGTAAATTTCCAAACCGACAGATTGCGTGCATAGATATGATGAGCTTCTATGCCAGCTGTATAGCTTCTTTGCACAATTTGGATGTCAAAACCGTACCCATTGCCATTGTAGGGAATCTTGAACAAAAGGGGGCCGTTGTCCTTGCTGCATCCCCTGCGATGAAGAAAAGGTTTCGGGTAAAGACGGGTACGCGTTTGTACGAGGTTCCGGATCATCCCGATATTCAGCTTTTCGAGCCGAAAATGGGCTATTTTCTTGAAATGTCGATGGCGATTACCCGGATTCTACACAAATACGTTCCCGCTGAAGCGATCCATGTGTACAGTGTTGACGAGAGCTTTATTGATTTAACTGGAACTGAAAAGTTATGGGGGGATCCGAAGCAAACCATTAAAATGATCCAACGAGAAATTGTTGAGACGCTGAATTTACCATCGACGGTTGGCATGGGACCTAATATGTTAATGGCGAAACTGGCGCTTGATTTGGAAGCCAAGAAAACGGGCTTCGCAAGATGGACATATGAGGATATTCCAAGAAAGCTATGGCCGATTCAGCCATTAAGCGAAATGTGGGGAGTAGGCGGACGGACGGAAAAGACATTAAATAATATGGGGATCTTCTCAGTAGGCGATCTTGCACATACATCACTCGAGAAACTTGAAAAGAAATTCGGTATCATGGGGAACCAACTTTACCATCACGCTTGGGGTATTGATCTTTCTGAATTAGGCGCCCCTTTGCTGGAGGGGCAAGTAAGTTTCGGAAAAGGTCAAACCTTATTCCGTGACTATGTCACACGAAAGTCGGTTCTTGTTGTCATGTTGGAAATCTGTGAGGATGTCGCCAGTAGAGCTAGACATGCAAGAAAAGCGGGACGCACCATTCATTTAAGTATCGGTTATAGCAAGCATTCTTTAGGCGGCGGATTCAGCCGCTCACTGTCAATAGAAGAAGCTACAAACGATACGATGAAAATTTATGATGTTTGCGTTGCGCTTTTCGATAAGTTTCATGATCAACGTCCCGTTCGAAAAATTTTCATTTCAATTACGAATTTGGAAGATGAAACATCCATGCAACTCAGTCTGTTTGAGGAAAATAAGTGGCGAAAAAGAAAGCTGGGCAGCGCCATGGATGAAATTCGTAGCCGTTACGGTTCATCAGCAATACTACGGGCTTCTTCACTTACGGAAGATGGCACTGCGATGCAGCGTTCGAAATTAGTCGGAGGTCACAAATCATGAGTCCTCAACTCGTTAATTGCTACGGATTCCCGTCATCATGAATGGAAAAGGTGGATGATTGAATGGCACCGAATAGACATATGAAATCTGTTGGAGAAGTCAAGGATCGGGGACGTATTAAATGGACTGCAATGATGCTCCCGGAACATATTAAAGAGTTGCGCACATGGCAAAACGAAGACGAACTGGTGAAGCGTCCGAAACTGAGTGAATTCGATTTACAATTAATCCAAGAGGAGCTAGATGTCGCTTATCGAAGGAAATGTGAAACACGCATTAAAACTTGGAAAGCAGGAGTCATTATCCAGCACCAAGGCTCAATTGAACAGATTGATGTAAGATTGATGTGTATTATTTTGCAGGATCAGATGGGAACAGTTCGTATACCAGTAACAGAAATAATTAGTGTGCAATGTGTAGAATGAGCAATAGTGGAGGGGGATTATACCTCCTCCAAAACATATGAAACGGTATTCAAAATGGCTATGTTAGCACCAACAAACTTAGTAGCCGGACTACGAAGGAACCCCCGCCAACTTTGTTTCATAGGGTCGGTTCTTTACCTTTTTATTTTTTTCTTTTTATAAGTTTTGAAAGTAGGGTGCTAAAAAAGTTCTTCTTTGGTGATTCGTTCTGCGGATTGGCTGGTAGAACAACTGGTACCGAAATTGAGTTTTTGGCCGAAGTCTCAACCCGTTTTTCTTCCGGCTGTTGTTGAAGTTTATTGAAAAAACGCCATATAATTTCTGTTGCATTTGGCCCCGAGGGGTCAGTGTAAGAACCATTCGGGCTTCCACCAGACCAAGTATGCCCCATTCTATCGATCATCCAAAGTTCCATTAACGGTTCGCTGCCCCCATCATTATATACATGCTGGGTATAGCTTTTTCCATTTATAATATCTGATTTGAGTAGGGCAGGGGTAACATCAGCAAGGCCAGTACCGCCTTCAACGAGAAAATTGGTTTGAGCCCATTGAGTGATAACCTGCTGGCCGTTAATGGGGTGGACCCTTGTATCACAGATCCCATGGAAAACAATCACCCTTATTTTTTTCTTATACTCTCCCATCTCTTGAAATGCACGGTTTCCGCATGCGTACGGGTCAGGCACGCCCTTCTCCATACTTTTCTCAGCTGCCATAGCCAGCGGATCGGTTAGTAAATATACATTGGCAGCGTCATAGGCTAGTCCCGAACAAATTCCAATACTGTTAAAGACATCAGGATACGTAGCAGCCAGAATACAGGCTAATGCTCCGCCTGCTGATAAGCCCACAGCGTATACTTTATTTGAGTCAATCTTGTAATTACTTTTGACCTCATTAATCATCCCATAAATTAGCTTGGGATGCCCCTTGCCGCGGTGTTGGTTGTCATCTAAAAACCAGTTCCAGCAGCCAATGGGGTTATATCCGGTCAAATCTAAAGGATTTAGCGGATGGTTCATATCAGGATAGAGGACGAGGAATTTTTCCTTTTCAGCAAGTGTGTTCATGTTTGTGCCTGCAGCAAAATCATCCGCATTTTGTTTACATCCATGAAGCATCACCAACAACGGAAACTCTTTATCTGAATTATATTCACTAGGAACATATAGCTTGTATTTAAAATCGCGATAAATAAAATTGAGAAATTCCCCCAAATCACTCAACCTCCGTTTTTATACTCTATTTTCCTATTTTATCTCGACGATTATCACAACATTTGTACTTGTTTTACTAGTCTAACAAAAATAAGTGACTTAGAGAGTAAAAGGAAGAGGGGAAATTTATAAGAGACATAACTTTATCATTTTGAGTAGAGTTAAACATGGTGTTACGGACATGCTTTTGAAACTCGATGAAATAGAGTTGGATTCTGTTTTGTAGCAGCATCTGTCGCAACTGGTCTGTCGATGTCATGAAGAATGGGGATAAGTTCTGGTTGATTGACATGGTACGGATGGAATGGGGTGTCTTGGTTGGCGGATGGAACAACTTGAAAAGGTGCCAGGCATCCGCACAATTCAAAGTTGTGCGAGTATCCTGGCACCTCATTAAGGGTACTTATTTACCTTCTTTCACAGATACCAATTCCGTGAAAATCTTGCCGTTTTTATCTGTACTTTTTATGATTCCGATTCCTTTTGCGAAGTATTCTCTGGAGCGGTCCGGATAGCGAAGAATGATGACGTTCTTAAATGTACCGGCTTTCACGGTTATTGTTTTCGACGTGCTTTCAATTAAAACCTTTTGTTCCTCGAACATCATAGACGAATCTAGTGTGTAAGCCCCTTGTTCCAATGGATAGGATACGTTGACGAAGATGAAGTCGGAACTCGATACCCCCATCAGTAGTCTTTTTCCGTCTTCGATGTAGGTAAAGTTCGATAAATGCGGGTAAAGGGGGCTTTTTTTATTATATAAGTACGTGTATTCATCCTCTTTTTCTACATAGAACGTCTCTTTCTTCTTTTCTAAGAACGATGGTTCATACGTGAGAATTAACCCTTCTTTAGGTGTCAGGCCACCAGTAACAGTCGTTAAAGCGGTTTTTGGGTTTTTCTTAGACAAAGCGGACGTATATACATATCCCTTATTTTTGCCGGCTTGTACATAGGACCATCCGTTTGAGGAAGACAATACAGTTATTTTCGAGTGGTTTTGAATTGTGCCGATTTTTTCCGCATTTTGTTTTGGTTCTACACGCAGGAAGATATCATTTTTCGCATTTACATACATTTCGGTTGTCGCTCCTGCGGTTGTATGCTGAGGAAAGGCATAGGAACAACCAAGGATCAACACCAACATTGCTAAGAGTATTTTTCTAATTTGAACCACTCCTTACTATAGTTACTACTAGACGAGGTTATGAACCAAGTTGTCAAAATAGAACATGTTATAGGGGAGACTGGGATCAAGATCGTCGTTCAGGAAATGAATGAACTAGTTTATATTTCTGTACCCCATAACTATGAAATAAATTCGGAACTATTATCGAATAATGACTGCTAGTTGCGTGCAAAACTACTTAGCAAATAAAAATATGAAGGGGCCAATCGCTTTGATGAATTGGCTCCCTTCTAGATTGTTATAACGCTGACAGTTATATGAATCTGTATTATCAAGCTTTTTCGAAGGATTATTATGGGAAGTGGTTATCTGCTGGTAATAGGACTTCGGAAGAGAGAATTGCTTACCATGAAAAAATTAGGATTCATTTGTAACAACATATGCTATGGTTAATCCTTTTCGAGGATATTGTGGAGTCTTTTACTTACTTTATGTTAACACCGTACAATGACAGCCCCCAGACGGTAGCAGAAAGCAAAGTGAACTTCTTTTATCAGTTTCCGGAGCTGGTCGAGTATCGAGCGTTTGTGCTTAAGGAGTTGAAAGATCGAAAAGACGGGATGTGGTCTTTTCATTAAAGATAAAGCCCTAGTATAGCCCATGATCTTTTATAGAGTTGGGAACGTATGTATGGTGCAATAAACGAGTTATAGAATAGGTGACTCAAGGGTGGGCGGCCATTTCTCGTAAGAAGGCAATCTAAGTTCGCCGCGTCCTGCGGCAACGATTGCATGACCTACGTCCTGTAGGCCCGGAGGTGGTCGCATGTCAGTAGCTGATGCGCTAATGCTAATGGTAACATTTGGAGTATTAAGGCAGGCAGTCTAAGAACGCGACGTCCTGTCGCAACGACTGCATGACCCGCATCCTACGGACTTCAATACTGTCGTTCCACAATAAAAAATAATCCATCCTTGAGTAGCTGCTCAAGGATGGATTATTTTAATACCCAAGCTGATCCCCTTGAAGGGAACCTGCTATTACAGACTGCCTAATGTTACAGCATTAGGTGGTCCTTTTTTAGTTTAGTCTCTATACAGTCAATATAAAGAAACAATCGACTTCATTGTGAGGGTGGGTAATAGCTTCTTACGGGAGGCCTTTATTTGGTTTTTGGAGTGGCCGGAACATTTGTATAAGCCCCATTTCCGTTTGCCGAACTTCATCGAGCAGACGTAGGATGAGCATTTTGATGAGAACGACTTGCGTAAGAAATGGTGGATGAATAAGGAGTGATTGCCTGGTTTGAACAAGCGAACGGCCAGTTGAAATTGAAGGTGGAGGTTGGCCCTTTACATCATAGGAACCGAGTCTGGCTTTTACAAGTGTTGAAGGCGCAAGGGATTGATGTGAAGGAGCAGGCTTTTGAAGAAGGCAAACAGTATCCAAGAATCTGGACTCCTTGGTTGAATCCATGCTTCGGATGTACCAGAAGGATTCCTTCCAATCCTTATTACGATCGATTGACGAGGCGGTAAAGAGGATATCTTGCCGTTAGTTGAACCAGTTGTCATTTAGACGCAATCCCCATTGTAGGATGCATTTCCGCTGTTTGCAAATGATCAACGTATTCCATGTGATAATAACCACTTTTATCCTAATCTTCCGTATTGTATAGAACCGGAGTAGACGCAGCTGCTTTCGGACTACCAAGTGACGGAAAAGTATTGGCTCGACTATCCGCCCATTTCCAGAACGGTTGGACATATCAATATGATGAATGCAGAAAATGGAAAAGCATACTTTTCCGACATAGGAGACACGCAGATTTTAGGTGAATATTCCTTGAGACCTTCTAATCAACCTAATGAATTAGAAGGTTATTTCCTGTGTTATAGAAGTAGAAAGCCTAACCTCTTGTAAACGTTAAACTAGATTGGTTCTTAGGCAATGTTGGGGAAAGGGACAGCACCAAAGCTATATCTTTATCAAATTTCGCAACATTCCGTCCTTTATATGAGCGAAAATTTTGACACTTCGTATATATTATGTGATTTAAAAGGGATGTATCATTAAAATAATTTCAGGAAGTATTTATGAAGGGGGATGAGTACGTGGCTCAAATAGCTTTAATTAATGGAGAAGTGATTACGGTAAACCGACAAGATGAAGTTTTTGAAGCGTGTTTGGTAGAGGGGAATAAAATAATTGCAGTTGGCACGTCTGATGAAATCGTCCAACAAATGGCGCCTTCCGCTACGGTCCTTGACTTAGAAGGGAAGTCTGTTTTGCCTGGTCTAATTGATGCACATATGCACCTTTATTTATTTGGAAATACGTTAATAAATTTAGATTGTAAAGAACCGTTCATACATTCGATAGATGAATTACTTCAAAAGTTATCCGAAATAGTAAAGGAAACCGAAAGTGGCAAGGTGATTCGTGTATTTGGGTTTAACGAATTAAAGGTTAAGGAAAAACGTTATCCTACTATTCAAGAACTAGATAGCTTAACTATAGAACATCCAATTATTATTACACGTACTTGTGGTCATATAGGAATGGTAAATTCAGCCACGTTAGATTTGCTTAGTATAGATGAGGAAACGCCCGATCCTCTTGGAGGAACAATAGAAAAAGACGACAAAGGAAAGTTAACTGGTCGATTAATTGAAAACGCTTTCTTGAATTTTAGCCAACGTATCCCTTATAGCGAAGAGGAAATGTTTGAAGCATTAGAAAAGGCACAAGAGCAATTGTTTATGTATGGGATTACGAGCGTCCATGATGCAGGCGGATTTGATGAAGATAGCTTTAGAATTATGCAAATTGCCTCCCAACAGAAACATATTAAGACGAGAATTTATGCCATGATCGGCACATTGAATGACTGCGAGCATTTCACCAAAAACATGTTAACTACAGGCGTTGTTACAAATACGGGAAATGAATTTTTCAAAATTGGTCCTGCAAAACTATTTACAGATGGAAGCAGCACGGGACCGACAATTGCGACGAGGGAGCCCTACACGAGCGATAAGACGAACTATGGTTATTTAATGTACACGGAAGAGGAGCTATATTCGATCTTCACTAAAGCCCATCAAGGTGGCTATCAAATAACTGTACATGCTCAAGGAGATAAAGCGATTGAGCAATATTTATCTGTAGTGGAGCGTTTGTTAAGTGAATATCCGCGTGCTGATCACCGCCATCGGGTAGAACATTTAGGTGTATGCCCACCAGATTTACAAGAAAAGGCGAAAATGTTAAAGGTGATTCCAATTCTGAACCCTTCATTCCCTTATGAGTTCGGAGAGAGCTATATCCATAATTATGGGGAACGAACAAAATATATGTACGCTGCAAATGATTTGCTAGCGAAAGATATTATTGTTGCAGCTGGGTCAGATGCACCGATTACAACCGTGAATCCATTTGTTGGTATATACATGGCAGTGACGCGAAACACCAAAGAGGGAACAGTGTTTGGTGAACAGCAAAAAATATCATTAATGGATGCGATTCGCATGTATACTTACAATGCTGCTTATTCGAGTTTTGACGAAGAGATTAAAGGAAGTATTGAAGTTGGGAAGTTGGCAGACATGGCGATTCTTGATACTTCAATTTTAAATTGCTCAATTGAAGAATTACCGAAAATAAAAGCAGCGGCGACAATGTTAGATGGAAAAATAGTATACACTCAATCGGAAGTAAAGGAGCTAAGCAAATGAGAAAATATACTCAGTTGTTATTGATTATTCCTTTCATAGGGATGGGTGCACTTTTACCAGTAGCTAACCGAATAGAACCATATGTATTAGGATTACCTTTTCTGTTATTTTGGATTACAATTTGGATGGTTTTATCATCTGTGATTTTGCTTATCGTTTATAAACTTGATCCTGCGAATGAAGGAAGTGAGTTTGAATGATTAGCGCCTTAATCATTATCTTCTTTACTGCTGCGATTGCATTGTTTATAGGAATTCGTGCCACCCGTGGAAAAGAAATGAATGTTGATGAATTTGCGGTTGGGAATAAAGGATTTGGAACATTGTTTATTTTCTTATTGATAGCGGGTGAAGTGTATACGACATTCACTTTTTTAGGCGGCAGCGGGTGGGCTTATTCGAATGGATCAGCGGCTTATTATGTGCCGGCGTATATCTGTTTAGCTTATGTGTTGTCTTACTGGATGGTCCCAAAAATTTGGCGATTTGCTAAGAAAAATGACATTATCTCACAGCCACAATACTTTTTGAAGAATTATAATAGTAAAGCACTAGGTGTTGTCGTTGCTTTCATTGGTTTAATAGCTTTAGTGCCTTATATTGTTATCCAATTTAAAGGATTGGGTATCATTGTGGCTGAAGCTTCTTATGGGGCAATCTCACCGCTCATTGCTTCGACAATCGGGGCAGTTATCGTGGCAATCTACGTGACGATTTCGGGCATTCATGGATCTGCCTGGAATGCCATCTTAAAAGATATTTTGATTTTATTCGTCATTATCTTTTTAGGTGTTTATATTCCTTATCATTATTTTGGCGGAATTCCGCAGCTATTTGAAGCTGTTCAGACAGTCAAACCTGAAGCCTTAACGTTGGCAAATGAAGGATTTAGTACTCCATGGTTCGTTTCCACAATTGTATTAAATGCTTTTGGTTTTTATTTATTGCCACAAACTTTTAGCATTGTATTATCGGCTAAAAGTGAAAGAGCTTTGAAAAAAAATGCGATCACTTTACCTCTCTATACAATCTTATTACTTTTTGCTTTTTTCATAGGGTTTGCAGCGATTATTCAAGTACCAGGTCTACAAGGTG
The DNA here is from genome assembly GCF_042655805.1 of Sporosarcina soli. Lineage (NCBI taxonomy): Bacteria > Bacillati > Bacillota > Bacilli > Caryophanales > Caryophanaceae > Sporosarcina > Sporosarcina soli. Next base: position 295,431 of record NZ_JBHSNO010000015.1, on the reverse strand, counting down.
CAGATGGAGACCTCGCTTTGCTCCGTCTTGTGATGCAAACGTTTGACCCATGGTTTGTAGGGATTGTTGGGGCGGCAGGTCTATTAACAGCGTTAGTGCCTGTTTCAGTAATGGTCATGTCGGGTGCAGTTGGTTTAATGACTGGTTTTTATCAATTGATTAAACCAAGCTCAAGTGACCGCCAACAACTAACAGTTTCCAAGCTTTTCGTATTACTTATTATATTAATCGCTTATTTTTTCACGGTGACAGGCGGAAATGCATTAGCCGTGTTAAACATTATGTCATATGGACTTATTACGCAATTAGTGCCAGCTATGATGTTCGGTTTCTTTAAGACGAAATATATGAACAAATACGGTGCGATTGCCGGTATCTTGACGGGTGTTTCAATTGTGTTATTTAACGCGGTTACATCGTTTAAATTGGCCACAATTTTTCCGAATATCCCAAGCTCGATTAACGACATTAACATTGGGTTTGTAGCGATTGTGGTGAATATTTTAATTGGTGTATCGGTAAGTCTTTTAACGAATGCAGCGATTGTTAGGGAAAATGCTCGTGTAGCCAAAGAAGCTGTTAATAATTAAGGAGGAAATTCTTATGCAAACATGTAATGAAAAAAGATTGCAACAATTTATTGAACAGTTTAGCGAATACGGAAAAACAGAGAATTATGGTGTCACAAGGCTATCGCTTTCAGAGGAAGATATTTCGGCTAGAAATAGATTGCAAGAACTTTGCGAGGAGCTTGGGATGCATGTCGTTTATGATGATATGGGGAATATGTACGCGACCTTGCGGGGGAAGAACGACTTGCCGCCTATCGTTATGGGTTCTCATTTAGACTCTGTCGTGAAAGGGGGCCGTTTTGACGGTGTATTAGGTGTTTTAACGGCGCTGGAGGTTGTTTCTACAATTAAAGAGAACAACATAGAATTAGATTATCCATTGACAGTTGTTAATTTTACGAATGAAGAAGGAGCACGCTTTGAACCTTCCATTATGTCATCTGGTGTTTTATCGGGAAAGTTTGATAAAGAAAAAATGCTTGCTTCAACCGATAAAGACGGTATCACATTTGGAAATGCGTTAAGGAAAAGTGGTTTTGAAGGCTCAGAAGCAAACCGTCTGCAAGAGGCAAGTGCTTTTCTAGAATTGCATATTGAACAAGGGCCAGTTCTGGAACAAAACAACCTAGATATTGGGGTCGTAGAAGGCGTTCTTGGCATGGTGTGTTACGAGATATCTGTTCGTGGGGAATCTAATCATGCGGGCACAACACCAATTTCCATGAGGAAAGATCCGATGTTTACTGCAGCAAACCTAATTGTTGACATGCAAAAGGAACTTGCAAAGCTAGATGGAAATTTGGTTTACACGATTGGTCGCATGAACATTTATCCGAACATTCATACAGTTATTCCTTCAAAAGTAACGTTTACGCTAGAAGCGAGACACCAAGACGCTTCAGTAATAGAAGGTGTTACCCGTATCGTCAATGGACTACCATCTGTAGCAAATAAGTGTACTGTAGAGAAAAAGCGCTTATGGGATCGGGACACAGTGAAATTTAATGAAGAAATTGTGAATGCTGTTGAAAGTGCTTGTCAAGCTTTAGGATATAAAGGAGCCCGTATGTATAGTGGGGCGGGACATGACGCCCAATTCATTGCTTCGTATATTCCAACAACAATGATTTTTGTTCCAAGCGTGAATGGCTATAGCCATCGAGAAGATGAACTGACTCCCTATGAAGATTGTGCCAAGGGAGCGAATGTCCTATTAAATGCCGTTTTGAAATTATGTAAGGAGCCGGTAAAAGCGTAAGCTGATTGGCTTATTATTAAATTTTTATGCAACATACCGAAATGTCATAAATGTGTTGTCATAGGGGCTATCCAATAAGTCCCTAAAATAAAACAGGTAGAGAAAACGATGCGTTTTCTCTACCTGTTTATCTTTTGGTTTATGGCATGAAAATAGGTGGCGAATGCCTGCTATTATAGGAGGTTGTTTGCCAAGCGGAAATTCCGAATTCAATGTCTTGGCAAGGCACTGCAGTAGAAGTTTTTTATTATGGTGGGGCTGTAGTCTAGAAAGTCGGTGAAAAGAAAAACTATGCTACTATGAGCTTTCTTTAATGCTAACAATCCAGTGTGAAGAGTCATGCCTAACGATCAACAGCAAATCCTATCCTTAATCGAGGATGAAAGCTGTCAAGCAAGCGACACGTTCACAGACCAACTCTACAAAAAATAGGTCTAGGCAGGATGACTCAGTTTTACATAGAGCTTGTCCGAAGTGTAATGGGAAATTGACTTTGAAGACAGGTAGGTATGGGAAGTTTTATGGTTGCAGTCATTATCCTGCTTGTCGGTATACGGAGAATGTGAAGGTTAATGGCTGAAAGGTTCTAATCCAATTCGGAATTGTGTTCACCTCACAAATTAGCAATTGCCTAATTAACCATGAAAATTATCAGTAATAAGATGAATGTTGATTTTATGATAAAATAAATGTATGTAGATTTGAAGGGGAGTGTTTTCAGTGAAGTCACCATTTACGTTTGTACATACAGCGCCTAAAGCGGCGGCCGGAAAGCAGCCAGCCATTTTTTTATTACATGGAATGGGGAGTCATGAAGAAGATTTGTTGCAGCTTGTGCAAGATTTCAAAGACAGCCATCATATTTTTAGTCTACGGGGTCCAATTGTATTTGATCCGGGCTATGCTTTTTTTACAATGGAAGAGGAAGGAAAGCCCATTCGTACGGTGTTCGATGAAGTGCTCATGTATATACAATCCTTTATTCACGAGGCGATTGCGGAATTTGAGCTTGATGAGGAGCAAATTTATGTGCTGGGCTTTAGTCAAGGAGCGGTACTGGCACAGTCATTAGCGTTAACGATGGGCAACGTGATCCGTGGCGTCGTAGCGTTAAGCGGCTACATACCAGATTTTGTAAAGCTAGATTATAAGAAACAGGCGGTCAATCATTTGAACATTTTCATTTCGCATGGAGAGTATGATTATATTATTCCACCGCAATGGGGGAGGGAAAGTAAGGAGTACTTCGAATCGCTTGATGCGAAAGTAACCTTTAAGACATACAAAGATGGACACGGTGTCACGCCAGAAAATCATCATGACCTTATAGCGTTTTTACGTCAGAATTCATAAGTTTCTGGTGGATCGATCTCCACCTATGCCAATACATAACAACAGATATTCTTTTGAACAGATGAGAAGAGAAATGAAAAGGTTAGAAAGATAAGAATTAAAGATAATCAAATTTCTTACGAGTCTAACTCTCAAATAAAAAGTTTTTGTTGTTCAGATAAACCAGACGTTGAATTGTTAATAAAAGAAAGTGCCATGAATGATCATGTGCAAAACCTAGCCAAAACTTATTTAGTCTTTAAAAAGGATGAGTATATTGGCTATTTTTTGTTTGTAAGCGTCAAATAATGCCCACCTAGTGTTTCAGGTGGGCATTGGTGTATTCTTTATTTGACTTTATCAGGGATGCGACACTTATCTGGAATGGTCTTCCACCATTGTGGTCACCATTTATGGGAAAGAGGGATTGCGACGGCACCGACCGCATACACAAAGAACCTATCTCGTTTAGGATGATAGGTTCTTTTCATTATTTAAAAATCAAAGTTATCCGGATCTGGACCTACTCGGTAATTCTCATTCATACTATTAATACAATCCATATCTTCTGCTGTTAATTCAAAATCAAAAACAGTTGCATTTTCAATAATACGATGTTCTTTTGTGGATTTTGGAATGGTGATAACGCCATTTTGTAGGTCCCAACGCAAAATAACTTGGGCAACAGACTTTCCGTGCTTATCGGCAATCTCTTGAAGCTCTGCGTTATCGAGCAATTGTCCTTGCATAAGAGGAGACCATGCTTCCAATTGAATAGTATGTTGCTGGCAAAATGCAAGCAAGTCTTGTTGAGTTAAACGTGGATGATATTCCACCTGGTTTACCATTGGCTTAATTTCCGCGTCCTTCATCAAATCTTCAAGGTGGTGAATTTGGAAGTTACTTACTCCGATTGCTCTGATTCTACCTTCTTTATAAAGTGTTTCTAATGCGTGCCATGCTTCTTTATATTTTCCGGCGACTGGCCAGTGAATAAGATATAGATCCAGATAATCTAAACCAAGTTTCATTAGGCTTTCTTTATAAGCGGCAATCGTTTCTTCGTATCCCAAATCAGAATTCCAAACTTTCGATGTGATAAATAAATCTTCCCTTGCAATATTCGCTTCACGTATCCCTTGCCCGACACCTGCTTCATTGCCATAAATAGCTGCCGTATCGATACTGCGATAGCCATTTTCAATTGCAGTTTTAACTGCATGTACAAGCTCTTGCCCCTCTTCTACTTTAAAGACACCTAGACCTAACCAAGGCATTTCCACACCATTATGCAAAGTTGTTGTAGATTGTAAGTTTTTCATTATTGAATACCCTCCATTTTTAGATAAATGTTGCATTGTGTACTACTCGGTTCCAACCACCCCCTTTAGTACAGGTTTAGTGGCCGCTGATCTTTTCGTTCCAATATTCGACCGATCCCTGTTAATATTACTGCGATCACAACCATTACAGCCCCAACCCAAGCTGTGTGAATGAGTCCAATCGAATCGGTTACAACCCCGCCTACATACGCACCAATGGCAATCCCTGCATTAAACGCAGCGATGTTCATAGCCGAAGCGACATCCACTGCACTTGGTACAAAACGTTCCGCCAACATAACCACATACACTTGAAGCCCTGGAACATTCATGAAAGCGAATAAGCCCATGAAAAGTATAGTCACTAAACCAGCGAATTTAAAGGGTGCAGTAAACGTTAATGCAAACAGCGCAATCGCTTGCGCAATAAACATATAAAATAGTGCATTAATCGGTTTTTTATTTGACAGCTTGCCGCCGATCATATTACCGATTGCAATCGCAACCCCATAAACGAGTAAGATGATCACGGTGGTTCCTTGCGTAAATCCAGTTATCGTCTGAAGCAAAGGTGATAGGTAAGTGAATACGACGAACGTTCCTCCATAACCTAGCGCCGTAATGCTTAAGACCAGCAGTATGCGGCCGCTTGTCACAAGCCTAACCTGGTCTCGAATAGTTGTTGGAGTGCTTTTGCGTAAATCCGATGGAACAAGGATACTGTTCGTAATAAGTCCTACAATCCCTATAGCGACAATAGCTACAAAGGCAAAGCGCCAACCAAACTGTTGGCCAATGAACGTACCAAATGGGACTCCTGTAATTGTCGCAACTGTGAGTCCGGTAAACATGATCGAAATTGCGCTTGCTCTTCGATTTTCAGGAACTAAATCAGCGGCAATCGTCGACCCAATCGACATAAATACACCATGTGAAAATGCGGCGATGACACGAGCGATCAATAAGGTGGTAACACTTGTTGCAATTGCCGCAATGCCGTTACCTACGATAAAGACAAGCATAATCCATAGCAGTAATGATTTCCGTGGCATTCTTGAAGTAAGAGACGTTAAAATCGGTGCGCCTACCATCACACCTAACGCGTACAGTGATACAGTTAGTCCTGCCGTTGAAACCGATATATCTAGATCTTGGGAGATCAAAGGCAAGAGCCCCACGCTAATAAATTCAGTTGTTCCAATTGCAAATGCACTTACCGCTAATGCAAGCAATGCAAAGATACTTCGATTACTATCTACAGTCATTCACGCTTCCTCCAATTTTTCTCATGCTGTATGATTGAATTTACGTTGTGTAAAATTAAAATATATAGTGTAAATCTGCCGGCAAATGTTAGTATGAGTCATAGAGTTTTTAAAGAAAAGTACGCACTTTAAAGTAATATAGGCACTAAAAAGTTCTATAGATACTTTTTAGTGCCTATGTATGAGGAGGATAACAATGGTAAAAAAGAAATATAATATATCCGTTGAGGCGACATTAGAAGTGATTGGCGGCAAGTGGAAATGTGTCATTCTGTGCCATTTAACGCACGGTAAAAAACGAACAAGTGAATTGAAACGCCTTATGCCCGATATTACGCAAAAAATGTTAACGCAACAATTACGTGAACTAGAAGCGGATGGCGTCATTAACCGAATTGTGTACAATCAAGTGCCACCAAAAGTAGAATATGAATTGAGTGAATATGGCCTTAGCCTGGAAGGTATATTAGATGCTCTTTGTGCTTGGGGCGAGTTACATATCACGAAGGTCTATGGAGATAAGTTTTCTGTCTTAGAGGAGAGTATTTTAAACGATAAGTTGAAAAATAACGACCTTAATATAACGGATTCGGTTAATAGGTAGAAAATATAAAACGGGTGCCTGTTCGGTGAACAATTTAGTAAATTCATTATAAATGTATAAAAAATGATGGCTTCCGACTTGCATTTATTATTCAATTTGATGAATTGTCATAAATATGTCTGGCACAAATACCCAAGCTTGTACAGCCTGCTCTTTTACACCGCCAACTATCAATCTGACTGTTTTTGGATCAATAGTCAATTGAGCTGAAAGATAATTGTAATGAGAGAAAGTCATAGTCTGTGTAGAGAGTGCGCATGTTGGTACATTAGCCGCATTATAGGTAGTGTATATTAGCAGAGCCGATGTTTAGGATTGGCTCTGTTTTTATAATGTATAACAAGAATGGAAAAGAAATAGAAAAAGGAACGGACGGACTAATCGCCGTCAGTTCCCCCACGTAGAATGCATCACGCGTGAACTAAGCGCCACGAGTAAAGACAATCCTTATTAATCGTGCTCTTAGTTTGTCTGGATTATGTATTTTTGTCAAGAGGGGAGGAATTATGATTGAATCTTCATCAATCTTCAATATCTCCATAGGGATCCAATTCACCAAATAAATAGGCCAATTGATCATGAAATCCCTAGTCGATTCCATCTGTATCGGTCATGAATTTTTTCAATCTACCCTTAAAAATTTGGAAAAACTTCTCTTCCATATTGCAAATCGTAATGACTTTTTCATACATCGTTGCCATACTGCTATAAAAACGCTCGTCAATATCACCATAAGTATTAGTAAATTTAACGCCTTGCTCGACAGAATAAAGCATGAGCTCTGTTGTTAACAAGTGATTGTCTATTGTTTTTTGAAATTAGAAATTTATGAAATCAGAAATACATATAAAAAAACGCATCAAATCCTTTAGTGAAAAGGGTTTGAGGCATTTTTTTGAAGATAGGTTAATTGCTAACTACATTTAGGCACCAAGAGAAATTATCCCAAGCGGATTGCCAGCCTTTAAATTGCTCGGATGAATCATCCCAACGGACATCGAATCTCTTCTGACCGTTTACATCCACTAAATACAGTGCAAGGGTATTATCTTCCTTAGAGACAGCTAACTTCATACCGATTTGAAGTTCTTCTTCGGTGAACGGTACGTCTGAAACCGAACGTAGCTGCGCTTGTTCAAATACTTTTTTGTTAATGATTTTGTAATTCATAATCAACCTCCAATAAAACTTTTTATTCATTATATAAGATCCTATCTCATCCGCAAATCATAGGGCTACAAAAGTATATTCTATATTCATTTAGCGATGAAAACAATAAAAAATGAATTTGCTTTATTCGATTAGATCAAGGATTAAGATGTGTTTGCTTTTTTAAAGTAAGATTAGCGGCTTTATTATTGATTAAGCGGTTTATTGTTTGTTTGTGATGTTAAAACAACTTTTGTAGAAATAATTGATGAAATTCATGACAGAACTGATATGGATATAAAATCATCCTTGTTTGTCATTCCCACTATATAAGGTTAGGGAAAACTGTTATTCTTAATGCAACAGATTCTTATTTCGTAGCCGCAGGAAGGCAAAGTTATAGCCAGAAATAATCCCGACTTCAAAGAAGGTAGTGGGTCAAGGAAGGAACAAACAATGAGAAAAAAATCACTAATGGATTTTCAGAGGGAATATGAGAAAATTATTCTTTCGGATCAACCACGCAAAGATATTGAACTAGCGGCTTTAATGGCCGAAATGAGGAAACAATTTAACATTCCTGTTCCGAGAAATGAAGCTTGGGAAAAGGAAAATGTAAAGGTAGCTGCAATGTACAGGAAATTGATAATTACTCGGACGCTTTGAAAGGTAAAAGGTATACTTCATTAAAATTAGGTACATTATATTTATTGAATAGGTTCTCTTTATAGAAGAGAAAAGAAATGTAGGTGAACAAAGTGGGGAAATATCAATTGGATAACAAAGGTAAATCGGCTGTGACAAAGTATCATGAAAAAAACAAGCCGGCCAAATTTGATAAAAAGCAGCACCTGGAAAAAATACGTGCGGAGTATTTGAAAAAAAAGCAAAAACAAACAGATAAATAATATGAATAAAACATAGGAAGACTAAAATCTCCCTATGTTTTTTCTTATTTAAGTATAGAAGAGAGACCTTCTATTTCCTAAAGGGAATATTCAACAATTCCGGAATTGTGACAAACTCGTACCCTTGCTCTTGCAGTGTCGGGATAATTTGGTGAAGTGATTCAATTGTATTGGTTCGATCTCCACCTGATTCTGCCCCATCATGCATGAGAATTATCGCGCCTGGATGACTAATATCTAATACATTTGAAGCAATAACTTCCGGCGGGTCTTCCTGCCAATCCAATGAATCGACCGACCAGCCAATCACGTAATAGTTCATGTCGCGTAGCTTTTCGACTAATTCATTGTATAAGAAGCCATATGGTGGTCTAAATAATTTTGTCCGATAACCAATAATGCCGTTAAGAGCGTCCTCCGTTCTCGTTACTTCTTGCTCTAGAGTATCGAGGTCAGATTCTTCGACAAGGTTAGGATGGGAGTACGAGTGGTTTCCGATTACATGACCCTCGTTCTGCATTCGCTTGACAATTTCAGGATTAGCAGTGGCTCTTGAACCTAACACAAAGAATGTTGCTGGTACATTGTACTGTTTTAATACATCTAATACATCATTTGAAAAACGCGGGTCAGGACCATCATCAAAAGTCAAAGCAACTCGTTTTTGCTTGGTGGGACCTTGCAAGAAAAATATATCTGGATACCGTTGTTGTAAAATTCTTAGGTCAACAGGCTGCTGATCAGGCATATCTTCTTCCTGATCATCTTGTATGACCACTTTCGACCATTGCCGTGATTCATTGATCAAGGGATCTTCATTCGCATGAACAGTCATGATATCTGTTAGATGAAAACTAAATAAAAAGCCCGTAACCAACAACCACTTGAATAGTAGATCTTTCATCCATTCATCTCCTTTTTGAATTCCTTCGTGTTGATAACAGAGGCTATTTATTCTCGCCATTGTTATTTTTGACGAAAGCGGGTTAATTATTCAAAAAGAAGTGAACATGGAGTTTTAGATAAAGAGTTGTTTCAGGAAGTTACAGATAAGAAAAAAGGCAGGCGTTTTGCAGATCAATTGGCAAAAGTACAGTTAAAAAATGGGGAAGAGCAATGGATTCTCATTCATATTGAAGTGTAAAGTAAAAATGAAACAGTATTCCCTTAACGAATGTTTCAATACTTTTACAGGATTTATGACCGCTATCAAGAGAAAATTGTCGCCATGGCTGTTCATACGTCACCTAATAAAAATGCCATTCCAGACCGCTTTACGTACGATTATTTAGGCACGCAGCTGCACTATATGTATAGAAATTACCATATGGAAGCTTATCCAGACAAGAAACTGGAACAATCTGACAATATTTTTAGTAAAATCGTATTAGCTGCAAAAGCTTTGTATCAAACAAAAGATGAAAAACACCAACGTTATTTGTTTAAAGGAAAGCTAATGCGTGAACTTATTCGCAATCAAAACTACCCACGCACCGCAGTTCAGGCTGTTTTTCATTTTATTGATTACTTGCTACAATTGCCAGAGACGTACACCAAACAAATATCGGAAGAAATCCGACCAATGATTAGAAAGGAGGCGGAGCGAATGGAGCTGTACAATAAAGAAAATGCTTCCCCGACCATTATGAATGCTTTTGATTTGGAGTTGGAAAAGGGAATAGAGCAAGGAATAGAGCTTGAAAAAAAGTAATCGCCAAGAAGTTAATTTTGAAAAAAATGTCATTAGAAAAAATCGAGGAGATTACTGAACTTACTTTAGTACAAGTGAGTGAGATACAGAAATCAATAAATTAAAAACGGCCACCCATGAATGAAATTTGGGCTAGTGAAAGGTGCATGTTTCAAGAGTGGCGACAGCGGCCAACTTCAATATCCTATAAAAAAAGACCGTTCTCCAAAATAGAGAAGGGTCTTATGTATTTTATCTTCATTCAGCAGAAGACTCCCACCTCGATAGGTGTCGAGATAAATGCGTTTTTGTTTCCTGTTCAGCGGGTGTTCAAACGCCCGCTGAACGAAGATAAAGCCTCCGGCGGATGTCACAGATTTTGAAAGGAGTTAATTGAGCCTTGCTCAATTCAAAATCTGGACGCAATCACGCCGAGGCGTGATTGATTCAGTAAAGTATTCTTTAATATCCCGCTGCATTAAATCTTTTTTGGATTTAACGTTTGGTTTTGGAATATCATAATGTTTTTCATATTTGCACATCTTGCAGGAACAATTTAACTTCGCTTTAGACAATTTGCCGGGATGCTTTATATAAGGATGTACGATAGCATCTGTTTCATCCACTCCCCAGGCATATTTTATAATCCTAAGCTTCCGGTTGATGGCCCGCTTTCTTTGATAGCGATAATATGAACTTGAACGATTTTTCATTAGTGAAAACCTCCCTTGAGAATCGTACCGCCCGCAGGAGTCCTCAAAGGATGTTTCAACCCCTACAGGCAAGTACTTGACGTTTTCACTAGAATTCTTATTATATTCATTAAGATGTCCTCCTAATTGTTCTAGTAGCAGTATAGCGTATCTAGGAGCAAATTTATTGTGTTTATATGAGGTTTATGAAATGTCAGGATTGTACCGTGTATAGTATTCATTTAGTTAATTATTCAGTTCCCGCATTCATTTGTAATGAGCATACTATGATCTTTGGTAGAATCAAGAACATACGTATGGAACAATAAAAAGTGTAATAGAATAGGTGACTCAAGGGTGGTCGGCCATTTCTTACAAAGGGCAAAAGTTCTCTGCGTTCTAAAGATGTAGGTGCCTTAATTTCTGCAAAATGCGCGGAAATTAAGGCAAATCGAACCCTTCGCAGTTCGATTCACTAATGTTCGTATTCACATACGCGGCATTAAAGGAAGGCAGTCTAAGTGCGCGACGTCCTGTCGCAACGACTGCATGACCCGCTTCCTGCGGGCCTCTATATTTTCGTTAAACCATAAAAAATAATCCATCCTTGAGTGGGGGCTCATCATGAATGGATTATTTCATCTGCACGCTGATCCCCTTGTAGGGAACCTGCTATTACAGACCATCTAATGTTGGTAGCATTAGGTGGTCCATTTGGAATTGAAGTATTCTAATCACCTGTATCGTATTGCATATTGTTATTTATTGCAATCTATTTGCGCACAGCAAGGTCCTCATACAAATCCAGAATTCAATCGGTACCTGTTACCTTTATTCACTCAATCTTCTTCCATTCTCTCACATGCTGATACACCGGCATTTCTCCTCTCGGCAAAACCGGGACTGCCATTGAATTGAAGATGACTCTTATTTTCATACCAGGCGTAATCTTCTCTAGTTGGGAGTCGATAACAAAAGAGGAAGCCGACCCCTGCTCGATCAAATCATCCACCGTTGACATTCCATCCTCCTTGAATCCATGGGTCACAAGGATTCGGTCATCTTCAATGGCGACAACCGTTCCCGTAAGATCCTCGTATTTCACGGAAAAATCGAAAGGTGGAATCTTTTTTTGTTCCATGAAATCGGCAATAGCATGCTCGTATTTCTTTTGAAACAAGCTGATCACTTCACTGCGTGTTTTGTTAATTCCCTGTGGATGGCGAACGAGCCATTCATGGGCTTCCTCATATTGGTTTGTCCACTTCAAAATGACATTGAAATACTCATCGTACGAAATGCCGAAATTCTTTTCCTGTGTTTGAAGAATCAAGTTCTTTTTATCTTCCTTTTCTTTGTCCAGTTCCGAATAGAACTCTTCCCGTTGTTCCGCCACGATTTTTTCAATGGCCTTCGTGTCTTCCTTATAGCCAATTGACTCCGCATATTCCATCAGGGCATCTGTTTGTAGCAAGCTTTGCAGCACGGCTTGCTTCGTTTCGGACCTGGCTCCTTCTACATTTCCATCCGATTCCGTCCGAAGCATGAAGTCATAGATCAATTCATTGACCTTATAGTCCTCTTTTCCCTTAGTTGAAAAACCGTCCTGCAGCAGATGGAATGTAAAAAATAGGACAGCCGCAGTCACTATAGCGGTAACTGCCATCGGAAACGGATTTCTTCTTTTCTTCCTGGGTTTTCCGGAAAGAACCCCTTGTTTCACTTCTTCTATGTCTTCCAGCGTAATTCCGGACAAGGCATCTAAACTCTTTTTCACTTCAGTCAATGGATAGCACCTCCCAATCCTCTGATTTTAGCTTTTCCCTCAATAACTTTCGAGCCTTCACCATCCGTGCTTTTACGGTGTTTTCGGATAGCTCTAAAAAAGCGGCGATTTCCTTGATCTTGTATTCTTCGTAATAATAAAAAATGATAATCTCTCGATACTTCATAGGTAGCTTCAATATAGTGATGGCAAGTTCCGCTCTTTCTTCATTCAAAATAAGAGGATCCTGTTGCTTATGTATCGTTTCTACCCAATCATGAGAGAATAGCAAATTCCGGAATGACCAACTCCGCAAATGGTCTTTACAGCGGTTGACGGTCATCTTTGTCAGATACGCACGCAAAGTACCACGTTCCTCATAGTTCGACGAAGTGTAAAAGGAAAGAAATACATCCTGTACGATATCCTTCGCCATCTCGCGGTCTCGTAAATAAAAATAGGCCATTTTTATTAGATGCCCGCCATGCGCATCCATGATTTTGTTCAAATCTTCCTGGTCCATTACATCACCGCCTCTCCATAATAGTAACGGAGCTCAAGCGGAAAAGGTTGTCGAATTCACAATTTAGTTGTACATCTCAAATCAGGGAACATTGTAACTGTAAAACTTGTAAGTGAAATCAATCGATTCCGACTAATGAAGTATGATATGATTTTCATAGCACTAGGACGTATTGTGAAAGTTTAAACAATTATAATTGTTTGTTACATAGGTACTGAAAATTAAACAAGCAATATTTAATGTACACATGTCGGATTAAAGGAGAGGGACTCAATGGAAATCAGAGAAATGGAACTCGAAGAAATAGAGCCAATTAGAAATCTGAGGTTAGAAAGTTACAAAGAATACGAACAATTCGTTTCAAAAGAACACTGGGCGGTATTAAAAAACACGCTTATTTCGGACAATGATTTGAAAAATAACGCAAAGATATTTGTAGCAGAGCTAGATGACAAAATTGTAGGGAGTGTTGCTTTATTTCCTCCTTCTATTCAAGCTTATGATTGGAGCGATACTGTTCAGGAGTTTCCAGAGATCCGTATGCTTTCGGTTGATCCTACGATTCGTGGCAAAGGAATCGGCAAAGCTTTAGTGAAACATTGTTTAAAAGTTTCGAAAGAAGAACAAGTAACGAAAATAGGTCTCCACACAGCATCTTTTATGAAAAAAGCGCTGTCTCTTTATGAAAGTATGGGGTTCGAGCGTTTCCCAGAACTTGATTTAGAACCGATGAACGACGGAATCATTGTAAAAGCTCTTATTATGGATCTTGAAAAGGACACAAAATAAGTTCTATTTTCAGCCGAATAAACATAATAGTTTTACAATCAGAAATCATACTCCAATTGCATAAAATAAAAGAAGAAGTCAACCATCTTAGCATTTGGTTGACTTCTTTCTGTATGGGTAGAACTTATATTGCGATGTCATAGATGTGTGTTAAAATTTCTTTCGAAAGTACGGTGTTTTTTTCAGCACGACACAGACAGGAATCGCGATGAGTAAACCGACTACGTTTTGAATGATGTCCCCTGGAACGGATGCCAATGGCGCGACCCAGTTATTGTACATGAATCCTTGGCCGACATAGTAGACCGCCATCATCACAGGCATAGAGATAACTGCCCCTAAAATGTTAAATCGAATGTTGTCGCCTCGATGTCCCATCGACCAAGCGATTTTTCCAACGATGAAACCTTGTAATGCGCGGGCGACAATTGTTATGGGCGCCCAAATTACCCAGCCACCTACAAGATCGAATAAGCCCATCCCAATGGCTCCGGCAAGTGCCCCTTTTTTAGGCCCGAATAAAATCGCCGAGATGAAAAGCATGGATGTCCCTAAATGGATCAGCCCGCCTTGTCCGATCGGTAGCTTAATATTAATAAACATTGTTGACACTAAAACAAGCGTTGCTAAAATTGCTGTTAACACTAAATCAAATGTTTTCGTCCGCGTATTCGTATAGGATTGATTTTGTATATTTTGCATCTGCACTTGATCTCCTTCACTAAGTTGAATTATTTGATTACTTTCACTCTAGCAAAGGACTGACCATTGGAAAAGTGTCACTTTCGTAGAAATTCTTAAGGTCAGATTGTTTTTCACGGAAAGGCACATTTTAGAAGGTGTATTTTTGTCTCCGTCTTCTTGTGATACGATGAAGAAAGAACAAGTACCTAGGAGTTAGGGGAAGATAAAGATGAAAAAAGTGGCTGTCATTCAGGATATGTCATCTTTTGGGAAGTGCTCGTTAACGGCTGCGATTCCTGTGTTGTCCGTCATGGGTGTTCAGGCAGTGCCATTGCCAACTGCGATTTTAACGGCGCAAACCGATTATCCGAGCTTTTATTGTGAAGATTTAACGTCAAAAATGGACTATTTTGTAGAGGAATGGAGCAAGCTTGGGGCAACCTTTGATGGCATTCATACAGGTTTCGTGACAGGAAGAGAGCAAATCGATAATCTATTTCAGTTTTTAAACGTGTTTCACTCGAGTGAAACGACTTTGCTTGTCGACCCGGTAATGGGCGATAGGGGTGAAGGGTATAAAATATTTACAGGCGGGTTGCTCGATCGTATGAAGGAACTCGTGAAGTGTGCAGATATTATTACGCCAAATGTCACAGAGTGCTGCTTGCTTACAGGTTTGTCGTATGAGAAGTTACAGAGCTATCAAAGCACTCCGGATTATATTCACGCGCTAGAGGAGGCGGGTCAGCAGCTGCAGCATACAACTGGAGCGAACGTCATTATAACCGGATTGAATCCGCCGTCAGCTATTCCAAACAAGCGCTATGTAGGCAATATGTATGTTGATGCAAATCATTCATTTCATAGTCTTCTTGACTACAATGGCGAGAACTATTCCGGAACGGGTGATTTGTTTGCATCCGTCATCATGGGTGGTCATATGCGCGGTCAAGATTTAGCAAAGTCGATGCAGCTGGCGGAGACGTTCTTAGCCGCTGCAATTGAAGCGACGTCTAAGAAACAAATTCCAAGTGAGGCAGGCGTCAATTTCGAACAATTTTTGCGAATGTTGCTTTAAGGAACGATAAAATATAGCAATAGGGGCTTTCCGGAAGTCGGTTTACACTGACATTCTGGAAAGCCCCTTTGCGTGGTGTTGTTTTAATTTTGTTAACATCAAGCAAAAATCTGAAGTCTATCTATTTTTCGGTATAGTGTTCGAATGCTTATGCCTAATTCTTGTGCGACCTTTTTTTTTCCATTGTAGCTATTCCCATATTGTTTTAGTTTTCGCGCTATGACTTCTCTCTCTGCTTCAATCAGATCGGTGTTTGCGTTTATTTCAAGTTTAGGGCAAGGGATTTGCTCGATATTGAGATACGGTGGTAGTGATTTTCCAGATAATGTAGGTCCGGCTTCGATATTCATACTGTACTCAATGACATTTTCTAGCTCGCGAAAATTTCCTGGCCAATGGTAGGAAGATAGTTTACTCATATATTCTTCGGATACTGATTGAATGTATCTACCTGTACGTACTTGTAATTTTTCAATGATGTTCGTTACAAATAACTCTAAATCACTAAATCTTTCTCTTAGAGGGGGAATGGTGATTGGAATTACATTTAATCGATAAAATAAGTCGGAGCGAAATGATTTTTCGTCTATTAACTTTTCGAATGATTGGTTAGTTGCAGCTATTAGACGTACATTTACTTTTTTGGTTGATGTACCTCCGACCCGCTGTATGATGCCGTCTTGCAGTACTTTCAATAATTTTGGTTGTAGACTGAGCGGTAACTCGGCAATTTCATCTAAAAACAATGTTCCATTGTCAGCTAGTTCAAAATAGCCCATCTTGCCATTCTTTCTGGCATTTGTAAAAGCCCCCTCATCATAACCAAAAAGTTCACTTTCAAATAAATTCTCAGGAATCGTAGCACAGTTTAATTCTATAAAAGGTCCTTTTTTTACAAGGCTAGTTTGATGGATATGTTGAGCAAGGAAGCTTTTTCCTGTTCCGGTTTCCCCGGTAATTAATACGGTGGATGTGCTGTTTTGTATACTCCTTATCAGGTTTTTAATTTGTACAAAAGCCTCGCTATGTCCGAATAGGTAGTTTTGCTTTGTTTGGGCATTGATGTCCTTCGCATTCAGATCATCGGTATCTCTTAGTATAGAAACGATGATTTCCTTTAATTTCGAGAGCCATTCCGTATAATATGTCTTGTTTTCGACAAGAATATTTTCCATCGAAAAGCTGACAAAAGATAAATAGCCATATTTCTTGCCATTAATGACCATGTCTTGAATGAGTTCTGTTTTTGAAGGGCAATTATTAATAAAATGGCAACCCTCGCACATCTTCATTTCCCCAGGTTGATGTAATAGAGTCACATGTTTTCCAAATAACTCATTGAAAAATGGGGTGTATACTTTTTCTCCTTTTTGTCTTAAATATTCTTCTGTAGCAGCGATTAATTTCCCATCATTATTAAAACAAGCAATATCAACTTGAAGTAGACCGGAAAAGGCTTGTATAACTTTTGAAATCGAATTTAATAAAATCAAAGCAACATCCCCTCCTCTTTATCTAATTTCAATTTTATTCACGCAATTCAAAATAGTCAATAGGTGTGACAGTTTTAAACGTCATTTTTGTCACGAAATTGACATGAATGACACATGCAAAATAGAAAGTTACAAAAAAAGAATAATAAAGTAAGCGTTTACAATGTTTTTTGATTGATTTGAAATTTGGCATGGCAATTGCATTAGTATTGCTATACAAGTTACAGGGAGGGAAGAGGATAATTTCGGAGGAGAACAAAACGTCATGAGAGGCTGGAGATTATATGGAACTTTCAAAAGAAATGTTCATCATTCAGTAGAAGGTATACGAGGAAAGGCGGGGAGTTCATTTGAACTATGAAGAACTAATGGGAATAAAAAATAAGGTTGTTGCCATAACAGGTGCCGCTTCTGGAATTGGTTTAGCAACGGCGGAGTTATTCGCTGAGGCGGGTGCCACCGTGGCACTGATAGATATTAATGAGAATGAAGGAATAGATCGTGCAAATGAAATGAATCGCAACGGTCGAAAAGCAAAATTTTTTAAATGTAACGTAACCTCGGCAAATGAATGTGAAGAGGTCGTAGAACGAATTGAAGAGGAATTTGGAAAGATTGATGTCTTGTTTAATAATGCCGGGGTTATTAGGAGAAAATCAGTTGTTGAGCATTCAGAAGAAGATTGGGATCTAGTTTTGAATGTTTCTTTAAAAGGAGCTTTTTTACTATCAAAATATGTAATTCCTGTCATGGAAAAGAATGGTGGAGGAAATATTATTAATACGGGTTCTGGCTGGGGACTAAAGGGAGGAGATGTTGCAGCCTCTTATTGTGCAGCAAAAGCAGGTGTGGTCAATTTGACGAAAGCGATGGCAATTGATCATGGAAAACAAAATATCCGTGTCAATTGCATTTGTCCAGGGGATACAGATACACCTTTGTTGAGGGATGAGGCCAAGCAGCTGCAGCATGAAGAAGCCTCCTTTTTAGCATCTTCAGCGGGAGATCGCCCGCTTGAAAGGATTGGAACACCGCAGGATATTGGAAAAGGTGTTCTCTTTCTCGCGAGTGATATGGCCTCCTGGGTTACAGGAACAGTATTAACGGTAGATGGCGGAGGGTTAGCTTAAAAAATTAGTTTGGAGGAGAAAATCGATGAGTGAAAACGTGAAAGTAGTCCATCCATATATCCCAAATACAGTACCGGAAGTACAAGAAGAAATGCTGAGAGACATTGGCGTAAAAACAATTGAAGAGTTATTTAATGGGATTCCAGAAGAGTTGCAGTATAAAAAGGAGATGAACATTCCCAAATCCCTTTCCGAGCATGAACTAAGGCGATATATTGATGGAATTATGGAGAAGAACGTTAGTACGAAAGAATATTTGAATTTTTTAGGAGCAGGTTGCTGGAATCATTATGTTCCTGCAGTTTGTGATGAGGTCAATCAGCGCGCCGAATTTTTAACAGCCTATGCTGGTGATCCATATGAGGATCATGGAAGGTATCAAGCGTTATTCGAGTACCAAAGCTTAATGGCTGAATTGGTGGATATGGATGTGGTCAATGTACCAACGTTTGATTGGGCGCAGGCTGCTGCAACATCGATACGAATGGCTAGTCGAATTACAGGTCGTAATGAAGTGCTGCTTCCGAAAACAATCTCTCCGGATCGATTGACGGTCATTGAAAATTATTGTTCACCACATATAAGCGTCATTCTCGTAGACTATCAAGAAGGTTCCGGTCAAATCAATTTGACGGATCTTGAAAGTAAATTATCGGCCAATACTGCGGCGGTTTACTTTGAAAATCCTTCCTATTTAGGATTCATTGAAACGCAAGGCCAAACGATCAGCAAGTTGGCGAAAGGACAGGGAGCACTTACGATTGTTGGCGTTGACCCAAGCTCATTGGGCGTACTATCTCCTCCAAGCCATTATGGAGCCGATATTGTTTGTGGCGATCTTCAGCCGCTTGGGATGCATATGAATTATGGCGGTGGTCAGTCCGGTTTCATCGCTTCCCACGATGATATAACGGTTGTTCAAGAGTATCCTTCTAGATTATTTGGAATTGCCCCTACAGTTGTGGAAGGGGAATATGGTTTCGGAGATGTCTTCTATGACCGTACATCCTTTGCTTTACGAGAGAATGGGAAAGAATCGGTAGGGACACAAACAGCCCTTTGGGGAATTACGGCGGGCGTTTATTTATCATTATTAGGTCCGAAAGGAATGCTTGAGCTTGGAAAAACGATCATGCAGAAATCGCAATACGCGATGGATCAGCTTGGGAACATCCCGAATGTTGTGGCATCCCGATTCGACTCGACAAACTATAAAGAATTCGTAGTTGATTTTTCCCGAACAGGTAAATCCGTTCAGGCGATTAATCAATACTTATTGGAAAACGGAATTTTTGGCGGGAAGGATCTATCGGAAGAATTCCCAGAACTAGGTCAAAGTTCGTTGTTTTGTATTACAGAAATTCATTCAAAAGAAGATATTGATCGGCTCGTACATGCAATCCAGCAGTGCTTGGATGCCAACTAAAGAACTTAAGAAGGGATTGGGATAGATGCAGAAAATTAATCGAGATCACAAAGTGAGAAACTTCCATCAAGCGAAATGGGATGAGCCCATTATATTCGAACTTCATAAAAGTGGAGAACGAGGTACTACACTTCCGCTCGTGGAGGAAGAAATTGTGAATCATGTTGGCGATGGGATTTCAGCAATTCCACAAGAGATGGTTCGAACAAAAGCGCCTCGTCTACCAGAAATTTCGCAAAATAGGGTGCTGCGTCATTATTTGCGATTGTCACAAGAAACATTAGGCGCAGCATTCAATGTCGAAATTGGACAAGGAACATGTACGATGAAATACTCCCCTAAAATTAATGAGACATTCGCTGCATCTCCGAAGATGACAGAGCTTCACCCCTTGCAGGATGTAAGTACAGTGCAAGGAATTCTTGAAGTAACGCATAAATTAGACCTTTGTATGCGAGAAATTTCAGGTATGGACCATTTTTCTTTCCAGCCAGGGAGCGGGACACAATCGTTATTCGCGATGGCCTCCATCGTTCGTGCCTATCACGATGCTAATGGAGAAGGGGATCAGCGGGATGAAATTATTACAACTATTTTTTCTCATCCTTCACAAGCCGCAACTGCTGCTGTAAAAGGTTATAAGATTATTACATTGCATCCAGATAAGGACGGTTTCCCGGATATCGAGCGGTTAAAAGAAGTCGTTTCGGAAAGAACTGCTGGATTTGTTGTAGCGAATCCAGAAGATACGGGAATTTATAATACACGCATCAAGGAGTTTACAAAAATCGTTCATGATGCAGGGGGCATTTGTTATTATGACCAAGCGAATGCCAACGGATTGTTAGGCATTACACGCGCTAAAGAAGCAGGTTTTGATATGTGTTTCTTTAATCTGCATAAAACTTTTTCAACACCACATGCTTGCGGGGGACCAGCAACAGGTGCTTTGGGAGTTGTCGATAAGCTGAAAGAATTCCTACCAGGTCCGATTGTTGAACAGCAGGATGGAAAATATATTTTAAATCATAACTTAAAGAATAGTATTGGAAAGGTTCGGTCATTCCAAGGGGTACCGCAAACCGTGTTGCGTGCTTATGCGTGGGTTCGAGCCCTTGGAGCAGAAGGTCTAAAAGATGTAGCGAAAATCGCTGTATTAAATAATAACTATTTGTATCATAACATCCAGAAAATTCGTGGTGCGAGTGCTCCGTATATTAAGGGTCAAAGACTTGAGCAGGTTCGATATAGTTGGGAGCAGCTAACGAAAGAAACAGGTGTGACAACGGATGATGTTTCACGTCGAATGGCTGATTTTGCCCATCATTATTGGTCTAGTCATCATCCATTTATCGTTCCGGAGCCTTTTACACTTGAACCAACTGAATCACTTTCCAAAGCGGATCTGGATGAATATATCGCATCATTGGAACATATTTCAAACGAAGCTTATACAAATCCAGAAAAAGTGAAAAACGCCCCTCATAATAGCACAATCCATCGTGTGGATGAACAGGATTACTTTGAAAATCCGGAAAAATGGGCTATTTCGTGGCGCTCCTATTTGAAAAAAGCGAAGCAGGCAGAAACGGTAAAATCCTAATGAATGTCCATCAGTGAGGAAAACCCCTCACTGATGGAAAATCATGTAGTAGAAAAAATCATAGGGGAAGTGGAGAAATGAAAAGGAAGTTTACGAGGCTAGCTCTTTTTACATTCTCTTTATGTCTAATTATTTTCGCTGCTGGATGTGGAAAAGCTACATCTGGAGAGACGGTGAATGATAAAGAAAAGCAATTGGTAGTAGGGACAGATGCAGTCACCCCTCCATTTGTCTATATGGATAAGGGGCAGCTTGTCGGATTTGATGTAGATCTGATTCAAGCGATTTTAGACGAAGCAGGCTATCACTATAAAGTGGAAAATGTCGGTTGGGATCCTCTATTCGCTTTAGTCGATAATGGAGAAGTGGATATTGGAATGACTTCGATAACGATAACAGAAGATCGAAAACAAACCTATGACTTTGCGGATCCGTATTTTGAATCGAAACTGATGATTTTAGCGAAGGAAGGCACGGATATTAAAAATGCTATGGATTTGAAAGGTCGAAAAATCGGCGTACAAAATGCAACAACGGGGCAAATCGCAATTGAAAAAATAGTCGGTGCAAATAATTCATCCGTCTTTAAGTATGAAACACTCGGCGTAGCCTTTATGGCATTAAAGAACGGAGATATTGAAGCAGTGATCACAGATAATACGGTCGCAAATGAATATGTAAAAAATAATCCTAATGATAAATTTATAGCGATTTCGGATGATGAGAATTTTGAACCAGAATATTATGGCGTCATGTTTAAAAAAGGAAATGAATTTGTTGAAGAATTTAATCGCGCATTGAAAACGGTCGTCGAAAACGGAACATATGCCGAAGTTTACGAGAAGTGGTTTGACGTTTCTCCGGATGTAGAAATCATTCAATCCCTTTCAACGGCAAAGTAGTGTGTGTAAGGAGAAACAAGTAAAAGAAATATCGACGTCTCGATAAGCTGAAATGGTACGAGAATGGGGTGGGGATTTGGACTTTCGATTCGATATTATTATTGAATATTTACCTTTTTTATTAAAAGGATTACTGTTTACGCTCGGATTATCAGTAGGTGGGATTCTTATTGGGAGCGTGCTCGGTTTTTTTATAGCACTCGGGAAGATGTCGAAAGTGAAGCTAGTGCGTATCCCTTTTATTTGGTACATTAACTTTTTCCGAGGGACGCCGCTACTCGTTCAATTATTTCTTATTCACTTCGGACTAATGCCATTGCTGATGTCACCCGTTAGTACAGTTGTATCAGCGTTAGTTGCTTTATCGTTAAATTCTGCAGCATATGTCGCAGAAATTTTTCGTGCTGGCATTCAGTCCATTGAGAAGGGGCAGGATGAAGCAGCTCGCTCCCTTGGAATGAGTAGCAGGATGTCGATAATGCATATCATTTTTCCTCAGGCATTTAAACGGATGATTCCTCCATTGGGAAATGAGTTTATTGTTTTGATCAAAGATTCCTCATTGGCTGCGATTATCGCCGCACCGGAATTGATGTATTGGGGACGAGCGGCATCAGGACAATACTTCCGAATTTGGGAGCCTTATTTGACAGTAGCATTCACATATTTGTTAATCACACTGACGCTTACTTATGTACTGAATAATATTGAGAGGAGGTTGTCGAACGCATGATTAAAGTAAAAAACTTAAAAAAGTCATTTGGTGAAGTCGCTGTGTTAAAAGATATCAATATGGAAATCAGTAAAAAAGAGGTCGTGGTGGTGATTGGTCCCTCAGGATCGGGAAAGTCGACGTTCTTACGCTGTTTAAACAAACTGGAGGAAACAACTTCAGGTACGATTCGTATCAATGATATTGATTTGACAGATAAAAAAGTGAATATTAATCATATCCGTGCAGACATCGGGATGATCTTTCAACATTTTAATCTGTTTCCTCATAAAACAGTTCTGGAAAACATCACCTTGGCTCCGATGAAGATACGGAAAAAAGGGAAAGCGGAAGCAGAAAAATTGGCCTATCAATTACTGGAAAAGCTCGGGTTATCCGATAAGGCACAAGTGTATCCCGATTCATTATCGGGGGGGCAAAAACAGCGAATCGCCATCGCGAGATCATTGGCGATGGAGCCAAAAGTTATGTTATTTGATGAACCAACTTCAGCACTGGATCCAGAAATGGTCGGGGAAGTGTTAGCGGTTATGAAGGAATTGGCACAAGATGGTATGACAATGGTTGTTGTAACCCATGAGATGGGGTTTGCCCGTGAAGTGGGGGATCGGGTTGTTTTTATGGATGAGGGATATATCGTTGAGGAAGGGTGTCCAAAGACATTATTTTCCACTCCGAAACATGAACGAACAAAAGCTTTTCTTTCGAAAGTGCTCTAGAGTGAAATGTATATCTATGAATTTCTGAATTATGAAATTAAAGGGGAGTTCACGATGAAAAGAAAAGGCAAATGGGTGTTAACCTCAATACTATCACTGATTTTCATTCTATTACTCGGAGCTTGTTCAGGGAATACGTCCGGTGAAAAAGTCGAAGTGTCAGGACCGGATACAAAAGAAGACGCTTCGTCTGAAAATCTGAAACTTGTTCATGATGGAAAGTTAACCTTTGCAATGAGTGGTTTACTGAAACCATTAAACTATAAAGATAATAATGAATTGGTTGGCTTTGATGTGGAAATCGGTACTGAAATTGCAAAACGAATCGGATTGGAACCGAATCCGGTAACAAACCCGTGGGAGACAATTAATCAAGGGCTAAAAGGAAATAAATACGATGTCATTATTGGAAGTATGACTGCTACTGAGGAGCGTTTAAAACAAGTTGATTTTTCAGATCCCTATTATATTTCCGGCGCACAAATTTTTGTAGCAGAATCAAATGATGCTTTTCAGACTACAGAAGATGCAAGTGGCAAAAAAATCGGTGTTATGCAAGCTAGCACGCACAAGGAAGTCGCAGAAACGATGACGGATGATGTGAAGGGCTATCCAAGTGAAATATACGCTTTGCAAGATTTAGTTCCTGGGCGTATTGATGCAGTTATAACGGATAAAATCGTTGGCGTGTCGGCAATCAATGAACAAGGATTGAAGATTAAACTTGTAGGAGATGTTTTAAATCGGGAAGAGATTTCAGTTGCGATCAATAAAAACCATGACGTATTACTCGAAAAAATTAATGAAGCCATTGCCGAAATGATCGCAGATGGCACCTATGAGGAAATAAGTATGAAGTGGTTTGGGCTAAACATAATGGAAAACTGATCAGGCTTATAGAAAGTTAACTGAATTGAAGGAGCTAACTTACTATGAATTTTATAGAGAGTATTCTATCCATTATTCAAAAACATGGTTTGGCTTTTTTACAAGCAACAACAACAACCATTTCCATTACGGCGATTTCTTTAGTTATTGCAACAGTAATAGGATTGGTATTTGCTTTTTTTAAAGTATCAAATATTTGGTTTCTCCAAAAACTAGCGGATCTATACATTTTTATCGTTCGGGGTCTTCCTTTAATCGTGCTGATTATGTTTTTGTACTATGGGATTTCAAGTGTTATTGTCTTGAGTGATTTTACAGCTGGTGCGGTTGCATTAGGCATTCATTCAGGAGCTTATTTAGCGGAGATTTTTAGAGGGGCGATTCAATCTGTCGATAAAGGACAGGCAGAAGCTGCACGTTCGTTAGGGATGTCGGTGCCGTTAACAATGGGGACGATTATTCTGCCCCAAGCATTTAAACGTGCCATTCCGGCATTGGGCAACCAATTTATTATTGGATTGAAAGATTCTTCACTCGTTGCCTACATTGCGGTTACCGAATTATTCAGTCATGCACTCACTGCTTCGGCTGAAAACTATATGCCATTTGAGACATATCTTGTTGTAGGATTCTATTACTTAATGCTTGTCCTGATTTTCACAGTTATTTTATCAAAAGTTGAAAAGAAATTAGATGTAGAAGGTCCTAAGAGAAAGAAAGTTTTGGGTAAAGTAGTCTAACCTTAACTTGATTGAACGGGCAATAAGGGTATGCACAATTATGAAAAGAAAGGAAGTATGAATAGATGATCGCTACAAGAAACGAGGTTTTGCGTTTAACGGATGAGTTAGTTCGTGTGAAAAGCGTCGTAGATACACCGGGGGAAATTGATGCAGCAAATAAGTTATATGCTTTCATTTCATCTATCCCTTATTTCAAAGAGAGACCCAATCAGCTCATTCAATCAAAAACTGTAGATGATGAGTTTGACAGATATAATGTTTTAGCGTACGTAGAGGGAACAAAAGATGTAACTAACAAAAAAACGCTGATTTTAATGGGACATTTAGATACGGTAGGAATTGAGGATTATACAAATTTAGAAGATGTTGCTTGTTCACCCACAGAGTTAATGGAAAGGCTTAAGGACGAACTGCTACCAGATTTGGTAAAAGAACAACTGCTTTCAGGTGAATGGTATTTTGGGCGCGGGGTTCTCGATATGAAAAGTGGCGTCGCTAGCCATTTATCGTTATTAAAATATTATGCCGAGCATCCGGAGGAGTTATCTGGTAACCTCATATTCTTCTCAGAGTGTGATGAGGAAGTTAGTTCAAAAGGAGTTTTATCCGGGCTAAAGGATCTGAAAAAGTGGAAACAAGAACATGGATTTGAATATATCGGATTAATCAATTCTGATTTTGTCGCACCCTTACATGAAGAGGATGTGAATCGATATATTTACAAGGGGACAGTGGGCAAACTTCTCCCATCGTTTTTTATTACAGGTGCCGAAACACATGTTGGATCTTCTTTTGAAGGTTTAGATCCGAACTATATTGCAGCAGAATTGACAAGACAGATCAGTTACAATCCGGATTTGTGTGATCGTCACTTAGGTGAAACACCGGCTCCACCTGTTTCACTGAAGCAAACGGACTTTAAGCCGAATTATACCGTTCAAACTGCTCTATCTGCCTATGTGTATTTCAACTTTTTTGTCCAATCATGGTCTCCAAAAGATGTTCTAAATAAATTGGTCGAGCAAGCAGAAATCGCTTTTGAAAGCGCTGTCAACTCATTGAATAAACGCTATGAAAGATTTTGTGAAATTAGCGAGCAGCCCTATAAACCATTGCCATGGAAACCGAGAGTGATTTTATATGAAGACATGACAAAACAATTAAAACAAGAGCATGGAGAACAATTTATTCAGCATATGATTTCGTTTAAATCCGAACTATTACAAGATAAAAGTCTAGATACTCGAATGTTTGCTGCAAGAGTGGTTGAAGAAGAGTGGAAGTGGATGAAGGATAAAAGCCCTGCCATCATTTTGTTTTACTCATCCCTCTATTCGCCGTGCCTTGACTTGACGGGTAAAGACGACAAAGAAGTAAATTTGGAAGCAGCGCTTGTGGAGGCAATTGAGACGATTCAACCTGAGTATGCTCATCCAATTGTTACAAAAAACTATTTCCCCTTTATATGTGATATGAGCTGTGTGGCTATAAAAGATGACGAAGAAGGGATACGTGCCGTAACGGAAAATAATCCGGGCTGGGGAACTAAACATTACGTAGATTACCAAGATATACGGGACATTAACGTTCCAGCAATCAATATTGGACCATACGGTTATGATGGTCATAAGCGTTATGAAAGAATGGAAATTGAGTATTCTACCGTGGTCGTTCCTAAAATTACAAAAGAAGTCATTCGCCGCTTGATCGGTTGACCAATAACTAATCGTAGTAGACGAAGGAAGAGTGTTCTTCACTTCCAGCAACAAAGTTATAGTATAAACGCTGTAGATTAAACAAAGGGGATGGATTTTAAATGGGAAAGTATCAAGATAGTTTATGTGATAAACGTGTTGTGATAACAGGTGGTTCCAGTGGAATTGGATTGGCGACTGCCATTCGATTCGCAAACGAAAAAGCGAATGTCACGATTATAGACAACAATCAAGATTCATTGGAAAAGGCTTTAAAAGAGCATTCAACCATTAAAAATGGTGTTGTTGCAGATGTGAGCTGTCATGAAAGTGTAAGTGAAGCATTTCTTCAGATTGATCAATTGGCAGGCGGAGTGGATGTTCTCGTTGCAAATGCAGGAATTAGTGTCAGGAATAAATTTATCGACATCACTCCTGAACAATGGAATAAAGTGTTGGGCATTAATTTAAACGGCATTTTTTTCACTGCTCAAGAAGCGGCGAAAAGGATGTTGGATCAAGGGCACGGCGTGATTTTAATGACGGCCTCTACAAATGGCGTGGTTGGTCACCCAAATTATGCCGATTATAATGCTTCCAAAGCTGGTGTGAATCTATTAGCACGTACAATGGCTCTTGAACTTGCCCCAACCATTCGTGTGAATGCGGTATGTCCGGGATATGTACTGACGCCGATGCAAATTGCAGAGTATAGTCCGGAAGCATTGGAACAGGTCAATGAAGGAATCCCATTAAAACGGCATGCACAACCCGAGGAAGTTGCCGCGTTATATGCTTTTTTAGCATCTTCTGAAGCGAAGTATATTACAGGACAACATATTCCGATTGATGGTGGGGAATTGGCATGATTTTTAGCATTGGTTGCTGAGATTGGTCATGGTAGCAGCTGAGAAACATGGGAGCGTTTGTTTATTTACAACTGTTTTATGAAAAATAGCAGCTTGAACATATGAGTAGCGAAAATTTGATTTATTGTGTGTCTGTGTCTACCTTTGAGGCACAGGCATTTTTGAGTGATTCCGTAGCAATACAGAATTAAATCTGCAGGCAAATGCCAAGTGTTTTTTTGTTATTTGTGATATAATATAGGGACTAACAATTAGGGGTGTTGTAGATGAGAGCAATGGACTCGCACCGTTATGATCGCGAAAAACAGGTTTGCTTTGCAGTTGGTATGGCTGCGATTGATGGTGGAAAACCTACTGATTTTACGCAACGATTGTTGGATGATTATACCGAGGGGCGAATTTCTGCTTCGGGTCTACGGCAAGCCGTTCTTGAAAAATATGCAAAGGTTAGTCG
The DNA here is from genome assembly GCF_042655805.1 of Sporosarcina soli. NCBI lineage: Bacteria > Bacillati > Bacillota > Bacilli > Caryophanales > Caryophanaceae > Sporosarcina > Sporosarcina soli. The sequence continues at coordinate 267,146 of NZ_JBHSNO010000015.1, read as the reverse complement.
ATGAATCTTATGGATCCATATCTATATGATGATGTACCTATAGTAAGGAATTTACTTGGTATCAAAAATGAAGAAGAACTTATAATCGTAGAGGCACAAATTTTGATTGCCAGCTTACTGGATATCGACTCCTTATTGCGGGAAGTCGATTTTTTTGATATCTCTAGCATCCAAAAAATTCATTATCATTTGTTTTCCATGATTTACGATTGGGCCGGTGATTTTAGGAAGGTCAATATTCAAAAAGGCGAAAGAGTCTTAGCTGGTATGAGTGTACAATACAGTGATTATAAAAATATCCCGAAAGATCTTATTGCTGTTTATGAGTGGGCGGCTGATGTGAAGTGGAACCATCGTAATCCTGATTTGGCAGCAGATTTTTCTCAGTTCATGGCTAAGCTTTGGAAAATACACCCTTATCGAGAGGGCAATACCCGAACAGTTTCTATATATATGAAGTTTTTTGCGCAATCACAAGGACTTGATTTCAATGATCAGTTACTTTCGCAAAATGTCAGTTACCTTCGAGATGCTCTCGTCATGGCATCAATCGGAGAATACTCCGAAACACATTATTTAGAAAAAATTATTCATGAAGCTTTAGCTTCAAATAACCAACAACCTTTTCAATCTGAAAAATCCGAGCCAGCGAAATATACTTCAATCGGAGAATACGATGTTGCGGATTATCAAGAGATGCCTTTTTCGATACACAAAAAGACCAACAAAATGCCAGATGCCGAAGACTAAGAAAAGTACCAGGCCACAGACACGATTGTTGACAGTATAGGACATCTTATTAAAGTGCTAGTATGAACTTCATACGACTGATTTACGCCCTAGTGTTCAGAAATGAATGCTGGGGCTTTTGATATTTTCTGTTAGAAGTTGGCACTTGCATAAAATATAACCTAAAACCCTATACTAGCTGCCATTGACGGGCTCCGATTGATTGGTTATAAATACGCTACTCATAGGAACCGTCACAATATGGCTAGACAGGATAAGGGTGGTACTATTCCAATCATCAAACATGAAATTTCAATCCATGCGCCCATCCAAGTTTGTTTCGACCTTGCCAGGACTGTTGAAGTTCATGCAGGAAAAACGTTGCTGACGAAACAAATAGCCATTGATGGAGTTACGTTTGGATTGATGGAGCTTGGCGATTTTGTTACTTGGGAAACGATCCATTTGGGAATGAAACAAAAATTTTCGTCTAAAATTGTTGAAATGGTGAAGCCGTATAGATTCACCGATGCCATTGTTTATGGGGTCTTTCATACTTTTACACATACACATGAATTTATTGAAAGGGGTTCAGAAACAATTATGAAAGATACAATCTCATTTAAATCCCCTTTAGGCATTCTAGGAAAAGTGGCTGATCATTTATTTTTGAAAAGATATATGCGTCATTATATTGCCCATCAAGCCCAAAAGGTAAAAAGGGGTGCTGAAGCGACGAAATACTCATAAATGGACGAAAGTGATCAAAGAAAATAGAAGCATGATTATGATGCTCCCGTATTTTATTTAATGCCGGGGCTATTTGACGCTTACACGAATTTAAATGGGATATTGGCCTTTGAGGTATCTCCTTTATTACGTACAGTTATCCGCTTTTGTAAATTCTTCCATCCCGAAAAACGTTTGAAACTTTTCCCGAAAATCTCCGTCTGTACGTTGCTTAATGGACAATGGAGGTAAAGGTATATGGAAGATTTAAGGAGTCCTCAAAAAAGATATCGCCCGGAGATTGAAGGGTTACGTACGATTACGACGTTGTTAATCGTAATTTATCATATTTGGTTGGGAAGAGTATCGGGAGGCATTGATGTATTCTTTGTGTTATCAGGCTATTTGATTACGCTGTCTCTTCTATCGAGAGTAGAGAGAACGGGAACCGTGCAATATGGAGACTTTATAGTGGGACTTGGGAGAAGGCTTTTGCCGCAAGCTTTATTGGTCATCATCGTGATTGGAAGTCTAGCATTGCTGTTCTTGCCTCAGTTGGAATGGAGCTCGATCATTACACATATGACCGCGTCCACTCTCTATTTTGAAAACTGGCGTTTGGCGTTGGATGCGGTTGATTATTTAGCTCGCGATCATGCAACCAGTCCATTTCAACATTTTTGGTCACTCGGTGTCCAAGTGCAATTTTATATCCTTTGGCCGATTTTAATCACTTCCGTGTATTTTTTAGCTCGGAAAGTATTGAAGACACCGGTACGTAAAACTTTTTTGGTGGCATTGTTCGTCGTCTTTATCTATTCGATCTGTTATTCGATTTATCAAACAACAGTAAATCAGCCTTGGGCGTATTTTGATACGTTTGCGCGTATGTGGGAATTTAGCATAGGCGGTATGCTGGCATTGCTATCACCGTACTTACGGATGAATATATGGCTAAACACGGTGCTAGGTTGGCTTGGACTTTCCATCGTCTGTTTAACCGGCATCTTGCTTCCGGTATCAACGGGGTTCCCTGGTTATTTAGCGCTTGTCCCGATTAGCGGGGCATTATTGGTGTTAATCGCCACCGAAAATAGCACGAAGTTTGGCGTGGATCGATTGTTAAGAGTCAAGCCACTGACGTTTTTAGGCGGTCTCACTTATGGGGTCTTTTTATGGCATTGGCCTCTTTTAATCTTTTATCAGGCCACTGTGGATTTGGGAACTGTCCCGATTCTTGAAGGGAGTATTATCATTATGACGGCGGTTCTTTTATCGCTGCTCTCTACAAAGTTACTGGAAACACCCATTCTAAAGTTGGATAAAAAAAGAATGAAGGGGAGACTTGCGGCAGTCTTATGTGGACTGTTGATGGTAACAGGAAGTTCAATACTAGCCATTACAACGTATATTGAAAAGGTGAAGGCTGATGCGCTAATTATTAGCTATGACGAAAAAGATTTCCCAGGAGCGATGGCGGTCTATGAGAAGAGCGAGCCTCCAAAAGGTATCGTGCCCATTCCAGCATCGATCGATATTCAATTAGACCTTCCTTCCTTTTATGGGAATCCAAACTGTTTAGGGAAGGATAGTGTCAATGTAAAGAAATGTTCGTATGGGGTGGTAACGGATCCGAGCTATACGGTAGCATTGGTCGGTGGGTCGCATTCAGGGCATTGGTTTCCGGCACTGGAAGTTTTAGCGGAAGACCTGAACTTCCAGATTGACGTCTACAATCATGATGGTTGTCGATTTACGAATGAAGATCCAGAACATCACTTAACCCAAGCTTGTTTACAGTGGAATGAGAATTTGATCGAACACTTAAAAGCAGAACCGCCGGACTTGGTTTTCACGACGTCTACATTGAATAAGCGGAAGACAATCCCACCAGGTTACATGAATCAATGGAAAGAACTGGAGGGAATCACCACGGTATTTGCGATACGTGATAACCCTCGGATGAAGGAGAACATCCCAAGCTGTTTAGAAAAGAAGAACAACCCATTGAGTTGTGCAATTCCGAGGGATGAGGGAGTTTCGAAGGAAGTACCTTGGGAGAATACTGAGGGCATTCCTTCAAATGTGATATTCGCAGACCTCACGGATTACTTTTGTGATCAAACCACTTGTTCTCCGATTATCGGGAATATCATTGTGTATCGTGACGATAACCATATTACCGCAACGTATGCAAAAACATTAGCACTTCCTTTGAAGGAGCATTTGGAGCAGGCGTTGAGGAGTTTGGGTAGGTCTTAAAACGACTTGCTTGTTGAATTGTTCAGCAACTACTATCTCTTTCCATTTGCATAAAATAAAAGAAGAAGCCAACCATCTCTCATCATTTGGTTGGCTTCTTTCTGTATAAAATTGAGGAGATGCACATAAGAAAATTTAGTCAGGAAGAAGATAGTGAATATAGTGTGAGAAAAATTTAGGAAGGATACTTACAACCCCTTCACATCCAACCTACGAATAAATGTTACAAACGCATTCACAATATTCATTTCCATCGTTTCTTCATGATAGTACATCCATGTTTTCCGTGAAAGCGGCTCGCCTGAAGCATGATGCAATGGCTTGACGATGAGCTCAGGGTGTGGTCGTACAACTAAGTTGGCTAAAATCGCATAGCCAAGTCCATTGACAACCATTTCTTTACATGTTTCTACTTGGTTTACTTGAATATTGATATTCGGATTTTGTTTGTAATGACTATGCCACCATGTGTCAACAAGCGATCTCATGTTTTCGTCTGTATGATAATCAATCCGAGGTAAAGCCGGTAGATCGTCCCATTTGAATTCCCAAGGAGCAGCGACGCATATTTCCTCCTCATAAAGCAATTCTCTTGTTCCTCTCCAAGGATAATCCCCCTTAATAAAACTAAGATGGACATCATTATTTAAAATTAAGCGGTGCATTTCACTGCTCCAGCCGGTCACTACATTAAATTCGACATTCGGGTATTCCTGTTTAAAGAGACGTAATAATCTAGGCATTTTATTTAGCGCAAAGAAATTAGAAACACCGACTCGAAGTGTTCCTTCGACCTGGTTTTTCATATTATTGATTTTCTCCTCAATCATCCTTTGTTCATGTAGCATCTGCTTCGCATGCAAAGCAAGTTGCTCACCTTCTGGTGTGAAGGTGATACCTATCCGTTTCCGTATAATGATCTGGACCCCGTAATGGTCTTCTAGTTTTTTTATGCGTGCAGTTAATGTTGGCTGGGATACGAATAATTGCTGTGAGGCCTGAGTAATGTTTTCAGTCGAATATAAGGTAGCTAGCATTTCCCAATCTTGATAGTCCATAAATTGATTCCCTCAAATCTATTTTACTGTAAAAGTACATGAGTTATAGAAAAAAATGATGGCTAGCAATTACTATTATATATTTTCGTAATTTTCTAATCAACAGTATGATGTATATATAAGTTCAAAATAATGAATTTACTGATTAATAAAACTTGGTATTCGCCAGGCTTTTATAGCGAATGCCTCAGTTGCACGTATGTAGCGGAGGGAAGTTTATACTTTCCTACCTGCCAAATAATAAAGGGGGATTTTAATGACAACGGCAGAAAAGTTTGTACCTGGACTCGAAGGAGTTATTGCAGCGGAGACAGCGATTTCATTTCTCGATACGGAACAAGAAAAAATCATTATTAAAGGTCGTAATCTAATTGAACTATCCCAAACGAAAGATTATCTTGATGTGGTGCATCTTTTAATTGAAGGGCAATTACCTAGTCATACTGAAAAAGCGATATTGGAAGCAGCACTAAAGGAAAATTATGATGTTCCATCGACTGTGATCGAAGTTCTTAAATTATTACCGAAACAAACACATCCGATGGACGGGCAGCGGACAGGAATTTCTGTTCTAGCAGGTTTCGATAATCAGATCGATGACCGTTCACTTGAAGCAAATAAAAATCGTGCCTACCAGCTTATGGGGCAACTGCCAAATATTACAGTTAATAGTTTCCGAATTTTGAATGGGCAGGATGAAATGGTTCCAAATAAAGATTTATCATACAGTGCAAATTTCTTATATATGATTACAGGTAAGGTGCCAACGGAATTGGAAGCGGCGATTTTTGACCGATCCCTTCTATTATATAGTGAACATGAAATGCCAAACTCAACATTTACTGCACGAGTCATTGCATCAACACAATCTGATATTTACGGTGCACTCACTGGAGCAGTTGCTTCATTAAAAGGTAATCTACATGGAGGAGCCAATGAAGCGGTCATGTATATGTTGAAAGAAGCGAGCAGTGTCGAGGAATTTGAAAAAGTGATTTACAAAAGACTAGAACAAAAAGAGAAGATTATGGGCTTTGGTCATCGTGTTTACATGAAAAAGACGGACCCTAGAGCATTAATTATGAAGGAATCATTAAAGCAATTATGTGAAATTGATGGGGATACATCATTGCTAGAAATGTGTGAAGCAGGTGAAAAGATTCTCGAGAAGGAAAAGGGGCTCTACCCGAATTTAGATTATTATGCAGCGCCCGTATACTATAAACTTGGGATCCCAATCCCATTGTATACACCGATATTCTTCAGTGCGAGAACAGTAGGGCTATGTGCACATGTCATCGAACAACATGATCATAATCGATTATTTAGACCACGGGTAAATTATATTGGTGAAAGCTACTAAGGAAGACATCTATTATGACTGGGGAGGACGAGACGAATGTTAAAGATAGAAGAAGAAAAGAAAACAGATACTTTGCTAGAAGAAATTGCGGATTATGTATTAAATAAAAAGATTACGAGTGAAGAGGCACTTTCCACCGCTCATCATGTATTAATCGATACGCTTGGTTGTGGAATTTTAGCTCTTAGTTATCCAGAATGTACAAAATTACTTGGACCGATTGTACCCGGCACGACGGTTCCAAATGGGACGCGTGTACCAGGGACCTCTTATGTACTTGATCCTGTGCAAGGAGCATTCAATATCGGGGCAATGATTCGTTGGCTTGATTTTAATGATACGTGGCTTGCGGCGGAGTGGGGCCATCCGTCTGATAATTTAGGAGGCATTCTCGCTGTTGCTGATTATCTTAGTCAAGAGCGCATTAGCAAAGGGCAAGAACCACTGAAAATGTTAGAAGTGTTAGAAATGATGGTGAAAGCACATGAAATTCAAGGGATCCTAGCATTAGAAAATAGTTTGAATCGTGTCGGTCTTGATCATGTTTTATATGTGAAAATCGCAACAACAGCTGTCGTCACAAAGATGTTAGGGGGAAGCAAGAAAGAAATTATTAATGCTCTGTCCAATGCGTGGATCGACAATTCTAGCCTACGGACCTATCGCCATGCGCCAAATACGGGGTCAAGAAAATCATGGGCTGCAGGAGACGCAACAAGTAGAGCCGTACGTCTTGCACTGATGTCTTTGAAGGGCGAGATGGGCTATCCAACTGCATTAACAGCTCCAGGATGGGGGTTCCAAGATGTCTTATTTAATAAACAATCGCTTGTACTTAGCCAACCACTTGATAGCTATGTGATGGAAAATGTATTATTCAAAGTTTCATTCCCAGCTGAATTCCATGCACAAACCGCAGCAGAAGCAGCAGTAACACTACATCCTGAAGTGGTGAATCGTCTTGATGAGATTAATCAGATTACGATTACAACCCATGAATCTGCAATCAGGATTATCGATAAAACAGGTCCATTATATAACCCAGCAGACCGTGATCATTGCCTCCAATATATTACTGCGATTGGTCTGTTAAAAGGCGATATTCAAGCAGAACATTATGAAGATGATGTAGCAAGCGATCCAATTATTGACCAATTGCGTGACAAAATGGTTGTAAGAGAAAACAAAGCGTATACAAAAGATTATTTAGATCCAGCAAAGCGCTCGATTGCGAATTCAGTACAAGTCCATTTCAAGGATGGGACATCAACAGCAGATATCGAAGTTGAATATCCATTAGGTCATCGTTTCCGCCGTAACGAAGCGATTCCGAAAGTTTGCGAAAAATATGCAGCCAATATTGCAACCCATTATTCAGAGAAGCAGCGCAACCGATTGGTAAATGTGGGGAATGACTACGAAAGATTGATCGGAATGAATGTTAATGATTTTATGGAGTTGTTTGTTTAAATAATTGTGAGTTAACAGATAGTCAAAAGCGCGATTCATTCAACTTACATTCAGCGGGGGAGGGGACCACCCGCTGGATGAAGTTTCACTTTATAAGGGAGGGTATTTATTATGGCGTGGATTGTTGATCAACCAATCACACAAGCAGAATTAGCAAAGCAGTTTAAGGAACAAATCGCGACAGATGATATTTTACAAATTCCTGGTGCGCATGATGCAATGGCAGCACTTGTTGCAAAAAACGTCGGGTTTAAAGCTCTATATTTATCTGGAGCTGCATATACAGCAAGTAAGGGGTTACCTGACCTTGGCATTATCACTTCAACTGAAGTAGCAGAACGGGCAAGAGATCTTGTTCGCTCAACGAATTTACCCGTACTTGTTGATATTGACACGGGGTTTGGAGGCGTTTTGAATACTGCACGAACAGCTCAAGAAATGGTGGAAGCAAATGTAGCTGCCGTTCAAATTGAGGATCAAGATTTACCAAAGAAATGCGGTCACTTAAACGGGAAGAAACTCGTTACAGCTGAAAATTTGGTGCAAAAGATTAAGGTAATGAAGGAAGTTGCACCATCCTTACTCGTTGTTGCAAGAACGGATGCACGGGCTGTTGAAGGGCTCGATGCGGCGATTGAAAGAGCTCAAAAGTATGTCGAGGCTGGGGCGGATGCTATTTTCCCAGAAGCACTCCAATCAGAGGAAGAGTTCCGTTTATTTGCCGAGAAAATTGACGTACCACTCTTAGCTAATATGACGGAATTTGGGAAGACACCTTATTATTCAGCGCAAGAATTCGAAAAGATGGGTTTTCGAATGGTCATCTACCCAGTTACTTCACTTAGAGTAGCTGCAAAGGCATATGAGCGGATTTTTGGATTAATTAAGGAACAAGGCAGCCAAAAAGAAGGCGTACCAGATATGCAGACGAGAAAAGAATTATACGAAACGATCAGCTATGATGAATTTGAAGAATTGGATAATAGTATAGCGAAGACAGTGTTGTAAGAGGGAGAGTTTATCCGCCAACAGGAACTTGATTTAGAGTTTTTTTGATTACGTGAATTGGTTGTAATATTCGTATACAAATTGCTCATGATTTAGCAAGTAAGCCTCCACTTGGTATTCGGCTTGCAAAAGAAACTTTAAATGCTAAGAGAGGTGTCGATTATAAAACTGGTTTAAACAATGAAGCAACTTCCCGAATTACTTGCTAAAAACGAGAGGATTTATTGATTAATTTGGCGTACCAGATTCCAACACAATTTTAAATTGTTTAGAACCTGATACCTTTTTTATATTGGATTTCCAAAAAATTGTGGTATACCGGATTAGGCCCTCAATTTATTCCACCTCGAAAAACAAATAATAAGGTTGCGAATCGAGCTTCTTCAACTCCAATTGGAAGTCGAATTCCTCGTGCTCTTTTTCAGTCATAGGTATGACGTGGAAGGGGATGTTTTTGGAATGGGCTAGTTGTTTCATCCGATTTCCTTTCGATAGGCTGATGTCGTTGAGCCAAAGGCGATATGTAATTATTTCATCCTTTTCAGTCATGAAGATCAATCTCCACTCAAAAAAGGTTTTGTCAGACGGTCTTTTTGATCTAGCATATTTCACATGCGGTTGTACGGCAATCTGGGCAATCTCCTCATACGGCACAATCTGTTCTTCACCGTTCCAATGATGGGTTACCAGACCGTTGATTTCATGGATGCCGCGATAATCCGCCCACATCATATATTGATAGCTCACATATGCCCCTGTGACAACCACTGCAGCAATCGCGATAAACCTTCTTATTTTCCGTGTTGTTTCATAAAAAGGAAAGAGGAACAGCAGCAATAAGAGCAGGATAAACCCGATGGAAAGACCGCCGATGTAATCCGTAGAAGTGGATTCAAACAACAAAAAATAATTGTTGGAAAATGTCTGTTCTTTCAGATCCTCGTATCCTTCATAGGAAAGAAAGAGGGCGGGAACGATGCCAACAACATAGATATACGCCCAAATCCATCGAAGACCTTTTTGCTTCGCCTGCCACATATTGGTTCTCACTATATGACCAACCATATAAAGCGGCAGGCTAATGAAAAAAATGCCGAACAGCGAAGCTTTGTAATCCTCTCCGAGCGTGAGTAAACCGCCTAGTGCAATGAACAGGCTAAATATGATTAGTAAAATGCCGAAAATCCTTCTCATCTTTTCACCTCCCTTTCATCTACGTGAAAACCTGTCGGGAAGATTCAATAATACACACATAAATATGACGATAGAGCTCTCGTGTTTTAGTGGGGGAGCGCGAACAAATCAAAAAAGGAACACATGTACAAGTGACATGAGTTCCTTTCTTTGATACGTAAACGCATGTACGATTGACATGCGTTATACGTGCCATTTTTATGATATTCATTATCGCAAGAATATATATTTTTCTATACCCTGCAATGGTAGGATGGAGTCTAGTAAATTTAATTTCCATCGATAGAGCTTCTGACAGTTATCAGACTGTAACCTCATCATAGATTGACAATGTACGCTGAAGTGCATGCAATTGTTCGTCGTTCAAAGGAATCATCGGCAAACGAACGCCACCGACTTGAACTCCTTTTAGGTTCAATGCCGCTTTTAATGGTGATGGATTCGGAGCAGCAAAAAGTGCGTTCATCACTGGCAACAGTCTACGGTGATCTGAAGCCGCTTCTTTGATATTACCCATTTTGAAGTTTTTGATCATCGTTTGCATTTCATTGCCTATAATATGAGCTGCGACGGAAACAACACCTACGCCACCAATTGATAATACAGGGATCGTTAAGCCATCATCGCCACTGTACAAGGAAAAATCTGTCGGTGTCTGCTCAATGATTTCAGCCATTGCATCTAAATCGCCACTCGCTTCTTTAATGGCGACGATATTCGAAATTTCGGCAAGGCGCACGACTGTATCGACGGCAATATTGGCCATCGTTCGTCCTGGTACATTGTATAGCATGACAGGTAAAGAAGTGGCTGCCGCAATTGTTTGAAAGTGTTGGAACATCCCTTCTTGGCAAGGTTTATTATAATAGGGAGCGACGAGCATAACGCCGTCAACACCTATATCTTCTGCTAACCTTGTCAGTTCAACAGATTCCCTTGTATTGTTTGAACCCGTTCCAGCAATTACGGGCACTCTTCCATTGATGACTTTTACTACAAATTTGAACAATTGGACCTTTTCTTCAGTCGTTAAAGTCGGAGATTCTCCAGTTGTACCTGATACGACTAAACTATCTGTTCCATTGGCGATTAAATACTCAATCAAGTTCCTTGTCGCTTCAAAATCAATATCTCCGTGCTCATTAAAAGGAGTCACCATAGCTGTTACAATTTGTCCGAAATTCATCATTTCTCCACATCCTATCAATTATTTTAAATAAATAGAGGGAGAAGGGCAGCTTGTAAATCAACGCAAAAAGCAACAACGAAGGGTCGCTGCTGCAGTGAAATAATAGATTATTTCTTTGCATAAGATAGCCCTCCATATAGTTTCCTATATGACAATTCTGTGCTTATTCAACCCAGAACCAGCTTCGAGATAATGAGCTTCTCTCCACTTCGGCAAATCCCCCTTTTCACAATCTTCATAGGACCTCATTATCCTCTGATTGTGTACTAATGGTCTTTGCGCCTCTATCCTTACTTCAAGAGTTCGAAATAAGTAAATGTTTAATTACCCTCACTATATACGGAATTAGTTACAATTGCAAGTCGAAGATGGAATTATTCATTTAATTTTGAATAAAGTCGGCCTGAAGTAGTGTGATGGAATAAAAGGGATGCTGAAATTGGTGCGTGGATAGTTGTCATTCTATTTTACTTTTGAGAAAAGCCAAAAAACTGTGCCCTGCAAATTGATAGCGGGGAAATTAGTATATCTGTACATGGATACGAGGTTCTACCGTGAATGAATGGGATATGCTCTTCGGCAACTTTGGCTAATAATTGAATCGTATGTTCGCTTCGTGTTATAATTGATCTAATAATCTGAAATTAGTTTCGGAGGTGTTTTGTAAATGGTTGTTGCATGGGTCAGAGAAGAAACAACGCCTTATGGTGGAAGCTTGGTGGATCAGGACGGTTTGTGGAAAAAGGTGATTGGGGAACTGTTTGAAGATTTTCTATTATTTTTTGTTCCCGAGCTACATGCGCAGATTGATTTTGGTAAGAGTCCAGACTTTTTGGATAAGGAGTTGTTTCAGGAAATTGCGGATAAGAAAAAAGGCCGGCGTTTTGCAGATCGATTGGCAAAAGTTCGGTTGAAAAATGGAAAAGAGCAATGGATTCTCATTCATATTGAAGTGCAAAGTAAAAAAGAAACAAATTTTCCTGAACGTATGTTTCAATACTTCTACCGTATCTATGACCGTCATCAAGAAAAAATTGTTGCCATCGCTGTTCATACGTCACCTAGTAAAAATGCCATTCCTGACCGCTTTACATACGATTATTTAGGCACGCAGCTACATTATATGTATAGAAATTACCAGACGGAAGCTTATTCAGACGAGGAACTGGAACAATCTGATAATATTTTTAGTAAAATCGTATTAGCTGCAAAAGCTTTGTATCAAACAAAAGATGAAGAACACCAACGTTATTTGTTTAAAAGAAAGCTAATGCGTGAACTTATCCGCAATCAAAACTATACACGCACAGCAGTTCAGGCTGTTTTTCATTTTATTGATTACTTGTTACAATTACCTGACGCGTACACAAAACAACTATCGGAAGAAATCCGATCAATGATTAGAAAGGAGACGGAGCTAATGGAACTGTATAATAAAGAAAATGCTTCCCCGACGATTAAGAATGTTTTTGATTTGGAGTTAGAAAAGGGAATCGAGCAAGGAATAGAACAAGGCGTGAAAAAAGTGGTGTTGGAGATGTTGAGAAAAGGAACATCAACTGATTTTATTGCAGAAGTAACACACTTGGAAAAAGATGAGATTGAGAAGTTGAGGGAAATGCTACAGTAAAAACAGGATTCTTGAGAAGTTCACTTGGTTTTGTACAATCAAGCAAAGATAAAAACCAACCGACGCCCATTTACAACAAAATGGACGTCTTTTTTCATTTGCTAATACGCCTTAAAAACTTTTTAAAAAATCTTTGAAACTTTTTCTGGAAATCTCCGTCTATACGTTGCTTGATTGACAGTGGAGGTAAAGTTATGTGGAAGATTGCTAATAGAGTGTGGTTACTTGTGTGTTTGCTCGTTTTCATAAGTGTGGGTGCGATTTGGATTTTGGTAGAGTCGCAAGGCACAGTGTTCGCGCAAGATACGGATCGTTTTGTGACGAAGCGGGTATTTGAGCGAGTGCTGACATTGCAGGAGCGTCAGCCGCTTTATATGAAGGGGGCGGTTTTGACGCAGATAGGCGAGTTGGCTGCGGATCAGCCTGTTGTGATCATAGGTGAGGATGAGGTGTATTATGAGCTTCGATTGGGAAATATGCCGGCCTTTATTCGTAAGGGGGAGGCGCCGGTTGAAAAAAAGAAGCTTTTGACCGTTGTCCATCCGGAGCGGTTCGCTGCTGTCCGGACGTTGCAAAAAACCGCAGTTTACGAGACTGCTGATTTGCGGAGCGGCGTTATACTGGAGTTGGAAGAAGGTTATCGTTATCCTATTGTACGGGAGGAAGAGGATTGGTATATCCTTACAATTGGAGAGAGGCCGGGCTATATTGCGAAGCAGACCGTTGCAATGGATGTGGGTCTGCCGGTGCTTGTCTACCATCAGGTTTTGCCGCTCGAGTTGATGAGTACGATGAATAGTACAATTTCCTTGGAATCGTTTGAACAGCAGATGGAGTACTTGGCGGATCGCCAGTTCAAGACGTTGACGGCACTTCAGTTGTATGATTACTTGGAAGGACGCCTTGTTGTGCCGAACAAAGCGGTGCTCATTACATTTGATGACGGGTTATTATCGACGAAGGAATTTGCCTATCCGATTTTAAAACAATACGGGTTTACAGCACTTCAGCATATTATTTCTTCACGTACGGATCGGGTACAGGGAACGCAGTTGTTTGATGCGGAAGGTCCGCTGCAGTTTTTTACCGCTGCGGATTTAGAGGCGCTGGCGGATGTTTTCGAGTTCGAAGCACATACCTATGAATTGCATGCACTGAATGGGGATTCGGGTGTAGGGGTTGCGTTAGAGCGTTCAAAAGAAGAGATTCTTTTGGATTTACAGCGAAATATGGTGCAAGTGCCGGGAGCCGTTTCAGTAGCTTATCCGTTTGGTCATTATGATGAGGATTTCATCGCGGCGGCTAAGGAGGCCGGATTGTTGATTGGTTTTACAACGAACGAAGGGTATGCAAATCGGAAGAATTCAAATTATGAAGTATGCCGATACGGAGTAACAGAGAAAAAGTCGTTTAAGCAGTTTGTTGCGTATGTGGAGGGGCAACATGACATGGCCATGGAGGAGGGCGAGGGTTCGTAAATGAGTAGTACTATTGATCAACTAATTGATGAGCATTCGCGTTATTTAGTGCGCATCGCTTATCTATATGTAAAGAATTGGTCGACTGCCGAGGATATTGTGCAAGAAGTATTTGTGACGTATTTTCAAAAGAGTGACCAGTTTCGCAATGAGGCGTCATTGAAGACCTATTTAACGAAAATGACAGCCAATCGTGCAAAAGATTATTTGCGCTCGTGGAAGCATAAAAAAGATGTGCTGTTTGATACCATCTTTGTTTCGACAAAAGGGGCAGAAGAAGTCGTGTTGGAACAAGAGCGACTGGCTGCACTGGAAAAAAATCTTTTCCAGCTTCCATTAAAATACCGGGAACCGTTAATCCTATTTTATTATGACGAGCAGTCGATAGCAGAAATCGCAAACTATCTGGAGTTAAATGAAAATACCGTGAAAACAAGGCTGCGGAGGGCAAAGCAGCAGTTAAAGGAATTTTTTGAGGAAGAGGAGGTAGTGAGCAATTGAGTGATTTTAAACGGAAGCTTGATCAAATGATGGGCGATACATCGGAACAGGAAAGGCGGATCAAGCGACGTGTGCATGAACGTTTACGGACACCGACTAAAAAGTTTTCTTGGCAAGTGCTGTTTGTCACGGCAGCGATACCCGTCGTCGCACTGTTTCTTCTGTTCACCATTGACCCTATGAATTATCTTTCTTCAGATAAGGGGCCAGGCGTCCCGTATGATCCACTGGATGATTTGGCGCAAATCTCGGCCTTGCAGAAGAAGAAACAACTGTCAGCGGTTGATTTTGAGGAGTTTGCGGCCCTTCCACATTTTGATCAAGTCGACGGTCTGTATTATGTGGATAAAGAACAGTTTTCATTAAAAGGGAGTTCGGATGCATATCATACGGTCATTGAGCGCAAAGAAGAATTATTCGATAAGGTTGTGTATGAGGCGGGCGATGTTGTACGCACGATGACCAATACGACAAGCCATTTACCGACCTATACGGATGCCTATTATGAAGTAATTGCAGTTCCGGGGGATCGCGTCGTGCTAAAAAACGGCAAGCTGCGCATAAACGGCAAACCGTTACAATCTGAACTGATGGATCGATATGAAAAACAGGGAATCACGATTGTAGGGGGCTACGACCAGCTGTTGAATGCGCGGGAATATCTATTGTTAAATCATTTCCCGGCAAGCGAAACAGTGCAGGGAGCAACGATTACGCCCGTTCATAAAATTTATGGGCAAGTGGTAGGCGTCGCGACGGAAGAGCGTACCGATTCGATTTATATGGATTATTTATCTGGACAGCTGACAGGTGATTATACACCGGAGCAATATTTCGATTTGTATCTATATGATGATGTATTAGGCTTCGGTAATTTACCGGAAACGCCTTTGTTTGCACAACTTAGCAGATTGGGTGAATTGTTTTTGGAGGCATCTTATCGAAAAACGACTCCTATATCTGAAAATGAAGTTGAAATCCGCTACCAATATGGGCGAGAAGGGGTAGCCGAGCAGGTCTTTCATATGAAGTGGGATGCTAGTTCTGAACGTTGGGTCATAACAGAATAGTGCAGGATGGGGAATGGGAACCCCGATATCCTTTTGGAAACCAGGTTGGCAGTGTCCAGAAGAAGAAGCCGTCAACCAACCGCTCATTATATAGGAACACCAACCTGGGTTTCCATCATCAAGTTTAACTTGCTTCAGCAAATCTTTTTGTACTGAAAGCGAAGCGTCAGCTACAGAAGTCCCCCACTTCTATAAGTGGGGGGATGAATGCTAGAAATGCATTCCATTCAGTGGGGGTTCAAACCCCGGCTGAATAGAGGAACTCAGGCTAAGGTCGCCGCTTCCTGAATGAAAGTGCCTTAATTTCTGCAAAAAAACGCAGAAATACGGCAAATCAAACCCTTCGCTATTTGATTGGCAACGCCTGAGTGACCAACATCCAGTTGGCCCAAGCCTCCGGACGCAATAAGGCCGAGGCGTTATTGATAAAGTATTGTCAGTAGCAAATAGTAAAACCTACTACTAGAATAGAAAGGAAGAATGCGAGTGAGAAAGAAACTACTTTTGGGACTCGGGGCACTGCTGCTTGCCGGCAGCCTGCCTTTATCCGGCACGTTCGCCGCAAGCAATGAGCGATTTTCAGACGTACCATCTTCAAAACATTTTGCAGAAGCCGTTTATGATCTGGCGGAACGCAATATTATCGGAGGTTACCCGGACGGCACATTCAAACCCGGAAACTCTATCACGAGAGGACAGGCGGCTGCCATCATCGCAAAGATGATCAAATTGGACACGACCAACGTGAAGAATCCAGGCTTTAAAGATGTCTCGAAAGCGAACGGCTACTACAAAGCGATTGCAGCGCTGGCAGAAAAAGGAGTTATTGGTGGTTATGAAGATGGCCGTTTCGGTCCGAACGATCCGATTAAACGGGGGCAAATGGCTTCGATTCTTGTCAAAGCGTTCGATTTGCCGCGTGATGGGAACATCATAAACCCATTCAAAGATATTGAATATCTACAGTCACATCGCGGGAATATTCTTATCATTTATCAACTCGGCATCACTTCGGGGACATCACCTGACACATTCAGCCCGAATGCTGCTATCACAAGAGGACAGGCGGCCAAAATGCTGAAAGCGACTGAAGAAGCGAAGCCAACGATGATAACGCTAAAGGCCAGTGATTTCAACTGGAGGCTGATTAGTGAAATTGTTTACGATAAGTCGAATGACGGTTTGTTTAAATCAATACAGGTAGCCGGAAAAGAGGGCTACACGGAGGATCGAGTTCAATTGGTCCCATTGAAGGAAGGGACCGGAAAGCTTAATATTGCTGGTCTTCCTAGCAACGGTTCCTATGAAATGGAGTATAAAAAGTATAATGTAACTATTAAAAAGGTGAATGGTGAATTGAAGTTGACGCTGGAAGAGACGGATGACATTTTTCCGACTGCGGTGCAGTTTTATTTCCTTAAGGAAAAGGTTCAAAATATTTCCCTGACCACAATGCAAGGGGAAAAGCTGTCCGACAGTGTGACGTTCAAGCAAGAAGAGCTTGGAAATAGTTTCAATGTATGGTTTGATATCGACAAGCCCGGCCAGTATATTGCCACGATCCGGTTTGAGGGTGGGAAGGAAGAGCGGCATGGGATTGATGTAAAGCAGAACGATGACCGCTTTTATTATGAAATTAAAACGCTGAAAGAAAATCCGTCTGATGTCTATGAGGAGACAGCGACATCCGACTTGATCAAGCACATAATCCGAACAAAAGACGCCGAACAGATAGCCATTATTACAAGAGATCCAGGCACGAATCTATTTCGCGTCAAAGCCACTGGCCAGAAAGAAGGTACGATCATTATTGACTATGATCGCAGATTAAGCGAGAGATATTGTGAAGCTATAGAACCAGAGTGCTATTCTGCTTGGACGGGTTTATATGTACAGGTCCAGCGAATCGGCTCCATTGTGAACGTTGATATCCGGAAGGATTACGAGATGGATCATTGATTGAATATACCAAAGTTTTGGGAATGCCATATTTATAGAAAGCAGGTGTACACGATTGAAAAAATTACTGACTTCCTTGCTAACGATCTTGTTGATGTTTTCACTACTGCCAACAGCGCAGGCGGAAACGGAATATCCGCCTTATAACGAACCGGTTCCTTTCAAAGATTTGCGTGGTGCATCATGGGACATCATGTTCTTGTACAAAAAGGGGATTATCGGAGGTTATCCAGATGGCACATTCCGGCCGAATGAACCGATTACCCGTGCGCAAGTTTCTGCCATGCTTCTCAGGGCGCTGGATATTCCGCTACAGGAAAATCCGACTGTCACCTTTAAAGATGTGTCGAAAAATTCTACTCACTATCGGGCACTTGCAACCATTAACGATAAGGGAATCTTGCGTGGAGAAAACGGCTATATGCGACCAGCGGAACAGACGACGCGTGCCCAAATGGCAGCCGTTTTACGTCGGGCATTCGACCTTCCATTGGAACAGAAACCAATGTTTGTCGATGTCTCACCAGCTAATTGGGCCTTCGCGGATATCAATAGCGTGGCATTGAATCGGATTGCGGGCGGTTATCAGGACGGCACGTTCAAACCGGGGAATCCGGTCACGCGCTCCCAATTCTCTTCTTTCCTTGCCCGTGCGATTGATGACAAGATGAAATTGCCAGAACCGTTCTCTTACGTTAGCCAGAAGGGGATTGTGGTGGAAGAGGACGGGTTCCAGTACACTATCAAAGGCGAAAAGCTCGTGAAAATTAATAAAAAGACGAAAGAGGAAACCGTACTCCTAACGGAACAGGATTTTCCTACACAAGATGGATTGTTTGAGGTCCATTTAGAAACAGGCTTTCCGATCATCCTTCAGAACAACATAATCTATGTACCGTACTGGGCTGCTGTATCCCAAGGGACCAGTATTCCATATAGATATGGCGTTTTCCGGACGAGTGCGCAAGGTGGGAAACATGGTGTGAAATTCTGGGGGTTGGATGTGGATACAGACCATGCTGCGAGTCTGCGGAATTTCAGCGTCCACGGGCATGACTACTATTACACAGTAGAGAAGAAACAGCGGGTGTTCGATTACAATCCGACTTTCGACGATGCTGTTAATGTAGACCAGACGCTTATCCTTTATCATCAAAGTCCTGACACATTGAAACCGAAGAAAGTGATGGAGTTCGATGCACGCGTTATCTTCGAACCGCTGGAAGGATCCACGAGATTTTCAACAAACGTGACGCAAAATAACAAGTCCGTCAAATTCGATGCCAGCACGATGTTTTATTTCAATAAAAAAGGTGTATTCTCATACAGTCTACTGGACGGAAAAACAAAAAAACGATCCAGTATCCAGGCAAAGGACATGAAGATGACGGATACGACTGTGGAAATCACTGACGTAAATGGCAAGAAACATTCATTGAAAAAATGAGCAGAAACAGGCAGACACCCCTCTCTGGGATGTCTGCCTGTTTGATATGGTTGCCAGCCGTTCATACTTGATTCATCAGTTTAACTTGCTTCAGCAAATCTTTTTGTACTGAAAGCGGAGCGTCAGCTACAGAAGTCCCTCACTTCTATAAGTGGTGGGATGAATGCTAGAAATGCATTCCATTCAGTGGGGGTTCAAACCCCGGCTGAATAGAGGAACTCAGGCTAAGGTCGCCGCGTTCTGAATGAAAGTGCCTTAATTTCTGCAAAAAAACGCAGAAATACGGCAAATCAAACCCTTCGCTGTTTGATTGGCAACGCCTGAGTGACCAACATCCTGTTGGCCCAAGCCTCCGGCGGGTGTCACGGATTTTGAAAGGAGTTAATTGAGCAAGCTTAATTCAAAATCCGGACGCAATAACGCCGAGGCGTTATTGATAATAATGAGGCCCTAGATATTTCAAATGCAGCTATCCAGTCCACGTAGATTTGAGCGAAGATGGTCTTGATACGATTGGAAACTACATTTGAAACAGTTATCTATCAAGCAAAAAGTGTTTAGTCTGCGCGGAAACTTTTCGGTGAAGGATGAGCAAGAGAACGAGGTATATTTCGTAAAAGGGAGCTTCACGCGAATGCCGAAAACGTTTTCCATTATGGATTTTTTATTTACTAAAGACAAAAAAGAGAGGGCTTATCCCAACGAAGTCATGTAATGACTCTTGGAATCTCCCTCTCTAGCACCCCAATTACGTTCATTGGATCATTTTACGACTATAGAATCTGCGTTAATTCTGAGTGTAGAACGCGTTGGGCAGTAATAATCACATTTGATGCTGTTCTTCCGTAAACGGAGTACAAGCCACCGTTTTGATTCGGAACAATTTCAACTTCATACTGAAATGGTGTCCCTCCTAAGTTAAGAGTGACAAAAGTAGAAGCATTAGCATTTGCGGTAAAGTTCGCAGATGAAATTAATTGTCTTGTCCCATTTAGTCTGAAAGTTCGAACAACTCCTGTGAGTGGTCCACCCGTACGATTGAGGATTTTGACTCGAACGTTAGATGCATTTGCAGGTAAATTCCCGAAATTTTCAATAGGTCCAGTAGTGAATGGCATTTACAACACCTCCTTCAAAGATAGAATGATATAATCTGCAGATTATAGTGTCATTGTATTCAAAACTTGGACAAGTGAATAAACGGATGTAACGGTCTACTTGAAAAATATTTAAAAAGGCCAGATACATTTTAGGGTACAAGTTTCCAACAGTATTTCAGAGTGTATTAGAAGCTGTTACCGTTTTTTGGAACCAACACATTCCATGCCAATTTAACTTGCTTCAGCAAATCTTTTTGTACTGAAAGCGAAGCGTCAGCTACAGAAGTCCCCCACTTCTATAAGTGGTGGGATGAATGCTAGAAATGCATTCCATTCAGTGGGGGTTCAAACCCCGGCTGAATAGAGGAACTCAGGCTAAGGTCGCCGCGTTCTGAATGAAAGTGCCTTAATTTCTGCAAAAAAACGCAGAAATACGGCAAATCAAACCCTTCGCTGTTTGATTGGCAACGCCTGAGTGACCAACATCCTGTTGGCCCAAGCCTCCGGACGCAATAACGCCGAGGCGTTATTGATTCATGAATGATCAAATTGAATAAAGATTATTTTCATAGAAAGCAGGTGTGCGCTATTGAAAAAAATTATTTACTTCATTATTCGTGATAGTTCTTATGTTTTCGTTACTGCCTGTAGCTAGGGCGGAGACGATATATCTGCCATATTACGACCCTTTACAAAGATATGTAGGGTGGCACGGAGCGATGTGGGACATTATGTTTTTGTACAGAAAGGGGATTATCGGGGGCTGTCCGGATGGGACGTTCCGATTACCCGTGCACAAGCCTCTGCCATGCTTCTGAGGGCGCTGGATATTCCGCTTCAGGAAAATCCGAGTGTCACTTTCAAAGATGTGTCGAACGAGTCGACTCACTATCGGACGCTTGGAACCATTAACGACAAGGGAATCCTGCGCGGAAGCCGACCAGGCCGCTATTTCTTCGGTGCCTAATATGTGAATACCGGGCACTCATTCTTTGAGTGCCTTTTGCATATTGTTTTATTTGTTTAGGGAACTTCATCTACTTGAATATTCATCATGACGGTTTTCACTAGCTCACTTGGTTGTTGTAGGGCGGTTCTCTTCAAAAGTAAATAAGACCGCTTAATGAGTGGATTCATGTTATAGTTAGTAAGCATATTTTACAGATGGGTAGGTGAGCAGCATGATTGAAGTAAAAACATCTTCACTTAGTGATGGAGAATTCAACAGAGGGGTATTTGCGACATGTGATATTAACAAAGGAACGATGGTACATGAAGCGCCTGTCATTGCATATCCAAACGAGCAACACCCATACATTGAGCAAACGCTAATCGCCGATTACGCTTTTGAGTATGGCGCCAATCATTCCGCGATCCTTCTTGGGTATGGGATGTTGTTCAATCACTCCTATGAGCCTAATGCCACATATGAGATCAGTTTTGAAAAGCATACGTTTGACTTCTATGCCTATACAGATATCAAAGCCGGCGAGGAAATTCTAATCAATTACAACGGTGACGTAGATGACAAAGAACTGCTCTGGTTTGATCAGAAGGAAGAATAGACAAGACGAACTTTGTTCAAAGAGAAAAACAGCCGCTCCATCGAGGCTGTTTTTCTCTTTGGGATAAATTGGTGTTTATTGTGTAAATCGAGGACTATTTTCACCGTCATATGTGTAGCTTTGTAAAAAGATTGATAAAAATCACCTCGTTAGTTTTTCTTTGAGGTGATTTTTTGTTGGATATTTATGTTGAAATTGATTTAAAGATTGTGAGGAAATGATTTATGAGGGTTATCCCTTTAGTCGAATCTATGTTACGATTTTAACTTGAGTCAGCAGAAGTCTCAACTTCGATAAGTGGCGGAATAAATGCCGGAATGCATTTCAATAAGAGGGAGTCCAAGCTCCCTGTAGCTGACGCTTCGCTTTCAGTACAAAAAGATTTGCTGATTAGAGGAACTCAGGCGTTGCCGCGTCCAGAAAGTGCCTTAATTTCTGCAAAAAACGCAGCAATACGGCAAATCGAACCCTTCGCTGTTCGATTCACAATTCAAAACCTGGACGCAATTACGCCGAGGCGTAATTGATTGAGAAAGGGAGTAGCTAAAATTGGAGAAAATAATAGAAAGAAAAATACGTTATGATTCTAAGATTGTGGACTATCCTTGTAGGCTGTTAACTAGACAAAAACAAAGTGCTGTGCTTTTTCATATTATTGAAGAATCATTTACAATGATTGCTAATAGAACTAGCTTAACTATTCCAATAGGTAGTTATACGATTGCTTATTATTGGGAAAACCTTCCGTATAATTTATATTTCTGGAGAGATAATAAAGGAAATTATTTAGGCTCTTATTTAAACATTGTAAAGAATACAACTATCACCGATGAACGGGTATCATTTGAAGACTTAATTATCGATATTATGGTTCTTCCAAATGGAGAATACTTTATTTTAGACGAGAATGAACTACCTGGACCGATAGAACACTTCGAAAATGGATTCGTCAAACAAACTTTAAGTTCAGTAATAGAGTCGTTACCTGTTATTCTTTCTCAAGCTATTTCAGAATCTAAGGGAATTTATAAGCACGAAAGATTCATCCCTTTGTTAGAAAAGTTTGTGAATAAACATATTTAAACTAACAGGTCTTGACAATTGAATTTTAACTGGCTGCAGAAGTCCCCCACTTCTATAAGTGGTGGGATGAATGCTAGAAATGCATTCCATTCAGTGGGGTTCAAACCCCGGCTGAATAGAGGAACTCAGGCTAAGGTCGCCGCGTCCTGAATGAAAGTGCCTTAATTTCTGCAAAAAACCGCAGAAATACGGCCAATCAAACCCTTCGCTGTATGATTGGCAACGCCTGAGTGACCAACATCCTGTTGGCCCAAGCCTCCGGCGGATGTCACGGATTTTGAAAGGAGTTAATTGAGCAGACTCAATTCAAAATCCGGACGCAATAACGCCGAGGCGTTATTGATTTAATTGATTGATGGGGTGTTGAACTCATAGGTGTGTTTTTAGAACTAGTAGCGGCGCATTTTTGCTAACGAGGTGATTATAAAGTGCTTAAAAGATTATTTAACCTAATCGGCTGGGTTTTGCTGTTAGGAATGCTCGCTTCATGGATCAAATTTGGCTTTTTAGATTTCTATTTGATAGTACTTCCTGCTACTTATGTTTGTTTTTCAATTAATGATGGCAGAATAAAGAAATTGAAAAAGATAAAAGAGATATCCACATTCCAAGTGGTCCTCATTTTCTTTGCATTTATTGCATCAGTCGGCATTGTATTCGGGCTTATTCAACTAGCCAATTACTTGATCAATGATCTACTACAGCTAACAGGATGGTTGAAGACACTTAGTCAGTGGACTGCTGTTATTCTTTCGTTATATCCTGTGAAATTCACATTTGCTCGTGTTGTTTATAAAGTCAACCATGATTTAAATGCAAAAAATATTGGCTAGAACCGATGGAAGGGTTTGTGGTTTGAAATACGGGATATTCGCTGTGTAACATCCAACTATTCCATTTACGGGAGGAGTAAAACGATACGTTTTGCTCCTTTTTAACTTGCTTCAGCATAAGTCCCCCCACTTCTATAAGTGGGGGGATGAATGCTAGAAATGCATTCCATTCAGTGGGGATTCAAACCCCGGCTGAATAGAGGAACTCAGGCTAAGGTCGCCGCTTCCTGAATGAAAGTGCCTTAATTTCTGCAAAAAAAACGCAGAAATACGGCAAATCAAACCCTTCGCTGTTTGATTGGCAACGCCTGAGTGATCAACATCCTGTTGGCCCAAGCCTCCGGCGAATGTCGCGGATTTTGAAAGGAGTTAATTGAGCAAGCTCAATTCAAAATCCGGACGCAATAACGCCGAGGCGTTATTGATTATGAGCAAAGCGAAGTGATTGATCTTCTCGTTCAAATAAAATGAACTTTTTGCCGTGGTGGTGACTCTTATAGGAGAGAGGTGAAGATATGAGGGCCATTCGGTTGGTGAAAAAAGCGAAAAAAGGGAATAAGGAGGCGCTGTTGCAATTGATCCGTGAGCAGCAGGATGATTATTATCGGCTGGCTCTTACATATATGGGGAATCCTCATGACGCAATGGATGCAATGGAGGATATGATTGTGAGCTTGTATCACCATATTCCACAGCTTAAAAAGGAAGAGGCCTTTTACAGTTGGAGTAAGACGATTCTTGTCAATCAATGTAAACGACTATTACGGAAGCGAAAGAAGGTCGTCCTCATGGAAAATGCAGAAGAGATTTCTGGACTGCTTTATGATCCGACGGACGTTCCAGATTTTTTCCAGCAGAGTGAACAGCAGATGGATATACAAAGAATGCTATCGCGGCTGAATACGCATCAAAAAGAAGCGATCGAGCTGAAATATTTACATGACTTGGATTATCAAACGATAGCGGACATCAC
Organism: Sporosarcina soli; assembly: GCF_042655805.1. Lineage (NCBI taxonomy): Bacteria > Bacillati > Bacillota > Bacilli > Caryophanales > Caryophanaceae > Sporosarcina > Sporosarcina soli. Next base: position 242,505 of record NZ_JBHSNO010000015.1, on the reverse strand, counting down.
GCAAGTCTCTGTCGGAACAGTGAAATCACGGGTGTTTGAAGGCCTGAAAAAAATGCGGAATCATTTCGGAGGTGATACGGATGAATGAACTGGAAAAGCAATTGGAGATAGAGAAGAAGAGGGTTGAGGCTGTCAAATCGCCGAAAGAGTTGGAAGACAGGTTGCGGATGGCATTGGAACAGACGCCACCCCGTAAGAAAAACAGAATGTCGAAATGGTTTGTAGCGGTAGCCGCTTTGTTGTGCCTTACCATTGTCAGCTACCATTATAATGCGTTCGCTTATTACGGAAAAAAATTGCTTGGTTTTGATGAAATACTGTATGGCACACTTGCACAATTAAATGAGGAGGGGAACGGGCAGTCCGTGGATCGGAAAGTGATGCTTTCTACCGGGACAACGTTTTTTCTAGATGGCATTATGACGGATGAAAATCAGCTTATCCTTTATTACACAATGAAGAATTCGGAGGGGATTACGGAAGAAATCCTGTTCACTAGAATGACAGGTATGTTAACGGATTCTATCCCTGCCAGCGGTACGTATTCTGTCAATGAAAAAGGTACGGAGTTGAAAGGGATGCAGTCGTTTGACGCAGTCAGTCCATTTGCAAAGAAGCTGACATTGGCGTTTACGGTGCAAGAGGCAAGTGGAAATATGCAGGAAGAAACGGTGACCTTTCCTTACGATCCGACTGCTGCGATGCAAACAGAATTAAAGCAGTCGATCAAACAAAAAGTCCGCGTTGACAAAGGGGTTATTCGCTTTGATTCCATTACGGCAACGCCTAGTAGAACGACGATTAAAGGCAAACTGAAGGTGGACAATTTTGATCGTTTTCCTGCTGCATTGGATGGAGTCAAATTGGTGGCCGATGGGGTACCGATTGATCGGATGGGAGGGAGCGTTTCGTCTGCTGTCAATGGCAGGGCATTTGAAATTTATTATGATGCGCTCCCTAAGAAAGTCCGTCATTTGGAGTTGATCGTAGATACATTTGTCGGCTATACCGATGTGAACGAATCCATTCCGCTCATCGATCTGGACGCCCAGCCTGTATTTATTCAAGGAAAAGAGTTGGTCATCCGTAAAGTTGAACGGACGACGGAGGGGATTGAAGTAACCATAGCCACAGAGCAAGATGTCATGTTGGAAGGCGTTGCGGTCCAGTCGAAAGGGACATCATCCCCGCTAAAAACTACCTTAAGGCAGGATCATCTTGAGGGGGAAGACGGAAAGATCTACAAAGAGCGTATATTATTATTTGAAACGGATGAACTGCCGGAAACGCTCTCCATTGAAGGCATGCACTTTGAGAAGAAATATGGGAAAACCATTCAAATCTTAGACAAATAGGCACCGTTTCTTCTTCAAGAAGAGAAAATCGTGCAAAACAAAACACATATAGGATTGTCACTTCAGGTATGGCCAAGTGCCTTTTCAACCAGATCTTCATACTATATAACATCTCTTCACAAGTGATGAATAGGAGTTGACTGTTTGGAGAAGACAGAGCTGACGGGGCGGATTGTGACGCCTACTGATCCTGAATATGAGCAGGCCATCATCAATAATAACTTGAATGACCAAAAGTATCCAAAAATCATTGTCTTTTGTCAAAATACGGAGGATGTCTTGAATGCGTTGAAGTGGGCGAGGGAAAAATGTATCCCATTTCGAGTGAGGAGTGGCCGGCATAGTTATGAGAATTTTTCATTGGTCAATGATGGGCTGGTCATTGACATTAGTGAAATGTGCAACATCCAAGTCGATCTTGAAACGATGACCGCCAAAATAGAAGCGGGTGCGAGTTTAGGGAACGTGTATCAGGAATTATGGGAGTATGGGATGACAATCCCTGCAGGAACGGAAAGCAGTGTCGGTCTGGCAGGCCTTGCGCTTGGCGGAGGAATTGGGATGTTAAGCCGAGTGTTTGGTCTAACTTGTGATAACTTGCTTGAAGTTGAAATCGTCAAAGCGAGTGGTCATCAAGGTGCTGAATTGATCAAGGCCAATAAACAGCTTCATCGTGATCTGTTTTGGGCTTGCTGCGGTGGGGGAGGTGGGAATTTTGGCATTGTCACTTCCTTCACTTTCAAGCTGCATCCGGTTTCGCAGGTATCCGTGTTCTCTATTACATGGGGCTGGGATGACTTTGAAGCTGCATTTGATGCGTGGCAACATTGGGCACCAGAAACGGACGTATGTTTGACTTCGGAAATTGAATGCAGAGCAAAGGCCGCCGACCAAATTATCGCCCAAGGTGAATTTGTAGGATCAGCGAACAAATTGCAACGGCTTTTGCAGCCGTTATTGGAAACTGGATCGCCGACCAATATACTGATCAAGGAAGTCCCTTACATCGAAGCGGTGCACTTTTTTGACGATCCAAACGGGAACCTACCAGCTAACCGCAAGAGATCAGGTTCTTTTGTGGCAAAACCGTTCCCGAGAAAAGCGATATTGGAAATGAAACACTTTTTAGCTAATGCGCCCAATCGTGATTCGGCCATTTGGCACCAATCCCTTACAGGTGAAGTAGGGCGAGTTGCCCCCGATGAAACAGCTTTCTACTACCGTGATGTCATAATCGCTCAGGAGTACCTCGCGAAATGGCGCCATCCTTTTGAAGAGCGGGAAAACATTCGCTGGATCGAACAAGTGAGGAGAGCTTTATCTCGCTATACAACCGGTGATTACGTGAACTGGCCGGATCGGTTCATCAAAGATTGGCTCACAGCGTATTACGGCAAGAATGTAAATCGCCTTCGTGAAGTGAAAACCATCTATGATCCCTTCAATGTCTTCAAATTTCCGCAAAGTATCCCACCATTTCGTAAACGTTTTTGAAAAAATGCCAGGTACCCAAACAATCTCGGGTTATTTGAGTACCTGGCATTATGTCTTTTCGTTGTATGAAAAATCAAATCAGATTATAATAGAATAAATGTTCGGGTTGAATAGCCGAACTGGACATCATAGCAAAAACTTAAAAAGCAATCTTAAATCTAGAAATGGGAGAGTGCGATAATGAATTTGCCGCAACAATTGCAACCGTATGCTGCTAGACTAGCAGAAACGAAAAAGCCGAGTCTGCTTATTGAAGGGAAGGTTAGAGCGACGACAACCTTGGAAAGCAAGTTCGGGGGACAGCCTTACTGGCTAACAACGGATGCTTATCCAGTGACCGAAAGTGGAGAACCACTACGCTTGCTGGCACAACTCAATTTTAGCGAGATGGAAGAGTCGATCCCTCATTACCCGACAGAAGGCATTTTACAGTTTTTCGTGGCGGATGATGATGTGTATGGATTGAATTTTGAAGATGGGACACATCAAGATACATTTCGTGTGGTGTATCATGAGTCGATTGAATCCGATCCGTCTAAATGGATGATGGATTTTCCTACATTCGGGGATGAACATTATTTTCCGATAGAAAAAGAGAGTGCCTTGTCGTTTGAGTCCTCCACTGAAATCGTATCAGGGGCAGATTATCGTTTCAATACATTGACAAACGTCGATCAATTGCTAGAGAACGCAACGGATGAAGATTACGAGGCGCATGATGAGATAATGGAGGCTTATCACGAAATTGCGAGCGGACAAGGTTCGAAGTTAGGCGGTTATCCTTTCTTCACCCAAGAAGATCCAAGGGCATATGGAGATTATCCAACATTCGATACACTTTTACTGCAAATTGACACAGACGACGAGTTGTCCATTATGTGGGGCGATATGGGTGTAGCAAACTTCTTCATTGCATCGGATGATTTGAAGAAACATGATTTTTCGAACGTACTATATAATTGGGATTGCAGTTAAAGAATAAAAGTGTCTGGCACTCGGAGGCTAGATAGCAATAAAACGCCATTTCCAAATTGAATTGGAAATGGCGTTTTATTCTCTTTATACCTGAAAATTCAAACCGTCACAAAATGTTCACATGTAAGCGTTTTGAATTTGGCTGTATTATAACAAAATACATATGGCTCTTTTTTTCGCTACAAAATATAGTACACTAATAACCAATGATAAAATAGTAGTTGAAAAGGAGAATGTTCTATGTGGGTAGTCACAGTTTTCGAAAATAAATTTGTCCGATTCTTTGAATTTGCTGATCAAGGCGAAGCCAAACAAGTCCTTCATCGTTTCCCAAAAAATGCTCGCCTTTCTTTTGTAGAATAATACCAATAATAAATATGATGACCCATCCCTTTCCGTAGTTAATTTGGAAAGGGATTTTTTATTTTAACTTGCTTCAGCAGAAGTCCCTCACTTCTATAAGTGGTGGGATGAATGCTAGAAATGCATTCCATTCAGTGGGGTTTTAAACCCCGGCTGAATAGAGGAACTCAGGCTAAGGTCGCCGCGTTCTGAATGAAAGTGCCTTAATTTCTGCAAAAAAACGCAGAAATACGGCAAATCAAACCCTTCGCTGTTTGATTGGCAACGCCTGAGTGACCAACATCCTGTTGGCCCAAGCCTCCGGCGGATGTCACGGATTTTGAAAGGAGTTAATTGAGCAAGCTCAATTCAAAATCCGGACGCAATAACGCCGAGGCGTTATTAATTGAACCTTCCGACGAGTCATGTTGGTGGAACACATGATCAGATTGCTGTGCAACTATATGCAGGGGCGACAGGCGTTCTCATGTTAGCATTCCATCCGGAGGAAACGCTCCGTTTTGTAAGTCGTTATAAAGTCACGATATTAGGCGAAGTACCGACCATGTTCCGGTTGATTTTTCAACATTGCAAAATTGAAGAGCATGATGTATCTTCACTCAGACTTATTTTCTTGGGAGGCGAACCTTCACCGATGGAATTGATTGCCAGGGCAAACAAGAATTTTCCTAATGCGACAGTTGTTGCCGGCTGGGGGAAGACGGAAACGGCTGGGTTCTTTACGTTTACGGAATTGACAGATGAACCGTCGCGAAATCGATTGAAGTGGGAGAGATGCTAGTCAGAGGAGATAGTGTGATCAGGGGGTATTTAGACAAAGAGAATAATAATGGTGCTTTTTTGGATGGATGGCCTAAAACGGGGGACTTGGGCTATCTTGATGAAAAGAACTATTTACATTATGTGGGGCGTTCAAAAGAAATGTACATTAGTGGAGGGTATTATGTCTATCCATTAGAAATTGAATCTTTCTTAAATGCCTATCCGAGTGTAAATGCCTCTTGCATCATCGAAGTTCCGGATGAAACGTGGGGTGAGGTTGGCGTAGCTTTTATTGTTCCTGAAGACGGTGTCACTCTTGATGCCGACGAGCAGCTTCTTTATTGTAAGAATGGACTCGCTGACTATAAGAGACCTCGAAAATATTTCATACGAAAAGACTTAACGAATATCTCTGTTGGGAAAATTGCAAAACAAGAAATAAGGGGAAACCTAGCTAGCTTTCTTTCGGAACTTAGGGGTATGTTCTCATTCATTGTAAGCAATAATTCCAAAATACAACAGCCTGATGATTTCGTATGTCAGGCTGTTGTTTTCTTCTTTATTCATCCACTACCACACAATTGACATCAGAAACTTTTGCTAGAATTGACGTATCTTTTGGATAACAGAGAGCGACTCGATCGACAGTCGTGATGGGTACGTCAAAGCTACTAAGCGGTGTTCCACTACATGTATATTGAATGCGCATCAGGAATGAAAACCGGATCGTAACGAGATGGGTACCGAGCATTCCATGTACTGGCTTTGGTTTATCAAGCACCGTAAAGCTAGTGGATCGCGGAACCGCTTCGCAACGAACGGTGACAGCGCCACCTGAAGTTCGACAGTCCCGGATTTGCTGTGCTACATCACCTGGTATCATCCCTTTTTGACGATGATCAGTACAGAAAACGACCCAATCATGGACCCGTTTTGCACGAATACATCCAACTTGGTTTTCTTTTTGTGGCGAACAGTGAATGATTTTTGAAACGGTTCGCGGTTCACAGAAATTTCCTTGGATATGAACAATTACATCGGATTGCACTTGAATGTCTTTGGCCAACTCCATTTCGAGAATTAAAGGAACGTCCGGCGGAAAACTGATCTTAGTCACAAATGCATCTTGGACCCCATTGAACATTGTGTCGAAAGCAGTGGGATTGGTCGGGAAATCGGTGGAAATGGTTAGGCCGGTGACATAGGCATTCCCGGCGTTATCCAAGGCGATGCCATAACCTTGGTCGAAACCCGTTCCCCCTAAGTACGTCGAATTGATTAACCGCGTACCTGTAGGATCGATCTTGGTCACAAATGCATCGATCACGCCATTGAACGTACTATCAAAAGCACATGTAGTCGTAGGGAAATCATCCGATTGAGTGGCCCCCGTGACATAGGCGTTCCCGGTATCGTCCACGGCGATGCCCAATCCTTGATCTGCATCAGTACCCCCTAAATACGTAGAATAGATGAGTGCCGTGCCGCTGGGATTGAACTTCGTAACAAATACATCGCTATCCCCATTGTACGTTGTTCGATAAGCGCCCCAAGTGGTTGGGAAATCAGTAGAATTGGTAAATCCCGTGACATAGGCATTACCGTCATTGCTCACGGCGATAGCCGCACCCGAATTGTTATCTGAACCTCCTAAGAATGTGGAATAGATGAGCGCTGAACCTGTTGGATTGAACTTCGTCACAAACGCATTGGCAAAGCCCGTGAACGTCGATTGAAAAGCTGTCGGGGTAATTGGGAAATCCGCAGATTGTGTCACGCCGGTAATATAGGCGCTTCCTATGCTGTCCAAGGCGATGCTTAAACCTTGATCTAAACCTGTTCCTCCTAAGTATGTGGAATAGACGAGTGAGGAGCCTGAGGAGTGAAGCTTCGTTACAAACGCATCTCCAAGTCCATTTTTCGAAAGCTGAAAAGCATCCGAGGTAGTAGGGAAATTAGAGGAAAGAGTGTATCCGGTGATATAGGCATTCCCAGCATTATCCACGGTGATGCCTGAGCCCTGATCGAAATCCTCTCCCCCTAAATACGTAGAATAGACGAGTGCTGTCCCCGTATCATTCAATTTCGTTACAAAAGCATTTGCAAGCCCATTGTTCGTAGGCTGATACGCACCCATAATGGGGTAATCGCTTGAGAAAGTGATACCGGTGACATAGGCGTTTCCAGCGCTGTCTACGGCGATGCTCCATCCCTGATCGAAATCCGACCCTCCTAAGTGCGTGGAATAGACGAGTGCTGTCCCTGTGGCATTCAATTTGGTCACAAATGCATCCCGGTTGCCAGCGAATGACAGTTGAAAAGCGCCTGGAGTGTTAGGGAAATTAGTGGAAGTGGTGTAGCCGGTGATATAGGCGTTCCCGTCGTTATCCACTGCAATCGCATATCCTTGATCAGAGCCGGATCCACCCAAGTATGTCGAATAGATGAGAGGATCAATAACCAAAGGATATCGATTATCATGGCCTTTTCCCAGTGTAAAGGTAATGTAGGTTTCACCATTATTCCCATGAATGAGCTGAAATGCACTTTCCACGTGGTGGTAATCCTGATCTTTTTTGAAATAACTGAGAGGGGACGTATCGAGCATCACCCCGAAAGCTGTATCGATGAGCAGATTTCCTTCATCATCCAGTAAAAGTCCATCCGCTCCTGCGTAGGTGAAGCGGATCGTTTCCACTTTTGCACCTGGCTGTAGCACAAACTCATATTTGATTTGGCCTTGTTTACTTCGGAAAACGAGGTCAATGCCAGGCCATACTTCCCGATAGATCACTTCCTGAAACACTGAAATATGAGTATGTCCGTCTTCGGGATTTTTGCCGCGGAAATAGTTGACGGTTCCGGGCATTTTACTTCCCGCTTCCGGTTTTACGCCTTGATTCGCGCCAAAAAGAAGGAAATCGAGACGAAAACCTTTTCCCTTTGTAACAGTTCCCATACTATTGGGGCGATTACGCTTGAATTCAATCGACGATGGAATCTCCTCTTTATAAACAAAACTAGCCCCCTCGTTCGTAAAGAACACGTCGTAACCCGCACCTTTTACATAAAAGTGGATTCGACTATCTTCCAACTGTCCCTCGTTCGGGATGAAGTAAAGCGGGAGCTGCCCATATCGATGAATCGGCAGCTTTTCCGATGAAATTGACATAAAGAGCATCATCCCCCTAGATTCACATTGCTTTAGTATATGAATGGGGTTGTCAAAAGGGGAGCCGGTAATCTATCAAGCGCCCAAATCACACGTGTTGTATTTGGAAGGAATTTGAAAAAGGGTACTTTCATTCATGCTCTTTATCCGTTCTTCTATTAATGATATGATACGATAAATATAGATAACGATTGAAATGAGGGGAGTTCTGTGTTCCTAGATAAACTGAAGCAGAAGATAAAAGAAAATCAGTTTTTATGTATAGGGGAGGACACGGCTTTTCGATCGGCTGTGTTAATTCCATTAGTGCAAGTGGATGGCGAATGGCATATCCTTTTCGAAGTACGTTCCTTCACTATGAGAAAACAACCAGGTGATATTAGTTTTCCAGGGGGCCGAATTGACGCGACCGACCCGACTCCACTAGCGGCAGCTTTGCGCGAAACACATGAAGAGTTAGGTGTCGATCCCAAAACAGTAACGCTCATTCATGAGTTAAGTCCTTATATTGCTTCGCCTTCCTTTATTGTCTATCCATTTGTAGCCACTTTTGAGTATAGCGAAATTATCCATGGTTACAATAAGGTGGAAGTGGAAGAGGTATTTACAGTACCTATGCAATGGCTGTTGAATCATGAACCTTATATGCACGAGGTTTCCGTTCAACCAATGCCTGCATCTGATTTCCCTTTTGAAAAAATCATGAATGGTGCCCAGTATCAATGGAGGTCTCGTACGATAGAGGAATGGTTTTATGATTATGGGAAGTATACGATTTGGGGATTAACGGCGAGGATTTTAAAGCATTTTATTGACATGAACAAGTAATTTGACTGTTAGGATCTAGCACGAATCCAAATTGTCTCGGAACTGTTTGAAGAAATGAAAATGAAAACAAAAACAAAATAAAAACAGCCCTTGAATGTGAGAAGAAAGCAGCAATCTACGCTCGGTGTAAGATCGAGGTAGAAACAGCGTTCGGTCACTTCAAGGGCAATTTGTCGTTCTGTCGATTTCACCTGCTTTAACTTGCTTCAGCAGAAGTCCCCCACTTCTATAAGTGGTGGGATGAATGCTAGAAATGCATTCCATTCAGTGGGGGTTCAAACCCCGGCTGAATAGAGGAACTCAGGCTAAGGTCGCCACGTCCCGAATGAAAGTGCCTTAATTTCTGCAAAAAAACGCAGAAATACGGCAAATCAAACCCTTCGCTGTTTGATTGGCAACGCCTGAGTGACCAACATCCTGTTGGCCCAAGCCTCCGGAAGCAATAACGCCGAGGCGTTATTGATTCCGGGGGATTTATTGGACAGCCATTGGTCAAATGAACCATAGCAATAATTAATTTGTTCATATGTTATAGAAGCAAGGTTGTAAAGCTTTTTTCAATCTGGCTAACAAATAAGAAAGGAGGTTATGGAATGAGTAACTGGAAATGTAGACGATGTAAGTATGAAAATAAGTCTCCAGTGAAGAACTGCAAGCGGTGTAACACCTATAATGCTGAGGATAGAATGCTGGAAGATAATCACTGGCATTACGATCACTTTAATGATGCAACGGTTTTTGAGGACGGCGATCAGCTCTCATCCGTAGATCAACATTCCGATGAAGTAATCTGGATTAAAGATTCTTGCAACATTGTTGTTAAGACAACAGATACGCAAGCATCGGTTTCTCTTCAAGTGGGCTTACAACTTGCAATTGCTTTAGTTGTAAGTATTGTAATTGGTGATTCTGAACGGGGCCAAGCTGTGGCACAAGACATCTACCAGCAATTTAATGAGGAACAAACCAATAAACAAAAAATCTATATTGATAATTCGAATGACGTTAATATCGTAACTGTTGATACGGACTTGGCTGTGAATATTCAAGCGCTACTACAAGTGTTGGTTTCATTAGTCGTTAAATTGGATGTCCTTTAACTGAATCCAACAAATGTTTTTGTAATGCAAATTGAAGCGTTGGCTACAGAAGTACCCATTTCCATAAGTGGTGGGATGAATGCTAGACATGCATACAATTCAATGAGGCATCTAAACTCCAGGTGGTAGCCGGCTCGGGTCGCTTCAGACTTGAAGCAAAAGGCAAAGAACGCATTTGGGGTAAGCCTTCTAGCACCTGTCTCAGCAAAACGCCACCTGCACTTTTAAGGGGTCCGTCCCAACGTGATTGTTAACAATGAAAAGAGGTGGAAAAATGAGTGGAAACAAATGGAGGGCATTAGATCATTGCCATAACACTAGAAACAACAACGCGGATGTTCAACAAAATGCAGAACAATCAGTGTCCAATAAGCAGCAATCTTACGAATGGATCGTCGTCAGGGATTCCGAATGTGTTGATATACAAACAACGGATACACAAGCGGCATTGTCATTACAACTCGGAATCCAAGCAGCAATTGCGGCAGTCATTAGCGTTACGATCGGAGATACAGATCAAGGCAAAGCAGTTGCACAAGATATGAAGCAATATATAAAAACAAAACAACGAAACGTTCAAAAAACGATTGTTGAGGGATCAAGAAATGTAACAGTTAGCACAACAGATACCGACTTGGCTGTAAACATCCAAGCATTGCTTCAAATCCTTATTACTTTAGTAGCTAAGTTAGATATTCTATAATGTACTGTCAATTCGAAAAACGTTTTCAACTCCGAAAAAAATCTCGCTATATCATGTAGGGTGAATTTTTTATCAACGCAACAAAAGAATTCCTTTGTTGCGTTGAACATTGTTTTATAGTGTAAGTTCACTAATTATGTAGAGGGTTTGGAAAACGAAAAATAATCCTCATCTCCTTTTAATTGATAGTTGCATAGAATAATATGAGCGATATCACAAGAAGGAGCGATGGCTTGAGCGATTCATCCAAAAGAACAAATGCAATTCCCGACAAAGTGATTGATTTAATAGTGAGTAATACGCTAAGTAAAAACGGGGTAGATCTAGAAGAGGTTAAAGGGAAATTAACCGCTGAGCAAAAACAGTTACTTAAAGAGCTTGTAGAAGAGCTAACCTTACAAGTCGATCAATTTGTTGATCAACCTACATCCCGGAAAAAGGATTCCAAATAAATAGCTATTTTACTTAAAACGCCTTTAACACTGGCGTTTTTAATTTGTGGATGTCTTTACCATTTAGACTGCCAGGTTCTAGTACAATTTGGAATTGTGTTAGAATTTGGCTTCTTAAATCCCATTCATCTACTGAAATATACTATAATATGGATGAAAGAATACTAGTAGAGAGAAGAGGCGGGGCATATGCTGAAAAAATTGGCTTCAGATGCGTTAGGGTTGTCGGATATCGGTAAAATCATCGGTCCAGAAGATTATGACAAAACGGATGCGGATGATTATATTCGACATGAAGATCAAGAAAAAATTTATTTTTTAATTAAGACAAAAGCGGATGAATATTGCTTTACGAACAGTGCGTTCATCCACGTCGATGGTGAGAAAGCGATCTCTTCAAAGCGCTTGCTCAAACGCTATCCGTATGCGCAATATCAAATCACCGATGTATTTTTGGAAACGGCGGGAAAAGTGGATTTGGATGTTGAAATCAAGTTCACCTTAGGCGAGCAATCGTTCAGCATTGACGTTGATAAAAAGCAACTTAACAAATTGAATGATTTGTACAAAGCATTGGCGTATATTTCGGAAAAGGTCCACGACGACAATATACTGTTCGAGCTCGCGACTGGAAGTCTCGATAAAGCTGTCACAGTATTGCAGAACACACGTCTATCCGACATCCAGTTAGCAGACCAGTATAAACAATTAACCGAGTTTAGTTTCTCCTGGTTAACATCTGCTCGTGAGCAATACCAAATCAAAGACTTTGGCGATGTGTTTGAGAGGTATATTAACAATTAAGTAATGAAAAGTGCCTGGTTCTAATACAGTTTGGAATTTTTTAGTATAACACTTCTTTTTTATTTTAATAAATGTGACTGCCGGGTTCTCACACAATTCCAAATTGTCTCGAAACCTGACATCAGTCAAAGATAGGTGTAAGGGCTTTTAGAATTAGAGCATATAGATAAGTGAAAAGTAACTGTTATTAACATATCTCTGAATTGTATTAGAACCATGTGCATTAAAAGCTTTCAATCTATCAACGGACTATCAACGGAGTTTTGGCATGAGTCACCATGGCAAATCAGGGCAAGCATAATTCCGAAGGTTCGAAACAAGCTATACGTTAGCTGCTGGCTTATTAGGCGCTAATTGCTTAGTTGGAGGATAAGAAATGAATAAACCCTTTACACCGCAGCTTGTCTATTTCGAGCCGAAAGCCTTGGATTATCCGTTAGGAAAAGAACTGAAAGAGAAGTTTGACAAGCTGGGAATCGAAACACGCTTTACCACTTCACACAATCAAATCCGAGATTTGCCAGGTGAGACGGATGCGCAAAAATATCGGATCGCAAAGTCGACGTTAGTCGTAGGCATTCGGAAAACACTAAAATTCGATACCTCCAAACCGTCGGCGGAGTATGCAATCCCCTTCGCGACGGGTTGTATGGGACACTGCCATTATTGTTATTTACAGACGACGATGGGGGCCAAACCGTATATTCGGACGTATGTGAATGTTGAGGAAATCCTTGACGCCGCTGATAAGTACATCGAGGAGCGTGCACCGGAGATCACTCGTTTTGAGGCGGCCTGTACATCTGATATTGTGGGAATTGATCACCTGACCCATACATTGAAACGGGCCATCAACCATTTCGGACAAACGGAATTGGGGCGGCTGCGGTTTGTGACGAAGTTCCATTATGTCGACCATTTGCTCGATGCGGCACATAATGGCCATACGCGTTTCCGTTTCAGCGTCAATGCTGATTATGTGATTAAAAACTTCGAGCCGGGCACATCCCCTTTGGCAAAACGAATTGAGGCTGCAGGGAAAGTGGCAAGAGCAGGCTACCCACTTGGCTTTATCGTAGCACCCATTTATATCCACGAAGGCTGGGAGGAAGGCTACCGGCATTTGTTCGAGCGTCTGGATGAGGAATTGCCACAAGATGCCCGAGAGGATATTACATTTGAATTTATTCAGCATCGCTTTACGAAACCGGCTAAAAAAGTGATCGAAAAGAACTATCCGAAGACAAAACTGGAGTTGGATGAATCGAAAAGGCGCTATAAATGGGGAAAATACGGCATTGGCAAATACATTTATCAAAAAGACGAAGAGGATGAATTAAAAGATCATTTATATGGCTATATGGAAAAATTCTTTCCAAACGCTAAAATCGAGTATTTTACCTAAGTATGTTGAGGTATAGAGTAAGGACTCTCCCGCTTGAAACTGAAAGTTGCTGAAATTCCACTTTCAACCGAGGAGGCTTTCGTTGTGCCGGCTATTACGACCCTAAACTAAAATGAAGGCGAGTTGATGTTGGATGGATACGCAAGTCATTACGAAGATGAACATACGAAAATCTGCACATGAAATATTCGAAGCTCTAGTAGATCCCGATAGAATGTCTAATTATTGGTTTTCTTCAGGCACCCATCGAGTGGAGCAAGGTAAAAAGATCATCTGGAGATATGACGAATACAAGGCTGAAGTAGAAATCAATGTACTAGAAGTCGAACAAGAAAAGAAAATTGTTTTTTCGTGGGGAGCAGAAGGGCAAGAAACGATTGTTACGATTTCATTGGAGGAGTTGGATCGTGCTCATACACTGATCGAAGTGAACGAATCAGGTTTTCAAGAAGACGATCCCGAAATTGTACACAAAATGATGGGGCAAAAAGAAGGTTGGGTGTATATGTTGACTTGCTTAAAGGGGTATTTAGAAAACGGCATTGTTACTTTAAGGGCATCCTTAGTTCATTAAGTAAGGTTAACAGTCATAAAAGGCTATTTATGAAAGGATGTTAAAACTTTGAAATCTCCTAAAGACCAAGCAGTGGACTTTCTGCAGCTGATTGTTTCTGGAAAGATTGAGGAGGCTTATAAAAAGTACGTAAGCCCAGAGTTTCGCCATCATAATCCATATTTCCCCGGGGATGCTGATTCGCTTATGCAGGCGATGAAAGAGAATGATCGTATAAGCCCGAACAAGATGGTAGAAGTAAAGCAAACGATTGAAGAGGGAGAAAACGTGATGGTTTATTCCCATATCAAACAAAATCCGGAGGATCTAGGCGGAGCGGTTGTCCATATTTTTCGTTTTCAAAAAGGAAAGATTATCGAAATGTGGGATATTGGTCAACCGATACCAGAGGATTCACCAAACGAGAATGGGATGTTTTAGCCTTCATCCAGCAAATATTTTTGGACTGCAAGCGAAGGGCGGATGGTACGGAGCTATATGTGCGAAATCGCAATTCAAAATCTGTAGGCCATTCCGCCAAAACGTAATAGAGAGAAAAATAAGGGGGAGGAAACCATTTCATGCAAACTAAAATTTTCGGCAATCACGAAGACAATACGATTCGCCAGTTTCAGAACTGTTTGGAAGCGGGAAATGTCATAGGTGGTGTGCTTTGTGCGGATGGGCATTACGGGTATAGTCAGCCGGTGGGGGGCGTCGTTATTTACGACGGGCAAATTTCTCCATCGGGTGTCGGCTATGACATCGCGTGTGGCAATAAAGCGGTTCGGACGAATATAAAGTATGACGACATTAAAAACATCCTTCCAAGCATAATGGATGAGATTGCGGGGAAGATCTCTTTCGGTGTCGGGCGAAAGAATAAGAAACGTATCGATCATGAGCTGTTCGATGATCCAGACTGGAATGTCTATCAGCAGATCGGCAAGCAGGAACATGATCGGCTGAAAAAGTTGGCGATCGATCAGTTAGGAACGGTCGGTTCGGGGAATCATTTTGTCGATCTTCTCATCGAGGAAAAGACAGGAGACCTGTGGATTGCCAATCATTTTGGCAGCCGTGGATTTGGTCATAAGACAGCGAGCGGCTTTTTAAACTTGGCCAATGATCGTGGATTTTCGGATCGTGCCCCCGGTGAAAATATGGAGCAGGCGCCGACGTTGATCGATTTAGATAGTGAACTGGGGGATATGTATTACAGGGCGATGACTTTGGCGGGCAAATATGCGTACGCCGGCAGGGATTATGTCATTAAGCAAGTTCTGAAGATTCTCCGTGCTGAAGCACAGTTTGAAGTACATAATCATCATAATTTTGCTTGGAAAGAAACGCATAATGGCAAGGAGACAATAGTCGTTCGCAAAGGAGCGACACCGTCTGCACCGGGGCAGTTAGGCTTTATCGGCGGCAGCATGGGGGATATTTCAGTCATTGTCCAAGGGAAAGACAATGTGGAAAATGAACAGGCATTTTATAGTACCGTTCACGGTGCAGGCCGTATTATGAGCCGCACGCAAGCCGCAGGGAAGATGAACTGGAAAACGCGTACGCGTTCCGGCGGTAAAATTTCGCAGAAACAAATGGATGATGCAGTAAAAGATTTCGGTGTTATGCTACGCGGGGGCGGGACGGATGAAAGTCCTTTCGTTTACCGAAAACTGCAAACGGTGCTCGATGCTCATCAAGAGACGATTGATGTTTTACACGTCCTGAAACCGGTCGGCGTCTGCATGGCGGGTGCCAATGAGTTTGATCCGTATAAAGATTAAGGGATGGTGATTTTCAAGTATCAGTGTGTAAAGTATCCAAAACAAAATTATTTACCAGTTTCGAATGTGTTTGGAAATTTGGACCCACATAATTCCTAGGTCTTGAAACAAGCTGTACTTCAGATGGCTGACTTGTTAGCCTCTAATTGCTTTGATAGAGGACGGGATATGAATAAACCCTTTACACCACAGCTTTTCTATTTCGAGCCGAATGCATTGGAGTATCCACTAGGAAAAAAACTGAAAGAGAAGTTTGACGAGCTGGGGATCGAAACACGCTTTACGACTTCACACGATCAAGTTCGAGATTTGCCGGGTGAGACGGATGCGCAAAAATGTCGGATTGCGAAGTCGACGTTAGTCGAGGGCTTTCGGAAAACACGGAAATTCGATACGTCTAAACCGTCAGCGGAATATGCAATTCCGTTTGCGACGGGGTGTATGGGGCACTGCCATTATTGTTATTTGCAGATGACAATGGGGGCCAAGTCGTATATCCGGACGTATGTGAATGTAGAGGAGATCCTTGACGCCGCTGACAAGTCCATTTATCAAAAGACGAAGAGGATGAATTAAAAGATCATTTATATGGCAATATGGAAAAATTCTTTCCAAACGCTAAAATAGAGTATTTTACTTGATGGGCTTGTGGAGGACTTCTGTAGCTGACGCTTTGCTCTCAGTACAAAAAGATTAGCTGAATCAAGTTGAAAATGTATGAAAAAACACTTTTGGTAGAAGATAAAAACGAATCAAATGCAATTAGCGGGAGGTATTTTTTGGTGAGTCGATCGCTCTTCGGTAATTAGAACGGCGTAAAGTCATTCCAAATCCGCCTATTGTAATTACGGATTCGATTATTATCCAATTGAAGGAGGAATTCATGCATGAGTGTGCTTTCACGGATCGCGCTGGCCCTCGTCATCATAGGCGCACTGAACTGGGGTTTAATCAGTTTTTTTCGGTTTGATGTAGTTGCCACGTTATTTGGTGGTCAGGGTGCATTCCTATCTAGGGTTGTCTATGGTCTTGTCGGAATAAGTGGATTGATATGTATTGGTTTATTATTCAAATCGAACGAGGAGATGGACGCGGTAACAGACCGCCACTCTCGTTTCTCCAACCCGAATTATGGCGCCGAGTTCGGCGAGGAGCCGGATTTCAGGAAGGAACGAAAGGAAGCAGAAGAAAAGTCAAGAGATTTGGAATAAAAAATCTTAATGCCAGGTTACAATGCAATTTTGGATTAATTTCGTAACCTGGCACCTTTTCTTCTATCCTTTACAGATTTTTCAATGCGTCTGAAATGGCTGTATCACCGGCGACAAGGTCAAATGAGCGTCTATAGGTGTTTTCTTCATTCAGTACAGCAATCAATGTATGAGCGACATCTTCACGCGGTATGGAATCGCGTTGCAAGTTCTCACTTGCAGAAATATGTCCAGTTCCAGCGTCATTGGTTAAGGCGCCGGGACGCACAATCGTGTAATTTAGATTACTTGCCATGAGTGCCTTGTCTGCAAAATGTTTCGCCACCATATACGGTTTGATGGGACTGTTTGCCCAGCTTTCCCGGTTATGCGCCTGGATGGCACTCACCATTACATAGCGATGTACGCCAATTTTTTCCGCCGCTTCCATCGACTTAACGGCTCCGTCCAAATCGACTAACAATGTTTTATCAGGTCCTGTATGACCGCCTGAACCGGCAGAGAAAATAACCGCGTCGCAGCCTTGCATGGCTGTTGCAATTTCATCGATGGAACCTTCCAAATTCGCAATAACGGCTTCCACACCGCTGTCTTGAAGAACGGTAGCCTGCGCCTCATTCCGGACCATGGCCCGCACGGTATACTCATCGCTTTCTTGAAGTAGATGAACGACCTGTTGACCAATCTGCCCATTTGCCCCGATTACCAATACTTTCAACAGATAAAACACCCTTTCTTTTGTTCATTCATTCTATTGTTTCAAAAGGAGGGAGGCTTAGCAAGAAGCATGCTTATAATCCGCGATGTTTCAAATTCAACTCCATTTTGCATCCTGCGGCGCTGGGTGGTTTTCTTTCTGTCTTAATATTTTTTCATGAAGTTATTTGTTTCGATCTATTTTTATAATAGTCTATTCTCTTCACTAATCAGCTCCCCATTTGCCGACAGTGGGGAAAACCGGGCGTTGAAGAAGCGAAGTGTAGGCGGTTCGTAGTCCATCTTTAGCCCGCAAATGGCATCCCGTTTTTCATAGAGGTCTACGATCGAATCAACGACAACGTCCATATGATTATTCGTATACACGCGGCGGGGGATGGTGAGGCGTACGAGTTCCAGATTGGGCTTGTTATGGTTGCCTGTTGTGATGTCGCGTCCGGCTGAAACAATTCCTCGTTCCATGCTCCGTACCCCGGAATCCAAGTAGAGGGCGGCGGCAAGCGCTTGGGCAGGGAATTCTTCTTGGCTTAAATGGGGAAGGAAGGCGCGGGCATCCAAAAATACGGCATGCCCGCCTATCGGTTTGACGACCGGGATTCCTGCGTCGATGAGCTGTTGGCCAAGGTGACGAACTTGCCCGATCCGATGCGCGATATAATGATCATCGACCGCTTCCCGGATGCCGATTGCCATCGCTTCCATATCACGTCCTGCCATTCCGCCATAAGAAGGCATTCCTTCATACACGACAACCAGCTCACGTGATCGGATATATAAGTCTTCATCATTCATCGCCAGAAAACCGCCGATATTGACGAGGCAATCTTTTTTACCGCTCATCGTGCAACCATCCGAGTAGGACATCATTTCTTTTAAAATCGCTGCAATCGACCGGTTCGCCTGCCCGGCTTCCCGTTCTTTTATGAAGAAGGCGTTTTCGACACAACGGGTCGCATCGAGCATGACATCGATGTCATGCTTTTGGCATAGTTCGTAAACCTCTTTCATATTTTCCATGCTGACGGGTTGCCCGCCGGCAAGATTGACGGTTACCGCTAGACAGACATATGGAATTTTCTCTGCACCAACTTTATCGATTAGCCGCTGCAATTTAGCCAAATCGACATTGCCTTTAAATGGATGCTCAATGGTAGGATCATGTGCTTCATCGATAATGATATCGACAAATGTAGCACCGTTCATCTCCTGATGGGCCCGTGTCGTTGTAAAGTACATATTCCCTGGGACGTAATCACCTTTTTGAATTTTGAGTTGGGATAAGATATTTTCCGCTCCGCGTCCTTGGTGAGTGGGCAGGACAAATTGATAGCCATAGACGTCGCGCACCGCTTTCTCTAACTTCTTCCAGCTTTTGCTGCCTGCATATGCTTCATCGCCTGTCATCAATGCACCCCATTGTGCATCACTCATTGCTGTCGTTCCACTGTCTGTCAATAAATCGATATAGACATCTTTCGAATCGATGAGAAATGTGTTATATCCTGCTTGTTGAAGTGATTGTTTTCTTTCCTCATATGAGAGCATTGCCAATGTTTCCACACTTTTAATTTTGAAGGGTTCTGCAGTTCTCCTTTTCATTTCAACATCCCCTTTCATCAGTTCTTATCCCCAATATATCGTTGAGACATGGAAGTTACGACTTGCTCATTCATTATTCTGAAAGCTTTTCCTCATGGGGCAAGAAAGGGTAAAAAAAATAACCCAGTCCTCGGAAGGTACATGGGCTTGATGGCTTCATCAACAGATCTGTTTGTTATCGCACGGGACCTTGATTGATCGCCGTTAAGGAGTTGTTTGCTTTGAAAATTTTCCCGTTAACGTGTGCAATCCCAAATCTATTTAATCGCTTCGTATGTTTCGTTAAATAATTCTCAGCATCTTCTTTCGTTTCGAACAAATAGATGCCACCAGCTTCTTTTATTTCCTCATTCTCTGTCCAAATTTTCCAGATAAATCCCTTTTCTTCGTTAATGCTGGTGGCTAAATCCGTAAATGCGCCAACCATTTCATCCCCAAAAGGACCTTCATGTTTAAAATCGACTTGTAATATATACGCCATAGAAAAACCTCCCCAATTATCTTGCAAAAAAGAACAATGCTTATTCTTATTTGTATAATAACACGATGGTGTTTTCCAGACGAATCGTAACCTTTTTGTCGGTAAATAAAACGAGCTCGAAATATTCTATTTTCAGTGATTGAGATTGTAACAGCCAAACAACAAGGTAGACCTTCATTTGAACATTGTGTTATACATCTTCAATTTTCCTAAATTTAACCTTGTTAGCATTTCCTTTTTTAGATGAAAGGGGAATCGTTCATCTCATGAGTACAAGGTTTCCTTAGATTTCAATTCACTGCTTATAATCCTCTATCTTTTTGCCAATAATAAGTCATATAAAAAATGTTAGAGGGTTTTCGAGTGAAGGGCATCGGATCAATTAGTATGCTGCATGTCATTTTTCTATCGATGACGGTAATTGGGTTGAAAAATCATGTAACCATTCTTCCTCCATTATTAAAAACTGTAGGAAGAGATGGATGGATGTCTGTCGTATTAGCGGCTTTTGCAATCTTTCCGTGGCTTTTTCTGTTAGTTTATATTCATAAAAAATCCAACCAAGAGCCGATTTCGGATTGGTTAAAACAAAAAATAGGCAAGGTTGCCTCCTCCATTATCCTTTATATTGTTGCCATCTATTTGATCATCCTTGCCGCTTTTACAATGAGGGAAACGTTACAATGGGTCTCAACGACCTTTTTACCAGAAACGCCGATGTTGGTACTGCTAATCATCTATACAATTCTTTGTATCTTATTGGCCACAACAAATATACAAACGATTGCGATTGTGAATGTCTTTGTTCTAGCCGGTGTCGTTGTTTTAGGATTTTTTGTAGCGTTTACGAACATCCAAGTGAAAAATTATGAGTTATTGCGACCTTTTTTCGAGCATGGGTTCCAACCTATCCTGAAAGGAATTGTCTATCCCGCTTCTGGGTTTGTTGAGCTTCTGCTTATTCTTTTTTTACAACATCACATTAAAGGTCGGATACGTTGGTACCACTTTGCGGTGATGATTTTTATTTTAATGGGGTTAACGATCGGACCCCTCAATGGTGCGATTATGGAGTTTGGACCCGATGAGGCAGCGAAGCAAAGATTTCCTGCTTATGAAGAATGGGGTCTCGTGGCGATTGGACGCTTTGTTCAACATCTTGATTTTTTATCGATCTATCAATGGCTTACAGGTGCGTTTATAAGAATGGGATTGCTTTTATTCGTGGTGGTGGAAATATTGAAAATGTCGGGAAATCGAAAGCGTATTTGGAAAACGCTTGCCCCTCCATTTTTCTTTATTAACTTAGGACTGTTTCTTATGAACGACGGTCTATTTCTAAAATTTAAAGGGGAATATTTATTACTGGCCACTTTTCTCTTTTTTTTCATTTTATCCCTCGTTTTTGTGATTGTTGTTTTCTTATCAAATAAATCATCTAAGAAATTCGAATCTTAAAACCTACACAGGAAATGGTGAAAAATGATGCGATCGGCTGAAACATCAATGGATATTAGCAACTTAAAAGAAATATTTCAGAAATCGGCGGACGTTCAGTTTCAAGCGTATACATTTCGTCAATATAAAGTGCATTTCATTACTTGTGACGCCATGATAGACCAGCAGTTGTTGAATGAGGTCATCATTCAGCGAATTCAACTGGTTTTTGATAACCGAGAAGAGAAGCCCCTGGAAGCAACATTGCTGGAACAATTACACATTCCTGATATTCATAAAATAGAGGATATAACAGAGGCTATTTCACTGGTGTATACAGGTCATTTGCTGCTTTTTTTTGAGGAGGATCAGCTCCTGTTTTCAAGCAATATTTCTAAAAAGCCGAATCGAAGTCCTGAAGAGACAAGAATGGAAGTTCTCGTAAGAGGACCTAGAGATAACTTTATTGAAGACCTTTCCGTTAATATCGCTTTAATACGGAAGCGGTTGCCTACGAATTCATTATGCGTTGAAAAGTTAGAGATAGGAAGACGTTCAAAGACGGCTGTAGCCATTCTCTATTTTGATGATATTGCCGATAAAGAAATTTTGAATGGCATAAAAAGTAAATTGGAAAAAATTGATATCGATATTGTATTTAGTGGGGATTTATTAATGGAACGGGTGAATAAAAGTTCCAAGCTCTTTCCTCGAGTCGATTATACAGGTCGACCCGATAATGCAGTTCAATCACTTATAAGAGGGCGATTTCTAATTCTTGTTGACGGGGTTGCGTATGTAGTGATCACGCCTGTAAATATGTTTTTACTTTTAAAATCGAGTGAAGATAATGAATCTCCTGTCTTTTTTAGTTCGTTTGAGCGGCTATTACGTCTGTTAGGCCTTGGAATTGGCTTGTTATTACCGGCGTTTTGGCTTTCTTTAATGACATTTCACCAAAATCAGATGCCATTGCAATTACTTGCGACCGTTGTCCAATCGAATATGGGGCTACCACTTCCTGCGGCACTTGAAATGTTACTCATGCTACTCATGTTTGAGTTGTTCCGTGAAGCCGGCTTACGTCTTCCTTCTGCCATTGGTGGGACAATCAGTGTTGTCGGCGGATTGATAATCGGTGATGCTGCGATTCGAGCTGGTGTTACAAGTCCTGCGATGATTGTTATCATAGCCATTTCGACCATCGCGTCATTTACGTTAGTAAATCAATCTCTCGTGACTGCAATAGGGCTATTACGCGTTATTTTCATATTAGTCACTTCATTTTTAGGTCTTTTCGGTTTTTTTATGTGCATTTATTTTACGTTACTTTACTTGGCGAATATTCGAACTTTTGGCGTTCCTTACTTGAATATTGCGACCGATTTAAATTGGACAACTATTAAAACCACTCTTTTTCGATTACCGTCCAACCACTATAAAGAACGTCCAAATATGTTAAGTCCCCTAGATAAGACCAGGACCAATGAGGATGAAAAATGAATAAGAAAATGATAGCCATACTCATTCTGCTTATGCCGATTCTCACGAGTTGCTGGGATGTCAACGAGCCTGAGCGCATGCTCTATATTCATGGGGTTGGTGTAGATTTTGAAGATGGTCAATACAAAGTATATAGTCAAATTATTGACTTTAGTAATACGGCAAAATCAGATCAACCAGTTAGCAAAGCAATTCAATCTGAGGTTGGATTTGCTACAGGAGAAACAATTGATGAAGCAATTTTTGAATTGTATCATTCCATCGACCAGAGGGTTTTTTGGGGCCATTTTTCGTATCTCATTTTATCCGAAGAGGCGATGAAAGATGGAAGGTTGAATTCGATTGTTGACAGTTTTATACGATATAGAGAAACGAGATATCAAATTTGGGTGTACAGTACAAAAGACCCCGTAAAAGATGTACTGCTCGTCACGCCTATCATTAATAAAGCCATAACGTTATCGAAACTTGGCGACCCAGTGAACTCATTTAAGCAAGAATCCTTTATAGAACCCCTCAATTTTCGTGAATTGATTATTGCATTGAATGAACCAAGTTATGAAGCGCGTATTCCATATATTTCCGTCATTGAAAATTGGGAAACGGTAGAAGGTCCGAATACTTCAGCCAAACTTACAGGAGTTGGCGTTGTCGCTACAAATAAGTTTAAGGGGTTTATCACAGAAGAAAAAGTCAATGGTTTGCAGTGGATGACGAATGCAACGAAAAGGGGAGAAGTGACTACAAAGTTGAATATGGATGAACAAAGTTACCTCACCGTGATCATTGATAAACTTAAGGTAAAGGTGAAACCAATTGTGGAAAATGACAATGTGACATTCGATATTGATGTAAGAGTGGATGTTGCGGTCAGTAATATTGAAGGGAAAATAACGCCTAGTAAGATTAGAAAGGAAATTGCAAAACAGATAAAAAAAGAAATTGAGGCTACGTATGAAGAAGGCTTAAAACATGATGTGGATATTTATCGCTTATCGGAGCATTTATATCGGAAAGACGTAAAAACATGGAAAAGAATACAAGAAGATGGGAAAGTTGAATTGACCAAAGATTCGATTCACAATCTTAACGTAAAAGTTGAAAAGATTGAATCGAGTAGGAAATCATTAAGGAAAACCATTGAGAAATAAACTTTTTCAAATACATTCTATTTATAAGACGGGAGTTTCAACGAACACCTGTATAACTGTTATCAGGCTATTATCATGAATTTCAAGCTGGTAGGATGTCGAATACTAAAAAAAGCAATTACGCCCCTGCGTAATTGATATCGAGCTTGCTCGCGTAAATTCTTCTGGCGACAGGCAGGCGCCCTACGCTTGCAGTACAAAAACATTTGCTAATTGAAGATAAACATAGAAGCTTCATTTGAGGACAAGCTAATAAAAAAGATCAGTTGTGTGAGGTGATGTTGATGATCATTGATAGAACGTCCGAATGGAAAAAGGGCTTAGTCGAACGGTTAGAGGATCGTGAGCCTTGGGGAAATTGGACTTTATATAAGATGAGTTATGAAGTGGCCCAATCGAACTTGATCACCGATTTCCATGGCCTACAATGTCCAAAGTATTTACCTGATCTGAAGCCGTTGCCTCACCAATTGGAAGCGGCTGAAACGGTCATTGAAAGGATGAACGGCAAAGCAATTTTGGCGGATGAGGTTGGGCTTGGTAAAACGATTGAAGCGGGTTTGATTTTGAAAGAGTATCTCATTCGGGGTCTTGTGAAAAAAGCGCTGATTTTAGTTCCGTCTTCACTTGTCAATCAATGGGTTGATGAAATGAATCGCAAATTTCATATCCCCGCAATACCGTATCGTAAAAATTATGATTTAAACCATTGCCAAATTGTCGTCATGAGTATGGATATGGCGAAAAGAAGTCCGCATAAAGAAAATATTTACGCACAAAATTTTGATTTAATCATCATTGATGAGGCACATAAATTAAAAAATCATAAAACAAAGAATTATGAATTTGTTCAGCATTTGAAGAAGAAATTTTGTTTATTACTGACCGCGACACCGATCCAAAATAATGTGCAGGAATTGTTTTATCTCATTACTTTACTGAAACCGGGCCATCTTGGCAATTATGAGACGTTTCAATCACTCTTTTCCTCCGGGGAGTATCATGTGGACCAAGAAGAATTTTTACGCGAATTGGTCAATCAAGTGATGGTCCGAAATCGAAGGCAGGATACAGGAATTGAATGGACAAACCGACATGTTCAAATACTCCCAATCGACTTTACACCCGAAGAAAAAGAAGTATACGACTTAATTTCGGAACTGAAGCAGGTCTCCCCGGACTTTTCAGATGCTTTCTCGACCATGACGCTCCAACGAGAAATGTGCAGCAGTAAAGAAGCCGTTTATGTCACGTTAGAGAAAATGCGGGAAAAAAGCATTAAGCCTGAAGATGTGGCGTATATGGATCGCATTATTGAAAAAATGTCTGCATTGGACATTAATTCCAAAGCGGAAAAAGCTTATGAAATCATTACACAGGCAAATAATAAGGTTATCCTTTTCACCGAATATCGGGCAAGTCAGATCTATCTGCAATGGTATCTCCATAAAAAAGGTATTACGAGCGTGCTGTTCAATGGAAAATTTAGCAAAAGCAAACGCGATTGGATGAAGCAATTATTCAAAGATCGAGCGCAAGTACTCATTGCTACGGAGTCCGGAAGTGAGGGGATTAACCTGCAATTTTGCCACCATGTCATCAATTATGACCTCCCTTGGAATCCGATGAAATTGGAGCAACGGATCGGGCGTGTCCATCGATTGGGACAGACGCAGGATGTCCATATTTACAATTTGGCTATCCAGGATACAATTGAGGACCATATCCTGGATTTGCTTTATAAAAAGATTGGGGTTTTTGAACAGGTGGTCGGAGAGCTGGACGATATATTATCCGCTTATAAAGAGACCATTTAAGGAGAGTGTGCCATGTATCCGCAACAGATCCACACGTATATGCAACAATTTTTCAAAGAGAACCATTGCCCGATTTTAAGTCACCATCCGCATTATTTAATTGTCCAATTGACGGTTGAAATGGATAAAAGAATTATGAACCGCCCGTATTATTGGCAATACGTAGAGAGTACGGGGGAAGAACCCAATCCGGCACAATTGACATTTATCACAGATAAAAATCAGTTGGTGGAGAACGTTCGAGGCGAAGTGATCCACTTCGGTTCTCCTCGTCTCCATCAGCTCTTTCAAGTGACGAATGAGCTCGGCGCTTTTGTGCAGATGTATGAGCAGACGGAAGCGAATCCGCATGTACAACCGATCTTGACGCCTTGGTTTGGCGTGAATTATAAAATCGCCTACTATTGCGATCAAACGAAAGAAAGGCTGCATTCGTTGGGGATCAATCTGATGACTGGAGAAATCAGGGATGGTTTTCATGAATCATTGCTGGAAAAGGATTTGACGGCGACAGCATCCGCCAATAGCTTTCAGCTACCCTATATTATCAAGCCGCTCCGGGCGCTTGAACGATTGGATGCACTCATCGAACAGCACAT
Organism: Sporosarcina soli; assembly: GCF_042655805.1. NCBI lineage: Bacteria > Bacillati > Bacillota > Bacilli > Caryophanales > Caryophanaceae > Sporosarcina > Sporosarcina soli. The sequence goes on along the minus strand of NZ_JBHSNO010000015.1, from coordinate 216,234 downwards.
CCAGCAAGACGACCATACTTGGGCGGAGGAAGCGAAAAAGAGATGGGAAAAGGATTTGGCCGTTTTGGAGTTTTTCTATGAAGGGGTTGACAACCGACCGGAAAGTTACGAAATCGAGAAAGAAGCGTTGGCGCAACAATACGAAGCCCGTATTAAAATCGACATCATCAGTGGAGGATTATTTTATTTGAAATGAAAAGGAGATGGGAATCATCTTACGCAAAACATGTATAGCGCTCGGTTTATTGATGGTCGTTTGGGTGATCACTCCGCCTATGCCGCTAGCGGCGCCAGTGCAACAAGAAGTCCCGTCCTATGCAAAATGGGGAAGGCTCGCTGTAAAAGAAGTGCAAGGTAAATATCCACATGCCCATATCCTGGACTACTTGCATGAAGGCAGTCACACGCAAGGGAATTCAACCACTGAGAAATTCAAGCTTTGGTTAAAAGAAGGCGACCGCGAGTTCGGTGTCTTTGTTAGGATCGAGTTCACAACCGAATCGGAGGAAATCATCCGAGTTGAATTTGAAGAAACGGACAGATGAATTGTCATGGGCAGGGAGATTGATGTGAACCAAAGTTCGTAAGGAGGACGTACAATGCCTGAAAAAAATTCGGGACCCTCATCCGCTATGGATGGGGGAATTTCGGGACATAAAGTGTCCACTTCAGCGGATGTGTTTATCCAGACGGTTAGCGCCGCTGTCCATCACTCATCTGATTTGATTGTCAAATCGATTCCTCCAAGCCTTACGCTTATCTATATCGATAACTTGGTGGATACTAAGGCGTTAACTGATCATATCATTCTTGAATTGGTGAAGTATCCGGGTGTTTCATCGCAAAATTTGACCTCTTATTTACCCGTTCCGCAAGTGAAATTGACGGAAGAGGTCGGGGATGCCGTTCGGGCCCTAATGGATGGGTCAGTGCTTATCCATGTGGAAGGGGATGCCCAAATCGTATTGGCAAATATCCCGACCACCGAATCGCGATCGTTATCGGCACCCGAAATGGAATCCCAAGTCATCGGTGCCCAAGTGGCGTTTAACGAGAGCTTGTCAACGAATGTGTCCTTAATCCGAAGACTGATCAAAAATCCCGATCTGTGCAATGAACTAATGGAAGTCGGAGAGCGATCGACAACATCGGTGGCATTGTTATACATCAAAGGGGTTGCTTCAGATGAAATGGTGAATACACTCAGGCAACGGATCACCGATCTGGAAACGGATTCCGTGTTGGATAGCTCGATTCTGGAACAGCTGATTGACGATAATTCGTTATCAATTTTTCCGCAAATGCTTCTAACGGAACGACCAGACAAGCTGTGCGGTGAATTATTGAACGGTAAATTGGGATTGATCATCGATGGAAGTTCCCTTGCCATTGTTTGCCCGCACTCCTTTCTGGAATTTTTCCAAAGCCAGGAGGATCAAAACTTGCGCTGGCAAATTGCTACGTTTACCCGGTTATTACGATTCAGCGCGGTCGTTCTATCCGTATTTTTAACGCCTTTATATGTGGCGGCTTTAACGTACCATTACGAAGTCATTCCGCAAACTCTTTTAGTTCCGCTGAGCGAATCCCGTGCTTTAGTTCCATTTCCTCCGTTATTTGAAGCATTGCTATTGGAACTGATTATTGAACTGTTGCGGGAAGCGGGGGTCCGGTTACCGTCGAAAGTTGGTCAGACAATCGGTATCGTTGGCGGAATTGTTGTTGGAACCGCAGCTGTTCAAGCGGGCGTGACAAGTAATATTTTAATCATCATCATTGCATTAGGAGCATTGTCATCTTTTACAACCCCGAGTTACATGATGGGTAACGTTATCCGGCTTATCCGTTTTCCGTTGATCCTTTTGGCAGGGCTTTGGGGTTTTTACGGTGTGATGCTAGGGTTCTGCTTTATCATGGTCGAACTGTTGCGCCAATCGAGTCTTGGTTCACCATATACAGCCCCTTTTTATCCGCCACGGCTGATGGATTGGGGGGATAGCCTTGTTAGATTGCCGTTGCCTTTGACGTTTAAGAGACCATCCAATACGAGGCCCGAGGATGAAGACAAATTTGAACCTGCCCCCATCGATCCCGAGAACGATAAACTGAAGGTGAATTGAGTGAAAAATTCCGTACAAATGGGCCCTGGTGATATGATTCCCGCTTTTCTCCTTTTTTTCATCGTTCACTCCGTTCAACTGGGGGTTGGGATTCATGGCTTTCAACGGATCATTTACCAGGAAGCGAAACAAGATGCCTGGATTTCTATCCTGCTTGCGGGGCTCGCCACACACATCGTTGCCATTTTCATGCTGAAAACATTGAAAATGTATGGAATGAATGACTTGTATGGGATTCACCAAGCTATTTTCGGGAAATGGATCGGGAATTTTTTGAATGTATTGTATATCCTTTATTTATCAACGGCATTTTTTGCCGTTTTGAGGAACTATATCGAAGTTGTTCAAACATGGGTTTTTCCGAATTTGAATACATGGTTTCTGGCGGTATCTTTGTTATTTATCGTGATCTATTCGTTTACGGGCGGTCTGCGGGTCATTGTCGGTATATCTTTTTTCAGTGTTATCCTTTCCATCTGGCTATTCCCGCTGATGGCTTTTCCTATGAAATATGTGGAACTCGGGCATCTTCTTCCAGTTTTGGAGGCCGATTTGATGGAAATTTTAAAAGGTGTTCACTCCATGACTTTTACGATTATCGGTTTTGAAATTCTCTATGTCATCTATCCTTACGTTAAGGATAAGGAGCATGCGAAAAAACCTGTTCATCTTGCGTTGTTGTTCACAACATTGATTTATCTTGGCATTATGTTAATTACACTCACTTTTTTTAGCGGGGAACAGTTGAGGAAAACCATTTGGGCGACGCTTTCTTTATTTGGTATCGTCAAATTTCCGTTTGTTGAACGGATCGAATATATGGTCGTCTGTTTTTGGATGCTGATCATTTTGCCAAATCTTAGTCTATTGGTTTGGGCTGCTTTTCGAGGGACGAGACGGCTCGTAGAGGTCAATGCTTTTAAATTCGTCGGACTGTTCTCGCTCGTCATTTTCATTGCTAGTATCCTGCTTAAAACCCGATCCCAAATCAATACATTCAATGACTATTATAGTCGGGTAGCATTCTATATTGCTTTTGTTTACCCGATCATCTTGTTTGCAATCGCTGCAGCAACAAGGAAATTTAAACGACATAAGGAGCAAGTAGAATGAAAAAGATTTGTTTTTTAGGTTCGTTATTTCTCTGTGTCGGTTTGGTCGGATGTGCAGAGACAAAGCTCCTTGAAAGGGTAGGCTTAACGACTTTGATCGGTTATGATTTGGGGAAAGAGGACGGGGTGGAGACGACAGCAGTTGTTCGTCAAGTCGGTTCGGAGTTGCAAAGTAGAGTGGCAATTATTACCGCCGAAAACAAAACAAGCCAAGGGACCCGCGCGAAGATCAATCGTAGAGCAGCTGAAAAGGTCATGGCCGGTCAAATGAGGGGCATCTTATTCGGTGAAGCGTTTGCCCAGGAAGGCATAGCCCACTACTTGGATACCTTCTCGAAAAATAACGAATTGAGCGGAGAAGTGCTCCTGGCTGTAGTGGAGGGCGAAACGAGGCCATTAATTGAATTTCCATATCCAAATATCGATGATATCGGTGAACATATTTATAAATTACTCGATCAAAATATTGAAAGTGAACAGGTCGTTTCCTCTACGATTCATGAAGTGACCCGTGATTATTTTTCCGTAGGCAGGGATATTGTTGTCCCTATCTTGAAAAGAGATCAGGAATTGGTGGAGATTTCTGGGATCGCCTTGTTCAGAAAGGATAAAATGATTGGCAAACTTAGTGTCGATGAAAGTTTTTACGTAAGGCTGCTACGGGATAATTATAATGCAGGCGTATTTGAAACAGAAATGAAAGGCGAGGATGTCCCCGCCTCTTTACTGAAGGATCCTCCGGAGGAAATCAATTTAGTATTCGATCCGATCAAAACCCGTAAAAAAGTGAAGTTGGTCAATTCGAAAACCCCAGAATTCGACGTGCAAATTTCTGTGCAAGCAAGATTAATCGAGGTCAAGCCAACTATAAATATCGGAGAAGTAAAAGAAGCAAAAGAACTTGAAAAGGCAATTGCTGATGATTTATCAAAAGAACTAAAAAGAATCATCGCTCGTTGCCAAGAATTGGATTCGGATATTTTCGGATTTGGCGAATTCTATAAAAGCTCGGTACATCGTTCTGAATTGACGGAAGAGCAGTGGCATGTCATGTTCAAGGATATGAAAGTGAACGTCGATATTGATGTGACGCTCCTCAGAAGCGGCGTTTTTGAATGATCAGCACCTGTTTTAGATATGGCGGCTTTCGTCTGCCTGACCAATCGTCATAACCGATAGAAAGTGATGAAAAAATTGTGCGTAGTCCAAATCGAATGCGATGCGGTGAATCTTGTCTCCATTAGCAATATCAGCGGAGTGGCGGGTATCGGCAATACTTAGTCCCCTCATCAGTCCTTCATGCTGTTGCCCGATTTCAATAGGATAATACTGGAACGTCAACATTTCCGGATGGATAACCGCTATCAGTGTCAGCGCATCATGGACAGGGCTTCCTGGAAGCGTCGGATCCCGCTCGTGGTAAAATTCTGTATAAAAATCCATCAGAGGTTTGAAGATTTTCGCTTTTCCAAAGTGGTCGATATAATCGATCATTTCCGGGGTCACAATTGCCTTTTGTGTCGCGTTTAATGGGATGATGGTAACATTGTCGGCATAGGACAGCACGATTTTTACAGCAATCGGATCTGCGTGGAAGTTCGCTTCTGCGACGGGTGTTATATTTCCAGGTACCCCAAAAGCTCCACCCATCAAATAAAATTCCTTCACATTCCCCATCAATTCTTTATAAAGAATAAACATCGTGGCAAGTGAAGTCAGTCGACCGATATTCACGATGATCAACTCATCTTTATACTGCTGAATGATATGCACGATTTCCAGGAAGTTTTCGATCACAATTTCACGGTCATTCGGCACAATGGGACCTAGACCATGCACGCCATGTATATCCGGGTAGTAAGTAGGCTGTTCCGCAGTCAATGGTATTTCCGCACCCCCAATAACCGGGATGCCAGCAGGGAAATTCAAGATATTGAATAAATAATGGATATTGGTGAGCGCATCTTCCCTTGACACATTCCCATAATCAGCCACTACCCCAACGATTTCAATCTCTTCATTCAAATGGGCATACATTAAGGCGACCGTATCGTCAATCCCGATATCGCCAAATAATAACACCTTTTTGGCCACAAAATCCCTCCCTTGAATCGATCACCTAAACCTATTGTATTTTAGCTCATAACGCATTTGTGAAAAAGAAAGACTGCAATTATCAGTCGTTGAAAATGAAAAAGTTTGGACAATCAAATAAGCTATAGGTAATCACAATCAATGGGAGGGACCGATATGTACGATCCAACAATTTTTGAAAATGTAAAGGTCGCTTTTGAAAATCACGTCTATGATTTAGACAATATTGATCAGAAAATAACGATTACGAATCGGATAGATCGAATGGATTTGGCTGTTCTTGCAAGGGATTTTGCCATTCAATTTAAGGTTGTTGGTCTACAAAACATAACGGCAGAAATTAGTTTAACGGCTTCATTGAAAGAGTTAGCAGGTGAGCTATTAGAATTGCCAGGAGAAAATCCAGGTTGTGTCTTATGCCTTCGTTTTATGAAGCATGTTCAACATGTAAAAAACCAGTGCTATCAGATCGAAAAATCCCTAAACTCGATTTGGAAAGATGACATCGAGCTCACGCAAACATTGAGTTTTGAATACGGGCAAGACCCGTCAAATTACTTGAATAATATCGAACTGAACTTCAAGGAGAAAATTAACGAGGCGCATATGGAGGACATACCAGATTTTCTTTTTCATGTATTGAAAACAGTGGAAGTGTTGGATCGAATATAAACATTTCGCTATCGAACCCGATCGAAGCGGGAGGGAACTTAGAAACAGGGACAGCTTTGTCATCTCAAGCATCATCAGAAACTCAATGGAGATGCGCTTGAGATGGGACATTGTATTTTAAAGCTGTCCCTTTCTCTACGTTGCATGATTGGCTTTAGGGTTTTCTCGGTCAATAGTAGCGCGAGTACGCGGACGGGCTGATTGGTACCAGTGCTTGAACAGGATAAATATCAGCAGCAGATCGACCGCATCACCGCCGTAATACATCAGCAGGGCACCGCTTCTTGCTTGAGCTACCGGAACACCTTCCGGCGGGTATGCGTAGATGAATTTAGAAAGGATCCCATGACCGGCCAGTGCCAGTATAAAGACAATGGTTCTGAACTGGAAACTAAAACGGTGGGAGACGGGTTCTATATAGAGTAAAGAAATGGTGAATAAATACCCGGCGATGAAAACGTGCATATGCACGAAAATATGGAGTAGAAGGTTTGTATGCATAGCTGTATATAGACTAGTTGTATAGAGAAGCCATAACCCGCCAATGTTCAGGAAAGACGCCACAATCGGATGCGTGAAGAAACGGATTAGCCGTCGTTGTAACAACCGGCTAAGTTTTCTTGCGGCATGGACATTGAGTGTGCGCAGCAACAATGTCATAGGAGCAGCGAGCGCAACAAGCAACGGAGCGAGCATACCAAGCAGTAGATGACCCATCATATGTGCAGTGAAATCGGAATGGGACTGACGGGCGAGTGGGCCAATTACTGCGGTGGCAGCCAATAACACACCCGCAATAAAGGAAATCGTACGGAGCCAAGGCCATTTTCGGAGGTGCCGCCGTCGGTTGGTCGTCAAAATAGCTCCGATATAAAGGCCGATTGCCAGCAGTACGGGAATTCCAAAAAACAGATCGGTAAAGAGGAGGGACGTATGGTTGTCTAGTTCATGCTGCACGGGAAAACACCCCTCTTCCTTGACGATGGTCGTGTTTCGCTTGGATGATCAGAGCAATACCTATAATGATCATGATTGCTGCGGAAATATTCCACACAAGATCATACGGTAAAATATTCACATTGTAACGGATTTGGTGGATGCGCATGATTTTATGCTGAATTGTTCCGTCATATAGTTGGAAAGCTCCGGCACCAAGCAATTTTCCTCCCCACCACATCTTATGCCACAAAGCATCACGCCGGCGCAGATCGGCGACTAGGAATAGCCCTCCGACGGTCGCAAACCAGCTGAATGCGTGAAAAAGTCCATCCGAAACAAGACCGACCGCGACAGTCGATTTATCGTAAAATTTATGCCAATGGAGCAGTTGATGGAATAGCGTTTCATCAAGAAAAGCAACAAAACCTAAACCGAACAGGATACCGGACCAAAGATTTCGTTGCGCATATGTCGCTTTGTTTTGTGCGGTCCTCATCTTATTACCTCCATCCTATCTAAAATCTACTGCTTACCCAAGTATAGCCGTTAGTGGATTTTGGTAAACGCGGAAAGAGAGACGGAACGTAGAATGGATGGAGGATCGACTTATTTGTAGAAGTAGACAGTATTTTTCCTCCTTCTTTTGTAAATGCTGTATAAGCAATCATGTTAGAAGGAGGAATAATCATGTTGACATTACAAACAGAGCTTGAAGGGCAAGTTGCTTCTTTCGGAGTTGTCAGCAATTGTATTCGAGAGCTCGGTTATCACTTGGGCGGAAATTGGGATTATCATAAAGGCTGCTTTGACCATGTGTTGTGCCAAGAAGGGGGCGAAACCATTTATATCCGAATCCCTTTTCTCGTCACGGAAGGGGAGCTGGATGATCATGATGCTTCCATTCAATTTGGCACACCTTATATTATCAAGCATGTTGTGCATGTGGGTCTAGATCGCGATGAAAGTTCTTTGTTAGATGCAACTGGTTTCAGTCAATTCCAGCAACCGATTGATACCGACGGAAAAATCATTGATAAAAACAGATGGATCCATGCAGGCGAAGTCGCGGTGGAAAAATTAGTGGATTGTATGCATGCGCAGCAGCTCTTGAAATCTAGTTAAGGGATATTTTTTGTTTGAAACGTGTCTTTGTCTAACTTCCCTTTCCATAGGGAGGGGAAGTTACTGTTTACACAAAAACGGAACTCGTCAAATATACATAGCTAGTCATATTATTGAAGAAAAATTATAGAATATCCGGAGGCAATACAAGTGATGCGTACAATAACTTGATGACAAAGTGAATATATAGTTCAGAAAATTTATGTGTCTACATAACATTCTCGTATTATTGGTCATCGCTCAAGACTTAAAAATACATGGTTGACTCTATCCACCTTAGCGAAATCTCTATATAATAGAAAGGATTCGGCTTTTCTTAGTTCCCGACAGTTTGAGACAAAGAGAAGCATTCTAAATGAAGGAAAAGGTGTAAAATAGATGAGTTTATTGACGGTAACAAATTTAAGTCACGGATTCGGGGATCGGGCGATTTTTGATGATGTCTCTTTCCGTTTATTGCAAGGAGAGCATATCGGGTTGATCGGAGCGAATGGTGAAGGGAAATCCACGTTTATGAATATTATTACGCGCAAGCTGGAGCCTGATGCGGGAACGGTGAGTTGGGCGAAGCGGGTGCGAGTCGGCTATTTGGATCAGCATGTTGTGTTGAAGCAGGGGATGAGCATCCGTGATGTGCTGCGGACGGCATTTCAGTATTTGTATGATCGGGAAACGGAACTGAACGCGCTTTTTGCCAAGATGGGTGAGGTAGATGCGGATGAATTGGAAGTGCTTCTTGAAGAGACGGGTGAAATACAAGAAGAGCTGACAAACAATGATTTCTACATCATCGATTCCAAAGTGGAAGAAGTGGCGAACGGACTTGGGTTGAATGACTTCGGTTTGGATCGAGACGTAAATGATTTAAGTGGAGGGCAACGGACAAAGGTACTGCTTGGGAAGCTGTTGCTTGAGAAACCGGATATTCTTCTTCTCGATGAGCCGACGAACTATTTGGACGTTGAGCATATCGAATGGCTGCGCAATTATTTGCAGAACTATCCGAATGCGTTCATTCTGATCTCCCACGATATTCCATTCTTAAATAGTGTGATTGGGCTCATCTATCATATGGAGAACCAACAGATTACCCGTTATGCAGGGGATTATGATGAGTTTTTGCGTGTTTATGAGATGAAGAAACAGCAGGTGGAAGCCGCTTTCAAGAAGCAACAGAAGGAAATTGCCCATTTGAAGGACTTCGTGGCCCGCAACAAGGCGAATGCCGCAACGAGTCGAATGGCCATGTCCCGCCAGAAGAAGTTGGATAAGATGGATGTCATTGAATTGGATGCGGAAAAACCGAAGCCGCAATTCACCTTCAAACAAGCGCGGACACCTGGAAGATATCTGTTTGAAACGAAAGGGCTCGTCATCGGGTATGATGAACCGTTGTCGAAGGAACTCAATTTGACGATGGAGCGTGGTCAAAAAATTGCTTTGTCAGGTGCGAACGGCATCGGGAAAACGACGCTTTTAAAAAGCATTCTCGGCGAAATTCCGGCATTGGCAGGCTCTGTTGAACTCGGTGATCATCTGGAAGTCGGGTATTTTGAGCAAGAATCGAAAACGGACAACAACAGCACTTGCCTTGAAGAAATTTGGGAAGCTTTTCCTCATTTTACGCAATACGAAGTACGTGCAGCGTTAGCTCGATGCGGGTTAACGACGAAGCATATCGAAAGTAAAGTGAAAGTGTTAAGTGGCGGTGAACGGGCAAAAGTGCGTTTATGTAAACTCATCAATCGCGAAACGAATTTACTGGTTCTCGATGAACCGACTAATCACCTTGACTATGATGCGAAAGAGGAATTGAAACGAGCCTTGAAAGAATATAAAGGCAGTGTTTTGTTAATTTCACACGAACCTGATTTTTATGAAGGGCTCGTAACAGACGTGTGGAATGGTGAACAGTGGACGACTAAAATGTTTTAATTACAGCAAAAGCCTCTGAATTGTATTAGAATTCAGAGGCTTTTTCTATTTCTATTGACATCTCTTTGAGGATTCTCTAACATAATTGATTGATAGTGATAATCGTTATCAATAATAAGTGAGTTCATGGAGTTGAGAGATGATGAAGAAACATAGACTTATGATGGTGACTGCAATGCTGTTCAGTCTGTTTTTTGTTTTGCTAGCTTGTAGCAAAACGCCGGAAAACACTTCTTCTGTAGATACGGAGAAGGGTGCTGAAGAGTCGGAAACAGCGCAACAAAGTGATGCCAACCGGATGTTCGAGTCGGTCAAGGGACCAGTTGAGATTCCAGAAAGGCCGATGCGGATTGTCACTGATTTCTACGGTGGCGAGTTACTGTCGGTTGGCGCGAATGTCGTAGGAGTTGAGCCAACAGCATTTGAGAATCCATTTATCAAGGATTTATTGAAAGATGCCGTCGAGATCGGTCAGCCTGTCAATGTGGAAAAAGTGCTAGAGCTGGATCCGGATTTAATCGTAGTCATGTATGATGAGAATTATGAGCAACTTGCGGAAATTGCGCCTACGCTGCACATACCATATGGTACCGCGACAAGCATTCAAGAAACGGTTGAACTATTCGGGGATATAACCGGCAATCAGGAGGAAGCGGAAGCATTCTTGCGTAAATTCGACCAGAAAGCGAAGGAAGGAAGAGAGAAGCTCGCAGGTATCATCGATGCAGAGGCAACATTCGGCATTTATGAGTTGACTGACAAAGGTGAACTATGGATCTTCGGGGATAATGCAGGACGCGGGGGACAAGCGCTGTATAATGCATTGGGATTGAAACTGCCTCACAAAAATGAGAACGAAGAACAAACCCTTCAGCTATCCATGGAAGTATTGCCAGACTATGCGGCGGATTATATGTTTTTGACGGCTTATGACCCAGAGAAAAAAGGGGAGGCATTACAGAATTTAAAGGAGTCGGCCATTTGGCAAGGGCTGGATGCGATTCAAAACAATCAAGTGTTTTACAATGACTTTGATACATTTTATCGGTATGACCCGCTAGCCATTTATGGACAAATTGACTTGTTTGTCAATATGCTGATTGACAGACATCAAGAAAATAACGGGTGAACTGTTCCCGCAATCTTAACGTTAAGCACCAGACCTTGAAGCAATTTCGAATTGTTTCAGGACGAGGTGCTTTTTTGCGGGGCTGTTCAAAAACAAATTTTGAGCAAGCATAAAAATTCTTCTAACCTCCAAAGTCGGCGCATACAATTGTTTGTGAAGGAATAGAGGAGGGGTTCCATGGAAATCAAACAGTGGACAATGCAGGAAGATTTTATTTTTCCGGGAAATGTCGGGATACCGGCGGGCGCGGAAGTGATCAGCGTAACCCCGATGTTTAGCGAAGAGCGTACAGCAGACGGCGTTCGATTAACGGGTATTTATCATATTGCGGCCAATGTTCTTTTTGAAGAGGGAGGAAGCGTTGAAGAAGGGGAACGGGCGGAAGAGGCTCTAAACTCGGCAATTCTCATTGATGATGTGGAATTGGAAGGAAATGCGGGATATTTTGAATATGCCGTACCGCTTCATATCGATCTGCCACCTGAAGCTGGGAATCCGCTACAAGTAGTGACAACATCTGCGACGAACGAATTGGACGGACAAGGTTCCTTCAGTGTCGTTTGGGATGTAGAGTGCTCGTACGTGGAGTCGGTCGCGAAAGCGAAAGAGGAAGCACCGGCAACGGTTGCATCGGCGGTAGACTCATCTTCATTCGCTATTGGAGAAAAGCCATCCACAACCACCGCCATGAAGGAAGAACCGCCAACCGCCGCCATTGTTGAACAAGTGGAACAGACGGTTGAAGCAGAAGCAGAAGCGGAAGCGCCAACGATGACCGCCCATGTGGAAGAAGTGGAGGAGCAGGTGGCGTTGGAAGAAGATACCGCGAGACCCGCTACTGCGGTCGCAATAAATGACAGTGCGTATGTTGAACACGAAGATGAAGCACTGTCATTTATCGCGGGATTGGAAGACGGCGTATCCACGACCTTATTTCGATCAAATGATATTTTTGTAAAGAATGAAAGCTAGACCGCAAAGCAAACAAAGTAATAAAAAGTCACCTGTCGTCGGAACGATCAACAGCCGGATCAGTTGAAAAACACAGATCGGGATGATGATCCCTTTACAATAAAATCGTGTTTTCCGAAGCCAAGGTGGCAGTAAGTAAGGATTATAACCTTTTCGCATTCCATCATCCTTTCGTATTAGACTTGACGAGTAACCTGCACTTCCGATACAATGTTGTCAACTGCATAATGATGCATTGATCGGAAGAGTACGTGAGTCTGTTTAGCAAAGAGAGGGCACCGGTGGTGAAAGGGCCTGTAAACGATTCTCGGAAAGTCATCCGTGAGCAGTTTCCGTGAACAGACGAATTTCTAAAACGAAATGAGCCAGTAGCGGAAGCCGGTTTGAAGCCGTTATCGAAGTGTGAGGTGCACAATTTTTTCCTGTGCACGAATAAAGGTGGTACCGCGAACAACTCCTTCGTCCTTTAAGGCGATAGGAGTTTTTTTATTTGGTGCCAGTTATTGGCACCGTTTAAGTGCACCGTCTACAGAGGAGGAAACAACATGTCAAATGAAAACCTGTCGATGCCGACAAAATATGATCCGCAATCGATCGAGTCGGGTCGTTACGAATGGTGGCTGAAAGGGAAATTTTTCGAAGCGCAGCCTGAAAGTGATAAAAAACCATATACCATCGTCATTCCACCACCGAACGTAACGGGGAAACTACACCTCGGGCACGCTTGGGATACGACATTGCAAGATATTTTAACGCGCATGAAACGGATGCAAGGGTACGATGCGTTATGGCTTCCTGGAATGGACCATGCCGGAATCGCCACGCAAGCACGTGTTGAAGCAAAGTTGCGTGAAGAAGGCGTTTCGCGTTATGACCTGGGCCGTGAAAAATTTGTAGAAGAAACTTGGAAATGGAAAGAAGAATATGCCGGCCATATCCGTGAGCAATGGGCAAAGCTCGGTCTTGGGCTTGATTATTCACGTGAGCGCTTCACCCTCGATAAAGGGCTTTCCAAGGCTGTTCAAGAAGTGTTTGTCAAACTGTACGAAAAAGGTCTCATCTATCGCGGCGAATACATTATCAACTGGGATCCGGCGACGAAAACAGCGTTGTCCGATATCGAAGTCATTCACAAGGATGTGCAAGGTGCATTCTATCATATGCGTTATCCTCTCGCGGATGGCACGGGCAGTATCGAAATTGCGACAACACGTCCGGAAACGATGCTCGGCGATACGGCCGTTGCCGTTCATCCAGAAGATGAGCGCTACAAGCATTTGATCGGCAAAACAGTGAAATTGCCGATTGTCGGCCGTGAAATCCCGATCGTTGCAGATGATTATGTCGATATGGAGTTCGGTAGCGGTGCGGTGAAAATCACGCCAGCGCATGACCCTAACGACTTTGAAATCGGGAACCGTCACAATCTTCCACGCGTCCTCGTCATGAATGAAGACGGTACAATGAATAATCTTGCTGGTAAATACGAAGGAATGGACCGTTTCGCATGCCGCAAGCAAATCGTCAAAGACTTGCAGGAGATGGGTGTGTTATTCGAAATCGAAGACCATCTGCATTCCGTCGGTCACTCCGAACGAAGCGGTGCGGTTGTTGAACCGTATCTATCGACGCAATGGTTTGTAAAAATGCAGCCTCTTGCGGATGAAGCGATCAAACTCCAACAGGCTGAAGGGAAAGTCAACTTTGTGCCTGAACGTTTTGAAAAGACGTATTTGAACTGGATGGAAAATATCCACGATTGGTGTATTTCCCGTCAACTTTGGTGGGGGCATCGCATCCCGGCTTGGTATCATAACGAAACAGGCGAAGTGCATGTCGGACACGAAGCACCTGCGGATATTGAAAATTGGACACAGGATAATGATGTGTTGGATACTTGGTTCTCCTCTGCTTTATGGCCATTCTCGACGTTGGGCTGGCCTGATGTGGACAATGAAGAATTCAAACGCTATTACCCGACGGATGCACTCGTGACAGGCTATGACATCATTTTCTTCTGGGTATCCCGGATGATTTTCCAAGGAATCGAATTTACAGGACAACGCCCATTCAAAGACGTATTGATCCACGGGCTCGTTCGTGCGGAAGATGGCCGTAAAATGTCCAAATCCCTCGGCAACGGCGTTGATCCGATGGATGTTATCGATAAATACGGTGCAGATGCACTTCGTTATTTCTTGTCAACAGGTTCATCACCAGGACAGGACTTGCGCTTCTCCAACGAAAAAGTGGAGTCCATCTGGAACTTTGCCAATAAAATCTGGAATGCATCCCGCTTTGCATTGATGAATATGGACGGTATGACATACGATGAAATCGATCTGTCCGGCGAAAAATCAGTAGCCGACGCATGGATTTTGACACGCCTGAATGAAACGATCGAGCAAGTGACGAAACTGGCTGATAAATATGAGTTCGGTGAAGTCGGCCGTGCGCTCTACAACTTCATCTGGGATGATTTCTGTGACTGGTACATCGAAATGGCGAAATTGCCATTGTACGGTGAAGACGAAGCCGCGAAGAAAATGACACGCTCCGTTCTAGCCTACGTATTAGATCATACGATGCGCCTCCTGCATCCATTCATGCCGTTTATCACGGAAGAAATCTGGCAGAACTTACCGCATAAAGGCGAATCGATCACAGTGGCAGCTTGGCCGGTAGCCGATCCAGCGTTAACGGATGCATCCCGCGCAAGCGACATGAAACTGCTCATGGACATCATCCGTGCTGTACGGAATATCCGAGCAGAAGTGAATACACCAATGAGCAAAAAAGTGCCATTGTACATTTCCGCCAAAGACGAAGCAACCGTCGCTGTCTTAGAAGCGAACCGCAGCTACATCGAGCGCTTCTGCAACCCGGAAACACTCACAATCGGCCACGGCATCACAGCACCAGGCAAATCGATGTCCGCCGTCGTCACAGGCGCAGAACTATTCCTGCCGCTTGAAGGCCTACTCAACATCGACGAAGAACTAGCCCGTCTGACAAAAGAACTTGCCAAATGGGAAAGTGAAGTCAAACGCGTCCAAGGCAAACTCTCCAACGAACGCTTCATGTCCAAAGCACCCGAAGCCGTCGTCGAAGAAGAACGCGCCAAAGAAAAGGACTATCTTGAAAAGTACGCAGCCGTTGAGCGACGTATGCAGGAATTGAAAGAAATTTAAATTGACATGAAGAGACATCTCACCCGTTTTAGCGACGGGCGAGGTGTCTTTTTATATTGAAAATAGCTTCATTTTCTATACGTTTATAAATAATGAGATATGATAGTATAGACGCGAAGAAGTCTATGAAGAAAAAATAGATGGACATTAATAGTGTAAGTGTGAATAATCGGGTATGAGTATTTAGTGATGGATATTCATTTAATATAGGCCGGAAGAAAAGGATGATGGAAATGAGGAAGTATCATATAGATAGAAACTTTCATGAAGAAGGGATGACGCTCGTTGAAACACTTGCCTCTCTCGTAATCCTCTCTCTATTGATCATCGCTTTTTTAAGCTTATTTGGACAATCGGCAAGGCTGAACAAATCATCCGAGCTAGTGATGGAAGCAACCTATATTGCGCAAACACATATGGAGCAAATTTATGAGATCAGCCAAAAGACCACCTTTGGAAATAGAAACGAGTATTTAAAAATGGATAATAAATATCGGCTCATAGAAGGGGAAATCTATCAACCAAAAAAAGAAGATATAGGTTTTACAGTCTTTGTTGAAATTAAAGAACCAACTTTTGGGACGAGGGGCAGTATCCTTCGTGTAAAAGTGTATGATAAATCGGGTGAAAAATTAGAAGCACTAATGGAGACGGTACTTCTGTGGAGGGGAGAAGACCATGAATAAATTTTTCAAAAACAATCAGGGAATCACGCTTGTGGAAGTATTGACTGTGCTCGTGTTGATGTCCCTTATTCTCTTCATGATAAGCGGTATCCAAAGATTTGGACAAAATCAGTTTATCAATCAGAATAAAAACGTTCAAAATCAAGAGAATGTACAATATGCAGTCAAATATATTACGAAGGAAATAAGAAAGAGCGGAACATTTGAAGTGGCTGAAAATGGGAAATTGATAATTGGAACGGACGAATATACAGAAGGGAATTCAACAATTGATAAAAATGGTCAACCTTTTATTGAAGGGATTATAGTTTTTGATCCAAAAAAAATCGGCGATGGAAAAATGAAATTAACAATTGAAAGTATAGAAGATTCCAGAGGACAATCAGAAAAAATTGTAACGACCATCTATCAAAGGAAAGGGGACGAGTGAGGTGAGCAAGCATAATAATGAAAAAGGTTTTACACTCGTTGTCGTCTTGATGGTCCTCGTTGTCCTATCCGTTTTCACCGTCACGATCATCGGTATTGCCACAAATCATTCTGTGATTACGCATGGTGAACAGGATGACCAAGCTACCTTTTATATTGCAGAAGCAGGCATTAACAGTGTAGTTGCAAAAATCGACGTGATTGCCGAAGAAGCTGCAGCTATCGCAAAGGGTTCCTACCCCGATTTACCAGCTGAATTGAGGAAGGAAAAAGTTCATGAACTTTTTAAAGAGAAGCTAGAATCGAAAATGGTGAAATTAAACACTGATCTTAAGAAAAAAACAAACAACGGATTAAGTTTTGAAAAGAATAATAGTGAAGTTCATATCCAGCTATTAAAAAAAACGGATTTTCAATATGAAATCATATCGACAGGAACAATTGGAAAGAAAAAACGTAAATTGGAACGTTCAGTTACGATAAGTTTGGAAGGATTTAAAATTTCGAATGTCCCGGATGGGAATCCTGAAAGTAACAACAATTCGGGAGGTTCAAACCCGGTCGTGAATATACCTGAGGGAACTGCCGTCTTTGTCAATGGTCAAATTACAATGACCGAAGGAGCGAAAATCAATGGAAATATTGGGACGAATAAGTCAGGAAGTAAAACAATTGCATTATCCGGTGGTGCATCTGTAACAGGGAATGTGTTTGTGCCGGCTGGATCTGAAAGCGGAGCTGTTTCAACAACTCCAGGTATTACTGTAGCGCAGCCAACAGGACTAGATGAAAAAGCGAAGATGGAACTTCCCGAATTTCCTAAATTTGAGGACTATCCCTATCCTAAAGATCAAATTATCAAAAACAATTCAAATCAATATGAGGTCATCCGTGATGGAGATTTAAGAGTCGATAACTGGATATCTGCGGACTATGTTCTTAAAGTGTCTGACAATATGTCATTCCATGAAATAAAGTTAGGTTCCAATTATTCGATGACAATAGATGTTGGAAATACGGATAAAGTCATCGTTGTGGATCATTTGAACTTAGAAAATGGACATATAAAAATTATTGGAACTGGAAAACTGACCTTTGTCGTAAAAAATCAAATCACGATGGGATCTGGCAGTACCATCAACAATGGAGGATTTCTTGACCAATTAGGTGTTTATTTAGAAAAGTCAACTGATCCGAAAAAACCAAAAGAAGTAAAGCTCGCCGGAAGCCAGAAGATTTTCGGTTCTCTGTATGCTGAGGATGCAAATATCCATATTACAGGCGGTGGTGGATTTCAAGGGAATATCTTGACAGGTGGAAAAAAAGTCACAATTAATGGGGGAGGGAGTGCGTATTCTTCTCTTATCTTGGCACCTAATGCAGATGTCATATTGGCGGGGGGAGGAAATGTGAAAGGGGCCATTTACGCAAATACCTTGTATGCGGATGGTGGAACAATCGTACAATATAAGAAACCTACGATAGAAACAGGTCCATTTACACCAACACCCGAAAATCCAGAACCATCCGATCCGATACTGGATACATCTGCAGTGAAGTCACATTTAAAACTTGGTACTTTGACAGAAAACTGACCTTTTTTTTCGAACTATAAAACACCCATTAATAAATGCCATCAATTTTCCTGTCAACGAGTTTCATACGTTTGATATTTTGTTCTCGCTCTGACGGGATTTCCGATTTCATTCAACAGTTAGCTTCCGGAGGACTTAAAAATCTGTGTGCAAAACTTTGACTACTTTATTTATGATTTAACTACCTGTAGTGATGAAGAGATCAAAGGAAAAGCACAAATGCATATCTTGTTGACGCTTTTTCGCTATATATTCCTAAAAGAGAAAGACAAATTGTTAGCATCTATTTTGCGCTCCATCCACTACTTAAATGAATTGAAAGATAAACAAAAGGGAATGGAATATTATGAAACGATGACGCGTTATATCTTTACTGCAGCAAAAGATTTGACGAAAAAAGATGTGGAAAAAATCATAAGCGGTGAAACGAAGAATGAACGAGTTAAAAAAATCGACCGAGGAATCTAGTCATTCTCGGCCGATTTTTTTAATAGAATCACACTTGCACATTTTGGCGATACCTGGCATTCTTGCAATCCCCTACACAAAGTAAACCCACTTGCCGTCCTTCAATTCCTTATGGCATTTTCCGTCGTGCCATAAGTATTCGAGGTGGGCTATCGTTTCGCCGATGGCAAAGCGCGTTTCGTGCACTGTTAAACCGGGGCGGAACAGTCGGTTGCACACTTCGTAGACGGTCGATTCGGAACCGATTGCTGCAATGGTTTCTTCCAATCTTTCCTCATGGTGTTTCAGCAGTTCATCGATTCTATCATTGGCTCCGTAAAACGGTTTTCCGTGTGAAGGGATTACGTAGGCGACATCTAGCTGTTTCATCTCTTTCAATGAAGTGAGATAGGACTGTAATGGATTGTCATCCCCGTGAAACCAATACGAAATATTGGGTGTGATTTTCGGTAAAATATGGTCTGCTGACAATAATACATTTTTTTCAGCATTATAAAAGCAGACCATGCCATCGGAATGTCCCGGTGCAGCAATCACTTCATATTCATAATGACCGATCGGCACTTTTTCATGTTCCGTGAAATAATGATGGATTGTCGGTTGGGGCGTGACAAGTTGCTGAAACTCGGCTGTGTTGCTGACCATTTGAAGCGCTGTTTCGTTCGGAATTCCGGCAGTTTGATAGTTTTGCAAGAGGTTTTGTATATAGGTATCCGTCCAGACTTTAAAACCTGTTTCAGCATCTGTTTTTGTCATGGAAACGCGGGCATCGGTCTTTTGTTGAAGGCCGCCAGCATAGCCGAAATGATCTGGATGGTAATGGGTGATGAATAGGTCTGTCAC
This sequence comes from Sporosarcina soli, assembly GCF_042655805.1. Taxonomy (NCBI): domain Bacteria; kingdom Bacillati; phylum Bacillota; class Bacilli; order Caryophanales; family Caryophanaceae; genus Sporosarcina; species Sporosarcina soli. The sequence goes on along the minus strand of NZ_JBHSNO010000015.1, from coordinate 196,927 downwards.
TTCTTTATCGCGAAGCTGTTCGGCCCAAAGTCCCCTTGTGGCCGCATTATTTAAGCCGGTATCGATCAGAGTCCAGCCGTTTTCCCCCTCTGCCATAAAACAATTCACATGATTCAGTCGGAAAGGTAAGTCTATTTTGAGCAGCGTTATCCCTAATTGTTCGAGCATGTTATTTCCCCCTTTTTCACACTATACCAACCGAAACGGTTTCCATCAACTTCCAAACCCGTATGCATTGTGCTATTACGATGAAGCTAGCTTTCTCTTCATGTATACCATCAATCTCTCCGCCACCGAAAAATCATGCGTCTTGTACAATGATCTTGCGCCGACGGGGTCTTCGATTTCATTCAACAGCCAGTTGCCGTTCGGCAATAACAGAAAGTCGATACCGATATAGTCGCTTTTTAAGGCACGTGCGATTGTTATGACGTCTTTTTGCTGCCTTGTTGAAAGGGGATATTCTTCGATAGAGCCGCCGAGGGTGTAGTTGGATTTGAAGGAGCCGTTGCCAGTCCGCTTGACGGCTCCAAGCACTTCCTGTCCCAACATAAAAACCCGGACGTCTGTCGCGCCAGATTCGATGAATGGTTGGAAGATTAAGGATCGACCTTCGAATCGGCTGAAAAATGTTTTTGCATCCGTTTTGGACATGCAAAGAGAAACTTCATTCCCACCATGTCCATCTACCGTTTTCAATACGCAAGGATACGAGTTGACTTCATTCACTGAATGCACTTTTTTCGTCGGCACTGTCGGGACACCGAGGAGGGTGGCGAGTTCGAATGTTTTCATCTTATCATTCGCAATCCGATTCACTTCCGCCCGGTTCACCAAGTGGAAACCGTTTTGTTCAAATGACGCAGCTTTTTCGGGATGGCGATCACGGAATAAAATGAAGGCCGCATCCGCATCCGGCTGTTCATCTTCGACCAACAAATACAAATCTATACTGATTTTGGCGGCTTCCATCATCAAATCATCAATAAATGCGCGATTCCGCGAGGATTCTTCTCTTGAATAATAGACATAGCCTTTCATCCGATTTTCCTCAAAATATATGCAATCATCGCATCGGCGACATTGACGCCTGTTACAGTATACAGATTGCGGATATGGGCGGCTGCATTCACTTCACAAACGAGTGGTTCCTCGTTTTCGCCGAACAGCAAGTCCACGCCGGCGAATTCTGCACCGACCGCATTCGCTGCCCGGATTGCAAGTGCTTTTTGCTCTTCTGTCAGTTTGATCTGTTCAGCAACGCCACCATTTGTAATATTTGCCCGGAAATCAGTTTCGGAATGACGGTACATCGCAGCGACAATTTCTCCGCCTACGATGTTCACGCGGATATCCCGTCCTCTGCTAGAGGCGATGAATTTCTGGAAGACAAAATCCACACCGCGCAATTCATCCGTTTTCGCATAAAACTGTTCTTCTGTTTCAATTAAATACACTTTCATCCCGAATGAACCATGTCCTTCCTTGATGATCATCGGTAATCCTAGGCGCTCCAATACGCGCTCGTAGTAACCGGAATCCTGAATGGTGAATTTCGGATACACTTTTGGTGCGATGATCGTTTCAGGCATTGGAATGTCATGCTTGGCCAATTCGAGGTATTGCTTCGCTTTATTATCACATGTTTCAATCACAGCAGGATCGTTGAATATCGGAATGCCCGCGTTCTTTAAAAACTGTGCGAGTAAAATATCTTTATCGAGAAAGACGATGAAATCGGGCCGCTTTTCTAGTGAGCTCGCCAAATCCATCATCACTTCATAATTTTTTTTTAATTCGGCATGGACGCCTGCGCGTTCCGCCGCTTCTTTCACTAACTCCGCCTGATCTTTGAATTTATCGCTAATCAGACTGCCATTATAAATCACCCAACAACTGTGCATGTAGAAACCTCCGGCCATGATATACTCTTTCTATCTAGATTTTAGCATATGGAGGGATAGTTTTGATTCCGAAATTGGATGAATATAAAGAACGATGGGGAATTATGAGTGATGATTCTATTAAACCGGGATTGGAGGCAATCCAACTGGCGTTGGTGGCAGTCGGCAATCCGGAGAGGAGAGGACGGATCATCCATGTTGCCGGGACGAACGGCAAAGGGTCGACAATTGCATTCATGGAAGCGATTTTGAAAGAACACGGTTTCTCGACAGGCGTTTTTTCATCACCTGCTCTGATCGATATCCATGATCAGATCCGTATCAATGGCGAACCGATTACTAAAGCGGAGATGGACGAATCGTTCCGAATGATGAAAGAAGCGGGCTTGAGCGGGCTACTGACCAATTTTGAATTATTGACGGTTGCGGCATTTTTGACATTTGAGCGCCTTCGGCCAGATTATGTGTTATTGGAGACGGGCATGGGTGGGAAGTCGGATAGTACTAATGTCGTCATGCCAATCGTCTCTGTCATCACATCGATTGCGCTGGACCATACTGCGTTTTTAGGCGATACGATTGCGCAAGTGGCGGAGCAGAAAGCGGGCATTATAAAAGAAGGGGTTCCTGTTGTTATCGGTCCTTTGCCGACGGAAGCGCAAGTGGTTGTCCGTCAGGTGGCGAATGGAAAAGAGAGCTCGCTCTACATATATGGTGATCATTTCAAGATGGAAGGCAATCGATTCACCGGTACTGAAACGATTCCATTGGCGGAAAGGAAAATGAAAGGGGGACATCAAGGGGTGAATGCGGCGGTGGCTATTGAATCATTACGTGCTGCGGGGATCCGGCTGCAACAGCGGGCTGTACAACAAGCCATCGCCACGGTACAACTTGCCCATCGATTTGAAGAAATTGCACCAGGCGTTTTTGTCGATGGTGCTCATAATCCGGCCGCTGCTAACCAACTGGCCGAAACGATCCGTTCGGAATTTCCGGGAGAGAAAGTGGATTTTATCATCGGGATGTTGAAAGGGAAGGATATCGAGCGGACACTCAATGAACTGATCCCCATTGCGGCTTCTTTCACGTTTGTATCGTTTCCGCATGCAGGTGCGGCATCGGGGGAGGAATTGATGGGCTATTGTCAGCATAAGGTGAAAAAAGTGGTGAACGATATCAATGAAACGATGATACTAGATGCAAGTAATGATAAAAAGAAAATAGTCACAGGATCACTATATCTATTATCAGGTATAAAAGACTACTTAAAAGGATGAATTATTCCAATTAAAGTGACAATTATCGGATAACTTGATATAGTTCTTATACGGTCTATCTTTTCGGATGAATTGATTGGGAGTGACGGATGGCATGAAAAGCGAAAAACGATCTGCTCTATTGCTGACACTTTTATGGCTATTGATCGTGCCGTCAGGTGTAGTCGCGATTTTATGGAATGATCCACCGGGACAAGTGAATAGTCTCTATATCGCATTGTTTTGCATAGCCGGATTTTTCTCTGTTCTTTTCCCAATCGTTCGCAATGGAATGCCGGTGCTCCTCGTCATGTGGATTGCGGTGCCGGCATTTTTACTGTATGGGCTGTTTGTGGAGTTAGTTGTGATGCAAGTATCTCTTTTAGCGATTCTCGTTGCTCGTCGCGAGAGGATGTTGCAGTGGACTCGCTATTGTTTACATTCGTTGCTTTTTTTCTTTCTTTCTATCATTTCTGCTATTGCTTTTCACGCTGCGGGCGGGGAAGTAGGTACACTTCAGTTTTGGTCCCTCTTTTTTGCGGCTTATTGTTACCAAATCGTCCATACTTTTTTCTATCAGATTATTCGCGGTGCTTATTTTACAATTCGTAAGCGCCAGCCGGCATTTGTTTCAAAATCGGCAATTGTCGAATCGATGATTGTGTTAGCCATTTTACCGTTCGCATTGACGGTTTATTTTTTACTGCAATTATTTGGGATAGGGGCTTTTTTTCTCATTGTTATCCCTTTTTTCATCGTAACGATCATTACGTATTTCAATGATCATTCAAGGAAGTTGAATCGTCATTTGCAGCAGGCGGTGTATGTGGGAGGGGAATTGTCCGCTATACTCACTGAAAAAAAGTTAATTGACCAGTTTCTTGTCGAGGTGTCGGAATTTTTCAAAACGGACTATGCGTATTTATTCGACCATCAGGATGGATGGTTGGAGCTGATTCGTTCTTACGAACAAGGACAATTTGTCGAAATCGATTTTGCTGATTTGGCAGCGGGACAAGGAATGGCAGGAGTGGTTCTTGAACGGAAGCAGCCGATCATTTATCACAAGCGCAATGAGTGGGAAACGGTATCGAAAGGCTATTCGCCAGTTGAGATGCAAAGTGTCCTTTGTGTACCGATTACCCGCAATCAAAAAATTGAGGCGGTTATTTTATTGGCTTCCAAAAAGAAGTTCGCCTTTAAAGACTATCAGTTGAAAATTTTAGATATCCTCTGTTCTTATTTTACAGTGAATGTTGAAAAGGCAAGCTATCTGGAAGAGGCGATTATAAATAGCGAACGCTGTGCATTGACAAATGTATACAATTATCGCTTTTTGGAAGAGCGGATTGCCTATGAAACGAGTCGGTTCAATCATGGCCAAATTGATGAGTTGTCCGTTGTGATGCTGGATATTGACCACTTTAAAAAAGTGAATGATTTGTACGGGCACGAAAGCGGAAATGCTATTTTGATAGGTCTCGCACGGAAGCTGGAGGCGATGTTGCCGAAAGTGGGCATTGTAGCGCGCTACGGAGGCGAGGAGTTTGTCATTCTATTGCCTGGTGTATCCAAAAGCGCGGCTTCAGCCTTTGCTGAATACGTTCGATCGGAAATTGCCGGACATCCTTTCACCATCACCCCGGATTTGAATGAAGAGAAGCAACAGCTAGACATTCATATTACATTGAGTATCGGGGTATCGGCCGTGCCTGATGATACGGATGAAGCGATGGCGTTGCTACGGAATGCAGATCGGGCGCTTTATATCGGGGCTAAGCAAGCGGGACGAAACAGGGTGGCATCCTATACGAAATGATTGGGGAGGTGTGGGGAAAGTGGAGATTTCAAGGGAACATTGGCACGTTGCTTTCATCAGCTGGTTCGCGCTGGTCCCAATAGGCTTTCTCATCATGTACCGCTCATTTCCTGTAGGGGATGTCAATTGGCTGAACTTGAGCTTTTTGTTCGTTGGATTAGTGGTGACCATGGTATTGCCGCTTCGGTTGCCGGATGTAACTGTATCTTTGGAACGATGGATCACGTTCGCCGTCTTTCTTCAATATGGTGTACTCGCAGAATGGCTATTTACGCAACTTGCGATGATCATCCTGTTAGTTGGTGGTAAGAGTACCTTTCCGAGAGCCTACCGTATGATTGTCAATTCGGTGATATTTACGATGATATCGATGGTAAGTGGGGCGGTTTTCCATTTATTCGGTGGCGAAGTCGGGATGACTGGCTTTAAAGAGGTTGTGTGGTTTGGGCTCCTCTATGCCGTGTTTTATACTTTCACCAATACGCTATTGTTGACGTTTTTCTTCAAGATGATATCGCATCCTTATGCCCTTTTCGGGAAAGTGGCGATTTGGGATTATGCGGCGACGATGATTGTGTTTCCATGCAGTGTCGCTTTGTACTTTTTGAGCGGATTTTTTGGAAGTAAGGCAATCCTACTCATCGGTATCCCGTTCGTGTTGATCATTTTGATTGCGAGGGGGATGGTGCAATCCGATCATCTTGGACAGCGGTTATCTGCTGCAGGAAAAATTGGGCGTGATCTTGCGGAAAGGCTTGTCTTTGAAGAAGTGATTCAGACGTTTCTTGTAACATTAAAGGACGTTGTGCCATTTGAGCATGGCTACATTCTTGATTGGCGCAGGCAAGATCATCTTGTATTGCTAATGGGATCTGAAAATGGAGTTCTTTCAAAGCGGGCGACAGCATTCACATTGAATCCGAAATGGACTGCGGATGGCGGGCTAAATCACGAGGAGACAAGGGTCTATCGGACGAGGAAAGAAGTCGAGCTTTTCACAAACATCTCTTTTTCACAAGGAGTCGAATGCGTGATGATTGCCCCGATTAGACGGGACGGGAAGACAGAAGGGTTTCTCATACTTGGTTCAACGAAGAAAAACGTATTTCACCAATTGGACATGAAAATCGTCGATATATTAACCGGTTATTTTGCAATTTCTTTAGTGAAAGCACGTCTTTACGAACAAACGATTGAAAAAAGCGAACGATGCGGGTTGACAAAGCTGTATAATTACCGGCATCTCGATGCGCATTTGGAGCAAGCGGTTTCCCGTTTACGGACCGGAAAAATTTCGGATTTATCTGTTATTATATTGGACATTGATCATTTCAAATCGATCAATGATATGTATGGACATCAAAGTGGCAATGACTTATTGATTTCGCTGGCTACCATTCTTCAAACCTATTTATTTCCTGGAGCGACGGTTGCTCGCTATGGTGGCGAAGAATTTGTCTTCGTTTTGCCGGATATTAGCGAAGTGGAGGCGATGGGCTTGGCGGAGAAGTTAAGGCGCGAAGTGGCGTCCACGGCTTTTCGGATTGTCTCTGATCTTAGCGAAACGCGTGAAATGTTGGATGTACGAATGACCATTAGTCTTGGCGTCGCAACGGCGTCTAAGGATATAGAAGATGCCAATGCATTATTGCGGAATGCGGATCGTGCCCTGTATATGGGCGGAAAGCGGGCGGGACGCAATCGAGTTGGCGTGTATGGCTATGAACAAATGGAAATGGTTTGAGTTTGATGTAAGTCGGGGATAGACATGGAAGACCGGTTTAGCGGTCTTTTTATTTTTGTCCTTAAATGAATAGTGACAAATAGATAAGATTTTATGATAATAGTAATAGGATTGGGTTTTTTTATTCATAATAAAGTTTGGTTTTTTAATTTTGCTGGGTATTTAGTCTTAACGGTGGGGCTAAAACATCATAGAAAGGAAGACAGAAGTTTGAAATACCTCATATTGTGTTTGGCCGCGGTAATCGTCTTTCCTTTATTATTTATGCTCGTTAAGCGTCGCAAAGTAGAAAAGTGGGTGTTTACACCCAGTGTTTCCGGGTTTCTTATTGCGGTAGTCGGCTTATTGATGCAGAACCTATTCGAACTCATTTCGGTTGTCGTTGTATTATTCGGGCTCGTTTTCGTCATGACGGTTTTATTGGACAAGCGGATGAAACGGGTTGAACAATTGGCAAATGCCGATCAGATGAATCGTTCGACCGCTTCGGATTTGAGGGGAAAAGAGGTCATGGAGGAAGTGGCGGTCACAGCAGAAGCGAAACAGAAAATCACGCTTCAACCGATTGAGGAAGATTTGGCGCGTTGGATGGATGCAAATCTGCCAAGAAGGAAAGCAGGGGAAGGACGGCACGCGGATGAGGAATAAAGGGATTTTGAATACGTTTATCGCAGTTTTGGCAGCTACACTGTTTTTTTACGGCATATCCACGTTTGGGGCACTCGCTTTCAGTCAAGCATCGACCACGGTTTTTGGAGACCAGACGTATGTCGGTCCGTATGATATTTCCAATCAGAAAGAGCGGGAGGCATTGGAGAAGCTTACAACCGGCTTTTCGGAGTTGCAGTCGGCTTTCTCTGTGAATTTGGCGTATCAAGATGCGGTCGTTGCATTGCCAGAGGAATTGGTTCGACTAGATGCAGAGCAAACGATTGAACGGGCGAAATCTGGAGAGGAAAATCCGATTGTCGCGGCCGTGTCCATTGACGGTTTGCGTACGGTGTTGACACAACAGTTTGCACCTGTTGACGTCGATGAAGACAGTCTATACTCCATTGCTTCGGGCATTGAACGAGAGCTTGGGACAGGCGTCATGCCGCTTACCGTATACATAACTGATTATATGGCATACCCAGAATGGAAAGAGGAGGAAATCGCTTCTTCAACATTGAGTGTTCAAAATCCGTCGCGTTCACTTCAGCAGTTGATCCATGAATTGGACGGTACTGAAATGGTCCCGTTTTCTTCGTTTTCGTTGCTGGATAGGATGCAAGAGGAAGGGGGCAATCCGGTTGCAGATGGGGAATTAACAATACTGGCCTCGACTTTGTACACCCTAGTTCTGCAGACGAACTTTGAAGTGAATGAAAGAAGTATCGGGAATCGATTATCTCCTGCTGTTGAGCCGGGGTTCGAAGCGGCGATCAATCAGTCCCTTGGAGTGAACTTCAGCTTTACGAATCCGAATAAATCGGCGTTCACATTGCATATAAAGTTGACGGGCAATACGATTCAAACGTCATTGACGGGCATCCCTTTGCTTTATGAATATACGCCCTATATGACAGAGAAAGAAACGTATCAACCGAAGGCGATCCGCCATTTTAGTGCATTCATGCCAACCGGGAAAATCCGTGTGGAGTACGAGGGGAAAGAAGGAGTGGAAGTATCCGTAAGCCGGTTGATTTCCTATGGGGGTGTGGAATTGGAGGATGAATGGATTTCCTCAGATTTCTATGCGCCGCAGCCGAGAATTGAACTGCATGCGTTGGAAAAAGATGAACAACAAAACTCTAGCAACCCGTCTGATGGAATCGAAAATTTAGAAGAAAACGGACCATCTGCTGAATCCGATCAATTGGAAGGCGCTCCTGATCAACAAAACGACAGAGAACCGGCGGAAGAAGTCCAATACGATAAAGGTGGGAACATCATTAACTAAAGGGGGGATGCGCGTTGTCGACAACACGAAAAAGGCTTGGCGATTTGCTTGTCGAGTCGGGTTTGATAACGGATGCACAGCTCCAATCGGCGCTTGCAGACAAACCGCGTGATCAGAAACTAGGTGATTTACTGCTACAACGTGGGTATATTACAGAACAGCAATTGATCGAAGTGCTGGAGTTCCAGTTAGGGATTCCGCATGTCAATCTGTTTAGATATCCTTTCGATCCGAAGCTGTTCAACATCGTGCCGAAGGAATTCGCGAAACGGAATTTACTCGTGCCGTTGAAAGTGGAAGGCGATCGATTGTTTGTGGCGATGTCCGATCCGATGGATTATATAACCGTTGATGATTTGCGTCTCTCAACAGGCTTCCATATCGAAACGGCCATTGCGTCCAAAGATGATATTTTGCGGACGATTTCCAAATACTATGATGAAGAGTCGTTTGACGAGCTTTTCATCGAACAGACAACGAATCAGGCAGAGCCGCAAGATGAATTGACAGATCTGGATTCGCCGGTTGTGCGTTTGGTCAACCAGCTCATGGCATCGGCAATTACCCAAAAAGCGAGTGATATCCATTTCGATCCGCAAGAGCATCAGGTTGTCATCCGCTTTCGAATCGATGGTCTGTTGAAGACAGAACGGTTTTTGCCGAAGCATATGCAAGGGATGATCGGGGCGCGTATCAAGATCATGGCTAATCTCGATATTACGGAACATCGTGTACCGCAGGACGGCCGCATTAAAACACAAGTCGATTTCCGGCCGATCGACTTGCGTGTGTCGACATTGCCGACGGTTTTCGGCGAGAAGATCGTCATGCGTATTCTCGATCTGAGCAGTTCCTTGAATGATATGACGAAGCTCGGTTTTAACCGGCTCAATTTGCAACGGTTCCAAGAGCAGATCGGAAAGCCGAATGGCATCGTCCTCATTTCCGGTCCGACCGGTTCAGGGAAATCTTCAACGCTTTACGCGGCACTCAATCAGTTGAATCAAGAAGAAGTGAATATTATCACGGTTGAAGATCCGGTAGAATACCAGCTCGAAGGGGTCAATCAAATACAAGTGAACCCGAATGTCGGATTGACTTTCGCGGCAGGCCTGCGGGCAATATTGAGACAGGACCCCGATGTAGTCATGGTCGGGGAAATCCGCGATCGGGAAACGGTGGAAATCGCCATCCGGGCATCGTTGACAGGGCATCTCGTGCTCAGCACGATTCATACGAATGATTCGATTGCATCCGTTACGAGATTATTGGATATGGGTGTCGAACCATTTCTCGTCACATCTTCCTTGAATGCGGTTATCGCCCAAAGGTTGATTCGCCGGGTGTGCCGTGACTGTGGACGCGAGATGGAAGCATCTGGGCGTGAAAAGGAGATTTTTGCTAAACGGGGTCTCGCCATTGAGAAAGTCATTCGCGGGAAAGGCTGTCCCGCGTGCAATATGACGGGATACCGCGGACGGATAGCGATTCATGAAATACTTGTGTTGGATGATGCGATGCGGGAAGTCATTCATAATGGTGGCTCCTCGGCAGATTTGAGGGAAATCGCCATCCGTAATAAGACGGTGTTTTTGATTGATGATGGCTTATTGAAAGTGAAACAAGGGATTACGACGACAGAAGAAGTATTGCGCGTCGCATTGATCGAATAGGGGTTTTGTAGATGAAAAAGAAGATTGATGAGCTACTTTTTGCAGCGTTCCAACTGAAAGCGTCAGACGTCCACTTGACAGTAGGCGTGCCGCCGATATTTCGCATCCACGGGGAATTGAAGCGGTATGGGGAGGAGATGGTTGATGCCGCATTCACGGAAGTGGTCGCCGAGTGGACGATCCCTGAAAAAATGTATCCAGATTTCGTTGCGCAAGGTCAAATCGACTATTCCTATGAAGTGCAAGGAGCCGCCCGCTTCCGGGTAAACGCGTTTCAACAACGTGGAGCCGTGTCGCTCGCTTTCCGGACGATTCCGACAATTATTCCGACGATTGACGATCTGCAATTGCCTGAAACATTGAAATCATTAGCCGCAACACCGCAAGGGCTCATTCTCGTAACGGGGCCTACAGGTTCCGGGAAATCGACGACGCTTGCTTCGATGATCCACTATATGAACGAAACGATGCGGAAGCATATCATTACATTGGAAGATCCGATCGAGTACATGCATCATCATGGCAAATCCATCATCGATCAGCGTGAAATCGGCTTCGATACGCATTCCTTCGCAGACGGCTTGCGTGCTGCGCTCCGGCAGGACCCCGATGTCATTCTTGTCGGGGAAATGCGGGATCTGGAGACGATTTCAACAGCGATTACGGCAGCGGAAACGGGCCATCTCGTTTTAGCGACATTACATACGTGGAGCGCCGCCTCTACGATTGACCGAATCATCGATGTTTTTCCACATGGGCAGCAATCGCAAATCCGCGTCCAACTTGCGGGCGTCTTAACTGCGGTCGTCTCTCAGCGTCTTTTCCAGACGGCGGATCGGCAAGGAAGAAGAGCGGCAACCGAATTGATGATTAACAATGCGGCCATTTCCAACTTAATTCGAAGTGAAAAAGTGCACCAGATTCCGAATGTTATCCAGACGAACCGTGCTGCTGGGATGCACATGATGGCTTCCTCTGTTCAGAGCTTTCTTGATCAAGAGGTCATCACGTATGAGACAGCTAGACCATACCTCGAAGGTGTTGACTGACAATGGCCAGATACAAATATGAAGGACGAGATGCCCGCTCCAGCAGAACCGGTGTCATCGTTGCGACGGATAAACGGGAAGCGGCGATGAAACTAAAAAGCCAAGGCATCCGTGTGAAGAATTTGACGGAACAGGCGGAAACGACATGGACAAAAGAGATCGTCATCGGAAAACCGGTGAAGCGGGATCAGTTCATCATGTTTTTACGGCAATTTTCCACGTTGTTGCGGGCAGGCGTGACGATCCTTGATGCGATTCGGATCCTTTCTTTGCAAGTGGAATCGAAGCCTTTTAAGCGGATCCTCGTTACAGTTCACGATGATCTGCGGGTCGGTGGATCGTTATCGGAAGCATTTTCGAAACACCCGAATGTGTTCGAGCCGCTCGTCGTCAACTTAATCCGGGCGGGTGAAATGTCAGGGACAATCGATGATTCTCTCGATCGCCTTGCCGAACATTTTGAAAAAGCCCATCTGTTGAGACAGAAAGTCGTCTCTGCATTGTCCTATCCGATCGTTGTCGGGGTGCTGTCTATCGGCGTTGTCATCTTTTTATTGACGACGATCGTCCCGATGTTTGTCGATATGTTTGCCAGTTTCGGAGGGGAGCTGCCTTGGTTGACACGCTTTGTTATAAATGCCAGTGATTTTGCACTGCACTATTGGTATGTACTTATCATTTTGGTAGGTCTTATTGTCACTGGTATTTGGATATTGCGGAGAAATCGGGACGGTAAATATTTGGTGGATCGTTTTCTATTACGGCTTCCGATCTTCGGTGACATTATGAAAAAGTCCGTTCTCGCAACGATGACAAGGACATTGAGTTCATTGTTCTCCAGCTCGGTCCCGATTTTGCAGGCGATGACGATGACGGAGAAAGTCGTGGAAAACGAAGTCATTTCACGGGTCATTGCTAAATCGAGAAACTCATTGGAGCGGGGTGGGTCGTTGACGGAGCCGATGCATGGGCATTGGGCTTTTCCGCCGCTCATTCCTCATATGATCGCTATTGGGGAACAAACCGGGTCATTGGATGCCATGCTGGCAAAAGTCGCCGATTTCTACGAAAAAGAAGTGGAAGCCGCAACCGAACGATTAAAAGCCCTCATTGAGCCTTTAATGATTGTCCTTTTGGCAGGGTTGGTAGGGACTATAGTCCTTTCTATTTTGATTCCGATGTTCGAAATCTTTAATGATATAGACGGATTGTAAGGGAAAATTTCAATTTATAGTAAAAAATACGTAAAGTTTTAACCCTTACTAGTTTCATATTTCAACAGATTAGGTATAATTAAGTTGAAAGACTGATAGAAATAATAAATAATTAGGAGGAAAAGAAATTGAAAAAATGGTTACAAAAACGATTGAAAAATGAAAAAGGATTGACACTCGTCGAGCTATTGGCGGTTATTGTCATTTTGGGGATTATTGCGGCGATTGCGGTGCCTTCGATTGGGAATATTGTTACAAACTCAAAGGTCAATGCATTGAAGGCAGATGGTCAAAGTGTTTTAGCAGCGGCAAGTTTGTATTTTATAGAAAATAATACTGAAGCTACGGTTACCCAAGCAACCCTTATTTCCGAAGGTTTCTTGGAAGATGCGGGTGGGTTTGCTACTACTGGTGCAACTTCTGCAACTGTGGCAAAAGGTAAAAATGGTGCAGGGAATATGATAAGTGGAACTGCCGTAAACGGTACTGATACTAAAGTGAAATTTTTAAATGCGACAAATGCCAATATTACCGATGCTGATGTGAAAACAGGAAATGGAACGATAGTTGAGATTACCAGATAATAAAGTTTAAGGAGTTGACCCCATGTCCCTATTCACCCGCAGCAAGCGTACGGCATCTTTGACAATTGAAGAAGAGGCGATCCGGTTTGTCCGCTTGAAATCGCTGGATCCACTCGTTGTCGATGTTGCGGAGGAAGTGCCCCTTCCTCCGGGTGTTGTTGTCGAGGGGAAGATTGTTGATGCAGAGACACTTGCGGCGATTTTGGACGGGGTTGTGAAGGAGTGGGGGATTGCCAGACGCTCCGTCCAGTTCCTCGCCCCGGATCAATATGTCATTATCCGTAAAGTGCCGTATCCCGATAATCTATTAGAAGATGAATTGAAAGGGCATTTTTTCATCGAAATTGGATCGACGCTCTATTTGCCTTTTGATGATCCTGTCTTTGATGTTGTGCCATACATACCGAATACAGAAACGAATGAAGCGATCCTTATCGCATCGAAGGAAAGTGTCTTGAACCGTTATGAAGATGTGTTGAAAGACGTGAAATTGGATCCTACCATTGCAGATATTGCACCGCTTGCCTTGTATCGACTTGCCTTCACCCAGTATAATTTAACAGGAGAAGAGCATGTCCTGCTTGCGGATTTAAGCGAGGACAAGCTGACCGTCTCTATTTTTCATGCGCATTATCCACTGTTCATGCGACCTGTGGAACTGGAAAATTCGGCGGATTTGGCCGTTGTGACCACGATACAGGAACAGCGTGTAACCCCAACGACGATCGTGATGGAGCTGGAAAAGCTGATTAATTTTTACCGCTATAATCTGTGGAATGGGTCCGCAGGCATCACTCATCTGTTCGTTAATGGAGAGTATGCGAGCCTGAATGAATTACTCACCCTCATCCGAGGACAGCTGTCGATCGAGGCGATGCCGCTGTTGAAAGAACCTTTGCAACTCGCGACCGGCGATGTCGTTCCGGCAAGATTTAATCGGACGATCGGGCTAGCGCTAAAAGAGGTGAAGTGATGTTAGTCGATATCAATCTATTGCCCGAAAAAGAGAGGGAGCGCTCTTCGCTTCTTGTGGCTGCACTGGCAATAATCGGTGCAGCTGTTCTTTTTTGGGTTGTTTTATTCATGATCACGAATAATCTTTCAAAAGAGACGGTAACGTTGGAGCGCCAGCTGGAATCCGTACAAGCGAGTCAGGAAGCGATACGATCGGATATCCACCGCACTGAATCGGAGGACTCGAAAAAACAGCTCATGCTCACTGTCGAATGGGCGGAAGCTTACCAATATGATACGGTTCCGTTATTGCATGATTTGATCCGACTGTTGCCGAAACGTGGTTTTTTCCAATCTTTTGATTTTACAAGTCCTCATCTGGCGACGGTTGTTGTCCAATTCGATACGAAGGCGGATGCTGCTTATTACTTTGCGAGATTGGAATCGACCCCTTCCGTTTCGGACGTTACATTGGAAGCGGTAACCGTTGCAGATGATTCTGAGGAGGAAAATACCGCAGATCTATTGCCGCGTTATATCGCAACCTATTCACTTGAATTTGTCGACGATCGGTCCATTACGGAAGAGGCTGTAAGTGAAGAAACGGAAGAAGGAGGGGTGTTGGATGACTAGTTTGACCAAACGCCAAAAAGAAATGATTCTTGTCTTTCTTTCTTCCGTTTTCTTCCTTGCCCTTTCGGCTTATACCTATTTCAACTTATACGCCCCGGTGAAAGAGCAAAATGGGCAAATGAAACAGATGATGTCGAATGAACGGGAAGTGTTGTTCGCCCTTCGAAAACAACAAGCGGCAAGCGATAAAACAGATACCGCCAGCTCGCTGCCCTTACAGCGTAAACTGCCGGTCAAACCACTGGAAGAGGCGGTTTTACTGGAAATCTCCAAAGCTGAAATTAAATCGGGAAGTGCCGTTCACGACATCCGTTTTACTCAGGAGGAATTCGTTTTACCAAATGCACCTGATCAAGTCGAGTACGTTCATCGGCTCTCGACAGAAGTGTATATAGAAGCGGATTCCTATTTGGAGGTAGAGCGATTTATCGAAGAAATTGAACGGATGGACCGGATTTTTATCGTAGATGCTATACGCTTCACGGCACCGGAAGAGATACGTAACGATTCGACAAATGAGGATTCTATGGAAATGACTATTACATTTAGTGCATTTTATCGCCCGGATCTCGTAGACTTGCAGCACGAAGTCCCGAAAATCGATGCACCTCCTTCCGAAGGGAAATACGATCCAACGCCATTCAATGAGGGTATAAAAAGGGGGACTGATTCATGACCATCTTCTATTTAGTATTATTTTTTCTTTACGGCATCGTCTTAGGCTCCTTTTTCAACGTTGTCGGATTGCGTGTGCCGAAAAAGGAGTCGATCGTTTCGCCGCCTTCCCATTGCCCGACTTGTAACCGAAAATTAGGAGCCCTCGATCTCGTCCCGATTTTTTCGTATGTTTTCTTGAAAGGGAAATGCAGGGGATGCGGGTCGAAAATCAGTCCGCTGTATCCATTTATGGAATTTGTGACTGGGGGCTTATTTGCCTTGTCATACTATCAGCTTGGATTTTCCGCGGAGCTGGTTGTATCTCTCCTCTTCATGTCCCTTCTTGTCATCATTACGGTGTCGGATATTGCATATATGCTCATCCCCGATAAAGTGCTGCTGCCGTTCGCTGTGCTGCTGTTTGTCGTTCGGCTGTTCATTCCGTTGGAGCCATGGTGGGACAGCATTGTAGGGGCTGTTGTGGGCTTTCTGGTCTTGTTTCTCATTGCAGTTGTATCGAAGGGCGGCATGGGCGGCGGGGATATTAAATTGTTTTTCGTCATCGGTCTCGTGCTCGGGACAATGCAAACGCTCGTCACCTTATTTTTAGCTGCGCTCATTGGTTCAATTGTAGGGGTGATTGTATTGAAACGCACTGGACAAGGGCGCAAGACCCCGGTCGCATTCGGTCCATCGATTGCTGTAGCAGCTGTCATCGCCTATTTCTGGGGTGCCGATCTTGTCGGATGGTATGGCAATTTACTTTTTTGAGTCGAAAAATTTCTTTGGACAAGGCGACAGACGTCTTGTTCTTTTTCATGTCCACTCTGTTACGGTTATAGGAAAAGCGTAGCGCCTGGAAGGGAAATAGAGGATGGTCAATCGGTTTGCTTCCGCATCCGGGTGTGAAAGCTAGATAGAAAACGGGGTGGTCAGCAATGAAATTCGGAAGACGTTATTCGAAAGTGACAGTCCTCATGGCGATGCTCCACGGGGTCTTGATCGGGGTTGCGGGAGTTGCCGTCATCGGCTTATTGCTTATGGGGATGAAAGGGAAGGATGGCTCTGTGGCCGACAGTGAGGAAGTGCCGACTGCTGGTCCGGCCCCCGCTCAAGTTTCAGCGCCGGACGCTGAAAAGCCTGTCCGCTTGTTTGCGAAACAGCATGGTGTCTTTACGTCCGCGGACGCGGCATCTCAATTTATCGCGGAAGATCCGTCCTTGGCGAAAGCGGCCGTCATGCAAGTCGGTGGACAATATTATGTTTGGACAGCAGTCGGCTTGCGGGAAAGCGATATTGACCCGAGCGAGAGCGAAGGTACTTTCCGCAAAGCGTTCACTGCCGAACTAGCTGCTTGTGGCGCGGATGGTGCCGGTAAATTGTGGGAAGTGTTGAATGGAACAGAAATGAGTCAAATTAAAAATTTGGCGACTGTTCAAGATGGTGAAAGCGCTGATGAGAAAGTGCAGGAGTTCAAAAAGAATATTACCGCCATTACGGCGTTTTCGGATGATTTGCATGTGGTGAAACTTCATCTGTTATCCCATTATTCTTCTCCGGACAACTGTGTGAAAATTACATTTTAACGACAGGAGATGCTCCGAATTGAAATTATGGCGATTTCGGAACAATTTTCACATTCCTCATGATCCGGTATGATGGAGGAAAGGAGGAATGCAACATGAATTTTAGCAGTGTGAAACCGATCATTTTGGCATCCGCTTCACCGCGTCGGCAAGAACTGCTCCAATTGCTCGGTTTACCGTTTACGGTTGTACCAAGTGATGTTTCGGAAGAGATGGAAGTGGAAAATGGTGATTTTACTGCCTATGCTGAAGGGCTCGCTTTGCGAAAAACGGAGGCGGTTGCGCAGCGGTATGAGGGACATATTGTCATCGGGGCCGATACAATTGTTGTACATGAAGGGAAAGTGTATCCGAAGCCGGCCGACCATGAACAGGCGAAGGCGTTTTTACAAACTTTTTCGGGCAAGACACATCAAGTGATTACGGGTGTCTGTGTCGCTGTGGATGGAGAAATCCATGTTTTTTCAGCGGAAACGCAAGTATCTTTTCGGACACTCGACGATCGGCTACTGGATGCCTATATCGCTTCTGGCGATCCGATGGACAAGGCAGGCGCTTACGGAATTCAAACGGCTGGTGCACTGCTTGTCGAAAAAATAGAAGGTGATTATTATAACGTAGTGGGCTTGCCGATTGCCAAGCTGACCGAATGGTTGCGTGGACAAGGATGGATTGCATTGGAAGCAGGTGAAGCGTCCGTTGATCACTGAACTTCACTCGAACATGATGATTCGTGATGTCCACATTGCGGACAGGCCGCGTGAAAGATTGATGGCGCAAGGTGCGGGAAGCTTATCCAATCAGGAACTGATTGCCATACTTCTACGTACCGGGACGAAAGAGGAGTCGGTTCTTATACTGGCGAACCGTCTTCTTACTTCGTTCGATAAAATACAGGATTTGAAAGATGCGACGATCGAAGAATTGGTAGCCGTTAAAGGGATTGGCAAAGCGAAGGCCGTTCAAATTTTAGCGGCAGTGGAAATCGGAAAGCGGCTTTATCGGAAGAATACCTTGGAGAAATACACCATCAGATCTCCGGAAGATGCCGCCGCTTATTTAATGACAGATATGACTTCATTGAGCCAGGAACATTTCGTGGTTCTTTTTTTGAATGTCAAAAATGAAGTATTGCACAAGCAAACGGTTTTTATTGGAAGTTTGAATTCCAGTATCGTCCATCCCAGGGAAATTTTTCGCGAAGCAGTCAAACGCTCTGCCGCCTCCATTGTCGTTGCGCATAATCATCCCTCCGGCAATCCCTCACCATCTCCGGAAGACATCGAAGTGACGAAACGATTGATAGAGGCGGGCTTGATCATGGGTATCGAGCTATTGGATCATTTGATCATCGGAGACCATAAGTTCATTAGTTTAAAAGAGAAAGGGTACATTTAATATTCTGAAATCATACGTCGAATGGCATGAAAAATAAATGAGTATATAGGTGATACTGTAATTTTGTTCTTCTTTCCGTTATACTATGTTGTATGATTTGATGAAGGCCGTAATTGAGCGGTTATGGAGAAAGGAAGAACTATCTTGTTTGGATTAGGATCGAGAGATGTCGGGATTGACCTCGGCACAGCAAATACATTAGTGTTCATTAAAGGGAAGGGCATCGTCCTGAGAGAGCCTTCCGTCGTAGCTAAAAACACACATACGGGCGAAATTGTCGCAGTCGGTAGTGCGGCGAAAAATATGATCGGTCGTACTCCGGGTTCGATTGTAGCAACACGGCCAATGAAAGATGGCGTCATTGCAGACTTTGAAATCACGACGGCAATGATTGAACATTATATGAAAGAAGCTATGAAAGCGGCCGGCGGCTCATTTAAAAAGCCGAATGTGATGATCTGTGTACCATACGGTATTACGTCGGTTGAACAACGTGCGGTAACGGATGCATCCCGTCAAGCGGGAGCGAGAGATGCATTTACGATTGAAGAGCCATTCGCGGCTGCCATTGGTGCAAATCTTCCAGTCTGGGAACCTACTGGGAGCATGGTCGTCGATATAGGTGGGGGTACGACAGAGGTCGCTGTCATTTCACTTGGCGGTATTGTCACGAGCGAATCGATCCGTGTCGGCGGTGACACGATGGATCATGCGATCATTACGTATATTCGTAAAACTTATAATCTCACAATCGGTGAACGGACAGCAGAAGCGATTAAAATTGAAATCGGCTCCGCTAAAGCGACAGCGAAGTCTGAGAAAATGGAAATCCGCGGTCGAGATCTATTAACAGGCTTGCCGAAAACGATAGAAATTTCTTCGGACGAAATTGTGGATGCTTTACGCGAATCAATTACACAAATCATCGATGGCGTGAAGAAAACGCTTGAAACGACTCCACCTGAACTGTCGTCGGATGTCATGGAACGGGGAATTGTTCTTACGGGCGGCGGGGCGTTGCTCCAAAATCTTGATAAAATCATTTCTGACGAAACAAATATGCCTGTTTTCATTGCGGAAGATCCGCTCGATTGCGTGGCGATCGGAACAGGTAAAGCACTTGATAATTTTGAGCTGATTAAAAAAATGCAGTCTAGATAATTGAGGGAGGATACGGGCAATGCCGCGATTTTTTTCAAATAAACGTTTGATTTTACTGCTCGTGGGCGTTATTGTCCTCGTCGCATTAATTTCATTCTCTTTCAAGGACCGGCACAATGCCTCGCTTCCCGAACAAATTGTAAAAGATGTCGTCGGCTTCGGCCAATCGTTGTTTTCGAAGCCGGCGCATTTCGTGATGGACATCATCGGGAATATAGATGGACTATTGAATACATATGAGGAAAACAAACAATTAAAATCAAGGCTAAGCGAATTTGCCTCTACACAAGCCGAGCTCATCGATGTGAAATCCGAAAATGAGCGCTTGCTTGAAATTATCGGTAAGAAAGAAGACTTACGTGAATACGAGCCGATTCAAGCGACGGTCATCTCCCGGAACCCGGATCAGTGGGAAGAAAAAATCATTATCGATAAAGGCGAAGTACATGGCATCGAGCGGAATATGGCGGTTATCACTGCAAATGGGTTAATCGGCAAAGTGGTCCTCGTTACAAAATTCACATCCACTGTCGAACTGCTGTCGACGGAAAATCGCAATTTCCGCGTCGCTTCTGTGATTCCAGGGGAGAACGGAAAGAAAGCGGCCTTCGGTTTGATAGAAGGATATGACCATAAGCGTGGCGAACTGATCATGAAGCGGATCGACTCCAGCATCGATGTGGAAGTCGGGAAGAAAGTCATCTCGTCAGGGCTCGGAGGGATTTTCCCGAAAGGTTTGCTGATTGGAGAAGTGACAGAAGTGTCAACGGATGATTATGGACTGACGAAGTTGGCCTATATCCGGCCGGCAGCGGATTTTGCGATGCTGGATCATGTCATGATCGCCAAACGGACATCGGTTCCAGTGGATGGGACAGATGGCGATGGAACCTATACGATTATCACTGAGGGGGAGGATGGATCATGATCCGATTCGTCATCCCTCTTATTGCCGTCATGCTGTTTTTCTTGGAGCCTGCTTTCAGTTTGTTCTCGCCTATTGAAATTGGTGGAGAGAGGTATACGCTTGTTCCGCGTTTTGTCATTGTCTATCTCATTTTCATGGCAATCTATATCAATCGGCGGCAGGCAATCATCTATGGAATCGTGCTCGGACTCTTGTATGATATGTTCCACATTGATATTATTGGATTATATGCATTTCTTTACCCATCCATCTGTTTCATCGCAGCATTGATCATTCGTCAAATCCATCGCCATATTGGAACGGCAATGATGCTTGCCTTATTTTTGATTGTCGTGTTAGAAATGCTCTCTTACTTTTTTGCGAGTCTTCTATCACTGACTTCCATCGGTTTTGATGAATTTATTACCGGTAGGCTTGCTCCGACCATGATTGCGAATTCAATATTTGTCGGAATGTTCGGCTGGTTCTTCAAAAATCTAATTTACAAAAGAGTTTTACAGGGACAGGGTGAATCTTTGTGAAAGATAGTGAATTCGGGGTGACGCAAATGACGAAACAGCAATATGTAACAATCAAAGGCACGAAGGACGGTCTTGTTCTTCGGCTCGATGATAAATGCGCCTATTCGGATATGATTGCCGAGCTCCGTAGGAAAGTGGAAGAAGATGGCTTGGAAGGGCTTGCAGAAGTGCAGGTTCAAACGGGCAACCGGTATTGCAGTGAAGAAGAGCTAAAAGAAATTATGAATATCATACACGGTTCACCCAATCTTCGTGTGTCCAAAATCCAAAGCGATGTTATCACGATGGAAGAGTGTAACCGGAAAGTTCTTGAAAACCAATCCGAAACTTTTATCGGCATCGTCCGATCGGGGCAAGTTGTCAAAGCGGAAGGGGATCTCGTCGTTATAGGCGATGTCAACCCGAATGGCCGCGTCGAGGCGGCGGGCAGCATCTATGTTCTTGGCAGGCTGAAAGGGATTGCGCATGCCGGAGCGAACGGCAATGCAAAAGCGGTGATCGCCGCTTCGTGGCTGGAAGCGACGCATCTTATCATTGCAGATAAAATGGAAACGATGACGGATGAATTGACAATTTTGTCAGAACAACCGGAAATGGAATGTGCTTATTTGCATCCGAACGGTTTTATCGCCATTGACCGTTTGCAGGAACTTCGAAATCTACGGCCTGGTCTGTCATCATTCAAAGGAGGAAGCTAGTGTGGGAGAAGCAATTGTAATAACATCTGGCAAAGGTGGTGTCGGCAAAACGACGACATCCGCAAACCTTGGAACTGCATTGGCGCTGCAAGGAAAAAAAGTGTGTCTCGTCGACACTGATATCGGCCTCCGAAACCTTGATGTGATTCTTGGATTAGAAAACCGGATTATTTATGACCTTGTGGATGTCATTGAAGGGCGTTGCAAAGTGCAACAAGCACTCGTGAAAGATAAACGATTTGAAGATGGGCTCTTTTTATTGCCAGCGGCGCAAACGACGGATAAAAATGCCGTCAATGCCGAGCAGATGAAAGCGCTGATTTCGGATTTGAAACGGGATTATGATTATATCCTGATCGATTGTCCGGCAGGGATCGAACAAGGCTATAAGAATGCGATTGCCGGCGCGGACCGTGCCATCGTTGTTACGACGCCCGAGATCTCGGCTGTCCGGGATGCCGACCGGATCATCGGATTGCTCGAAAAGGAAGAAATCGAACCGCCTAAACTCATCATCAATCGCATTAAAAAGCAACTGATGGCTTCGGGTGAAGCGCTTGACGTCAACGACATTACAACTCATTTATCGATCGACTTGCTCGGCATTGTATTGGATGATGAAAATGTCATCACCTCATCCAATAAAGGAGAACCAGTAGTCATGGATCCGGCAAATCCAGCATCGATCGGCTATCGAAACATCGCACGCCGCATCCTCGGTGAATCCGTTCCACTTATGTCAGTAGATGCTGGCAAACGAGGATTCTTTGGAAAGTTGAAATCCATCTTTGTCAAAAGTTGAAAAGCGTCTTTATTCAAATAAATCCCAATCCCCAGCGCTGTTATAGTGCGTGGGGATTTTTTCGTTGGTAGCCAGCATCATCAACCTCCAACCGCTCATGGATCTGTTTTAAGTGAAGATAGTAAACTTCAAGTGATCAAAGTCCCAGCCGCGCGCTCATAAAGGATTCCAAGCGATCAAAGCCCTCGCCACGCGCTCAAAACGAGCTTCACACGCTCATAACCCACCACCACACGCCCATAATCCACCCAAAAAACAAATCACATCGCGTCTTCCAAACATACAAAATAAGATGTCCAAAAAATAACGTAGCCCATACTATTCTTTCGTATGCCATCATATACTGAAAAAAATGGGTGGTGTAGCCGGTTGAAGTGGAAAACAAAATGGATAGCGGCGTTTGTAGTGGCGGTGGGTGTTTTTGGTTTGGCGAAGTTGGAGGAGACGGGTGTGATTCAGAAGCCCGTAACACAGTACGTTTCGTCCGGAAAGGACTTTGTTGTGATTAAGAAATGGGTGGCGTCGATGATTGGCGATCCTGAAGATGCACGGATTACCGTATCAGCTGATCCACAAGAGGTGGATCCATTTACGCTGTATGAATCGATGCAGCCGTATAAGAATGGTGTCATCGTTTCTTATGCGGATCCGCTGCCGATTGAAGCGCAAGGGCCGGGTCTCGTTGTCTTTACGGGTTTCACTCGGGAATCCGGCAAAACGATTACGGTGTTGTATGATGATGGGGATGAAGTGACGTATGGATTTGTCGGTACTTTTACGAAACTGCCGTATACGACTGTGAAAAAAGGGGACACGCTGGCGATGATGGAAGAGGGGGCCATCTATTTGATGGTGAAGCGGGATGGGGTTAATTTGGATGCCTCGTTGTTACCGACTTATCTTTCGGGTAATGGAGGGGTGGAAACGGCTCGATGAAGTTCAGGCTACACCCTGTCCTTTTGCCTTTCTTCCTGTTTTTGATCGCCATTGGCGGCTTATCGGTGTATGTCCTCATTTTCCTGTCCCTTCTCATTCACGAGGCCGGACATCTCGTCGCGGCGCATTTTGCGGGAATGCGTGTCCGGTCTTGTACGATCATGCCCTACGGTGGGGAACTGATCATACCCAACCGCAATTTGGCCTCGAAAAAAGCACGGATTTTCGTCGCGTTTGGCGGTCCGTTGGCAACAGGTATACTCCTTCTAAGCGCGATGATGTTCCCATTTCCTGGTGATGAGCACGTCATCCGGATTCAAGTGGCGTTGCTCGTATTGAATTTGCTCCCGATCCTACCCCTCGATGGGGGACAAGTCTTGTGTATCCTGCTTGAAACAGGCGGTTCGGAATACAGGACACGCGAACTTTTTCTTGTCCACTCCATCCTGTTCTTGTTGGCGGCTTGTTTTTTGTTAGCGTCCGGTTTACCGGTAACGGTTCCCTATATGCTGTTAGCGCTTTTTCTACTTATCCAAAACATCTCGGCCTTCCGATTTCGAAAATATGAACAAGCCTATGCAAAATTAAAAAAAAACAGTTGACGTAAACTTTTCTACATGGTAATATTCAAATGTTATTGTTTGTAGCACCCGTGCTACTGCAACCGCACTGATCAGGTACAAGCATCCGCGTGGATCACCTAGGAAGGCGAGTCTGAGTTTATAGAGGAGGTGCAAGTATGTACGCAATCATTGAAACTGGTGGTAAACAAGTCAAAGTCGAAAAAGGCCAAGAAATCTACATCGAGAAAATTGCAGGTGAAGCTGACGAGGTCGTTACTTTCGACAAAGTCCTATTCGTAGGCGGAGACGACGTGAAAGTAGGCGCTCCATTCGTGGAAGGTGCTTCTGTAACAGCGAAAGTTGTGAAACAAGGCCGCGCTAAAAAAATCACGGTTTACAAATACAAGCCGAAAAAGAACTACCACAAAAAACAAGGTCATCGTCAGCCATACACGAAAGTCGTTATCGACGGTATCAATCTGTAAGCCGACATGATCAAAGTCATCATTGATGAACAACCGACAGGCCGCATCCGTTCGTTCGAGATGTCAGGCCACGCTCATTTCGCGGAACACGGAAAAGACCTTGTCTGTGCGGGAGCATCCGCAGTATCCTTCGGGGCTGTCAATGCCATCATTGCACTGACAGGCAAAACGCCTCAAATCGATCAAGGTTCTGACGGCGGTTATTTGAAAGTCACGTTTCCGGAAGCCGACGAAAAAGATCATGACATCCAGCTGATCGTAAAAGCGATGATTGTTTCATTACAGACGATTGAACAAGACTATGGGCAACATATACAACTTATTTTCAAAAAGTAGGAGGTGACATAACATGCTACGTTTGGATCTCCAGTTTTTCGCATCGAAAAAAGGGGTAGGTTCTACTCGAAACGGTCGTGATTCCGAGGCGAAACGTCTTGGTGCAAAACGTGCGGACGGACAATTCGTTTCAGGCGGTTCCATCCTTTATCGTCAGCGCGGAACGAAAATTCACCCAGGTGAAAACGTTGGTCGCGGTGGTGACGATACACTTTTCGCGAAAGTTGACGGCGTCGTACGTTTTGAACGTCTAGGCCGGAACAAAAAGAAAGTCAGCGTTTACCCTGTAGCTCAGGAAGCGTAACATATGACGGGAAAGGACTGCATTGGATATGCAGTCCTTTTTATTATATGCATACATAAAAAGGGCACAATCCTTTCATCGTGAACTAAGGACATGTCTGAGCGATTCGTCCATACGGAAAGTCGTTCGCAATTGGCGAAGAAAGGTGTCAAAGTGCTATACTGTAAATATGATGAGTTGGCGGTGAAGAGATTGGGAAATGAGTTGCTGACAACGGCAAAAGCACTGAAATTTGCAAGGCATGATTTTTTAAATGAACTTCAGTTAATCTTATTATATATCGATCTCGGCAAGATTCCTGAAGCGAAGCGGAAAATATTGGACACGACGGATAATATGCGTCAAATGTCCATGTTGGAAAAACTAGGTCTACCGGAAACGGAAATCTGGTTGACGACATTTGCTTGGAATTATAACCCTTTCGCGACAACGATGACATGCGATATCGTGACCGGAACCCGGAAAACACAAGATGCAACGGTTGTCGCTTATTTGAAGCGCGTGTTCGATCAAGCGGTAAATGCCGTGGATGCGGGCTATGAATATGAAACGAAAGTAGAGGTCCGAGCTAGCGCTACGGATTGGTGTATCGCCTTTACGGTAAAGGGTAACATGACCAACATGCAGCCCATACCAAAAGCGGAAGGGGATATGATTGTCGAGGAAGCGCTATCGAGTCATCAATGGACGTTCACGATACGTGGACGATAGGAGGAAAATGGATGTTTGTCGATCAAGTGAAAATTTTTGTAAAAGGCGGAGATGGCGGAGATGGGATGGTTGCATTCCGTCGTGAGAAATATATCGCATACGGTGGACCTGCCGGTGGAGATGGCGGTAAAGGTGCCGACGTCGTATTCGTTGTCGATGAAGGGCTACGGACGCTTATGGATTTCCGCTATCAACGCCACTTCAAGGCACCGCGGGGAGAGCATGGTGGCAGCAAGAACATGCATGGCCGCGGGGCTACGGATATGGTCGTCAAAGTCCCGCCTGGAACCGTAGTGACAGATGCGGAAGATGGAACGATTATCGCTGACCTTGTGGAACATGGACAAAAGGCCGTCGTTGCAAGAGGAGGTCGTGGCGGTCGTGGGAATAGCCGTTTCGCAACACCTCAAAATCCGGCTCCCGAATTATCGGAAAAAGGGGAACCTGGCGTTGCCAGGGAAATCAATCTGGAGCTGAAAGTGTTAGCGGATGCCGGTCTTGTCGGATTTCCAAGTGTAGGAAAATCGACATTGCTGTCTGTCGTTTCCGCAGCTAAACCGAAAATCGCGGATTACCATTTTACTACACTTGTCCCGAATTTAGGGATGGTGGAAACGGATGATGGCCGCGGATTTGTCTTGGCGGACCTTCCGGGACTTATTGAAGGGGCGCATGAAGGCGTAGGTCTGGGTCATCAGTTTCTTCGTCATATCGAACGGACAAGGGTCATCATTCATGTGATCGACATGTCAGGACTGGAAGGGCGCGATCCGTACGAGGACTTTGTGACGATCAATGAGGAATTGGAGAAATACAACTTACGCTTGACAGAACGACCACAAATTATCGTTGCCAACAAAATGGATATGCCTGATGCGGAAGAGAACTTGAAAGCCTTCAAGGAAAAATTGAATGACGAAAATGCGCACATCTTCCCGATTTCGGCATTGACAAGAAAAGGGCTCGATGATCTTCTGTATGCGGTCGCGGATCTGTTGGAAACGACGCCTGAATTCCCGCTCCATGAAATCAAGGAGCAAGACGAGCATTCCGTGCTTTATAAACATGAAGCGGAACCGGAAGACTTTGTCATTACCCGTGATGATGATGGGGCGTTTGTATTATCCGGCTATACAATTGAACGATTGTTCAAGATGACCGACTTTAACTTTGATCAATCCGTCCGTAAATTCTCAAGACAAATGCGGGGAATGGGTGTGGATGATGCACTTCGCGAGCGTGGGGCAAAAGATGGGGATACAGTTCGTATTCTTGACTTTGAATTCGATTTTATCGAGTGAGAAATCTAAACCCGATATTCGCTTCGACTAAGAATGCCATGCTGTGCAAGAAAAGAGGAATCTGCTATGAAACAACTGGGGGAAGGGCAGTTTTACCTTGTAAGGGAAGACGTGCTGACAGAGTCGATGCTGAAGATGCTGGAGGCGAAAAGGCTTTTGGCGAGCGGAGAAGAATCGACGATACAAGAGGCGACAAGAAGGGTAGGATTATCCCGGAGTGCGTTCTATAAGTACCGGGATACTGTTTTTCCATTTGAATCCATTGCCCGGGAGCGAATCCTGACGATTTTCATTCAGATGGAAGATCGGAAAGGATCGCTTGCGGTGTTGCTACAAATCATTTCGGATGCAAGATGCAATGTCTTAACAATTCATCAGACGATCCCGGTGCAAGGGCGGGCAAACATTACATTATCATTGGATGTTACCGAAATGCCCGTCAAGATGGAAGAATTTTTACAAAGATTGAAAGTGCCTGATTTTGTTGAATCTGTCATATTGATTAGTTCAGGCGCTATTTAATATTTAATAGGAGGATCAGAAGAATATGCAAAGTGAAAAGTTCACGCCGACGGTCGCTTATTTAGGACCGGAGGCATCATTTACACATGTTGCGGCAACCAAGCTTTTCGGTACTTCGGGGCTGATACCGCAACCGACCATTCCGGATTGTATTGAAGCGGTTGCCAAAGGGCATGTAGCGTATGCAATCGTTCCGATGGAAAATGCATTGGAAGGTTCCGTGCCGATGACGATTGATTACCTGTTCCATGAAAGCGACTTGTATATCAATGCTGAAATTTCCATCCCGATCGAACAACATTTATTGGTCAATCCACAGCAAATGTCTAAATTGGAGGAAATTGAATCCATCAATTCCCATCCACATGCACTTGCGCAATGCCATAAATACTTAAAATACCATTACCGTCGCGTTCCGCTCATTCAAACGACATCGACAGCTGCTGCTGCGAAATATATTTCCGAGCATCCGGAAGCAAAAATTGCAGCTATCGGGAACCGGTTGGCTGCCGAAAGATACGGACTACATATTGCGGAAGAGAATATCCATGACTTCCATTTCAATCATACGCGTTTTATCATCTTATCGTTACGCCAAGGGATTTTGGAACAAGAGGGACACTCTGAAAAACGCAAAACGACTTTAATTGTGAAACTACCGGAAGATGATCAATCCGGTGTGCTATACCAAGTATTATCTGTATTTGCGTGGCGGAAGCTCAATTTGAGTAAAATTGAATCGAGACCGATGAAAACAGGGCTCGGAAACTATTTTTTCATTATCGATGTATTGGAATCTGACGAACATCCGATGATGCTAGGTGCCAAAGAGGAATTGGCTGCATTGAATTGTTCGGTCCGCTCGCTTGGATCTTATTTTACATACTGAACAAAACCCAAGGCTTGTCAAAAATAACACCGTCTCGTCGACTATGACTGAGACGGTGTTTTTATGAGGGAACATCCGGAAAACCCCTCCGTCTAGAACAATCTTTTATTCGAATAAATAGCCCCGTCCCGCATATAAATGGCAAGAGGGGACATCACGTAGAAATGAGCGTCACAAAGACGGGCGTTCGTTCATACGATGGATTGACGGAAGGGGGAAATATGGAAGTGGAAGTTCATATTGTTGTAAGAGGGGATACATTATGGAAGATTGCCCGGCAATATGGCGTACCGTTTGAAGAATTGAAACGGGCCAACGCACATTTGGCAAATCCGGACTATATCGTGCCAGGGATGAAGATATTCGTACCGCGAAAGTCTACAGGTGAACAGCATCATGGTTCAAAAGGGGAACATCACGAACACGTCAAGCACCCTGAAAAAGGGAAGGAGCAGGTGAAACCGGCACCAAAGCTGATGCCTAAGCCAGCACCAATGCCGACGCCAAAACCGATGCCAACTCCAAAACCAACACCGGCACCAAAGCCGACACCAAAACCGATGCCGACGCCAAAACCGGTGCAGCCGATGCCTCCTCGAGAGGAGCTGGAAATCCCGCCGATACCACAAATGCCGGCACCGCCACCACCGATACAGATGCCGCAGATGCCGCAGATGCCGCAGATGCCGCAGATGCCGCAGATGCCACAGATGCCGCAAATGCCGCAAATGCCGCAAATGCCAGCACCACCGCCAGCTCAGCCGTTTCCAATGCCGCCTGTGGTGCAACCGATCATCATACCATGCGGGTGGATGCCAATCTTCGATGCAGATTGTTACCCATACATGCATTCAGGGCAAATCCAGGCAATGCCACAAGTACCTCAGCCAGCGCCGATACGACAGGAAGAACCATGCATTGAAGAATCTCCGGAATTCCAAAGCCAGCCACCGGTAGCGCCGCCAGAACTGAGTCCGGTCATGGAAGGTTGGGAATTGATAGAATCACCGGAAATGGTTTTTGAAGAATCTCCAATGTTTCATTTTGAGGAGTCAGTCCATTGTCCACCGGAAGACGGTTATATACCGCAAGCGCTATCGCCTACTTATCCGATGCCAATGCATCACCATGGACAGCATGGCTGTGGCTGCGGTAGCAGTGGCGGACAGCAGCCGTTCATGATGCCGATGCCGTTTTTCTTCGGGAATCCGTGGTCTTGTAATGCACCCACACACGCTCATCCATTCCATATGATGCCTGCCCCTTATCACCACACCAATTGGTATGGGTCTTACTAAGGGTGTATGACACCAGATAAAAATGTAGAGAAAATCAAAGAGAATGTGTGGAAATTAGAAAAGGGTGGCAATCATTTTTCGCTTAAACGTTATCATTCGCTGTCCACAGCTTCGAAAGTGAAACAAATCCATGAGGCGCTTCATTCGGTGGCGTTTCCGCATATCGTGCAAGTCGTCGCTACGGAAGATCAGTTGTCATTTATCCAGCCATGGCTTGAAGGGGCGAAAGCCGTCAATTTCAAAAAAAGGGCAGATCGGACGGATTCATTGGCGGCACTTCACGCCCTTCATGCCACAAAGTCACAAATCGATTGGGATTCCAAGTCCTATTTGCATCCGTATCCGCTTCTAGGGAAATGGGAAGATCGCATGATCCGCTTCCGTGAAATGAGTGGAGCGTGCGAGTCGTATATTGGAAAAGGCCGTGTCGATGAAATTTTGTTTTATGCGACGAATGCAATGAGTATCTTGAAAAAGAATTATGTGGATCAGTTAGACGGTACATTGTTGCATGGTGATGTGGTTCATCATAATATTTTGCGTGATAAGAACGGCATCATCCGTTTCATAGACTTCGATCTGGCATGTATGGGACCCCCTGGAACGGAAATTGCGTTATGGATCCATCGTGTATTGCCGCAGATCGACTATGATATCGATTTTCTATTTGATGAACAGCCTTCGTTACAAAAATTGGGTGAGGCTTCCAAAACGATGTTGTTATTTCCAAATGAGTTGCTGCGTGAATGGCTTTATCTCTTTACATTATCGCCCTCGAACAGGGAAAAGCAGGCGAAACGGCTCATCCCCTTTACAAAGTCCGCGCTCTCACATTGGCCGAAATTATGGTATGATGTAGAGCGGATGATTATTTAGGGGGTAACAACATGGCAGGACATTCCAAGTGGAAAAATATACAGAATCGTAAAGGTGCACAGGACGCGAAGCGAGGTAAAATATTCCAAAAGATGTCAAAGGAAATATTTGTAGCCGCAAAAGCGGGAGGTCCTGATATCGAATCGAACGCCGCACTCCGTCTTGCGATTGAAAAATCGAAAAGCGCTAACGTTCCAAATGATGTTATAAAACGTGCCATCGATAAAGCGACGGGCGCGGGGGCGGATGAAAATTACGAAGAAGTGATCTATGAGGGATACGGCCCTGGAGGCGTTGCAGTCCTCGTCTACTGTTTGACGGATAATCGAAATCGGACTGCACCTAATATCCGCGTCGCTTTTAACAAAAACGGGGGAAGCCTTGGAGAAAGCGGTTCGGTTGGGTATATGTTCGAACGGAAAGGACGTCTTTTCATCGAACGGACGGATGACACTGACGAAGACACGGTGATGATGGCGGCACTCGAAGCGGGTGCGGATGATATCACATCGACTGAAGAAGGCTTTGAAATTGTCACGCAGCCATCCGACTTTTTGACCGTGAAGGAAGCGCTCGAAGCAGAAGGGATTGTGTTTATTTCCGCTGAAATCGAGATGGTTCCATCGATGTATACGGAACTGAACGGAGACAATCTTGAGAAGTTCGAACGGATGATTGACATGCTGGAAGATGACGATGACGTGCAGGACGTTTACCATAACGCAGCGGAATAAAGAAAAGAATATCCATCA
Organism: Sporosarcina soli; assembly: GCF_042655805.1. Classification (NCBI taxonomy): domain Bacteria; kingdom Bacillati; phylum Bacillota; class Bacilli; order Caryophanales; family Caryophanaceae; genus Sporosarcina; species Sporosarcina soli. Next base: position 165,428 of record NZ_JBHSNO010000015.1, on the reverse strand, counting down.
ACCGTTCAAGAATCAGTTGCATTCTTATGGTTGATGGATATTTGTTTCGCTTATTAAAATACATACAGGAACGGAAGAATCATGTACAATTCAGTAAGGCGTTCGATTGGGTTGCAACGTAGAACGTTACAAGAGGTGGAAAATGTGTTCGTATGGTATAATCGATCCTATGAGCTATAGGGGGAGAGAGTATTGTACGATTACATAAAAGGGCAGATTACACGCGTAACGCCCGAATACATTACACTTGAGCAAGGCGGGCTCGGCTGGCAGATCTTAACGCCGAATCCTTATGCTTTTCACATGACGGGAGAGATCCAGCAAGTGTTCACGCATTTGCATGTCAGGGAAGATCAGCAATTATTGCTCGGTTTCAAAACGCTTGAACAGCGAGAGTTATTCAAAAAGCTAATTACGGTTTCCGGAATCGGTCCGAAAGGTGCTTTGGCGATTTTGGCAAGCGGTATTCCATCCCAAGTGATCGGTGCCATTGAACGGGAAGATGAGACATTTCTTGTGCAATTTCCGGGTGTTGGTAAAAAGACGGCACGGCAAATGATTTTGGATTTGAAAGGGAAGTTACATGACTTGTTCAGTGAAATCGACTTGCCGGATGAGGAGACGACTTTATTGACAATGGTTGAAAACGGCGCGCTCGATGAGGCAATGCTTGCATTGGAAGCGTTAGGCTATTCGCAACGTGAATTGGCGAAAGTGAAACCGAAATTGGAAAAAGAAGAGCTTGATACGGAAGGCTATATGAAATTGGCACTTCAATTATTGTTAAAGCAGAAATAACCGATTCATATCGGAGGAAAGGGGGAAAGATGATGGAAGAGCGTGTCTTGTCGGGGGAACTTTCGAATTTTGACGAGCGGTTTGAACAATCGCTCAGACCGCAGCTATTAAGCCAATATATCGGTCAAGAGAAAGTGAAAGATAATCTTGGCATTTTCATAGAGGCGGCAAAAGGGCGTAATGAAAGCTTGGATCATGTCTTGTTATATGGTCCGCCCGGTCTTGGAAAGACGACGCTGGCAACGGTTATTGCCAATGAGATGGAGGTCAACGTCCGCTTGACAAGTGGACCTGCGATCGAACGGCCTGGTGATCTTGCTGCTGTCGTATCATCACTGGAACCTGGCGATGTGTTATTCATAGATGAAATTCATCGATTGAATCGCTCCATCGAGGAGGTTCTTTACCCGGCGATGGAAGACTTCTGCCTCGATATTGTTGTTGGAAAAGGTCCTTCTGCCCGGTCGATCCGCCTGGATTTGCCGCCTTTCACGCTGATCGGTGCAACGACGCGCGCAGGGTCATTATCGGCACCGTTGCGGGATCGGTTCGGCGTCCCACTACGCCTCGAATATTATGAAGTGGAGCCGCTAAAAGAAATTGTTATCCGCAATGCGGGTGTTTTTGACGTAGAGATCGATGAGCAGGCGGCCGTGGAAATCGCCCGCCGTTCTCGTGGAACACCGCGAATCGCCAATCGCTTGCTTCGTCGTGTGCGAGATTTTGCGCAAGTGAGGGGTAATGGGGCCATTACGCTAGGGATTGCAAAGGAAGCGCTTGAAATGTTGCAAGTTGATTCGCATGGGCTCGATCATATCGACCATAAATTGCTGTTGGGCATGATTGAGCGGTTCAAAGGGGGACCTGTCGGCATCGATACGATTTCTGCGAGCATTGGGGAGGAATCCGTGACGATCGAAGATGTCTATGAGCCGTATTTGCTGCAAATCGGTTTCATTCAACGGACCCCCCGCGGACGTATTGCGACACCGCTTGCTTATGAACATTTCGGCTATGCATTTCCCGAAAGCTGAGAAAAGCGTAGGTGTTCGGAGTTTACGTTAGGAAAAATGATTGATGTTGAACGCTAGAATAAAGGGAGATTGTAAAGACGATGAATGTCAATGAATTCGATTTTGATTTACCAGAACGGCTCATCGCACAAACGCCATTACAGGACCGGACAGCGAGTCGGCTAATGGTGCTTGAAAAAGAGACAGGGCACGTCGAACACCGGCATTTCCCGGATCTGCTCGATGAAGTCGAGGCGGGGGATATACTCGTACTCAATGATACACGCGTCCTTCCAGCGCGTCTGATGGGCGTGAAAGAGGACACGGGTGCGGCGATCGAAGTTCTGCTATTGAAGGAGACGGGCGAGGACGAGTGGGAGACACTTGTCAAACCAGCGAAACGCGTAAAAGTTGGCACGGTCGTCACATTCGGCGATGGCCATCTGAAAGCGGAATGTACAGATGTTTTGGAACAAGGCGGCCGACTGTTCAAGTTTCAGTATGACGGTATTTTTTATGAGATCTTGGATGCGCTCGGTCAAATGCCATTGCCGCCTTATATAACGGAAACATTGGATGATCAGGATCGCTATCAGACGGTTTTTGCGAAAGAACGCGGCTCGGCTGCTGCGCCGACGGCAGGACTCCATTTCACGGAAGAAATCTTGGATCAGTTCCGGGAAAAGGGTGTCGATGTCACCTTCATCACTTTGCATGTCGGCCTAGGGACATTCCGTCCGGTCAGCGTAGATTCGGTTGAAGCGCATACGATGCATGCTGAATATTATTCCGTCACAGAACAAACAGCCGCGGTTATCAATCAAACGAAGGAACGGGGCGGACGGGTTATTGCAGTCGGCACGACTTCCGCACGGACATTGGAAACGATCGCTTCGGCGAATGATGGGAAAATGGTCGCTACGAGTGGATGGACGTCAATCTTCATCTATCCGGGCTATACGTTCAGCATCGTGGACGGGCTTTTGACCAATTTCCATTTACCGAAATCGACGTTGTTGATGCTCATTTCGGCACTTTCGAAACGGGAACATATTCTTGCGGCATACAAACAGGCGGTCGATAAGGAATACCGTTTTTTCAGCTTCGGTGACGCCATGTTCATTAAACCGCAACAAAGAAAGGAATCAAACTAATGCCAGCCATTACTTACGAACATATTAAAACGTGTAAACAGACCGGAGCGCGTCTTGGAATCGTCCATACGCCACATGGCTCCTTCGAGACACCTGCTTTCATGCCGGTCGGGACACAGGCGACGGTCAAGACGATGTCGCCGGAAGATTTGAAAGCAGTCGGGGCAGGCATTATCTTGAGCAATACTTACCACCTATGGCTGCGTCCCGGTCACGAAATCATCAAAGAAGCGGGCGGCTTGCATAAGTTCATGAATTGGGATCGCCCGATTCTGACCGATTCGGGTGGTTTTCAAGTCTTTTCATTGAGCGAATTCCGGAAGATTGAAGAGGAAGGTGTCCATTTCAGACATCATCTAAACGGAAGCAAACTGTTCCTCAGTCCGGAAAAAGCGATGGAAATCCAAAATGCGCTCGGTCCGGATATTATGATGGCTTTTGACGAATGCCCGCCATTTCCAGCGACTTATGATTATATGAAAGCGAGTGTCGAGCGGACTTCCAGATGGGCAGAACGTTGTCTTGCAGCTCATGCTCGTCCGAATGATCAAGCCTTATTCGGGATTGTCCAAGGGGGAGAGTTTGAGGAATTGCGCAAGCAAAGCGCAAAAGACCTCGTATCACTGGATTTTCCGGGATATGCTATCGGTGGATTATCGGTCGGCGAACCGAAAGATATCATGAATCGTGTGCTGGAATTTACGACGCCGCTTCTGCCACAGGACAAACCTCGCTATTTGATGGGGGTCGGTTCACCTGATTCGCTCATCGATGGTGCGATCCGCGGAGTGGACATGTTCGACTGTGTATTGCCGACACGTATTGCACGGAACGGAACATTGATGACGAGTGAAGGGCGCTTAGTTGTCCGCAACGCAAAATATAAAAATGATTTCCGTCCACTTGACGAAAACTGCGATTGCTATGCGTGTAAAAACTATAGCCGGGCTTATATCCACCACTTGATCCGTGCGGAGGAGACGTTTGGCATCCGCCTGACGACGTATCATAATCTCCATTTCCTTCTTAATTTAATGGAACAAGTGAGAGAAGCGATTCGTCAAGATTGGCTGGGTGATTTCCGAGAAGAGTTTTTCGAAAACTACGGTTTCAACAAACCGAATGCAAAAAACTTTTGAATCTTGTATAATGAATCTTGATTGAAAGGGGGATGAAAAATGGAAGGTTTAGCAGGACTGTTGCCGTTTGTGGCAATGTTCGCTGTGATGTGGTTCTTGCTCATCAGACCGGCGCAAAAGAGACAAAAGGCGACGAAAACGATGCAAAGCGAATTGAAACGCGGAGACAATATCATCACAATCGGTGGACTTCATGGAACGATCGATGCGGTGGATGAGACATCCGTATTTATTAAAGTTTCAGATGGAACGAGATTACAATTCGAGAGACAAGCGATCGGTCGAGTTGTAGAATAATTGTAAGCACAAGAGAAGGCGATCATCTTGTCAGGATATTCCTGGCAGGGCGATCGCCTTTTTGGGCGTTTCGGAAGAGATCAAATTTCGCTTGCCTATTGGATTTATGACAAATCGGGTATAGTCCATAAATGATCAAGGGTATCCTACTTGAAAAAGGGGGATGTAGATGCACGATTTGCTCATTATTAGTTTCCGTACGGTATTCCTTTATATTCTCATCGTCATCATCTTGCGAATGATGGGGAAGCGTGAAGTCGGCGAACTTGGAGTGCTCGATGTTGTTGTCTTTGTCATTATGGCGGAAGTGGCTGCATTCGCGCTTGATTCCCCTGATCAAAAATTGATTCAGTCGATTTTGCCAATGCTCATCTTACTAGCGATTCAACTGCTGTCTTCTTATTTTTCATTGAAAAGTAAAAAATTTAGGGATCTCGTAGATGGTGATCCGACGTTGATTATAAAAAATGGGAAAATACTTGAAAGTGCAATGCGGAAACAGCGTTATAATCTTGATGATCTCTTTCAACAACTTCGTGAGCAGCAAATCGGTTCTGTACATGAGGTGTCCGTGGCTTATTTAGAGCCTTCAGGAAATCTTTCTGTATTCAAACATGCCGATGTCCAACCTGCTCTTGCCTTGATTGCGGATGGAAGCGTTCAAAAGCGGCATCTTGAAATTAGCGGGAAAACGGAGCAATGGCTTTTGGAACAGCTTCGATCTCAAGGCGTGCATGATGTGAAGACCGTTTTTTACTGTACATTTGAAGAGGGGAAGTTGAGATTCCAATTGAAAGAAGATGCTCACTGATGCTTCATCAATCTTCTGAACAGAAATAGATCGCCTTTTTTCACTTGCCCCGTCAGGATTAAGGTAACGAGGAGGAAGAGCGTTGTAATGATACATTCCGTTAACAAGCCGTAATTCCCGATGGGTAGGAAGATTGGCCGCATAATACAAGTTGCAATGAAGGCGGCATAAGGCAAGGCGAACATGGAAAACCCGGTGCCCGTCGATTTGTTTTTCCGCAGTGTGGCGATATGCAGGAACGACGTGACGAGAACCCCGAAACCGATGGCGAGCACCGCACCCGTTTCCTGTAAACCGGGCTGGGACGCTAGGACGAACATAACTCCGAGTTTTGCAATGCCTCCATAGATGGAGTTCATCATCCCGGCTTTGGCATCTCCTGTTGCCTGCAAAATCGAATACAGTGGACTTTGGATATAATAAAAGAAAAAAACAGGAGCCAGCAATGTCATATAAGAAGCGCCTTCCGTGACGTGGAAGAGCTTTTCTGCCAACGCCTGTCCGTGAATATAAAAAACCGCCGCGGCAAATGCCCCCGTTAATGACGATAAGCGAAGCGACAAATGAATCCGTTCCTGCAATTTTTTTAGGTTATGTGCGGCTACTGCCCCGCTGACAGCCGGTATGAGAACAACCGACAATGCATAAGGGATGAACGACGGAAAGAGCAACAAGGGCACGAGAACACCCGAGATGACTCCATAGAGCGTAGTGGCCGCGACAGCTGTCACCCCTGACATCCCTAATGCACGCAAAAAGATGATCGGTTCAAGAAACCAGGTAAAGGATCCGAACAACTTGCTACCGGAAGCAGGGAGCGCAATGGACAAGAGGGGCTCCATCGGGTAGCGCGGTTGCTTTTTTTGTTCCTTTGGCACACGCCTTTTTTTCTGATGGTATTTATACAGAAGATACAAGACGGAGACCACTTCCGCCAATAATGTGATGGCCATTGCATAGGAAGCGCTTAGTGCCGCATTATCCGCGACGAGTAGTAATGGTAACAACCAAGTGATCAGCGCGATGCGGACAAATTGTTCAATAATCTGGGACCATGCCGTTTCCTCGATACGGGCGATCCCCTGAAAATAACCACGGATCAACCCACCGATGGCCGCAATCGGAATAATAGCAATCCCAACATACAATGTCGTGGCAGATGCCGCATTCCCGAGCAGTGTTCCTGAAAGATACGGCACGAAAAGAATCGAGGCCGGGATGAAAACAGCCCCGGTCAAAACCGTGATAAAAGTGGAGGTTTTCATCACGGAAGGAAGTTTCACGGATTGCCCTTTCGCATCGAGTTCAGCAATCACTTTCGCAACGGCGATCGGCACACCTATTTGGACGAGCGAGAGGAAAAAGATGAACGCCGGGTATGCGGTCATGTAAATTCCCACCGCTTCTTCACCCGCAACCCGCATGAATTGGATACGATAGACGAATCCTAGAAGTTTTGTAAGGAAAACTGCGACCATGAGGACGACCGTTCCGCGAATGAATGAAGACAAAGTCAAACAACTCCTTCCTAAATACAGTCAATTCATATACACTAAACGTATGCTTACGTAATCGTACTTAGGACTGTTCATCTTCAGTCAGATGAAAGGAATGGAAACGATGACACTTCAATTCGAACAATTATTCATCCAAGTGCTACCAGCTGTTGAAAGCAAAAAGAATGAATTCCATCTATATGGCTATACGACCGTAACCGAGGAAGAGATTTGGACGTATTGTATTCGGAAAAAATGGCGAAAAAAAGATGTCGATTCGATGAAACTCCATGAAATTGTCAATAGTATCCTTCAAGTTACCCCGGCGGAATTTATGACGTATACACAGATTGAAGAACAGCGGGGCTCGGATTGGTTTTCCGATCTGAATAGTGAGGAACTGCAAATTCTTCTCTCACCACAAAAGCAGGAAAATAAGTTATGATATAGAAACGCAAGTTCATTTGACACATGGATGGCCGTGTTTCATAATGGACGTATTGCGTTTTTGGCATGTACATAGCAAGTTGTTGTGCCGCTCCACATAAAGAGGGGGAAAATGGATTATGAAAAGAAGAGGACGAATCGTTGCGTTCCTATTATTGCTTGTCGTGTTTGCCGCGACAATCGGGACGACGACCAATCCAATATTGAAAAATGTCAAACTCGGTCTCGATTTACAAGGAGGCTTTGAAGTTCTTTATCATGTTGAAGAGTTGAAGGATGGTCAAAAAATAACAGAAGCAGTGGTTACCGATACAGCAAGTGCGCTGTCTAGACGGGTTAATGCGCTCGGTGTCAGTGAACCTGTCATCCAGGTCGAGTCCGGTAATCGGATCCGTGTCCAGCTTGCTGGCGTAGAGGACCAGGAAACTGCTCGGGAAATGTTGTCGACACAAGCGAATTTGACATTCCGGGACGCAGACGACAACATCATTCTAGACGGGGATGATTTGAAAGAAGGAAAAGCGAAAGAGGGTTTTGGCGAAACAGGTAATCCTGTTGTCACACTTGAAATGAAAGATCCGAAGAAATTCGGTCAAGTGACAACGGAAATTTCAAGTAGACCAGCGCCCGATAACGTTCTTGTCATCTGGCTCGATTTTGAAGAGGGTGTAGACTCCTATAAGGAGGAAATGCTCAAACCGGATCCTAAGTTCGTTTCAGCACCACGCGTTCAGTATCCAATCAATTCATCTAATGTTGAGATTTCAGGGGATTTCACATTGCAAGAGGCAAAAGATCTTTCCGGAATTTTGAATGCAGGTGCATTACCGGTCCATCTTAAAGAAGTGTACTCGACATCCGTCGGGGCGCAATTCGGTGAACAGGCACTCACGAAGACAGTTGACGCGGGCATCATCGGTATCGCGCTTATCTTCATCTTTATGCTTGTCTATTACAGAATACCTGGATTAGTGGCCGTCATTACGTTATCGATTTACGTCTATCTTATCTTGCTTGTTTTCACGCTCATCAATGGTGTCCTGACATTGCCAGGTATCGCGGCATTGGTGCTCGGGGTCGGGATGGCTGTCGATGCGAACATTTTGACATATGAACGGATCCGTGAAGAATTGCGTGTCGGTAAATCAGTGAAGGCAGCGTTCCAAGCCGGAGCGAAGCAAGCATTCACAGCTATATTGGATGCGAACCTGACAACCATTTTGGCGGCAGTCGTCCTCTTTATTTTCGGGACGAGCTCTGTCCAAGGATTTGCGCTTATTTTGATCATCAGTATTCTTGCCAGCTTTGTGACAGCTGTATGGGGAACCCGTTTGTTGCTCGGATTGCTTGTCAATAGCGGTATGCTCGATGGAAAACCGGGGATGTTCGGTATTTCAAAACATAAGGTCCACGCTCCGGAAGAAGGCGTGGAAACATTGGAATTGTCAACGAAATTCGATCGTGTCGATTTCGTTGGGACCCGCAAAAGATTTTATATCCTTTCGTCAATCCTTCTCATTGCCGGAGTGATTATGCTTGGTGTCTTCAAATTGAATCTCGGCATCGACTTCTCCAGTGGGACGCGTGTGGAAATCCTTTCCAACGAACCATTGACAGAGGCTGGACTGCAGGAGCAATTAGATGAAATCGGACACCCTTCTAGTGATATCGTCATTTCGGGCGAAACAGGTAATATTGGTGTTGTCCGATACAAAGAAGAGTTCAGTCAGGCAGAAGTCAATAAAATAAAAGCAGACCTTGCTACCGTATATGGAGCCGATCCGAATATTTCGACCGTATCATCGATAGTCGGTAAGGAACTGGCGAAAAATGCAGTTTATGCCCTCCTGTATGCGGCACTCGGTATTCTCATCTATGTGGCATTTCGTTTCGAATGGCGTATGGGTCTGGCGACTGTCATCGGACTGATCCATGATGTGTTCTTTATGCTGGCGATTTTCAGCATTTTGCGGTTGGAAGTGGATATTACATTCATCGCCGCCGTTCTGACCATTGTCGGTTACTCCATCAATGACACAATTGTCACATTTGACCGGATTCGTGAAAACTTGAATCGCCGGGGTACGATCACCGACGTGTCGGAACTTGCGGATATTGTCAACAAATCCCTTCGTCAAACACTTGGCCGTTCTGTCAATACGGTGTTGACAGTTATCTTTGTTGTCGTGGCATTGATTTTAATGGGTGCCGAGGCAATCCGCCCATTCTCTATCGCCTTATTGATCGGATTAATCGCAGGGACTTACTCTTCCATCTTCATTTCAGCTCAAATCTGGTTTGACCTGAAAAAACGTGAAATGAAAGAAAAGGGCGCTATTAAAGTGGAGCAAGAAAAGAAAAAATGGGGTTCAGACGAGCCTGTTGTCTAATAGGTTTCATATAGGAATGGAACAGGGTATAATTTAACTATACCCTGTTCTTTTTTCATGATAAGGAGGTTATCCGATGAAGTTTCAGTGGAATTTATTATTTGGACTTTTATTTGCGATTGTGATCGCCTGGTTTGCCATTGTCAATGTCGAGTCAGTTAAAGTGAATTACATTTTTGGGGAAGCGCAATGGCCATTGATTCTGGTCATCTTAGGTTCCGCTTTCCTTGGTGCTATCATTAGCATCTTTGTAGCGATGTTCCGCTCGGTTCAGTCAAAGCATCGGATGAAAGAACTTCAAAAAGAAATGACGGCAAAGGAATTGACCATTGCGGCGCAACAAAATGAGATTGCGGAATTGCAAAAACAGCATGCGCGTCGTGTTGACCATGTTCCAACGGCGGAAAAACTTGCGGAATGATGCGCAAAACACTTTCTTCGGTATGGAGAAGGTGTTTTTTTATCTTCATTCAGCAGGAGATTCCTACCTCAGTAGGTGATGTGATGAATGCAGTTTTGTTTTCCATGTTCTGTGGGTGTTCAAACGTCCGCTGAACGAAAAATGGAAGGCAGTCTAAGATCGCGACGTCCGATAAGGAAGGTACCTTAATTTCTGCAAAGTTTGCGGAAATACGGCAAATCGAACCCTTCATTGTTCGATTCCCAATTCAAAATTTAGACGCAATCAAGCCGAGGCGTGATTAATCTATTGTTGGAGTAATTAGAACTTCTTCTGCCGCTTTCAGATACCGAAATGATTCGTTATAATGAACGTAAGGATGTGAAAGATTTTGATACAATCAATGAAAAGATGGACCGTGGAAAGGCCTGACATGCAAATCGTCGAAGCGTTGACGAAACAAGTCGGCATTTCAACGGTCCAAGCGAAGATACTTGCGGCAAGAGGGATAACGGACCCAATTGAAGCGGAAAATTTCCTATATATGACAGAATCGGCTATCCATGATCCATTTTTATTTCATGATATGGATAAGGCGGTCAAACTGATTAAACAAGCGATTGCGGCTGACAAGAAAATTGTTGTCTATGGCGATTATGATGCAGACGGTGTGACGAGTGTAACGGTGCTGACGACCGCATTAGAACGTCTCGGAGCAGATGTCTTCTTTGCCATTCCAGATCGTTTTGAGCATGGCTATGGTCCGAATAAAGACCTCTTCCAAGAGTTGTATGCCCAAGGCGCGTCTCTCATCATTACAGTCGACAATGGAATTGCCGGCGTCGATGAAATTGCATTTGCCAAAACACTCGGCTTGCAAGTGATTGTGACGGATCATCACGAGATCGGAGAAATGTTGCCAGCTGCGGATGCGATCATCCATCCACGCCATCCTGAAGGAAATTACCCATTTGGAGAACTGGCAGGTGTCGGGGTCGCTTTCAAGCTTGCCAGCGCACTTTTGGAAGGAACTCCACAAGACTTGATCGAGCTTGTAGCGATTGGAACGGTTGCCGATCTTGTTCCACTACAGGGGGAGAATAGATACTTTGTCAAAGAGGGAATTCGACGGATGCGGATTTCCAAAAGGCCTGCCATTCAAGCACTTACGAAAATCTCCAGCACGGATCAGAGAACACTGAATGAGGAATCGCTCGGCTTTATGATTGGACCCCGTTTGAATGCGGCGGGCCGTCTTGGAGACGCCTCCCCAGCAGTACATTTACTCAAATCGGAAAATATGGAGCAAGCACTCGCACTTGCTACAGAATTGGATGAGCTAAACAAAGAAAGGCAAGCGCTCGTTTCTGCCATCCATCAGGAAACGGAAGACATCATTGCCAGGATGTACGGCACGGATATCCCGCTTGTCTTCGTCATTGCTGCAGAAGGATGGAATGCAGGCGTGATCGGAATTGTCGCTTCCCGCATCACAGACAAATATCACCGTCCGACCATCGTCCTATCGATTGATGAAGAGAAAGGGATTGCGAAAGGATCTGCTCGAAGTATTCCAGGCTTCGACCTGTTCGCAGAATTGTCGCAATGCGCACAGTTGCTCACGCATTTCGGCGGTCACCAAATGGCGGCAGGCATGTCCCTTGAAGTTTCGCATATCGATTTGTTACGTAAACAACTGAATGCGCAGGCGGAAGAAGTATTGAACGACGATATGCTTTCTCCTGAACTGCTCATCGATGTTCCGCTTACGATAGATGAAATCGATGTGGATGTTCTGGAATCGTTGGAATTATTACGTCCGTTCGGCATGTCGTTTGAAAAGCCAAACTATCTTCTGGAAGATCTATCTGTTAAGTCTTTCCGAAAAATTGGAGCTGCCAAAAATCATTTGAAATTGGAATTGGTAGATGGGGAACAGACGCTAGACGCTATTGGTTTCGGGATAGGCCATATCGCCGACGAACTGACTCCTGCAATTACATTGTCGGTAGCGGGCGATTTGCAAGTGAATGAGTGGAACGGACTTAAAAAGCCGCAACTGATGATTGGGGATATCCGATCGGATGAATGGCAGTTATTTGACTTGAGGGGAGTCCGTGAACCTTCCAGATGGTTGCCATCCATTCCGGTGGATCATACGTCGTTTGTTGCATTTCACGAACGGACAGTCAAGCAGTTCCAATCTTCATTGAAAGGCATCGCCATCGATATTTACGGACGCCGACCTGTAACAGAGGTGAAAAATCTGGTCCTTTTGGATATTCCAGAGAACGAAAAGGATTTACAGGAATTGGTTTTAGCGACAGCGCCTGAGCGAATCTATGCCCATTTCCATGCACCGGAATCAGTGTATTTCGATGGACTTCCGAACCGCGAACAATTCGGCTGGTACTATAGCTTCTTGAAAAAGCGCGGGACATTCGATCTGTCAAAGAACGGTGAACTGTTGTCGAAGCATAAAGGCTGGAAAAAAGATTCGGTAATTTTCATGTCAAAGGTGTTTTCTGAACTTGGATTTGTTAAGATAGAAGATGGTTTTGTTTCCATTGTGGAAACGATAGAAAAACGGGATCTTTCCGAAGCACCGTCTTATCAAGCACGTGCGCGTCAGATGGAGCTCGAAAAGAATTTGCTCTATACACCCCATTTGGAATTGAAAAGTTGGTTCGACACAGTCCTTAAGGGCACTGTCGACAGGGAGGAACATCAATGGATTTAAAAAATTATGTGACGATTGTACCGGATTACCCGAGAGAAGGAATTAGTTTCAAAGATATTTCGACAATCATGGATAATGGCAAAGCTTATAAATACGCGACAGACGAAATCGTTAAATATGCAAAAGAAGTCGGTACGGATATTATCGTCGGCCCCGAAGCGCGCGGATTCATCATCGGTTGCCCGGTGGCGTATGCGTTGGAAGTCGGCTTCGCTCCTGTGCGCAAACCGGGGAAACTGCCGAGAGAGACGATCAAAGTGGAATACGATTTAGAGTATGGTACGGATACGTTGACCATTCACAAAGATGCCATCAAGCCGGGACAGCGTGTACTCATTGTCGATGACCTGCTCGCTACAGGTGGAACGGTCGGAGCCACAATCGAACTGGTCGAGAAACTCGGCGGGATCGTTGCAGGATGCGCATTCATCATTGAATTGTCCTATTTAAACGGCCGGGAAAAACTAAAAGGCTATGATATGCGCGCATTGATCAATTATTAAAGAAAACAACAGGAAATAAGTCCTCCGCATTAGAGCGGGGGATTTTTCTCTATCTTACCCCTTTACATCTTTATGCTTTTATACATACAATAGAAGTATTATCATTTTTTTTGCGGAAAGAGTCGAAAGGAGTAATAACATGGCGAAAAATCGTGACATGACAGCGGAAGAGATATTTTCACTGGTCTCCTCTTATATGAATGCCGAGCATGTCGAATTTATCAAAAAAGCATACGAGTCTGCAAAATCCGCTCATGAAGGCCAGTTCAGAAGTTCAGGTGAGGCATACATTCTTCATCCTGTCCAAGTTGCGGGTATTCTCGCTCAATTACAAATGGATCCTTCGACGGTGGCTGCGGGTTTTCTACACGATGTGGTGGAAGACACGGAAGTCAGCAGGGAAGATATCATTCGTGAATTTGGAGAAGAAGTGGCATTACTTGTCGATGGGGTTACGAAACTTGAAAAGCTGAAATATAAATCCAAAGAGGAAAAACAAGCGGAAAACCATCGGAAAATGTTCGTGGCCATGGCACAGGATATCCGTGTCATACTGATAAAACTGGCGGACAGGCTTCATAATATGCGGACTTTGAAACATGTGCCGGAAGAGAAACAGCGTCGTGTCGCAGCTGAAACATTGGAAATATTCGCTCCGCTTGCTCATCGTCTCGGAATCTCCGCCATTAAATGGGAGCTTGAAGATACGGCATTGCGTTATTTGAATCCGCAACAGTATTACCGGATCGTCAATATGATGAAACGCAAAAGGGTTGAACGTGAAAATTACTTGGAAAATGTCATGGATCAAATCAGAGAGGAAATCGGCTTGATGGACATTCAAGCTGAACTTTCAGGTCGTCCCAAACATTTGTATTCCATCTATCGGAAAATGATTCTCCAAAAGAAGGAATTCAATGAAATTTACGATCTGCTCGCCGTACGGATTCTCGTTTCCAGTATTAAAGATTGCTATGCAGTCCTTGGGATTATCCATACGCTTTGGAAACCGATGCCGGGCAGATTCAAGGACTATATCGCCATGCCGAAACAGAATCTTTATCAGTCATTGCATACAACTGTCGTCGGGCCAGCGGGTGATCCGCTTGAAGTGCAAATCCGGACGGAAGAAATGCATAAAATAGCTGAATTCGGTGTTGCTGCACATTGGGCTTACAAGGAAGGGAAATCGGTTTCAGATCGACCAAGCGATATCGATTCGAAATTGACGTGGTTCAGGGAGATCCTTGAATTCCAAAACGAGTCATCCAACGCAGAAGAATTTATGGAATCATTGAAATTCGACTTATTTTCGGATATGGTCTACGTCTTTACACCTGACGGGGACGTATTGGAGTTGCCAGCAGGATCGGTCCCGATTGATTTTGCCTACCGTGTCCATTCTGAAGTCGGAAATCGGACCATCGGGGCGAAAGTGAACGGTAAAATGGTGCCGCTCGATGCTGAGTTGGTGACAGGGGACATTATTGAAATTTTGACGTCGAAGCAATCTTTCGGACCGAGCCGGGATTGGTTGAAAATCGCCAAAACCTCTCAAGCGAAAAATAAAATCCGTCAATTTTTCAAGAAGCAACTACGTGCGGAAAATATTCAAAAAGGCCGGGAAATGATTGAAAGGGAAGTGAAAGCACAGGAATATGATTTAAAGGAAGTGCTCACAAACGAGAACATTAACCGGACCATCGAGAAATTCAGTTTCACTTCCGAAGAGGATATGTATGCGGCAGTTGGCTTTAACGGCGTCACCGCTCAACAAGTCGTCAATCGCCTTGCTGAAAAAATGAGACGCGAACGAGAAAAGCAAGATACGATCGATAAAATCGTTTCAGAGATGAATTCCGCTTCCCCTTCGAAAATGACGGAGTCGGGCGTCATTGTGAAAGGCATTGAAAATCTATTGATTCGCTTATCTAAATGTTGCAATCCTGTTCCGGGCGATCAAATTGTCGGATTTATTACGAAAGGACGCGGTGTGTCCGTTCACAGGTTTGACTGCCCGAATATCATCACAAGTGAAATGGAGGAAGATGATCGCCTTATCGATGTGGAATGGGCGGTTGGTCCGTCCACTTCAAAGAAAGAATTTCATGTGGATATCGAAGTGACTGCATTCGATCGTCAAGGTGTCTTAAACGAACTGATGATGGTCATTGCAGATATGAAAACACCACTTGTCGCGGTTAACGGCAAGATGGATCGGGATAAAATTGCTCGTATTCATCTGACAATCAAAATAACAGATATTGCACATTTACATCGAATTGTCGATCGGATTAAGCAAATTCGTGACATTTATTCCGTGCAACGTGTCATCAATTAAGCGGGAGGTGGAGTAGATGCGAGTCGTATTGCAAAGATCGGGTCCGGCAGCGGTCCGTGTAAACGGAGAAGTGACAGGGCAAATCGACAAAGGGTATGTCTTGCTTGTAGGCATCACGCATACAGATACGGAGCAAGACGTGGCGTATGTTGCAAAGAAAATCGCCGGTCTCCGTTTGTGGGAAGACGAGGAAGGGAAGATGAACCGCTCCATCGACGAGGTGGACGGTGACATTTTATCAGTCTCCCAGTTTACGTTGTATGGGGATACGAAGAAAGGAAGACGTCCTAGTTTCATTGAAGCGGCGCGACCGGAGCATGCAGAACCGTTATGGCACTATTTCAATCGTAAATTGGAAGAAGAAGGATTGGCTGTGCAAACGGGTATCTTCGGCGCCATGATGGATGTCGAACTCGTGAATGATGGACCTGTGACAATCATTGTCGAATCAAAATCATAAAAAGGGGCTGTTCAGAAAGTCGATTTTTACTGACTTTCTGGACAGCCCTTTTATCTTCGTTCAGACGCTCGCTGAACGAAGATAAAGCCTTGATTCAATCTTCCTCATTAAAATAGTTGAGAAGACCTTGGTAAATGCCATGGGAGGCTTGTTCACGGAACATATCCGTCGTTACGGCCCGTTCCTCTACAGCGTTGGATAAAAATCCGAGTTCAATCAAAATAGCATTTTGCCTATTTTCACGTAACACAAGGAAATCACCCGGTTGTGCCCCGCGGTCACGTAGGTTGACAGAGGATGCTAGTCCATCATTCACGGCTTCAGCCAGTTTCCGTTGACGCGGATGGGTATAGTAAGTTGTGAAACCTGTTACAGACGTATCAGGGTTTGCATCGTAATGCACGCTGACGAAGGCATCTGCATTCGCATGATGGCTGACAGCGACCCGTTTACGTAACGGAATATACGTGTCCGTTTCTCGCGTCATTACCACGTCCGCGCCGGCAGCTTTTAACTTGGAAGCCAATCGTTCGGAAGTAAGCAATGTGATGTTCTTTTCGTCGGTGCCCCGTGCGCCGGTTGTTCCGCGGTCATTGCCGCCATGACCTGGATCAATGACGATGGTCAGTCCTTTTAAAGTGCCTGGTACCCGCGCTTTTTTTTCTTTCATGACAGGCTCTGTTGTGACCGGTGTTTCATCGGTGGAAACGACCCAGTTAGCGACAAAGGCAGAACGTCCGGATGCCAAAGTAATTTCATACCAATCCCCATGGTCTTGAATGATCGGGAACCTTTCTCCTGCATCCGCACGTGCGACGATTTGCGAAGAAGTCGTCGCTTGTTCCCGGATGTTTGTCCCATCAGTAAGAATCGTTACATTCCCATTTTTCGGTTTATCGGTTGCCTGTTGGGATGTTGAGGATAGAACCCCGTGGAACGAATAGACCCAACCTTGTTGTTTGGTACCGAATGCAATACGAACCCAATTGCCATCGACTTCTTGGATAGCATAGGACTCACCCCGATGGATCAGACCAATCCGTTTGGATGATAGATCCGCTTTTTTTCGGACATTCAGGGCGTCTACCCCAACTGTGAACGTCGAGGCCGATGAGACTTGTTCTTTTGACGTTGTAGCAACAACTGGACTTTCTGATTGTGAAATATAGTCTGTATGTACCCAACCAGTAATGCCTGCGTATGAAATGGAAGCCCATTCGCCATTCTCGCCGGTCATCGTCGCCTCGTCACCGGCATCCATTCGTCCCAATACCGCAGAACCAACGGATGGTGCAGACCGGATATTTAATTGGTTGACCTGTGAAACGACGGTCTTCGCTGTACCGGATGTGCGATTGTCGGCAGATGTGAGCCATGAGGCAATCCAGCCATTCTGGATTTTCAACCAGTCCCCATCTGTTGCAAGCACTTCGACACGATCTCCATTTTTCAGCGATCCTGTCACGGCATAGGTCAGGCCGGGACCTGAACGGATATGGAGCGAATCCACCTCTACAATAACGGCATCCGTATTCGCGTATGTTTTAGGAATCGCCGGGAAAAGACTCAGTAAAAGAACACAAGCAATTATCCATTTTCCCCATTTTAACAAATTATCCACCTCCATCATCTCTATTGTAAAATTTTTTCGGATAAAAAACTATAATACATTACACCTAAGTGCAATTACATCCGGATTTTGAATCGAGCTTGGGGCCTACTGGATATAGATCATATAGAGATGAAAGTCTTTTACTGAATAAAGATAAAGGAAAAAGGTTGACACATTGGAGACGAATCATTAAGATAATGGTTGATTGACATTGTCATTTGCAATTTCGATGAATAAACAATGATGCTGAAGACATGGAAAGTATTTGTAAAGTTGGCTGACAAGAGAGGGACGGACGTGGCTGAAATCCATCCTACAGACAGTTACAAGGAAAAACACCATCGAGGCTCCGTGCTGAACGATTTCCATTCAGTAGGTGCGGACGGAACCGGCCGTTATCCGGGTGTTGAGTGGGCGCATCCATATTTGCGCCAATCTGGGTGGAACCGCGGAAGCTATATATTGGCTCTCGTCCCTTGCATATGCAAGGGATGGGAGCCTTTTTTGATAGCCTGATCATTAGCCTGTTTCATAGCAGGTAGACGATAGCGAACATCCGATGGTTGAAGATATGTAAAACTTGTCCATTTTAATGGAAAGGAAGGAGATTTGGAATGAAGTTCAAAGTGCCTAGAGGGACACAAGACATTTTGCCATCTGAAACATGGAAATGGCAGCAAGTCGAAAAAATCATTGATGAACTATGTGATCTATACCGTTACAAAGAAATCCGTACACCGATCTTTGAGCAGACGGAATTATTCCAGCGTCTCGTAGGAGATACGACAGATGTCGTCCAGAAAGAGATGTACACATTTACGGATAAAGGTGATCGCTCTTTGACATTGCGTCCTGAAGGAACGGCGCCTGTCGTCCGTTCGTTCGTGGAAAATAAAATGTTCGGCTATCCGGATCAGCCCGTCAAGCTCTATTACACAGGTCCGATGTTCCGCTATGAACGCCAGCAGGCAGGGCGTTATCGCCAGTTTGTACAATTTGGCGCAGAGGCGATCGGCAGCGCAGATCCGGCCATCGATGCAGAAGTGATTGCACTAGCGCTCGATGTGTACAAGCGTGCAGGTTTGAAGCACCTGAAGCTTGTGCTCAATTCGCTCGGGGATACGGAATGCAGAACGGCGCACCGAAAAGCGCTCGTTGCCCATTTCGGGCCGCATATCGGTGAATTCTGTGCCGACTGCCAATCAAGATTAGAAAAAAATCCTTTGCGCATCTTGGATTGCAAAGTGGATCATGGTCATCCATTAATCGCATCAGCACCATCATTGGCAGATTATTTGAATGAGGAATCAGCCCGCTATTTCGAAGATGTGAAAAGCTATTTGGATAATCTCGGCATTGAATATGAAGTCGATGCGAACCTAGTACGTGGTCTTGATTATTACAATCATACGGCTTTTGAAATCATGAGCACGTCGGACGGATTTGGTGCCATTACGACGTTATGCGGCGGTGGTCGCTATAACGGCTTGGCGGAAGAAATCGGCGGACCATCCGCACCGGGTATCGGCTTTGCCATGAGTATTGAGCGTTTGTTGCTCGCCATGGAAGCAGAAGGGAAGACATTCCAAGAAGAACCGGCCCTAGACGTCTATATCGTGACGCTCGGGGAACAGGCACGCCAGCCCGGCTTCAAACTGCTTGGAGAATTGAGAGCGGCAGGCATCCGATCGGAAATGGATTATATGGACCGCAAGATGAAAGCACAGATGAAATCGGCGGATCGACTGCAGGCGCGGATGGTGGTACTGCTCGGGGAAGACGAAGTGGCAGAAGGCGTCGTGCAGTTGAAAAATATGGCGAACGGGGAGCAAGTGAAAGTCCCGGTTGCCGAACTGATCGAAAAAATGAAAGAAACATTGTTAGGATAAAGAGAGGCGGAGAAAAGCAATGCAACGGACACATTATTGCGGCGAATTGACAGAACAAGTAATCGGAGAATCAGTGACACTGAAAGGTTGGGTTCAAAGAAGACGGGACCTTGGCGGCCTGATTTTCGTTGATGTGCGGGATCGTACAGGGATTGTTCAGACGGTTTTCAACCCGGATATTTCAAAAGAAGCTTTGGAAATTGCGGAAAAGCTACGCAATGAATACGTTGTCGAAATCAACGGGAAAGTCATTGAACGGGAAGAACAAACGAAAAATCCGAAACTGAAAACGGGAGCTATCGAAATCCAAGTAGCATCCGTCGAGATCATCAATGAGGCGAAAACACCGCCATTCATGATTGAAGATGAAACGGACGTAGGCGAAGACATTAAATTGAAATACAGATACTTGGATCTCCGCCGTCCGCAACTGGCACGGACGTTCAAAATGCGTTCGGATATTACGAAAACGGTTCGGAATTTCCTAGATGACGAAGGATTCCTGGAAGTGGAGACACCGATTTTGACAAAATCGACTCCGGAAGGGGCGCGTGATTACCTCGTACCGAGCCGGGTGCATGAAGGTGAATTTTATGCGTTGCCGCAATCTCCACAATTATTCAAACAAATGCTGATGGTATCCGGCTTTGACCGTTATTATCAAATTGCTCGTTGTTTCCGCGATGAAGACCTTCGTGCAGATCGTCAACCAGAATTCACACAAATCGATATGGAAATGAGCTTCATGTCTATGGAGCAGATCATTGAACTGAATGAGCGTTTAATGCAAAAAGTGATGAAAGATGTCAAAGGGATCGATGTTGAAGTTCCATTCAAACGAATTCCTTACGACGAAGCGATGGCACGTTTCGGTTCGGATAAACCGGACACGCGCTTCGGTATGGAGCTGATCGATATCTCCGAGCTCGCTCAAAACTCGGGTCTCAAAGTGTTTACAGGTGCCATCGAAGCCGGCGGACAAGTGAAGTTGCTGAATGTCAAAGGGGCAGCGGACAGCTATACACGGAAAGAAATCGATGGTCTTGCTGAATTTGCGGCCATTTATGGAGCGAAAGGCTTGGCTTGGTTGAAAGTTGATGAAGAGGGCTTGAAAGGTCCAATCGGCAAGTTTTTCCAAGACGAAGCGGGCGAAGCTTTGAAAGCGGCGGCGGATGCAGAAAAGGGAGACTTATTACTCTTTGCTGCGGATAAGAAGTCGGTCGTAGCGGATGTGTTAGGTGCACTTCGTACGAAACTTGGCAAAGACCATAACTTGATTGACGAGTCGAAGTTCAATTTCCTTTGGGTGACAGATTGGCCATTGTTCGAGTACAACGAAGAAGACGGTCGCTACTATGCGGCGCATCACCCGTTCACGATGCCTGCTAATGTAGAAGAATTGGTTACAAGCCCGGAAACGGTCAAAGCACAAGCGTATGACCTCGTATTGAACGGCTATGAATTGGGTGGCGGATCCCTACGAATTTATCAACGCGATGTGCAGGAAAAAATGTTCAAAGCGCTCGGGTTCACGGACGAGTCGGCGCGGGAGCAATTCGGCTTCCTACTCGATGCGTTCGATTACGGAACACCTCCGCACGGTGGAATTGCATTCGGCCTTGACCGGATCGTCATGTTACTGTCAGGTACAACCAACTTACGCGACACAATCGCATTCCCGAAAACGGCAAGTGCAAGCTGCTTACTGACAGATGCACCTAGCCAAGTGGATGACCGTCAATTGAAAGAACTAGGCATTCAAACATTATCATAATCATTTATCTTCATTCAGCAAATCTTTTTATACTGAAAGCGAAGCGTCAGCTACAGAAGACTCCCATCTCTATAGGTGGCGAGATGAATGCGGTTTTGTTTTCCTGTTCAGCGGGTGCTCAAACGCCCGCTGAACGTAGATAAAGCCTCCGGCGGATGTCACAGATTTTTTAGAGGAGCTTTTCGAGCAAGCCCGAAAAAATCTGGACGCAATTACGCCGAGGCGTAATTGATGTGAAGTTTGAAAAAAAGCTCAAGCATGGCGCCGGGGACTAGAGAGATTAGCGAATTGCTAAGATGTCTAGCGCCCCATCTAAAGGCGCAAATCTCGACTTTGAAAGATTATTCTGAAATTTATTCTAGTAAAATCATTGAACTGCTCTTTGATTTATGATAGGATACAGTTAATACAAATCCTGAAGTGTTCGTCATTTGCCAATCAGTTTTGACCGAACATTCTATCGTCGGGAGTCTGCGTTTCGATTTGGATGACCTGCCTTTCACAAGGACTTCAAAAGAGTTGAACAGGACACCCACCTGCTGAATTTGCAGGTTCAAAACGATACTACAAAGACGGCACATTCGGGATTTGTCTTTTAATGGAAAACTACCCCTCTCTGGTATACATACGGAGAGGGTTTTTATTGGGAAAATAGAAGTTATTCAAATGAGGAAGGCGGAATTAGTTTGTTGCACCAATTTTCACGGAATGAGTTAGCAATCGGTACGGAAGGTGTAAAACGTATGAAAGACACCACGGTCGCGATTCTGGGTGTCGGTGGCGTCGGTTCGTTCGCAGCGGAAGCGTGTGCCAGAAGTGGGATCGGGCGAATCATCCTTGTGGACAAGGATAATGTCGATATAACGAATGTCAATCGTCAATTGGTCGCGTATTTGTCGACAGTCGGCCGCTCCAAAACGGAAATTATGCAAGAGCGAATCGCAGATATCAATAAAGACTGTGAAGTCATTTCGCTCCATATGTTTTACACGGAAGAAACCTATGAAGAATTCTTCAGCTATGAGCCGGATTATGTGATTGATGCGTCGGATACGATCAGTTACAAAATTCATTTGATCAAAGAATGTGTGGCCCGTGGCGTTAAAATCATTTCGAGCATGGGTGCTGCCAACAAAATGGATCCGACCCGTTTCCAAATTGCCGACATATCGAAAACACATACCGATCCGATTGCAAAAGTGATCCGGTTACGACTGCGGAAAGAAGGCATTCGGAAAGGTGTTCCAGTTGTATTTTCCGATGAAAGTCCTATTGTGGTAAGAGAGGATGTCGTTGGTACGGTCGGAAAGCCGGATGCGCAAATTCGAAAGGCGAAAATGCCACCCGCCTCCAATGCATACGTCCCATCCGTTGCCGGCTTAGTATGCGCCAGCTGGGTGATGAATGATATCGTTTCTGATATCCATATCGAACGAGTAAAGGACAAGAAATAACAAAAAACAGTGCACTTCGCGCTCCAATAAAGAAATAGGAAATTAGTAAAAGCTGCCTATCGTTTTCTACAGGCAGCTTTTGTCGATTTTTATTAAGCACCTACGTCTAAAGCATGTTAAACTAGTTGCATAGATTCCTTGCAACTTACTTGCTTGAATGACGTCTTGATGTTGAAGCGGTTTGCAAGATGGATAAGTGGGAAATAGAAAGGAAGTTTCAATGTGAAAAAAGTGTTAAATGGGATGATCATCGGTCTTATCGTGCTTCTTCTAGCGGCATGTGGCAGTGCCCAAGCGAATGAGACGTTAACGGCGCAGGATGTCTATGAACGAGCGAAAGAGGCTTCCAGCAAACTGAAACAAGTTCGTACCACTGTCGTTTACGAGGATTATTGGAAGACGACTGTTCCGGATGAAAGAATGAGAGTGAAATACGAAATGACTTCGGATGCTCAACTTCAGCCTGACCAGTTCAAACAGAGGGTCAATGTCAATCCGCTCGGTGAAAAATCATGGCAAGCGGAAGTCTATAAGGTGAATGATAGACTGTTCATCAAAAAAGATGGGGAATCCACCATGGAAGAAGTGGCTTCAGGTTCCATGACTGAGCTGTTTGGAACAATGATCGCCGCTGTGAATCCGACATTGGATTTCACTATTTTCGAGCCGTTTGCAGATGATTTCGAGCTGGAGAAAATCGACTATGGCTACCGTTTGAAATTGGCGCTTTCAAGAGAACAGTACAAAGAATTCAGGAAGCAGATGTTGGCAGAAGTGACGGAAGAGGCACTGGCTGAAATTGAGGATGAATATCCTTTGATCAATAAGTTCGAAATGGAAATCAGCATCGATGGCTTGACTTATTTTGTCTCCAATTTCAAAATGACGCTGGATACGACAGCCTATTCGACGACTAAAATTGATGGCAATTCCCATCGGATCAAACAGAAAATGAATGCCGGCTATAGCCGATTTAATGACGTTGAGACCGTTAATCTTCCGACCGCAGTACAGGAAGCGGTTGCGCAATAAAACGAGAAACCTCCCACTTCACATAGGGAGGTTTTTCATTTTATTTTTTTCTAAATTCTTTCAATCGCTCATAGATGGCCGCCAATTTTTTTTCCTCGCCTGCAATAACCGGTTTATAAAATTCCGTTCCGCTTATTTTATCAGGCAAATATTGTTGGTCCACCCAACCACCGAATGAGCCGATCGGCGTGTCATGCGGATACTGGTAACCGACATGGCCAAGGTCTACAGCTCCAGCGTAATGAGCATCCCGCAAATGGAGCGGAATATCTCCCGTTTTCCCTTCATGGATCGCTTTTGCGGCTGCATCGAAAGCTTGATAAGCCGAATTCGATTTGGAAGCGAGACACATTTCGATGACTGCATTAGCGAGTGGAATGCGTGCTTCTGGCATCCCTAAGCGCACAGCTGCTTCGGTTGCGGCCAAGACATGCGGACCGACTTCCGGGGAAGCGAGACCAATATCTTCATAGGCCATTACGAGAAGCCGTCTTGAGACAGCTACTAAATCCCCGATTTCTAAAAGATGTGCAAGATAATAAATACCGGCATTGACATCACTGCCGCGAACCGATTTTTGTAAGGCGGATAATAGATTATAGAAATGCGATCCTTTTTTGTCCCCGAAAAGACCGATCCTTCCTAATAAGTTATCAATCAGCCAATCTTCGACAATCGTAGTCCCGTCCGTTTCATCGCTGGCGGAGATGACCGATTCCAGCACGGTTAACGCTTTACGAGCGTCTCCATTGACGCCTTCTGCAATGCGCATCAGCTGTTCATCCGTAATGGCAATCGTCATTTTTCCAAGGCCCCGCTCTTCATCCTTCACTGCCCTTTGCAGTACCCCTAACAAGTCCTCCGGTTCCAATCGGGTCAATTGTCGGATTTCTCCGCATCTCGAACGGATGGCAGGGTTCACATCATGATAAGGATTTTCGGTCGTTGCCCCGATCAGGACGATCGCGCCGCTTTCGACATGAGGCAACAGTGTATCTTGCTGCAACTTATTGAAACGATGGATTTCATCGAGAAATAGCAGTACTTTTCCTGTAATTCGTGATTCAGCAACCACTTGTTCGACATCTTTTTTCCCTGAAACGGTCGCATTCAAGGCGATGAAAGGCAGATTGCTAGTCCCAGCGATGGCATAAGCAAGGGAAGTCTTGCCGATGCCCGGTTCGCCATATAGCAACATGGAGGGCACATGTCCATTTTTAATCATTCGATAGAGTGCGGTCTTCTCACCAATAATTTCTTGCTGACCGGCTACTTCATCTATATTTCTAGGGCGCATGCGATACGCCAAAGGTTCATTATGCAATCCAACCACTCCTTTTTCCATCTAGGCTCCGGGCGCCAGATGCTCGGGTCAAAAGCCGTTTTGGCTGAGAGGCAAAAAACGCCTCGTCGCCAATTCGTCTTATGCCTGTCGCATCTAAGCAGGCGCACTCCGCTTTTGTTACCGCACGCTTGTTCTTTCATTATACACATTGAACGCTGAAAAATCATTTTCTATAAGAGAATGGGGGAGTTATGCTATACTATTTTGAAGTAATCGTATAAAAAGGACGGGATATGCCATGAAAATTTCGACAAAAGGGCGCTATGGATTGACCATTGTTGTGGAACTGGGCGCCAAATACGGAAAAGGACCTGTACCGCTGCGGAAAATAGCGGAAGAACAGGATTTATCGGAGGCTTATTTAGAACAGCTTATACCTCCGCTCCGCAATAGCGGCATCGTTAAAAGTGTCCGAGGCGCATATGGCGGCTATATGCTGGCCAAGGAACCGACCGATATTACGGCCGGGGATGTCATCCGTGTATTGGAAGGACCGATCCAACTTGTAGAGGGATTGGAAAACTCCGATATCCCGCAACAAGAGTTGTGGAAAAGAATCGGGGATGCGGTCCGCGGTGTACTCGATACGACGACTATCGAAGATCTTGTGAAATCTAACGAGTCTGATCCGTTAGACAGTTATATGTTCTATATTTAAAGGGGTTTAAAAAATCATGACAACTATTTATCTTGATCATGCTGCGACGACTCCGGTACATCCGGCAGTGACTGCTTCATATAAAAAACAATTAGAGACGGTATTTGGAAATCCTTCCAGCATCCATAGTTTTGGACGGGAAGCCCGGAAAGGGTTGGATATTGCACGCAAAATGCTCGCGCAATCCATTCAGGCAGAACCGACGGAAATCATTTTCACATCGGGCGGAACGGAATCGGATAATATTGCCATTTTCGGTACGGCTACTGCGATGAGAGACAAAGGAAATCATATCATCACAACAAACATCGAACACCACGCCGTTTTAAACCCATGTAAACAACTGGAGTTGCTAGGATACGAAGTGACGTATTTGGAAGTGAATGAGGAAGGACAAATTACACCAGAGCAAGTGAAGGCGGCTTTGAAGGAAAGCACGATCCTCGTGTCCATTATGTATGGTAACAACGAGGTGGGCACGATCCAGCCGATTCAGGAAATCGGTGAATTGCTAACTGGCCACCAAGCGAAATTCCATACCGATGCTGTACAGGCATATGGACTTGTTCCCCTGGATGTCGATGCACTTGGTGTGGATTTGTTGTCTGTTTCAGCCCATAAATTGAACGGGCCGAAAGGGGTTGGATTCCTGTATCAGCGAAAAGGCAACGATACGGCACCTCTTTTCTTCGGAGGTGAACAGGAACGGAAACGCCGGGCGGGAACCGAGAATTTGCCGGCTATCATTGCTTTCGCGGAAGCCGTGAGTATTGCACAGGAGGCAATGGCGCGAAACAAAGAGACGTATGAGCGATATGCTACAATACTTACCGAAGAGCTGGATACGCAAGGCACCATCTACGAAGTGAATGCAACACAAGCCCAGAGACTCCCTCATATCTTGAATATCAGTTTTCCAGGGACGGACATCGAATCATTGCTCGTCAATCTCGACATGGCAGGAGTGGCCGTGTCGAGCGGATCAGCATGTACGGCGGGCTCACTAGATCCTTCGCATGTCCTGACGGCGATGTTTGGGGAAGGTTCTCCGAAGTTGCGGAATTCGGTCCGTTTCAGTTTCGGTTTAGGACTGGACGAAGAAAAAGTCAAGGAAGCGGCTGAGAGAACGGCTAAAATTGTAAAAAGACTTGTGAAATGAAAAGATAAGGAATGAAATATAATGAAAACAACAAAAGCGCCAGCAGATACACGCGTCGTCATTGGCATGTCAGGCGGTGTCGATTCGTCTGTAGCGGCACTGTTATTGAAAGAGCAAGGCTATGATGTCATCGGCATCTTTATGAAAAACTGGGACGACACAGACGAATTTGGTGTCTGCACCGCGACAGAAGACTATGAAGATGTCATTCAAGTCTGTAACGAGATTGGAATTCCCTACTATGCGGTCAATTTCGAACAACAATATTGGGATAAGGTGTTCACCTATTTCCTTGAAGAATACAAAGCGGGCCGTACGCCAAATCCGGATGTCATGTGCAACAAGGAAATCAAATTCAAAGCGTTTCTTGACCATGCGATGAGCCTTGGTGCAGATTATTTGGCAACAGGCCACTATGCACAGGTGGTCGAAGTAGAAGGCGGCGTTTCGATGTTGCGTGGGAAAGACGAAAACAAGGATCAGACATATTTCTTGAACCAATTGTCCCAAGAGCAATTGCAAAAAGTGATGTTCCCGATTGGACATATGGAAAAGAGTGACGTCCGTAAAAAAGCGGTGGAAGCGGGATTGACAACGGCGACGAAGAAAGATTCCACAGGAATCTGTTTTATCGGCGAACGGAATTTCAAGGAGTTCCTGGGTCAATATTTACCAGCACAACCCGGCGACATGAAAACGATGGACGGCAAAACCGTCGGCCGTCATGATGGGCTGATGTATTACACGATCGGTCAACGCCATGGCCTCGGGATCGGCGGTGCCGGAGATCCGTGGTTCGTCCTCGGGAAAGATTTGGCGTCGAATGTCTTACTTGTTGGCCAAAATTTCCACAATGACGCCCTTTATTCCGATAGCCTGATCGCAACGGACGTTTCGTTTTCGACGGTTCGTGAATTGCCGGCAACATTTGAGTGCACAGCGAAATTCCGCTACCGCCAACCCGATACGAAAGTGACGGTTGAACTGGTCGGAGACGGAACGGCAATTGTCCGCTTTGCAGAACCGGTCCGTGCCATCACTCCTGGTCAAGCGGTCGTCTTTTATGACGGCGCGGAATGCCTCGGTGGCGGCACCATCGATAAAGTCATTAAAAACGGACAACAGCTCGAGTATGTCGGATAAGGGGAATTAGATAGATGGAATACAATGAAATCGGAATCGCAGCACTGCAAGAAGGTCAATATGAAAAAGCGGTAGAATCATTTGTCAAGGCGGTCGAACAGGACCCGGAAAATGCAGTCGGCTACATCAATCTTGGAAATGTGTTCGCTTCCCTTGGCGATGTTGAAAAAGCGGAACCGTTTTTCCAAAAGGCGATTACACTCGATGCAGAGGCTGGGACAGCTTATTACGGCCTTGCCAATCTTTATTACAATAAAGAGCGTTATGAAGAAGCGTCCAAATTATACGAAACGGCCATCCGTCAAGGTGTGGACGAAGCAGATGCTTATTTCATGCTCGGGAAAAGCTTGGAACGTTCGGATAACGGGAAATTGGCGTTACCTTATTTACAGCGGGCGGCAGAATTGGCACCAGATGACTTGGAAATCCGTTTGTCCTATGGGATACTCCTTGCCAATTTAGAACTGTTCAAAGAAGCGGGGGACGAATTCCGTTATATTATCGAACAGGATCCGGACAATGCCGATGCTCATTACAATCTCGGCTTTCTCTATGCGGTTTCGACTGACCAGAAAGACGATGCATTGCAGCATTTGGAACGAGCGTTTACGATCGATCCAGACCATGTCCAAGCACGGTATATATTCGACATGATCCAAATGGGTGAAAACGGACAATAAGGAGGTTGCGGTGATGGAAGGGATGCGTGAAGCGGGCAAGGTGGACGAGATTTTCTTGATCGGACGACCGGTAGTGACCATCTTCCATAACCCGGATAGCCTTTTTACAATCGTGAAATTGAAAGTCCGTGAAACGAATTGCGGTTATACAGAAAAAGAGATTATCGTTAAAGGGAATCTACCGCAACTCAATACGGATGAAGACTATAAATTTACCGGAAGGCTCGTCAATCATCCGACGTATGGTGCTCAATTCGATGCACAGACATTTGCCAAAGAAATGCCTGCGACCGAAACGGGACTGATCCATTATTTATCGGGGGATCTGTTTCCGGGCATCGGGATGAAAACCGCCCAGACGATCGTCAAACAACTTGGACAAGATGCCATAAAAAAAATTCTGGATGATGCATCCGTCCTAGACACCATCCCACGTCTGACGGATGATAAAAAAGAAACGATCGTCTCGGTTCTCCAACAGAATATGGGGCTTGAACGGACGATCATCCAGCTGAACGAATGGGGATTTGGCCCCCAAATAGCGATGCGCATCTATCAAACGTATCGAGAAGAGGCTATCACGATTCTTACGGAAAATCCGTATCGCCTGATTGAGGAAATTGAAGGTGTTGGTTTCCAACGTGCGGATGAACTCGGGAAAAACTTAGGGATTACCGGCAATCATCCAGACCGGATCAAAGCGGCCATCCTCCATTCGATAAACCAAGCGGTCCAGTCCGCGGGACATGTTTATTTGGAAGCGGAAGCCATCTTACCGGAAGTGAAGCGCCTGTTGGAAATGAGTCAACCAATCGAAATTCCATTTGACGCCATCTCACAAGCGATCATCGAACTGGTCGAAGAGGGGAAGGTAGCGGCTGAAGAACGGCGGCTCTACATCCCTTCCCTTTATTTTTCCGAAATCGGGATAGCTTCGAAAATTGAAAAGCTCTTGAAAAACGATACAGCTGATCAGTTTCCGGTATCTGAAATCAGGAAAGCGGTCGGTGAAGTTGAAGAACGGCTAGGCGTCAACTATGCGGAGACGCAAGTATCGGCGATTGAAACAGCCTTGCATTCCTCTGTGATGATTTTAACAGGGGGGCCGGGAACCGGGAAAACGACGGTTATCCGGGGACTTGTCGAAGTGTATGCGGAATTGCATGGCTTATCGCTTGATCCGCAAGAATATGCTAAAAAGAAAGAGACGTTTCCGATTGTTTTGGCAGCACCGACGGGACGGGCAGCGAAAAGAATGTCCGAGTCGACAGGATTGCCAGCGATGACGATCCATCGTTTGCTAGGATTCAACGGCCTGGAAAAGGAAGAAGAGACGGAGCGGGAAGTCGAAGGTAAATTGATCATCATCGATGAAATGTCAATGGTGGACACTTGGCTTGCCCATCAGTTACTGAAGGCGCTTGCGGATGACGCCCAATTGTTATTCGTTGGCGATCAGGACCAATTGCCTCCCGTCGGACCAGGACAAGTGTTACGAGATATGTTGGATTCGGGGAAAGTGCCTGTCGTTGAATTGACTGAGATTTACCGTCAAAGCGCCGGTTCGACGATCATTGAAATGGCCCATATGATCAAACGATCTGAATGGACAACTGATATGACGCAAAAGACATCCGATCGCTCATTCATCAAAGCGAGCGGTGAACGGATTCTCGAAGTGGTCGAACAAGTGGTGAAAAACGCCATCACGAAAGGGCATCACATCAAGGACATCCAAGTGCTTGCACCGATGTACCGAGGTCCTGCAGGAATCGACGGATTGAACAAGATGATCCAGGAAATGGTCAACCCACCTGACCCGAAACGGAAGGAAGTCGTATTCGGCGAAGCGATTTACCGGATAGGCGATAAAGTGCTCCAATTGGTCAACCAACCTGAGAGCAATGTGTTCAACGGGGATATGGGGGAAGTCATCGCTATTATCAAAGCAAAAGAGACGATCGATAAAAAAGAGTTGCTCGTCGTTTCGTATGACGGCATTGAAGTGACGTATGAACGAAGTGACTTAAACCAAATCACGCTTGCTTATTGCTGTTCGATCCATAAGTCGCAAGGGAGTGAATTCCCGATCGTTATTATGCCTGTTGTACGCAGCCACCGGAAAATGTTGCGCCGTAATCTTCTGTATACGGGCATCACCCGGGCGAAGAATTTTCTCATCCTATGTGGAGAACCCGATGAATTCAAGGCGGGGATCGAGCGGACGGATGAACTTGCTCGGCAGACAACGTTGAAAGAACGTCTGAATAGTGATATCGATGTACCGGAACTGGTTGAATCCGATGAGCCTACAAAGGCCGTTCCAGTGGATGAGCCGATCGAAGATTCGAAGGCCTCGGAACCGACAATATTCGAATTGACAACGGAAACATTCATCTCGATTGATCCGATGATCGGGATGAAAGGCATCACACCTTATCATTTTCTTGAGGCTAGCGATTGACAGCAAGTCGGATTTTTTCTATAATCAAATCCAGTTATCTTCATTCAGCAGAAAACACTCACCTCTATAGGTGGCGAGTGTTTGCGGTTTAGTTTTCCTGTTCAGCGTGCGTCCGAACGCCCGCTGAACGAAGATAAGCCTCCGGCGGATGTCACAGATTTTGAAAGGAGTTAAGAAGGCAGTCTAAGTTCGCGACGTCCTAATTAAGTGCCTTAATTTCTGCAAAGAACGCAGAAATACGGCAAATCGAACCCTTCGCTGTTCGATTCGCAACGACTGCATGACCTACATCCTGTAGGCCTCAAGCTCGATTCAAAATCTGGACGCAATTACGCCAAGGCGTAATTGATTCATAGATAATACGTTGACGGAGAAAGTACGCATCGCCACTCGTCCAGAAATAGACCCCCTTGGCTGTAAGGGTCTTCGAGGGGGCATGTCGGAAAAGCTACTCCCGAGTGCAGCTCATCCCTGCCGTTTGCCGCGTTAAGGCAGCCAGAGATGCCGGATCGTTTTGTTTCGGTAATTAGGGTGGTACCGCGAAATAGATCTTCGCCCCTTGTTTTAGGGGCGGAGATTTTTTATTTTGTACGATGTATTCGCTGGAACCTGAACCACCAAATAGAAATGTAGGAGGAATTACTCATGAAAAAACTTTCATCATCCCAAATCCGTAAACTATTTTTACAATACTTCAAGGAGCACGGTCATAGCATTGAGCCATCCGCTCCGCTCGTTCCGATCGATGATGCATCCCTTCTGTGGATCAACAGCGGTGTCGCGACGTTAAAGAAATATTTTGACGGACGTGTCATTCCAGATAATCCGCGCATTACCAATGCACAAAAATCAATCCGGACGAATGATATTGAAAACGTAGGAAAAACAGCACGCCACCATACATTTTTCGAAATGCTCGGGAATTTTTCCATCGGTGATTATTTCAAAGAAGAAGCAATTATCCGCGCTTGGGAATTTCTGACGGACGACAAGTGGATCGGCTTCAATCCTGAACTTCTTTCTGTCACAGTCCATCCGGAAGACGAAGAGGCATATGCCATCTGGCGCGATAATATCGGCATTCCGGAAGACCGTATCATCCGTCTAGAAGGGAACTTCTGGGATATCGGTGAAGGGCCAAGTGGACCAAACTCGGAAATCTTCTACGATCGTGGACCTGCTTACGGTGACGATTTCTCTGACCCTGAATTGTATCCAGGCGGGGAAAATGAACGTTATCTTGAAATTTGGAATTTGGTGTTCTCTGAATTCAACCATAACCCCGACCATACTTACACGCCACTACCAAAAAAGAATATCGATACAGGGATGGGATTGGAGCGTATTGTCTCCGTCATCCAAGACGTACCGACAAACTTCGACACGGATCTTTTCATGCCGATTATGCATGCGATTGAAGAAGTATCCGGTGAGAAATATGGCGAAGATGAGGAAAAAGACACAGCATTCAAAGTGATCGCAGACCATATCCGTACAGTCGCATTCGCCATCGGTGACGGAGCATTGCCGTCCAATGAAGGACGCGGTTATGTACTAAGAAGACTATTGCGCAGAGCGGTCCGCTTTGCTAAACAATTAGGTATTCATAAGCCGTTCATGTACAATCTTGTACCAGTAGTCGGAGAAATCATGGAAGACTTCTATCCGGAAGTGACAGAAAAACAAGCGTTCATCATGAAAGTGATCAAAAACGAAGAAGAGCGTTTCCACGAAACATTGACAGAAGGGCTTGCGATCCTATCCGGTGTTATCGAGCAAGCGAAGTCGACAGGTACAGCCATCGTACCAGGTGCGGATGCATTCCGTCTCTATGACACATACGGCTTCCCATTCGAATTGACAGAAGAGTACGCGGAAGAGGCAGGGATCTCTGTTGACCGTGCCGGCTTTGAAGCGGAAATGGAGAACCAGCGCCAACGTGCACGTGCGGCACGTCAAGATGTCGACTCGATGCATGTTCAATCGGGCGTGCTTGGAGATATCCATGAGGCAAGTGAATTTATCGGGTATGATCAATTAGCGGTCGAATCGACAGTTGTCACACTTTTGAAAGATGGCGTATTGGCGGAACAAGCTTCCGAAGGAGAAGAGATCCAATTCATCTTAGACCGTACACCGTTCTATGCGGAAAGCGGCGGACAAGTGGCGGATAAAGGGACCATTAGCGGTGAGACATTCGTCGCAGATGTACAAGATGTACAAAAAGCACCGAACGGACAAAATTTGCATACTGCAATCATCCGTTCCGGGGAAATGACTAAAGGGGCAAAAGTCTTGGCAGAAGTGGATCAGGCCGCAAGAAAACTGACAATCCGCAATCATACGGCAACCCATCTTCTCCACAGAGCATTGAAAGATGTACTAGGTGAACATGTCAATCAGGCAGGTTCTTATGTCGGACCGGATCGTCTGCGTTTCGACTTCTCCCATTTCGGTCAAGTGACGAAAGAAGAGCTCGAAAAAATCGAACAGATTGTCAATGAAAAGATTTGGGCGGATATTGCTGTGGACATTGCTCAAAAACCAATCGAGGAAGCGAAACAGATGGGCGCCATGGCATTGTTCGGCGAAAAATACGGAGATGTCGTCCGCGTCGTTTCAGTAGGCGATTATTCATTAGAACTATGTGGAGGATGCCATGTACCTACAACATCCGTCATTGGTTTGTTCAAGCTGGTTTCCGAAAGTGGAATCGGTGCAGGGACTCGAAGAATCGAAGCATTGACCGGACAACAGGCATACCGTTCGTTCAAGGAAGAGGAAGCGACGCTCGTCCATGCCGCAGGACTTTTGAAATCCAATCCAAAAGATATCGTGACGAAGGTAGGATCTCTCCTTACGGATATGAAAGAGCTACAGCGTGAAAACGAATCACTTTCCGCGAAACTCGGAAACAGCCAATTATCGGATATTTTAGCGAATGCCGAACAGATCGGGGACGTCTCGGTCATCGCTGCGCGGGTCGATGTCAAAGACAATAATGGACTTCGTCAAATGATGGATGAGATGAAACAGAAATTGACGAAAGCGGTCGTGGTACTCGGTGCCTCAGCAGACGGGAAAGTGATGCTTGTTTCAGGGATCACAGAAGACTTGAAAGCCAGCGACTATCACGCGGGTAAAATCGTCAATCATGTTGCTTCACAATGCGGCGGAAAAGGCGGCGGCAGACAAGATATGGCAATGGCTGGTGCGAAAGATGCTTCTAAACTTGATGATGCGCTTCAATCCGTGTATGATTATGTCAAATCTGTTTAATCAGCTACACAAATCGGGTATACTAAAAGACGGAATGTAAACCGATTCGTAAAACGGATGATCTGAAAGCGGGGTGTCGATCATGGATTCTTACGATAAGACGATGAAATTCAATTTTCCTGAAGAATCGATGGAGCAGGAAGTGAAGCAAGTGATGCTCCATGTGCACAAGGCATTGGATGACAAGGGATACAATCCGATCAATCAGATTGTCGGTTATCTTCTTTCGGGAGATCCGGCCTATATACCTCGTCATGAGGATGCTCGTAATCTGATTCGAAAACTGGAGCGGGATGAGATTCTGGAAGAATTGGTCAAGTTTTATATCCGTGAAAACGGAGGGAAATCGGATTGAGGATCATGGGATTGGATGTAGGAACCAAAACGGTTGGCGTTGCGATCAGTGATGCCCTTGGGTGGACAGCCCAGGGCATCGAAACCGTTAAGATCGATGAAAGTGCCGGCCAGTTTGGCATGGAAAGAATCCGCGAACTTGTTCAAGAATACGAAGTGAACGAGTTTATCGTTGGCTATCCGAAGAATATGAACAACACGATCGGCCCAAGAGGGGAAGCTTCCGAAAACTATGCGCGTCTGTTAACGGAGACATTCGGATTTCCTGTCACATTATGGGACGAACGATTGACGACGATGGCAGCTGAACGGATGCTGATCGACGCGGATGTCAGCCGAAAAAAAAGGAAGACCGTCATCGATAAGATGGCTGCAGTCATGATACTCCAAGGGTATCTTGATTCAAAAAACTAATGAGGTGATCAGTTTGGAACACGGACAAGAAACAATGACAATCGTCGATGAAAACGGTAATGAGCATGTGTGCGAAGTAATATTCACATTCGACTCAGAAGAATTCGGAAAATCTTATGTCCTTTATCATGTATTAGATGGTGAAGAGAAAGATGACGACGAAGAAGTCGAAATCCATGCATCTGCATTTATTCCTTCCGAGGACAATGAGGATGGCGAACTCTTCCCGATTGAAGATGATGCAGAGTGGGAAATGATCGAGGAAATGTTAAATACTTTCCTAGCGGAAGAAGAGGACGAAGACTAATCCATATGTGCACGGACGGGACGGTGCAGACCGTTCCGTTTTTCTTCGTTGCTTAAATGAATACATAGTGATTGAGCGATCGTCTGTACGTTTGCCAACGATAGCATCTGGCTAATGAAGGTTGAATGGAAGGTTCGCAGTTTCAAGCAGAAGAGGTGAAATTCATTTGGGAAAAGAATCAAAAAAAGAGATGATGTTCGAGCGAATGCTTGAAAAGAAGAAGGAAGTGAAAGTTGTCAGACGGATTGTATTTGGCATCACGCTTGTCCTTCTCCTGATCGGTCTGATCGGTGGACGTAGCGCCTATAAGTATGTAACGGGGGCACTGCAGCCTGTTGATCCAGATGCAGAGGAAGTCATTGAAGTGGAAATTCCGATCGGCTCAGGTCTTGATACGATATCTGCTAAACTTGCAGAAAAGGGAATTATTAAAAACGCACGTATTTTTAAATACTATGCAAAATTTAATAATGAGTCCCAATTTCAAGCGGGGACATATGGATTGACAAAAGCGATGACGCCCGACGAGTTGATCGAAAGTTTGAAAACGGGCAAAGTGTATCGGGAACCGGTCTTTACAATAACAGTTCCTGAAGGGTTAACATTGAAACAAATTGCGAAAATTGTTGAAAAAGAAACGAATATCACAGAAGAGGAATTTCTGAATTACGTTGGAGATGAAGCGACAATTGACCGGCTGATTGGAAAATATTCACGAATTTTGACCGAGGATATTAAAGGGGATCAGATTAAATATCCGTTGGAAGGTTATTTATTCCCTGCGACCTATCCTTTCTATGAAGAAAATCCTTCTGTCGAAACGATTGTCGATGCCATGGTCCAAGCGACGGCTACCAATGTCACACCG
The DNA here is from genome assembly GCF_042655805.1 of Sporosarcina soli. NCBI lineage: Bacteria > Bacillati > Bacillota > Bacilli > Caryophanales > Caryophanaceae > Sporosarcina > Sporosarcina soli. Next base: position 129,007 of record NZ_JBHSNO010000015.1, on the reverse strand, counting down.
TATTTGGACTATCTTCAAAGTGAAGAGAAATCAGTGCATTGGCTATTAACCTTTGCATCCTTACTGGAAGAAGAGGCGACAGCACAATCCGATCGTGAGACGATAGCGAGCGTCTTCTACAATCGATTGGACATCGATATGCCGTTGCAAACCGATCCGACCGTCCTGTACGCGTTAGGGGCCCATAAAGACCGTGTCCTCTATGCCGATTTGGAAGTGGCGGATCCGTATAATACGTATAAGAATAAAGGCTTACCACCCGGCCCGATTGCTGGAGCAGGAAAGTCTTCCCTTGAAGCGGTTGTCGCACCTGCTGAAACGAATTATCTATACTTTTTGGCAGATAAGGAAGGCGTCAACCATTTCACGGATTCGTATGATCAGCATTTGAAAAACCGTGACCGCTATTTATCAGGCGACTGATCGCGACATTTTAACCTTTTAGGAAGGTGAACGGAATGGACAATTATGAGGCCTATCTAGCCGGTTTTAGGCAAGAGCAGAGTGCCTTGATTATTGAAATGGAACAATATGCTGTGGAACATCATGTCCCGATCATGGACCGTGCAGGAATGGATCTGTTGATCAGTCTTTTGCGGATCCATAAGCCGGCACAAATACTTGAAATTGGTAGTGCCATCGGGTATTCCGCCATTCGGATCGCCGAAGCATTGACTGATTCGTCCATTGTGACGATCGAAAGGGATCATGAGCGATACGAGAAGGCGGTTGACTATATCCGACGGAGTGGATGGGAAGACCAAATTACGATTATCGAAGCGGATGCTTTACAAACTGAAGAGCCGGACATTTTCGCTAGGTCTTATGATGCGCTTTTTATTGATGCGGCAAAAGGTCAATATCAAGCTTTCTTTCAAAAATATGCACCTACAGTCACTTCTTCAGGTGTCATCTATTGCGATAATATGTTCATGCATGGTATGGTACTGCTCGAAGACGAAGAAGTGCCGCGACGCAAGCGCACGATGATCCGGAACTTGAAGGAATTCACGCGGTGGATCATGACACATCCCGATTATGAAGCTTCCTTGCTTCCGGTAGGGGATGGGTTGTTAATTGCGGTGAAAAAATAAGGGGCAGTCGCTTGAATAAGGAGAATCTGAAGAGAAGATGAAAGATAGAAAACCCCTCGTAATCGGAATCGCAGGCGGTTCAGGTTCCGGGAAGACGAGTGTTACACATTCGATCTATGAGGTGTTCAAAGAACATTCCGTAGTTGTCATCGAACAGGATTATTATTATAAAGATCAATCGCATTTAGCGTTCGAGGAACGACTGGAGACGAATTACGACCATCCGTTGGCATTCGACACGGATTTATTGATCGAACATATTGCCCGTTTGCTGAATCGGCAACCGGTTGAAAAGCCGGTCTATGATTATTCGCTTCACACACGGTCAGCCGAAACGGTTTACATTGAACCAAAAGATGTTATCATCTTAGAAGGGATTTTAGTACTCGAAGATCCTCGGCTACGTGAATTGATGGACATTAAGCTGTTCGTTGATACAGATGCGGATTTGCGCATTATTCGCCGGATTATGCGGGATATTAACGAACGCGGCAGAACAATCGATTCTGTGATCGAGCAGTATTTGTCGGTCGTCCGCCCGATGCATAACCAATTTATCGAACCGACGAAAAGGTATGCAGATATCATCATTCCAGAAGGTGGTCATAATGAAGTGGCAATAGACCTGATGGTTACAAAAATAAAAACAATTCTTGAATCTGGAACGGAATTGTAATATGATGATGACAGAATTCTATATAGATGACCACTATGTCGCATACCTCTAGGAGGAGCGGCATAGTATTTTTATGAACAGGAATATGAGGAGTGGTGTGTAATGATTACTGAAAAGAAATTTCCAATGACAGCATCTGGGAAAGAAAAACTACAAGAAGAGTTGGAATTCCTAAAAACTGTAAAGCGAAAAGAAGTGGTCGAGCGCATTAAAATTGCACGTAGTTATGGTGACCTTTCTGAAAACTCGGAGTACGATTCTGCAAAAGAGGATCAGGCATTTGTAGAAGGTAGAATTTCAACTCTTGAGTCGATGATTCGCAATGCGGTCATTATCACAGAAGACGAATTGAATACGGATGAGGTACAACTCGGGAAAACGGTTACATTCAAAGAATTGCCGGACGGGGATGAAGAGACATACACCATTGTCGGTTCTGCAGAAGCAAACCCGATGGAAGGTCTCATTTCAAATGATTCTCCGATTGCGAAAGCACTCATCGGTCGTTCAAAGGATGATGAAGTGGAAATCGTCACACCTGGTGGGAAGATGTCGGTTGTCATCCTTGAAATTAAATGACCTACGGATAGCCGCCTGTCACGACGAGGGCGGTTTTTTCATCGTCTAGGCTCCGGTCGCCAGACGCTCGGAGGCTCACAGGACGTGAGTCAGGCAGCCGTTGCCAATCAAACAGCGAAGGGGTTGATTTGCCGTGTTTCTGCGTTTTTTGCGGAAATTAAGGCACCTCACAGGACGTGGCGCACTTAGGCTGGCATCTTTGAAAGCCGTTTTGGCTGTGAGGCAAAAAGCGCCTTTTGGGCCCACAGGACGTGGGTCATGCAGTCGTTGCCGCCGGACGCGGCGAACTTAGAATGCCTTCCTAATTCCGTCTTATGCTTGAGGCCCGCACGATGCGGGTTATGCAGTCGTTGCGACAGGACGTCGCGCACTTAGACTGCGTTCCTTTAAAGCAGGCGCCCTGCGCTTTTGTTCTCTTCATCGACGTTGACAAGCATTTGTTATTCGTCCAATGAGGAAACTTGTCGTCGTTTCAATCGTCTAAAGCATGGAGAATTTCGGATTTCAATGAAACGGAGATGATTGCGTATGGCACAAGAAGAACCGAATTTTTCGAGGACTCGAAGAAAAAAAAGGCGTAATCGTTCGAATCGGATATTGAATCTGTTGATTGGGATAGTGGTATTGCTGATCATTGTCGTTGCTACATCCATCATCCTTCAAGGGGGAGAGGATCAGGCCGACGAAGATGCTGTTGCCGATCAGACGGTAACCGAGGACAACGCGAATACGGAAGAACAGGCACCCACTGGCAATGTGACTGATGAACATGACGAAGATGGAAATGACCTGCAACTTGAGAATGATCCGGAAATCGGAAATGAAGAAAACCGACAACCGGAGGAAGACAATACTCATAGTCCAGGAACGGTGACAATCGTTCCGTCAGAGGATAAGGTCATCAAGGAAACGGTCATCGACACATCATGGCAGCCGATCGGGACAACCCAAACAGGAGAACATATCTCCTCATACGACGGTAAATCGGTCGATTGGGAAGAAAAGAAAAAAGCTCTTGCCTATGCGACGGGCTTGCCATATGATTCCATGATTTTTTGGAAAATCAAAAATGGCGGTGGACCGCAACAATCAGTAGGTATCGTATCCTCCCGGGATAACGAAAAGAAATACCGGGTTTACCTTGAATGGGTGGACGAAAAAGGTTGGAAACCAGTGAAAATGGATGTCTTGACGACATTGGATTTTGACTATTGAAGGGTAGTCCAACCTGTAAAGCAAATTTGGAGGGAAACAGAATGAAAATTGCCGTAATCGGAGCTATGGAAGAAGAAGTGGAATACCTACGGGAAGAAGTGGCTTCGCCACAAACGACGACCATTGCTGGATGTGAATTCATAGAAGGGGAAATAGAAGGCCGACAAATCGTCCTCGTTAAGAGTGGCATTGGTAAAGTGAATGCAGCGGTTGCAACGGCGCTTCTACTGACACATTTTAAACCGGATGTCGTCCTCAATACAGGATCGGCAGGCGGTTTCCGAGAAGATTTAGAAGTCGGCACGGTCGTTATTTCTGACGAGGTACGGCATCACGACGTCAATGTCACGGCATTTGGCTATGTTCACGGACAAGTGCCAGGGCAACCAGCCGCGTATGAAGCGGATGCACGACTTGTGGAAGTGGCCCGTGATGCGGTGGAGGAAATTGGGAAACACGCCCATGCAACCGGCTTGATCGCTTCAGGCGATACATTTATGAGTGATGCTGCACATGTGGAAGAAGTGAAACGGCTATTTCCGACGATGATTGCGGCTGAAATGGAAGCGGCAGCCGTTGCGCAAGTTTGTCATCAATTCGAAACGCCATTTGTCGTCATCCGTGCATTATCAGATATTGCAGGCAAAGAATCGTCCATCAGTTTTGATGAATTCTTACCGGTTGCTGCCCGACATTCAACGGATATTGTTTTAAAAGCCATCTCGAAACTTTAAAGGTTTCATGGTAAAATGATGATAGAATACATCTTAATAGATAGGTTTCGAGGAGGGTTTGTACATGTTTTTTCTAATGGCAGGCGTTTTTATCGCATCAACCATCATCGCAGTCGTCATTGCCAGAGAGGTTCGTGCGGACTGAAGTAAAAAGAAGAGGCGTTTCCTATGCTGGGATCACTCCCGCATGGAAACGCCTTTTTGTTTGTAAAGGGTGCTTGCGGCAGAACCGAGCGGTTATTCATTATACTCATGTTTGAATAACTGATACAATTTAACAATTGCCCGCTTTTCAATACGGGAAACATAACTCCGGGAAATGTCGAGCTGCTCTGCAATTTCCTTTTGCGTCATCGGCTGATCGTCCAACAGACCGTATCTACGTTGAATGATTTCCAATTCCCGTCCATCCAGTTTCCCAAGATGGCGATACAGTCTTTCTTTGCGCTCTTTTTGCTCGACGGCGTCGACCGGTGTTTCATCATCTGTCTGAAGTAAATCAGCAATCTGCAATGATTGGCCATCTTTATCCGTGCCGATCGGATCGAAGAGAGAGACGTCTTTTTGTACTTTTTTCTGCGTGCGCAAGTACATCAGTATTTCGTTTTCAATACAGCGGGCGGCGTATGTGGCCAGCTTGGTTTTTCGATCTGGCGTGAAGCTGTTTACCGCTTTCATCAGCCCGATTGTGCCGATTGAAATATAATCATCAAGTAATTCGTGTTTTGGATGGAATTTTTTTACGATGTGAGCGACGAGGCGCATATTGCGTTCAATCAGTTCATCCCTTGCATCCTCATCGCCCTCGGCCAGTCGTTTTAGACATGCTGCTTCTTCTTCTTTCGAGAGGGGCCGTTGGAATGCCTGCCCTCGGATGTAGCCAATCATCGCAGGAACTTCTAGCCATAGCTGGACAATTGCCATGACCAACCCACTCATCGGGTCACCTCCTGTGTCGTTGTATGACAGCATATGCGGTCATGTCTTGCCATATCACCGTTTTTTCGGTCGGACAGGCGCTAAAGGATGTCCTATTTTGCTTAGCTATTGAACAAGGCGATTTGCCGAGGAAGCGGGTGGGAGGAAGTGCAACCTGCTCTTTTCTTTTCGGTGCGTGAAAGGGGGAGCGTTATGTTATAATCGTTTCAGAATTAGAACTTAATCGGAGTGGATTTCGTGTATAACTATTTTTTACCGGATGAATATGTGAAAGACATCTTTCAAATCAAACCGGAAGTGCTGAAAGAAAAGGGGATTAAAGGCATTATTACAGATTTGGACAACACCCTTGTCGAATGGGATCGTCCAGAAGCGACTCCAGCAATCATCGACTGGATGAAATCCATGAAGGAAGCTGGCATACAAGTGACGATTGTCTCCAATAATAATGAAATGCGGGTAAAAACGTTCTGTGATCCCATTGGAACGCCTTTCATTTGTGATGCGCGGAAACCGATGCGTAAATCTTTTAAAAAAGCATTGACGGCCATGGGGATTCGAAAAGAAGAAGCTGTGGTCATCGGTGACCAGCTGATGACCGATATCCTCGGCGGCAATCGAAAAGGTTTACATACGATCCTCGTCGTGCCGGTCGCGAACTCAGATGGATTTTTTACAAAGTTTAACAGGATGATGGAAAGAAGAATCATGGCCGGACTGAAACGGAAAGGCCTGATCAAGTGGGAGGAATAAGTTTGGAACAATTGAAATGTATCGGATGTGGCATCACGATCCAAGTGGAAGATCCGAAAGTGGAAGGCTATGCACCGCCTGCCTCCTTGGAAAAAGAGGAAGTCATTTGCCAGCGATGTTTTAGGTTGCGGAACTATAATGAGTTGCAGCCTGTTTCCTTATCGGGCGATGATTTCCTGAATATCTTGAATGGGATCGGGGAAAGAGACGGCATGATTGTCAAGATCGTCGATATCTTTGATTTCAACGGCAGTTGGATCAATGGCCTACACCGTTTCGTCGGCCATAAAGATATTTTGCTGATCGGCAATAAGTCGGACGTGTTGCCGAAGTCCGTCAACCGCAATCGACTCATCAATTGGATGCGAGCCGAAGCGGTGAAGCTCGGTTTGAAACCGATCGATGTCCTTCTCGTCTCCGCCCATAAAGGGCATGGGATGGAAGAGGCGTTGGCGGCGATCGATACGATACGGAAAGGCAAAGATGTCTACGTTGTCGGCTGTACGAATGTCGGAAAGTCGACCTTCATCAATCGCATCATTAAAGAGGCGACAGGAGTGGGAGAAGTCATTACGACATCCCATTTCCCGGGGACGACTTTGGATCTTGTCGAGATCCCACTCGATGATGGGAAAGCGATTTACGATACTCCTGGGATTATCAACGATCACCAAATTGCACACCATCTGGATGCGAAAGATTTGAAAGCCATTACGCCGAAAAAAGAGTTGAAGCCGAAAGTGTTCCAATTGAATCCGGAACAGACACTTTTCATCGGCGGATTTGCCCGATTCGATTTTATCAAAGGAGATCGTTCATCCTTTACGATCCATGTGTCCAATGAGTTGCCGATTCATCGGACGAAATTGGACAATGCAGATGCGCTTTATGAAAAACATCTCGGTGATATGCTATCACCTCCATCGGGTGAGTCGCTGGAACAATTGCCGCCATTCGTACGGCATGAATATTCGATAAAAAAAGCGAAAACGGATATCGTCATTTCAGGTCTGGGCTGGATCACTGTCCAACATCCGGACGTTGTCATTGCCGTTCATGCGCCTCGTGGGGTAGATGTCGTACTGAGGCCTTCGCTCATTTAAGGGGGAGTGTTCGATGAAAAAATGGTATGCGGTCATCGGTGACCCGATTGCACAATCCATGTCGCCTGGTTTGCATGGAGCATGGTTTGATGACAATGCAATCGATGCCACGTATATTCCGCTTCATATTCAGGCGGAAAAACTTGAACAAGCAGTAGAAAGTTTAAAATCCTTAGGATGCAACGGTTGGAATGTGACCGTTCCACATAAAAATGCCATCATTCCATTTCTGGATCGATTGGATCCGTCTGCCGAGCAGATGGGAGCTGTCAATACCGTGCATGTTTTGCCGGACGGCATCCTTGTCGGCTCCAATACGGATGGGCTCGGTTTTGTCCAATCATTGGAGGAAGCATATGGGGAACAGTGTAAAGGGCGAAAAGTTCTTTTAATCGGTGCGGGTGGAGCCGCGCGGGGGATCGCTTTTGCGCTGGAACACATGGGTTATGGTCCGATTGTCATTACAAACCGGACAGTGGAAAAAGCGCAACAATTGGCAGCGAATCTCGAGGGTGCCAGTGCACAATCACTGGCAGAAGCGGAAGAGACGCTAGCCGATTATGGTTTGATTGTCCAAACAACTTCAGTCGGCATGAATTTCGCGCAGGAAGGAATGCCGCTGAATCCTAAAAACATAGCCGCCGATGCGGTTGTCGCAGATATCATTTATAATCCGCTCGAAACGGAATTTTTGGAACAAGCTCGCAACAATGGAGCTAAAACGTTGAATGGGGTCGGCATGTTCGTCCATCAGGGCGCCCTTGCGTTCCAGAAATGGACAGGCATTCGTCCCGCTACGGAAAAAACAATTGAAAAAATAACAGCAATAGTTGGAGGGAAATAATGTTAACAGGTAAGCAAAAAAGATTTCTACGCAGTGAAGCGCATCATTTACAACCCATTTTCCAAATCGGAAAAAGTGGATTGACGGAGTCAGTTATCCATCAAATCGAAGAAGCGCTTGAAGCGAAAGAATTGATCAAAGTGAATATTCTACAAAACTGTGAAGAAGATAAAAACGACATTGCGGCTGAATTGTCGGAGCGGGAAGGACTCGAAGTCGTTCAGGTGATCGGCAATATCCTCATTCTGTATAAAGAGTCCAAAGAGAAGAAACGCATCGTCTTGCCATAAGGAGGGATTGGCTTCCATGAAAAAGGTAGGCATACTTGGCGGTACGTTCAATCCTCCTCATATTGGGCATCTCATCGTCGCAAACGAAGTGAAAAATGCCTTGGGGCTGGACGAAGTTCGACTTATGCCGACCGCCGTTCCACCCCATAAAGTGGCACAAGGCGATGCAACGGCGGAAGAACGCCTGCAAATGGTCGAACTTGCCGTGTCAGGGATAGAAGGTTTGACGGCTTCCCCGTTTGAAGTGGAACAAGGCGGCGTATCCTATACGTATGAGACAATGAAAATGCTGACGGTCATAGAGCCGGAGACGTCCTTCCATTTCATCATTGGTGGGGATATGATCGATCAGTTGCCGACATGGTATCGGATTGATGAGCTTGTTCGACTTGTCCAATTCATCGGGGTCAATCGACCAGGAAACAGTGGAGAAACGGAGTATCCAGTCCAACTGGTGGACATTCCGCAGATCGACTTGTCATCCTCATTGATTCGGGAACGTTTTTCGGAAAAGCGAACAGTCCGTTTTTTGATTCCCCACGAAGTGGAGGCATTTATCCGGGAGGTGGGCCTATATGGATGTTGAACAGTTGAAAAAAGTCTTGCAAGAACGATTGACACAATCACGCTATGAACATGTGCTTCGTGTCGCTGAGAAAGCTAAATCGATGGCAGTGCGTTACGACATTTCTGTGATGAAAGCGGAACAGGCGGCTTTGTTCCATGATATTGCAAAATGCATGTCCAAAACAGACTTACGAGACATATTGGAACGGGAACAAGAAGATCCGCGACTGCTCGACTTCCATCACGAACTATGGCATGGTCCCGTCGGTGCGGTAATTGCGCAGAAAGATTTCAACGTTGCAGATCCGGATATTGTGCATGCGATCCGTTATCATACAACTGGACGAGCAGAAATGTCCGATCTTGAAAAACTGATTTATGTTGCTGATATGATTGAGCCCGGACGCGATTTTCCAGGCGTGGAAACATTGAGGGAGCTTGCAAATGAAAATCTCCATGCAGCGATGGGCGCTTGCATCTATCAGTCGGTGAAGTATTTGGTGAATAAAAAAGTCTCGGTCTATCCGGATTCGATCGATTGTTATAATGCATACATCGATTGAGTCAAGGACATTCGGAAAGGAAAAGTGAAACAATGACAACTACATTACTAACAACAGCTTACCAAGCGGTGGATGATAAAAAAGGAGAAGATATCGTCGTTTTAAACATGGAAGGGATCTCGCTGATTGCAGATCAATTTATCATCTGTCATGCCAATTCGGAGCGACAAGTACAAGCTATCGCAAAAGAAGTGGCGGATAAAGCGGCGGAAATCGGTCATCCTGTGAAACGAATGGAAGGCCTCGACTTGGCGAGATGGGTGCTGGTCGATCTTGGCGATGTCGTCGTACATGTCTTCCATCGTGACGAGCGTGGATACTATAATCTGGAAAAACTTTGGGGGGATGCCCCGTTGTTGAATATGACCAATGGAAACTAATCGGTCTTATGGAGAGTTCGCTGCCGTCTATGATGAGCTGATGACGGATATCCCGTATGAGACGTATGTGGAACTCGTCATGACGGCAACGGGAGGACTTCGCGGCAAACGTATTTTGGATATCGGTTGCGGAACGGGTCTGTTATCTGTCCAATTGGCAAAACAAGGGGCTGACGTGTCAGGGATCGATCTGTCCGCTGACATGTTGGCCATTGCGGAAAAAAGGGCGCAAGCACATTCCTTGCCTGTGAAGTTCGTGCAGCAGCCGATGCAACAATTAGCGGGCTTTACCGGCTATGATGCGGCCGTTATTGCGATTGACTCGCTGAATTATTTACAAGAACGTGAAGAGGTCCTTTCAACTTTACACAACGTTCATACGGCACTGGCTGTGGGAGGGACGCTCCTCTTTGACGTCCATTCCACATTTAAGACGGATGTCATTTTCATGGAGGGACCTTTTACGTTCGATAACGGTCGAATCGCTTACATATGGGAAACGGAGGAAGGGGAGCATCCCCATTCCGTTTATTCGGAACTTGCTTTTTTCATTCAAGAACAACATGATACCTATCGACGGTTTGATGAAGTCCATACACAGCGGACATTCCCGGTACATGACTATGTCAATATGCTGGAGGAAGCGGGTTTTTCAATCGAACGGATTTTTGCAGATTGGGAAGATTTAGCGCCTGACGAAGAAAGTGAAAGAATCTTTTTTCAAGTAAGAAAATAACCCTTTGATTTTTGGCGGTCATTCATTTATATTGAAAGAGACTCCATATGGATGCCGCCAAAGAAAGGGTGAATACGACTGTTTCTTTCGCTTGTATCCGGCAAGTGGCGTAAGATGATCACCCCCATTGCTGTAGTCGCTATCGTCAGCGCTTTTCTGTTCTTCCCCAAAGGACAGGACGACGATCAAACATATGTTATGAGCGACTCCAACCCATTCCCTGAACTGATTGAAGAAGAAATAGAAGAAAATGAGACGACCCTTCCGCCTGTCCCCGAACCCATCGTGGTCGATGTGAAAGGGGCTGTTCAACATCCTGGCGTCTATTCGTTATCGGAAGGAGACCGTCTGATCGATGCTATCCATGCGGCAGGCGGCTATTTACCCGATGCGGATTCCCGCATGTTGAACCATGCCTTAAAACTGACGGATGAATTTGTCGTCTACGTCCCGAGCGTTGGGGAAGAGCCGATCGACATCGTCCAAACGGCGACAGTTGGGACAAGCGCGGGACAAAATGGTGGAAGAGTCAATATTAATACAGCGAATGAGCAAGAACTGATGACCATTCCGGGTGTCGGTCCTGCAAAAGCTACCGCCATCATTCAATACCGGACGGATCATGGACTGTTCAAAACGCCTGAATCATTGATGGAAGTGTCCGGAATCGGACAAAAAACATTTGAGAAACTGGAATCGCAAATTACAGTGAAATGATTGCTTAAATCTTATCTATACGAGGAGGGGTCCATATGGAGCGCATTACATGGGACCAGTTTTTCATGGCGCAATGCCATCTATTAGCAGTGAGAAGTACATGTACAAGACTTGCAGTCGGTGCGACAATCGTCAGAGAGAATCGGATTATCGCTGGAGGCTATAACGGATCGATTTCAGGAGGGGACCATTGCATCGATCACGGCTGTTATGTCGTGGACAATCATTGCATCCGTACAATCCATGCGGAGATGAACGCCTTGCTGCAATGCTCGAAATACGGTATTCCAGTTGCAGGCTCGACGTTGTATGTCACCCATTTTCCTTGTCTTCAATGTTCGAAGGCTATCATTCAATCGGGTATCCGTCATGTGATCTATGCCACGGATTACAAAAATAGCGAATATGCCATCGAGTTATTTAAACAATCCGGTGTCACCGTACAGCATATTCCATTCGACGAAAAGAAAGTGGATTTTTCCAGCGAACAGAAACTGGAACTATTCAACGAATTGCTTCAAAAAATGCAGACACTCGGTCTAAGAGACGAAGAACTGGCTCCCTATACACAAAGGGTGAATGACTTATTCGGGAAATAATCTCGCGTGTCCGTGTCATCTATATCGTATTTCCGGTAGCCGTATCGGCATTCGCCGTATACGGTCCGGTCCATTTACTGTACCTTAATCTGTTGTTACTCCCCATTTTTCTACGTAGAAAAGAAGATTTCCTCACACCTATCCTCGCAGTTTTGGCTACTTGTCTCTCTTTCTTTGTCATTTCAGCAAACTTACCGGAAACGATTGAACCCGGACCGGCCATATTGACGTTGACTTGGTCGGATAATGTGAAAATTGACGGCGGCAAGCTGAAAGGCTTTGCGAAAACATCAACAGGGTTGACTGTCTATGCCATCTATCCGTTTAAAAATGAACGGGAGAAAAACCTGTTTCTAGATGCCCCGCTTCCTTCCATGCGATGGACGGTCACCGGTTCTTTTCGGGAACCGGAGCTCCCTTCACATGCGTTTTCTTTCGATATGCAAAAATATATGCAGATGTACGGCGCGTCGGGAATTTTTGAGGCGGAGACTTTGTTGAAAATCGATCAGCGATCCGGCATCGGCGTTAAGTTGCGTGAACAGCGGCGCAAAGTGAAAAATCATATCGGAAAGGTCTTCCCGGAATCATTGGTCGTGGAGGCGGAAGCTCTATTGATCGGAGACCGTAGCGGGATGGATGAAGATTTGGCTGCGGATTATCGGACACTAGGCATCACTCATCTGTTTGCCATTTCCGGGTTACACGTCGGGTTGCTGACGTTTCTTTTCCGTAGTACGTTGCTACGGCTTAGCATGAGGCGGGAAACGGTCGATCTCTTGCTGATCTTCCTATTGCCGTGCTATGCGGTACTAGCAGGTGGGGCTCCGTCGGTCTGGCGGGCGGTGTCTGCAACGGTCCTTGTACTGCTGGCCGCTTCAGGACGCATCAAGATCAGGTTGGAAGACGCGCTGGCCATCAGTGCGATTATTTTCATATGGCTGCAACCTTATGTATTGTTTCAACCGGGATTCCAGTTATCGTATTTGGCTGCATTCGCACTCGTCTACTCATCGGCCATTTTGGCGACTTCCCGTTCCGCACTGAAGACGTCGTTTTTTGTGACATCCATTAGTCAGCTGGCGTTATTTCCCGTCTTGCTGTTTCATTTTCACGAGTTATCCATTTCATCATTTATTGTGAATCTAGTCTATGTGCCGCTCTATTCCATCATCATTTTACCTGCGAATATCATTCTGTTGCTGACGTCCTTCTTGTCGCCAGTTGTCGTCGGCGGTATGTTCTACGTCTATGCGCCGTTTAGGGAAGTGGTTGGCGACGTGACAAGTTGGATCGCCACTTTGCCTTATCAGTTATGGACGCCTGGAAAACCCGATGCATGGTTGACATCGATCGCCGTCGTAGGTGTTATGTTTTTTCTCATCCGTTGGGAAAGCGGAGCCCGATTTGGGCAGAGCATCCTTTACCTTCTTGTCCCGGCACTGCTTATCCATTTCATACCGTACACAGACAGTTCCTTGCGTGTAACTTATCTGGATGTGGGACAGGGGGATAGTATTGTCATTGAATTGCCTTATCGCAAAGCAGTCTATGTCATCGACACGGGTGGAACGATCGCATTCGGAGAACCGGATTGGCGCACGCCTGACAAAAGGTTTGAAGTCGGAAGGAAAATTGTCGTCCCTTATTTGAAAGGCCGAGGCATCACGACTATTGATAAGCTGATTTTGACGCATGCCGATGCGGATCATGTGGAGGGGGCAGATGAAGTATTAGAAGAGGTGACCGTGACAGAAATTCATATTTCACCAGGGAGTGAGGAAGAGCGAAGCATGAAGGAGCTTTTACGGCTGGCGGAACAACTGAACATCCCGATTGTTCCGATGCAAGAAGGGATTTCATGGACGATGGGGGATTCGGCATTCTATTATGTTGGTCCGACGACGGGGAATTACGTTGGAAACGATAGCTCGCTCGTCTTGTATATGACGACATCGGGACCTTCTTTTTTATTTACCGGAGATTTGGAGGAAGAAGGGGAAAGGCGATTCCTTCAGAAATACGGGCAAGCGACTTTCAGTTCCCTTATCTTGAAAGCGGGCCATCATGGCAGTAAGACGTCCAGTAGCGAGCAGTTTATCGCGGCGTTGCAACCGGAGTGGACGATTTTTTCAGCGGGCAAGAATAACCGCTATGGCCATCCGCATCCGGAAGTTGTAGATCGATTTCATGAATATGGACTGAAAACGATGTCCACCGCAGAATCAGGTTCGATCACTGTTACGATAAAAGGGGATCGTTACCAGATCACTACGATGGAAAAATGAAAAAACGGTTTCGCGATTTCCGTAATGGAAATGCAAAACCGTTTTTCTGCTATTGTATTAGCCGGCGACTACGTCGATTATTGTAGCAATAACAAATATTGCTGAGAAAGCTACGAAAGCGACAACAAAGCCAACTCCCGAATCGATCGCATCATTACGTTTTGACTGGACGTCATGTTCAAACTCATTCATTGCTACCCCTCCTAATTCCACTTTAGTATAGATGATTGTCCACTAAAAATCCATAGCTTTCGCCTTTTTCTAGATTTGTGAAAGAAAAAGACACAAATTGTTCATATGAACGGTTGTTCTTGCTGTATAATTGAGGTCGAGGATTGCTGAAGAGGTGATACAAGTGGCGAATGCCGTATGGAAGAAAATAGCTGCGGGACAAATTGATCCGGTTTACTTGTTAACCGGACTTGAACAACATATATTCGATACGACGGTGAATCGACTAAAAAAAGCAATGCCGGATCTGGATGAAGCATCACTCATCCGCTTTGACTTGGAAGAGACGCCCGTCGAAGCGGTCATCGAGGAAGCCGATACATTGCCGTTTCTGCAAGAACGAAAATTGATCATAGCGGGGAACGCTAATTTTTTGAAAGCACAAGATAAAAGTAGGGAAAAAGTGACGCATAATCTGGCTATGCTGGAAACATGGCTAGCAAATCCATCGCCGACCGCTGTGGTAGTCTTTATGGCCCCTTACGAAAAGTTGGACGCCAGGAAACGGATTACAAAAATCATGAAAGAACAGGCGACCGTCATCGAAGCCGAACGTCTCCAAGGGAAGGACCTCATTGCTTGGATCCAACAGGAGGCGAGCTCCATCGGAACGTACATTTCAGCGGAGGACGCCCAATTGCTTGTCGACATAGCAGGAGACCAACTGCTGACATTAGCTACAGAGATAAATAAAATGGGTACGTATTTGAATGGAGAAGGCGAGATTACCGCATCGGTCATTGAATCGCTCGTCCCGAGAACACCCGAAATGGATGTTTTCCGGCTGACGGATGCTTATGTGGCGGGGAGAGTGCCGGATACAATTTCCATCTATCACGATCTGTTGCGGAACGGGGAAGAACCGATCATGCTCACTTCGCTCATTGCTAGTCAAATCAGATTGATGATCCATGTAGGGACATTGCGGAAAAAAGGATACCACCAACAACAAATTGCCAAAACATTAGGCGTCCATCCATACCGGGTGAAATTGATGATGGAAAACCGGCAAATTCCTCAGGCGGAGAGGCTGCTTGTTATTTTGGACAAACTTGCGGAAATCGATTATAAATTAAAATCGACGGGTGGAAAAAGAGAACGCGTCTTGGAATTGTTTTTCATGGAACCGCTCAGAAAATGAAAAAAGGTCGTCCATTAGAGGACGACCTTTTTTACATTTGGATTATAAAGCTTTTTTAGTAAGACGTGCTTTTTGACGAGCAGCAGTGTTTTTGTGGATAAGACCTTTACGTGCAGCTGTATCCATTTTTTTGATTGCGTCTTTTAGAAGGATAGTAGCATCCTCAGCTTTAGCGTCAAGAGCAACTTCAGCTTTACGTACTGCTGTACGCATAGCATGCTTCGTAGTTGAGTTTTGTTCGTTAGCAGCAGCGCTTTGTTTAACGCGTTTGATAGCTCCTTTGATGTTTGGCAATTCATTCACCTCCAATTTCAGGTAAGGCAAGAGTGTTTCCACGAATTTACGGATATCTCTTTACAACAAGCATTATTTTAACAAATTGAGAACTAGATTGCAACAAGAAAAGCTGTAGGGAACGCAACCAAAGTTCGTTGCATGTGCCTTAATTTCTGCAAAGAGCACAGAAATACGGCAAATCGAACCCTTCGCTGTTCGATTAGCGCTGGTTGCATGACCAATATCCTGTCGGCCTAAGAATATTTCCTTGACACATCGGACAAACTTGTTGTTGAGGTGATTGGATGGAGAAGTTAGATTTTTTTAGAACGGATCTTCTCGATGAAAGTGAGGAAATGGTCCGGCATCGGACGGCATCGGAAAAAAATCGGTTAAAAGAAGAAGACGGTATTTCGTTTGGCGAATCGCGACTAGGGCGTGTAGTCGTCACATCCGTCGTGGTCGATGCTGAAGGGGAAAAAAGGATCGGTAAGAAAAAAGGGTCTTATATTACGTTGACCGTACCGGCGCTAACACCGGGTGATACGGAAGGGATTGACGATCTAGCACGTGTGTTAATAGACAAATTGGAAGAAATGGTTGCAGCCATCCCCACTGTAAAAGATGGGAAAATTCTATTTATAGGACTTGGGAATCGCGATGTGACGCCGGACGCGGTCGGTCCATTGACGGTGGATCGTTTGCAATCTATTGTGCCGGAATATTATGAAGAGGATGGCGGAGAAGTATTTGTCTATGCGCCGGGCGTAACGATCCAAACCGGCTTGGAAACGGCTGATTTCGTTCAAGCGCTTACCGATAAAATAAAACCTGATTTACTTATCGTCATAGACGCACTTGCCGCAAGGAGCAGCTCTAGGCTTTGCCGCACGATCCAGTTGACGGATACAGGCATCCATCCGGGATCCGGTGTCGGAAATAATCGGAAAGAAGTATCGAAAGAGGCTTTAGGGGTTCCCGTCATTGCAATCGGCATTCCGACCGTTGTAGACGGACCAGTCCTGATTGCCGACGCGATCGATTCGATGTTTGGCTATATCGCTTCCAAAATCAGTGAAAAGGATAGTCCGTCTTCCCGGCTTTCCGTAACGCCTTGGCTGCACAGTGAAAACAAAGATGCAGATCGTTCCACATTGCTGCCGATTTTTGGAGATTGGGCATCTTGGCCGCATGAAGATCGTGTCCAATTATTTGAAGAAGTATTAGCGAATCATGAGCTCCGGACATTTATTTCCCCGAAAGAGATTGATTCTTGGGTTTCGATCTATGCAGATACGTTGTCGGATTCATTGTCATCCTGGGTCGCAAATTTGAAAAAATAGTCATTGCTCCGTTTTCTAAAGCATATAGTTGGAAAACGGAGGGATGCCATTTGAAAAAAACATCGCTAATCTGGGGCTCACTCATTCTGTTTCTCTTCCTGTTTCCTGTCTTCGTCAGTATGACGGCTGAAGGACAAACGGCGAAATCTCCTAAACTTGTCAAGGAAACATCCTACATGGTCTATGCTGCTAATGTGTTGGAGGAAGAGTCCGCAGCGCAAACGACTGGGAAAGCACTTCTTTATTTTACGCATTCGCATGAAGCATATGAACCAATGACGAAAGCTTTTGACGGAAAAGTCGCTGTCTCTCATCATTCTGAAAACATCATGAAAATCGGGGAAAAGCTAAAATCGCAGCTGGATGTCAATGGGGTTGAAACGACAATCTTACCAATCGATATCCAAGCGCAAATGGAGAAGAAAGGGATCGCTTACGGGCGTTCCTATAAAGAAATCCGACCTTATGTGCAGAAGCAAGTTAAAGCCGATAACTATGACTTCATCATTGATCTCCATCGCGATCATCTGCGGGCAGACAGAACGACGATTGTCCATAATGGAGAAAAGTATGCGAAAGTTGCATTTGTCATCGGAAAGAATAATCCAAATTATAAACAGAACCAAGCGAAGGCGAAGCTGCTGAAGGATGAAATGGAGAAGCTGGTACCTGGGATTACTCGGGATTTTATCGTGAAAAGTGGAGTGGGCGTTGATGGCAAGTATAATCAGGATTTGCATCCGTCCCTTTTGCTAATCGAACTCGGTGGGATCGGCAATGCGGAAGATGAGTTGAATCGGACTGTTTCCGTCATCGGGAGTGCAGCTGCAGCCGTACTTCAAAACTCCTGACATGTCGAATATTGAAGTCTAGGCGGTTCACTGCTATAATTCATACTAGCTAAACTAGGAGTGAACTGAGATGAATTTAGAACAGAGATTGGCACGTCAGAAAAACATACGGAATTTTTCCATCATTGCCCATATCGATCACGGTAAATCTACGCTTGCCGATCGCATATTGGAACAAACCCAAACACTAACTTCCAGGGAAATGAAGTCCCAGACGCTCGATTCGATGGATCTGGAACGTGAACGTGGAATTACAATCAAATTGAACGCTGTGCAGTTGACGTATACGGCGAAAGACGGGCAGGAATATACATTCCACCTGATCGACACGCCGGGACACGTCGACTTTACATATGAAGTGTCACGAAGCCTTGCCGCTTGTGAAGGAGCTATCCTCGTGGTGGATGCTGCACAAGGGATCGAAGCGCAGACATTGGCGAATGTTTATTTGGCTCTTGATAATGATCTGGAAATCTTACCGGTCATCAATAAAATCGACTTGCCAGCCGCCGATCCGGATCGTGTCAAACAGGAAATTGAAGATGTCATCGGACTTGACGCTTCGGAAGCGGTCCTTGCATCGGCAAAAGCGGGTATCGGTATTGAAGACATCTTAGAACAAATCGTCGAGAAAGTGCCAGCTCCTCAAGGGGACCCGGAAGCACCGTTAAAAGCGCTCATCTTCGACTCCCATTACGACGCGTATAGAGGCGTTATCGTCAATATCCGAATTGTAGAAGGAACGGTTCGACCAGGCGATAAAATCCGCATGATGGCGACTGGTAAAGAATTTGAAGTCATCGAGACGGGCGTCTTCACGCCGTCAGCGAAACATCGCGATGAATTGACGGTAGGGGACGTCGGTTATTTATCGGCTTCCATTAAAAATGTCGGGGATACACGGGTCGGGGATACGATTACAGGTGTGAAAAACCCTGCGAGTGAACCACTACCAGGCTATCGCCGTTTAAATCCGATGGTATTCTGTGGATTGTATCCGATCGATACATCCAAATACAACGACCTGCGTGAAGCACTTGAAAAGTTGGAGTTGAACGACTCTGCGCTTGAATACGAAGCAGAGACATCCCAAGCACTTGGCTTCGGATACCGTTGTGGCTTCCTTGGTCTGTTGCACATGGAAATCATCCAGGAGCGGATCGAGCGCGAATTCAATATTGACTTGATTACAACAGCACCAAGTGTTATTTACAACGTCATCATGACAGATGGCACTGAACTGAAAGTGGACAACCCTGCCATGATGCCGGACGCACAGAAAATCGACCACGTCGAAGAACCGTACGTCAAAGCATCCATCATGGTGCCGAATGATTATGTCGGTTCCGTCATGGAGCTTTGCCAGCATAAGCGCGGAAACTTCATCACGATGGATTATATCGATGCGTCACGCGTTAACATCATCTACGAATTGCCGCTTGCGGAAATCGTCTATGATTTCTTCGACCAATTGAAATCAGGTACAAAAGGATATGCTTCATTTGACTATGAACTCATCGGCTACAAAGAATCGAAACTCGTCAAGATGGACATCTTGTTGAACGGTGAACAAGTGGATGCACTCAGCTTCATCGTCCACCGCGACTTCTCTTACGAACGCGGAAAAGCGATCGTTGAGAAACTGAAAAAACTGATTCCAAGACAACAGTTCGAAGTACCAGTACAAGCCGCAATCGGCCAAAAAATCGTTGCCCGTTCCAACATCAAATCGATCGGGAAAAACGTTCTCGCGAAATGTTACGGTGGAGACATCTCCCGTAAACGTAAATTGCTTGAAAAACAAAAAGAAGGTAAGAAACGGATGAAACAAGTCGGATCCGTTGAAGTGCCACAAGAAGCCTTTATGGCTGTTTTGAAGATGGACGAGGAGTAAGTGTTGTAGGTATCACATTATTGAGTTTGTGAAACTGGTCGTTTGCCATCCTGTGTAAAAGTAGGATGGCAAACTATTTCATATCACGCATGATTTGCTCGGAAATGTCGATCGTTACATCTTGCGCCTTTTGAGTGAGATGAGAATACGTGTCAATCGTGATGGCGGATCTGTTATGACTTAGCCGCGCTTTTATTTTGCTTGTGTTTTATTTAATTAAAGATGGCGTGAGGATATTTCCGTTTTCTTTCACGCAAACGCGATCGGAGTCCGTGTAATGGGCTCCGTATTTTAATTTGTTCTTTTTGATCCACACACGATGTTTTTTCAATATGCTTATGATAGTTTGTCCAAGTTGAATGTTCCGTTCGGAAGCCGCGGTTTTTGTTGTGTCGAGCACCCATTTGACCTCCTTGTTAACCATTGCCTGCTCCACAAGCGACGTTTCTCTATCCACATCTATTTCCTACATCCCCCCCCCACACTTCGCTCACAGGCAAACCTGAAGCATCAAATGGAATTCGGAACTTATTGCGGAATCTAGATGGTAGCAGCGGATGAATGATTTGACCATTAAAGGAGCTACGGAAATCTGTAGCATTACGGTTCCAAATATTGTAGGTGATTTTGTTGAGGGGAAGAAATCAATTCTAGCGCAGCAAATTGAGAAGGTTCACGGGGAGAAGTTGAAAGTTGTTAATCAAGCAGTGAACATGAATCGAAATCGCTTCAAGAATTTAATTGATATCATTCGTGCAGATGATGGGAAGGGAATCGTGTAAGAGTTTCTAGAAGAGCAGGTCGTTATCACTTATACGTTGATCAAGGACGACAAAGACAAGGGAATTCTCATAAACAACGATACTGGAAAGCTTTAGAAGGCGCGCCAGCCGCGGCTTTGATATTTGAAATTCGCGAAATAAAAAATCCGCTTTCCAAGCTGCAACTTAGAAAGCGAGCAATACAAGGGCAGTGCCCCGCTATCAATTATTACCAGTATATCCTGGATGACGGGAATTTAACTTGCTTCAGCAGAAGTCCCCCACTTCTATAAGTGGTGGGATGAATGTTAGAAATGCATTCCATTCAGTGGGGGTTCAAACCCCGGCTGAATAGAGGAACTCAGGCTAAGTTCGCCGCGTCCTGAATGAAAGTGCCTTAATTTCTGCAAAAAACCGCAGAAATACGGCAAATCAAACCCTTCGCTGTTTGATTGGCAACGCCTGAGTGACCAACATCCTGTTGGCCCAAGCCTCCGGCGGATGTCACGGATTTTGAAAGGAGTTAATTGAGCAAGCTCAATTCAAAATCCGGACGCAATAACGCCGAGGGTTATTGATAAGGGGTGCTAACTTACAATTCCCCTTGTGGTGGATTAAATTAGCCCCTTCAAATAATAAACTATACAAAATTGGAACATCGTGAAATTCAAGATAGTACTGTCAAATCTTACTCCGCAGTTTTGAGGGGTGAAAGTACGGTCATTCGAGGGCGTAACGACAGCGTCAGCAACCGTCACCACACCCATCTGTGTTTAGGAAACACGCGCCAATAATAATTAAAAGAATAAACAACACAATAATTAAAGCGAATCCTGAACCGTATCCATATCCGCATCCGTAACCTGCATTACCCATAATATCCACCTCCAAAAACGAATTAGTTCATCCTATGCCTATAATTGACATTTGTCTGATTCATTCGTTTAGATTTACAAACAAATTCTTTATTCACTGTAGGCACAGTTGAGAGAGAGGGCAATCGTACCTACAGTTATAAAATAGTATATTCAAATTTATTAAAAGTGTTGGGCATCCAACTTAGAAAAAGTTAATGCATATCTGGAGATTAAAGTACCATTGGAAAGCGGAATCAAAGTGCCTTCCATTGCGGAACGAAAAACAGCTTAAACAGCAAGCAGTGATACTGCGGCAAGCCCCTCCGAAGTAAAGAAGGTGGCTAAGAAGAAGACGTTTAAAATTACCGAAGTCGCATTCAACAAAATGAAGACAGGCGGCATGACATATGCTGCCATCGCTAAGGAGTTCGGATCAGCGCTCCTAGACTAGCTTCTCTTTGTCAAAGTTGGAGTTGGAGAGAGTGAGAGCGCAACACAAGGCAGGGCAGAAGCAGAATAAGGACAAGTAGCCAGATAGTGTAAAGGCACGAAATGAGAGGACAGCTGAAAGTTCAGCCGTCCCATTCGGAATGGCGGCTTATGAAAATGAAATCAGGGCATTGAAAGAAGCATTGTTACGGAAAATGGACATCATCCTGGAGTAGAGGATCACAATTGATCAGCCGAAAGCCGAATGTGGTGAGTTGGCCATTCGGGATGGGGAGATCAGCAACTGTCAAAATGAAGTAAAGGACGAGAGAAAGTTGCTTGCCATTCTGCTTGAACGTGAACAGTGAGAAAAAAACTAGTGGAGATAGGATAAATAGAAGAAAGGCAGATGTTTTTAAGGGGGGCCAAGTTTTGTCTCCCTCCATCTCCTGTTTTGAATCTCAATTGTTTGAAGGGGCGAACGATGGACAAATTTCGATATATCCGATGTGGTCTAGCCCTCCAATTTGGAATATCCATCCGAGCATTTTTATTTGTGTACACTTAAGAAGTGAAGGGGTTAAGTTTTAGATTAATTGTCCATAATGATCTAAGATAACAATTCGAAGGATGATATCATGATTTATATCTATAATGACTATGGCGGAACACATACTACAGCACTGGCAGCTGCCTATCATTTAAAAGAATTAGACCAATCCGAACGTGAACTTACTAAAGAAGAAATATTAAGTGTAAACTATTTCAATAAATTAACTAAAAAGGATTTCGGAAAAATCATTTTCCATGGGATTGATGAAAATGGAGACTCTGTGTATACAATAGGTCGGAAATCCTCTAAACTTGTTGTTCCAGCAATGAAAAATTTGATTTTATTGATTCAAAGTAAACATCCAATTCCAGAACAAATCATATTCTCCAATACATCACCCACTGTACCGATAGCGATGTCGATTGGTGGTTTTTTGTCTAGAGGCTTAAAAATTGATTTTCTTGGTGTGCCATTACTGGTTATAGGTGGCAAACAATGTTGCGATAATATTTTTCGGTTGGTAGAAAACACAAAACGAACAGCCCAATCCAGTAAGGAACAAGTGACTATTTTAGACAATCAAGAATTTAAGTAATGCTTCTTCGAACTATTTGTTTCTGAAGTAAATAAATTCTTTAACATCTCAAACAGGAACGTCCACTCCCGGACGTTCTTTTTATTTGGCCAAAATAGGACGGTGATTAAATGGAATTAGCACATGAAATCGCAACAATTCAAGTCGTGTGAGCTATTCTTTGTATCGCATTGGCCTACGTCGTGATACGGAGATGCGAAAGGAAAACGTCAAAAGAGAATCGGATGTAATCGGATTATATGAGGATTATCGAAAGGAGTCTAAAAATCGTGAAGAAAATCTAATGAAACATCTAGAGCGGTCGAACGAATCACAAGAACAAACGATGTCCACGCTACAGTCGATGTAAAGGTCGCATTGGATGGAGAAACTTACATTCAAGAGCGCAACGAACTACCAAGGAGAGAAAAACTAGATGTATTGTTGATTACCGTTATTTTTGCACTAATCGAGATCCTTAAATATTTAAAATTACCTCATAAACTGTTGCCGATCCCGTCACTTATTTTTGGTGTTGTCGGCGGCGTGTGTTATATCTTCCCACATGATTTGAAATTTACGCCGATTTTTGAAAGTATCCATCAGACGAGGGCTGCGTCATCGACCTGATTCATAAATACACGCATGGTACAGGGGGGAAGACCACAATCGGTATGCGGCAGTGCTAAATCAAACGTCAAGCTTCCCGGCATTGGCAGGTAGATGACAAGAAGCCATCCAATCATTTGACCACAACGTACAGTCCTGGCACGGTGAGGACGGAACAAAAGGTACTGGTAATTAATAAGTAAAGCGAAAGCGACCTTCTTGGAATTATCCGAGCGGGTCGCTTTTTGGCGTTACACAGTCACCAATTCTGGGTGTACATACGTAGTTCACTTACTTCAACCAATTTAAACAATAATATCAGACAGTTCGTCCAAGCGTTACGTGTGCTCGTCCATATAATATGTATAAGGCTGGCCAGCTTAAAAAGCAATAAGGAGTTGAAAAGTATATGTGTTTTGAAGATCGAAATCGAAACCGAAATCGGCGAGTAGATTTGATTTGTGAATGTCGGGAAGTAAGGTCTGACCGTGATTTTCGTGATAACCGTAGTGATCGTGACCGCAATCGCCATCACGAAGATGACTTTAGATGTCGCTGCCACGAAGATAATCGCAGACGAAATAGTTTTTGGTGGTAAAAGTATCTGAAATTAAGGAAGTAAAGTAACAAAAGTCCCGGCTCCTGCGATGCTATTAATCGACCTGTCCATAGGTTAGTGGGTAGGTCGCTTTTTTATTTGCCTAGCCAGAATCATGACTGTTGAATACATTGATTGTAGCTGAAAAGAAAATGGAGAGAATGAATGGATCCGCGTTTAGCAGAACTTCTTCAGAAGGCAAGTTTGTACGATACTTTAGCTACATACTATGAACATATAGATCCAAGATGGCATATGTATTTTTACGAATTGCACTTTAAGTATGAGAATCAACTTGTTAAACATTACTGGATGCTTCGCGCTCAAAATCCAAATATGGATAACGAATAATCTTAAGCATATTTAATTGAGCCGCTATAGTTAGAGAGCGGCTCGCTTTTTTGTATTATGCTCGTGGTCCATTTTCCAAATCCAATAGCGCTTGGGCAAGCATGCGTAGTTCTTCGCTAGAACCTGATTTCAAGAGATTCAATAACATTTTCAATTCCCGGTTGTGGGGCTCTTCGATAGTTTTAGCAAGCTTTTCATCAATTAACCCCATGTTTTCGCCTAACTCAACGCCTTCTGCAAGCATGTAGATTAACACTCCTTTGATGTTATGTATATATGGTGGATTAATCTTATCAAAATATACAGTTGGTATAAAAAAGGCGAATTACAGTGCGGTAGATTTTATTTGGGAGTTCTCGAAAGTAATTTATCTTTTATTTCTTTGGTAAATCCAATCACGACACTCCCCAAGTAATCGCCCTCTATACTTTGTAACTGTGCAGTAAGCGGACCAAACGTGATTTTCGAGATAATAAACGGTAAGCAACCATTCAATTTTCTCCGTTCTGAGCTCCATGAGTAGATACAAACTTCTTAATGAGATTATTCACCGCTACAGCCGCTTTTGTAGGAAGCTGATGTTTTATGTCTCCTATTAGTATGCACTCGTTGACAGAAAGCTTTTCATGTAATAAACGGGCATAGCGATGAAACGATTTATCTTTTTCCCCATATAGCAACAAAACAGGGAATTTAATTTGCGCTAAACGATCCGTACAGTTATAGTGCAAACTGTATCGATAATATTGTTCAATATTTTGAGCTTTTCCTTTTTTGGCGTTGATATATAAGTCTTTAAACAATTGTCCAGTATTGGAGTTCGTAAAGGAAACGGATAAAGCAAGAGCTTTATGTGCCTTCCATTTCGCTAGCTTTACTCCTAAAGCAATTTTATTTTTTAATGATGGATCATTTACTTCTGACAGGGCACCGATAAGAATCCCTCCTAAAGAGCGCTCGGGATATGTCAGCAAAAAATCAAGAGCAATGGACCCTCCAGTTGAGTATCCGCATATGAAAGCTTTATCTATTTTTAAATGGTCGAATAGTTGTTTGATATCATGTGAAATTATTGGGTAAGTCAATGCTTTTTCTGAAAAAGAACTATTTCCATGGCCACGAATGTCAAAGACAATAACTTTGAAGTGATTTGATAATTCATTCACTTGGTAGATAAAATTCATGCTCGTGAGTAGGGGCGGATGAATAAAAACAATAGGTATCCCTTTGCCTTGAACGTGATAATACAGGTCTATCCCATCTATATTTGTAACTGGCAATGCACTACACCTCCGATATCAGGGGGCTTTTTTGACAATTTTTCAGCCCCAGATTCTCCTTACGAAATAGGTATCCTTTTTTACTTTCACTTCGTAGACATCCGGGTGCGACAATCCTGTCCATTCTTTGAGCCCTTTCATGCCATCAATTTGCATCAATAAAAGCCCCATTGTATTGCGATGAGTAGCCAGCACGGTGCCGTCGGTTGCTGCTTCAAGCACTTTCATTCCCCTTTTTGCTACTTCACGGCTTGATTCTCCGCCTACCATTTTCAAATCCATGTCCCGAACAGATTCTTCGAGGCGTTCTAACCAGTCTTTTAGGTTTTTTGAAATCAGCTTGTGATCATTTAGCCGGCTGTCAATTTCCACCTGCAGGCCTAGGCTGTCTGCTGTTGGCTGGACGGATTGAATCGCCCTCGTGAAAGGGCTGGAAATGATATGCTTAATATTCAGGCTCTCAAAAAAACGCCTCAGTTCTTTCGCTTGTTCTTTTCCCTCTTCAGTCAGTTCTGCCTGCAGCTCTTTTCCTACAGCTTGACAATGCCTGACCAGATAAACTGTTTTGTCCATTTGTCTCTCTCCTAGTATCCTTTAGTCAAAACGTTTTTACTTTTTTCGTTTTCACAATAATTTTTATAGAAAAATCTTCAGGTTCAGACCACTCGTTACCAAGCCAAACGATATAGCACCTCGCTATACTGTGTGCATATTAATTACCTCATGGGTATTATCGCCAGTAAAAACCACTAAGATACACCGTAGCAGCACGATAACTATTTGGTAATATTTAATAATTTTGTTTTTAGGTCAAGTTTAGAACTGATGTTTGGAATGATGCGGACGAAGAGGGGAACGAATTTGCTTAATCAATTATTGAAGTCGATGCAATACAATCAAGAACTGAGTATGTTGTATATGGATAAGAGTGTGCAAGTGAGTAAACGAAGTATTCAAGCCATTCAGGTTGGTGAAGAATTTACGACTGATTAAAAAGAAAATGAAAATCGAAGAAGCTCCTGTAATGATAAGAAGAATCGTATTCCTGAATTTATAGAAGCTCCATTATTGGATGTTGTTTTTTTAAAATCCAACTTCTCATTATATTGGATACATGAATGTAAACGTGCACATTAATCCAGAGAGAAATCTGGGATAATGTGCAGTTTTTTATTTGTGGACACTTAAGAAGGAAAAGGGTTAAGTTTTAGATTAATTGTCCATAATGGTCTAAGATAACAATTCGAAGGATGATATCATGATTTATATCTATAATGACTATGGCGGAACACATACTACAGCACTGGCAGCTGCCTATCATTTATAAGAATTAGACCAATCCGAACGTGAACTTACTAAAGAAGAAATATTAAGTGTAAACTATTTCAATAAATTGACTAAAAAGGATTTCGGAAAAATCATTTTCCATGGGATTGATGAAAATGGAGACTCTGTGTATACAATAGGTCGGAAATCCTCTAAACTTGTTGTTCCAGCAATGAAAAATTTGATTTTATTGATTCAAAGTAAACATCCAATTCCAGAACAAATCATATTCTCCAATACATCACCCACTGTACCGATAGCGATGTCGATTGGTGGTTTTTTGTCTAGAGGCTTAAAAATTGATTTTCTTGGTGTACCATTACTAGTTATAGGTGCCAAACAATGTTGCGATAATATTTTTCGGTTGGTAGAAAACACAAAACGAATAGCCCAATCCAGTAAGGAACAAGTGACTATTTTAGACAATCAAGAATTTAAGTAATACTTCTTAACAAGGGACCGGCTCAGAAAATCAATTTTTACTGATTTTCTGAGCCGGCTCCTTTTGGTTAAAAATCATTAATCGCGCGTCAAAGAAACGTATTCGATTGAATCTGAAATAAGTGTTACTACATGGTTTACTCCGATGAAAGAAATTCTTTGGGAAGGCAGTAAATGATAGGACTCAAAATCTGTAGTAGACGTGATGGATGAGTCACTGCTATTTTGTACGTTTATTGACTTTAAGGATTCAACGAGAATACTAGATTCTGATTTCAGTTGTATAAATGCGTTCCAGCTCAAGCGGTTCACCTCCTTAATTGACACTGTACGATACTGCTTGCCATTGTTGTACTTGTCCCATTTTCAGTAACTCTTTTTATATCATAATAGACGTTATTTAAATATTTACGTTAAAGAGTTCGAAAAGCTTCATTTTAATAAATGTGTTCGATATTATTGATTATGAAGAACACGATGTTCAATTTTCCACATAAGCAGAGCTTTTATACTAAAATTTAAAGGTATTAAGAGAGGTAAAGGGGAATACGAATGAGTAGAAATCTATGGTCACTTATTATAAATTCATTAAGAATTGTAGCAGGTTGGTATATATTTTTTTCTTACATATTCATACCTTTCAATAGAGTGTTAAGAGCCGATCAACCTGCTTTAGTATGGGTTTATTATGATACTCGAATTATAGTAGGCTTACTTCTATTCGTTATTTTATTCGGATCAAGAGATCAGCTAATTGGTGGACTCAAAATATATAGTCATATTTTGAATACTAAGTTAACAACAAGTGTATATGTAGGACGAGCCTATCACTCGATACGCGTTGCACGTATTTTGGTAATATATTTTTTTATCATGATTTATACGCTATTTTTTCTTCCCTTTACGTTCATTTATACATTATGGTTATCTGTTAAAAAAACAATCGCTTTTGTAATCTCCGTTGTAAAATATTCACGTAGGTAATCGTTTTTTGCGTAGGGGACGCAATTTTTATTTAATCTTCTGGCTTACCAACTTTAAATTCTAAATTCAGTTTAAAGGTGCATCATAAAAAGTGTCAAAGATACCTTTATAATTCATTTTTAGGTATTCAATATTCTTGGGATCTGTAGAGAGTATATTGATGACGTCCCCAGTCGCTCCGAAGTGAATCAGATACTTACTCGTGTCAATCATAAATAAAGCTTTGGAGGCACGATCGTTTTTATAGAGAAGTGCATCTATTGTATATAAGATTGCATCATTCACTGCTACGTTTTTTATGGACGCAATCTTAGCGAACCCTTCGTCAAGATCAAATTCTTCACTTGTGAGTTTATGTTCCTTCCATTTAACAATGTGTATCCGCTTTGACAAGTTATTAGTGAGATATTTATTTTTTCTATTATATTCTAGGGAAAGGAATAGATCGACAGTTGGCTCATCCATCGTAAGATGATGCATAAATTTTCGAATCCCTTTCACTCGAACTTCTCTGAAATAATCCGTTGAGAATCTAACGCGGTTTTCCATTGGTGCATTAAAATACATAGAAGAACTCCACGGTTCAGTCAGTAGAACCCCAGATTTGGTACGAATGCATTTTGTCGCTAATTCGGTTGAGAGTCTTGTCATGTATATCACTCCTAGTTTGTTTTGAACAGAGTTTTCTGAAGAGCCATCCTGTTTCCATCACATCGATTTGCGAGTAGGTTGCATTTATTATGATACACTAATATCAAAAAGGGATGAGATAATTTGGTAGACAAGCCTTTAGCGTTATACATTGTAACCGGTGGCATTATCGGTCTTTTTTTCGGTGGAATGTGGCAGGGGATAAGTGCAATGGTCCTCATTTATATTGCTCAAAGATTAGAACTTCTTACGCGCATTATCGAAAATAAAAAGGCGGAAGATAAATAGGAACCTGCTTTCTAGCAATCCGATTGCTGTGTAAATCGTACATAATAAAAATTTAATAAAAGGAATTAAGTTTAAAATGAGTCGCTTTAAGAAATTATGGATTGAAACTGAACAATGTGACTGTAACATTGATATTTATGACGATAACACCGATGTAATTGTCACTATGAATGACGGCACTAAGTGGACTGCTTCATTTTTTACGTACAAAAATATTGAATCTTTACGTCTGAAGAATCAACAAACAGGCGAAAATTTGAACGGTCTTTTTTTGTGGTCTAGTAATATGATTTTAATTGAAAAGATAGATAGAACTTTATTGGAACGTGTTATTAGTAATTTAATGGAAGAAGGATTATTTGTCCAAGTATTTACCAGGATTGAGGAATCAAAATTTTAAGTGAAAAAGAATTCCATAAAAGCATATGAACTCAATGTTTGTACGATATATCACAATGTTGTATGATGAAGCTTAGTTCATTAAATAACCAGTAGTGTCTATGGTCCTGTTGGAGTTGGACGGGGACTAAAAAGAAGTGAAAAGGGAGGCAGCATAGCCTCCTTTTTGCTGTGAAGGAAGGAAGTGACGGTAATGAGAGGAATGTATATCCACATCCCGTTTTGCCATCAAATTTGTCACTATTGTGATTTCAATAAAGTGTTTTTCAAAAATCAGCCTGTTGATGCGTATATCGAGTCAATTGGACAGGAACTTGCGGTCATGCGTCAGGAAGGGACTTCCTTCGAAAGGCTTGAAACAGTATTCCTGGGCGGGGGAACACCGACGTCTTTATCAGAACAACAGTTAGATCGTCTACTTGCCATCATCCACGATTATGTTGATGTATCTTCGTTAACGGAGTTTTCGACGGAAGCGAATCCTGATGAGTTGACTTATGGCAAGTTGAAAGTGTTGAAAAATGGGGGTGTCGATCGGTTGAGCATCGGTGTTCAATCATTCGATACAGAGTTGCTCAAGAAGATTGGCAGGACGCATAATGCTGATGATCCGGTTCGTGTCATCACGGATGCTCGGAAAGTCGGTTTTGAAAATATGAGCATCGATCTTATTTACGGGCTGCCGGGACAAACGATCGCTCAATGGCAAGATACGCTGAATCAAGCATTGGCGCTTGATTTGCCCCATTACTCAGGGTACTCACTCATTGTAGAGCCGAAAACGGTTTTTTATAATTTAATGAACAAAGGTCGTTTGCCGCTTCCTGGAGAAGATATCGAAGCGGAAATGTTCGCCATGCTTATGGAGCATATGGATCAACACGGCCGTAAACGGTATGAAATCAGCAATTTTGCTGTTCCGGGTTATGAATCTATCCATAATCTCATCTATTGGGAGAATGCAACTTATGCGGGAATCGGTGCAGGTGCGCATGGTTATTTGAATGGCGAGCGCTATTCAAACATCGGCCCCATTGCTAAATATATGGAAAAAACGACTGCAGGAGAACGCCCGATTCAACAAAGACATCTCGTTACGGAAACTGAAGCGATGGAAGAAGAGATGTTTTTGGGACTGCGGACAGCAAAAGGGGTCTCCTTTTCTTCCTTTGAAAAGAAATTTGGTCAATCGCTGGAGACAGTATACGGCGAGACGATCGAGCAACTCGTTCAAGATGGCTTGGTAGAGCGGTCGGATGATAGGGTTAAACTGACACGAATTGGGGTATTCAGAGGGAATGAAGTGTTTCAACAATTTCTTGCGTAAAACGAAGTCAATTCGTTGACACGCTCATTTGAATTTGATAAATTATCAATAGCATTAGCACTCGAGGTTACAGAGTGCTAACAAGGCGACTGGCGAAAACTGTTGCCCAGCAAGTACCTTGTTCAAAAGGTGCTGATAGGAGTGATGATTATGTTGACGAACAGACAATTGCTTCTTTTGCAACTGACAGTTAACGATTTCATCGAATCCGCACAACCCGTCGGATCCAAACAGCTTTCACAAAAGCAGGAGGCGCCATTTAGTTCGGCGACCATCCGGAATGAGCTGGCGGAGCTTGAGGAAATGGGCTACTTGGAAAAGACCCATACATCTTCCGGTAGGGTACCATCCGAAAAAGGATACCGGTTTTACGTCGACCACTTATTAAAACCGGAAAAGTTGAAAACGGAAGATAGTTTCCAGTTGCGTTCGATTTTTCAAGACAAGATTGTTGAAATGGAGGAATTGATTCGGAAATCAGCGACAATCCTTTCCGATTTGACGAACTATACATCCATTCTTCTCGGTCCGGACACGACACTGCATGCTGTAAAGCGTTTTTCAATCGTCCCTTTGGATGAGAAAACGGCAGTGGCCATCATTGTGACGGATAATGGAAGAGTTGAAAATCGACTATTCAACGTGCCGGAAGGATTTACGGCGTCAGATATTGAGAAAATGGTGAACATACTGAACGAACGACTTGTAGGAACTCCGCTCGTCCAACTTCAGCAAATACTTCTGAAGGAAACGAAAATGATTTTGGAACGTCATATTCACCATGCATCGGAGCTTTACACCGCTTTCCAACGAGCCATTTCCATTGAGCCGGAGGAACGTTTGTTTTTCGGCGGGAAAATGAATATGATGAAACAGCCTGAATTCAATGATGTTCAAAAGATGAAAACATTTTTTGAACTGATCGAAAAAGGCGTTCCGGCAAAAACGTTTTTTCAGGACGATTTGGCGGGAATCCATGTCCGTATCGGTTCCGAAAACAACAACAATGCGATGGAGGATTATAGCGTCATCACGGCAACTTATTCAGCTGGAGAGCAGATGGCCGGATCTATCGCAATTATCGGTCCTAAACGGATGGACTATGCAAGGGTCATTACGTTGCTTGATTTGGTGAGCAGTGGTTTGTCCAGTGAACTGGCAAGGCTGACAATCGGTGGCGGATCAGCAGGGA
Organism: Sporosarcina soli; assembly: GCF_042655805.1. Taxonomy (NCBI): domain Bacteria; kingdom Bacillati; phylum Bacillota; class Bacilli; order Caryophanales; family Caryophanaceae; genus Sporosarcina; species Sporosarcina soli. The sequence goes on along the minus strand of NZ_JBHSNO010000015.1, from coordinate 96,574 downwards.
GGAAAGAACATTGACAGAAACGAAAGCCGACTTAAATGACAAAGAAGTAGTGGAAAACGATTCGACAGTGGAAGAAACGACCGCTGTTGAAAATGAAAACGAAACAAACGTAGAACAACAAGCCGTAGAAACGGATGACAATTCGACTGCAGCTGAACCTGAAAATGAGCTTGAAACCGAGGTCGAAGAATTGAAGGCCAAGCTTCAGGATGAGGAAAACAAATACTTCAGATTGCTTGCAGATTATGAAAACTTCAAACGAAGAGCGGCGCTGGATCAGGAAGCATTGCAAAAATATCGTGCGCAAAGCGTCGTTACCAATTTGATTCCTGTGCTTGATAATTTTGAGCGAGCATTGAACGTTGAATCGCAGACTGAAGAAGTGAAGTCGATGATGACGGGGATGGATATGATCTATCGCACTCTTGTCGATGCATTGAAGGCGGAAGGGCTCGTTGAAATTGAAGCACTTGACAAGGAATTCGATCCGAATTTCCATCAAGCGATCATGACAGGCGCCGATGAGGAAAAGCCATCAGGCATTGTACTTGAAGATTTGCAAAAAGGGTATATGTTAAAAGATCGTGTACTGCGGCCTTCGATGGTTAAAGTTAACGAGTAATGATTGAAGCATCTTATCTAGGAGGAATTTGATTATGAGTAAAATTATCGGTATTGACTTAGGGACAACTAACTCTGTAGTGGCGGTATATGAAGGCGGGGAGCCGAAAGTAATTCCGAACCCGGAAGGTAATCGTACGACACCATCCGTTGTCGCGTTCAAAAACGGTGAGAGACAAGTCGGTGAAGTAGCGAAACGTCAATCGATCACGAATCCGAACACGATCATGTCCGTTAAGCGTCATATGGGTTCTGATTATAAAGTGAAAGCGGAAGACAAAGAATATACGCCACAAGAAGTTTCAGCGATGATCCTTCAGTATATGAAAGGCTATGCAGAAGAGTATCTTGGCGAAAAAGTGACGAAAGCGGTTATCACTGTTCCTGCATACTTTAGCGATGCGCAACGTCAAGCTACACAAGATGCGGGTAAAATCGCAGGACTTGAAGTGGAGCGTATCATTAACGAGCCGACAGCAGCAGCACTTGCATACGGTTTGGATAAAACAGAAGAAGATCAAATCATTCTCGTCTATGACCTTGGTGGCGGTACGTTCGACGTATCGATTCTAGAACTTGGCGATGGCGTTTTCCAAGTGCTTTCTACTGCGGGGGACAACCAACTAGGTGGGGACGATTTTGACGATGTCATCATAAACTATCTTGTGGACGAATTCCGCAAAGAAAACGGCATCGACCTTTCCAAAGATAAAATGGCGATGCAACGTTTGAAAGACGGCGCTGAAAAAGCGAAAAAAGATCTTTCTGGCGTAACATCTGCACAAATTTCACTTCCGTTCATCACGGCAGGAGAAGCTGGTCCACTTCACCTTGAAGTGACACTATCTCGTGCGAAATTTGACGAATTGACTGCACATCTTGTCGAGCGTTCAATGGTTCCGACTCGTCAGGCGATGAAAGATGCAAACCTTTCTTCATCTGAAATTGACCGCGTCATTCTTGTAGGTGGATCGACACGTATTCCTGCAGTTCAGGAAGCGATTCAAAAAGAAACTGGCAAAGAGCCATACAAAGGCGTTAACCCAGATGAAGTCGTTGCAATGGGTGCCGCTGTCCAAGGTTCAATCCTTAGCGGTGACGTAAAAGACGTTGTCCTTCTAGACGTTACACCACTTTCACTCGGCATTGAAACAATGGGTAATGTCTTCACGAAATTGATCGAACGTAATACGACGATTCCGACAAGTAAGTCCCAAGTGTTCTCAACGGCGGCAGATAACCAGCCTGCAGTTGACATCCACGTATTGCAAGGGGAGCGCCCGATGTCTGCGGACAACAAAACACTTGGCCGTTTCCAATTAACTGATATTCCACCGGCGCCACGTGGAGTTCCACAAATCGAAGTAACATTCGATATCGATAAAAACGGTATTGTAACAGTTAAAGCGAAAGACCTTGGCACGCAAAAAGAGCAAAATATTACAATCCAATCAAGCTCTGGTCTATCAGACGATGAAATCGAACGCATGGTAAAAGATGCAGAAGCGAACGCGGAAGCAGACAAAAAGCGTAAAGAAGAAGCGGATTTGAAAAATGAAGCAGATCAGCTTGTATTCATGGCTGAGAAGACATTGAAAGACCTCGAAGGAAAAGTTTCTGAAGAAGAAGTGAAAAATGTCGAAGAAGCGAAAGAAGAGTTGAAAGCTGCAATCGAAGCGGCAAACTTCGACGATATCCGTACGAAAAAAGAAAAATTGGAAGAAATCGTTCAACAGCTTTCTATGAAACTGTATGAACAAGCGGCTGCAGAATCAGCGGAAGGTGCCGACAATACAGGCGGTTCAAATGATGACGGTGTTGTCGACGCTGAGTTCGAAGAAGTAGACGACAAAAAATAATAGGGTACTTGAATTCAAGTTCAGCTTCTGGCGGGTGTTCCAACTGTGAATTACGCCGGGGCGATATGAAAAAATTCTTGACGGAAAAGTCAAAGTCCGATATTCCGGCTTTGGCTTTTTCAATTTTTATCGGGCATGCATAATGATACAATAGGCATAGGCCAAAGTATTTCGGGAGAGTGTAAAAATGAGCAAACGAGATTATTATGATGTGCTTGGATTATCAAAAGGCGCATCCAAAGACGATATCAGGAAAGCGTATCGGAAACTATCCAAAAAGTATCACCCAGATTTGAACAAAGAGGCGGATGCGGAAGAGAAATTCAAAGAAGTGACGGAAGCTTATGAAGTGTTGAGCGATGATACGAAAAAAGCGAATTATGATCAGTTCGGTCATGCAGATCCGAACCAAGGTTTTGGCGGTTTCGGCGGTGGCGGAGATGGTTTTGGATTCGAAGATATCTTCAGCACGTTTTTCGGTGGTGGTGGATCAAGACGCCGTGATCCGAATGCGCCTCGAAAAGGGGATGACCTCCAATATTCCATGACGATTGATTTCATGGAAGCTGTTTTCGGAAAAGAGATGGAAATTGAAATTCCGAAAGAGGAAACATGCGAAACATGTGACGGCTCAGGTGCGAAAAAAGGGACTTCCCCAACAACTTGTACGCATTGTGGCGGTTCTGGTCAGATCAGCATTACGCAAAACACGCCGCTCGGTCAAATGGTAAATCGCAGAACGTGTCCACATTGTCAAGGGACAGGGAAAATCATCCCTGAAAAATGTACGACATGTCACGGTAAAGGTAGAGTAACCAAAAACAAAAAAATTAAAGTGACGATTCCTGAAGGTGTTGACGATGGTCAACAGCTGCGCGTCTCGGGACAAGGCGAAGCGGGGCATAACGGCGGTCCGGCAGGGGACTTGTATATCGTATTCCGCGTGCGCCCACATGAAAAATTCATACGGGAAGAAGACGATATTTATTTGGAATTGGGTCTAACGTTCCCACAAGCTGCACTCGGTGATGAGATTGAAGTGCCGACCGTACACGGCAATGTGAACTTGAAAATTCCAGCCGGTACACAAACGGGCACCCGTTTCCGTCTCAGAGGTAAAGGGGTTAAAAACGTCCACGGCCGTGGCATAGGTGATCAACATGTTGTCGTGAAAGTGGTGACACCGAAGAAAATGACGGAAAAACAGAAAGAATTAATGCGTGAATTTGCAGCCATTAGCGGAGATTCGCCAGATGAGTATTCAAGCTCCTTATTTGATAAAATTAAACGTACAATCAAAGGCGACTGAAAGGGATGAATTGATTTGAAGTGGTCGGAAATTTCCATTCATACAACGCATGAAGCAACGGAAGCGGTAGCGAATATTTTACACGAAGCGGGTGCCAGTGGTGTCGTGATTGAAGATTCGGTAGAACCGGATCGGATTCACGAAGACCGTTTCGGAGAAATCTATGCACTTGATAAAAAGGATTTTCCGACTGATGGCGTCATCGTCAAAGCGTATTTACCTGTCAATAGTTTTCTCATTGAAACGATGAAAGATATTGAACAGGCGATTGAAGGCTTAACAGCATTCGGTTTGGATATCGGACAGAACAGCATTCATACGCATGAGATCGACGAAGAGGATTGGGCGACTGCATGGAAGAAATACTATCATCCTGTCAAAATATCCGGGCGATTCACAATCGTCCCGACATGGGAACAATATGATCCTGTCGATTCGGATGAATTGATCATCGAGTTGGATCCAGGTATGGCGTTCGGAACTGGCACGCACCCGACCACGGTCATGTGTCTCCAAGCGCTTGAAAAGTATGTGCGTGAAGGGGACACGGTCGTTGATGTTGGAACCGGTTCCGGTGTCCTTTCCATCGGTGCAGCTCTGTTAGGCGCGTCTCAGGTCCATGCGCTTGACTTGGATGATGTCGCAGTGGTAGCAGCGAAAGAAAATATTAAATTGAATCATGTCGAAGAGAAAATTCATGTTACACATGGCAATCTATTAGATTCCGTTAAAGAACCTGCCAATATAATCGTTGCGAATATATTGGCAGAAGTGATCATGTCATTTTCTGGAGATGCTTATGCTATTTTACCGGAGGACGCATTGTTCATCGTTTCAGGCATCATCGGTCAAAAACGCGATATGGTGAAAGAAGATTTGATTTCCAAAGGCTTTGACATTATCGAGTCTGTCCTGATGGAAGACTGGGTTGCCATTGTTGCCCAAAAAAGGGGCGTGTAACGGTTTGCAACGCTATTTTCTTTCCGACCCGTTCGATGACGAAGGGAAAGCTGAAATCTCCGGCGACGATGGAAAACATATCGTCCGTGTCATGCGAATGGCACCCGGAGATCAAGTCATCGCGGTTTACGACGGTCACGCATACGTTTCAGCCATTTCCGAACTGGCTACAGATGTGGTGATCGTCCAACGCGAGGGAGACGCGCTGCCGTCCAGTGAAATGCCTGTTTCTGTGACGATTGCATGCGGTCTGCCTAAAGGCGATAAGCTTGATTGGATTACACAAAAAGGTACTGAACTCGGCATGGTAGGACTCATTCCCTTTGAAGCAGAGCGCTCCATCGTCAAATGGGATGATAAAAAAGGCGGTAAAAGGGTAGAGAGACTTCGCAAAATCGCGAAAGAAGCGGCGGAGCAATGCCATCGTACGCTTATTCCTGAAGTCGCAACACCTTATACGTTCAAGCAATTGATCAATGTAGCGAAAACGTATGATGTCCTGTTATTTGCGGATGAGGAAGATGCAAAAAGCGGAAAACCGCATAAGATTGCAGATCGGCTTAAAAACGTGTCTCCCAAACAATCGGTACTGGTTGTTTTCGGCCCTGAAGGCGGCCTATCCCGGAGCGAAGCGGAAGCACTCCACTCCGCCGATTTTTTACCGATGGCATTAGGTCCGCGTATCTTAAGGACTGAAACGGCCCCGTTATATCTCCTGTCTACCATGTCTTACGAATTTGAATGAAAGAGGTAAACAGCATAGGAATAAGACCTTTCTAAAAAAATAGAAAGGTCTTATTTTTAAGCGAAATATGGGATTGAAACAGGACGCATAATGTGTAATGAAAAAGCTGGTGATCACTAGCCCAAATTTATGGTCATTCAATTGGTTGCCATTGTGGATTCCAAACTACTTCCCATAAGTGACCGTCTGGGTCTTGGAAGTGGCCAGAGTATCCGCCCCAAAAAGTATCGTGAGCAGGATCAGTTATCGTCGCACCTGCCCTTTTCGCTTGTTCCATTACATGATCGACTTCGGTTTTACTATTAACATTGTGACCTAATGTAAACTCGGTAGGGCTAGATTCAGCTAAAGGAACTTTTGCTTCATGTGCGATGTCTTTGCGATTCCAAATAGCAAGTTTTAGGCCGGATTGTAAATCAAAGAAAGCTACTGCACCATGTTCAAATTCTTCTCCGACGATCCCTTCCGTTGGTAGACCAAGACCATCACGATAGAAAAGAAACGATTTTTCTAAATTATCAACGCCTAATGTGATGACAGTAATTCGTGGTTTCATAACCATGGAACCTCCTAATTGAATTTTAAGTGAATTATATCAATTATTTTTGTAGTGCGACAAATAAACACAATTGGTTATATCTAGACAAAAAGAAAACAGGTGACTATAATTCATGTACATGTCACCTATCTCGGTGGAACAATTTAAATATGTAGAGACTAAACAAAAAAATTAGGCTCAACATGTTTATTTATGCTATCATAAAACTCGTTGACATTTTATTTAAACCCAAGTTAATTATGATAATGTTTGTAATGAAAGGATGAAATATATATGAGCAACGAGCTACCGAAAAACGTAAGCTTTCACACCCTCGGTTGCAAAGTAAATCATTACGAAACTGAGGCGATCTGGCAATTGTTTAAAGAAGCCGGCTATGATCGTAAGGATTTCGAACAAAACTCCGATGTCTACGTCATCAATACGTGCACAGTGACGAATACGGGGGATAAGAAAAGCCGTCAGGTCATTCGACGTGCCATCCGAAATAATCCGGATGCAGTCATTTGTGTAACAGGTTGTTATGCGCAGACATCACCTGCTGAGATTATGGCGATTCCGGGAGTGGATATCGTCGTTGGAACGCAAGATCGGACGAAATTACTTGGCTTGATCGACGAATATCGGGCGGAACGACAACCGATCAACGCCGTTCGCAATATTATGAAGAACAGAGTGTATGAAGAGCTTGACGTTCCTGCTTTTACAGACCGTACACGGGCATCTTTGAAAATACAGGAAGGATGCAATAACTTCTGTACGTTTTGTATTATTCCTTGGGCGCGTGGCCTCATGCGTTCCCGCGATCCGCAAGAAGTAATCCGTCAAGCGCAACAGCTTGTTGATGCAGGATACCTTGAAATTGTCCTGACTGGTATCCATACGGGTGGTTATGGGGAGGATTTGAAAGACTATAATCTTGCCCGTCTTCTTCGTGATCTAGAATCGCAAGTGAAAGGATTGAAACGTCTTCGAATCAGTTCCATCGAAGCGAGCCAATTAACTGATGAAGTCATTGAAGTGCTCCGTGATTCGAAGATTATCGTCCGCCATCTGCATATTCCGATCCAATCCGGTTCCAATACTGTACTGAAACGGATGCGTCGTAAATATACAATGGAATTTTTCGGGGAGCGTTTGGATCGACTTCGCGAAGCGTTGCCACATTTGGCGATCACTTCGGATGTTATCGTCGGTTTCCCGGGAGAGACGGAAGAAGAATTCATGGAAACTTATCGTTTCATCCGCGATCAGAGTTTCTCGGAACTGCATGTTTTTCCATATTCCAAACGGACAGGGACACCTGCCGCACGAATGGAAGATCAAATTGATGAAGAAGTGAAAAATGAGCGCGTTCATCGCCTGCTTGAGTTGAATGATCAGCTTGCGAAGCAATACGCATCCTCTTTTGAAAATGAAGTGCTCGAAGTTATTCCAGAAGAAAAGTATAAACTCGATCCGGATAGCGGGCTCTATGAAGGATATACAGATAATTACTTGAAAGTTGTCTTGCCTGCCGATGAATCAATGGTCGGTAAAATTGTCCGTGTGAAGTTGACGAAAGCGGGCTATCCATATAATGAAGGACAATTTGTCCGAGTAATGGATGACCAGGAAATCCATGCCTAATAAGAAAAACCATTTCAGCCAAACGAGGTTGGAATGGTTTTTTCGTGCACAATCGGCCTGTTCTTGCTATGATTGGAGAAGTACGGACAACTACGGGGAGGTATTCAGTTGAATACGGATTTTGCGACTTATATTGATCATACATTGCTGAAAGCTGAAACGAAAAAAGAGGAGATTCTGAAGTTGTGCGAAGAAGCGCGCACCTATTCTTTCGCGTCAGTTTGTGTCAATCCTACCTGGGTGAAAACGGCGGCGGAAGCGTTAGCTGGGACGCCGGTTAAAGTATGTACGGTCATCGGTTTTCCGCTAGGGGCATCGACGTCCGAAGTAAAAGCGTTTGAAACCGCAGATGCGATTCAAAACGGTGCCGGAGAAATCGATATGGTGATCAATATCGGTGCACTTCGAGGCGGGGATGACGCGACCGTGAAAAAGGATATCGAGGCAGTTGTTCAGGCTGCAAAAGATCAAGCAATTGTCAAAGTGATTATTGAAACAGCCTTATTGACAGAGCAGGAAAAAAGAAAAGCGTGCGAGTTATCCGTTTTGGCTGGAGCTGATTTTGTCAAAACCTCTACTGGTTTTTCAAATGGAGGGGCGACGGAGGAAGACGTCAAATTAATGCGGGCGGTCGTTGGGCCTGAAATGGGTGTGAAGGCATCCGGTGGTGTTCGGAGCTTTGAAGAGATGAAAAAAATGATTGATGCGGGCGCTACGAGAATCGGAGCAAGTTCCGGAGTTCAGATTATGCAAGGACTTGCATCCACATCTGATTATTGATCGGCTAAGTACAAAGACCAGGATTACATATCTAGCGAATTGACCTCATTTAGGGGGATATAAGATTTTTTTCTAAATAAAGTTGAAAGTTTTATATTGACCTATTTTTATTTATGCGGTATAATTCTTGAGTACATGGCACTTGGTCATGTTCCGAAGTGTGTTTGGAGGGAGGGACAAGAGATATGTCGAAAACTGTTGTTCGTAAAAACGAATCGCTTGAAGATGCTCTTCGCCGCTTCAAACGTACTGTATCCAAAAGTGGAACAATACAAGAGGTAAGAAAGCGTGAGTTTTATGAGAAACCAAGCGTAAGACGCAAAAAGAAATCTGAAGCTGCAAGAAAACGTAAATTCTAATTTTCTGTAGCCATGAATTCGATCTTGTAATGAATCTAAAATTTGGTAAACCGGAAAATCCTTAATAGGATTTTCCGGTTTATTTGTTATCTGGATTTTTATCCGAAGAAAAATGAAACTTCCGAGCTTTTGAACCGTATAAAGAGATATAATAAAGGGGATAGAGAGAGGTGAAAAAGAAAATGCATAAAATGATAGGAAGAGTTCTCCTGTTCATTTTATTATTATCGGTGATCTCGATTCCGTTCATACAGACGGAGGCTAGCGGTACCAAAGTGTACAAAGTACCGGTTGAAGAAGAAGTTGAAAAAGGCTTATTGGCTTTTTTAAAGCGCTCCTTTTCAGAAGCGGAACAAGCAGGTGCGGAGGCGATCATCCTCGAAATCGATACGCTTGGAGGCTTTACAGATGCCGCAGACAAAATTGCCAAGTTGATGGATGAGACAGAAGTTCCGATCATCGCCTATATCAACAATCGCGCAATTTCTGCCGGTGCATTGATCGCGCTACATGCAAAGGACATTTACATGTCTCCTAACGCTACCATCGGGGCAGCCCAAGCGATCGTTGCTAATGGCAATGCGGCGGATGCCAAAGCGCAAAGTAAATGGATTGCGGATATGATCAATGCTGCTAATTCTTCAGGTCATGATCGTGATACAAAGTATGCACAAGCAATGGCAGATCCGGACGTCGATCTCCCTCAATATCGGGCAGGGAAGGGCAAATTGCTGACATTGACTGCTTCGGAAGCATTAGAGGTCGAGTATAGTCAAGGGACCGTTTCGTCTTTTGAAGAAGTGCTTGCAAAGGCGGGCTATGAAAATGCGGAAGTCATTCCAACGGAATTGACTATTTTTGAAAAGATCGCCCGATTCATCGCCCATCCGATCGTTGTCCCAATCCTTCTATCCATTGCAGGGCTTGGCCTTGTCGTAGAATTATATTCTCCCGGATTCGGTGTGCCGGGTACGATGGCGATTACTTCGTTGCTGTTATTTTTCTATGGCCACCTTGTTGCAGGGTTTGCAGGCTATGAATCCATCGTTCTCTTTGTGGTTGGTGTAGGGCTTGTCATCGCGGAGTTTTTCTTGCCGGGTGGGATAGCGGGGATCATAGGATCGCTCGCAATTGTTGGCGGTATCATTTTGGCAGGCGGCAATCCGATGTATATGGCGATTTCGGTCCTTATCGCGGTTGCCATCGCTAGTACAGGGATGGTGATTCTTATGAAATTTTTCGGTAAAAAATTGCATCTGCTCAATAAAGTCGTGCTGATGGATGCGACGGATACGGAAAGCGGTTACGTTTCAAACGTGAATAGAGTGGAATTACTGGGACGTGTTGCAAAGACGTCCACACCGCTTCGCCCGGCTGGAGCCATCGAACTGGACGGTGAACGGATCGATGTTGTTTCGGAAGGAAGTTACATTGACAAAGGAAAAAATGTTACGATTGTGAAGGTAGAAGGTTCCCGTATTGTTGTACGGGAATCAGAAGAGGAAGGGGAGATTGAATAATGCCAGAAATCGCAGGAGCAGCAGGTCTTATTACGACAGTGATTATCGCGATTGTCGTAATACTCGTACTAGCTGTATTTTTCACACTCGTCCCTGTCGCGCTATGGATTTCCGCCATGGCAGCAGGTGTGCGGGTCAGTATTTTTACACTCATTGGAATGCGTCTTCGTCGGGTTATCCCGAGCCGTGTCGTCAATCCATTGATCAAGGCCCATAAAGCGGGCTTAAGTGTCGGGATCAACCAATTGGAAAGTCATTACTTAGCGGGAGGGAACGTTGACCGTGTCGTCAATGCTCTCATTGCAGCACACCGTGCGAATATCGAATTGACGTTTGAACGTGCAGCCGCGATTGATCTTGCTGGACGTGACGTGTTGGAAGCGGTCCAAATGTCCGTTAACCCGAAAGTGATCGAAACACCATTTATCGCTGGTGTCGCCTTAAACGGGATTGAAGTGAAAGCGAAAGCACGTATTACCGTTCGTGCCAACATTGATCGTCTCGTCGGTGGTGCGGGTGAAGAAACAGTTATCGCCCGTGTTGGTGAGGGGATTATTTCCACGATTGGTGCGTCTGTTGACCATGCGAAAGTATTGGAAAACCCAGATATGATTTCACAGACAGTCCTATCCAAAGGACTTGATTCGGGAACAGCTTTCGAAATTTTATCCATCGATATTGCCGACGTGGATATCGGTAAAAACATCGGTGCGGAATTACAGACAGAGCAGGCGCAGGCGGATAAAAACATCGCCCAAGCGAAAGCGGAAGAACGTCGTGCAATGGCTGTTGCGAGCGAGCAGGAAATGAAAGCAAGAGTCGAAGAGATGCGCGCGAAAGTGGTAGCCTCCGAAGCGGAAGTTCCACTTGCGATGGCGGAAGCACTCCGCACTGGCAACATTGGCATTATGGACTATATGAACTACAAGAACATCCAAGCGGATACAGGCATGCGAAACTCCATCAGTAAAGTGGGCGAGGATAAGCAGAAGCCTGACGGTAAGAAAGAGTAACGGGTGATCATCCGATTCCCGGAAAGGGGATGTATCGATGGAACAACTGATCATTTTTGCCATATTGGCAATTCTTGGCTCGTTATTCAGCGGTAAGGACAAGAAAAAAGCACCCCGGCAAGGGCAGCCAAAACCATTTACGGCTGGGCAGGATAACCCTGTTAAGAAGCTGAAAGAAATGTCGAAAGAAATGGTTCAGGAAATGCAAAAAGAGCTGCAGAAAGGGGCGGACGAACCTCCTAGCAGGCAAACGCCACCTATAGCAGCTCCGCGCAAACCGGCGACGGCTGAACTGATTACGGTAAATGAGGGGCCGGTTGAAGTTCAGAAGAAACAGGAGCGCCCTTCGACTGATCGGCATCGCGGTCGGCTTTCAGCGCATGGCGGAACTCGGAAAGTGTCAGTTGAAGTCGACAAGGACGATCTTGTCCCGAAAACGAGCGAGGATTTCTTGAAAGGAATCGTCTTTTCCGAAATTTTAGCTCCACCAAAATCAAAACGGTAAGCATTGACCCCCTGCCTATTTCATATGTTATGGCAGGGGGTTTTATCTTTTGAGAAAATTATTTGATACGGGTTCATCAGTGACAATCGAAGAGTTCCGTTCAGTACGGATCAATGGGCCTTATGCACTTTTGAAGCTCGGCCCCGATTTTGCAGTGATTAAATGTGGGCAATACCGGATTGAGGCGACAGGAGAAGAATTGACCGTGGAGACACTTTCGGAAGAAGTAGCAATATTCACTTTTACGTCCATCACAACGCTGGAAATTAAAGAAGATGGAGCATTGCCGTATGCATAAACGATATGCGATTAAGATTACGGGTGCCAATGATGTCTCCAGCTTTATCTCCAAACTTGTCTCGAATGGTACGAAAATTTCTTCATTGTCTATTCAAAATGGGGCAGCACACTTTCAGACCGATCGCAAAGGCTTGCAATCCATCCGTCGATTACGCCGTAGTTACCGTGTGAAAGTGTCGGTTAGACAGGTCGGAATGGAGAAGGGCTTTAAAGGCATTTTCTCATCCTATCGTTTTTTGATTGCTTGTCTCATTCCATTTCTCGCTTCCTTTTTTCTTTGGACAGTCAATGTGGAATCGGATATGCCCGAGGTTACGGAAAGAATTGAGAAGAAACTTGAAAAAAATTCGATTGTTCCACTAAAACCCCTCGTTTTTATCCCGGACGAAGGTGAAATTCGCCGGGAGCTCATGTTGGATGACCCTGCTTTGTCATGGGTCCGTTTTAGACGGGTTGGAACAACACTTACCGTCATTCCGATGCTTTCACCTCAGTCGGATGAGAATGTAGAAGAGGATGGACCTCCTTCGAACCTTGTCGCACGCACAGGAGGCGTAATTACGCGTTTTGAATTGAAAAGTGGGGAAAGGGTAGGACATGTCCATCAGACGGTTAAGAAAGGGGATGTGCTCGCTACAGGCATTCTGGAACAGGGAGGAAAAACAACTGTCGTTGGTGCAGATGGTGCCGTTTTTGCGGACTATTGGGTCGAGTATTCCTTCAGTCTACCCAAAACGATCGATTTTCACATGCAAGGTGATGAAGTCATGCAATTGTCATTTCATTGGCCTTGGCAAAAAAATAAAGCGGATGAACAAGATGTATCGCCTTGGTCGTTCATACGATCTGAACGTCATGTGGAAGAAAAATCAGGACAATTTGAGTTGGTCGAAGGCATGGAAGAGACAGTATTGATTCCGTTGTTAAAAAACAAGCTATTGTCCGAATCATTTTCAAAAGCGATCGTGCGGGATGAGAAAATTTTGCACGTGTCATTCGATAATGATAAAGTTAATGGGACTATACTGTTTCTGATCAATGATAACATTGCAGTCAAAAGACCGATATCCCAAGGAGACTGAAACTATTGAATGAACATTTGATTCAACTGCATATTGAGGACCCGAACGAAGCGGTCATGCTACTTGGCATTTCAGACCAAAATATGAAATTGATTGAAGAGGAATTAAAGATTACAATCTTAGTGAGAGGCGATACGATATCGCTCAGTGGAGAACAAAGCAATTCAGCGAAAGTTTTATTCGAGCAGTTGCTAAAAGTCATTCGGAAAGGCATCAATATCAATCAACGGGATGTTTCGACCGCACTCGAAATGGTGAAAGCCGGGACGATTGAATATTTCGCCGAATTATACGATGAGGAGATTGCGAGAAATACGAAAGGGAAGGCGATCCGGGCGAAAACAATTGGACAACGTGAATATGTCCATGCCATTCGTACACGCGATCTTGTTTTCGGTGTTGGGCCGGCTGGTACCGGGAAGACTTACTTGGCTGTCGTCCTTGCTGTTCAAGCGATGAAAACAGGCTCTGTGAAACGCATCATATTGACGCGTCCCGCTGTGGAAGCAGGAGAGAATTTGGGATTCCTGCCAGGTGACTTAAAAGAGAAGGTTGATCCCTATTTGCGTCCACTGTATGATGCACTTCATGATGTCCTCGGGGCGGAGCATACAGAGCGTCTCATTGAGCGTGGCGTAATTGAAATCGCCCCGCTTGCCTATATGAGAGGGCGCACATTGGACGATGCGTTCGTCATTCTGGATGAAGCGCAGAATACAACCAAAGCCCAGATGAAAATGTTTTTGACACGTCTTGGCTTCGGTTCGAAAATGGTGATCACCGGAGACAAATCACAAATCGACTTACCAAAAGGCGTTGATTCCGGACTCATCGCAACAGAAACGATTCTAAAAAAAGTGAAGGATATCCACTTTCAATATTTGGAGCAAGGCGATGTAGTCCGTCACCCACTCGTTGCGAAAATAATCGAGGCTTATGAAGAGGAGCAGTCATCCTAACTTGACTGCTTTTTCTTTAGAAATAAGAAGCAAGTGTACACAATCCACGATATACTAATACTGATGTCAAAGCGCCCGTGCTTGTCGCATCTGCGCGGGCGTTTACATTTTTCGATAGAAGAGAAATGGGGGAATTCCAATGCTGCAGCCAATACGTAGGTTTTTGTTCTCACTGAAATTCAATTTCCTATCTTTATTTCTTATTGGATTATCCGCAATCCTTCTCTTTTCGCTCATGTATGGGAGTGTCAAGAAAGAGACATATGAACTGGAATCATTACAAATTTCACCGGATACGATCCGCTCGATCAAAACCGTTGAAGATACGGTGAAGACGGAGCAGGATCGGGAGCGGGCGGCCCTTGAAGTTCCTCCTGTCTACCAGTTTTCCGATGACGTAGGACCAAATCGGCAAGCGATTGCTACATCGATATTCGATTTTCTGATCGATGTGAAAGAAATGGGGAAAACAAAGGGCGATACTAACGAAACAGAAGCTTTGGATCGGAAAGAGCAGATTAAAGAAATGCGCGAGAGGCTTAAGAATCTTGAAAAGAAAGAACCGGGCCTCCGATTGAGTGACGAAGCCATTTCAAATCTATTAGAACAGAAGACAGATGTTTTGCAAGACGTGCAGCAGATTATTTCAACGATTATCGGGGAGGAATTATCGAAACCGGTACGGGCAAGCGATCTTTCCGCAGTCCGTTATGAAGTGGAACGGCAAATTCGCCTTTCAGATAAGATTCCGCCAGCCATTTTGCAATCGGTGCTAACAATCGGCCGCTTACTCGTCGTAGAAACGGAAACAATCAACGAAGAAGCGACACAGGCGGGGATTGAACAAGCGAAGGCCGCTGTTGAACCGACAAGGATCTTGCAAGGACAAGTCATTGTGCGGGAAGGTCAAATGATAGACAGGGAAATTTATAGGCAGCTCGAACTTACAGGATTATTGACCAATCAATCCACTGTCAAACCGTTCGCTGGCTTGAGCTTATTTGTCCTCTTCATTTCGGCAATCATCTTCATGCATTTCAACACTTGGCGGAAAGAAAGCTCTGTTAAGAAAAAAGCATTGCTTATCGTGCTTACAATCTTTCTCCTACTCGTCGTCTTGATGAAATTGCTTGCGTTGATTGAAAAGGATTTTGACGTATTATTAGCGTTCCTGTTTCCGACTGCGTTAGCACCGATGCTCGTTAAGTTGTTGACGAACGAACGGCTTGCGATCATGATGACGATTATCACTGCTGCAACGGCAGGTGTGATGTTGCAGGAAGGATACGCTGCCATTATTCAAATGGAAGTGGCATTGTACATATTGTTCGGGGGGATTGTCAGTCTTTATTTACTTGGAAATGGGGGAAGGCGCTCGAATATTTTGCGGACGAGTGCAGGAGTAGCGGCTTCCAATATGCTGTTCATCGCCTTTTACTTACTGATGACACAGTCTTCTTATGATATGTCAGAACTGGCTTTTTATGTTATCGCCGCTATAGCATCCGGCATATTATCGGGAGCACTAACGATTGGGCTTATGCCATTTTTTGAGTCTGCATTTGGCTTGTTATCAGATATGAGATTGATAGAATTATCGAACCCGAATCATCCATTATTAAAAAAAGTGCTCACTGAAACGCCTGGCACGTACCATCATAGTGTCATGGTCGCAAACCTTTCGGATGCAGCATGCGAAGCGATCGGAGCGAATGGGTTGCTTGCGCGTGTTGGCAGTTATTATCATGATATCGGTAAATCGGTACGGCCCGGTTTTTTTATTGAAAACCAGCACGGAGGAAAAAATCCGCATGATGCGTTGCCACCTGAAAAAAGCCGTGATATCATTATTGCCCATGCAGAAGATGGTGCGAAGATTCTTGAAAAGCATAAAATGCCAGCTGAAATCATCGATATTGCCCGGCAACACCATGGAACGAGCACGTTGAAATATTTTTACGTAAAAGCGAAAGAATCCGGGAAAGATGTGGTAGAGGAAGAATTCCGCTATGCAGGTCCGAAGCCACAAACGAAAGAAGTTGCCATCATATCCATTGCGGATAGTGTAGAAGCGGCAGTCCGGTCGATGAAAGAACCAACCCCGCAAAAGATTGCGGGATTAGTACGGGCAATCGTCAATGATAAATTGAAGGATGGCCAATTCGATGAATGTGATATTTCCATGAAGGAATTGAAGTTGGTCGAGAAAGTGATTTGTGAAACATTAAACGGAACTTTCCACAATCGGATTGAATATCCGGAGTAAAATTGAAAGGAGTGTTACCTAGATGCTTGAACTGTATTTCGAAGATGAAACTGGGACTGTTGATGAGACGGTTATCGAACTGATTCGAAAGTTATTAACGCATGCCGCTATCGAGGAAGAGGTGGCAAGTGGAACGGAAGTGTCTCTCACATTTATGACCGATGAAGCCATTCAAGAAGTGAATGCCGAATATCGAGGAAAAGATGTTCCGACCGACGTCATTTCGTTTGCGCTTGAAGAGATGACGGAAGGCGAATTGGCCATTGTTGCGGAGGAAGGGATGCCCGTTATTTTGGGGGATATCATCATTTCCGTTGAAACTGCTCAAAGGCAAGCGGAAGAATACGGTCATGATTTTAATCGGGAAATGGGTTTTCTTGCATTACATGGTTTTTTGCATCTTCTTGGATATGATCATATGATCGAAGAAGATGAAGCCGTCATGTTTGGACGACAGAAGGAGATTCTGACTTCGTTCGGACTTGAGAGGTGAGACCGATGCGGCGTTTTTTTAAAGCGTTCGTCTATGCGTGGAACGGCATTGTCCATGGCGTTAAAGCAGAGCGCAACATGAAAATGCATGTTTTAGCCGCCATCGTCGTGGTTGTCGCAGGGGTTTTGACAAAGCTTTCACCTGTTGAGTGGTTTATCGTCATGATTCTGATTGGTGGCATGTTCGCATTGGAGCTGATGAATGCCGCGATTGAACGTGTCGTTGATTTAGTGACGTCGAAAAGGCATCCATTGGCTCAGCAGGCGAAAGATTTGGCGGCAGGAGCTGTCTTTGTCTTCGCGATCTTTAGTGCGATTATCGGACTATTGCTTTTTGTTCCGAAATGGTTGAATTTCATGTAGAGAGGTGTTTAGATGGAAAAAAATAAATTGATGGAAGAGTCGAAAAAAGCAAGGGAGAAGGCCTATGTCCCTTACTCGAAATTTCCGGTAGGTGCTGCCTTGTTGGCGGAAGATGGAACAGTTTACCGCGGTTGTAATATTGAAAATTCGGCCTATAGCATGAGCAATTGTGCGGAGCGGACGGCTTTTTTTAATGCGGTTTCGGAAGGTGTTCATACATTCAAGGCGCTCGCTGTCGTTGCGGATACGGAGGGACCGGTTTCGCCTTGTGGGGCTTGCCGGCAAGTGATCGCCGAATTTTGCGATAAGAAGATGCCTGTTTACTTGACGAATTTGAAAGGCGATGTGTTGGAGACGACGGTCGCTGAATTGCTTCCGGGCGCTTTTTCCAAGGAGGATTTAGATTATGCAGCAGAATAACCAATCATTCAAATCGGGGTTCATTTCCATCATCGGACGTCCGAATGTCGGGAAATCGACTTTCCTGAATCGTGTAGTCGGGCAAAAAATCGCCATCATGAGCGACAAACCGCAAACAACGCGTAATAAGGTGCAAGGTGTTGTCACGTCAGATGAATCGCAGTTGATTTTCATCGATACACCAGGAATCCATAAGCCTAAACATAAGCTCGGCGATTTCATGGTGAAAACAGCGCGTAATACACTGAAAGAAGTCGACGCCGTGATGTTTATGGTCAACGCCGATGAGCCGATTGGGCGCGGCGATCGCTTCATCATCGAATTGCTTGAAAATACAAAGACACCGGTCTTTTTAATTATCAATAAAATCGATTTGGTCCACCCGGATGATCTGTTGAAAGTGATTACGACGTATACGTCCGAATATGATTTTGCGGAAATTGTTCCGATTTCAGCGATCAATGGCAATAATGTGGAACGGCTCATGGAAACATTAAACACATACATGCCAGAAGGTCCGAAGTATTATCCGGATGATCAAGTGACAGACCACCCGGAACGTTTCATCATCTCTGAATTGATCCGCGAGAAGGTATTGCATTTAACGCGGGAGGAAGTTCCGCATTCCGTCGCTGTTGTTATCGAGAAAATCGAGCGGGAAGAAAAACGGGAAATGGTCAATATCATGGCTACAATTGTAGTGGATCGAGACTCCCAAAAGGGCATCGTCATCGGGAAAAGAGGCGCGTTGCTAAAAGAAATCGGAACGAAGGCGAGGCATGATATTGAAATGCTGCTCGGTTCGAAAGTTTTCTTGGAACTTTGGGTCAAAGTGCAAAAAGATTGGCGCAACAAACCGGGCCAATTGAAGGAATTCGGCTTCAGAGAAGACGAGTACTAATCCAAGCGTTTAGCGTCCGGAGCCTAGACTATAAGAAATTGGGGTGATTGCCTTGCTGAACAAATGGGAAGGGATCATTCTAAAAAGTATCCCTTATGGTGAATCGAATAAAATTGTGACGATTTTCACCAAAGAAGCCGGCAAGCTGACGGCAATGGCAAGGGGAGCAAAGAAGCCCGCAAGTCGATTGGCCGCCATCACACAACCGTTTACGCACGGCACCTTTCTCATCCGTACCGGAAGAGGGATGGGAACGCTTGAACAAGGAGAGCGGGGCGAATCGATGCGCTTTATCCGTGAAGACCTTGAAGCCACCGCTTATGCCAGTTATATCATCGAGCTCATTGATCGGCTAACGGAGAATAATGAGCGTATCCAAGGTATTTATGAGTTGCTATACGACGCTTTGCATGCGATTGACGAACGATATGATCCGGAAGCGATCGCGTTGTTTGTCGAGTGGAAGATGTTGCCGGTGGCCGGGATCCACCCCGTTCTCCATCAATGTGCAAATTGCGGGGCGACGGAAGGGGAGTTTGCGTTTTCCTTCCAGGAAATCGGTTTCCTTTGTCATCGTTGTTTCCATATCGATAAGTATTTGATCCGGATATCTCCGACACAACTGAAGCTTATCCGGACCTTTTACACAGTTCCGATCCATCGTGTCGGCAACTTGACATTGAAAAAGACGACGAAACAATTTATGAAAAAATTGGTGCGTACCATTTATGATGAGCAGGTGGGGATCCGATTGAAGTCCAGGTCTTTTTTGGACCAACTCGAATCGACACCAGAACTATTGCCACGAAAAGAAAAACCGGAGGAAGAAGGCGAATAAGCCAACTTTCTCCGGTTTTTCTTTGCTATTATTTTAACTTGATTCAGCAGAAGTCCCCCACTTCCATAAGTGGTGGGATGAATGCCAGAATGCATTTCAATCAGAGGGAGTTCAAACTCCCTGCTGATTCAAGTTAAGCCTCCGGCGGATGTCACAGATTTTGAAAGGAGTTAATTGCGCAAGCGCAATTCAAAATCTGGACGCAATCACGCCGAGGCGTGATTGATTACTTAAAACTCAAGATGTTTAGCGATATAGTCTTTCACTTCTGCAATCGGCATACGGACTTGTTCCATGGAATCACGGTGGCGCACTGTTACTTGGCGATCCTCTTCGGAATCAAAGTCGTACGTAATACAGAATGGCGTCCCGATTTCATCCTGACGGCGATAACGTCTTCCGATCGATTGTGCATCATCGTATTGAACAACGAAATGTTTACGGAGTTCCGCATATACTTCATCCGCACCTTCAGCAAGCTTTTTGGATAACGGAAGAACGGCTGCTTTCACAGGAGCCAGGGCAGGGTGGAAACGTAAGACGGTACGTTTGTCGTCGCCCTCTAATATTTCTTCGTCGATAGCATCACAAAGGAATGCGAGTGTTACACGATCGGCACCTAGTGAAGGTTCGATGCAATACGGGATGAACTTTTCATTTGTGATAGGATCCTGATAGTGGAAGTCCTCACCTGAATGTTCCATATGGCGGCTCAAGTCGAAGTCCGTACGGTTGGCGATACCCCATAGTTCGCCCCAGCCGAATGGGAATTTGTACTCAATATCGACAGTACCTTTTGAGTAATGGGACAGCTCATCTTCATTATGTTCACGCAAACGCATATTTTCTTCTGTCATGCCTAAGTTCAGCAAAAATTGTTTTGAAAAATCGCGCCAGTATTCATACCATTCCATGTCTTCGCCAGGTTTGCAGAAGAATTCCAATTCCATTTGTTCGAATTCGCGCGTCCGAAATGTGAAGTTTCCTGGTGTAATTTCGTTTCGGAAACTTTTTCCAATTTGTGCAATTCCGAAAGGCATTTTCTTACGCATGGAACGTTGGACATTTTTAAAGTTGACGAAAATCCCTTGTGCGGTTTCCGGACGGAGGAAAATTTCGTTAGCGGATGAATCCGTCACACCTTGTTGTGTTTTGAACATTAAGTTGAATTGACGAATTTCTGTATAATCCATCGCACCACAATCCGGACAGTTGATGCCATGCTCTTCAATGAGTTCTTCCATCTTTTCAAAAGGAAGGCCATCAACGACCATTTCAATCCCCTTTGCATCAAGCGCATCTTCGATCAATTTATCCGCACGATGGCGCGTTTTACATTTTTTACAGTCGATCATCGGGTCATTGAAGTTGCCGATATGTCCTGATGCAGCCCATACTTTCGGGTTCATCAAGATCGCTGCGTCAAGACCGACGTTATAAGGGGATTCCTGAACGAATTTTTGCCACCAAGCTTTTTTGATGTTGTTTTTCAGTTCAATCCCGAGCGGACCGTAATCCCATGTATTCGCGAGACCACCGTAAATTTCCGATCCCGGAAAGACGAATCCTCTCTGTTTTGCTAAGTTCACTACTTTTTCCATCGATAAATCCCTCCATTTTCAAATGAAAAAGCACCCATCCCTGGACGTCATGTCCAGGGACGAGTGCTTGATTACCCGCGGTTCCACCCTGTTTGGCTAGTCGATCTAGCCCACTTTATTTTGCTATGGCTCAAGGCTGCCGTTTCATGTCAGTACGGGCTTTCACTGTCCCCATTCGCTTATGATTGACATTACTTATCTTCCTATCTCCGCCTATTCAATTCAAAAACAGTGTAGCACGGTTCCGCTTTCTTAGCAATAGTTGACGTCTTCGTATATAATAATCAGGGAGAAAGAATTGAGCGATTAGGGCGGTGAGACATATGGAACTGAATAAGCGCCAGACCGAGATTCTAGAAATCGTTAAATCGGATGGGCCCATCACTGGCGAACAGATTGCGGAACGTCTTAAACTGGCGAGGGCTACGATTCGTCCGGATTTGGCCATATTGACTATGGCAGGCTTTCTAGATGCAAGGCCCCGTGTCGGCTATTTCTATTCAGGAAAAAAACCAGTCCAATCGGTTGCAGATAGTATGACCGGCATGAAAGTCCGTGATTTCCAGTCGATACCGGTCGTAGTAGCGGAAAACATTTCAGTATATGACGCAATTTGTCATATGTTTTTAGAAGATGTCGGAACACTTTTTGTTGTCGACAGTTCGTCGCTGCTCACTGGTGTTCTATCAAGGAAAGATTTATTGCGGACGAGCCTTGGCAACAATGAGTTGGATAAAATACCGGTACACGTCATCATGACGCGGATGCCAAATATTACTTATTGTGATAAGCAGGACACCTTATTGCATGTTGCGAAGAAAATGATAGACAAACAGATTGACTCCCTTCCAGTTGTCACCGACAATGGGGTGGGTCTTGAAGTTGTTGGAAGGATTACTAAAACGAATATTACCGCAGCTTTCCTTTCACTTGCGGATGACCATGAACTTTGAGGGGGATACAATGAGAAGGTTAACATTATTCATCGTTTCCGACTCTATCGGTGAAACGGCCGATTTAGTTGCAAAAGCGGCCGCAAGTCAATTCAGGCAAGGACTTGAAACGGTTTCCATGAAACGATTTTCACATGTCGAAGATGAATCGCAACTGAATGAAATTGTCTATTTAGCAAAAAAGCAAGAGGCAATCATCGTCTATACGTTAGTAAAGAGCGACATGCGTTTCCGTTTAAAAGAAGAATGTAAAAACAAGGGGATCAAATGCATTGATCTGATGGGACCTATAGTCGATCTGATCAGTGCAGAGTTGGACGAACATCCCATTGAAGAACCGGGGCTTGTCCGGAAATTGGACGAAGATTATTACAAGAAGATTGAAGCGATTGAATTTGCGGTTAAATACGATGATGGCAGGGATCCGAGAGGGATTTTAAAAGCGGATATCGTGCTTGTCGGTGTCTCTAGGACATCCAAGACACCGTTATCGCAGTATTTGGCCCACAAGCGTTACAAAGTGGCAAATGTACCGCTTGTCCCGGAGGTGGATCCACCGGAAGAGCTGTTTATGATCGAACCAGAAAAATGTTTCGGTTTAGTTATTTCACCGGAGAAATTGAATTTCATCCGAAAAGAAAGATTGATCGCACTTGGTTTAAAGGATGATGCGAACTATGCGCAGCTAGATCGGATAAAAACCGAGATCGAACATTTTAAAAAAGTCGTTGAGAAAATCGGCTGCAATGTTATCGATGTAACCAATCGTGCAGTTGAAGAAACCGCTAATGTTATTCTGAGCGAAATATCTTCCCGAAACGGATAAAAGGCTAAAAGTGATCATATCTTAAATTGTAAAGGAGGAGGACCACCCCGTGGGAATGGGATGGTTCTTCTTTTGCGGATGTTACGAATCTTTTTTTCATAAATAAATGGTGTTAAATTCGAGAAAAAAACGTCGGATTAGTGTAGTATAAAAGTTTCGGAGTATAATCAAAAAAATTTTGTCGAATAGGAAGGATTTTTGAATAATATATCGAAATCAAGTAGTTAAGAGTGGAGAATGGTGATAGATGACGAGAATTTCAGAAGAAACGATTGAAGCCGTCCGGACGAAGACTGATATTATCGATTTGATCGGAGAATACGTGCAATTGACAAAGAGGGGGAAAAACTGGTTCGGCCTTTGTCCATTCCATGGTGAGAGCACACCTTCCTTCTCTGTTTCGGAAGAGAAGCAACTCTTCCATTGTTTTGGTTGTGGCGCGAGTGGCAATGCGATCACCTTCATCATGGATATCGAAAATCGTCCATTCACCGACGCGGTGGTGCAACTTGCCGAACGTACCGGAATTGAGATCGATGTTCCAAGCGGCACGGATGCGGGGGCAAAATCGCAAAATGAGTTCAAGTCGATGCTGGAAGCACATGCGCTTGCGGCGAATTTTTACAGTCATTTACTCCTAAACACTGTGGAAGGTGAGGAAGCACTACAATATCTTGAAAAAAGAGGATTTACGAGAGAGCGTATCGAAAATTATGGAATTGGGTGGTCTCTACATGATCGGGAAGCACTATCCGGATTATTGAAACGGAAAAACTTCGATATGAAGGAGATGGAGCGTGCCGGGTTGTGTATCATGAAGGATGATGGGACGGGTTATTTTGACCGGTTCCGTGGACGTATTATGTTTCCACTTCGTGACGATAATGGGAATATCGTTGCTTTTTCGGGACGGATCTTACATGGATCGAAACAGGAAGCCAAATACTTGAATAGTCCTGAAACACCGATATTCGAAAAAAGTAAAATTTTATACAATTTTCATAATGCGCGTCTTAACGTTCGGAAAACGGGTAAAGTAATACTGTTTGAAGGATTTATGGATACAATTTCGGCGGATCGGGCAGAAGTGACGAATAGTGTCGCGGTTATGGGTACATCCTTGTCCGACACGCATCTTTTGAAATTGAAAAGAATCGCGAAGGAGTTAATCATCTGTTGCGATGGAGACGATGCCGGGTGGGAAGCGGCTAAACGCTTTTCAGAAATGGCCATGAAGAAAGGGATGGACGTTCAAATTGCTCTGTTGCCGGGCAATATGGATCCTGATGATTATATTACACAATATGGCGGTGAAGCTTTCCGCGAAAAAGTGATCGGTAATCCGCATTCCTTCATGTCATTTATGATGGCTTATGCAAAACGTTCGAAGAATTTATCGTATGAAAATGATGTGTTGCAATATATTCATGAAGTACTGGAAGAATTGTCTCTTCGATCATCTCCTGTCGAAAGGGATTTGTATATCCGCCAATTATCTTCAGAAACCGGGATATCCGCAGAGGCGCTCCAACAGCAATTTATCAAAATGGCAGGCCAGCAGTCCCAAAAGACAAAAGCGGACCTAGTCGACACGGAGGAACAAGTACGTCCCTATCCTAATCAGACAGCACCGTCCCGTAAAATGACAGGGACTGAGCGTGCTGAACGGTTATTGCTTTATCATCTATTAAACGATGGGGCTTTGTTCGATCGGTTGAGAGAAGACAAACCGGATTTGTTTGTACGAGACGATTATGTAGCCATCTTTGTCCGGTTAGCCGGATTTTACGAGGAACATGGAACTCCTGATTTCCATCGCTTTGCCGAGACGTTGGAAGATCGTGAACTTAGAAAGATCGTACTCGAGGCGGCAATGATTGAAAGGGATTCTGAACATACTGAGGAAGAAATAGATGATTGTATTAGTCATCTTGAAAAATATCGGATCCATTTAATGATCCAAGCAAAAATGCACGAATCAAAAGAAGCTGAAAAGATGAATGATCATACCCGGGCACTGGAGCTGGCCAGGGAAATCATACAGCTCCGGAAATCATGGGCGGCATTATAGTCGCATTCCGGTGTACGAAGGAGGAACGGGTAAGATGACTAATAAAGAACAATCCGGCGAAATGGAAATGGAAATGACAATCGAAGAAGTGAAGGCCAACCTGTTGGAGGCTGGAAAAAAATCAGGTGAACTGACGCTTGATGAAATCACTGAAAAATTAGCTGCATATGAAATGGAGCCCGAGCAATTCGAGGAGTTTTTGGACCAGATTGAAGCGCAAGGGATCGAAATGGATCGAAAAGATGACGACGAACCTGGCGAAGAGGTTAAAGCGGAGGCAGAAGAACAATTCGATCTGAATGATTTAAGCGTTCCCCCAGGCGTAAAAATCAACGATCCAGTTCGGATGTATTTGAAAGAGATCGGGCGAGTCGACTTATTGACAGGGAAAGAAGAAGTCGAACTGGCTATCCGAATACTGGACGGTGACGAAGAAGCGAAGAAGCGGCTTGCAGAAGCGAACTTAAGGCTCGTCGTCAGCATTGCGAAAAGATACGTGGGCCGTGGCATGCTGTTCCTGGATCTGATCCAAGAAGGGAATATGGGTCTTATTAAAGCGGTCGAGAAATTTGACCATACAAAAGGATTCAAGTTCAGTACGTATGCCACTTGGTGGATCCGTCAGGCTATTACACGCGCTATCGCGGACCAAGCGCGGACTATCCGGATTCCGGTCCATATGGTCGAAACGATCAATAAACTGATCCGCGTACAGCGTCAATTACTGCAGGATCTCGGACGGGAACCTTCGCCGGAGGAAATTGGTGAAGAGATGGATCTGACGGCGGAAAAAGTACGGGAAATTTTGAAAATTGCACAGGAACCTGTGTCACTCGAAACGCCGATTGGTGAAGAAGATGACTCCCATCTAGGGGATTTCATCGAAGACTCGGAAGCTCAATCACCTTCTGATCACGCGGCTTATGAGCTGTTGAAAGAACAATTGGAAGATGTTCTGGATACATTGACGGATCGCGAGGAAAATGTCCTGCGCCTTCGCTTCGGATTGGACGATGGACGTACACGGACACTTGAAGAGGTAGGGAAAGTATTCGGCGTGACGCGTGAGCGTATACGACAAATTGAGGCGAAGGCATTACGCAAACTCCGCCATCCATCCAGAAGTAAACGTCTTAAAGATTTCCTAGAATGATGAGACATGCATCGGCATTTATGTGCCGGTGCATTTTTAAAGAGAAAAAGGAGTCGATTTGCAATTGGAAACATATCAAATCCTAGTCTCTTATAAAATGGAATGGATGTTTCTGCGAAGATCAAGGAGCGAAAGTCATTATGAATCCACAGCGAAAACGCATTATCATTTCGGAAATCAAATATTGGAAACAAAGCAAGCTATTGCCAGAACATTACTGTGATTTTCTCATTGCGCTCTATGGACAAGGTGATGGGGAGAACGTTTCCGCCGCCAAAGCGAATGATGCGATACTTGTCAAAGAGAGAAAGAAGCTTAATCGGACAATTTTTCTGCTTTCATTTCTAGCGATTATCGTAAGTAGCATGATGTTTGTACTCATTCAATATCCGTGGTTGACCATGATGATCACGGCGGTATTTACTTTACTTTTATTACAAGCGACGTTTCGTAAAAAGCAAAATCGTTTACTTACCTCATTTTTCTATATCCTATCCGCTTTTCTGTTGCTGGCGACGTCGTTTAAACTGTGGTTCGTGTTTTTTGAAGGACAATTCAATCTGTTGGTTGCGTTACTGATCTTGAACTGTGCACTATGGTTGATGGCTGGTCGTTTCCTAAAATTACTCTATTTTACAATATCAGGGGCAGCAGGTCTCCTATTGATTACCGCCTTTCTCCTCATCTCATACTAGTCATATTTAAGCGCAATAGGGAGGAAAATACAGCTGGAGTGTAGTGCATGATTATCGCTAGATTGATAGATTGTTTACACGGAAAAGTGTAAGTGTCCCGGAATCAGGGGGGAAAGTGTTTGTAACGACAAAATATATGTCCAAATTGTCACAAACGACAAAAGATCATCGATAACTCTTTCAGTTTCCTAGCGAATACAGTACAATGATAGTTGTGCACTGTATCTATTACAGAATAGATCCTGATGAAGGAGGGTAATTCAATGAGTAAAAATCCTGTAATTCCTTATATCCTGATTTTTGCGCTTGGACTAGGTCTTATTTTCTTCATGTCCCTCTATGGACTTGAACAAAAAGAGGAAATCGCTGGTCAGGATGAAGAAGGTAACACTGAAGAAGTAGCAAGCTCAGCAGAATTCGATGCTGAAGCAGTGACGCAAGGGAAATGTATCGGCTGTCATGGTGGTGACTTGACAGGCGGAATGGGACCTGGATTGGTTGGAACAACCCTTTCCGCAGATGAGATTAAAGACATCATCCAAAACGGTAAAGGAATGATGCCACCACAAGGCATCACGGATGCAGCTGAACTTGATGCAATGGCGGAATACATCTTATCACTTAAATAATCCGTAACACGTAAAGGGCTGTCAGTCAGCAGAACCATTCTGTCGACTGATGGCTCTTTCTGTTTGTACTGGAAGTGGTCTGCTGTCTTGTTGTTGTATGTGCAAATTGAATGTACTTCTTATACAATAAGTAAAGTATTGGATATAACGAAAGGAGGAGATCCGGTGAATACAGAGAAATTATCAAATAGACTTGCGGCAGTCGCTTCCTTTGTCGAAGAAGGAGCGGTTGTTGCGGATATCGGCAGTGATCATGCCTATTTGCCGTGCTATCTTATCCGTTCGGGTAAAATCGCTCAAGCGGTAGCGGGAGAAGTTGCAAAAGGACCTTTTGACTCGGCTGTCAGAAATGTACGGCGGGAAGGGCTTTCCGATGCTGTTACCGTTCGATTGGCGGATGGCTTGTTCGCCATCGAAGCGCAGGATGCCGTCGACACTGTAACGATTGCTGGAATGGGAGGACCGCTGATCGCCACTATTTTGGAAAATGGCAAAGACCGTCTCCAGGAAGTGAAACGAATTATTGCACAACCTAATATTTATGCAAAGGCAGTTCGTGAGTGGGCCGTGGCAAACGGTTGGAAAATCATTGATGAGCATATTCTGAAGGAAGACGGTAAAATATACGAAATCATTGTATTGGAGAAAGGTACGGCACAATATGATGACTTGGAAATGACAGTAGGTCCTTTCTTGCTCGCTTCGAGGGCGGATGTATTTCTAGAGAAATGGGAGCGGGAATCGTCGGAATGGAAACGTGTTCTGGATTCGTTAGAAAAAGCGGAAGCAACAGATGCCATTTACCAGAAAAAAGAACAATTGAAAATGCAAATCGAGCTTGTAGGAAAGGTGTTGGGAACATGAAGAAAGTGAATGGACATGAAATCATCGCCCTTTTTGAACAATGGTCCCCAAAACGTTTTGCGATGGATGGAGATCCGGTAGGGCTTCATATCGGTCAATTAAACCGACAAGTTGAAAAAGCGCTCGTGACGCTGGACGTCAATGAGGACGTCATCGATGAGGCTATTCATATTGGAGCGAACTTGGTCATCGCGCATCATCCGCCTATTTTTAGACCGCTTAAAAACATCATGACAGACACTCCACAAGGCAGAATGATCGAAAAATGCATTAAACATGATATTGCCGTCTATGCAGCCCATACGAATTTAGATGTTGCTCCAGGCGGTGTGAATGATCTGTTAGCGTCGAAATTAGATCTAGCCGATACGGAAATTATAGAACCGACCTATGTCGAACAAATGTATAAGTTAGTTGTATTCGCTCCCGAATCTCATGTGGCGGAAATTAGACAGGCGCTTGGAAAAGCGGGGGCGGGGGCAATCGGTGATTATACTTCCTGCAGTTTCAGCTCCACTGGAACAGGACGATTTACACCGAATGATACCGCTCAGCCATATATAGGTGCAGTCGGGAAGGAAGAAGCGGTAGCTGAAGAGAAAATTGAAGTGATTCTACCGTCCATGCTACGGGAAAAAGTACTTAAAGCGATGCTTGCAGCCCATCCATATGAAGAGCCTGCATATGACTTATTCCAGCTGGATCAACCGAACATCCGCTATGGGCTTGGCCGTATAGGGAAGTTGAGAGAGAAAACGACACTTGCACAATTTGCAGCTCATGTGAAACATGTATTTGGCGTCCCGGCACTTCGTTTTGTCGGTGAAGAGACGAAAGAAATCCGCAAAGTAGCAGTTCTGGGCGGGGACGGCAACAAATACATAGGTGCAGCGAAAAGAGCAGGTGCAGACGTCCTTGTTACAGGGGATTTATATTACCATGTGGCGCATGATGCACAAGCAATGGGACTTGCCGTTATCGATCCGGGGCACAACATCGAAAAAGTGATGATCGATGGGGTCGCAAACTATATGCAAAACGCTTGCGCAGAAGCGAGATATGAAGTCCGTTTTATCAGATCAGAAGTCATTACAGAGCCATTTAACTTCATATAAAAACAAAAAACCGGTCTCTTGAGATGAGACCGGTTTTTTAACTTATGTGGTTGCATATGGTTCAATGCGTTGCACAGGAGATGGATTTTTGATCTTAGGTAAGATTTTTTCCAACTTGAATTTTCTTTCGGGCTGATGGGTAGAAGGATCTTCAGGATCGAATTGTTCAAGGAAGCCAATGACTTCCCGGACGATGATTGTTGGCGTAGAAGCACCTGCCGTAACAGAAACGGTTTCAACGCCTTCCAGCCATTTTACATCCAGTTCTGAGACGTCCGAAATTCGGTAGGACGGCGTATTGGCAATCTCGACTGAAACTTGCGTAAGACGGTTCGAGTTATTGCTCTTCGGGTCCCCGACAACGATGAGGAGGTCGGACTCTCCAGCTTGCTCAGCAACCGCCTCCTGACGCACTTGTGTTGCCAGACAAATTTCCTTATGGACTTCGATATGAGGATATTTCTCTTTCAAAGCGTCCATGATATGTGCGACATCCCATTGACTCATCGTCGTTTGGTTTGTCACTAATAGCTTCTCATTTTGAATGTCTAGTTTTTCGACATCGCCGATCGTTTCGATCAAATGTACAGCATGCGGAGCAACCCCGATTGCACCTTCAGGCTCGGGATGATGTTTTTTACCGATGTAAATGATATCATAGCCTTCGGATGTTTTTTCTTCGATTAAATCATGCGTGACAGATACATCAGGGCAAGTAGCATCAATTGACACGAGACCTTTCCTTTTTGCCAATTCCCGGACTTCGGGAGAAACGCCATGTGCGGTGAAAATAACCGTGCCCGTCTCGACTTTTTCCAGTATGTCCAAGCGGTTTTCTCCATCTAGCGTGATGATGCCATCTTCTTCGAAAGCATCTGTCACATGTTTGTTATGGACAATCATTCCCAATATATAAATGGGTCTCGGCAATGTTTTGTCGAGCGCCGCATTTCTTGCAATGACCATTGCATCGACAACCCCATAGCAATATCCCCTTGGGGAAATCTTCAACACTTTCATGCCAACTCACTCCTCTAATAGGATCTACAACCCATTATAGCTGAGTCTGGCATAGGTTTCAAAATTAATCAATTACGCCTCAGCGTAATATTGTCTATGCATCAAGTTTAGCTAGGGGGCTGGAAGATTCGCGGGATCGATGTGCCGGTTGTCGCAGCCGCTTCACTTGCAGCTGTGGCTGCGTTAGAAGCAGCTGCACCAGCGGATGGGAGTGATTGGAAACCTTTATACAATCGCCACATAGCCGGCAAATTCTGAACCATTGGTGCAAATTGCTGGACGACAGGTGCAAATTGCTGAGCTGTGTTTAAGAAGCGGTTGGCCGTTTGCATATAGGTATCCATTCTGGAAGGATTTCCCTGCGCGCCTTGAGAGGGCATTGAACCGCCGAATGCTTGCTGCATCTGGCCTTCAGAAAAAGCTTGATTGCCCGGACCATTCGGGATGGATTGGTTAACCGGCCCGTTCGGAAATGGCTGACTTGGTCCAAAACCTTGAGTCATTTGCTGGCCTGGTCCAAAACCTGGACCCATTTCTGGACCCATTTGAGGAGGCGATCCGAAACCGAATTGTCCCATATAAGGCGGAGCTGGTTGTTGACGTGCGAACGGATAAAAGGATTCGTACCTCATGATGATCTCCTTTCAAAATATCAGAATGTACTTTCACATTGTATACTATGCGTAAATCGCATACGGTGGAACGGAATCGTGCTATAATAGCCATATGATTAGGAGGAACACGCATGTCAAAATATACAGATTATCAATTTAAACCGTTTTTACGGGAAGCGATCGGGAGGCTCGGCTTTGAAAATCCGACACCGATCCAAAAAGAAATGATCCCGCTTATTCTGAAAGGGACGAGCGCAATTGGTCAAGCTCATACCGGTACAGGAAAATCGCATAGTTTTATCATTCCGGTGTTGGAGCGCGTAAATGCAGAGGCTGACGAATTGCAAGCGGTCATTACAGCTCCGACGAGGGAACTGGCGACTCAATTATCCAACGAATTGGACAAGATGACGGAAGGGACTGCGATCCGTAGCTCATTGCTCATCGGAGGGACCGATAAGCAACGCTCGATCGGCAAACTGAAATCGAATCCCCATATTGTGATCGGCACACCGGGACGAATTCGTGATATGGCTGAGAATGGGGCGCTAGCCATCCATACAGCTCGCATTTTAATCATTGATGAAGCAGATTTAGCCTTCGATATGGGTTTCATCGAGGATATCGATCACTTTGCTTCGAAAATGCCAGCCGATTTGGAGATGTATGTATTTTCAGCGACCATTCCAGAAAAACTGAAGCCATTTTTGACCAAATACATGGAATCACCCGTGCATGTGAAGATTGGTGAACGTCAATCATTGACCGAAGGGATGCATTACACGCTCGTACCCGTACGGAGTATGAGTCGGAAGAAAAAACTATTGCATGTCATGGAAGCGATCAATCCCTATTTAGCGATTATTTTTACAAATACACGACAGCATGCAGATGAAATTGCCGATTATCTTGCCGAAAACTGCATAAAGGCGGGGAGGATTCATGGGGATTTGACGCCACGTGAACGGACCCGTATGATGAAACAAATCCGAGATCTGGAATTCCAATACATTGTCGCAACCGATCTGGCAGCGCGCGGAATCGATATTCCGGGCGTTAGCCATGTGATCAACTACGAATTGCCGGATGATCTGGAGTTTTTCATTCATCGTGTCGGACGTACTGCACGTGCTGGTCTTGAAGGAACGGCCATCACTTTATATGAGCCATCAGAAGATGATAAAGTGGTCAGAATTGAAAAGATGGGCATTCCATTTGTCCATGAAGATGTGAAAAAAGGCGAATGGATCGAAATAAAAGAACGTCATGCAAGGAAAAATCGTCTGAAACAAGAAGACGAAATCGATCGTAAGGCTGTGTCGATCGTTAAAAAACCGGCGAAAGTGAAGCCAGGCTATAAAAAGAAAATGGCACAGGAAATCGAAAAAATCAAGAAACGTGAAAGGAGATTGAAACGAAAAAAATGACAACAAATCAACCATTATTACTCGGTTCCCATGTGTCGATGAGCGGCAAAAAAATGTTGCTCGCTTCGAGTGAAGAAGCGTCATCATATGGAGCGACGACGTTTATGATCTATACGGGAGCACCCCAAAACACAAGGCGAAAGCCGATCGAAGATTTGAATATTGCGGCAGGCCAATTGCATATGGAGGAACATGGATTGTCGAATGTCGTCGTCCATGCACCTTATATTATCAATATCGCGAATACGACGAAGCCAGAGACATTCGAGTTAGGCGTCAATTTTCTGCAACAGGAAATTGAGCGGACCGCGGCACTTGGAGTGGATCAAATTGTCCTACATCCGGGCGCGCATGTCGGGGCGGGTGCCGACAAAGGGATCGCCAAAATTATCGAGGGGCTAAACGAAGTGCTTTCCCAAGATTATCCCGTGCGTATTGCGCTTGAAACAATGGCGGGAAAAGGAACTGAATGCGGCCGCAGTTTCGATGAGATTGCTGCCATCATCGATGGCGTCACGTATAACGAACGGTTATCGGTTTGTTTTGATACTTGTCACGTTCATGATGCTGGCTACGATATTGTAGGTGATTTTGATGGAGTTCTAAATGAATTCGATCGAATCATCGGAACCGATCGAATTTCCGTCATTCACGTGAATGATAGCAAAAATGAACGGGGTGCAAGGAAAGACCGCCATGAAAATATCGGTTTCGGTCATATCGGTTTTGAGCCGCTTTCCTATATTGTCCATCATCCGGGCTTCCAAGCGATCCCGAAAATTTTAGAAACACCATTTGTTGGAGCGGATCCGAAAAATAAAGTGGCACCCTATAAGGTTGAAATCGACATGTTCAAATCAAACACATTTAAGCCGGAGAAAATCGACGCGCTCCGAGCGTAAAACTCTTTACCTGCTGTATAAAAAAGGGAAGTACGGTCTGCTGCAATTCATTTTGCAGACCGCACTTCTTATTTTCTAGTGTCTAAATATTTCTTGAAAAGAATTTCTGTTTTTTGATTACCAATTGCTTTCCTTACTTTTTGGATAAAGGGTTCCGGAACTCCCGTAAAAATCCAATGAAATGAAACTTCTTCTACCAATGGGCGAAGTGCACGAATCTCGCTTATGGACAGATCGATTCCATATTGCCTAGCTAACATTTTCACTTCGTCATCACTACTCATTTTAATTTCACTCAATAATCGAGCATAGTCCACACTTTCATCCTTTCTTTCCTTTTCACTGATTCCTCTACCGTCGCAGATCAATAAGTTGTAACCTTACACATAATCGTTTATAATCTTACAGGTGAATCGGAATGGTTCCTATTCTAACTAGGTTTGACGAAGGTTTAACTTGTTTCAGTAGAAGTCTTCCATTTCTTAAAGTGGTGGGATGAATGCTAGAAAGGCATACCATCCAGTGAGGATTTAAACCTGACTGCATCAAGTTAAGTCTCCGAACAGCATTACGCCGAAGTGCATGGATTAGGGAAGGAAAATACTATGACAAACAACATTATACAATTGGACGACGTCAGTTTTAGTTATGAACAGTCGCTCGCTCTCGATCATATTTCCCTCCAAATAGGAGAAGGGGAATTTTGGGCGCTTATCGGGCCGAACGGTTCTGGCAAATCGACATTGCTCAATATCATTTTAGGAATTTTAAAACCGTCTAGTGGCTCAGTCAAGCTTTTTGGAGATGATATGCGGTCATTTAAGCAACGTGAACGGATCGGCTATGTGTCTCAGAAATCCAATTCTTTCAACTCTGGATTTCCTGCAACTGTGCTCGAAGTGGTTCGGAGCGGATTGACAAGGAAAGTTGGGCTGTTCAGAGGTTTTACGAAAAAGGATGAGCAACGAGCGATGGAAGTGCTACGGATTGTCGGGATGGAGCGTTTTGCAAAACAGAATATCGGTGAATTATCCGGAGGACAACAGCAGCGTGTTTTTATTGCCAGAGCACTTGCAGGGAAACCGGATCTTCTGATTATGGACGAACCGACTGTCGGGATTGACCAGCAAAACGTCGCATCGTTTTATACTATGCTGAACCACTTGAATCGTGAGCATGGTATTGCCATTGTTCTCGTCACACATGAAATTGATCTTGTCACGGAGCTGGCAACTCATGTCGCTTGTCTGAATCGAACAATCCATTTCCATGGAGTCCAGTCCGACTACAAAAAAATGGATGATGACGATATTTCTAAATGGTACGGTCATCCGGTACGCCGTGTGCATCACCAAATGCCGGAGGTGCAACAATGATTAGTGCCATCCTATCTTATGAGTTTTTACAAAATGCATTTCTGTCGGGTTTGATCATCGGGGTTATTGCACCGTTACTCGGTTTGTTTATCGTTGTCAGACGTCTTGCGCTGATTGCGGATGCACTTAGTCATGTGGCACTCGCTGGAATTGCTGGGAGCCTTTACTTAAGTCAGCAGGTGCTGTTTTTCTCGGCTTTGAATCCCGTTTATCTTGGCATCGCCTCTGCTGTCGGAGGGTCATTGCTAATCGAGAAGTTGAGAGGCGCTTACCGTCATTACGAAGAGCTTGCGATACCGGTCATTTTATCGGCCGGAATTGGGCTAGGTGCTATTTTCATTTCGTTGTCAAAAGGGTTTGGCTCAGACTTGGTTGGTTATTTATTCGGATCTGTATCAGCGGTGAGCAGGCAGGATTTGTGGGTGGTCATCGTGATTGCCATCGTTGTCATTGCTTATATCCGGTTTTTTTACAAGGAATTATTCATTGTGTCTTTTGATCCGGATTATGCCAAAGTTTCCGGCGTCAATTCGAAATATATCCAGATGTTATTCATGATTATTACCGCGTTGGTCATCGGGGCTTCCATGCGGATTGTCGGTATTTTACTTGTCTCTTCCTTGATGACAATACCGGTGGCTGCTGCGATACAGCTTGCGAAAAGCTTTAAGGGTGCGCTGATCTACTCCATCGTATTCGGAGAATCGGCCGTATTGGTCGGTCTTATATCGGCTTATCATTTGGATATCGCTCCCGGAGGTACGATTGTCATTACTTCCATACTGATTTTGCTTCTGGTTCTTGCTTGGAAAAGAATTCAAAAAGTGCGAAATGCGCGTGCAGTGAAGGAGGGGATTTTATGACACTTGATGAAGCTTGGCGCATCTTACAAGAAAACCAATTTAAACGGACGAAAAATCGCGAGACGATTCTGCATTTTTTCTCAACTAAAGATCGCTATATGACAGCGCTGGATGTGAAAAATTTTATGGAGAATGATAATCCCGGTATCAGTTTCGATACGATTTACCGCAATTTGAGTACCTTCTCGGAGTTAGGGATACTTGAGGAGACCGATTTGAATGGGGAACGTCATTTTCGGATGCAGTGTGATCCGGGTGTCCATCATCATCATTTCATCTGTACGGATTGTGGGAAGACGCGTAGCATCCCGCATTGTCCAATGGAAATGATTACCGTCAATTTGCCTGATTATGAAGTGGAAGGCCATAAATTTGAAATTTACGGAAAATGTCCTGCTTGCATTGTCGATTAATCAATTACGCCTTGGCGTAATTGCGTCCAGATTTTGAATTGAGCAAAGCCCAATTCAAAATCTGTGACATCCGCCGGAGGCTTGGGCCAACAGGATGTTGGTCACTCAGAAGTTGCCAATCAAACATCGAAGGGTTTGATTTAACGTATTTCTGCGTTTTTTTGCAGAAATTAAGGCACTTTCAGGACACGGCGACCTTAGCCTGAGTTCCTCTAATCAGCAAATCTTTTTGTACTGAAAGCGAAGCGTCAGCTACAGGGAGTTTGGACTCTCTCCGATTGAAATGCTTTCTGGCATTCATCCCGCCACTTATGAAAGCGTGGGATTTTTGTTGAATCAAGTTAAAAACCGTTGCGAATCTCGGTAAGAGATTCGCAACGGTTTATTTTTTGCCTATCGTTTGTTCCGATGGAAAGAGTTTTTGGATCCATTGGTTTGCTTCTTGCCAAGAAAAGACCCGAATAACGCCTTTGGGAATCGGATCCCTATTATACGGCGTGTCAAACAGGAGAACGGGGATATCCAGCTCTTCATTAATCGCGACGGCATTGTCATGTTTGTCTTCAAAAAATGCATGGACACCATATTTTTTCGCTGTTTCAATCTTATCATGGCTGCCGACGAGTTCAATATGATCATACGGGATTTGTTCTCGTTGGAACCAATTCAAAGTAGCCTCTTGAACCTGTGGGCCACGGGCTGAAATATAGTACAGTTCGAATTGTGTTTTCCAGCTCTCCAAAATCTGTTTGGCATACTCTTGGGCCGGAGATGTACTGTAAATATGTGACTCGGCTCCTGTATACCATTCCCAAAACACTTGTTTGTCGACCGGAAACGCTTTGGTCAAATCGTATTCTTTAATATCATCCAATATCAAGTTGCATCCGAAATGCTCGTTAATATGGGGCAAGAGGGAAGTGGGGCATGTCACCGTACCATCGATGTCAATACCGAATCGGA
Organism: Sporosarcina soli; assembly: GCF_042655805.1. Lineage (NCBI taxonomy): Bacteria > Bacillati > Bacillota > Bacilli > Caryophanales > Caryophanaceae > Sporosarcina > Sporosarcina soli. The sequence continues at coordinate 59,609 of NZ_JBHSNO010000015.1, read as the reverse complement.
TGATATTCATTCCGATTTTCCTGCTTGCAATAGTTGTTCTTGGCGTTGTTTCTCGAAATATTCCTCAGCTAGTTTATCAATCTCCATTTTCAGTTCTTCGACCATCGTTTCTTCAGGTACTTTGCGGACCGTTTTCCCTTTCATGAAGAGCAATCCTTCACCTCGTGCACCTGCGATACCGATATCCGCTTCACGTGCTTCACCTGGTCCATTTACCGCGCAACCGAGAACTGCAACCTTCAATGGTGCTTTGATTGTCGAAATGTATTCTTCCACTTCGTTCGCAATGGAAATAAGATCGATCTCGATGCGGCCGCATGTCGGACAAGAAATGAGTGTTGCAGCATTGGAAGATAAACCAAAAATTTTCAATAGCTCACGCGCTACCTTTACTTCTTGGACAGGGTCTGCACTTAATGAGACACGCATCGTGTTCCCGATACCAGCAGACAGTAATGTTCCTAGTCCTGCTGCGCTTTTGATCGAGCCGGCAAAAAGTGTACCGGACTCGGTAATGCCAAGATGCAATGGATAATCGAAAGCAGCCGCAGCTTTTTTATAGGCTTCGATTGCCAAATTGACATCAGAAGCTTTCAACGAGACGATAATATCGTGGAAATCGAGATCTTCCAAAATTTTTATATGATGAAGAGCACTTTCTACCATTCCGTCAGCAGTCGGGTAGCCATACTTTTCAAGGATTTTCTTTTCAAGTGATCCGGCATTAACCCCGATTCGAATTGGAATCCCTTTTGCTTTTGCAGCATTAACGACCGCTTCCACTTTAGCTTGTCTTCCTATATTCCCTGGATTGATGCGGATTTTATCTGCGCCTTGCTCAATTGCGATTAACGCTAATTTATAGTCAAAATGAATATCGACGACAAGTGGGATATTGATCCGCTTTTTAATCTCGCCGATCGAATAAGCAGCACGTTCATCGGGACATGCAACCCGGACAATTTGGCATCCGGCTTCTTCTAAGCGTAGAATCTCTTCAACTGTCGCTTCCACGTCATGGGTTTTCGTTGTTGTCATACTTTGGATGAATAATTCGTCGCTACCCCCAATGGTCAAATTACCGACACGGACAGGACGTGTTTTCGATCTGTGAATCATTTCAGTCATTTCTTTCTCTCCTTAAGTGGCGATAGCCTAATAACTATTTCTATTTTAGCAATCAATCGTGTGTAAATACAAGGGACACCCCTTCAACACTTATAGGAGGCATTTTCCAACCATAGCGTTTGAGGGAAGGAAAATATTATTTCAGCCTACTTCATTCTTTCGTGCACGAATTGTCATTTGGCTGTGAAAGGGGCAATTTTACTTTCTCGCCGCCAATCAATGCCTGGTTTTGAAGATGTGGATTTAAGGAATAGAAAGAAGACAATCTTTCTATAAAGCTCGTACCGGGATCCGGATAGAGGGCGAAAAGGGACTCAATCGTATCCCCTTCAACAGTCGTGACTGGGATAATTGCAACGTCTGTTTGTTCGACACAAGATTGTTTTTCGTTCGTAAACGAGGCTAGTGGTATAGTGCCTTCCACCAAATCCATTCTTATGAAGTGAAATGTTATGAATAATAGAACTGCGAGTAGTAGTATTCTCATGGAAATCCCTCCTTCCGCCACTATATGTGCGGAAAGAGGAAATATTCATTTCGTCAATTTGGGGTAATACTTAGCCGCTGCCACAATATAGGCTATATGTACTCCGGAAGTTAGCCATGTACTATAAGTGTCCCATGAAGGGAAAAAGTCCAAGCAGATGGTCAGTAAAATCGGTACCGTCATCGCGATGGCAGAGGTTCGCCACATATGGCGATATTCGCCACGCTTTTTCATAATTTTCAATAGGAGAATACCAGCGTATGCAAAAATACTTACGCGCACAAAAATATAAAAAGTGCTGATGACCAATTGTAGAATAAAAGCAATCGGATGAATGATCCAACCGACCGTTTCTCCATGTTCCGATAATTCAGGTGTGGATTCAAATAGCGCCGTATCCAAGGCGATATAACGGATGAAGGAAATGACGGTAAATAATGCTACAAAGAAGAAAATATAGCGAAAGACCTTTCCGATTGATAATAACCGAAAAGCAGCCATTTTTTTCGGTTCATGGAATGCCGCTTTGAAAATTTGGTGAAACTTCAAGATATGACCTCCTTCGTCAAGTAATAGTTTATCATTTTCCGATTGGGGAGAATGGTCATTCTTGACGGAATGATGACATTTTATGTACTCGTTGTTACGGTAATGTAAAGTTTTACGCGTTTCTATTTACAAAAACGATATATTATCGACATAATTGAAGCGCTGTACATAATGATGTTGGAGGTTGACAATTTAATGGAAGTGAACTGGCAGGAAATGTTGTTCCAGTTTCTTGGCGGGCTTGGTATATTCCTGTTCGCGATCAAGTATATGGGAGACGGCTTACAAAAAGCGGCAGGCGATCGACTTCGTTCCATCCTTGACCGCTTTACGACAAATCCAGTCATGGGTGTCCTTGTCGGAATTATTGTGACAGTCTTGATTCAATCAAGTTCAGGAACGACGGTCATTACAGTAGGACTTGTAAGTGCTGGTTTCATGACCCTCCGCCAAGCGATTGGTGTCATTATGGGAGCGAATATCGGAACGACTGTGACTGCGTTTATCATAGGGCTTGATGTCGGTGCTTATGCGTTGCCGATCATGGCGATTGGTGCATTTCTTATATTTTTCATTCGAAAAAGCATTGTAAAAAGTTTCGGAGAAGTTATTTTCGGTTTTGGGGGTCTATTCCTTGGACTTGAATTGATGAGTGGAGGCATGAAACCGCTCCATGAATTGGCTACATTTACAGACTTGATGATCTCCATGAGTGACAAACCTTTGCTTGGTGTTGTGGTCGGTACGGTTTTTACATTGATTGTCCAAAGTTCAACTGCAACGGTCGGCATCCTACAAGGACTTTACGCGGAAAATCTTATAGATATCCATGCAGCACTTCCCATTCTGTTCGGAGATAATATCGGAACGACTATTACCGCTGTTCTGGCATCCATCGGGGCATCCGTTGCAGCGAAGCGCGCTGCTGCAACTCACGTACTATTCAACATGGTCGGCACAATCCTTTTTTTGTTTTTCCTTTTGCCATTCACTGCTTATATTGAATGGATTTCGGGCTTACTAGCTCTTGAAAATAAAATGCAGATTGCCTTTGCACACGGTTCTTTCAATGTGGCCAATGTCATTATCCAGTTTCCGCTTATTGGGGTCTGGGCATGGTTCGTGACAAAACTGATTCCTGGCGAGGATGTTACCATTGAGTATAAGCCGAAGCATTTGGACAAGCACTTCATTGATCAGTCTCCTGCAATTGCGATCGGTCAAGCAAAAGAGGAAATTGTTCGCATGGGCGAATTCGGCGTGCAAGGTTTGCAAGAGGCTTTTGAATACTTGAAAACAGGCAATAAAAAACATGCGGAAACGGCTTATCAGATCGAAGATGCGATCAATAACTTAGATCGGAAAATTACGGATTATCTTGTGGAATTTTCGTCAGTCAGCATTTCACCGGTAGAATCTACACGCCATTTTATGTTGATGGATTCAGTACGTGATATTGAAAGGATCGGCGATCATTTCGAAAATATTGTCGAATTGCTCGACTCCAAAGAGACAAACCGGGTAAGATTGACAGATGATGCAGTGGAAGATTTGACGGAAATGTTCACATTGACGATTGAAACCGTCCAAAAAACAGTGGACGCACTCAATCAGAATAATATGGAACTGGCGAAAATCGTAGCTGAAAAAGAAGTGTTAATTGACAAGTTGGAACGTAAATTTAGAAAGAATCATATTTTGCGATTAAATGAAGGACGTTGTACGGCCCAATCCGGAATGATATTCGTCGATATCGTATCGAATTTGGAGCGGGTGGGCGACCATGCGGTAAACATAGCAGAAGCGATTCTCGATAACAGAGCATAGAACGAAAGGGGAAATTACGATGGAAATGGTTGGCTGGATAGTTGCCATTGTCATGTTTATCATTGCTTTTGCCGGTCTGATCTATCCGATTATTCCATCGGCACTTTTCATCTTAGGAGGCTTTCTTCTTTACGGTTGGATTGATACCTTTAGCGGGATGAATGGCTGGTTTTGGGCTATTCAAATCCTGTTCATCATTTTGCTGTTCGGTGCGGATACCTTGTCGAATCTTGTCGGTGTCAAAAATTTTGGAGGTTCTAAAGCGGGAATGTGGGGAAGTACAATTGGTCTTCTTTTAGGGCCTTTTGTCATTCCGGTTGCGGGGATATTAATCGGTCCTTTTCTCGGAGCGGTAATTGCGGAACTAGTTGTTTCCCGGGCAGGGGTGAAGCAAGCATTGAAGACTGGTCTAGGGTCACTTGTGGGATTCCTAACCTCCGTTATCACAAAAGGGCTAGTGATGGCTGTGATGATATTCGTCTTTTTCTTGTTCGTCAAGTGAACCGTTCCATGAGAATAGTCCATTTTATTTGAACGTTTTTAGCAATTTTGATAATCTTAAAGACGTATCATATTTATGAATCTTCGAGGAGGAAAAAGACAATGGCTTACGAATTACCGGAACTACCATATGCATACGATGCATTGGAACCACATTTTGACAAAGAAACGATGAATATCCACCACACAAAACACCACAACACGTATGTAACGAACTTGAACAATGCACTAGCAGGCAACGAAGAGTTGCTTAGCAAATCAGTCGAGGATCTCATTGCGGATTTAGATGCTGTTCCAGAATCAGCTCGTACAGCAGTTCGCAATAACGGTGGCGGCCATGCCAACCACTCCCTATTCTGGCAATTGCTATCTCCTAATGGTGGCGGACAACCTTCCGGAGCTCTTGCAGAAGCGATCGATAAGAAATTTGGAAGCTTCGATTCATTCAAAGAAGAGTTCGCAAAAGCAGGCGCAACTCGCTTTGGTTCAGGATGGGCTTGGCTTGTATTGAATAACGGTGAACTTGAAATCACTTCAACGCCTAACCAAGACTCTCCAATTATGGAAGGGAAAAAGCCACTTCTTGGCTTGGACGTTTGGGAGCATGCATACTACTTGCACTACCAAAACCGTCGCCCTGATTATATTGCAGCATTCTGGAATGTCGTCAATTGGGAAGAAGTTGCGAAACGCTTCGCTGAATAATTTCATAAACAAGGAACAAAGCACATACTTTGTACGTCAAAGTATGTGCTTTTGCGTTATGGGATGTTATAATTCTACATGTTGAATGGAGAAGGGAGGAAACGATGAAAAAACAAATGCATAAAGCAGATCAGGCAAAAGTAAAACAGCGGAAACATATCGCCTTCCGGATGAACTTTCTGTTTTTTGTGATTTTCATTCTCTTTTCTATGTTAATCCTTCGTCTCGGTTACTTGCAGATCGTCAAGGGAGAAGAATACGTCGGCTTATTGGAACGAATGGAAGAAGTCGCTGTGAATACGAGTGTTCCGAGAGGGCGTTTATTTGATCGGACAGGACGGGTACTCGTAGACAATGAACCTAAGAATGCTATTACATATACAAAGACAACGTCGACATCCTCGAAAGAAATGCTGGAAATCGCCCAAAAGCTGGCGGGATTGATCGAGCAAGATACGAAACGCATTACAATCGGGGATAAGCGAGATTTTTGGATATTGACGCACGCTGAGGAAGCGAAGGAAAAGATAACGGCAGAAGAGATTTCCGAAATCAAAAGTGATGGATCTTTATCAAATAAAGAAAAAGAAAGAAAAATCAATCAACTTACGAGAGAACGAGTGACGGAAGAAGAACTCAATTCATTTACAGCCGATGAACTCGAAGTGCTCGCCATCTATCGAGAGATGATGTCAGGATATGCATATTCCCCGCAAATTGTGAAAAGTGGCGATGTGACGGAAGAGGAGTTTGCAGCTGTATCTGAACGCCTAAGCGAATTGCCGGGCGTTGACACAACGACCGATTGGGAACGCGTCAAACGATCAGCGAACACAATATTAGGATCGACGACCAGCCCGATTGAGGGCATCCCAAAATCCCATTTAAATTATTATTTAGCAAGGGATTATTCGAGAAATGATCGTGTCGGAAGAAGTTATATCGAACAATACTATGAAGAATTGCTTAAAGGGCAAAAAACGATCATGAAAAACATCAAAGATCGAAGCGGCCGAGTCGTTGAAACGAAGGTAGTCCGAGAAGGAGAGCCTGGTAAAGACCTTGTGCTCACCATTGATATGGAATTGCAAGAAGCACTCGAGGAAATGGTGACAGAAAAACTGTTGGCATTGAAAGCGGGTCCTAATTCTTCGGAGCTTGATAGGGCTTTTCTTGTGATGATGAACCCGAATAACGGAGAAGTGCTGGCACTCGTCGGTAAGCAGCTCGTCAGAAATAGAGAGACTGGAAAACTGGAAGTATGGGATTACGCATACGGAACTTTCACCGCATTGCATGAAGCAGGTTCGGTCGTGAAAATGGCAACGGTGTTGACGGGGTATCAAGAGAATGCTATACGTATCGGTGAAGTGAAAATTGACGAACCACTCAAAATCGGTTCGCAATTTAAAAGATCATTGTTTAACCAACATTCGAGAGTAGCGATTACTGATATCGAAGCACTCGGCAGATCTTCAAACGTTTATATGTGGAAGATTGCGATTACCATTGCCAATGCCAATTACCGATATGGCGAGGCATTGAGTATTGATAAAAGCGCGTTCGATACTTTCCGGCAATCTTTTGCGTCATTCGGCTTAGGGACGAAAACAGGCATCGATTTACCGAGCGAATCCCCTGGACTGATAGGGACAGATACGTTAACAGGTTTTTTACTGGATTTAACAGTCGGACAATATGATACGTATACAACGCTTCAACTTGCACAATATGTATCTACGATTGCTAATGGCGGGTATCGAATTGCACCTAAAGTGCTAAAAGAAATCCGTGAACCATCCGAAGATGGTGAAATCCTCGGTCCGTTGATCGAAGAAACAGACGTGAAGATTTTGAATCGCATTCAAAATACCCAAGCGGAAATTGAACAGGTGAAACGCGGTATGCATTATGTCTATTATGGAGCCAGAGGGACTGCAAAAAATCTCTTTGCTGGAAGGGATTTTGAAGCCGCTGGAAAAACCGGGACAGCACAAGCATTCAGTTCTGGTAAAGCGACAATCAATCTATCACATGTCGGCTTTGCACCTTACGAAAATCCGGAAATTGCTTATGCAATTATTATCCCGAATATCTCTACTAATCCAAGAAAATATCCATATGCTCAAAATGAAATTATTCAACAAGCGGTGGATAAATACTTTGAGTTGAAGAAGAAGAGGGCTCAAGAGGAGAACGCTTCTGCTGTAACACAAACGATCAAGCATGTAGAAGAAACAGAAGACAATCAATAAAAAAACAGCATCAAACGACAGGTCAACCGTCGCTTTGATGCTGTTTTTCATTTTGGTTTCGTGATTTTTCTTGCGATGGCGGAATGATCCATTGATGAGTCGATCTCATGGTCGCCGATTTGAATCTTACTGGCCAATCCGATTCGGGTTAGATAAGCATTGAATTCGTCTGCATTTTCTATCATTCCTGCTCTTTCCAATGCCGCTGCCACAACTGTTGAGTTGGCACCAGGCTCGATTGTCAGGACATATTGGTTCGACGATGATGTCGAATCTTCACTGGGTAAGCTGTCAGTCGCTTCTTTTTTTGGATTCTTATCAACGGATGATGTGGTTTGTGCGATGGCCAGCTCTTGTTTCGCGGTCGCCAGTTCACTTTGAAGTTGAGCGATCTGCTCTTTCATTTGCCGGACGTCCGTGCCAGCACTCTCTTCATCGCTAGATGTCACATATAAAATTCCACCAGCAAGAAGGCAACCGAAGCCGATTGCTCGTAATAGATTTCGAATCATCCACTGACACCTCTCGATTGAAGGACTGCAATGACCTCTGCCTCCGATAAGGAAGAGCGCTTGGCGATATCGCGAATGGAGTATCCTTGCGCATGTAAGGAGAGAATCTGATTGACGATGATTTCGTGAACAGGTTTTGTCGAATTTTTACTTTTAATAGGGATTGCTGTCGGCTGCACACCAATCATCAGTTCTTCCTCGACCACTTTTAATCTTTTTTTCAGGCCGCTTGTTTCCTGATGAAGGCTAATTGAAACCTTTTCCAATTCTTCTTCGTATTTTTTTGAAGGATTCCCTGCAAAAAAAGAAGCTATTACGCATATAAGTCCAATAATGAGGAGGATTATCGAAATATCCATATCAACACTCCTTAGTAAAATCAATCTATATCCATATTATCATACATAAATCACGAAAGAAATTTCAGCCTTACTACTGGACATCTAGTGTTGATGTGGTACAATTGAAAAGTCGTATAAATCATGCTCATAAAACATTTACTATTCCTGATGAGTGGGAGGGACAATCATGCGCGTAAACATTACACTTGCTTGCACAGAATGCGGTGAGCGCAACTATATTTCAAAGAAAAACAAGCGTAACAATCCAGAACGTATTGAGATGAAAAAATATTGCTCACGTGAAAAGAAACAAACTTTGCACCGTGAAACGAAATAATCGCTCAGGCCAAAACCATCATTGGTTTTGGTTTTTTCATTTCGAGATGGAGGGATAAAGGGTGGATAAAATTTTTTTTAGGAATCAAGTGTTGGATGCGTTGAATAGTATGGAGCGAGCCCAGCATGAGAAGTGGTCGTCCTGTATAGCCGAAAGAGTGATTGCGTCGGAAGAGTTTCGCAATGCTGAAACGATAGGCATTACGCTATCGCGTTTTCCAGAAATTGAGACCCGGAACATTATCGAATCAGCCTGGCAAGTAGGAAAGCGGGTTGCAGTTCCGAAATGTATTCATTCTACGCGTGAAATGGATTTTCGCCTCATTCAAAGTTATGGGCAACTAGAAACCGTCTATTTAGATCTGTTGGAGCCGATTGTCGGAGAAACAATCTCTATTAAGAAAGAGGCGATTGATTTACAAATCGTTCCAGGGGTTGTTTTTTCAGAGGAAGGTTATCGGATCGGTTTTGGCGGAGGGTATTATGACCGTTATTTGCAAGATTATCAAGGCTCCACGCTGTCGTTGGCATTTGATTGCCAGATAGGATATGAGGTTCCGGTTGAAACGCATGACATTCCTGTAAGAAAGATTTACACTGAACAAAGGGAAATTCTTTGTGCTAAATAGGAGGTCCCATCTTATGAATGATTATTTTGATGTCCTTCAACTGTTGAAGCGTTTTGGTATTTATATCTATACTGGAAACCAGAAGGCGGATATTGAAATGATTCAATCTGAAGTGAAGGATCTATATGATACTGGTTTATTGATGCAGGAGGATTATTTACAGGCATTAGTGGTTTTACGAAACGAACTGTCAAAGCTGTGAGAAAAGGCCCTTTTTAGGTACTTCAAAAGTCCCTTTTCCCTCATTTTTGAAACTTTTTAGGTCTAAGTCCGTCTATACTAGAGGACAGTATGAAGTGGGAGCCGTTTATTTATAGTAATACATGAATTGAAAGGAAGAGATGGGATGAAGAAAGCAACTTGGCCAAAACATTCCGTACTCATCATTGCAATTGTCGCAACCTGGTTGACAACGTATGTAGGGTATAAAACAAGCTTCAGTATGAAAATCGATAATCTGATGCAGGAATTCATCCTTTTTATGAATCCGCTCAGTTTCCTATTATTTGTTTATGGTGTTGCGCTATTCATGAAGAGTACGAAAAGACGGAATATCTACTTTATGATGGTTTCGATTATCACGTCAATCATCATGTTTAGTAATGCAGTGTTTTATCGGTTTTTTAATGATTTCATCACACTGCCAGTTTTATTCCAAACAAGTAATTTCGGGGACTTATCATCTTCGATTACTGCCAATTTAAAGGTGACGGATATTTTCTTCTTTACAGATGTCTTGATCATTTATTTAGCGATCCGGTTCATACCGGAACGTGAACGAACTGAACAGCCTAAAAAAATTGCGCGGAAGCTCTATTTTGTAATGACAGCAGCAGTGATGATGGTCAATCTTAGCTTGGCCGAAATACAAAGACCACAATTATTAACACGCAGTTTTGATAGAGAACTTCTCGTTAAGAACATTGGGACATATAATTACCATATTTATGATTTGTTTATTCAATCGAAATCTCACGCACAGCGCGCTCTTGCGGATGGCAGTGAACTTGTCGAAGTGGGCAACTATATTAATGCGAACTATGCTGCTCCCGATCCGACTAAATATGGAATTGCGAAAGGCCGCAATATTATTGCGATCTCTTTGGAGTCTTTACAGTCCTTCGTGATTAATCAGGAAATGGATGGTCATGTAATTACACCATTTCTTAATGAGTTGACGAAGGATCCTGATACTTTTTACTTCACTAATTTTTATCATCAAACGGGGCTCGGAAAAACATCGGATTCAGAGTTCATCCTTGAGAATTCATTGTTCCCGAGAAACGGCAGTGCGGTGTTCTTCACGCATAGTGGAAACACTTATCAGTCCATGGCGAGCAAATTAGGTGATGCAGGTTATTTCACCAATGTCATGCATGCGAACAATCGAAGTTTCTGGAACCGTGATATTATGTACGGTGCTCTTGGAATCGATAAGTTTTACGACCTCGAAAGTTATGAAGTCGGGGAAGGGCAAGCGGTCAATTGGGGTATGAAAGACATTCCGTTTTTTGACCAATCTGTCGAGTTGATGAAGGATATGCCGCAGCCATTTTATTCTAGATTGATTACATTGACGAATCACCATCCGTTCGATCTGGATGAGGAAGATAAGCTGATTCCTGCGTACAATTCCAATTCCAATACGCTGAATAAATATTTCCAATCGGTCAGATATATGGATGAAGCGATCAAAACCCTTTTTGAAGATCTGAAAGAGAGTGGGCTGTATGACAATTCGATCATCATAATGTATGGGGATCATTACGGCATTTCAGAAAATCATAATAAAGCGATGGGTATGTATTTGGATAAGAAAATCACACCTTATGACAATGCGAAATTGCAAAGGGTACCTCTATTCATTCATATCCCAGGATATGGTCAGGGTGAGACGGTTGACGAAGTTGCGGGTCAAATTGATTTGAGACCGACAATCCTTCACTTAATGGGAATCGATACGAAAGACGATATGCAACTTGGAGCAGATTTATTTTCTCCGGATCATGAACCTTTCGTCATCTTCCGAGATGGCCGTTTTGTAACGGATAATGCTGTTTACACAACAGATGTCTGCTATGATACTGAAACGGGCGAGGAAATCGATGCGGAGGTTTGTCAACCGTTTATCGAACGTTCGATGACAGGTCTGGATTATTCAGATATGATTATTAACGGGGATCTTCTTAGGTTCAAAGAAGAACAAGAACAGAAGCCCGGATTCAATGAGCAGATGAAAAAATGAGAACGGTCTGCACGGATTTCTTTCCGTGCAGCCTTTTTTTCGAATGATTGGACCGAAATGAATTGATACAAAACTTGCAGTCCAACGCATGACATAATGAGGGGGAAGGGGGGAGGAGCGGTGAGAAAGATACTATTCGCCTTCAGTGTAGCGACTCTTTTGTTGACGGGGTGTACAGAGAAGCCGAATGATCTGAGCGAAAAACCTGTCGATATCGACCAGGAGACACCTCATGAACCAATCGTTAAAAAAAGGAATGAAACGTTCATGGCCGATCCCGCAACATTCCATTTCACAGCGGATTGGTTATCGGACTCCGCAATCTTATTTGTTGAAAAGGATGAAGATCGTTACCAGGTGAAAAGTTTCGACTTTAACACTGGTAAAACGGAAATACTTTTTGAAGAGTCAGCTATTATCATCGAGCTCCTCATCCACCCCTCAAAAAAATTTATTTTACTACATACGAGTGATAATCCCGCTTCGGCAAAGGTGAAAATATTGACAACGGATGGCGTCCTGCAGCATGAAATTGAAGTTGCGTCTACGGAACTGGCGATCGAATGGAATGATTTGGATCCCTCGCTTGTCCTGCTGACAGCATTCCATCAAGATTGGACATATGATCTGTTCTTATTCAACGGGCAAGAAGCGGATTTTGGACTACTGGAAATTGAAGATCCATTTCCTAAATGGTATGGCGACAAACGGATTGCCATTGGTGATGTTGAAAATCATATTTTAGATGGCGGTAAAATCCGCACCTATCAACCTTTGACTGGAGCTTGGGATACACTTGATCTCGAAGGGGTCATTTATTTCGATACTTTTGAAGATTCCTTATTGACGATGCAACTGGCTGACGAGGAAACAGCTGTTTATCGTATTTGGGATTTGGCAGGCCGTTTGCGTTCTGAATGGACCCTTCCTGCCATTAGCAACTATTCTGAGTGGGTCATCCCTCAAATGGAATGGCTTTCCGACAACTCCCTTGTCCTTTTTGCACCGACACAGGCTGGGCAGTTGGACGAGTTGACTGAACCGATTCGTCTGGTGAAAGTAGTCGATGGCGCAATCGAAGAGATTGATGAAAATCATGAGCCGGGCTTCATACGATGTTCACCATCCAGCCAGGCTTGTCTGACGGGTATATCGCTAGAAACAATCGTAGATATGCAGGGTGGGAAGAAGAACAACTGGCTCCTTTTCCCCGAATAATAGCCGATGCATGGGATGCGATTCGGAAAAAAAACAACCTTTGTGCGCAATGACACAAAGGTTGTTTTAATTCAGGCTTGTAGTCTTGACTTAAAGACTTGGTGGATACCCTTGGAAAACGATTGTTGCAATGGTAAAGCCTCCAAAAACGACTGCAGCTCCAAGGTTGAATATGATACTAACAATGTTTCGCTCTTTGAATGCTTGGACTGTACCTACTACAGCTAAAATTGCAACTAGTCCGAAGATGACCATCAATAAGTTCATTGAGAATACACTCCTTTCAGAGGTTTGTCCAAAAAAGTCGGTAGAGCAATGCATAAGCGCGTTTAGCTAGATGACCTACTTCTTTGTCCGATGATTTAGCAATATTCCTCTTCTATTGTACTGTTAACCTCCTGCTTTGTCGAGGTATATTCATGACGATTATTTGAATTTGTACAGTATATTGCGTAAACTGTTCATAGGAGGTGGATGTATGCTAACAATCCATACATATCCGCTCGGACCAATCCAGACCAATTGTTACATTGTGAACGATGATGAAGGAAATTGTCTGATCTTTGATCCGGGCGACGAGGCTGAACGTATTATCCGTCACATCGACGAAAAGGAGTTAAATCCTGTCGCGATTTTACTGACACATGCCCATTTTGATCATATCGGAGCAGTGGATGGTGTGCGAGATCAATTTAGCATACCGGTTTATATTCATGAGGAAGAGCGTGAATGGCTGTTGAATCCGGAATTGAACGGTTCGGCAAAATATGCCGGGTTGCCGAATATTCAAAATAGGGAAGCCGATTTTAATCTGCGGCAAGAAGGAAAGATGACAATCGGATCTTTTGAGTTTGAAGTGCGCCATACGCCAGGGCATTCGCCAGGAAGTGTGTCGTATATTTTTGAAGCTTCGGGATTTGCCGTTGTAGGCGATACATTATTTAAACAAAGTGTTGGAAGGACCGATTTACAAGGCGGCAACACGACTGTCCTTTTATCATCAATCCATGATAAATTGCTGACGTTGGATGATGAAACGATTATCTACCCTGGACATGGTCCCGCCACGACAGTGGAAGATGAAAAAGATGCAAATCCGTTTTTAAATGGATTTTAACTTGATTCAGCAGAGGTCCCCTACTTTCATAAGTAGCGGGATGAATGCCAGAATTCGATTCAATCAGAGGGAATCCAAACTCCCTGTAGCTGACGCTTCGCTTTCAGTACAAAAATATTTGCTGATTAGAGGAACTCAGGCTAAGGTCGCCGCGTCCTGTGGCAACGCCTGTGTGACCAACATCCTGTCGGCCCAAGCCTCCGGCGGATGTCACAGATTTTGAAAGGAGTCAATTGCGCTTATCTAAGTGCCTTAATTTCTGCAAAAAACGCAGAAATACGCAAATCGAACCCTTCGCTGTTCGATTCGCAATTCAAAATCTGGACGCATTTACGACGAGGCGTAATTGATTCTCAACATACAAAAAAACAGCCCTTTAACAGGCTGTTTTTTTGTATGTACGCTTATTAATGGCCAGCACCCGGAACGTGTATAAACGTCGTGTAGTAGCTGAATCCGACCATGAAGATCATCAGATACGCTCCAAATAAGTACATATACATACGTTCTGTAAGATTTAGATATCCGAGTAGTAGGAAGAAAACTGTGTTAGCGACAAAAAGAATAGCCGCTGGCAACATATCCCCAATGTAAAACATTACCGCGAATATGCCTGTCCAGAAGCCCATCAGCTTGAACATGTTATCCATGTGTCCATCCCTCCTTAATTAAAACATTACAATAAGCTCCCATTCATTATAATGGATAACAACTCAAGATGTAAACTCCAATTGCGTTTTCATTGTGACAAAGAGGTGTATATGATGGAATCTTCTTTCAAAAATGAAATTTGTCTGCAAATTGTAGGGCATATTTTGAATTTGACGCTTTTTTACGAAAGAACAATTCGGCTTTGAGGAAAAGTATTCCAATCGTTTCCCTCAAGCCGTATACTTTGTCGTAAGACGGAGGCAAACCCATTATTCGCAATGGATGGGAAGCGGTCTTCCATCGACGGTGTAAAATAATGATTAAGATCCGTCCTTATAGAAGAGAGGGATGTTAAGTGATGAGCACTGAAAATATGATTGAACGAAAAAGTTTTCAGTTATTAGAAAAAGCAATCCTGCAAGAAGCGACAGATATCCATCTTGTGCCCTTAGCGGAAAGCTACGAAGTATCCTTAAAAAAAGAGTCCAAGCTTGAACGGTCCGGAACACTCCCCCCACAGTTGGCGGGTCGTATGATTTCCTTTTACAAATATTTATCCTCCCTAGACATTAGCGATCGACGTAAACCCCAAAGCGGTTCTTTTCACAAACAAATGCATGGTCAAAACTATTCCTTTCGCGTCTCGACGATTCCTTCCATCCATATGAGAGAAAGTGTGGTCATCCGTTTGCAAAGGCATGATCGGATTATTTCACTCGATGAACTCTCCATCGAAAAAAGATGGGCTGAAGACTTGCGTCAGGCAGCATCTGAGCAACAAGGACTCGTTTTACTGACAGGTCCAACTGGATGCGGGAAAACCACAACGATTTATGCTTTGACGGCTCATTGTACCCATCATCTTGAACGACATGTCATTACGCTGGAAGATCCTGTTGAAAACAACCATTCTCATCTATTACAAATACAAGTGAATGAACAAGCTGGAATCTCTTATTCAGCAGGTTTAAAAGCTATTTTACGGCATTCACCTGATGTTATTATGATCGGGGAAATTCGGGATCGTGAAACCGCCCAGACCGCTGTGCAAGCGTCATTGACCGGACATTTAGTTTTTTCCACAGTCCATTCAAAAGATCCGGTCGGTTGCATTTATCGAATGATGGATTTTGGGATTTCACCAGAGGAACTCCGCCAAACGATTGTTTGTATTTCAGCGCAACGTTTGATCCGGACATCGAGTGGGAAAATGGGGGCGGTCTTTGAAATTATGCAAGGGGAAAAACTCGATCGGATGATGGAAGCAATTATTCAAGGTGAGCGGATTGAAATTCCGAAAGAAGATAAGGTGGAAGCGCTTGTTCGTAAATACTGTTTAGCCCACGTGATGCACGATGAATAGTCTATTCCGCAAATTTTACGAACGTAAAACATCAACACTGCAAAATAAGCCCGTTTTTTTGGAACGATTGGCCGAACTATTGCAGGAAGGCTACACTTTCAATGAAGGGATGACGCTGTTATTACCTCATCATATCAACAAATTCAAACAAGTTTTAATGGCGGTTGAAGACGATTTGAAAAGTGGCTTCGGTGTGACAGCGATACTCCGGCGGTTAGGGTTTTCAGCCCAATCGCTATTACCGGTAGCAATTGCGGAAGTCGATGGCCAACTTGTCCGAGCGTTAGAAGGAATGGCGGATCGTTTAAAAAAGAAAGAAGGGAAGCAAAAAAAGCTAAAAAAATTGCTCATATATCCTACCATTCTATTTCTTTTTATTTTAACCTTGTTACTCGCCTTTCGTTCGTTCTTTTTACCACATATGGAGATGCTTACTGCCTCCAGAATGGAGAGCACAACAGGCTTTGCGAAGATGCTTCCGGCGCTGGTGACGAAAATACCGGATTTTTCGCTGGCGGTTACTTTTTTCATTGTTTGTACTTTCGTTATTGGCAATCTCGTTTTTAAAAAGTTGAAACCGGCACAAAAAATCAGGCTGTTGCTTTTGATGCCCGTCATCAGAACAATGTACACCTTACGTATCACCCGTGATTTTTCGGGAGAATTAGGTAGCTTACTGGATTCAGGACTATCTATGCAAAATGCACTTGCTGTGTTGATGGACCAACAAGTGGACGGAGTCCTTACGGAGATTGCCGGCAATGTAAAGACCCACGTTGTATTCGGTGAACCGTTTCATATAGCGACCCAGTTGACCGTTGGATTGACAGAACAATTGTCGGCCTTTGCCAAGCATGGGGAGGATAGCGGTCACTTGGCAAAAGAACTTCTGATCTATAGTCGACATCTCGAACAGACAATCGATGAAAAATTGAACAAGGGACTGGCGATGTTACAGCCGATGTTATTTGGCATCATCGCCGTCTGCATTTTGGCAGCATATCTGGCTTTATTACTGCCTGTATACGGCTTAATGGACAATCTATGAAG
This sequence comes from Sporosarcina soli, assembly GCF_042655805.1. Classification (NCBI taxonomy): domain Bacteria; kingdom Bacillati; phylum Bacillota; class Bacilli; order Caryophanales; family Caryophanaceae; genus Sporosarcina; species Sporosarcina soli. The sequence continues at coordinate 42,695 of NZ_JBHSNO010000015.1, read as the reverse complement.
GAGGAGAATACGGTTGAAATGGATGAAAAACGCTAATGGATTTACGCTGATCGAAATGATGATCGTTTTGTTGATTATTTCCATATTAATTCTCATTGCAATCCCAAACGTGACCAAGCATTCTAAATCGATTGATGAGAAAGGATGCGCAGCTTATGTGAAAATGGTTCAAGGGCAAGTGGAGGCTTATAAAATGGACGAAAAACGTTTGCCGGCGAACGTCGATGAGTTATCGGAAGCAGGCTATTTACCAGATGAAGCAAGATGTCCAAATGGAAGTGAACTATCTATTGATACAGATGGAACTGTCACGGCAGATGAATAAGGGGATGTGAGAGGTGAGGAGAAGAGAAGGGGGATTCACATTTCTGGAGTTGTTGATGGTATTATCCGTTGTCGTTATTATGACCTCGATCGTTTTACCGTTTGGCGACAGGTGGATTCGTACGACTTCGGAAAAGGATGCGATGCAAGCACTGATCGCATCCATCCAAAATTTACAGGCTTATTCAATGGCTAATCATGTTGTGACAAAACTGGAGTTTCAACATTCCGGATCCGAATATATTACGTCGGTCATTGGGAAACCCGAGTTTTCGAGAACCCGCTTTCCTGATGGGATGCGATTGGCATCGTCGAGTCGTTTGAAGTCGGTCGAATTTCATGCCAACGGCGATATCATTCATTCCGGGACGCTTACCCTTTTGACTAGCACGGGACAGACGGAAATCCGTTTACAATTTCAACGCGGAAGGATGATTATTTATGAATGAAGAGGGGTATTCCTGGCCAGAAGCCGTCCTTACTTTATCGGTGATCATGGTGATCTTTTATACACTGTTGCCGGTCGCTACGGCAATGACAGTAAGACTCCATTTGAGCAAGTTGGAGACATATGCAGCTGAAACTGCGCTACAAGGTGCAATTTACTTTCAGGCGTATGGTTTGATGGAAGGGAGCCGACAATTTGAAGAGGTGGATTATCATTGGGTAATCGAAGGACAGGCCGTCTGTGTTTCCTATTTTGTGAACGAAGAGAAAATGACGAAATGCATACAATGAGGAAGTTGAATGATCGTGGCTATACATTTATGGAAAGTATATTTCAATTGCTCGTATTAATTGTTTTTGTTCATTTTTTGTTGCTTTTTTTCAGTTGGAAAGGAGCGATAGAAGAGCAGTATGAAGATTATTCTACGAGGGAATGGGAATTGTTTGCGGCGGAATTACAGCAAATGCTCGCCGAAGTAAGCGAAATCCGTTTACCGCTTAGAAGTTCGATGCAATTTAAAAATGAACGAGGAAGTATTACAATTGAACAAAGTGGAGCAGTTATCCGGAAAAGAGTCGGTGGAGAAGGACATGTCCCCCTTTTGACAAATGTCCGTTCGGTTTCTTTTACCTTCGATGGCGTAGAGATGACGGTTGCTGTGACCTTTGTGGATCACTCCGTAAAAAGAAGGGGGTTTGTGGTTGGACTTTATCCGATGTGAACAGGGCGTTATGCTAATCGCTGCGATTATTTTATTATTTTTTGTCAGTCTCTTTCTTTTCACCCTCGTTTCATGGCATGATAGTCTACAAAGAACTTACGATTCGCTTGCAACGTATTACGAAAATGAAACGGCGAGAATAATGAAACAGGACGGATGAAAAATACTTGTCCTGCCGGATGGGTGATGACATGAAGAAAGTGTATCTAATCGGTTTTATGGGATGTGGTAAAAGCGCAATCGGTAAACGGCTTAGTTTCGCAACGAAGATGCCCTATTATGATATGGATCATGAAATCGAAAAAAAAATGGGGATGACGATATCGGAAATTTTCTCAACATATGGGGAGGAAGCTTTCCGAGAAATGGAGACGGAATTTCTGCGGACATTCCGGAACGAGTATTGTATTATTGCGACGGGCGGCGGAGTACCTATGCGTAAAGAAAATAGGGAAATTATGCGCAGAACCGGTCTTGTCTTTTTCCTCAATGCTCCATTCCGCGATGTGTGGAGACGTATTGCGACTTTAAAAAAACGGCCGATTGTCCAAGCGTCAACTCGTGCGCAACTGGAAAAACTATTTTATGTACGAAAACCGCTTTATATGTATAGCGCCCATTTCAAGGTGGAAACGGAAAAAAGGTCAATACATGACATCACGGATTATATTGCGTTCCAAATTAACAGGTTTAAAGGAGGAAATTAACCTAATATGGAAAACTATTATTGGATTTCCATTTAGAATAACTTTCTACCTAGATTACGTAATTGCATCCAAACACGAACAATATATAAGTTTCATCAGTTAATATTCGCGAAAACAACAATCAACTAAAAGGTATTGCGCTTGTTGAAATGAAATGTTAAGATATAAGCGAAAGGGCATTATTTATTCGAATCTTACTTAAATTCATTTCAATTGAATAGCGCGGATGATTGTATGGGGAGAGCACGCACTGGCGTCGCCGAAGGAGCAAGTAACAACAGTTATGAATCTCTCAGGTAAAAAGACTCATACATGACGCATCTCTGGAGAGTGCCATTCAAAATGGCCACCAACGAGGAAAGCCGTAAGGTAAACTTTCAGGTACAAGGACAGAGGTTCTCGATTTTAAAGGGGGCCGTTGTCTTTTTTTTATTGAAAAATGAAGGGAGAAAGCCGAATGACTGAAAATTTGAAACGTACGGTACTATTTGATAGTTATGCGAAGTATGGCGGGAAAACAATTGATTTTGGAGGATGGGATTTACCTGTTCAATTTTCAAGCATTAAAGCAGAACATGAAGCAGTTCGTACAAAAGCAGGTTTATTTGATGTATCCCATATGGGGGAAGTATTTGTAAGTGGGGAAGGCGCGCTTGCTTACTTGCAAAAGCTTGTGACGAATGACGTATCCAAACTGAAGGATGGGCAAGCGCAATACACGGCAATGTGCTATGAAGATGGTGGGACGGTTGATGACCTTCTCATTTATAAACGTGGGGATAACGATTATTTGCTAGTTGTCAACGCGTCAAATATTGAGAAAGACCTTGAATGGATGCATCAGCATAAAACGGCTGACGTCAAGATTGATGATCAATCTTCTGATTATGCCCTGCTTGCATTGCAAGGACCTGTAGCACAAGAAATACTTCAAAAGCTGACAACAGAACCACTTGCGGAGATCAAGTTCTTCCGTTTCAAAGAAAACGTCGACGTCAGTGGACATAATGTACTCATTTCACGTACGGGTTATACAGGTGAGGACGGTTTTGAAATTTACGGTTCACCTGAGGCGATCACTGCCCTTTGGCCGGCAATTCTTGAAGCTGGTGAAAACGAGGGGATCGTGCCGGCAGGTCTTGGTGCGCGTGACACTCTGCGTTTTGAAGCGGGATTACCGCTATACGGCCAAGAATTATCACAAGAGATTTCACCACTTGAAGCGGGTCTCGGCTTTGTTGTTAAGTTAAATAAAGAAGAGGATTTCCTTGGGAAAGAAGCACTTGCTGCCCAAAAAGAAAATGGTATCCCTCGTAAATTGGTCGGTGTCGAGATGATCGATAAAGGGATTCCACGCACTGGCTATAGAGTGTTCCTTGGTGATGAGGAAATCGGTGAAGTGACAACAGGTACACAATCACCGACGTTGAAAAAGAATATCGGTTTCGCTCTTCTGAAAAGTGAGCATACGGCGCAAGGAACTGAAGTGGAAATCGAAATCCGCAATAAGCGGTTAAAAGCAGTAATCGTGGCAACACCATTTTATAAACGATAATTAAATGAGGAAAAGGGGATAAGTGGACATGAGGCATCGTTACATTCCAATGACTGAAACCGATCAAGCCGAAATGATGAAAACAATCGGAATTTCATCCATCGATGAACTTTTTGCGGATATTCCTGAAAAAGTTCGGTTTAAAGGTGAATACAATATTAAAAAAGCGAAGTCTGAAACTTCTTTAGTAAAGGAACTTTCAAAACTGGCGGCGAAAAATGCGGATGCACGTACATATGCGTCTTTCCTTGGCGCGGGTGTGTATGATCATTATAAGCCGATCATCGTTGACCACGTTATTTCACGTTCCGAGTTCTATACGGCCTATACACCGTATCAGCCGGAAATTTCGCAAGGTGAATTACAAGCGATTTTTGAATTCCAAACAATGATTTGTGAATTGACTGGCATGGACCTTGCAAACTCATCTATGTATGATGGCGGGACGGCACTTGCAGAGGCAGGAACTCTTGCAGCGGGGCACACACGCCGCAAAAAATTGCTCGTTTCTGAGACGGTGCATCCTGAATCCCGTGACGTCGTCCTATCCTATGCTTCCGGTCAAGCGGTTGAAGTTGTGACGATTCCTCAAAAAGATGGCGTTACAGATATTGCGAAGCTGGAAGAATTGATGGACGAAGATACGGCGGCTGTTCTTGTCCAATACCCGAATTTCTTCGGTCAAATTGAAGATATCAAAAAAATCGGTGAAATCACACATGATAAGGGAGGACTTTTCGTAGTTTCTTCCAATCCACTCGCTTTAGGGGTGCTTACACCTCCAGGAAAGCTTGGTGCAGACATTACGGTTGGTGATGCACAGCCATTCGGTATTCCAGAAGCTTTCGGCGGACCGCATTGCGGATATTTCGCTGTAACGAAACAATTGATGCGTAAAGTGCCAGGACGACTGGTCGGTGAAACGACAGACGATGAAGGACGCCGCGGTTATGTGTTGACGTTGCAAGCGCGCGAACAACATATCCGCCGGGATAAAGCGACATCCAACATCTGTTCGAACCAAGCGTTGAATGCTCTTGCAGCTTCTGTTGCAATGACGGCACTTGGGAAAGTCGGAACGCAAGAAATCGCTTATCAAAATATTGTGAAAACCCGTTATGCAAAAGAAGCTTTTGAAAAAGCGGGCTTTGACGTGAAGTTTGGCGGCGCTCATTTTAATGAAATCGTTGTCGATTGTAAGAAACCTGTAAAAGAAGTGAATGATCAGCTTTTCGCAAATGGGATCATCGGTGGTTATGACCTTGGTCTGACGTATCCTGATCTTGCGAATCATGCGCTTATCGCTGTGACAGAACAACGTACAAAAGAGGAAATCGATGCACTTGTGCAGGAAATGGAGGCCCTTCATGCATAAAGATAATCAGCCACTCATTTTTGAACTGACAAGAGAGGGACGGATAGGCTATAGCCTTCCTGACTTGGATGTTCCTGACTTGGAACTTTCTAGCTTGTTGCCAGACGGTTTTATCCGTGAAGAAGCTGCGGAACTTCCAGAAGTTTCCGAACTTGATATTATGCGTCATTATACGGCACTTTCGAACCGTAACCATGGGATTGACTCCGGATTCTATCCACTTGGATCTTGTACGATGAAATATAATCCGAAAATCAACGAATCGGTTGCTCGCTATCCTGGCTTTGCGAATATCCATCCGTTGCAAGATGAATCGACTGTCCAAGGTGCATTGGAAGTTATGTATGATTTACAAGAACATCTTGTTGAAATTACAGGGATGGACGAAGTGACATTACAACCCGCTGCGGGAGCGCATGGCGAGTGGACAGCTTTGATGATGATTCGCGCGTTCCATGAAGCGAATGGTGACTTTAATCGTACGAAAGTCCTTGTGCCGGACTCTGCGCACGGAACAAACCCAGCATCGGCAACGGTTGCAGGTTTTGATACAGTTACAGTTAAATCAGGAGAAAATGGTCTCGTTGACCTTGAAGACTTGAAAAAGCAAGTTGGGCCGGATACAGCTGCCCTGATGCTGACTAACCCGAATACACTCGGTCTTTTCGAAGAAGAAATTCTTGAAATGGCTGCCATTGTCCACGAAGCAGGTGGAAAGCTGTACTATGATGGCGCGAACTTGAACGCGGTAATGTCAAAAGCGCGTCCTGGCGATATGGGCTTTGATGCAGTGCATTTGAACTTGCACAAAACCTTTACAGGTCCGCATGGTGGTGGTGGACCAGGTTCAGGTCCGGTTGGAGTGAAAAAGGATCTTGCTCCATTCCTTCCAAAACCGGTTCTTGTGAAAGAAGAGGATACGTACACGTTTGAATACGATCGCCCACAATCAATCGGTCGTGTTAAGCCGTTCTACGGGAACTTCGGTATTTACTTACGAGCTTACACGTACATTCGCTCAATGGGGCCGGATGGCTTGAAAGCTGTTACGGAATATGCTGTCCTTAATGCCAATTACATGATGCGTAGATTGGAGCCTTATTTCGATCTACCGTACAATCGCCATTGTAAACATGAATTCGTTCTTTCGGGTCGCCGTCAAAAGAAACTAGGCGTCCGTACACTTGATATGGCAAAACGTTTGCTTGATTTCGGGTATCATCCACCGACAATCTACTTCCCGCTCAACGTTGAAGAAGGGATGATGATTGAGCCTACGGAAACAGAGTCAAAAGAAACACTCGATGCATTTTGCGATGCACTTATCCAAATTGCAAAAGAAGTGGAAGAGAATCCAGAAATCGTACAAAACGCTCCACATACGACGGTCATCAATCGTTTGGACGAAACAAAAGCAGCGCGTCAACCAGTTCTTCGTTATACGAAATAATTCAAAAAAGTACATCGCCGATCAATGCGATGTACTTTTTCCTAATCACTTTTGACGGAAAATTGGGCGTTGCGGGAAAACAAATATCTTTCTGGTGTATCGAAATATTTCTTTGTATAACCTTGAAATGGCAGCGACTTTTTCCTTTCTTTCATACATATGATGAAAGAAAAGGAGTGGAAAAATGATGCAATCAAAGATAACTTTACTGATTTTATGCATTGTCGGCATTTTTCTATTCGTTTACGGTACGGCTGGGGGGTTACGTCTTCTTCTGGGCAAATTTTTATTGGAAGGAGGATTTGCCAATGTAAACTACGCAACCCTTGCCCTTTTATGTGCAGTACCATTCATACTCTATATAGTTGCCACAAGCAATACAGTTGAAACAATGAGAGAGCTGATCATGACGAGTGGTGCATTTTTCGTCATCATATTTATGTATGCTAATGTCCTACTTGTGAATTCGCTGATCGTGATGCATCCTGAAATGGTCACCCGCTTGTTAACCGTATTTCCGGCGGCTTCCTTCCTCCTTGTTTTCGTCTTAAGTTTCGTCCAAAAAAGAAATATATGGTGGAAAGAAACGAAGTGATTTTAGGGCTTTAATAATGAACGGCGCCTTGCTTCATGAAAGCAAGGCGCTTTTTCATTATTTCAATACATTACAAGATTCTTCTATGATACAATTCGGTTAAGATTGAAATTTTTGAAGGAGATGACAGAAATGGTCACGGAGCTATTCAAAGATAAAAAAGCACCTTATATTTGCACGCCGTTAGTCGGAAAAAGTAGAGAAGCATTAATACATGAACTCGAAATGATTCTACCGAAAAAACCGGATATCATCGAATGGCGGGCGGACTTTTATGAAGAAATTGCCGACACACATTCGGTTTTGTTAACGGCAAAAGCAATTGCTGAAGTGACAGAGCTCCCGTTTCTTTTTACGATTCGGTCTGAAAAAGAAGGCGGTGAGCGAATTCCATTGACTGAAAAGGGTGTAGTGGATTTGCTCTGTGAAATTTGCCGAAATAGCGACGTTGATTTGATTGATTTTGAAGTGTCCAATGAACCTGAATATATTCAAACATTGCGAAAAGTAGCGACTGAAAATGGCAAGAAATTAATTCTTTCCTATCATAACTTCGAGTATACGCCCCATCATACGGAAATTATGAAGCGGCTCATTATGGCAGAAGTATACGGAGCGGATTTTGCGAAAGCAGCCGTCATGCCGAAAAATAAAGAAGACGTTCTACGGTTATTAGCTTTAACAAAAGAAATGGATGATCGCATGCAGATTCCGATCATAACGATGTCGATGGGGAGTCTAGGCGCCTTGAGTAGGGTGAACGGCTGGATGTATGGATCTGTTATGACATTCGGAGTTGGGGGACAAAGTTCGGCTCCAGGACAGATTCCGATTGAAAAACTGAAGCAACTGATCGACCTGTCTCAAGAAACACTAGTTGACTGGTAACCAGGTTTTATCATACATAAGCAGTCTAAACTGCATTCTCTATTTCATATAGAAAACAAAAAATGTACCGGACATACTTCCGGTACATTTTAACTTACTTCAGCAGAAGTCCTACTTCAATAAACTACAGGATGAATGCTGAATATGGTTTTAATTCAGTGGCGATCAAAGGCCGGCTGAATCAAGTTAAAGCCTCCGGCGGATGTCACAGATTTTGAAGGGATTTAATCGCGCTTATCTAGTGCCTTAATTTCAGTAAAGAACGCAGAAATACGGCAAATCGAACCCTTCGCTGTTCGATTAGCAATTCAAAATCTGGACGCAATTACGCCGAGGCGTAATTGATGATTATTGCGGCTCGTAGATATCCCAAGCGAGTTTAAGCGATTCGACAATATGGTCGGCAATCTGTTCGGGGGATTGATCATTCACGGATAATGTTGAGTGGTTCAGCGAATAGGCTCCTTGTCTTTCATAGAAAAGTTTTTCAATTTCATCAAGATCTCGATTTTGTAAGATCGGACGGCTATCGATTAAAATATCGAGTCGTTCTTTCCACTGTTCCCACGATACATCGAGGTAAAAGACGGTGCAATTTGCGAGACAGGCTTCCCGTACCTCGGGCTGCATGAATGCCCCGCCACCAATTGAGATGATTTTTAGTTTTTGTTCGCAATAGAATTGGATCAATTTTTTTTCATGCTCACGAAAGACGGTTTCACCATGCACTTTAAAAATATCAGTCGTCGGCATTCCAAATTCTTTTTCAATCTCTTCGTCAATGTCAACGAAGCTTCGGTATAACTTTTGGGCGACAAGGGTGCCAATCGTCGTTTTCCCAACGCCCATAAAACCTATTAGGACAATGCTTTGTTGCCTCACCGGCACTTCTCTAAGTCTCACATTAAACACTCTTTCTAAGGTAATAGTATTTAAAGTATAGTTCAGTTTCAGAATCTTGTAAACACTATTTAGAAAGGCTTGTTTTTGTCGAACACGGATGACTGGTTCAATGTGAGCTTTCGTTGGCTGGGGTATATTCTTAATAAGAAAATCATGTTTCACAGCTTAGAAGGAGGTTTCATCATGTTTGGTAAAGCAACATCGGTTATTTATACGAATTTTTTCCTGCTTGGAATGGTCAATGTCATCCTCATTTCGAATATGGGTTCATTAACCAGCCAATGGAGTACAGATAGCGCAGGAATTAGTTATATCATTTCAGCAATTGGAATTGGAAAATTGCTCACTTATGCTTATTTAGGTCGATTGTCAGATCGAATCGGGAGAAAGCCGTTAATTATTTTTGCTTCCTTTACGCTAGGGATTTTTCTTGTTGGGATTCCGTTAGCACCGAGTTTTCAAGTTGCGTTTATCCTTGCATTTCTTGCCGGTGTGGGAAACTCAGCATTAGATGCGGGGGCTTATCCGGCATTGGCTGAAGCCTATCCGAAGGCGACGGGGTCTGCAAGCATTCTTGTTAAAGCCTTCATGGCGACAGGGACGGCCCTTTTGCCTTTGATGATTTTATTTATCGCCAAACAGGAACTGTTTTACGGGACTACATTTTTTGTTCTGGCTGCCGTTTATTTTCTGGCGACATTTTTGCTCATTCCAGCATCCTTTCCAAATCATCGGATGAAGCGCACTGCTAAAACGGATGATGACCAAGGAGAGGGAAAGAAATTCGTTTCCGAACCGCAATTCAATAAAGAAGGATTAGCTCTAGTCTTGATCGGCTTTACATCTACAGCATTGTTTACGGTAGCACAAATCTGGTTGCCGTCCTACGGTGAAGAGGTCCTTGGGATGCCGACGGAAAGTGCGATTAAATTATTAAGTTATTACAGTGTTGGTGGAATTGTCTCTGTATTGACATTAGCGGTACTGATGAAGAAGTTTTTGCGGCCGGTCACAATTATAGTCATCTATCCAATCATCACATTTTTTTCGATTTTAACAATTTTGACGGTTAAAATTCAAAGTGTCACCATCGTTGCGGCGTTTTTTATCGGACTTTCTACTGCAGGAATCTTTCAGTTGGCAATCGCTATTGCGGCCGAATTATTTTGGATGAAGAAAGGGAGAGTGATGGGACTCATTGCAACGGCAGCTGGACTTGCTTCTGTTGTCATGCCACTTGCGACAGGATTGCTTTCTAAAACGGGTAATATTTCGAATATTTTTATATTTGATGCATTTATAGCTGTTACTGGATTTTTCGCTGCTTGTTATGTGTTTGCTCGATATGGAAAAATCGTTGGGAAGCATACTGATCGCTTGATTCAGCCGAAGCCTCCCACATCTATGGAGAAATGAAAAAGTTCTTCCTTCTGATCAAGTCAGAGGGAAGAACTTTTGCGTTCATTTACTTTTCACTTTACCTGTCCAAAGACGGAAACCGCCTTGCAGGTGGAATAGTTGACCATATCCTTTTTTTCTTAAAAACAGTGCTGCACGTGCGCTTTTCCCGCCGTTTTGGTCATACAAGTAAACAGGCTTGTCCGGACGGATTTCTTTGAAACGTTGGCGGAATTGGGAGTAAGGAATGTTTCGTGCCCCTAGAATATGACCGGCCTCAAAATCTTTCGGTTCACGTACGTCAATTAGCTGCGCTTTCCGATAACCTTCGATAAATTGCGGTTGTGTCAAGTTGGTGACCGCTTTTCGTAAACGTAACATTGTAACGACCATGTATACAATCAGTATAAGTATAATGGCTCCTAAAACATAGTAATTCGAGTAATTCAAAACGACTTTCCCCTTTCTCTCTACTCACCCATTATATAAGATTAGATAGTAGTTATTCAATATGAAACCCTCTACAATCATCGAAATGGATGGTAAAGGGATTTGAAGCATAACCTAGCAAAGTTCTATTAAAGAATGATAAAATGAAGTGCATGGATAAAGGAGGGGTTTGAATGAGTAAAACGGTCTGGCATTTCATCAACTCTGGGAAATGCAGCGCTTCGTTTAATATGGCGTTGGATGAAGCCTTACTCGAGTGGCATAGTCAAGGGGAAATTGGACCGGTTTTGCGGTTCTATGAATGGGAGCCAGCGACACTCTCTATCGGTTACTTCCAAAGTGTTGAAAAAGAGATCGATCTGGATGTTGTGAAGCAGCTTGGACTCGGTTTCGTCAGACGACCGACAGGAGGAAGAGGCGTTCTCCATGAGCATGAACTTACATATAGCGTCATCGTTAGCGAAGAGTATCCAGATATGCCGGAAACGGTCACAGAAGCGTACCGGGTCATATCGGGCGGTCTGTTGGAAGGCTTCCGTAATCTTGGGTTGAACGCAGAATTTTCCGTTCCGGAAACGGTGAAACAAAATGCGGATTTAAGAAATCCGAAATCGGGCGTCTGTTTCGATGCGCCAAGTTGGTATGAACTTGTCGTAGAAGGAAAGAAAGTGGCAGGGAGTGCCCAGACACGGCAAAAAGGCGTTATTTTGCAACACGGGGCCATTCTGTTAAGCCTTGATGAGGACAAGCTTGTTTCATTATTTAAATTCAAATCGGAGAGACTGCGCGAAAGGACGCGTTTAGCATTGCCGAAGAAGGCGGTAGCCATTGATCGGCTCACGCATAGACCTATCTCGATCGACGAGTGTGCAGATGCTTTCGCAAAAGGCTTCGAGGACGCGCTCGATATGCAATTGGAACCTTTAACATTAACGGATGCTCAACTCGCGAAGGTAAAAGAAATTGAAGAGCAGAAATACGCCAATGACGAGTGGACGTTCAGAAAATAATTTCTCAAACTTCTGATTGCTTACAAAATGGCCAGAAGGAAAATCGGGATATGGAAAACGGAAGGCACCGCATATGGCGCCTTCCGTTTTTTAATTGATGGGGACGGATTCAGGACCCGTTTCCGATGCTTCAATGACTGGCATCACTTCGACACCGTGCTTTTCAATTTCCAATAGCTTTTCAAAAGAAGCGATGGCCACTTCAACTTGTTGATCATCAGGCTCTTTCGTTGTCAGAAGCTGCAGCCATAACCCTGGATAGCCCAAATATTTTAGAACAGGGATATTCCTTACTGAGTTCGTCAATTGCAGCACTTCAAACGAAACACCTAAGACGACCGGAATGAGAAGGATACGGTTCACGATTCGCAACCAAAATGGATCAGTAGGTACTAGAAAATAAATGAACATCCCGACGATGACCGTGAAGAGGATGAAGCTGCTACCGCAACGGTAGTGTAGTCGTGATTGGGATTGGACATTTTCAACTGTCATCGGCAAACCGTCCTCGTATGCATTGATCACTTTATGTTCGGCCCCATGATATTGGAAGACGCGTTTAATAAGTGGGGTCATCGAAATGAGTGAAATATAGGTTAATAACAAAATGAGCTTGAATAGACTTTCCAGTAAAATTTGCCCTGTCTTTCCAGGGACAATAAATTGAAGTGCACCGGCAAGAAAGACGGGTACGAGGGTGAAGATGAATTTGCCAAAAAGAAAAGAGAGAACACCGACCACAGCAACTCCGAGAATCATAGCCAATTTGGAGGTCTCTTCCGTTTCCTCTTTCTTCTCTTCACCGGGCTCTACATCGTAGCGGTCACTTGAAAATGTCAAATGGCGAGATCCGATGCTAGCCGATTCGATTAAAGCGACAATCCCTCTAACGAAGGGAATCTTTTTCAACTTCGCCCGGGTTCTATTCTTTTCTTTTGGAAGATGAAAATAATCAATCGAATCATCTTTTCGGCGAATCGCCGTGACTGTATGCTCTTTTCCGCCGAACATAACCCCTTCGACAAGCGCTTGTCCCCCGTATGTAGGAGGTTGTTGTCTTTTTTGCATATTGTTACCCACACTTTCTTTTCTGTCAGCTAAAACCTAATCCTCATTATACTAAAAAACAGCAATTCGCTCCACTAAGATGTTTAAAATGATTGGAAACACCCGACACTGCCAGCAGGAGGGGTTTTTATGTTCAAGAACACATTGTTTTGGACTGCGATTTGTAGTTCCATTTTTACGACATTGTCGTTGAAATTCTTTCAACTATTTAATTTTATAGAGTGGTCCCCCATCGGATGGGCGGAAAAATGGCGTTCCTTTGCCCATCTGCATGTTTCCATCCAATGGATGTTGCTGTTCGTAGGTCTTACTTTGTTATACGCACTGATTTATATTGCAGTTTCGTTCACTACCTCCATACCGCCGTCCGTCACTGCGCTCATCATTGCTGTCGTTGGCGTGTTGGCCATCGAATGGTCGATCCATTCACCATCGACACCATCTGCAGCGTTCAGGTCTGTGTCGATGCCATTGCTCGCATTGCTCGCCATCGTATTGAGATTTATAACCGGGACAGCAGTTTATATGAGGAAAAATTCGGTTGAAACGATAAAATGAGTTGCGACAATGGATCGATATGATAAAATAGGAAAGAAAACAGTGCTGGCAGGATGCGGTTGTGAAGTTACTTCTTCATCGAAAAGGGGTATGAGACTATGAAACTGAAAAAAATTCGTAAACTGTTGATAGAGAAAGAGATCGATGCACTTCTTATTTCAAACCCATTCAATCGTCGCTATATGACAGGTTTTACGGGGACAGCGGGCCTTGTCCTCATTTCGTCCGATGATGCTGTGTTTATCACGGACTTCCGTTATGTAGAACAAGCTGAAAAGGAGATTGATGGGTTCCGCATTGTCCAGCATACGAAAACAATTATTGAAGAAGTGGCGGAACAAGCAAAAAGCATGGGGCTTAAAACGATCGGTTTTGAAAAAGACGATATGACGTATGGTCATTATGAATTGTATCGAAAGCAACTAGAAGCGGAACTGAAACCGGTATCTGGCATCGTTGAGAAATTGCGGACGGTGAAGACGGAAGAGGAACTTGCTGTTTTGAAGCAGGCCGCAAAAATCGCTGATGATGCCTTTGCCCATATTTGTACGTTTATCAAACCGGGTGTCACTGAACTTGAAGTGTCGAACGAATTGGAAATGTATATGCGCAGTCAAGGGGCAACGTCATCTTCCTTTTCGACGATCGTTGCATCCGGTTTACGGGGAGCGCTTCCGCACGGTGTCGCTACGGACAAAGTGATCGAAACGGGAGAACTCGTCACGCTCGATTTCGGGGCGTTATATCAAGGCTATATTTCGGACATTACCCGCACTGTCGCTGTTGGGCAACCATCGGCGAAACTGAGGGAAATTTACGAAGTAACACTTGCTGCGCAAAAACTTGCATTAAAAGAGATTAAACCGGGTATGACAGGTATAGAAGCGGATGCTATAGCTCGTGATTACATTATATCCCAAGGCTACGGCGATGCCTTCGGTCACTCGACAGGACATGGAATTGGTTTGGAAGTACATGAAGGTCCCGCCCTTTCTTTCCGTTCGGAAACCGTTCTTGAACCGAATATGGTTGTTACGGTCGAACCAGGGATCTATCTCGCTGAAATCGGTGGCGTGCGCATTGAAGACGACATTATCATAACAGAAAATGGGAATGAGCGTATCACGCATTCACCGAAAGAACTTATCATCTTATAATCTATTCATAATTGGAGGAAACAACATGATTTCAGTGAACGAATTTAAAACAGGCTTAACGATTGAAGTGGATGGTGACATTTGGCGTGTAATGGATTTCCAACACGTTAAGCCAGGAAAAGGGGCAGCGTTTGTCCGCTCAAAACTACGTAATTTACGTTCTGGCAACGTCAACGAAAAAACATTCCGTGCCGGAGAAAAAGTTGCAAAGGCACAAATTGATAATCGCCGCATGCAATACCTTTATGCAAACGGGGACGATCATGTATTTATGGACAATGAATCCTACGAGCAAATTGAACTTTCAGCGAAGCAAATTGAAGATGAACTGATGTATTTGAAAGAAAATATGGAAGTACATATTATGAAATATGGCGAGGAAGTTCTCGGAGTGGAATTACCGGTCACTGTGACGCTGGAAGTGGCTGAAACGGAGCCAGGTATTAAAGGCGATACGGCTAGCGGTGGTTCAAAACCTGCAAAAATGGAAACAGGCCTCGTCGTCCAAGTGCCTTTCTTTGTCAATACGGGCGATAAACTCATCATTAATACAGAAGAAGGCGAATACGTATCACGGGCTTAATATAAGAACGGATATGTAAAAAATACGATAGAAGTTTTAGAACCTTACTACTCAAACGGAGTGGTAAGGTTTTTTTCATTGCTTAAATAGACGAGCCGTTGCGTTTTTGTTCCGTCTAGGCTCCAGGTGCCTTGCGTTTTGTTCTATAGACTCTCAATAGGACATAGGATATCTCAATGGGGGGAGTACCGGATGGAATTGAATGATCTACTACGGATTGCCGGTATCGGATTAGTCATTGGTTTACTGCATATTTTCTTTGAGCAAACCGGCAAAAAAGAATTTTCGTTTTTCCTGTTCTTTATCGCTTACATTTACATCACTGCTGAAATGCTTCGATTTCTAAGGATATTTTTTACGGAAATCGCTGAATTTTTCCAATGGTTGTCAATGACAGTCTAATGGTGTTACTGCTACAGATGGTTGTCGTCTTTCTCATCCTCCTCATCATCACATTTGCAGTACCAAAATTGCAACCGTTATTGTATGTCGCTATTTTTTTCTTTGTTTTATTTCAATTGTTGAGTATGGTTGTTTTCCCTTTTACGAGGACAATCATCGATCTATTCGAAGCGCTTCCGGATCCGTTTGCAAAACTGCTGATCGGGAGTGCGATCCTGTTCTTTATTTCCGAACTGATTGCCAAACATATCGAAGAGGCCGGTTTTGCTTCATTAGCGGCAATGTCCCATTTTATCGTAAAAATTGCTATTTTAGGTTTATGGCTTCATCAGACAGCAACATTGATCGAAATCTTATCCTCACTCATTACAAAATGATCGGATGGAACATCCATGATTTCTTTTATTGAAATGGTACTTGGTACCGTATTATCCAGTTTTGTCGTTGTCATCCTTTCAACATTTCTTGCACTGCTCGTCGACTTCCTTTTTCCTTCTTTTTCAAAATGGACGAGAATGATGTTAATTTTTATCGTCATCGCAGTCGTATTACAACCGGCATTTACACAATTGACGCTGATTCGGGATATCGCACATCAGATTTCAATGTCGTTCATATCTATTTATCCAATCTTGACGGCCACGATGATTGCAGCGGGCGGCGCGTTCGGGATGCTGAATTTTCAGCCGGCGATGCTATTGTTTGCCAATGGTGCAATCGTTTTAACGGAAAGCTTGCTGATCCCGTTATTGACCGCTGCCTTTATTTTTGATTTGGTGTCTAGAATCCTACCATCTGTCCCATTTACCAAAATGGCGGAATTAATCAGGACAGCCCTTCTCGGAACAGTTTCAGCCGTTGTCGCCGCATATTCCATTTTCATAACAGTGGGGGGGACGATGTCTTGGGCTCTCTCCGGTTTGGCAAGTGAACCGATCAAAGAATTGATCCGTCAAAATGTGCCGCTCATCGGTTCTTTTATGACGGATAGTATGGGCACATTAGGCCGTTATTCGTCTGGAGCAGGCATTTTTGCGGGGGGATGGCTGATTACGACCATTTGGACGGTGGCGCTTGTCCCTTCTTTAAAAACATTGTTAACCGCTTTTTTCTATAGGTGGACTGCTGCGCTTATTGAACCATTTGCGGATAAAGATATTACAGGCATTATCGATGATATCGGTAAAACGCTGTTTGTGTTATGCGCCGTATCGTTTTTAATCGCCTTTGCATTTATATACACAGCCTTGTTTTCAATCATTCTGATCAAGCTGATTACGACGATGAAGTGAGGGATACGCATGGAATCTTTTTAATGGGAATCATTTTGATTACTTTATTGTCATCCACGATGCTATTGCTGTTCCCTGATCGTACGGAAGAGCATCTATTGCCTTTGATCAAACTTGCCGTGGGAATCTGGATTATCAAATCGATTTACACTTTTTTTGGTCATAGCCTCTTTTGACGCTGCATAAAATGAATCATTGATGACAGGTCATTCAACCGGCTCATTAAACGGAAATGGTGATGAGATGCAAAAACCAACGAAGAAAATTCAAATGATCCTTCTCGGCACAATTACAGTCATGGTCATCATTTTCATCAATTCCAGTCTTGGCGGTATCGGGGGCGAGAAGGGGGAAAAGGAGGAAAACGGCGAATTTGTAGCACTGGAAGAAGCGCTGATGGAAATTGAGGGAATCGGGGATGTTACGTTGTATTTCCACTATGAAAACGGGAATGCCGGAAATCCTTTGTCCGATTATTTCTCGATGTCCACTACTTCACCAAAGAAAGGCAATGAGTTGCAAGGGGTCCTTGTCATAGCGGAGGGCGCGGAAAACCTTGAGATTAAAAGCAAACTATTAAGAATCTTATCCACTGTTCTCCAGTTGCCCGAACATCGGATCGTCGTCGAAATGAAGAAAAGGGGGAGTACGAATGAAAACGAATAAGCGTACAGTCTGGTTTCTAACATTACTAAGTCTCGTTGCAGTGATTTCTATTTACTACATTAAGGAAAAAGCTCCGATGCCTTTTGATGGGATTAATATTTTTAAAGATTCACCAGAGTCCATTCAACTAACTGAAAATATTGTGGATGCGGATAAGACGACACCTGTTTTTGCAGATTCTTACCTATTTGAGGAAATGAGGATGCAGGTTCGTGACGAGCGGAGTAAGCTGAAAGAGCAACTTACGGCGAAAGTACTTTCGTCTGACCATACATCTGAGGAAAAGAATGTTGCATATGAGGAAATGGAGCGGCTGACTAAACTTGATTCTGCCGAAGCGCTGATGGAAATGCAAATCATAGCTTTAGGGTATCCGGAAGCTTTTGTACGGACAGAGGAAGGAACGGTGAAAGTGACTGTTTTATCGACGGAAGGCCATTCCAAACAATTGGCAGATGAAATTGTACGTTATGTGAAGACAAATTGGGAAGATCCTAAAGCAGTCGTCAGTGTTGAATTCAAAGGAGGCACCGAATAAACGAAAGCTGAAAAGGACAATAGAATGGATTTTACCTTAAAAAAGGCCCTAAACTGGGGTCTTTTTTTGATTAATAAGATGGAATTATGAACAATTCTTCATTTACTATTTCATTATCCATGGAAAACGTCTAAAATGGGTAAGAGTATAACTATAAATGGTTAGGAGAATCGGTTATGTTGAAAATTCAGGAAATCCGTGAAATCATTAAACTTATCGATCAATCTTCAATTGAAGAGTTCAGCTATGAATCCGAAGGTTCAAAAATTGAATTGAAAAAAGGAAATGCGGAGAAAGTCATCATCGATGCTGTTACACAGCCTGCCGCTGTCGTACAACGGGATGTGCCGGTTGCGCAGCCGAAAGCGGTGGAAACGATCGAACAAGCTCCTCAAGTGGAGGCACCTATCGTACAAGTCGAAACACCACATGCGGAAGACACATCTTTGCATAAAATCACATCGCCGATGGTGGGGACATTTTATGCGGCTTCATCACCAGATGTACCAGCTTATGTACAATCTGGCGATAAAGTGAAAGAGGACTCGATCGTATGTATCGTTGAAGCGATGAAATTATTCAACGAAATTGAAGCGGAAGTTTCAGGGGAGATTGTCGAGATACTTGTCAAAGATGGTCAACTCGTTGAATTCGGACAGCCCCTTTTCCTTGTAAAAGTGAATTGAGGGGGAATACCAAATGAAAAAAGTGTTAATTGCTAACCGTGGTGAAATTGCGGTGCGAATCATCAGGGCGTGTAAAGAACTTGACATTAAAACCGTTGCTGTCTATTCAGAAGCGGATCGGGAAGCGTTGCATGTCGAACTTGCAGACGAGGCTTATTGTATCGGACCTCGATTATCGAAGGACAGCTACCTCAACTTTTCGAATGTCATCAGTATTGCCAAGCTGACGGGGTGTGACGGGATTCATCCTGGTTATGGCTTTTTGGCGGAGAATGCGAGCTTTGCAGAGCTTTGTGAGGAAGTCAATATCGAATTTATCGGACCGACTGCGGATGCGATTTCTCGGATGGGGACAAAGGATGTCGCTCGCGAAACAATGAAAAATGCGGGCGTTCCTATTGTTCCGGGATCGAGTGGAATCGTTGCGGACGAGCAAGAAGCGTTGCAAATTGCGGAGGAAATCGGTTTTCCGGTTATCATCAAAGCGACTGCAGGAGGCGGAGGGAAAGGTATCCGCGTAGCAAGAGATCAAGATGAACTGATCAAAGGGATTAAGATCACCCAAAAAGAAGCGGCAGCCGCTTTTGGGAATCCGGGTGTCTATCTTGAAAAGTACATCGAAGTATTCCGACACGTAGAAGTCCAAGTCCTCGCCGATAAATACGGAAATACCATCCATCTAGGAGAGCGTGATTGCTCCATCCAGCGCAGAATGCAAAAGCTTGTGGAAGAAGCACCATCTCCTGCATTGACGCCTGAATTGCGTCAGGAAATGGGAGAGGCGGCGGTGAAAGCGGCAAAAGCCGTCAATTATCGCGGAGCGGGAACAGTGGAATTTATCTTCGACCATGTAAACCAGAAATTCTACTTCATGGAAATGAACACACGTATTCAAGTGGAACATACAATTACGGAAATGATCACGGGTATCGATTTAGTTCAGCAACAATTGAAAGTTGCAGCAGGTGAAGAACTGGTCTATCGTCAGGAGGATATCCAGCTCAATGGCTGGGCGATCGAATGCCGCATCAATGCCGAAAACCCAGCAAAGAATTTTATGCCTTCCCCTGGGTTAGTTTCCATGTATATGCCTCCGGGTGGTTTTGGGGTACGGGTGGACTCAGCCATGTATCCTGGCTATACGATTCCTCCATTCTATGATTCGATGGTGGCCAAACTGATTGTCCATGCAGATTCACGGGAGGAAGCGGTCGCCCGCATGAAGAGGGCGCTTGATGAATTCGTCATCGACGGCGTTGAAACGACTGTACCATTCCACTTGAATTTAATGGATCATGAGGTGTTCAAATCAGGCGATTTTGATACGAAGTTTCTTGAGAAATATAATGTCATGAACTGACAAGGAGGGATTTGGAATGCCAGAGAAGTCGGTTCCGTCATTCGTTGGAATGACTCCCTCAGGGGATGTCGAGCTTGGCCGTGTCCAACTTGCCCCTGAAGTTCTTGAAGTGATCATTGGCATTGCAACGAACGAAGTGAAGGGTGTTGCGAGTACCCAAGGGAACTTTACAACCGGCGTGGCGGAGAAATTCGGCAAAGTCGTTCACGGGAAAGGGGTCAAGACGGAATGGTCTGAAGATGGTTTGACAATCGATGTCTATTGCACCATTGAATATGGCTACCCCGTTCCCATCGTTGCCATGGAAATCCAAAAACAGGTTCGTCATGCTGTGTATCATATGACGTCATTGGAAACGAAAGAAGTCAATGTTCATATTACAGGCATTCAGTTTGAAACGGAAACGGTATGAACTGGAAAGCATCGTCCATTTGGATGGTGCTTTTCAACTTGTATTGCTGTATTCAAGTGCTCTGAATGTGCTATGATAAATCCTTAGAGATACAGCAGTGGAGGAGAAGGATAAATGAAACGACGTGAAGCACGTGAGAAGGCGGTACAGACCCTTTTTCAGCTTGATAATACAGAAATGACAGTAGAAGAAGCGATCGCTTATATTGTCGAAAAGCCGGTGAATCGCTTCTATGAGCGGCTTGTTCGAGGAACACTGGAGAATAAAGCAGCGATTGACGAAGTCTTAGTCCAGAAGTTGGAAAACTGGTCGCTTGACCGCCTTCCAAAAATTGAGCGGACTGTCCTTCGACTTGCAGTTTTTGAACTCCTCTTCAATGATGATGTTCCGCACCGAGTTGTGTTGAACGAGGCGATTGATCTTTGTAAAACATTCAGTGACGAAAAATCAGGTCGTTTTGTGAATGGCGTGCTGTCAAAATTCAATGAAAATAATGAAGAAGGCTTGGAGGAATCAGAGTGACTGGAAAACTGATTGATGGAAAAGCGATCGGACAAGAAATCCGTGAAGAAATTAAACAAAGAGTGGATTCGTTGAAGGAAAAAGGGATGCAACCAGGTTTAGCAGTCATTCTTGTAGGAGACAATCAAGCATCCCGTACATATGTTAGAAACAAAGAGAAGTCCAGTATTGAAGCGGGTATGAAATCTGTGTTAATCGAACTTCCGGAAACAGTGTCCGAAGAAGATTTGCTCGCACAAGTTGCCGAATTGAACAAAGATGATTCGATCCATGGTATTCTTGTGCAATTGCCGTTACCCAAACATATTGACGAAGATCTTGTAATCCAAGCGATCGATCCGGATAAGGATGTAGATGGCTTCCATCCGATCAATGTTGGAAAAATGATCATCGGGCAACGTGCATATTTATCGTGTACGCCATATGGCATTATAAAACTGCTTGAACGGACAGGCACCGAGATCCGCGGCAAACACGCCGTCATTGTTGGCCGCAGTAATATCGTCGGGAAACCGATGGGGCAATTATTATTGCAACGCGATGCTACTGTGACGTATTGCCATTCCAAAACGGAAAATTTAGCGGAATTTACAAAACAGGCAGATATTCTAATTGTTGCAATCGGAAGAGCCAAATTTATCACAGCTGAACATGTTAAAGACGGAGCCGTCGTCATCGATGTAGGGATGAATCGTGATGAGAACGGGAAGCTTTGTGGGGATGTCGAGTTTGAAACGGCGAAAGAAAAAGCTTCCGCCATTACACCGGTACCAGGCGGTGTCGGACCGATGACGATTACAATGCTGTTGAAAAACACGCTTCAAAGTGCAGAGAAAGCCTGTGCCGAAGGGACAAGCGCACACGAATAATAAGGTGACGGACGGACGCTGTTTTTCATCAGAAAGACAGCGTTTATCTTCATTCAGCGGATGTTAAAACACCCGCTGAATGAATAGCGGGAGGCAACCTAAGTCCGCCGCGTCCTGCGGCAACGGTTGCATGACCTACATCCTGTAGGCCCGCAGATGTCACAGATTTTGAAAGGAGTTAATTCTCCAAAAGCGTAGGGCGCCTGCCTAGGGGCGACAGGCATAAGGCGAAGATGCGGCGTGGCGTCTTTTGCCACAGAGCAACTTTGACTTTTGTCCCGAGCCCCTGGCGCCCGAAGACTAGACGTGAGCTTTGCTCAATTCAAAATCTGGACGCAATTACGCCGAGGCGTAATTGATATAAGTCATGAATCGGGAGGTGGACCGGTTGGCGGGAAATCCTTACTTATCCGTACAGGCATTAACGAAGTATATTAAACGCAAATTTGACGCAGATCCTCATTTAAGGAATGTCTATGTTAAAGGGGAACTTTCGAATGTCAAATTGCACCCGAGCGGCCATATTTATTTTACATTGAAAGATGAAAAGAGCCGTATCCAAGCTGCGATGTTTCGCTCAAGTGCATCGACATTGAAGTTTAAACCGGAAAATGGCATGAATGTCTTGATCACAGGCGATGTAACCGTTTATGAGGCAAGCGGCAACTATCAATTATATGTACAAACCATGCAACCCGATGGCATCGGCGCGCTCTATCTTGCTTATGAACAATTGAAAGAAAACCTTGCAAAGGAAGGGCTTTTCGATGCACGGTGGAAACTTCCGCTTCCCGTTTTCCCACAAAAGGTCGGTGTTGTAACGGCCCAATCTGGGGCGGCGATTCAAGATATCTGTTCAACAATCGAAAGGCGATATCCTCTAGCTGAAATTATTTTATTTCCTGCAATCGTCCAAGGGCCGCAAGCAGCTCCATCGATCATTCGGTCAATCGAGCAGGCGCAAGACTTCGGTTCCATCGATGTATTGATTGTTGGGCGTGGGGGCGGATCGATCGAGGATTTATGGGCTTTCAATGAAGAAGCGGTGGCACGCGCCATCTTTTCTTGCCGTATACCGATCATCAGTGCGGTAGGTCACGAAACAGATACGACCATTGCAGACTTTGTTTCAGATAGAAGGGCGCCTACCCCGACAGCCGCTGCAGAGATGGCCGTCCCTGCCCGGGAAGACTTAGTTGAAAGAGTATTGGATCGGAAACGCTCCCTTTATAGTTCGCTATCCAATCAGATTAAAATCGAACGCAAACGACTGACAACGTTACAAACTTCCTACCCCCTTCAGTTCCCAGAGCGGTTGTACCGGCCTTATATTGAAAAATTGATCGGACTGGAAGGCAGATTGATACGAAGTGGTCAAGAGATGACCGTGCGCAGACGATCTGAAGTAAATAGATTGAGCGGGATACTTGCTTCCTATTCGCCCAACCAGCGGATTCGTGAAGGGCATCGGAATTTGGCGGCTTTAACAGAAAGACTTTCCCGAGCCGCGAATCAGGGCATCAGCTTAAAACGTAACCGATTCCAATCAACCGTCCGTATGTTGAAAGCGCTCAATCCACTCGATGTAATGGAACGAGGGTATTCGATTGTTTATCAAAACGATGAAGTGACGAAATCCGTCCACTCGCTGGAAAGCGGGGACAGCATCCAAATTCAGATGCAAGACGGTACGGTGGCGGCGAAAGTTGAAACAGTGACAATACAAGAAGGGGAGGAAGGATAAGTGGAAAAAGAGTCGATCCGCTTTGAAGAAGCGATGTTGAAATTGGAAGAAATCGTTCAAAAACTAGAAACGGGTGATGTCCCGTTGGAAGATGCCATTTCATTATATAAAAAAGGGATGGAGTTATCGGCATTTTGTCATGGGAAATTGCAAGATGCAGAGAAACAATTGATTTCCATTATAGACGAAGAGGGCAACAAGACCCCGTTCGATCCTACAAAAGGTGTGGATTCAAATGCATGATAAATTAGACAAGTTCATGTCGGAAAAAATCACAATTATTGACGAGCGGCTCCATCAACTACTTTCACCAATCGACGTATCCGCGACCTTGAAGTCTGCTATGACCTATTCAGTCGATGCTGGCGGAAAACGGATTCGCCCATTGCTCGTCCTAGCAACGCTTGAAGATCTCGGAGTGGAATCAGTGGATGCTGTAACGGTCGCTTGTGCAGTCGAACTCATTCATACATATTCTTTGATCCATGATGATTTACCGTCCATGGATGATGATGATTTTAGACGAGGCAAGCCGACGAATCACAAAGTATACGGTGAGGCGGTTGCCGTTTTGGCAGGAGATGCGTTGCAAGCACTTGCGTTTGACGGTTTAACGAGACTTGAATCGACACCGGCTGAACAGGTTGTGCAAATCATCCGGTTATTGACGGAAGCGGCAGGCGCCCAAGGGATGGTAGGTGGACAAATGCTCGATATGGAAGGAGAAGCGAAACCATTGACCCTTACGGAGATGGAGACGGTTCATGTTCATAAAACCGGAGCACTTCTTTCCTTCAGTATCGAAGCTGCCGCGATCTTGGCGGATCTAAACGAGGAGAAAACGCAAAAGTTAAAAGAATATGCATGGAATATTGGGCTCGCGTTTCAGATTAAAGACGATATTTTGGACATTACAGCGACTACGGAAGAACTTGGAAAGACAGCAGGAAGTGATACCCTTAGCGATAAATCGACTTATCCTTCACTTCTAGGGTTGGATGGAGCGGAGGAGCGTCTAGCCAGACATCATCAGCGCGCAATCGATTCCCTTGAATTCTTGGGCACAAATGATTCACTCCTCTCCCTATTCGCTGATTATATTGTACATCGGAAATCGTAAAGGAACGTAAAAGTTGTACTGGACGTCCTACTTGATATAATATACTAAGCGCAGAAATAACCGAGGCAATCATTCGAAGAAGGTGTGTGATAGTGATGGATCTTACAACAATAGACAATCCATCTTTTTTAAAAAAGCTCGATAAAGAACAGATGCTGGAACTTGCTAAGAGTATCCGGGAGTTCCTGATTGAAAAATTGTCTGTAACAGGCGGACATATCGGACCCAATCTCGGAGTTGTTGAATTGACTATGGCTTTGCATCGCCATTTCGACAGTCCGAATGATAAAATCATTTGGGATGTCGGACATCAGGCTTATGTTCATAAAATATTGACGGGGCGCGCCGGTGATTTTGACTCGCTCAGGCAATACAAAGGGCTATGTGGATTTCCTAAAATGATTGAAAGCGAACACGATGTTTGGGAAACAGGGCATAGTTCCACTTCCTTATCTGCTGCCATGGGAATGGCAGCTGCCCGGGATATTAAAGGCGATTCGAACTATGTCATTCCGGTGATTGGTGATGGCGCACTTACGGGTGGTATGGCTTTGGAAGCTTTGAATCATATCGGTGATGCAAAAACAGATATGATTGTTGTTTTAAATGATAATGAAATGTCGATTGCACCAAACGTTGGTGCACTACATGCAGTTCTTGGTAAATTGAGAACTGCCGGTAAATACAACTCAGCTAAAGATGAGCTTGAGTACATTTTGAAAAAAATACCTGCGATCGGCGGAAAAGTGGCTTCTGCCGCGGAACGTGTCAAAGACAGCCTGAAATATTTGCTCGTCTCCGGTGTTTTCTTTGAAGAGATGGGCTTCACTTATCTCGGTCCGATCGATGGCCATGATTTCAATGACTTAGAACGGAATATCCAATATGCCAAAAAAGTGGATGGGCCGGTTTTGCTTCATGTCATTACGAAAAAAGGAAAAGGGTATCGTCCGGCTGAAAACGATAAAATCGGAACATGGCATGGAACAGGTCCTTATAAGATTGAAACGGGCGATTTTGTCAAATCCCCGTCTGTCGCTCCTTCATGGAGCGGTCTTGTAGCGGAAACCGTTCGTGAAATTGCGCGTGATGATCGCCGCATTGTTGCGATCACGCCTGCTATGCCAGTCGGATCTAAACTGGAGTCCTTTGCTGCTGAATTTCCAGATCGATTCTTTGACGTTGGTATTGCGGAGCAGCATGCGACGACAATGGCTGCGGGTTTAGCTACACAAGGTATGAAGCCGTTTCTCGCCATTTACTCGACATTTTTACAACGTGCATACGATCAAGTGCTTCATGACATTTCTAGACAGAATTTGAATGTGTTCATCGGCATTGACCGTGCGGGGCTTGTTGGGGCAGATGGAGAAACCCATCAAGGCGTTTTTGATATTGCTTTTCTTAGACATATGCCGAATATGGTCATCATGATGCCAAAAGATGAAAATGAAGGGCAGCATATGGTGAAAACAGCAATCGAATATAATGACGGTCCAATCGCTTTGCGATATCCTAGAGGGAATGGTCTCGGTGTTCCGATGGATGACCGTTTGTCACCGATTCCAATCGGGACATGGGAAGTTCTTCGTGAAGGAAAAGATGCAGCAATCCTGACATTTGGAACAACGATTCCGATGGCCCTCGAGGCTGCGGAAACTTTGTCACAAAAAGGAGTGCAAGTGAAAGTCATCAATGCTCGATTCATCAAGCCACTCGATACCAAGATGTTGGATGCGCTTTTTGCAACCGGGATGCCGATTTTGACGGTCGAAGAAGCGGTTCTTGCAGGCGGGTTCGGAAGTGCTGTTCTTGAATACGCACAAGACAGCGGTCATGTGGATATTCCTATTCACCGAATGGGTATCCCTGATTATTTCATCGAGCATGGTAGTGTAACCGAACTACTTGTAGAAATTGGCATGACAGCGGGCCATATTGTTGATCATATGGAAACGGTTGTTAAAGAGCATGCCGTGGAAAGGGAACAAGTATGACAAATCGTATTCCAAAAGAACGGGTGGATGTCCTGCTTGTTTCCCGTGGCTTGGCAGAGACAAGAGAACAGGCTAAACGGTCCATTATGGCGGGCATCGTTTATTCTGCTGAAACAAGACTCGATAAACCTGGGGAAAAAATTCCGATGGATGCTCCGCTTACCGTTAAGGGACCGACGTTGAAATACGTTAGCCGCGGAGGTCTGAAACTTGAAAAAGCCCTTGCTCAGTTCGATGTGGATGTGCGCGATAAAATCGTATTGGATATCGGGGCGTCAACGGGTGGATTCACAGATTGTGCCCTTCAAAATGGCGCATCCCATTGCTATGCCCTTGATGTCGGCTATAATCAGCTAGCGTGGAAAATTCGGCAAGATCCTCGTGTTACGGTAATGGAAAGAACCAATTTCAGACATGCAACACCAGATCTTTTTTCGGCAGGTCTTCCACAGTTTGCCACAATCGATGTCTCCTTTATCTCTTTGACGCTCATCTTACCCGCACTGAAAAAGATTTTGATGGAAAAAGGGGACGTCATTGCCCTCGTCAAGCCCCAATTCGAAGCTGGAAAAGGCAAAGTCGGGAAAAAAGGGGTCGTAAAAGAAAAATCGGTCCATCTTGAAGTATTGCAGAAAATTGCAGCTGCCTCCTTACAAGAAGGTTTCAGTTTGCAGGGAATTTCTTATTCACCTGTCACCGGCGGAGAAGGGAATATCGAATTTTTATTCCATTTAACTTCGGACAATCACCCGGAATCTGCATTTGATGTGGATGATTTTCATGGACTGATTGAGGAAGCATATGGAGAATTACTATAGCGCGCAATGATTTGCGCGTTTTTGTTGTCGGGCGTAATCTGTAGATAGGGTAATAACTCAATATCGTTTATTGGAGTGATTGGTATGAATAAAGGACAACGCCATATTCGCATTCGGGATATCATTTCAAATTTTGAAATTGAAACACAAGACCAGCTTGTCGACACGCTAAAGGCTTCGGGAGTCGCTGTGACACAGGCAACGGTATCCCGGGATATAAAAGAAATGCATTTGATCAAAGTTCCGTTAGCTGATGGGCGTTATAAGTATAGTCTTCCACAAGTCCAGAAGTACAACACGGAACAGAAGCTACATCGCATGATGACGGATGCATTTGTCAGTATCGATAGTGCCGCACACTTCATCATTTTAAAAACACTTCCTGGCAACGCGCATGCTGTCGGATCACTCATTGATAACTTGGGTTGGATTGAAATTTTAGGCACGATTTGTGGCGATGATACTTGTTTAATCATCTGTCGGGAAGAATCGCAGACAAACGAGGTAAAAGATAAATTACTCGCGATGCTTTGAAGGAGGTGACGTCAAGTGTTAAGTGAAATCTCCATTAAGAATTTCGCAATCATTGAAGAACTTGATGTGACTTTCTATGAAGGTCTCACGGTGTTAACCGGTGAAACCGGTGCAGGTAAATCGATTATTATCGACGCCGTTCAACTTTTAGCAGGTGGAAGAGGTTCTACAGAATTCATCCGCCACGGATCGAAGAAGGCAGAATTGGAAGGGTTGTTCACTATTGATGATCCATCGCATCCGTTACTTTCGAAATTGGAAGAGTTAGGGATAGAATGTGGCGAAGGGACAGTCATATTACGGCGTGATTTGAATTTGAACGGTAAAACGGTTTGCAGAATCAATGGTAAATTGGTAACGATTGCAATTTTAAGGGAAATTGGTTCGCATTTGATCGATATCCACGGTCAGCACGAAAATCAGGAATTGATGCATGAAAAACGCCATATCCATCTATTGGATCATTTTGCCGGTCCTGAGCTCGTCCGGGCATATGAGAACTATGCAGATCTATATGAGCAATATCGGAAATTGAAACAGAAAATTGAAGCTGCCGATGAAAATGAGCAACAGGTTGCACAGCGGATCGATCTGTATTCTTTCCAAATGAAAGAGATCGATGCCGCTGCACTTGTCATTGGTGAGGAAGAAGCACTTGAGGAAGAAAAGCGGAAATTGCTGAATTTCACTCGACTATACGAACGTTTAAACACAGCTTATGTTTCCATCAGCGGGGATACACATGCACTTGATTGGGTGGGAGCTGCGATGAGTGATATGGAGGATGCGGCGTCAGTTGATAGTACTTTAAAACCGCATGCTGAATCTGTTGCTACAAGCTTCTATACATTGCAGGAAACCGCGCATGAACTAAAAAGCATTTTGGATGATATGGAATTTGATCCGACTAGGTTGGAATTTGTTGAAAACCGCCTTGCTTTACATACTTCTCTCCAAAGAAAATACGGAAAAACAATTGAAGATATTTTAATTTATCGGGATAAGATTGCTGATGAGCTGGAAAGTTTATTAAGTCGGGATGAACGCCTGTCGGTGGCGCAAGAAAAACTGGATCATCTTTATCAGGATCTTCAACTTGAAGCTGCGGAATTATCGATTATTCGACAAACAACAGCGAGCCGATTAGAGCAAGCGATCATGGAACAATTAGAGCAACTTCATATGGGAAAAGCGACCTTCAAAGTTGAAATCAAACCAAAACCGGCAGGCATGTTTGATGCAAATGGTTTTGATGATGTATCTTTTCAAATTTCTACAAATGTTGGCGAACCGCTGAAACCGCTTGTGAAAGTTGCTTCAGGTGGAGAGCTTTCCAGGATTATGTTAGCGTTAAAAACAATCTTTTCGAAACATCAGGGCATCACCTCCCTCATTTTTGATGAAGTGGATACCGGCGTTAGCGGTCGTGTCGCCCAAGCGATTGCAGAGAAGATTGCGATGATTGCTACACACTCCCAGGTACTATGTATTTCCCATTTACCACAAGTCGCAGCAATGGCGGACCAGCATTATTTAATTAAAAAAAATGTTGAAGATGACAGAACGAGAACATCCATCCAGGATGTCATCGATTCGGAGCGAATTGAAGAATTATCCAGAATGTTATCGGGTGCTGAAATCACGCCATTGACATTAAAACATGCCGATGAATTATTGACATTGGCATCGGAACGAAAAAAAACATTTCGATAAGTGTGAAACGTGCATATTTTTGTGCACGTTTTTTCTAATTAGCCGTTATTGTGAGTTCCACTTTTTCTTGATTTACCCTTTCATAACATTCCTCTTATCGGACATACCATTAGTAACTTATTTCAGGGAGGTGAAACATGGAATGGAGTAGGCAATTCAAATTAGCCGTTTCGTTTTCTGTGCTTTTACTGGTCATGCCATTTACGTCAAATGCAGCGTCTGCACAAGATGATTTGCTTATTCCAATGGGACACTCAATCGGAATCAAGATGGATTTATCCGGTGTCTTCATTACAAGCGATGTCATGATCGGTAAGGATAACTGGTTGAAGGCCGGTGATTTGATCGGACAATTGGACGATGTGTCAATCGGTACATTAAAGGAATTCGAGGGTACATTATCCAAGAAGCGCGACCAAAAAGAAATCGCCTTGACTGTTGACCGCGACGGTGACAAAAACCGAATACAAACAGATGGCGAAGCGCTGAAACGTCTCCTTCCATTCCTGAAAGATCGGACGGAAGGGACGGGCACCTTGACGTATATCGATCCTGATAAAGGAACTTATGGTGCGCTAGGGCATCAAATTATCGACAGTACCTTGAAATCACCGCCATCCTTTAAAACAGGTGCCATTTATCTCTCCGAAATTGGACAGATCAAAAAAAGTACACCGGGCAATCCCGGCTATAAAATTTCAACCATCGTTGAAGACGAAGATTTTCTCGGTACGATTCAAATCAATGGAATATATGGAATATTTGGATCGTGGAATAACTCCTACAAGAAAGTGTTGGCAGAACCACTGCAGATTATGCACCCTGCTGATGTGAAAGAAGGAGCAGCAGAAATCTTTACGACGATTAAAGGGACGGAAGTTGAATCATTTACTATTGAAATTACAAAAGTGGAAAGCGAACAATTTCAAATCAGCTTGACCGATCCCAAGTTATTGGCAGCAACTGGCGGAATTTTACAAGGGATGAGTGGCAGTCCAGTTATTCAGGATGGGAAGTTCGTCGGAGCAGTGACGCATATGTATGTGGATGATCCTAAAAAAGGAGCCGCTCTTTTTTTAGAAAAGATGCGAAAAGGTGAAAAATGAGAAAATAAAGACAGGCCAATCCGTAAAACGGGTTGGCTCTTTTGCTTTAAAATGATAAACTGATGTTGAGACAAATGAAGAATTTGTGAAAAACAGTGAATTTAGTCGAAATACATAGAAATCCTATGTCAGAAGAATCATTTTCGATACATAAAAGAGGGATGTACCATAATTCGTCGAAAATTTCCTTTGTGCAATTTTGGAGAAAGTTGCTATTGTTTCGAAGAATAGATGCATTACAAATGTTCATGAGGGGGAATGGGAATGGATAAGCTGAAAATTGCGATTGCTGATGATAATAAGGAATTGGTGCGAACGATGATTTCGTATTTTGAGAAGCATCCTGAAGTGGAAATTATTTGGACAGCACATAATGGAAAAGTTTGTTTGTCGATGTTGGAGGAACAAAAGCCGGATGTGCTGTTGCTCGACATTATTATGCCGCATCTTGACGGGATAGCTGTGTTGGAGACATTAAATGCGACTGCACAGACAGCCGACTTGCATATCATCATGCTAACGGCATTCGGACAGGAAGATGTCATGACGCAAGCAGCGAGTCTCGGCGCATCCTATTTCATGTTAAAGCCGTTTGAATTTGAACGGCTAGCCAATCAGATTTTCCAAGTAGCGGGAACGAGAAAACCGGTTTCGCCGATTGCCAAGCAAACGGAAGCGCTTCCGGCAGAAGGGGTCAGCCAAAAAGTGTTGGATACAACCATTACAGCCATTATAAAAGAGATTGGTGTACCCGCGCATATTAAAGGATACGCATTTCTCCGGGAAGCCATCCAGATGGTTTACACGGATGTCGATCTACTTGGTTCTGTCACGAAAGTTCTCTATCCAGAAATCGCCGAAAAATACAATACAACTTCTTCACGTGTCGAACGGGCGATTCGCCACGCAATTGAAGTCGCGTGGAATCGGGGCAATTACGACGTAATTTCCAAAATGTTCGGGTATACGGTGCATCATTTGAAAAGTAAACCTACAAATAGTGAATTCATTGCGATGATCGCTGACAAGATCCGCTTGGAGCATATGGCGAGTTAAGTGATAATGGATGATGGCACTTTAACCAAATGATAAACAAACGAATTTATAGCACTTATCCTTATACGACAATTTCAAATCTTATAAACGCATATTCAAAGCCGATGAATAGTTGCATTCATTGGTTTTTTCTGTAGAAAGGAATTAAATCATGAAGGGCATGCCTGCGTACTAAAGCTACGGCAATGGGGAGTTCTTTTTCTTAATATAGAGGAATTCCCATTCAATTTGTAGGAAATGCTCTATAATGGGTGAGGGATGAAAGGAGTAAAAGAGGATGCTTATTCAAAATGATTATTTTGATTTATTCGTTCAGGAAGAAAACGTTATATTGCGATTAAAACAGATTGGCTACCCTTTAAAAGCATTTGAGGCAATAACTCGTGAGCTTCCACGATTGAAAATTAGCTCGTTTACGGCTTTGAGAAAATCGTTAACCGAACAGGGGCAAGAGCATAACATAGGAACTTGGTTACCGGCTATCGAAGTTTCAATTTCAAGCGATCGGATGACTGCACAGCTTTACTTTAATATGACCGAAAAGCACTTCGAAGAAAATAAGCAGCAAATTTTATCAGAAGCCGAGCAATTATTAAATCATGTAGGTGTCATACATGGGCGGAAGTCATTACAAAATCTCACGTTGAAATCTCGAGAACCGATTCTCGCGGCTACTGGAACGGAACCTGTGAAAGGCGCGGACGCGATCATCACCTATATGGATATTCCACAGCGAAAACCGGTTATTCGAGAAGATGGTTCCGCCAATTATTATGAGATGAATTTTGTGACCCCTGTGACAAAAGGGGATTGGCTCGGAGAGAAAATACCTCCACAAGAAGGCATAGACGGAAAGGATGTATTGGGAAACAGTATTACTGCCTCGAGAGGTGAAGATGCTAAATTGTCATTTGACCGTAAATCAGTCAGTGAAGCGTGGGAACAGGATCGTTTTGTCCTACGGGCTTCCCATGGCGGCGCGCTGGAGTGGTCGGACGGTCAAATTTGTGTGGGAAAGCAGCTTATCATCGATGGAGATGTAGGTCCAGAGACGGGATCGATTACATTCGATGGAGCGGTAACTGTATACGGAACAGTTCTTGATAGCTATTCTGTCCATGCGACCGGCGATATTTCAATCGAGGGGAACGAAGGGATTACGAATGCGAAGGAAATTCAGTCATTGGAAGGTGACGTTTACATAAAAGGGGGCATCTTTGGCGGTGGTGAGACGATAGTCGAGGCAAAAGGCCAGATTTTCATTAAGCACGCAAATAATTGCAAACTGTATGGGAAAGAAATTCATGTGGGCTTCTATTTACTTGGAACAGAGATCATTGCTGAGCGCGTTTTGGTTGATCAAAATAAAGGGAAAATCATCGGTGGAAAGATTGAAGCGCTTTCTCGCATTGAATGTGCCTACGCAGGCAATCAGCATGAACGAACGACAGTTCTCTGCGCCGAGGGGATAGATAAAGACGCAATCTACAAGCAAATACAAGCGAAGGCCATGGAGTTGAAGGAACACCAACAAACGATTGCTAAACTGGAACAGCATGCCATGCATTTTACCAAAGTGTCAGTCGGCGGATCAGGAGTGGAAGCGGTTACACTGAACAAAACAAATGATACGATCAAAGCTTATGAAGAAGAGATCCAAAAGTTGGATAAGGAAATCCAACTTGGTCTCCAAAAGATTAAAACAGCCGTTTCAGCTGAAATCGAGGTGACGAAACAAGCGTTTCCGGGAGTGGTCATTCAAATAGGCTCTAAGACGTCTACCTTGCATGAGCCAACAAAAGGGCGCTTTGCGCTAGTAGAGGGTGTGCTGAATGTCTAGAAAGCTTGACTTCCGACGTCATCGATGAAAAAAAGGGCTAAGACGCTAAAGTCTTGGCCCTTTTATTTTTGTTTGAATCGTTCTTGTACCCGTTGATTTTTCCGGTCGCGTCTTAAGAGAAACCCGGCGAAAAAGCCTAGACCTGCCGCAAACAATAGCAACCCAACGATGAATTGTAGCCAAATGAATGGAAACGGTTTAAATAAAATTCCGAATATCGAGTCTCTCATTAACTTAATGCCACCTGCTGCAAAAAGTCCTGGTATGAGCAAGACGATAAATGCTGCTAGACGAGCCATATTTGACCACTCCTTACCGAATTCAATTTTACCTATTCGTGTTTTATTGTCAAGACCTCTGCTTTCGTGTATGATGAATTTGTAATTGCAAAACATTGCATGATGTAAAAGAGGAGAATGAATATCCTTGCAAAACGTTCTTATCGTTGGAGCGGGGACAGGCGGATCAATCATTCTGGACCTTCTCCAAAATGTGGATTTTATGAAAGTGAAAGCGATTATCGACGTGGATGAAAATGCACCGGGTGTTCAACTTGCAAAAGACCTCGGTGTCAGTCATGGTGCTGAATGGAGAAGCTGGTTAACAGAAGATTTACATATCATTTTCGATGTAACCGGGAACAGCTCTGTCTTTGCCGAATTGTTGGAAGCGAGACCTGCGCATACAGTTCTCGTACCGGGGTCTGTCGCAAATCTTCTCATTCAATTATTACAGGAGAATGCTAGACATCTCGAACGTATCCAAACTGAAATGCATAGACAGCGGATGATTTTTGACTCCATCGAGGAAGGTATGGTTGGCATCAACGAAAAAGGGTATGTCGATTTCATCAACAAGAGCGCGTGTAAGATGGTCGGCTATCCGATTGATGAGGCATTAGGTAAACCGATAAGAGAAGTCATTCCATCTTCTGAACTTCCACGTGTATTTATCACGGGCCGATCTGAAGTAAACAAGGAATTAGTTCTTGCCAATGGATTGAAGATTATGACTTCCCGTTTTCCACTTTATAATTCGGAAGGTCAAAAGGTAGGGGCTTTCGCCGTTTTCAAAGATATATCGGAAGTCGTGGCGTTAGCGGAAGAAATTACGGAAATGCGCAGTCTGATTAAGGAACTGGAAAGCGCGAGGATCATTATACGGAAACTGGAAGCGACCTATACATTCGACGACATCATCGGTCATTCAGCTGAAATGGAAATTTCAATCGCCCAGGCGAAAGTCGCCAGTCGATCTGATATCCCTGTACTCCTTCGCGGAGAATCCGGAACGGGGAAGGAATTATATGCACATGCGATTCATAGTAGCAGCAAACGCCGCTTTAAACCTTTCATCCGTGTCAATTGTGCGTCGCTAGATCCAATCACTGCAGAAGATCAATTATTTGGGCAAGTACAACCAATGGGTGTATTGAAAAGCAAAAAAAGCCTTTTCGAAGAAGCGGAGCAAGGTACACTGTTTATTGATGAGGTTGCGGATTTATCGCTTGCTATTCAGCAAAAGCTCCTCCATTATTTAACGGATGGAATGATCCATCGCAAAGGGGATAGCCAACCAATTCGACTTTCAGTCCGCCTCATTACTGCAACGAGTAAAAACTTAGAAAAGGCTATGAGCGAAGGGACCTTTTTGGAAGAATTGTATTATGTGCTGAACCGCATCGCGATTCAAATTGCACCACTCCGCTCAAGGAAGGAAGACATTCCGTCCATTGTCAGCCATTTGCTTGTCAAATTGAACCGAGAGTTAGGCATGAATACCGTTCAAATCGAAAATGCGGCGCTGGAAAGACTGATGCAATACGATTGGCCGGGAAATGTAAGGGAATTGGAAAATGTCTTGGGGCGAGCGATGATCTATATGGATGCGGGGGAAGCAATCATCGGTCAGGAGGAAGTGGATAAATCGCTTTCCTCGAGGGAATATAAAGATGTTGAACAGTTGCTTTCTGAAAAAAGTACACTCGCGTCCATGATGGAAGAACATGAAAAAGAGATCCTTGAGACGGCCCTTCGTGAAAATAAAGGCAATAAATCATTGACAGCCAATCGGCTCGGAATTTCGCTTCGGTCCTTGTATTATAAACTTGAAAAATATAGTCTGATTTAGAAGGAATTTTTACGGAGGAGTAGTGCCAATAACCACACTCGATCGACTTGTCGAAAAGGCGATAACTCCTCTGTTGAATGAAGATAAAAACAACAGACAATCCAAGGAGGATATAAAAATGGAAATTTTCAAATATATGGAGAACCAGGATTATGAGCAACTTGTTATTTGTCAAGATAAAGCATCAGGATTGAAAGCGATCATTGCAATTCACGACACGACGCTTGGACCAGCGCTTGGCGGAACGCGCATGTGGACGTATGCAAGTGAGGATGAGGCGATTGAGGATGCGCTTCGCTTAGCGCGGGGGATGACATACAAAAACGCTGCAGCAGGCCTCAATTTAGGCGGCGGAAAAACTGTTATCATTGGTGATCCACGGAAAGATAAAAATGACGAAATGTTCCGTGCGTTTGGTCGCTATATCGAAGGGTTGAACGGACGCTATATTACAGCGGAAGATGTAGGGACGACGGAAGCGGATATGGATTTGATCCATCTAGAAACAGATTACGTCACGGGCACTTCCAGTGGGGCCGGTTCATCAGGAAATCCTTCACCTGTCACGGCTTTCGGTATTTATCAAGGCATGAAAGCAGCAGCTAAAGAAGCATTTGGCGATGCTTCATTAGCGGGTAAAACGGTAGCGGTACAAGGAGTGGGCAATGTCGCTTTTGCACTTTGTCAGTATTTGCATGATGAAGGGGCAAAGCTGATCGTAACCGATATTAGCGAGGAGGCCGTTCAACGTGCAGTCGATGCATTCGGTGCGACAGCAGTCGGCATTAACGACATTTATGGGCAAGAAGCGGATATTTTCGCGCCTTGTGCACTAGGGGCAATTATTAACGATGAAACGATTCCTCAATTCAAAGCAAAGGTGATTGCAGGGTCTGCCAACAACCAACTGAAAAATCCAGAGCATGGAGACCGCATTCACGAAATGGGCATCGTTTACGCCCCCGATTATGTCATCAACTCAGGTGGGGTCATCAATGTTGCCGACGAATTGGCCGGCTATAATCATGACCGTGCGATGAAACGTGTCGCAGGCATTTACGATACGATTAGTAAAATATTTGAAATCTCAAAACGTGACAATATCCCGTCTTATGTTGCAGCGGATCGTTTGGCTGAAGAACGGATTGCACGTGTGGCAAAATCCCGCAGTCAATTTTTACAAACTGAAAAAAGTGTTTTATCAAAGCGTTAAGCAAGCTGCCATCCTTGAAACGCTCCGAAAAGAGGGGGATAGGCATATGGGCAATGAGTTCGTGAAAACCATTACGACGCGCGTGGGTTGGATTGCGGAAATGATTGTCTATCCCGGTGATGATGAATTGCAAGCACTTGCAGAAGGAGCTATTCGCATCCTATCTGAAGAAAGGCTCGCCAAATATTAACCGTCCTAACGGGGCGTTGGGAAGGAGGCCATTTTATTGGCACGAGAATATGATATTGTTATAGTAGGTGGCGGGACCGGTGGCTATGTTGCAGCAATCCGGGCTGCCCAATTAGGATTGAAAACAGCGCTTGTCGAAAAGGGAAAGCTTGGAGGAACATGTTTGCACAAAGGGTGTATTCCGAGTAAAGCTCTGCTAAAAAGTGCAGAAGTATTCGATATGGCGAAAAATAAAATGGCAGATTTCGGTGTTGACGCACCAACAGTGACCGTCGATTTCACACGTGTTCAAGAGCGAAAAGATAAAATTGTCAATCAATTGCATAACGGTGTGAACGCACTGATAAAAAAAGGGAAAATAGATGTGTTTGAAGGGGTCGGCAGAATGCTTGGTCCATCTATTTTCTCACCGATGCCAGGCACTATTTCTGTGGAAATGAACAACGGTGCTGAAAATGAAATGCTTGTCTTAAAAAACTTGATCATCGCAACGGGGTCGAGACCGCGTACTTTACCAGGTCTGGATATTGATGAGACGCAGGTTCTGTCTTCAGACGGGGCGTTATCGATGGAAACACTCCCGCAATCGATCCTCATTGTTGGTGGCGGAGTCATCGGTATCGAATGG
The DNA here is from genome assembly GCF_042655805.1 of Sporosarcina soli. Classification (NCBI taxonomy): domain Bacteria; kingdom Bacillati; phylum Bacillota; class Bacilli; order Caryophanales; family Caryophanaceae; genus Sporosarcina; species Sporosarcina soli. Next base: position 4,670 of record NZ_JBHSNO010000015.1, on the reverse strand, counting down.
GCATCCATGCTGAATGATTTTGGGGTTGATGTGACCGTGTTGGAATATGCAGATCGGATACTGCCGACAGAAGACGAAGACCTATCCAAAGAAATGAAAAAGCTTTTGACGAAAAAAGGCATTACATTTGCAGTCAATGCGAAAGTCCTCTCAGAAACACTGATGAAAACAGATCGGTCTGTAACGGTATCAGCGGAGATTGACGGGGTGAAAAAGAAATTCACTGCGGAAAAAATGCTTGTATCGGTCGGTCGCCAAGCAAATATTGAAGGAATCGGTCTAGATAATACAGAAATTGAAATTGAAAATGGTTATCTTAAAACAGGACCGACATACCAAACGAAAGAACAGCATATTTATGCGATCGGTGATGTGATCGGCGGACTGCAATTAGCACACGTTGCATCACATGAAGGAATCGCCGCAGTTGAACATATTGCAGGACTGAAAAACGAACCATTGGACTACACGAAAATTTCCCGTTGTATCTATTCGAGTCCCGAAGCTTCGAGCGTTGGACTCTCAGAAAAGCAGGCAAAAGAACAAGGATTTGATGTGAAAGTCGGGAAGTTTCCGTTTAGCGCTATCGGTAAGGCGCTCGTCAATGGCAACTCGGATGGTTTTGTAAAGATTGTTGCTGACCGGCAAACCGAAGATATTCTTGGGGTTCATATGATTGGCGCACAAGTCACTGATCTAATTTCAGAGGCGGGGATTGCCATGGTACTCAATGCGACGCCATGGGAAGTGGCAAACACAATCCATCCGCACCCATCCCTTTCAGAAGTAATAGGGGAAGCTGCTTTAGCTGTTGATGGCAAAGCGATCCATATGTAAAAAAGGGGGACTATTGAGATGACTAAAAATCGTCATGAAGCGCTAGGATTGACAAACGAAGATGTATTGAAGATTTATGAAACGATGTTGATGGCCCGTCGGATCGATGAACGGATGTGGCTGTTAAACCGTGCAGGGAAGGTACCTTTTGTCGTCTCCTGCCAAGGACAAGAAGCGGCGCAAGCGGGTGCAGCATATGCACTTGATAATGAGAAAGATTGGATTGCGCCTTACTATCGCGACATGGCGGTTGTGTTGCAATTCGGAATCACCCCGAAAGACTTGATGCTTTCCGTCTTTGCGAAAGCGGAAGATCCAAACTCGGGTGGTCGTCAGATGCCAGGGCATTTCGGTAAACGAGAAAATCGGATCTTAACAGGATCCTCTCCGGTTACGACGCAATTGCCTCACGCAGTCGGTGTCGCACTTGCAGCGAAGATGAAAGAAGAGGATTTCATCACATTCGTGACACTCGGTGAAGGGTCATCCAACCAAGGCGATTTTCATGAAGGCATGAATTTCGCGGGTGTCCATAAATTACCGACGGTTGTAATGGTTGAAAACAATAAATATGCCATTTCGGTACCAGTAGAAAAACAACTTGCTTGTGAAAAAGTGTCCGATCGTGCCGTCGGTTATGGTATGCCAGGGGTTACAGTGGATGGGACTGATCCGCTTGAAGTATACAAAGTCGTGAAAGAAGCGGCAGATCGTGCAAGGCGGGGAGAAGGACCGAGCCTCATCGAAACGATCTGTTACCGTCTGACCGCTCATTCATCGGATGATGATCATCGCCTGTACCGGGATGCGGACGAATTGGAAAGAGAAAAGAAAATGGATCCGCTTCCGAAGTTTTCCACCTATTTAAAAGAAGTCGGGGTATTAACGGAAGAAATGGAAATAGAACTAGAAGAACGTATTATGAAAGAAGTGGATGAAGCGACAGACTACGCTGAAAATGCGCCTTATGCCGAACCGGAATCTGCACTGCGCTATGTCTATGCTGAAGATGGGGGGAACGAATAATGCCGGTCATTTCTTATATCGATGCGATTACAATGGCGATGAGGGAAGAAATGGAACGAGACGATCGTGTTTTCGTGCTAGGGGAAGATGTCGGTCGTAAAGGTGGCGTTTTCAAAGCGACGGCCGGTCTTTACGAGCAGTTCGGCGATTACCGTGCGCTCGATACGCCACTCGCTGAGTCTGCCATCGCTGGTGTGGGAATCGGGGCGGCGATGTATGGGCTGCGTCCGATTGCAGAAATGCAATTTGCTGATTTCATCATGCCTGCTGTCAATCAAATCGTTTCGGAAGCGGCTAAGATACGCTATCGTTCCAATAATGATTGGTCTTGTCCGATCGTCATTCGTGCACCATTTGGAGGCGGTATTCATGGTGCTCTTTATCATTCACAATCCGTGGAAGCGATGTTCGCGGGCACACCTGGTTTGAAAGTGGTCATTCCATCAACGCCATACGACGCAAAAGGATTATTGAAGGCGGCAATACGCGATGAAGATCCGGTATTGTTCTTTGAGCATAAGCGGGCTTATCGTCTCATTAAAGGTGAAGTGCCGGATAGCGATTATGTCTTGCCGATCGGAAAAGCGGATGTGAAGCGCGTTGGCGATGATATCACGATTATCACATATGGCCTTTGTGTCCACTTTGCACTTCAAGCAGCCGAACGTCTTGCCCAAGATGGAATATCTACTCATATTCTCGATTTGCGGACGATTTATCCGCTTGATAAGAATGCGATTATCGAAGCTGCTTCCAAGACGGGGAAAGTTTTGTTAGTTACGGAAGATAACCAAGAAGGAAGCATTTTGGGTGAAGTAGCGGCCATCATCGCTGAAAATTGCTTGTTCGAACTCGATGCTCCGATAAAACGTTTAGCGGGACCTGATATCCCTGCCATGCCTTATGCACCGACAATGGAGAAGTTTTTCATGGTCAATCCTGACAAAGTCGAGAAAGCGGCACGTGAACTCGCTGAATTTTAACGTTATATGAAAGGAGATCGAGCAATTGGCTATTGAAAATATCACGATGCCGCAACTCGGCGAAAGTGTGACAGAAGGTACGATCGAAAGATGGCTTGTCAAACCAGGCGATACGGTGAATAAATATGACCCGCTTGCAGAAATAAATACGGATAAGGTCACAGCAGAGATTCCATCTTCATACTCCGGTACCATTAAGGATATAATTGCGCAGGTAGGCGAGACGCTCGCAGTTGGTGAAAAAATTTGTACAATCGAAACGGAAGACAGCAGTGCAGAAACATCAGCGGCAAAAGCCGTAGCGGCTCCCGTGACGGAAGCATTCGAAAAAGTACCATCCACAACAAGCATTGCAAAACCATCTGCGTCTTCACTACTTGAAAAAGGGAAGGCGGCGGGGCGTTATTCGCCAGCTGTCCTCCGTTTGGCGCAGGATCATGCCATCGATTTGCAGCTTGTGGAAGGGACGGGGAAAGGCGGTCGCATTACGCGGAAAGACTTGCTGGCGTTGATTGAGACTGGGAATATTCCTTCTGCCCCGACCCCGTCTGTATCAGCCCCACAGGTGCCTATAGATTCAGCATCTCCCACGAAGCCAGTTAATCCTGTCGATGTGCCTGTTGCAGTGGGGGATATCGAGATACCGATAACAGGGGTACGCCGTGCGATCGCTAGCAATTTGTTGCGTTCGAAACACGAGGTACCTCATGCTTGGATGATGATTGAAGTCGATGTGACGAATCTTGTTCAATACCGTGACGCATTGAAAGATGACTTCAAAAAGAAGGAAGGCTTCAATTTGACTTACTTCGCTTTCTTTGTAAAAGCGGTTTCCCAAGCATTGAAAGAATTTCCGATGATAAATTCGACGTGGGCTGGAGACAAGATTATCCTGAAAAAAGACATCCATATTTCTATTGCAGTGGCGGCGGAGGATGCTCTTTACGTTCCCGTCATCCGCCATGCTGATGAAAAAACAATCAAAGGAATTGGGCGTGAAGTGCAGGAACTGGCGACGAAAGTGCGTTCAGGTAAGTTGAATGCATCCGAGATGAAAGGCGGTACGTTCACGGTGAATAATACCGGCGCATTCGGCTCGGTTCAATCGATGGGGATCATTAATCACCCACAAGCAGGAATCCTTCAAGTGGAGTCGATTGTTAAACGCCCTGTTATCATGCCGGGTGGTATGATTGCTGCACGTGATATGGTAAACCTATGCTTATCGATTGACCATCGTATACTTGACGGGCTTGACGGCGGTCGATTCCTTGCACGTGTGAAAGAAATTTTAGAAAACATATCAGCGGACAATACATCGGTTTACTGATTAAATGCCCAAATTTACTAACACAGAACAGCTTTGAAATCCTAAGTTCTGAATAACAAAAAGAGCCTACTACCGTTGTAAACTGTACCCCTTGTAAAGGACATTTTAAAAAGCCTAGGCAGTATTAAGAAGATGATCTCTGTATTGAACAGGGGTCATCTTTTTTAAATCCCACTGATATCTATAATTGTTGTAATACCTCATGTAGTCTCTAACTTCCCGTTTAAGTTCGTCAAGGGTTTCACATGTCTTTATATATGCCTCATCCTTAAAATGCCCAAAGAAAGACTCCTGCGGTGCATTATCCCAACAGTTGCCCCTTCGGGACATTGATTGACCCAATTTATACTTCTTGACCAATTTTTGATACACAGGACTAGTGTAGTGACTCCCTTGGTCAGAATGGATAAAGGCACCTTCAGCCGATTTGATCTTTTTATTCTTCTTTAGGCTCTTTAGTGTGTCGGTTGCGATGTCAAGTGTTATCCGATCCG
>NZ_JBHSNO010000014.1:0-3031 GCF_042655805.1 Sporosarcina soli | reverse complement strand
TGTGTTTACAAATAGAAAAATAGGAGTTGAAATGCAGATATCTTAAAAAGGGGAAGCCAATGCAATTGTGCAAAAATTATTCTAATACATAAAGCGCTCAAATAACTTCCGCAGGCGCTTTATGTAACTTCTAAGTGATCAATCTCCCGTCACAGCGCTCAAAGCTACTACCAAACGATCATCCCCCATTTCATTCGCTCAAACTCTTCTTTAAGCGCTCAAAAGCCCCTCCTAGTGATCAATCCTCTGTCTTAGAGCTCAAGGTAACCTTCAAGTGATCAATCCCTCGCTCTAGTTCTCAAACCTATATTCAAGTGATCAATTTTCACCCTCAAGCGCTCAAAGTACCTCAAAAGTCAAAATAACAACTTTTATACACTCTAATTCATTGCCACTAGGAAGATTTTTTGATTCTACCTCCTAATTTGAAAATAAAAGTAAAATGACAGTAAGCTAAAGCTTTCGAAGGAAATGAATAATTGAAGAGGCATTGTTTATAACACTTGTGCGTATTTTAAAAAATGATTATAATTTATTTAACCAGTGGTCAAAAGAGGGAGAGAAATAATGTCTTCTCACAAATCGAATTCTAGAGAATTGACGAAAGCATTGATTTTACAAAAAGCTCGTACGTTGTTTGTTGAAAAAGGTTTTCAGGAAGTATCTATGCGCAGCATCGCTAAAGAAGTCAATTGTACGCACGGTGCACTTTATTACCATTTTAAAAATAAAGCGGAATTATTTTATGCAATTGTAGAAGAAGATTTTTCTACACTAAATAATCTACTGGAAGAGACTGTTCAGGGATCAGAAGGCAATTCGGAGAAGCTGACCGCCATTTTTCTTTGCTTTATTGAATTTGGTTTGAATAATCAAAGGCAGTATGAATTTATGTTCGTTGCAAGGAATAGCGAAGTGGACGGTTTATCACAAGAGGCAGCTTTCTTGAGTTATCAAAAATTTGCTGAGGCTGTGCAAGCTTTATCAAGGAAACGGCTGGAAATCAGAGATATTTGGTCGGCGTTTTTAGCCTTGCATGGATTTATTGTCCATCATCGTGGATTCATTGATAATTATGAGGAGGCAAAGGTGTCGGCTGAAGCTCATGTTGATTTTATCTTAAAAGGTTTAACTTGATTCAGTATTCATCCCACACTTCCATAATTGACGGGATGAATGCCAGAATGCTTTTCAATCAGAGGGAGTCCAACCCCCTTGTAGCTAACGCTTCGCTTTCAGTATAAAAAGATTTGCTGAATTGATGAACTCAGGCTAAGGTCGCCGCGTCCAGAAAGTGCCTTAATTTCTGCAAAAAAACGCTGAAATACGGCAAATCGAACCCTTTGTTGTTCGATTCACAATTCAAAATCTGGACGCAGTTACGCCGAGACGTAATTGAGTTTCGGTAGGTGGAAGCTCTGGATCACTTGAAGGTTTAGAGCCCACCAATTTTTTAAACTTCTATTAACCACTGGTCAATAAAAGGAGGGAATATCTATGAAGAAAGCGTTAGTTTTGGGAGCATCAGGTGGAATGGGATATGCATTAGTGACAGAACTTGTTTCTCGAGGAATTGACGTCGTAGCATTTGCGAGGGGAAGAGAAAAATTAGATGAACTTTATAAGGAAGAATCAAAGGTATCAACTTTTAGAGGAAATGCATTGGTGGAAAATGATGTAGCCCAGGCTGCCGAAGGAGTAGACGTTATTTTTCATGCTTTGAACTTTTCTTATGAAGAATGGCATGAAACGCATCCAGTATGTATAGATATCATAATCCGTGTGGCGGAAGCGCAGCGAGCAAAAATTGCTCTTGTAGATAATATATATGCCTATGGGGCACCACAAAACAAAAAAATAACTGAAGACATAAAGAAAGATCCACATACGAAAAAAGGAAAGATTCGTTTGAAAATGGAAAATGCATTGATGGCAAGTAATATTCCTTCCTTAATTGTGCATTTCCCGGATTTTTATGGACCACATGCAGGTAATACAATGCTGCATGAAACGCTTAAAAATGTAGTTCAACATAAAACAGCTAATTTTGTTGGCAATACTCACGTAAAAAGGGAATTTCTTTATACGTTTGACGGTGCAAAAGCAATGGTGGAGCTTGCCCTACGGGATAATGCTTACAATCAGAATTGGAATATCCCAGCGATACATCCGATTACAGGCGAGGAATTAATTAAAATTTTGCGTGAAGAAGTAGGGTATGAGAGATCTTTCAGAACAATATCTAAAACAGTGATACGCTTCATTGGATTATTCCAACCTTTTATGAGAGAACTTGTGGAAATGATGTATTTAACAGAAGCCCCCGTAATTTTAAGTGGTGAAAAATACGAGCACGAAATTGGACCAATACCAGCCACATCATATAGAGAAGGAATAATGAAAACGCTGAATTGGATGAAAGAACAAGATCCACAGGCAAAGCAAATAAGCAAACCAATCCATCAATAGAAAGATTTGACGAAGCATAGGAAGCTCCGCTTGTAGTATCTAATTAAACAAGCGGAGTTTATAGTGTTCTCAAGTATTGGCAAATTCGAATTTTCTTTTGCTACCGATATAAATTGGAATGGTACAAAAGTGCGGATTGCTACAAGTAGGAACTCATAGCAACTCTTTATCATGTCATTTTAATAAGGCTTGTTGTATGCTTTTTTAAAATTAGTATTGCAATAGGAAAGACATGCTGGTATAGTAAAGAACGTTGCGCTTCCGGTATACGGAAACAACGAAAAAAGTTTTAAAAAGTTATTGACTTCTATCCGACGAAGAGTTATGATAGAAAGCGTCGCACTTCTGGTGTACGAAACAACAACAAAAGAAATTAAAAAAGTTGTTGACATCGAACCGGTAAAGTGATAAGATATAAGAGTTGCTGCTGAAACGTAGTAACGATATGAACCTTGAAAACTGAACAGCAAAACGTTAACAAATACAGTTTGTCGAACCGACTCTGTCGAGGACACAAACACAAACGAATCTTCGGATTCAAAGTCAGCAAGAAATGAGCTAT
>NZ_JBHSNO010000013.1:0-21089 GCF_042655805.1 Sporosarcina soli | reverse complement strand
TGTGTTTACAAATAGAAAAATAGGAGTTGAAATGCAGATATCTTAAAAAGGGGAAGCCAATGCAATTGTTTAAAAATTATTCTAATACATAAAGCGCTCATATACCTTCCGCGGGCGCTTAAAGTAACTTCTAAGTGATCAATCTCCCGTCACAGCGCTCAAAGCTACTTCCAAGTGATCAAACTCTCATACTCCCCTTTCACGGCCATGAACAAGGAAGTAAAGGTTCTAAGCATGATGGCAGTCGGGGGCCACTTGTGCAAGAGTAGGACGTTGCTAGGCGTCAAGGTCATTGCAGAAAAGGTGATTTTTTGATTCTTACCTCCTAACTTGAAAATAAAAGTAAAACTGCATATTGTATAAGTATACTAAAGAGGTGGAAAGATTGAATTCCATGGCTAGGCTTTGCAATTTGTTTGTAAAAGAACCGAATGGAAATCTGTTGCAGATTCGCTGTAAAGGATTTTAATTATTATATGAGGTGCATAAAATATGGATTGTTTTTGAAGAACGGCGTACCTTCGCTCGTATTTTTCCATCCGAAATAATGAATTTCAATGAACAAATTATTCAGTGAATAATAGGAATACTTTTTCTTATTTACAGTACCTTGACAGGTATTGCTTGCGCTGATAACCTTTTAATAATATTTAACTTGCTTCAGCAGAAGTCCTCCGCTTCCATAAGTGGTGGGATGAATGCCAAGAAAGCATTTCAAACAGAGGGAGTCCAAACTCCCTGCTGAATCAAGTTAAGCCTCCGGCGGATGTCACAGATTTTGAATTGCGCTTATCTAAGTGCCTTAATTTCTGCAAAAAACGCAGAAATACGGCAAATCGAACCCTTCGCTGTTCGATTCGCAATTCAAAATCTGGACGCAATTACGCCGAGGTGTAATTGATCTGAAAACAATAGGAGGCGTAATGGAATGTGGGAATCAAAATTTGCACGTGAAGGACTTACGTTCGATGATGTATTGTTAATACCGGGACCTTCTGAAGTATTGCCGAAGGATGTATCTCTTTCTGTCAATTTGACTGACAAGATCAAATTGAATATTCCAATCATCAGTGCTGGGATGGATACGGTGACAGAAGCGAAAATGGCGATTGCCATGGCTCGTCAAGGAGGACTTGGTGTCATCCATAAAAATATGAGCATCGAGGAACAAGCTGAACTTGTGGTGACTGTTAAACGTTCCGAAAATGGCGTTATCACGAATCCATTTTTCTTAACTCCTGAACACCAAGTATTTGACGCTGAGCATTTGATGGGCAAATATCGTATCTCTGGCGTTCCTATTGTGAATAATATGGAAGAATTAAAACTTGTCGGGATTCTCACAAACCGTGATCTTCGCTTCATCCAAGATTACTCATTGGTTATTGATGATGTAATGACAAAAGAAAATCTTGTAACAGCGCCTGTAGGGACAACGCTTGAAGATGCTGAGAAGATTTTACAGCAACATAAAATTGAAAAGTTGCCAATCGTCGATGAAAATGGCATTTTGACTGGTTTAATTACCATTAAGGATATCGAGAAAGTAATCGAATTCCCGAATGCTGCAAAAGATAAACATGGACGTCTCCTCGTCGGTGCAGCTGTCGGCGTGACAACAGATACGTTGCTGCGTGTCGAAAAACTTGTGAAAGCGGAAGTCGATGTAATTGTCATTGATACGGCGCATGGACATTCGAAAGGTGTTCTTGAGACGGTTGCGGAAATTCGTCGTCTCTATCCAGATCTTGATATTATTGCAGGAAACGTTGCTACGGCTGAGGGTGCACGTGCATTGTATGAAGCTGGAGCCGACGTTGTAAAGGTCGGAATTGGCCCTGGATCGATTTGTACGACACGCGTTGTAGCAGGCGTCGGAGTACCACAAATCACAGCGGTATACGAATGTGCGACAGAAGCGCGTAAACAAGGGAAAACGATTATAGCGGATGGCGGCATCAAGTACTCGGGCGATATTGTCAAAGCACTTGCTGCGGGTGGACATGCTGTAATGCTTGGAAGTCTTCTTGCGGGTACGACAGAAAGTCCGGGAGAAACTGAAATCTTCCAAGGACGCCGTTTCAAAGTATATCGTGGAATGGGATCTGTGGCATCCATGGAACGTGGTTCAAAAGACCGTTACTTCCAAGACGAAGCGAAAAAACTCGTGCCGGAAGGAATCGAAGGACGTATGCCATATAAAGGACCATTGGCAGACTCCATTCACCAATTGGTTGGTGGTGTTCGTGCAGGGATGGGCTACTGCGGTACGAAGGATTTGTATGAACTACGTGAAAAAGCGCAATTTGTGCGCATGACGGGTGCGGGTTTACGTGAAAGCCATCCACACCAAGTCCAAATTACAAAAGAAGCTCCGAACTACTCACTTTAATGGAATAAAAATTGAGAACCGGAATGAAGGAACTTCAGCACCTTTCCTGCGTCTACATATGAGCGGAAAGGTGCTTTTTTGGTTTAGTTCCCATGGAGTAGTTGTGTTATGATAAAATGACCTTGGGGAAATAGCAATAACGGAGGTAGAAAAGTGAAACGGGAAATGAGAAAATGGGTGGCATTGCTCTTAATGCCGCTGTTGCTACTGATGACAATTGGCACGGTTCCCGCTTCTGCGGCGTCTACATTGGGCATTCATGTGGACGGGGCAATTTTAATTGACGCGGATAGCGGAAAGATCCTATATGAAGAAAATGCAGATACGCCTTTATTCATTGCGAGTATGACGAAAATGATGACTGAATACCTTCTTTTTGAAGCGATTGAAGAGGGAACGATTAGCTGGGATCAAGAGTATAAAGTAAATGATTATACGTACGCGATTTCACAGGACCGTCGTCTCAGTAACGTACCACTTCGAAGAGACGGAACGTATACGATTCGTGAATTGTATGAAGCATTAGCGATTTATTCCGCGAACGCGGCAACGATTGCAATTGCCGAAACGATTGCAGGAACGGAAACCGAGTTTCTGAAGCTGATGAATGCGAAAGCAGAAGAACTGGGCTTGGAAGATTATAAATTTGTCAACTCTACCGGTTTGAATAACAGTGATCTACAAGGGATGCATCCGCAAGGGACAGGCGCGAATGATGAGAACGTCATGCCTGCTAAATCGGTTGCAAGGCTTGCGTACCATTTGCTGCATGATTATCCAGAGGTTTTGGAAACAACGAAAATAAATACAAAAATTTTCCGTGAAGGTACAACGGATGCAACTAAAATGGACAACTTTAACTTCATGCTTCCAGGTTTCGTTTATGAGTACGAAGGTGTTGATGGTTTAAAAACCGGCACGACGGAATTTGCGGGATACAATTTCACAGGAACAGCGAAACGGGATGACAGACGCGTTATCGCGGTTGTGATGAAAGCTGTCGATGCAAATGGCGTCGGCTCGTACAAAGCAAGATTCGATGCAACACGTGCCTTGTTCGATTATGGTTTCAGCCAATTTTCAGAAGTAGAATTTGTTCCAGCGGGTTATCAGTTTGATAAACAAAAAGAACTCGGCGTCATCAAAGGAAAAGAGAAAAATGTATCCATCGCAGTGAAAGAGCCGATTCGGATGATGGTGAAAACAAGCGAAAAAGATTTGTATGTGCCGGAGCTAGTCATTGATGAATCGAAGCTGACAGATGGTGTATTACAAGCACCTATCGAAAAGGATACTGTTGTGGGACATGTGAAGCTCGTGAAGACGGAAGGAACCGATTATGGCTTTATCGATGATAAAAATTCGGGTACTGCTGTTGTAACAGTTGATGCGGTCGACAAAGCAGGTTGGTTTGCGCTCATGATGGGTGCGATTGGTGATTTCTTCGCAGGCATTTGGACAAGCGCTATCGATTTTGTTAAAGGGTTATTTAAATAAGTAAAAGAAAAGGTGTAGAGTCCCGGGGCGGATTCTACACCTTTTTGATTTGCCAAGCAACCATCAGCCTTTCCACGGCTGTTTTGATCTCCTTGATGGAAAGGCCACCGAAGCCGATGAGAAAAGAAGGTTCGCCTGTCACGGGGCTGGTTCTGTATTCATTAACACTATAGACACGGATGCCTGCCTTTCTTGCCGTTTCTTCAAGGGCTGCTTCAATGGTTTGCGTATGGACTGTCAGAATGATGTGCATGCCTGCTTCGTCGCCTGAAAATGAAACGGACGGCGCATATGCGAGTAGTGCTTCCGATAACACTTGGAGTTTCCGTTTATAGGTCTTCCGCATCCGATTCAAATGGCGTGAAAAATGTCCGTCTGCCATAAAGCGGGACAGAATATGCTGATCGAGTCGGGGAACGGTTGCAGCATAGTGGATGAATGCCTTTTCGTATCGATCAAGCAACACGGGAGGAAGCACCATATAGGCGATCCGTAGCGAAGGCATGAGCGATTTTGAGAATGTACTTAAATAGATGACGTTCCCGCTTTTATCCATCCCTTGTAGTGAAGGAATGGGACGTCCGCTGTATCGGAATTCACTGTCGTAATCGTCCTCAATTATAAAATGTTCATCCTTTGAGGAAGCCCAGTTTAATAAAGCGATTCTACGGGATGCAGAGAGCACTGTACCGGTCGGAAACTGGTGGGAGGGGGTAACGTAGGCAATAGTTGCCCCCGAGCGTTGGAGGGCTCGTACATCCATTCCTTCGTCATCGACTAAAATTGGTATCGCCTCTCGGTTATTATGATAAAAAACATGGTGGGTGAGCGGATACCCGGGGTCTTCTATGGCATAAGTTGCATCGGTGCCTAAAATCCGGATCAGCAACGGCATCAGTTGTTCAGTTCCCGACCCAACAATAATTTGTTCGGGCGTACAATCGACCCCACGTGAATGATATAAATACCGCGCAATTTCTTGCCGTAATTCGTAGTCGCCATGCGGATGCCCCAGGAGTAAAAGGTGTTGGGAAGATTCATCTATAACGTCTTTGGCGTACTTTCTCCACTGATCGAAAGGAAAGGAGCTGGTGTCAATTTTTCCGGGTGAGAAATCGAAAGCAATGTCCTCTGTCGTTTTATTGACGGTCTTCTCAATCGGGGCCATCGGCTGGACGTAGGAGAGCTCTTCAATGGCTTGCACGTAAAATCCTTTTCGCGGTTGAGAAGAGATGAATCCCTCCGCTATAAGCTGCGCATAGGCGAGCTCGATGGTCGTCTGACTCACAGCGAGGAATTCACCGAGTTTCCGTTTGGATGGAAGTTTCATGCCAATCGGTAATTTTCCGTTTGTAATGTCGCGCCGAATTTGGTCGTAAATCTGTTCATATAACGGGCTCTCTATATTTTTTTCCAATTTGATCAATAACATTTCCATATTGAACGCCTCCAACTGACCACTTTAATTTAATCGGAACTGGGTATTTTAATAAGGTCATAATCCATTATACTGAACAATAAGAAAAGGGGGAAGAAAAAATGAATTTTCAATACGGTGGAGTCATAATGGATGTTATTAACGCAGAACAGGCAAAAATAGCGGAGGCGGCAGGTGCGATTGCAGTTATGGCGCTTGAGCGTGTCCCTTCCGATATCCGGAAAGCGGGAGGCGTCGCACGCATGGCTGACCCGCGTATCATTGAAGAGGTACAAGGCGCAGTGTCCATCCCGGTCATGGCCAAAGTGCGAATCGGCCATATTTCAGAAGCGAGAGTATTGGAAGCGATGGGGGTAGACTATATCGATGAAAGTGAAGTATTGACGCCTGCAGATGAAGAATTCCATCTGTTGAAAAACCAATACAACGTGCCATTTGTTTGCGGTGCACGAGATCTAGGGGAAGCAGCTCGCCGTCTTGGTGAAGGAGCGAAAATGCTGCGGACGAAAGGGGAACCGGGCACGGGCAACATCGTAGAGGCCGTACGCCATTTACGTAAAGTGAACGCGCAAGTGAACCGTGTCGTCCATATGAACGAAGATGAAATCATGACAGAAGCCCGCGATCTTGGCGCACCTTATGAAGTGTTGCTTGCGATTAAAGAGCATGGTCGACTACCAGTTACCAACTATGCAGCGGGCGGCGTGGCAACGCCAGCGGATGCAGCGCTAATGATGGAACTTGGTGCGGATGGCGTATTCGTTGGATCAGGAATTTTCAAATCAGAAAACCCTGAGAAATTTGCGCGAGCCATTGTTCAAGCGACACAAAACTTCAAAGACTATCAATTGATTGGTGACCTGTCTAAAGATATTGGTACGCCAATGAAAGGTTTGGAAATCGCTGGCTTAGCTGAAGGCGAGCGTATGCAAGAACGCGGTTGGTAAATAGGAATTTGGAAAGCGGAGGGGCAGCCCTTCGCTTTTTTGCTTCATAATTAGACGAAGGGAAAGCGCATACATATGGGTAGGTATTCAACTTGCCAAAAAGTTACCCATATGTTAGGGTAAGTATAATTAATTGCAAATAAGAGACGATGATGGGAAGTAGTAACAAGTTCGTTTTTTTTGAAGAGAGCTGGCGGTTGGTGCAAGCCGGTAAAGACACTTGTGAATCCGTCCTTGAGTAGCCGGGTCGAACTGGGAGTAGGCCTGTGCCGGTTCTTGAACCGTTATTTCAATGAGTGGATAGGACAGGGTTGTTCTGTCAATTTGGGTGGCAACGCGGGTAGTTCTCGTCCCTTATATAAGGGAATGGAGGGCTTTTTTTATTGTCTATTTCCATTATTGTCGATATTTTAAGGAGGAATAAACGATGTTGGATATTAAAAGAGTCCGTGCCAATTTCGATGAGGTGAAGGAGAAACTTTCGAAACGTGGGGAAGACCTTTCCGACTTTGATAAATTTGGTGGCTTGGATGAGAAAAGAAGAGATTTGATTGCGAAAGTGGAGTTATTGAAAGCGGAACGCAATGAAGTGTCGCAAAAAGTGGCGGAAATGAAGCGCAACAAAGAAAATGCCGATGACGTCATTGCGCGTATGCGCGCGGTAGGTGATGAAATCAAAGGTCTCGACGAGGAACTCCATAAAGTTGAAGAAGAGCTTGATTATATTATGATGCGCGTACCGAATATTCCTCATGATAGCGTTCCGGTTGGCGATAGCGAGGATGACAATGTTGAAGTGCGTACATGGGGAGAACTTCCTGAATTCGCATTTGAAGCGAAACCGCATTGGGAAATCGGGACAGGCTTGAACCTTCTTGATTTTGAAAGGGCGGCAAAAGTAACGGGGAGTCGTTTCGTCTTTTATCGGGGGCTTGGCGCACGTCTTGAGCGGGCATTGATCAACTTCATGATGGATCTTCATTATGAAGAGCATGGCTACGAAGAAATGCTGCCGCCTTACATGGTGAATCGTACAAGTTTGACAGGGACAGGGCAACTTCCGAAGTTTGAAGAAGATGCATTTTTAGTGGAGGAAGAAGACTACTTCCTCATTCCGACATCAGAAGTACCGGTGACGAATTTTCATCGTGACGAGATTCTTGACGGTGCAGAACTTCCGCTTGCATATGCGGCGTATAGCACGAATTTCCGTTCAGAAGCAGGTTCTGCCGGTCGTGATACACGTGGGCTGATCCGTCAGCATCAATTCAACAAAGTGGAACTTGTCCGTTTCGTAAAACCGGAAGATTCTTATGAAGAGCTAGAAAAATTGACAGGCCATGCAGAAAAAGTATTGCAGTTGCTGAAACTTCCATACCGCGTATTGAAAATGTGTACAGCCGATCTTGGGTTTACAGCTGCTAAAAAATACGATATTGAAGTATGGATTCCGACACAAAATGTGTACCGTGAAATTTCTTCTTGTTCAAACTTCGAAGATTTCCAAGCGCGCCGTGCTTCGATCCGTTTCCGTCGTGAAGCGGGAGCGAAACCTGAATATGTGCATACATTAAATGGCAGTGGTCTGGCGGTTGGCCGTACAGTGGCTGCGATTCTTGAAAATTACCAGCAAGAAGACGGTTCGGTCATCATTCCGGAAGTCCTTCGTCCGTATATGGGTGGAAAAGAAGTCATTACGAAATAAGAAAACGATACAAGAACATGCTTGAAACCGTATTGAAAGTAAAAAGCAATCGCGGGGACGTCATTCAACGTTCCGAGCGATTGCTTTTTTCGTCTTCTTTTTCCGTTCTCGAATGGCCCTGAAAAATGCCGTCAGCATTTCCCCGCATTCATCTCCCAGCACCCCTTCCGTTATGTCGCATTCGTGATTGAAGCGTGGATCGTTCAACAGTCTGTAGAGGGAGTCAACACAACCGCCTTTCGGATCACGTGCTCCATAGACGACTCGCGGCACCCTTGATTGCAAAATGGCGCCGGCACACATCGGACACGGTTCTAATGTGACATACAATGTCGTATCTTCTAAACGCCAGCTGTCAATTACTTTGCATGCATCTTGTATAGCAGATAATTCCGCGTGGGTGACCGCATTTTGGGTTGTTTCACGTAAATTATGTGCACGTGCAATCACTTGATCTTCATAGACAATGACAGCTCCGATAGGCACTTCACCAATCGCTTGCGCCTTCATTGCCTCATCGATCGCCATCTGCATATAAAATCGATCCTTTTCAAAAGCATCCATGTTCATCTCTCCTTGTAAACAGTGTAGCATTGAATTTTCTTCAGTAGAAGTTTCTAATGGTCCGGCCGGAATGTTCCACGTGTAACAATTCAGAATGTTGGAGACTGACTTACATTATTGGATCACTATTCTTCAAACGCTCCGTATGATAAAATAAAGAGCACTTATTGAGCAATAAGGGGGAAACGTAGATGTTTGTTCCGTTCATAACGGTTGAAGGGCCGATTGGTGTTGGGAAAACATCGCTTTGCAAAGCAATCGCGGAGACACAACATTATGATCAGTTGAACGAAATTGTGGATGAAAATCCGTTTTTAAATAAATTTTACGATAACATCGAGGAATGGAGCTTCCAGACCGAAATGTTTTTTCTTTGTAATCGCTATAAACAGCTCAGTGATCTCAAAACGACAATCATTGAGGAAAAAAAGCCTGTCGTAGCGGATTATCATATTTTCAAAAACCTTATTTTTGCGAAACGAACGCTACGTCCTGATGAGTATGTGAAGTACGAGGAAATCTACAAAATCCTGACGAAGGACATGCCCGTGCCAAACCTCATCATTTATCTTCACGCCAGTTTAGAAACACTGATGAAGCGCGTACAAATGCGTGGACGTACTTTCGAAAAAAATATGGATCCTGCCTATTTGCAACAGCTAGCAGAAGATTATGCTGCATTTATCACCTATTTTGAATTGGCACATCCTGAGATCCCGATCCTTCGATTTGATGGAGATGAGCTAGACTTTGTGAACAATGAACAGGACTTGCAATACATTTTAAATCGGGTGGATGAAACGATACAAAAAGGAGCATTTTGAATGAATTTACGCGAAAAATATGGAATTCCCAACAATGCGATCATTACGATTGCTGGAACGGTCGGTGTCGGGAAGTCGACAATGACACAAGCACTTGCGGATGCATTACAATTTAGAACATCATTTGAGAATGTCGACCAGAATCCATATCTTGATCTTTTTTATGAGGACTTTGAGAAATGGAGTTTCCATTTGCAAATCTATTTCTTGGCGGAACGCTTTAAGGAGCAGAAACGGATGTTTGAGTACGGCGGTGGCTTTGTCCAAGACCGTTCTATTTATGAAGATACGGGGATTTTTGCAAAAATGCATCAGGAAAAAGGAACAATGAATCCTGTCGATTACGAAACGTATACGAATTTGTTTGAGGCAATGGTAATGACACCTTATTTTCCACACCCGGACTTGCTCATCTACTTGGAAGGACCGCTGGACGGCATCCTTTCGCGTATCCAAGAACGAGGCCGTCATATGGAACAGCAGACGCCCATTTCTTATTGGGAAGAGATGCATGCTCGTTACGATAAGTGGATCAATTCATTCAATGCATGTCCCATACTACGATTGGACATAAACGATTATGACCTGCTGAAAAATCCACAAGAAGTCGAGACCATTGTGGAACGGATCGGACATTTTTTTGAACAGACCGCCTTTTTAAGAAAATAAATCATACAGGTAAAAGCAGCCATTCAGTTTTGGTTGCTCTTTTTTTCGTCTAGACTCAAGCACCTTGGGGTTCGGAGGCTCACTGGATGTGAGTTACGCAATCGTTGCCGCAGGACGCGGCGGACTTAGACTGTGTTCTTAGATAGTCAAGCCGACTCTGTGGCAAAAAAAGCCACGCCGTCGACTTGACTTATGCCTGTCGCCCCTGTGCAGGCGCTTACGCTTTTGTTTATTCACAAAACAATAGGTACTCGAATAGATTGTAGTGTTTACACTTACGGATATCATGGGAGTGGTGATGAAGTGAAACCTAGCTCACAATTTACAGCGCCTGCTCGCTATATTTTGAGTAAAGCACATCCAAGATATGGGCGGTATTGTGTCAATCAAGCAGAGACCGATTTTGTCAATATGAACAGGCTTCTTTGGATGGAGCATGTCAACTGGACACGAATGACCATTATCAGTATTGTTTTTGGTTTGCCGGATTTGCCATACGTACAAGAACGTCTTTTAAGGAATGCAACTGATTTGGGAAATTGCTTACGTCCTTTTTATGGCGATCAAATCGCGGATCGATACGCCGCACTTATTAAGGAACATCTTGTGTTAGCTGCAGAATTGGTGACAGCGGCAGCAAAAGAGGATGAAAAAACGGCGGCGGAAAAAGAAAAGGAATGGTATCGGAATGCGGATGACATTGCGATGTTTCTAAGTAGCATCAATCCTTATTTGGAAACGGAAGAGGTAAGAGCAATGTTTTACACACACTTGGCGCTGACAAAACATGAAGCGGTTTGTATGATTCAGAAAAACTTCCAAGAAGATATCGAGGTATTCGATCAAATTGTAGCGGAGGCTTTGGCCATGTCGGATATGATTGCCAATGCCATCGTAAAACAATTTCCCAATATGTTTTTGCCACAATGTTGAAAAACCGGCATATCACCTAATCAGGGCGATATGCCGGTTTTTTTATCTTCGTTCGGCAGAAGATTCCCACCTCTATAGATATCGAGATGAATGCTGTTTTGTTTCCTGATCGGCGGGTGTTCAAACGCCCGCCGAACGAAGTATAGAAGGCAGTCTAAGTTCGCGACGTCCTGTCGCAACGACTGCATGACCTACATCCTGTAGGCCCGCGGATGTCACAGATTTTGAAAGGAGTTAATTCTCCAAAAGCGTAGGGCGCCTGCCTAGGGGTGACAGGCATAAGGCGAAGATGTGGCGTGGCGCCTTTTGCCACAGAGCAACTTTGACTTATGTCCCGAGCCCCTGGCGCCTGAAGACTAGACGTGAGCTTTGCTCAATTCAAAATCTGGACGCAATTACGCCGAGGCGTAATTGATTTAACGAAGTACAGCTGATTTTTGGAAAAACTCTTCGTACAATCCTTTTAAAATTTTGTTTTCATCTTCTTGATGGACACCGAAGACGAGGCTAACTTCGGAAGAGCCTTGGTTGATCATTTGGATGCTGACGCCTGCATGGGCGATAGCGGATGCTGCACGGGCAGCAAGCCCTGTCGCATGGCGCATCCCTTCACCGACCAGCACAATCATGGAGTAATCTGAGTGCAGATGGACATCGTCGGCATTCAATTCTTCCTTCACCCTTTGGATGATACGTGCTTCTTTATGGGCAGTAAGGAATTTGCTTCGGATGATTACAGAAATATTGTCGATGCCGGATGGCGTATGTTCGAAAGGGATTTCTTCCTCTTCTAATATTTGTAATAAACGTCGACCGAAACCGATTTCCTGATTCATTAAATATTTGTCGACGAATAATGTTGAGAAGCCACTATCCGCGGCAATGCCGATGACCGGGTGTGTCGAATGATTTCGTTCTTTCACAATCATTGTGCCGGGCGCGTCCGGATTATTCGTATTTTTAATGCAAACCGGAACGGAACGTCGGAACGCGGGCATTAGTGCTTCGTCATGGAAAACGGAAAAGCCGGCGTATGCCAGTTCACGCATTTCACGGTATGTCATTTTATCGATGGCAATTGGGTTATCGACAATTGTCGGGTTGGCCGCAAATACCGAATCGACATCTGTAAAATTCTCGTATAGCTCTGCTTCCGTTGCGGCGGCTAGTAAAGATCCGGTAATGTCAGAACCACCGCGATTGAACGTACGGAGTGTCCCATCTTCCGTGTAACCGAAAAAGCCAGGGAACACGATGATACCAGGTTGATCGCGTAATTTCGCTAGCCGTTCATCGCCAGCCGGCAATGCTTGAACGCGTTCAGGGCGATTGGTCACAAGAAGACCCGCTTCTTTCGGACAGATGTAAGTGGCTTCGAGGCCGATATGGGAGAAATAAGCTGCAATCAGTTTGGCATTATTGTCTTCTCCAGATGCTTTCAGGTTATCCATATAAAGGACGGCATCGTTTTGATCGAAGTCCAGTCGTTGTCGTAAATCCTGTTCGATGATTTGAACGATGTCATCTGAAAGATCAAGTTCTGTCGCGATCAGGCGATATCGATCGATGACTTTTTCCAGTTCCCAGTCCGTGTTCTCTCCTTTTAAGGCTTGTTCAGCAAGGTGAATAAGCAAGTCTGTCACTTTTTCATCTTCACTGAATCGTTTGCCCGGTGCCGAGACGACGACCACTTTACGGGAAGGATCAGCAGTGACAATGTTCGCGACTTTTTTAATCTGTTCTGCGGATGCGACGGATGTTCCACCAAATTTACATACTTTCATTTTTATCAAATCCTATCTATTCAATAATAATAATTTTGGGTTATTTCAAATTAGATGAAAAACGGGGTTGTTATTCACCGAGTATTTCACTATAATGTCCTTATACAAAGAACGATTGTTTTTTCATAGTGTACATATAGTTAGGAGAATCGTCAATGAAAAATGAAATAAATATTGGATTGTTAGGATTTGGCGTTGTCGGTAGCGGGGTGGCGAAAATTTTACAGAACCACCAAGAGGACTTACGCCATAAGCTTGGGGCTTCTGTCGGTATTAAAAAAGTATTGGTAAAAGATTTATATAAAAAAAGAGACACGTCCCTTTCGTCGGATGTGTTCACGTCTGATTTACAGACGATACTCGAAGATCCATCCATCGATATCATCGTCGAGGTGATGGGTGGAATAGGCGAGGCCAAAGATGCAATTGAAAGTTCCCTCCGTGCTGGCAAAGGCGTGGTGACGGCTAACAAGGATGTCATGGCGGAATACGGACGCGAACTGTTGGAATTGGCGGATGTGAATAATTGTGACTTGTTATTTGAAGCTAGTGTCGGCGGTGGTATTCCATTGATTCGTACATTGGAAGATGGATTGGCTTCGGATCGTATCAGCGCCTTAATGGGTATTGTGAACGGAACGACGAACTTCATCCTGACGAAGATGAAACATGAAAAGATGTCCTATGAAGATGCGCTCATGGAAGCGACAGAACTTGGCTTTGCGGAAGCTGATCCATCAGCGGATGTCGACGGCATCGATGCTGCACGTAAAATGGTTATTTTGGCATCTCTTTCATTTTCAACAGAGGTTCGCCTTGAAGACGTTTTTGTGAGAGGATTAAAAGAGATTCGTGACGGCGACTTGGAACTTGCAGAGCAGTTCGGCTATACGGTGAAACTTGCCGGATCTGCCCGCAAAGATGAAGACGGAGTAGAAGTAGCGGTCGAACCGGTATTTTTCCCGAATTCGCACCCATTGGCATCGGTTAACAACGAGTTTAATGCTGTATATATCTATGGCGATGCGGTTGGGGAGACGATGTTCTATGGACCGGGTGCGGGCTCCATGCCCACAGCAACGTCAGTGACAGGGGATATTGTGGCGGCATGCCGCAATCTATTGCTTGACGTGAATGGTAAAAGACCGCATGTGATGCAGTATGAGCGAAAAGTGAAAAATGACCGTGAAAAGTATTCCCGTTATTTCCACCGTATCCATGTGAAAGACGAAGTCGGTGTGTTAACGAAATTGACGGCAATTTACAGTGCACACGGTGCAAGTTTGGCGACGGTCGTCCAAGACTCCAATAAAAGTGAGTCGGGTGCGGAGCTAATTTTTATTACACATAAAATTTCTAGACAGCAACACCTTGATATTGCAAATGAATTAAATGAGACACCAGAGGTAATCGGTTTGCTAAGCCATTACCGGGTAGAGGGGGAATAATGATGAGAAGATGGAATGGATTAATCGAAGAATATAAAGAATGGTTACCGGTGACGGAAAACACACCTGCATTGACGCTGCAAGAAGGGAATACACCCCTCATTCATCTGAAAAACTTGTCCGAGCAATGGGGCATCAATTTATACGTGAAAACGGAAGGAACGAATCCTACAGGCTCCTTTAAAGACCGCGGAATGGTCATGGCTGTTGCCAAAGCGAAAGAGGAAGGGAAAGAGGTCCTCATTTGTGCATCGACAGGCAACACTTCAGCATCAGCAGCCGCATATGGTGCGCGTGCAGGTATGCGAACAATTGTTGTAATTCCGGAAGGGAAAATTGCTCTTGGGAAATTGGCACAAGCAAAAATGTACGGTGCTGAAATCGTTGAAATCGCAGGCAACTTCGACGAAGCATTGAACATGGTTCGGGAAGCTGGGGAAGGGAAAGTGGCCGTTGTCAACTCGGTCAATCCATACCGTTTGGAAGGTCAAAAGACAATTGCGTTTGAAGCGATTGAACAGCTAGGCCAAGTACCGGATGTTTTTGCTCTTCCTGTCGGCAATGCCGGTAATATTTCAGCGGCTTGGAAAGGATTCAAGGAATATGCTGAGCGCAAAGGGACAGCAACACCGAAGCTTCTTGGCGTGCAGGCGGACGGCGCGGCGCCGATCGTCTATGACCGTGTGTTCGAAGAGCCTGAAACTGTTGCGACAGCAATCCGTATCGGAAATCCTGCGAGCTGGCAATTGGCGAAGAACGCACTGGCAGAATCGGATGGTGCAATTTTGTCGGTCACTGACGAAGAAATTTTGGAAGCGTATCGCTTAATTGCTTCAACAGAAGGGGTATTTGCTGAGCCAGGTTCTTGCGCAACAATTGCAGGGATCAAAAAACGCCTTGACGCTGGATTATTGGAAAAAGGTACGACAATTGTTGGCATCCTGACTGGAAATGGATTGAAAGATCCTGAAACAGCTATTAAAGTGAATGAAGAACAACCGCTGCTATCCCGTGAACAATTCGATACATTATTGAATGACTTGAAAGTAGGAGCTAAGTGATGCAAGAAGCCGATTTCTCAGTAGTTGTTCCTGCGACTACGGCGAATCTCGGACCTGGTTTCGATAGTATTGGGCTGGCGCTTTCTTTGTATATGAAAGTGGATGTGACAGCAGCTGACGAGTGGACCGTGAAATACGATGGCGATGAATATCGGGACTTGGCAAGCGGGGAAAATAATTTGATTGTGACGACGATCCAGCACGTAGCAAAGCGCAAGGGACAGGTAGCTTCTCCGCTTCAGCTTCGCGTTCAATCCGATATCCCGCTTGGAAAAGGACTTGGCAGTAGTGCCAGCGCCATTGCAGCAGGAATTGAAATTGCAGATCATTTACTGTCATTGGATCTTTCTGCAAACGATAAAGTGCGGATTGGCAGTGAATTAGAAGGACATGCGGATAATGTATCAGCGGCATTATTAGGCGGTGTAACGGTTTCCTACTTTGTAGAAGAGGAAATGGACGTCATTCATTTACCACAACCTAAACTTGGAGCGGTGCTTCTCGTTCCACCTGCAGCGCTTCAGACAGAAAAATCACGGGGGCTATTGCCTGAACAATTGTCACATAAGGAAGCGACAGCGGGAAGTGCAGCAAGCTGTGTGATGGCAGCAGCAATGGCACGCAACGATTGGGAGACGGCAGGACGGATGATGGAAAAGGATATCTTCCACGAACCCTATCGAAAGTCATTGCTACCCGATTTCGAACAGATTCGTTCCGTCTGTCGTGAAAATGGCGCATATGGCACGACCATCAGCGGGGCAGGCCCATCCATATTTGTGGCCGTGAAACAAGGCGATGAGGAGAGAATGGCGGAAAGTTTAGCAGAAAAATTCCCTTATTACACACCTCTCGCTATTCAACCTTCCACTACAGGCGCGGTTGTGAAAAAAGTATTTGTGTAAAATCCGAAAAAGGTGACCCCCCTCGCAAAGGAGTAGGGTCACCTTTTTTAGCAATGTATTTAAAAAGAAGCGCACCCATTGCACAATGCATCGGTTTCGCTTCTTGTCATTTTTTGATTTGGTTTATTGTGAAGAAAAATCCATTGAATTTGTAACGGATCTGATCTCCATACTTATGCGCTAAGTTGAAAATATGGCGGAGGAAGAGGGATTCGAACCCCCGCGGGCTTTAACACCCCTGTCGGTTTTCAAGACCGATCCCTTCAGCCAGGCTTGGGTATTCCTCCGTAACAACAAGATATAATTTACCATGTTTGAAACAGAGTGTCAACAGCTTTTTGAAAAGATGTTCGTTTATCTTCATTCAGCAAATATTTTTGTACTGAAAGCGAAGCGTCAGCTACAGAAGACTCCCACCCCTATAGGTGATGAGATGAATGCCGTTTTGTATTCCTGTTCGATGGGTGTTCAAACGCCCGCTGAATGAAGATAAAGCCTCCGGCGGATGTCGCAGATTTTGAAAGGAGTCATGGAAGGCTGTCTAAGTTCGCGACGTCCTAAAAGAAAAGTGTCTTAATTTCTGCACAGATCGCAGAAATTAAGGAAAATCGAACCCTTTGCTGTTCGGTTCGCAACGACTGCATGACCTACATCCTATAAGCCTCAAGCTCGATTCAAAATCTGGACGCAATTACGTCGAGGCGTAATTGATTTATTTTAATTGATTTAACCTAGTGGATTGAGTATAATAGTAAATGCCGTGCTAGGTGGGGAGGTAGCGGTGCCCTGTAACTTGCAATCCGCTCTAGCAAGACTGAATTCCTTTTCGAGGCTGTCCGTATTGTAGGGTCTGCCTCTTGCACGTAGTGTTGACGTTTGGGTCCTGCGCAATGGGAACCCATGAACCATGTCAGGTCCGGAAGGAAGCAGCATTAAGTGGACTCTCTCATGTGCCGCGGGGTCGCCTAGGCCGAGCTGGCGACAGGAGTAACGCTTATGTGCGGCTGTCGAAGGAAGGTGCACGGCTTTACATTTACAATCCAACTCGTCCGTTTAACGGGCGGGTTTTTTTGTCTTCATTCAGCTGCCCGCTGAACAAAGACAAGGCCTCTGGCGGATGTCACAGATTTTAAAAGGAGTCATGGAAGACAGTCTAAGTTCGCGACGGCCTAAACGAAAAGTGCCTCAATTCTGCAAAGATCGCAGAAATTAAGGAAAATCGAACCCTTTGCTGTTCGATTCACAACGACTGCATGACCTACATCCTATAAGCCTCAAGCTCGATTCAAAATCTGGACGCAATTACGTCGAGGCGTAATTGATTGTATGTAGAGAAAGATTTCTTACAATGATTTGTGCTATAATAGAAACATTGCCGCATGGCGTCAAAAGGAGGAAAAACTGTTGGTGTATCAAGCTTTTTATCGTGTATATCGTCCTCAGTCATTTGCTGAGATGTCTGGACAGCAACATGTGAAACAGACACTTCAGAATGCTCTCCTCCATAATAAGACGACACATGCTTATTTATTTTCAGGGCCACGTGGTACCGGGAAAACGAGTGCTGCGAAAGTTTTCGCGAAAGCGCTGAACTGTGAAAATGGTCCAGCCAAAGAACCGTGTAACGAATGCCCGACTTGTCTCAGCATTACAGATGGCTCGAATACGGATGTGATTGAATTTGACGCCGCTTCTAACTCCCGTGTTGAAGAGATGCGGGATATTATCGAAAAGGTGCGATTTGCTCCATCCAACGCCCGTTTCAAAGTGTATATTATAGACGAAGTGCATATGTTATCAAATTCGGCGTTCAATGCTTTATTGAAAACATTGGAAGAACCGCCATCGCATGTCGTTTTTATATTGGCGACGACAGAACCACATAAACTTCCGCTTACGATCATTTCAAGATGTCAACGCTTTGATTTTAAACCGATTACACCATCTGACATTATTGATCGGATGAAAACGGTTCTTGCAGATGCGGGCATCGAATCCGATGAAGACGCTTTGAAAGTTATTGCCCAAGCAGCTTCAGGAGGGATGCGTGATGCACTGAGTATGCTTGATCAAGTCGTTTCGTTCAGCGGAGATCGATTGACGGTCGAAGATGCTCTATTGGTGACCGGATCGATTGGTGAAGGGATTTTTTATCAATTGGCGGAGGCGCTTCTTGAAAAAGATGCCGGTGCGGCACTTTCTTTGCTTGACCGTCTGATCGCGGAAGGAAAAGATGTTTCGAGGCTTGCGGAAGACTTTATCACATTTTTCAGGGATTTACTCCTGTTGCGAACAGCGCCAAGTATGCAAGATTTACTTGAACTCGTTTCGGGCGATGAACGTTTTGTAGAGTTGGCGCAACGGTTCGATCCGGATTTGTTGTATTCGTTCATTGATATTTTGGCGAAAACCCAACAGGAAATGCGATTCTCGAATCATGTGAAAGTTTATATTGAATCCGCTTTGTTAAAAATGATCCATCTCGATGTCCATCCTTCACAAAAAAATAGTGGACAGAAGGACGATGCAGGGCTTTCTCAAAAAGTTGCGGAGCTTGAGCAGGTGATTAAAGGGCTGCAACAACAGATTGCCAGCGGAGCGGGGATACAAGCTTCCACTGAACAGGTTGCACAACCAAGAAAAAATGCATCGAAATCAATGCAATCATTCAAGATTCCAACGGGTAAAATCCATGAAGTACTCAAAATGGCTACAAAAAAAGACATCCAGACGATTCGAGAAGAATGGGCAGGGATGATGCAAACACTGCAAAAATCGCATGCTGCATTACTGGATGAAACAGAACCAGTAGCAGCATCAGAGAATGCTTTTGTGTTAAAGTTCAAATATGAAATCCATTGTCAGATGGCCTCAGAAAATGCATCGCTTCGCGCGGGGCTGGCGGAGGCATTACGTTCTCGGACCGGTAAAGCGTATGATGTTGTCTACGTACCGGAAGAAGGTTGGTTGAAAGTTCGGGAAGAATTCATCCGGAAAAACAAACTTGCGAAGCAACAGGATCCCGATGATCCAGCTGATACAACAAGTGACGAGGAACCTCTTTCCTTCGTAAAAGAAGCGGAACAAGAAAATTTGGATCCACTTGTAACAGAAGCGGAGAAGCTCTTTGGCAAGGAATTCATAGAAGTTTTTGATGACTAAAATTTGGAGGAGGAAACAAACATGCGCGGTATGGGAAATATGCAAGGTATGATGAAGCAAATGCAGAAAATGCAAAAGAAAATGGCAGAGGCACAAGAAAAGTTAACGGAAGAACGTCTAGAAGGTGCCGCTGGTGGCGGTATGGTGAAAGTGATTGTATCCGGGGATAAAAAAGTGATTGACGTCATCATTGATTCATCGGTTGTAGATCCGGAAGATGTTGAAATGCTACAAGATTTAGTTGTCATTGCGACAAATGAAGCAATGGCAAAAGCGGAAGAATTAACGAACTCCACAATGGGTCAATTCACGAAGGGATTGAACTTGCCTGGAATGTTCTAGGAGGAGCGGCAATGCATTACCCAGAACCAATATCGAAGCTGATCGATAGTTTTATGAAGTTGCCAGGAATCGGCCCGAAAACGGCGGGCCGTCTGGCGTTTTTTGTGTTAGATATGCAAGAAGACACGGTGCTCGACTTCGCGAAGGCGCTTGTCGATGCAAAAAGGAACTTAAGCTTTTGTTCAGTGTGCGGACATATTACAGATGTTGATCCTTGCCAAATTTGTCAAGATAAGCAACGCGACGGTTCAATGATTTGCGTTGTTCAAGATCCGAAAGATGTTATTGCGATGGAAAAGATGCGGGATTATAACGGTCTCTATCATGTTCTCCACGGTGCGATTTCACCGATGGACGGAATTGGACCGGAAGATATTAACGTTCCTTCTTTATTAACAAGATTACAAGACGAAAAAGTTGAAGAATTGATATTGGCCACAAACCCTACTATAGAGGGGGAGGCAACCGCAATGTATATTTCAAGACTTGTGAAACCATCAGGAATTGTGACGACGAGGATTGCTCACGGACTCCCTGTCGGTGGAGACCTTGAATACGCAGATGAGGTTACATTATCGAAGGCGCTGGAAGGGCGTCGGGAACTTTAGGGGTCAAGAGGGATGTTTAGTCGGAAGAGAAAGTTGAAAAAAGAATTTGATGATCGTCTCCTTTCCTTAATGTTAGAAACAAAAGAAGATTGGGAGAGAGCTCGAGAAATTGAGAGATATCTTAATGATTATGAGCAAGAAGTGATCGTTCGACGAAAAATTGCCGAAAGCAAACACTTTTATCTTTTTAGAGAAGCGAAAATCCGACAGTTAAGCAGTGAATGATATTCTTTCGATGAGGAGCATATACTGGACCATTCATCGGAAGGAGTGTTTCTCTATGAAAATCATTAGTATTGTAGCTGTCGGGTTCATTCTTCTTTTGTTGTTGGTGATGGACAAGAAACAGATTCAAAAATTGATGGAAAGGTTTTCTGTTTTCTGGTTCCGACTCGCCTTTGCATTTCTTATTTTATTTGCGATGAATGTAGCGGGTGGTTTCATTGGCCTTTATGTCCCGGTCAACATTGCGTCAGGCTTGCTACTAGCGGTTTTAGGCATTCCGGGATTCGCTACAATCTGCGCCTTTGCATTATTTTTATAAAAAGTGTTGACTTCGATTTAAAGGTAATGTATTATTATATGAGTCGCCAGTGAGGAAGACGGCGGACAAAACAAAAAATAAAAAAGTTGTTGACATCTGATTCGAAACTTGTTATGATATAAAAGTTGTCGCTGAGGAATGACGATGATATGAACCTTGAAAACTGAACAGCAAAACGTTAACAAATACAGTTTGTTGAACCGACTCTGTCGGGGACACAAACACAAACGAATCTTCGGATTCAAAGTCAGCAAGAAATGAGCTAT
>NZ_JBHSNO010000012.1:0-59230 GCF_042655805.1 Sporosarcina soli | reverse complement strand
TCAGCGCCGATGGTAGTCGGGGATTTCCCCTGCAAGAGTAGGACGTCGCCAGGCGTCAAGGTCATTGCCAATAGGTAGTGGCTTTTTTGTATATAAATAGAAAAACCGAAGGTTTATTTTGCACTTATTTAATGGAACGCGAGAAAGGGGAGGGATGGTGGAGTTCAAGGAAGCGAAGGTAGGAGGATCGGAGCGTATGATATACGCGAGAACCGGACGACTGAAGCTGACGAAGAAATCTGCCGTCCATCGCCTTTCGCAGCCCCGAACACGGAAGTTAAGCTCGCGTGCCGATGGTAGTCGGGGGTTTCCCCTGCAAGAGTAGGACGTCGCCAGGCGTCAAGGTCATTGCCGATAGGTAATGGCTTTTTTTGTGTTTACAAATAGAAAAATAGACGTTGAAATGTTAAAAAGGGGAAGCCTATGATTATTCTAATGCATGAAGCGCTCAAATACCTTCCGCGGGCGCTTAAAGTAACTTCTAAGTGATCAATTCCCTGTCTTAGAGCTCAAGGTAACCTTTAAGTGATCAAACATCTAGCTCAACGCTCAAAGTAACTTCTAAGTGATCAAACGCTAACCTTTTCGCTCAAAGCTATTTTTAAGCGATCAAACTGCCACTCTAGCGCTCAAAACAACTTACAAGCGATCAATCTCTCGCCACAGCGCTGCAAAGTACCCTTATCTTCGCTCAATTCCACTTGGGTTTGCAGGATGCAAGTCGCGCAGGTACTATTTAAATAGGTAATGACTTTTTTGTGTGTTAGAATTGATATTTGGTAAAAGGTATTCTTTCGATTTTATACCTTCCCTTATATATAGAAGAAAGAGGGGATTGTTATAATGGAATATAAGGAGCGTCCGCTGATCCGAAAGCTTCTAGAATTTGAAAGGGCAAACCCGGTTTCATTTCACGTACCGGGACATAAACATGGGCGTCTATCAGGATTGCCGATGGAGCTACGCGACGCTCTCCGCTATGATTTTACTGAACTAGAAGGGTTGGATGATCTTCATGAGCCTGCTGGTGTAATAGCAGAAGCGCAGCAGCTATTGGCATCCACTTATTCTTCCGATTGTAGTTTTTTCCTTGTGAACGGTTCGACAGTTGGGAATTTGGCGATGGTGTATGCAACTTGTCGGGCAGGTGATACAATCATTGTTCAACGCAATGCCCATAAATCCGTTTTTCATGCGATTGAATTGACGGGGGCAAAGCCGGTGTATGTTTCTCCAAATTGGGATGATTCTACAAAGTCGGCAGGCGTTCTGACAGCGGACACAATGAAAAGGGCGATTGAGGCATATCCGTATGCGAAAGCGGTTATCCTGACGTATCCGACCTATTATGGGACGACAGGGAGTGAATTGAAAGACACAATTAAAATTTGTCATTCTTACGGAATTCCTGTACTGGTGGATGAAGCGCATGGTGCACATTTTGTTGCTGGAGAGCCTTTTCCGAAGTCGGCTCTAGAACTGGGGGCAGATGTCGTCGTCCATTCAGCACATAAAACTTTGCCTGCGATGACTATGGCGTCTTTTCTACATATCAAATCGACTCTTGTCTCAAGCCAATTAATTGCTCATTATTTACAAATGCTGCAGTCCAGTAGCCCTTCATATATATTGATGGCTTCTCTTGACGATGCGCGTTCGTATATCGCTTCCTATACAGAGGAAGATAAAGCCATATTCATGATAAAGCGCCTGTCATTTATCAAACGGTTGAAATCAAACCCACGATTACAAACGGTGGAATCGGATGATCCCCTTAAGCTCCTTTTGAGAATGGAAGGCTATTCGGGGTTTGAACTCCAAAGGTGTTTGGAAAAGCAAGGCGTGTACAGTGAGCTTGCAGATCCTTATCAAGTGCTATTTGTGTTGCCATTATTAAAATCGGAAACGGATTATCCGTTTGAAGAAACTTGTCGTCGTATCCAGTGGGCGATTGCAGAACTGGAAGTGCAGCATAACGCCAATGTTGCAGCGGAAGTGCCAGTATTTAATGAAGAGATTTCAAGCCCCGTGTATTCATTTGCGAAGATTGCAGAAATGGAGTCTGAGTGGATACCTTTTGAACAATCGGCCGGGCGTGTAGTGGCGGGTTCCATTATACCTTATCCGCCTGGCATCCCCTTTTTAATAAGCGGGGAAAGGGTATCGGAAGAAGATGTCTGTTATTTGGATGAATTGCAAAGAATGGGAGCCAAGTTCCAAGGCGCAATCCGGGTCCATGAAAAACAAATGCTTGTCGTAAAGAAAGGAATGGAAGAATAACATGGTACAGAAAGGTCAATTCATCACATTTGAAGGTCCGGAAGGGGCGGGGAAGACGACGGTTATACAGGAAATCTATCATCGCCTGAAAGAGGACGGCCGAAATGTACTTCTGACGCGTGAACCGGGGGGCATCCGGATTGCAGAAAAAATACGTACCATCATTTTGGATAATGACCATCAGGAAATGGATGCAAGAACTGAAGCATTACTCTATGCCGCAGCGAGAAGACAGCATCTTGCCGAAAAAGTGATTCCTGCCCTTCATGAAGGTTATACGGTTTTATGTGATCGGTTTGTGGACAGTTCACTTGCTTATCAAGGCTATGCACGAGGGCTTGGTATTGATGAGGTATGGGCAATCAATGCATTTGCAATCGATGGGGTCATGCCGGATTTAACGGTATTCTTTGATATTGATCCGGAAGTGGGGCTTGCCCGGATTGCGAAGAATGATCAGCGTGAAGAAAATCGGTTAGACAATGAAAGCCTCCATTTCCACCGTAATGTTTATGAAGGTTATCAAGAGCTGATCCGCCGTTATCCTGATCGGATTCAATTGACGGATGCATCGTTGCCGAAAGAGCTCGTGACGGAAAATGTTTGGAAAATCATAGGCGCGCAATTCATTTAATCGTTGGATTCATGATATAATGATTAGAAAGCGGATGAAAAGGGGAGATTACCGTGAAATTGGTTGTGGCAGTTGTACAGGATCAGGACAGCAATCGATTATCGACAGCATTGACTAAAAATGACTTCCGGGCTACGAAATTAGCGAGTACGGGTGGATTTTTGAGATCGGGTAATACAACATTCCTTATTGGTACCGATGATAGCCTTGTACCTAAGGCACTTGAACTCATTCGGGAAAATTGCCGTTCACGGGATCAAATGGTCGCGCCTGTTTCACCGATGGGAGGCAATGCGGACTCTTATATTCCCTATCCGGTTGAGGTTGAAGTGGGTGGAGCAACTGTGTTTGTTCTTCCTATCGAACAATTTCACCATTTTTGATGGACCGAGGTGAGCCGAAATGAAAGTCAATAGCGACTATAGGGCCGGTCTGGATAAGCTGAGGAGCGATCCGTTGCAATCAACACAAAGTGGAGCGCGGTTCGGTCAAATGGTCATGAAACAAGAGCAACGTCTTCATGGTGAACAGATCACTCGACTAATGGGCGATATTTCAGCGGCTGGCGATCGAATTGCACGTTCCCGTAATTTACGGGATATGGCAAAGTTTAAAATGTTGGTTCGCCGTTTCCTGAAGGAAGCTGTTGAATCTGGTTTGGGCCTAAAGCAATCCCATACTTGGAACCAGTTCGGTGAAGGACGTCGGTTGAAGCTTGTGGAAACGATTGACGAAAAGCTTATAGAATTAGCGGAAGACTTGTTGGATGAAGAAAAGACGTCTGTCGATTTATTGGCTAAAATCGGTGAAATCAAAGGACTTCTTATTAATCTATACATGTAATCCCGTGTTTTCTGTTTTTTTTAGAAACACGGGATTTTTTAGAAAATATGAAAGTATTATGTTTATTTTGAATTTCGGACATTCAATTAAGTGTTTGCACTGAACGGTTGATGTGGGACAAGTACAAATTAACATCGGTATATCCCGAGTTGTGAACGAACAAGGAGGTGTTCAAGATGACAGTTGAAAAAGAACGTCGATTTTTTGAAGAGCAGCATGTAGTGATGAAGCGAATTTCTACTTCATTTCAAAATGGCCGGATTGGTCATGCCTACTTGTTCGACGGTGAGAGAGGAACTGGGAAAGAAGCGATTGCACTCTATTTCGCTAAATTGCTTCTTTGTGATCAGCCTGAAAATAGTGTTCCATGTGAAACATGTCATTCTTGTCGCCGCGTCACTTCCCGGAATCATCCTAATATTACAATGATTCGTCCAGACGGACAGGATATAAAGAAAGAGCAAATGTCTGACTTGATTTTCACGATGACGAAAAAAGGGTTTGAGCTCGGACGAAAAATCTACATTATAGCTGCAGCCGAACGTATGAATGTCGCTGCAGCAAATACATTGCTGAAATTTCTTGAAGAACCTGAAGGCGAAGTGACGGCGATACTGCTAACTGAAGCCTATCACTCGATTTTACCGACAATTCAATCAAGATGTCAGCGGATCGCTTTTCATCCCCCCTCCAGAGAGAGGATGATTGAAAATTTAGTAGAGAAAGGGATTACCACTTCGATGGCAGCGACGGTCACGATGGTGACAGCTGACCCCGATGAGGCCTTTGAATTAGCAAATGATGATCAGTTTGCACACATGCGAAAAACAGTGTTAAAATTAGTTGAAGCATCAGATTTACATGTCCAAGAAGCGCTGTTATTCATCCAATCGGACTGGGCCTCCTTATTTAAGGAGAAAGAAGAAACGGAAAGAGGGCTTGACTTACTTCTCTATGCTTATAGGGATATTGTTGCCTATAAAGCAGGCTTGCAATCTGTTCCTACATTTCCGGATCAGCAAGAATTTTTAAGAAGTCTTTCAATGAAGATGACTTATAGCAAGTTGTCAGCTCATATGGATGCAATTTTACAGGCGAAAAAGCAGCTGCATGGCAATATGAACCGTACACTGTTAATGGAACAATTGGTGCTTAGCATGCAGGAGGGGTTACTCGTTGTATAAAGTTGTCGGAGTCCGCTTTAAAAAAGCGGGTAAAATATATTATTTCGATCCGCTCGATTTTCATCTTGTCGAGGGAGATTATGTCATTGTTGAGACTGCTAGAGGGATTGAGTATGGCAAAGTGGCAGGGCGAATAAGGGAAGTCGATGAAAATGATGTCGTGCTTCCATTGAAGAAAATCATTCGCCCGGCTCAGCAAGAAGATCAGGAAAAAGTGGAAGAAAACCGTATTGAAGCCGAAAGGGCTTTCAGTACGGGGGTAGACAAGATTTTGGAGCATAAGTTGGAGATGAAGTTGGTCGATGTTGAATATACATTCGATCGGAATAAGATTGTCTTTTACTTTACAGCAGAAGGTCGTGTCGATTTCCGCAATCTTGTCAAAGACCTTGCCTCCATCTTCCGTACAAGGATTGAGTTGCGCCAAATTGGTGTAAGAGATGAGGCCAAAATGCTAGGTGGTATAGGGCCTTGCGGACGGATGCTTTGTTGTTCGACATTTCTCGGCGATTTTGAACCGGTGTCGATTAAGATGGCGAAGGATCAGAACTTGTCACTGAATCCATCCAAAATATCGGGTCTTTGTGGACGCCTTATGTGTTGTCTGAAATATGAAAATGATGACTATGAGGAAGCAAAAGCGCTTATGCCAGATGTTGGAACGCGTGTCCATACGCCGGACGGGGTTGGAAAAGTTGTAGGTCTGAATTTGCTTGAGCGTCTCCTTCAAGTGAATCTGACCGAGCAGGATCATGTATTGGAATATTCCTTAGAAGAATTGTTGAATCAACAAAACAATATGGCTCAATTGATGAAATGATGAGGTGGAATAGTTGAAAGAAAGGAACTTTCTGGACAGAATTATGGAATTCGAGCAGCAACTTGAATCTACACATAAGCAATTCCGCGAATTGATTGGTTTCGTTGCGCAGATGACGGAAGAGAACCATTCGCTTCAACTCGAAAACCATCATTTGCGTAAGCGGCTTGAAGAAATCGATGAACAAGCAAAGCCTTCGAATAAGAAACAACCGAAGAAAAAAACAGGAAAAGTGGATGTCGGGGAAGGTGTCGATAACCTTGCGCGTCTTTATAACGAAGGGTTTCACGTCTGCAACGTCCATTACGGTAGCAGCAGAAAGGGAGAAGATTGTCTTTTTTGTCTTTCCTTTTTAAATAAACAAAACGTATGAAGTGAGCCGATCCTATAAATCTATAGGTATCGGTTTTTCTTTTTGAGGAGCGAAGTAAATGGAAAACATATTACGAGACGATGAGCGACTTGATTATTTATTGGCGGAAGGCTTACGGATCATTCAAAGCCCATCTGTATTTTCTTTTTCCTTGGATGCCGTTTTGTTAGCAAAGTTCGCTTATGTCCCGATCCGCAAAGGGAAGATTGTCGACTTATGTGCCGGCAATGGGGCTATCCCTTTGTTTTTAAGTGCGCGGACGAATGCAGAAATCACTGCGGTCGAATTGCAGGAACGCTTGGCCAATATGGCGGAAAGAAGTATTCGTTACAATGGATTGGAAAACAGGATTCACGTCGTAAACGATGACGTCATTAACATCGCATCCCGATTAGGTTATGAAAGATACGATACGGTGACATGCAATCCACCTTATTTTCCAGCACATGAGGCGAGCGAAAAGAATCTGTTGGAGCATGTTGCCATTGCCAGACATGAAATCAAGTTAAATCTTGAACAAGCGATTCAATCGGCGAGTGAATTATTGAAGCAAGGTGGAAAAGCGGCGTTTGTCCATCGGCCGGGACGTTTGCTCGATATTGTGACGGCGATGCGTGCCAATCGATTGGAGCCCAAGCGGATCCGTTTTGTTTATCCGAAAGAGGGAAAAGAAGCGAATACATTGCTGATCGAAGGGATTAAAGACGGAAAGCCGGATTTAAAAATATTACCACCACTCTATGTGTACGGTGCGGATGGTGCTTATACGGAAGAAGTGAGGCAGCTTTTATATGGACAAGAAAACTGAGCATTTCTTTTACGTGTTGGAGTGCAAAGATGGTTCCTATTACGCAGGCTATACAAACGATTTAGAGAAGCGCATCCAAGTCCATAATGAAGGAAAAGGGGCGAAATATACACGCGCGAGAAAACCTGTCCATTGTATCTACTACGAAAGTTTTGAAACGAAGCGGGAAGCGATGCAGGCAGAATATCGATTCAAGCAATTGACAAGAGAGTCGAAAGAACGGTATATCGGAAAGGAGAAAATAGGGCATGAAGTCACAAAAAAGTGCTGAAGCGGGAGGCGGAAAGTTATTTCTTGTCGGGACACCAATCGGCAATCTTGAAGATATGACGTTTCGGGCCATAAGAATATTAAAGGAAGCGGATGTGATAGCGGCAGAAGATACGCGAAATACGATTAGACTATGTAATCATTTCGATATTCAGACACCGCTAATGAGTTATCATGAGCACAATCTTGAAGTCGGCGGGGAAAAGATTTTGAAAATGTTGGAGGATGGCAAGTCCGTTGCCCTTGTCAGTGACGCAGGAATGCCTTGCATTTCAGACCCGGGAGCAGATATTGTAGCGAAAGCGGTTGCTGCAAGTTATGATGTTGTTCCGGTTCCTGGGGCAAATGCAGCCATTAGCGCACTGGTTGCATCCGGATTAGTCCCTCAACCTTTTTTATTCTTCGGATTTTTGTCTCGGCATAAAAAAGAGCGGGGCAGTCAATTGGAAACTTTAAAAAATCGTGAGGAGACAATCATCTTATACGAAGCCCCCCATCGGTTAAAAGAGACATTGCTTGCGTTGGAAGCAAGTTTTGGCGGGGATCGTTCGGTTGTTCTTGCACGGGAAGTGACAAAACGTTTTGAAGAATTTCTACGTGGCACATTGGTAGAAGCCGTTCATTGGGTAGAAACACATGAAGTGCGAGGGGAGTTCTGTATTGTAATTGAAGGAGGCGATGGTGCTGTTGAGGAAGAAGAACCGGCATGGTGGAATGAAATGAGTATCCGTGAGCATGTCGCCTCATTAATAGAAAGAAAAGAAATTCGTTCAAAAGAGGCAATTCGGGAAGTGGCAACGGAAAGAGGATTGAGCCGACGTGATGTCTATCAAGCGTACCACGTTGAAGAAGAATGAAGAAGGAGAAGCGCATGCTAAGAAGGTTAAGTCCAACGAAGCGGCGCTTTTTTTGTAGATGGACGCAAAAAGGAGAGTGGACAAAAAAACCAGAACGGCTCGCCATTCTGGATAATCGTAGTGCAATATCATTTTTTTAAGTTTTCTTGAATTTCGTTGATCAATTGTTCCGCACCTGCAGGGCTTAAGATCAACTTGCCGCCGATTAGGCTTAAATTGTCGTCAGACACATCGCCTGTAATTGAACAAGTCATATTCGGCATGTACTTTTTCAAGATGATTTTGTCATCATCAACATAGATCTCCAAGGCATCTTTCTGTTCGATACCTAATGTACGGCGCAATTCGATGGGAATGACTACACGTCCAAGTTCATCGACTTTCCTAACAATACCGGTTGATTTCATTATAAGTACTCCTTCCAATACTTGAAATTTCGTCAAAATTCGACATAATTCTATTGTCTGCTTTTTATCATATCAAGTCTTCCATTTTACGTCAATAAGTCTATCTCGAAATTATGTGAAAAATAATAGTTTTTTACTACATATGGAAAGGGAAGAACCAGTAGAGTACTAGAAATGAAGTCAATACAGTCTTTAAGGCAGTTTTGATCCCATGTTCTTCGAGTGACGAATGTTTTCCTTGGCGAAATATTAAGCTGTTAAAGAAGGTCACCAAAGCGGATTTCGACTTATAGAAACGCCAAAAATAGGGTATGGCTAGACAATTAGACGGGCTGTTAAAGAGGAATGATGGTGAAATTCATTGTATCGGAAGGGTGCTTTCGATAGAATAGAAAGTATATTTAATTACACTGGAGGAGTTTTCGTGGCTGAACAGAAGAATACATTTTATATTACGACCCCGATTTACTATCCGAGCGGAAAATTCCACATCGGTACTGCGTATACGACGGTTGCTTCGGACGCGATGGCACGTTATAAGCGTTTGCGTGGCTACGATGTCCGATTTTTGACAGGAATGGATGAACACGGACAAAAAATACAAGAAAAAGCGGAAGAGGCTGGTTTGCCACCGCAACAATATGTCGATGGCATTGCGGACATTTCCAAAAAAGTATGGGAAATCATGGACATTTCCTATGATGACTTCATTCGTACGACAGAAGAGCGCCATAAACAAGGTGTCGAAAAAATCTTCCAAACATTCCTCGACAATGGTGACATTTACAAAGGGGAGTACGAAGGATGGTATTGTGTCCCTTGTGAAACGTATTACACGGAAGGACAGCTGGACAACGGCAATTGCCCGGACTGTGGACGTCCAGTGCAAAAAGTGAAAGAGGAATCTTACTTCTTTAATATGAAGAAATACGCGGACAGGTTGCTGCAATTTTACGAAGACAATCCGACATTCATCGAACCGGAATCCCGTAAAAATGAGATGATCAATAACTTCATTAAACCAGGTCTTGAAGACTTATCCGTTTCTCGTATGTCATTTGATTGGGGCATTAAAGTGCCTGGAGATCCAAAGCATGTCATCTATGTATGGGTCGACGCTTTGACAAATTATATTAACGCACTCGGCTACCGGTCAGATGACGATAACCTGTTCAAGAAATATTGGCCTGCGGACGTACATGTAGTCGGAAAAGATATCGTCCGTTTCCACACGATTTACTGGCCGATCTTCCTTATGGCGTTAGACTTGCCGTTGCCGAAAAAAGTGTTTGCGCACGGCTTCATCATGATGAAAGACGGCAAGATGTCGAAATCGAAAGGGAATGTCGTCTATCCGGAAATGCTTGTCGAGCGTTACGGACTGGATGCGACACGTTACTTCCTACTTCGCGAATTGCCATTTGGTCAAGACGGCGTATTCTCGCCAGAGTCATTTGTTGAACGTACAAATTATGACTTGGCAAATGATTTAGGGAATTTATTGAATCGGACTGTGTCGATGATCAATAAATACTTTAATGGTGACATACCGACAGAAGGACTGGAACCGACAGCCTATGATGAAAGTTTGACGTCTTTCATGGCACAAACTGTAGAAAAATATGAGGCTGCCATGGAAAATATGCAATTCAGCGTTGTTCTTGCTGAATTATGGGCGCTCGTATCTCGCACCAATAAGTATATTGACGAAACGTCGCCTTGGGTATTGGCGAAAGAAGAGGCAGATCGTGGAAAGTTAGCTTCGGTCATGGCACATCTTGCATCGTCGCTTCGTCATATTGCGGTGCTGCTACAACCATTCATGACGGAGGCGCCTAAAAAGATTGTCGCCCAACTCGGATTGGATGAAAAATGGTTGGCATGGGATACGCTTGGAAACCTTGAGGCGATTCCTGCAGGCACGAAAGTTGTTGAAAAAGGTGTACCGATCTTCCCACGTCTCGATCCAGACGTAGAAGTCGTCTATATCCGCGACCAAATGGCGGTTACGGCGCCTGCGCAAGCAGAGCCGGCCGAACAGGAGGAAGTGGAAGAGGTAGATGAAATTACGATTGATGATTTCATGAAAGTCGATTTACGCGTTGCGACTGTGACGGCTTGCGAAAAAATGCCGAAAGCGGACAAATTGTTGAAATTGCAATTGGATCTTGGTTACGAACAACGGCAAGTTGTGTCTGGTATTGCAGAACATTACGAACCGGAGTCGCTAGTTGGCGAAAAAGTGATTGTCGTAGCGAACTTGAAACCTGTCAAATTACGCGGTGAATTATCACAAGGCATGATTTTAGCAGGAAAGTCAGATGGCATTTTAAAACTGGCAACTGTTGATCCATCATTGGAAAACGGCGCACAGGTTAAATAATCGTATAGGTCAAATAATTAATAAATGGAAACGGCGTATTCGTGTACGCGCCGTTTCTTTTTAATTTTTTGAAAGGATAAAATTACAAACCTTGTTAGGCGGATAAACCGGATAATATAGAGCTTGATGACAAGTGTATGGCACTTTTTATTTTCGTTTTTGTTATAGAAATTACGGCTTTGTTACGAAGTTGTAAACAACTTGTAACAAATGATACAATTCGTTCGAATAGAATAAAACCATTGTGAGGCGATCAAAAAAATGTTCATAGATACACATGTCCATTTAAATGCGGACCAATTTGAAGAAGACGTAGAAGCGGTTATCCAACGTGCGCTTGACGCAAAACTTGAAAAAATGGTTGTAGTCGGTTTCGACCGAAAAACCATTACAAAAGCGATGGAACTTGCCGAACAATATCCATTTGTCTACGCGGTAGTCGGCTGGCATCCGGTCGATGCGATTGATTGCACAGAGGAGGATTTGGAGTGGATTGAGTCGCTTGCTGCACACCCGAAAGTCGTCGGTATCGGAGAGACGGGACTGGATTATTATTGGGATAAATCCCCCAAAGACGTCCAGCAAGAATTATTCAGGAAACAGATCCGTCTTGCGCAGAAAGTGAAGCTCCCGGTCATCATTCATAACCGTGATGCAACGGCGGATGTTGTCCGGATTTTGAAAGAAGAGGAGGCGCAGATAACAGGTGGAATCATGCATTGTTTTGGCGGAAGTGTTGAAACGGCAAAAGAATGCATACAGATGAACTTCATGATTTCTTTAGGCGGTCCGGTGACGTTTAAAAACGCGAGAACACCAAAAGAGGTGGCAACTGAAATCCCGCTCGATCACCTGCTCATTGAAACGGATGCACCTTATCTTGCCCCTCACCCGAATCGAGGCAAGCGGAATGAACCTGCGTGGGTAGTACTCGTCGCTGAGGAAATTGCACGATTGAAGGAATTGCCGGTTGAAGAAGTGGCACGTCAAACAACCGCGAACGCGTTAAAAATATTTAAGATTGAATGAATAGATTAAGAGGATATTCCCTATACTTTGAAAATGGCTGACTGTCTCTAGTAATGTCATAGAGCAATTCTGGATAGGTTGACACTTGGAAAAGGAACCTTTATAATCAGCCGAGTGATGAAGGAGGAGTTTTTTTCATGTCAAATAGATCCATGGAAAACCTGTTCTTTAAGTCATTGAGGAGTAAACAAGTTGTGGTGACAGTCCTATCTATCACCCTATTTGTTGCTATCATTTCACTTGTCCTATTTGAAGGGACGAAACAATCGGTCACATTGGAAGTGAACGGTGAAAAACGAACAATCAATACACATGCACATACAGTTGGTGAACTTCTTTCCGCACAGGAAATCGAAGTTGCCGAATTCGATGTAGTAACACCCTCAGTGAATACACCGATCGAAGAAGGTTTGTCGGTCAGGTGGGAACAGGCAAAAGAAGTTGCAATACAAGTCGGACCGGAAAATACAACAATCTGGACGACTGAAGATAAAGTAAAAGATGTTCTGGCACAAGCCGACATCGACATTACTGAGCACGACCAGGTCAGCCCAGCATTGGATGAGGAAGTCGGAGCAGACAATCTAATTGCCGTCGAAAAGGCATTTGAAGTGACGTTAGAAGATGGCGGAGAAGAGAAGAAATTATGGTCCACTTCGACTACGGTCGCTGACTTTTTAAAGAGAGAGAACATTCATTTGAATGAAGACGACCGATTGAACAGAAAGGCGGATGGCTATTTGAAGCCCGGCTCTTTTGTGCAGGTCGTACGAGTGGAAAAGGTCACCGATGTAGTGGAAGAGCCGGCGAACTTTGCAGTGGAAACGCGCAATGATCCAAAATTACTGAAAGGACGCGAAAAAGTCGTTCAAGAAGGTAAAAAAGGAACCGTATCCCGGAAGTTTGAAGTGGTGAAGGAAAACGGTAAAGAAGTTTCCCGTACATTATTGGCGGAAACGACGATAACCGAACCGCAGAAGAAAATTGTTGCGGTCGGTACGAAGAAAATGGTTGCAAGTGCATCCTCCGGTGTCGGTGTCTCCCGCAGTAATGCGGAACCTTCGGGAGGTAAGGAATTTTACGTAACGGCTACGGCCTATACGGCTTATTGTAATGGCTGTTCGGGTATTACGCATACAGGTATTAACCTGCGCGCGAACCCGAATGTGAAAGTCATCGCAGTTGACCCGAAAGTGATCCCGCTCGGTTCAAAAGTGTGGGTGGAAGGCTATGGATATGCAGTAGCCGGGGATACGGGTGGAGCGATCAAAGGGAAGAAAATCGATCTTCACGTTCCGACCAAGTCCGAGGCCTATAAATTTGGAAGACGCCAAGTGAAAATGAAAATCATCGACTAACTTGATTCAGCAGAAGTCCCTCACTTCTATAAGTGATTGGATGAGTGCTAGTTATGCATTTAATTCAGTGGGGTCACCCCCGGCTGAATCAAGTTAAAGCCTCCGGACGCAATTCCACCGAGACGTAATTGATTAGAGATCCGCAGGACTTGTAACAGTCCTGCGGATTATTGTGTTCTGCGCCGTTTCTACATGAGGAAACCGAGCTGTTTGACGCTGCTTCCGTGTGCCTTTCTGTACTTCTGCGTCCATGCAGAGTAAAATTGAAGTAAGAACAGAATGGGAAAGAGGATTTTGGTGAATATAAAAGAAATTATCGTTGTGGAGGGAAAGTCGGATACCATCGCCATAAGACGTGCAACAGGTGCGGATACAATTGAAACGAATGGCTCAGCCATTGACCATGAAACACTTGCACGCATTCAACATGCATTGGAAACACGTGGTGTGATTGTTTTTACGGATCCCGATTATCCAGGTAGAAGAATTCGCTCCATCATTGAAGAAAGTATCCCTGGCGTGAAACATGCTTTTTTGGAGAAAAAGCTGACCATTGCGAAAAACGGCAAAGGTGTCGGTATTGAACATGCCGCTGATGAGGATATTCGAGAAGCATTGCGCTCAGTCTATAGCATAGATGACCAACCGACTGTGGCGATTTCGCTCGCTGATTTAATGGAGGCTCGATTGATGGGGCATCCTGATGCCAAAAGGCGGCGGGAGAGACTCGGCGAATTGTTGCAGATCGGTCATGTAAACGGCAAAGGTTTAAAAAAGCGGTTGGAAATGTTCCGAATTGGACAGGATCGACTGGAAGAAGCATTGCAAGTTCTCGACAAGGAGGAAAAAGATGAATAAAGATATCGCGACTCCGGTCAGGACGAAAGAGATTCTTGATAAATACGGATTTTCATTCAAAAAAAGTTTAGGTCAAAATTTCCTGATCGATCCAAATATATTGCGCAATATCGTTTCACACGCAAATCTCACAAAAAAGACGGGTGTCATTGAAGTAGGCCCGGGCATCGGGGCATTGACAGAACATATTGCCAGAAGTGCCGGGAAAGTCGTGGCCTTTGAAATCGATGGGCGACTTCTGCCTGTATTGGAAGATACATTATCCCCTTACGATAATGTGACAGTTGTCCATCAGGATATATTGGAAGCCGATCTCAAACAAGTCATGGCGGATCATTTTGCGGATTATGAAGATGTGGTTGTCGTAGCCAATCTACCTTATTATGTGACAACGCCAATCATTATGAAGTTCTTGCTCGGAAAAGTTCCGATTTCCGGGATGGTCATCATGATGCAAAAAGAAGTGGCGGATCGTATTACAGCTGTTCCAGGGACAAAAGCTTACGGTTCTTTATCCATCGCCATTCAGTACTATATGGATGCAGAAGTGTCGATGATTGTGCCGAAGACGGTATTCATGCCGCAGCCGAATGTGGAATCAGCGGTTCTGCGCCTGACAAGGAAAGAAGTGGCACCAGCAGAGGTGATCGACGAAGACTTCCTTTTCCAAGTATCCAAAGGTTCTTTTATTCAACGGCGAAAAACAATTTTTAATAATTTACAAACGTCGTTGCCTGATGGAAAAGCGAAAAAAGAGCAGATTTTGCAGGCATTTGACAAAGCCGGTATTGAGCCGGGCAGACGCGGAGAGACGCTGAGCATTCAAGAATTTGCAAAGCTATCCAATGCCTTATATGAGGAATTTGGCAAGGGACGATAAAAAAGAAAAGGTTAAATCAACTTTTCTTCGAAAAAAATGACTAGATCAATAATAAAAAGATTGACAAGATGCATGGTCCATTGTTAAAATAAACATTTTAATTGACAGAACTTTTTAAAAGTGTTATGCTTATACTTAGTGAGGTGTAAGCGACATGCCAAAAACATTAGCGGACATTAAGAAGTCATTGGATTCTCATCTTGGTAAAAGGCTGCAAGTAAAAGCGAACGGTGGTCGGAAGAAGACAATCGAACGCGCTGGAGTACTGCGTGAAACTTATCGTGCTGTATTCGTAGTCGAACTTGACCAAGACGAAAATGCGTTTGAAAGGGTATCTTACAGCTACGCAGATATTTTAACCGAAGCGGTTGAAATAACGATTCTCGATGACGCAGATTCCTCTGCGTTTGTCATCAAATAATAACAGCATTTATGATTCAATTCATTTCATTTTTTTGAAAAAGCACTTGTGTAAACACTTCGCATCGGAGTGATTTGCACAGGTGTTTTTTCTTGTCTTTCGCACATACTGTGTTTGTCAGCCGAAAAGGAGGAAAACCGAATGGCGAGAAAACGTGGTATTATGTCTGAGCACTTGAAGGAAGAAATTGCGAAAGAGCTTGGCTTTTACGATGTTGTTGAGCGAGAAGGTTGGGGAGGCATCAAAGCACGGGACGCTGGGAATATGGTGAAACGTGCCATTGAAATGGCCGAACGAGGAATAGCACGGAACAACGACAAGCTATGACTGACCCGAAGTCCAAGAAAGGCTGACAAAAGAAGGGCTATATTCAATCGTCTTACAGACGGTGGATATAGCCCTTTTTATCTTC
Source organism: Sporosarcina soli (assembly GCF_042655805.1). Classification (NCBI taxonomy): domain Bacteria; kingdom Bacillati; phylum Bacillota; class Bacilli; order Caryophanales; family Caryophanaceae; genus Sporosarcina; species Sporosarcina soli. The sequence continues at coordinate 43,413 of NZ_JBHSNO010000012.1, read as the reverse complement.
ATTCAGCAAATGTTTTTGTACTGAAAGCGAAGCGTCAGCTACAGAAGAGTCCCACTTCATTGGTGGCGAGATGAATGTTTTTTGGTTTACTGTTCAACGGGTGTTCAAACGCCCGCTGAACGAATAATGGAGGGCAGTCTAAGTGCGCGACGTCCTAAAAGGAAAGTGCCTTAATTTCTGCAAAGATCGCAGAAATACGGCAAATCGAACCCTTCGTTGTTCGATTCGCAATTCAAAATCTGGACGCAATCACGCCTCGGCGTGATTGATCTTCATTCCCCTCATAATTATACTTATTTCACAATGCAAACAAAGCACCCTATGGTAAAATAGGAAGCAACTATAAGCTGGAATGGAGGTGGCTGGATGTTATATGAAAAGGCCCCCGCGAAAATTAATTTGACATTGGATGTATTACATAAGCGATCAGATGGTTTTCATGAAGTGGAAATGATCATGACGACGGTCGATCTGGCAGATCGGATTTGGTTGCGCCCAGCAGAGAGTGGAAACATCATCATTAAGGCATCTGAACGATTCGTGCCGAACGATCGGAAAAACTTAGCCTACCAGGCCGCAGAATTGCTCCAACAACGATATGGCATTCAGAAAGGCGTTGAAATTACTCTTGAAAAGAGCATTCCCGTAGCCGCTGGATTAGCCGGTGGGAGCTCGGACGCGGCAGCCACATTGCGTGGATTGAATCGATTGTGGAACTTGGGGCTGAGTGCGGACAAGTTAGCGGAGCTTGGTGCAATCATTGGTTCGGATGTTTCTTTTTGTGTCCATGGCGGTACGGCTCTCGCTACTGGACGAGGGGAGAAAATCCAAAGCTTGCCGGCCCCGCCGAATTGCTGGGTCATTCTTGCCAAACCGCCGATTTCTGTGTCGACAGCGGACATATATGGAAACTTGCGCCTATCAAAGATGGATCATCCCGATACAGCGAGCATGATGAATGCTTTGCGGCAGGGTGATTATGACAAAATGTGTGCTTCGGTCGGTAATATTCTTGAACCGGTGACGATGAGCATTCATCCACAAGTGGCTGTACTGAAGGAGCAGATGAAAAAATTCGGTGCAGATGCAGTACTGATGAGTGGCAGCGGTCCAACGGTTTTTGGACTTGTGAAACATGAGTCAAGGGTGCCGCGCATTTATAACGGGCTAAAGGGCTTCTGTTCAGAAGTGTATGCAGTTCGAATGATTGGCGAACGTCATTTTCTTGCTTAGAAACGTACGATTATGATAATGTACGATTAAAAGATTCGGATTTAGGAGTTGGTACCGTGAAGTGGAAAAGGAGCGAGCGATTAGTCGATATGACGCGCCATCTGTTGGAACATCCACATGAACTCATTCCGTTGACTTTCTTTTCAGAGCGTTACAAAGCGGCGAAGTCTTCCATTAGTGAAGATCTGACCATTGTGAAGGAAACGTTCGAAGAGAAAGGCACGGGAAAACTGGTGACGGTATCCGGGGCTGCAGGGGGTGCAAAGTTTGTACCTCAAACGACAGAAGCGGAAGTCCGTGACGTCATCGCCCTTTTAAAGGATGAGCTGGGCCATTCAGATCGATTATTGCCGGGGGGGTATTTGTTCATGACAGATTTACTCGGCAATCCCCGTATCATGGACCGTGTCGGCAAAGTGTTTGCCTCCGCATTCGCGGATAGGGAAATCGACGCGATTATGACGGTTGCAACAAAAGGGATACCGATCGCCCATGCCATCGCCCGCCATTTGAACGTCCCTGTCGTCGTTGTCCGACGGGATAGCAAAGTGACGGAAGGGTCAACTGTAAGCATTAATTATGTTTCAGGGTCGACACGACGTATTCAAACAATGGTATTATCAAAGAGAAGCATGCAGAGTGGACAAAAAGTGCTGATTACTGATGACTTTATGAAGGCCGGCGGAACGATGGTGGGGATGAAGAATTTACTGGAAGAGTTCGGTTGCGAGCTTGCTGGTATAGCGGTCCTCGTCGAAGCTGTCCACCATGAAGAAGTCCTAGTCGATAATTATCTTTCTCTTGTGAAGCTTCATGGGGTTAATGAAAAAGATCGAACGATTGAATTGGACGAAGGAAACTATTTTACGAAGGGTGGAAATTGAGATGAATTATGTAGCAACAGAAAATGCACCAAAGGCAATCGGTCCTTATGCACAAGCGGTAATCGCTAACGGTTTGGTTTACACATCCGGACAAATTCCGTTGACGCCGGCAGGAGAGCTCGTTGAAGGGGCGATTGAAGAGCAGACGCATCAAGTATTCGCCAATCTGAAAGCTGTTCTTGCAGAAGCCGGTTCTTCATTGGATCAGGTAATTAAAGCGACTGTATTTATTAAAGATATGAATGAATTCGGCATTGTAAACGAAATCTATGCACAACATTTCGGATCTCATACCCCTGCGCGTTCAACAGTTGAAGTGGCAAGACTGCCAAAAGACGTAAAAATTGAAATCGAAGTCATTGCTCTTACGGACAAGTGATTCCAACCCGCCCGGTTAATCGGGCGGGTTTTTCCAATCCTTCCGCGTCCTATACAGTAATGTTTTTTTGATTTAATTCAAAAAAAAGAGCCGTTTATGGAAAAAGTTTTTGAAAAATTTCGTTTTCACGGGAGGAAAACGCTTTCTTTTGTGGAATATAGACGTCATGCGTTGTAATGATAAAAGGAGTGGTAACGGATGGAAGTAACGGATGTAAGGTTGAGAAGAGTAGAAACGGACGGTAGGATGAGGGCAATCGCCTCCATTACAATTGATGATGAGTTCGTCGTTCACGATATCCGCGTCATTGACGGAAACGAAGGGCTATTTGTTGCAATGCCAAGCAAGCGTACACCAGATGGGGAATTTCGGGATGTGGCACATCCGATCAACTCCAATGCACGAACAAAAATCCAAGATGCAGTACTTGCCGCCTATCACACTTCAGCCAAGGAGGAAGTACTTGAAGGGGCAGGTGCATGAGTACGAGCCGTGTGGAGTATGTATTTTCATATGAAGGGGAAGGGGCTGCCTGTTTGTAAAATAGGCGGCTTTTCACATAGAGAGTCCTCGTTGGAAAAAGTGGTAAAAAACGAGATTAATAATGATAAGAGATTGCAATCCGGTTGTCAAGTGGTATGTAGTTGAAAAAAAGCTTGAATTCAGCTATAGTCAATATTGAAAACAGTAGAGAGGAATTGTTTTCGATTCCTTATCGATGATGGGGGCAAACAAATGACAAATACATATGCCGTCGTCCTCGCTGCAGGACAGGGCACACGGATGAAATCCGGTTTATATAAAGTGCTACATCCCGTTTGTGGGAAACCGATGGTCGAGCATGTCATCGATCATATACACGGTCTCGGAGCTGACCGAATCGTGACGGTTGTCGGACATGGAGCGGAAGCGGTAGAAGAAACGCTTGGCCAGAAGAGTGAATACGTACTGCAACAAGAGCAACTAGGCACCGCGCACGCCGTCCAACAGGCGGAGGCGTTGATCGGGAGTCTGGAAGGCACCACGCTTGTCGTTTGCGGCGATACGCCACTCATCCGCTCGGAAACGATGGAGGCATTAATTGCCCATCATAATGCAACAGGAGCTAAAGCGACCATTCTGACTGCCCATGCGGATGATCCGACAGGATACGGAAGAATCATCCGGGGAGAAGATGGACAAGTCCTTCGAAATGTTGAGCAGAAGGACGCAACAGAAGAAGAAAAGAAAGTAACGGAAATCAATACAGGAACGTATTGTTTTGATAACAAGGCGCTATTTGAAACGTTGAAAAAGGTGAAAAATGATAACGCCCAAGGGGAGTATTATCTTCCGGATGTTGTCGGCATTTTACAATCCGAACATGCGAGGGTATCGGCTTTTGTGACGGATGATTTCAGTGAGACGCTCGGTGTCAATGACCGTGTTGTACTGGCTGAAGCAGAAAGCGTGATGCGCCGCCGTATTGCTGAAAAGCATATGCGCAATGGCGTCACGATCATCAATCCCGACAATACGTATATTAGCGCCGCTGCGGAAATCGGACGGGATACGCTCCTCCAACCGGGCACAATGATTGAAGGGCATACCGTAATTGGTGAAAATTGTACGATCGGGCCAAACAGTCAAATCGTCAATAGTGAAATCGGTGACGGGACATCCGTTCATTCATCGGTCGTCCTTGCGAGTAAAATTGGCGCGGATACGACAATCGGTCCCTTTGCCCATATCCGACCGGAATCCGCACTGGGCGACAAGGTGAGGATCGGTAACTTTGTTGAAGTGAAGAAATCGACAATCGGAGACGGCAGTAAAGCATCCCATTTAAGCTATATTGGAGATGCGGAGGTCGGGTCCGGCGTCAATTTTGGCTGCGGTACGATCGTCGTCAATTATGACGGGAAGCATAAGCATGTGACGACGGTGGAAGACGATGCATTTATTGGCTGCAACTCCAATCTAATCGCACCGGTTAAAATTGGAAAAGGTGCTTATATAGCCGCTGGTTCAACCATTTCAGAAAATGTCCCAGAAAGTTCACTTGCAATTGCGCGTGCGCGACAGGAAAATAAAGAAGACTATGTAAAAAAACTAAAACTCAAATAAACAGGGGGACCATGATGGCTAATCATTATCCAAACGATAAACTGAAGATATTCTCTTTGAATTCCAACGAATCACTGGCGAAAGAAGTGGCGGAGGCAATCGGGCGGCCGCTCGGTCAATGTTCTGTAAAACGATTCAGTGATGGAGAAGTGCAAATCAATATCGAAGAAAGTATCCGAGGCTGTGATGTATTTGTCATCCAGTCGACATCGAACCCTGTCAATGAGAATTTGATGGAACTGTTGATCATGATCGACGCGCTGAAACGTGCTTCTGCACGGACTGTCAATGTTGTCATGCCTTATTATGGATATGCGCGACAAGACCGCAAAGCAAGATCACGTGAACCGATCACTGCCAAGCTTGTTGCCAATTTGTTAGAGACAGCTGGTGCAAACCGTGTTATCGCTATCGATCTACATGCGCCGCAAATTCAAGGATTCTTTGATGTTCCGATCGATCACCTCGTCGCCGAGCCGATCTTGACGGAATACTTCAAAGGAAAAGGCTTCAATCGGGAAGAATTAGTCATTGTTTCACCGGACCACGGTGGCGTAACACGTGCTCGGAAAATGGCAGATCGTATGAAAGCCCCTATCGCAATCATCGATAAACGTCGCCCGCGCCCGAACGTTGCAGAAGTGATGAACATCGTCGGAAATGTAGAAGGGAAAACAGCCATTCTCATTGACGATATCATCGATACTGCAGGTACAATTACAATCGCAGCAAACGCTTTAATCGAAAGTGGAGCAAAAGAAGTGTATGCTTGTTGTACACACCCTGTGTTGTCCGGTCCTGCTATCGAACGGATCGACAACTCAAAAATTAAAGAATTGGTCGTTACAAATTCAATCGAACTTGCGAAAACGCAAGCGTCTCCGAAGATTCAACAGCTTTCAATTGCCAAGCTTTTAGGTGATGCGATCGTTCGTGTATTCGAGGAGAAGTCCGTCAGTACGCTGTTTGATTGATTGGTGTGTGTTTCATGTCGTCTGTCATGGGGTATTTATGCTTTAGAATAACTTTTTCACAAGAAAGGTGACTAAACAATATGAGTACAACAATTCAGTCGGAACTAAGAGAAGCAACGAAACAATCAACATTAACAGAATTACGTAAAGAGGGAATCGTTCCATCCGTCGTTTACGGCTTTAAAACAGAATCGATACCGATTGCTGTTAAAGAGCGTGACCTCTTAAACACATTGCGCGAAACAGGTCGCAATGGCGTTATGAAATTAAACGTAGATGGCAAAGATTTAAATGTCGTCTTGAGTGATTATCAATCTGATGCCTTGAAAGGGACAATCGTCCATGCAGACTTTTTGGCCATCAATATGACCGAAGAGCTTGAAGTGAACGTACCTGTCCATCTCACAGGCAATTCCGTAGGGGAAAAAGAGGGCGGCATTCTTCAGCAGCCGAATCGTGAAGTGACAATTAAAGTGAAACCTTCGGATATACCAGAGACTTTTGATATCGATATTTCGGACTTAAAGATCGGTGAAACGATTACAGTGGCGGATATCCGTGAAAAGTCCCAATATGAAATCTTAAGTGAAGATGATCATGCACTTGTTCTGATCTCAGCGCCGCGCACGGATGCGGAGATGGAGTCGCTTGAAGGGGATGCAGAGGGGACAGCAGCTGAACCTGAAGTGATTGGTGAGAAACAAGACGAAGCGTAAAGTACAAAGCGTCTGAAGCCCAGACGTTAATAGAGCGCACGGATTTCCGTGCGCTTGTTTTCTGTTTTAACTTCCCTGCATTTGTAGTAAAGCAAGCGTGTAGTCTAAAATCAGATTGGTTGCGATGGGCATCAAGCTTTATTAAAAAAGTGGACGCAATTGATGAAAAGGAAGAGGGAAGAGGAAATCGATGAAAATGATCATTGGACTCGGGAATCCGGGGAAACAATATGAAAGAACGCGTCATAACGTGGGCTTCCATGTCATTGATGCGCTTTGTGACCGATTATCGGCCCCTGTCATGCAATCTAAATTCAATGGCATGCATACAGTCATCCATCGCCCGGAAGGCAAGGTGATGCTTGTGAAGCCTCTCACCTATATGAACCTATCTGGGGAATGTGTCCGTCCATTGATGGATTATTATGATGTGGCTGTAGAAGATATCGTTGTCCTATATGACGATCTCGATATTGCACCGGGGACGATCCGCTTGCGTCAAAAAGGTAGTGCGGGAGGACATAACGGGATGAAGTCGCTGATTGCACATATTGGAACCGACCAATTCAATAGAATCCGGATCGGTATTGGGCGCCCAACAGGCGGTATGAAAGTGGCCGATTACGTATTGGCGCCATTTGCTAAAGAAGAGATCCCGTCCATTGAAGAGATGGTCCAGAAGAGTGCATCCGCTTGCGAAGCATGGCTGAGCCGACCATTTCTTGAAGTGATGAACGACTATAATGGCGTCTAACGAATAATGGGGACGTCTCTCGCCTATACTTTGAGAAAAAGGGGCGGGATGAATATGGCAATCCATTATAGATGCAGGCATTGTAATACTGAAATCGGGACACTCCCATTCGAATCGGCGAAAGACACGATTCTGGAGCTTCAAAAGTTGGATGAAGGGGAAGAAGAGCGGTTTCTTACAGTGGAACAGGACGGAAATTTGACGGTGCGTTGCATATGTGAACAGTGTGAACAATCGCTTCTACGTTTTCCGGACTATTATACACTCAGCAAATGGCTTCAATAGGTTGTACGCTTTGGCGCTAGACGGCGTTCAAAGCTTTTTCTGCATATAACTCGCTTAAGCGGTAGTACCCACTGGGGCTTCCGTAGCTGACGCTTCGCTTTCAGTACAAAAAATATTCGCTGAACGAAGATAAATAATACAGAGTCTCGATGACTCTTAAAATGAACGCTGGAAAGGATGTGCCACACTAATGGAAGCGCTTATAGATTTGTTTTTACAAGAAAAAGAGATTGGCAAATTGAAAGAAGAGTTACAGGCGGGGAAGGATCGTCAATTGATAGCGGGATTGTCCGGAGGGGCTAAGTCGATATTTTTTAAAGCGCTTCAACAAACTCTGGAAAAGCCCATACTCATCATTTCTCCCAATTTATTGCAAGCGCAGCGCACGTATGAAGACCTTGTGAAGATGCTTGGCGAGTCGTTCGTTCATCTATATCCTGCGGAGGAATTGATTGCAGCGGACTTCTCCGTTTCGAGTTATGAGCTTCGTGCACAAAGGATCGATACATTAGATCATATGGCGAGGATTGGTAAAGGGATTTATATCACGCCGATTGCGGGGATGAAAAAATGGTTGCCGACGAAAGAACAGTGGTTGTCTAGTGCATTGTTCACCAAAGTAGGGGAAACAATTGACATTGACGAGTGGCTCGTTCGGCTTGTCGCCATGGGATACACACGGCAAGACATGGTGACTGCGCCGGGAGAATTTGCGGTGCGTGGCGGTATTTTGGATTTGTATCCGTTATATATGGATGATCCGATCCGAATCGAATTATTCGATACGGATGTCGATTCAATCCGGACATTTTCGGCGGATGACCAACGCTCGACAGGCAAGTTGGAGGACATTTCAATCCTTCCGGCAGCTGAGTTCGTTTGGTCTGCCCAATCGTTAAGCGACATTGCAGAAAAGTTGGAGCAAGCGCTTGGAAACAGTTTGAAGAAAATGAAAGACGTCAATGCGAAAGAGCAGATGACACTACATATAACGGGCGATATCGGGTTAATGAGAGATGGAATCGTACCCGAGAATATGTTGAAATATGCTTCTTTCGCATCGGAATCGGCATCCTTGGCAAGTTATTTCCCGAGTGAGGGTGTTGTTTCATTCGATGAAATCGGAAGGATTGTAGAAGTCGTTTCTTCTTTGGAATCAGAAGAAAAGGAATGGATCATCACACTTCTAGAAGACGGGAAGATTGTACATGATGCCGAAATCTCGTTCTCATTCGACGAAGTAAACGCAATGTTGGAGCAACGGAGAATCTATCTATCTCTATTTGTCCGTTCCATACCGGGAATCACCATTAAGAAAAAAGTAACATTCTCCTGTAAACCGATGCAGCAATTTCACGGGCAGATGAATTTACTGAAAAATGAGATGGAGAGATGGCAACAAGGCCGATACAATGTGTTCATCATTGCGGATGGAGCAGAGCGGATGCAGCAAGTACAGGCGATCCTGCAAGATTATGATATCACTGCGAAACTCGACGGAACGTCTGTAAAAGATGGGACGATAGCGATTCTCGATGGTGATTTGTCGGCAGGATTTGAATTGCCTTTACAACAAGCCGTTGTCGTAACAGATTCGGAATTGTTTCAAGGCAAGGCAAAACGTAAAGCACGTCCACAAAAAATGACCAATGCTGAACGGATCAAAAGCTATTCGGAGATTAAACCGGGCGATTATATCGTTCATGTCCATCATGGAATCGGGAAGTATTACGGAGTTGTTACACTTGAGGTCGGCGGCATCCATAAAGATTACTTAGATATCCGTTATCGTGGGGAAGATAAGTTATTTGTACCTGCAGATCAGATCGATTTGATACAGAAATATGTCGCTTCCGGTGAAAAAGAGCCCAAATTGCACAAGCTTGGCGGGACGGATTGGAAGAAGACGAAAAGTAAAGTATCGGCGGCCGTCCAAGATATCGCAGACGATTTGATCAAGCTCTATGCGAAGCGGGAATCGGAAAAAGGTTACGCATTTGCACAGGATGACGATTTACAACGGTCCTTTGAAAATGCATTCCCTTATGACGAAACGGATGATCAGCTCCGGTCCATTAAAGAAATAAAACAGGACATGGAAAAAGAGCGTCCAATGGATCGGTTGCTATGCGGAGATGTCGGATACGGAAAAACAGAAGTGGCCATCCGTGCCGCATTCAAAGCGGTAGCAGACGGCAAGCAAGTTGCATTTCTAGTGCCGACAACCATCTTGGCACAACAGCATTACGAAACGATGAAAGAGCGTTTTTCAGGCTTTCCGGTTGAAGTTTCACTGCTGAACCGTTTCCGGACGAAAAAACAACAGACAGAAACGTTGAAAGGCTTGAAAGCCGGCACAATTGACGTTGTAGTAGGGACTCATCGTCTGTTATCCAAAGATGTTGTGTATCAAGATCTCGGCTTGCTTATTGTAGATGAAGAGCAACGATTTGGCGTTACCCATAAAGAAAAAATCAAGCAGTTGAAAACGAATGTCGACGTCCTGACATTAACGGCAACGCCGATACCGCGTACGCTTCATATGTCGATGCTCGGTGTACGGGACTTATCCGTCATCGAAACCCCGCCATCTAACCGTTTTCCAGTCCAGACGTATGTGATGGAGCATAATTTCGCCCTTGTTCGGGAGGCGATTGAACGGGAAATGGCTCGGGGTGGGCAAGTGTTCTACTTATACAACCGGGTAGAGGATATGGCGCGAAAAGTTGATGAGATTAAACAACTCGTACCGGATGCACGTGTCGGTTTCGCTCACGGACAAATGGGAGAGGCTGCACTTGAGTCGATTATTCTGAGTTTTCTAGAAGGTGAATACGATGTACTTGTCACAACGACGATCATTGAAACAGGTATCGATATTCCGAATGTCAACACGCTAATTGTTCATGATGCTGACCGCATGGGCTTGTCGCAACTGTACCAGCTTCGTGGGCGGGTTGGTCGTTCCAATCGTGTTGCGTATGCGTACTTCCTTTACCAGCGTGACAAAGTGCTGACAGAGGTCGCCGAAAGCCGTCTACAAGCGATTAAAGAATTTACCGAGTTAGGATCTGGCTTTAAAATTGCGATGCGTGACTTGTCGATTCGTGGGGCAGGAAACTTACTCGGTTCCCAGCAGCACGGCTTCATCGACTCGGTCGGTTTTGACCTGTATTCGCAAATGTTACAAGATGCCATTGAAGAGAAACAGACAGGTATTGTGAAAGCAGATATCCCCGATGTCGAAATTTCTTTACCGGTCAATGCTTATCTTCCGGACGAGTATATCCGTGACGGTTTCCAAAAGATCCAAATGTATAAACGGGTGAAAGCAATCGACAGCGTAGAGGATTATACAGAGCTTGTCGATGAGATGACGGACCGCTTCGGCGACTTGCCGTTAGAAGCCGATCTGTTGCTCCGTATCGCGCGTATAAAAGCATGGGGGCGAAAGGCAGGAGTCGAGTCGATTAAAAAACAGCAACATCAAATCGAAGTGCGAATGTCGCCAGAAGGAACTGCTGAAACAGACGGCGCTAAACTTGTCGGAGACTCCATGCAATTCGGACGTGCTGTCGGATTTTCTATGGAGAATAGTCAGTTGGTGTTAACCGTTGACGAACGCCATACAGGGCAGAAGACCGAATTCGATATTTTAGAGGAGATCATGCAACTTCTCCAATCGTCTAAAAAGGAAACCGCTGTTATTGATTCCGTCTAAAGGACATCTTGCATAAAATGTCCATGTATGATGCATACTAAAACAGAAATGAAGTCGATTTTTAATTTTGTGGAAAGTGAGGCATCATGCATGAAAGCAACAGGAATCGTCCGCAGAATCGACGATCTGGGAAGGGTAGTTATTCCGAAGGAAATTCGACGGACATTACGTATCCGTGAAGGAGATCCGCTTGAAATTTTTACCGACCGGGACGGCGAAGTGATCTTGAAAAAATACTCACCCATTTCGGAACTAGGGCAATTTGCCAAGGAGTATGCGGAAACGCTATATGAAACACTCGGTACTCCTGCACTGATTAGTGATCGAGATGAAATGCTTGCTGTGTCCGGTTTATCAAAGAAAGATTATTTGAACCGTCAGCTATCACCGGACGCTGAGGAGCTCTTGGCAGGCCGAAAAATCGTCACGGAAAAACTGGAAAAAGCGGTGGAATGGGTGCCGGGACAAGTTGAACAAGTCAAATCGTATTGCGTTGCACCGATTGTGGCAGCCGGTGATACGATCGGTGCTGTCTACCTTTTATCGAAAGTGCATTTTATTGGCGAACCGGAACAGAAGGCCGCTGAAACAGCTGCACACTTTTTAGCAAAACAGATGGAACAATAGAAAACAGCCCGCATGCACCGGATTTTTAATCGGTTCGTGAGGGCTGTTTCTTTATAGTTTTTTCATCATGGACACAACTGGTACGGAAAGACCGTTTGGTTTGGAAATCGTTTCTTCGTCATAGATGTGGTAGCCGATTGAACGGTATAACTGAATATTTTTTTGCACAGTCATGCGAACTTTGCACCGTATGACGTTCTTTCCTTGTTCAAGGGCATAGGATTCCAGTGATCCCAATAGCTTCTTAGCCAATCCTTGTCCTTGCTTTTCTGGCAGTACAGATAACCGATAAAAGTAGACTTCATTTTCATACAGTTGAAAGCGAACCATTCCGACAGGTTCTTCCTTCATCGTACAAATGAGGGCTCGTTCTCCACCTTCCAAAGCGTGTGTTATCGAGTGTACCGTTTCTTCTAATGCACTGGATGGAGGAATTTCGTCTTTGTATACACTAAACGCTTGAATCATTAAGTTGTGAAGCGTGGGTGCGTCCGTTGCTTTGGCCGATACTATTTTCATTGGATACCCTCCCTTTTTAAGTGAATATACAATTACTAGAATATATATTCAAGGAGGAGTGGGGTGGTCTTTATAAAATCAACCCATCTTTCATCGTAATAATACGATCTGCGTAAGGGAGCATCTCGTCATCATGCGTCACCATTAGCGTTGTGATCTGGAGCGTTTTCGTCAATTTGCGAATCAATGTCATGACGTCTTTTGACCTTTTCGAGTCAAGGCTCGCCGTCGGTTCATCTGCAAATAATATTTTGGGCTTGTGAATAATGGCACGCGCAATGGCCACACGTTGTTTTTCGCCACCTGAGAGTGAAGAGGGGTAAGCATTTTTTCGATGATTCATGTCGACCCATTGGAGGATCTTTTCGATTTCCTCGTTTCGTGCTCGTTTGCTCAACTTCGTTTCCGAGACGTCTAACATTAGTAGCAATTGTTCTTCCACTGTTAGAAAAGGGACAAGGTGAGAGGACTGAAAGACAAAACCGAATTCACTTGCCCGGATTTTCCGTATTTGCTCCTGGCTCATATCCGTCATGTTTTTTCCATGGAAAAGAATTTGACCGTCAGTGGCACTTTGGAGTCCTGCAGCAATTGTCAGGATTGTACTTTTACCGGATCCTGATGCGCCTATCAAAGCCGTGATTTCCCCCTCCTGAAGGGAAAGATTGATTCCTTTTAATACTTGTTCATCGACTTCACCATTTGTAAATGTTTTTGTCACCTCATTGATCGTGAAAATTGTCATGTTACACCTCTCCTTGTTGGATAGCTTGCAGGGGCTCCACTTTTTTAATTTGAAGACCGGATAGTGTTGCACCGATGAATCCGATAATCATGAATAGAATAGATAATTGGATGGTTGTTTTCACTGTTAAACTGAAAGGCATACTTTCAGGGGCAATCATTGTAAAGACCTGGCTTAACGCTATGGAGAAGGCGAGTGCAATACACGTGATGACAATCATTTGGTACCACATCATGTTAAACAATTTGTTTGTTTTTACGCCGATTGCTTTCAAAATCCCGTACAATCCGATTTTTTGTACATTCATCATGTAGAAGAAAATAGCGAACAACATGCCGCTAATGACGACTAAAAACCAAATAATCATATTGAGGGACATTTGTTCTGCATTGTAACTTGGTATCGTGTTGAGAAACTCCTTGTTTGAAAAAGCTTGTAGGGATGAAATGACTTCCACCTTGTCATCTCCTGGTATGAAGATCAATTGCATTTCATGGACACGATACATTTCTTTGTAATTGTCCATGTTAATGAAAGCAACGGGCGCGTGGCTAAATTTTTGTTGATCGACAAAGCCCTTCACTATAAATTCTCCGCTGAATTGATTGTTTGTCAAAATATCCCCAACTTTGATACCGGCATCTTCCAAAGAACGGTCTAAGATGATTTCTCCACGCCCGACCGACTCAAATAACTCGGAATCGGTAGAGGCGACAAATGAGACACTGTGCTGTTTGTCATCCGTGTCATTAACAAAACCCATTTGAATGGAAAGGGCAACTGCATCTTTCTGTTCAGTCAATAAGTTCGCCTGTAGGTCCTCATCGACTCTTGAAAGATTGTACGTTTCATTTGCATTGGCATTCATAAAAAATTGGCCATCTGGCAAGTTTTTTATGAGGGCTGCATTATCTTGAGAAAGCCCGTTTGATAATCCAGAAATGATAAATGTTAAAAAACTGACCAGAAAAATGATGGAACCTAAAATCATAAACTTTCCTTTGTTCTTCTTCATTTCTTTCCATGCAATATTCATTGCTACGCCTCCGTTTTTCTTGTTAACTAAAGTATATTTCCGTTAAATGAACGGAGGATAAATGGAAAGTGAACGGAAGATGAACGGAACTTTACAAATTTCAAAGAGTGGATGTACTGACCCATTTGTCACCTCAATATAAAAAGTGCCTTCTTTCTACCGTCTATGCGATAGAAGAAGGCACTTTTTGTTATTAAGAGACAAACATATTGATCAGTAAAACACCTGCTAGTCCTACGATGGATAGGATTGTCACCATGATGGACCAAGTTTTGATCGTTTTCCCGATGGAAAGATTAAAGTACTCTTTGTAAATCCAAAAACCAGCGTCATTGACATGGGAGAACGTGATACTTCCTGCACCGGCAGCTAATACCATCAGTTCCGGGCTAACACCGGTGATTCCGATAAGCGGCGCTGCAATACCTGCTGCTGTCATACCTGCTACAGTAGCTGAACCGACGGCAACTCGTAAAATAGCGGCAATCAACCATGTGAGAAGGAGTGGAGAAAGCGTCGATCCTGCCATGATATCGGCAATGTATTGGTCAATATGACTATCGATCAATACTTGCTTGAACGCGCCACCGCCTGCAATAATGAGGAGAATCATGGAAATTCCGCTGACAGCTTCAGCAACGGATTGCATGACCTCCTTCATCTTCTTGCCTCGATTCAAGCCGAACGTAAAGAAGGCAAGAATGACGGAAAGGAGCAATGCGACATTTGGATTACCGATAAAGTCAAAGAACGGCATAACGGCGGATTCTGGAACTGCAATCTCGACAATGACTTGTGAGGCAATCAAAATGACTGGCATTAAAGAGGTAAGTAGACTTGTTAGGAAGCCTGGCATTTCTTCCTCTTTAAATTCTTTCGGATTGAATAATTCTTTTGGAATTTCGACCTCTAAATCTTCTTTTTTGAACAACTTCGTAAACAGTGGGCCGCCAATAATGATCGCAGGAATCGCAATAATAATCCCATAGATCATCGTTTTTCCGATATTTGCTTCAAATACACTCGCAACAGCGGTTGGCCCGGGATGCGGCGGCACAAAGCCGTGCATCGTAATGAGCGCAGCAATGACAGGCATCCCGATATAAAGAATCGGTACGCCGGCTGCAGCCGCAATCGTAAATACTAACGGAATTAAGACAACGACCCCAGTTTCAAAAAATAGGGCAATCCCTACGACAGATGCGGTTAAGACGGCCGCAAGTTGAACTCTCTTTTTTCCAAATGATTGAATAAGAGTCGTCGCAATTCTTTGTGCACCACCTGAATCGGTCATCAGTTTACCAAGGATCGCCCCGAAAATAATAATCATCGTCAGACTTCCGAGCGTTCCACCTAAACCGCTTTGAACGGATGTAATTGCGTCAATTGGCGACATTCCTTCTAATATCCCAACTACTAAGGCAACAAGAATTAAAGAGATAAATGCATTCAATTTAAATACAATCATCAATAGAAGTAATACAGCAACTCCTATACAGATGGATACGATCGGCATTGTACTTTATCCTTCTTTCATTGTTTGTTATGCGCCGGTAAGGGGACTGGAAGATAAGGCGCCCCTGCCAGCGCATTAAGGATCAAATTTCTATTTCAACCTGACTGGGAATGAAACATTTTACTTGTTTGCAAATAACCGAACAAATTTCGTCATGACGGGCTCCATAGCTTGTTGCGTTTCAGCCATCACAGTCGAAAGATGGACCATTGTTTTATCATCAAAGTAGTTTTGTAAATAGGAAACAGCCGCCATGGATACTTCCGTATTTACATTGACTTTGCAGATTCCAAGTTGTATCGCTTGTTTGATGATCTCATCAGGTGTGCCTGAACCTCCATGGAGGACAAGGGGAACAGTGACAGCCTGTTGAATTTGTTCTAACAGAGCCAAGTCAATTTTAGGTTCTCCTTTGTACATCCCGTGAACCGTTCCGATAGCGGCTGCCAAAAAGTCGACACCTGTCGCATTGACAAAGTCTTTTGCAGATTGTGGGTCCGTCAATGTACCATCGCCTTCTTCTTCGTCGGAGAAATCCCCTTTGGCTAACGAACCAATTTCCGCTTCGACAGATACACCAGCCATATGGGCAATTTCTGTAATCTCTTTTGTAAGACGGATATTTTCCTCTAAATCATAGTTGGAACCGTCGAACATCACGGACGTAAACCCGCAACGGATGGCACGGATAATCGATTCTTTTTCATAAGCATGATCTAGGTGAAGTGCAATCGGAACAGAAGATTTTGCAGCCAGCGCTTGAACGAAAGCAGCAAAACCTTCAACGTCAACTGTCGGGAAATAGCGTTCACCTAATGCGATAATGACCGGCTGATTTTCCTGCTCCGCAACGCGTACGGCTGCTTGAACCGTTTCTAAATTGTATACATTAAAGGCGGCTACGGCGTATTTCTCTTGCTGTGCACGCTGTAAAATTTCTTTGGTATTTACTAACATGTGAAATGCCCTCCATCTCTTCCTTGAAGAATCATCGGATTAGTCATTTAAAATATCAACGGTCTCTTTTAAAGTCGTCACGGCGCCTACATTGCCTGGGAAGATGACATACGTCATGCCCGGGAACTTACTTTCCTCTCCAGTAATCCATACAGGGATACCTGGCTTAATTTGCCCGGCGACTGTCGCTCGTTTAACTTGCAGGCCTTTTGTGCCAATATCGCTGGACGTAATGCCGCCTTTCGCGATGATGTATTTAGGTCTTACGCTTAAGCGTTGGACAATGCTAGTGACTGCGTCTGCAATTTTAACAGAGAGTTTCAGTTCTTCTTCCTGTTTCCCTGCTCCAAGGTCAAGTCTTTCCCGTCTCGTGTACACCGTCACAGTTTTACCAGTGCGGATAAAGTTCTCGGTCGCTTCGATTACTCGGTCGACTTCTGTTTGGAAATTTTTAGGTTGCAAGACGAGATGGCTATCGAACTCGATGAACTCGATCATATCCTTTGTTTTTAATACTTCCAGTTGTTCCGTCGTCTTTTTAACGTGCGAACCGACGAGGATCAAACCGCCGTGATCCGTCTCTTGTCGAATCAATTCCTCTTTCGTCAGTAGTGCTTTGTCGCTGACGCCGCCGATCACTTTTGTGAGGGCTGCCGCACTTCTGAACATGAACTGTTTTCCGTCTTTCATCGCTTGGATGAGCGCGATGACGAAAACTTCTACATCTACATAATCGACTGCATTCACAACAACTTTATTGAAATCGTTCACTTGCAGCAATTGGTTTGCAATGCCATCAACATCAAATGCTCGTAAACTTTCAAGTGTAATGTACGTCGTATTTTCCGATTGGAATGCACCGTTTGTTTTTTCTTCGACATATTCACCTAAGTGGGAGCTTGAGTAACCAAATGTTCTGTCACTCGCAAATTCCGTCTCACCAGCTGGTACCAAAATGTCGTCATATTGCACATAGTGAATATTGTCCACTGTGAAACGGCCGCCTTCTTTGAAAAACGGCAAAATGACTTCTCCGTCATAACGGAGATCCAAATTTGCTTCAATCGTATTTTTTAACACCTCTGTTTCGAGAGGGTAATGACCGCGCAATGTGGAATCACCACGACTGATGACGATAAATTCCTTATTTAGTTTTTTGGCGACTTCGACAATGTTTTTGGCGATTTCCGTATGTGTTTCTTCCGTTTCGGCAACAGTCAATCCTCTGGAGTTCGTCAGGATGAAAAACATGGAATTCTCTTCTTGAAATCCTTGCGTCAAACTTTCCACTGACCAATCCGTATAGACGGAAATGCCGTGAACCGTTTGAACACCTGTTGGGTCGTCATCAAGCACAATAATTTTTTTGTTTAAATCCTTCAATTTGTTTTGAAGCATCTGCTTGACGGCTTGTCCATCAATTTCTGGGATTTTTCCGAACACGTCTTGAACATTTCTCTTTTCCTTACTTCCGATTGTGGCCATTCATTCAGCCCTCCCGACTGTCACATTTGCGAGTTTCTCATAATATTGAACGATTCCGCCGTGATCGTCCGCAGCCTTTCCATCCACTTTTAATGCATGGAAAATTTCCAACAAGTGGCTGGATAATGGCATTGGAACACCAATATTATGTGCAGTTTCCATCACGTTGGAAATATCTTTTAAGTTAATATCGATTCTTCCACCCGCTACGAAATTTCGATCAAGGATCAATGGGACTTTTGCGTCAAGTACAGCACTGCCGGCTAATCCGCCTCTGATCGCTTGGTACATTTTTTCGACATCAATGCCTGCTTTTGCAGCCAATACTAAAGCTTCCGACATCGCAGCAATATTTAAGTTCACGATAACTTGGTTCGCTAATTTTGCTGTCGTACCGCTTCCGTTGGTCCCAACCAATGTGATTTCGGAGCCCATTGCACTTAGGACATCTTTCACTTGCTCAAATACTTCTTCTTTGCCGCCAACCATGATCGCAAGCGTACCGTCTATCGCTTTCGGCTCTCCGCCACTAACAGGGGCATCGAGCATGTCCACTCCTTGTTTTTCTGCTTGAGCGGCAATCTCTTGTGAAACGACAGGCGAAATTGAGCTCATGTCAATGATGACGGACCCTTTTTTGGCCCCGCTCAGCACTCCGTTTTCACTTAAGACGACTTGTTGAACATGATGAGAGGCAGGAAGCATGGTAATGATGACATCGCTATTCGCACCAACCTCTTTGGCGGAATCTGCCGCTGTTGCACCGGCATCTACTAAAGCTTGTACCGCTTCTTTATTTAAATCGTTCACTGTAAGTTCATAGCCTTTGGATAGTAAATTTAATGCCATCGGTTTCCCCATAATCCCTAACCCGATAAAACCAATTTTTTTCGACATATTCATTCCTCCTAGTGATTTGAGTGTTCCCTGCTTTATGTTGTGCAATACGTTGAATTCATGTAGATCTGTAACCGTTTACAGCTATCTTAACGCCTTTATTGTATACCTTTTATTATATTTTGTACACAAATTAAACTATTTTGTGTGCGGAAAAATAGACTGAAGTGGACATCCGTCGTCTTCATCTTCAGTAAAAAAACAATTGCTGAAAGATGATAAACTTTCCTTCATCTATTATTTTTGATAACGTTAAGATTATTAGGGTATAGAAAATTAGGAGAGAACGACATGACTCGAAAAAATACACAGTCCCGCCCTGCATACCTTCAAGCATATGAGGTGATTCGGGATCGAATCCTCAACGGAGAAATACCAGGTGGTACGAAAATCGTGGAAGAAAAGTTGGCGACGGAATTAGGGTTTAGCCGTACGCCTATTCGAGATTCTTTGCGGCAACTGGCCCATGAAGGACTTATAGTGAACAAGAAAGTCGTGCAACCGTCAGAAAAAGACTTGATAGATCTATTTGAAGTGAGGAGCCTGCTAGAAGGCGCCTCAGCAAAATCAGCGGCGACCTATTTGGCAGAGGAAGATTTACAATCGCTTTCCGAGTGCATCCGAATGGGAAAAGAGGGTTCCTTTGAAGAAATCATGGAAGCCAATGAACGCTTTCATGAAATTATCGTACAGGCAAGTGGGAATGCCTTAATGATCGATACAATTGATCGGATGAAGTCCATCATCTATCTCTTTCGTAAAACCGTTGTGCTCAACAAACGACCAAGGTTAATAGATGAGCATGAAGAGATCTATGAAGCCATTAAGGCAAGAGATACCGAAAGGGCACAACAACTCATGGAAGCCCATTTACAGGCGGATTTAGATTTTTGCCTACGTATTTTGAGAAGCTCAAGTCAACGTTGAAGGCTTGTGGAAAAAGTGCACCCTCGACAAACCGGAGGCAACCGATTTGTCGAGGGTTGTTTTATCTTCATTCAGCAAAAAACTCCCACCTCCATAGTTGGCGAGATGAATGCATTTTGGTTTACTGTTCAGCGGGTGTTCAATCGCCTGCTGAACAAATAATGGATGGCAGTCTAAGTCCGCGACGCCCTGATAAAGTGCCTTAATTTCTGCAAAAACCGCAGCAATACGGCAAATCGAACTCTTCGCTGTTCGATTCGCAATTCAAAATCTGGACGCAATCACGCCGAGGCGTGATTGATCAAATATCATGCTGTAATTGGTTATAAAGAATTGATTCTTTGGTACTTATTTAATAATGTATCCAACTCTTGACTGACTGCTACCACTTCAGGATGAGTAAAACCAAAACGTTTTGCTTTTACATACATACGTTTTCTTTTATGGTTAATTTGAAATAAAAGAATATGTTTTTTAGACATGGCTCTCATATTCCTTACCCCCTTAGAATATTCATATTGGAATTATTTCAATTATGTTCATTCGTCAAACCAAATAGTCGATACTTACTATAGGGATTTCCCCTACTCTGAAGGAAATAAACCTGAATTAGTCGGAAAATAGGTCAATGAGTCGTTCATGGTATAATGGGGGCAAGATGTACCTATAGAAAGAGGCATGGATATGACGCAACAAGGGGATATGAAAACGTTCATGAAAGGTGCGTCGATCCTGACAATATCGGCAATTATCGTGAAATTGCTCAGCGCGGTGTATCGGGTGCCGTTTCAAAATTTAGTCGGAGATAAAGGGTTCTACATTTACCAACAAGTGTATCCATTCGTCGGCATTTTTATCGTTTGGACGTCGTATGGTTTTGCAGTGGCCGTGTCCAAATTATTAGCGGGCAGTACAAAGGTTGAGGAATCGAAAGCCCTGATGCGTGTGGCATTCTCGTATCTACTCATCCTCTCCTTGCTGTTTTTTGTCGTTTTGACTGTTTTCGCTCCATTCTTTGCCCGTCTCATGGGGGATCCTTCCCTATCCCCGTTATTGCGGGCGGGAGCGTATATTGTGTTGGTGATGCCTGCTTTAGCCGTATTGAAAGGTTCATTTCAATCGAAAGGGCAGATGATCCCAGTAGCTGTTTCAGGAGTCGGTGAACAGGCATTTCGCGTTGCGGTCATTCTGATTGGGACATGGCTTGCAGTACGGACAGGAGCTTCCCTCTATACAGCAGGGGAAGTTGCGATATGGGGAGCTGTTGTTGGGGAAATAGTGGGAGTGGTGATTCTTGCGCTCTATTTCCAAAATGCGTTCAAAGGACCTTTCGCAAAGGTGGATACGTGGCGCATCGTAAAAGAATTGACAGTTGTCAGTGTCAGCATCAGTGCAAGTTCCCTCATCCTCCTGTTATTTCAGCTTGTCGATTCGTTTACCATCTACAATATCCTCCTTTCTTCCGGATTTGTAGCCGACAGAGCGATGGAGATGAAAGGCGTTTACGATCGCGGACAACCCCTAGTGCAACTGGGCATTCTCGTTGCATCGACGCTGGCACTTGCTATCGTTCCTTTGATTGCCCATCATACGACAAAGCAGGGAGGACGGGGAGCGGTGCCGTTTGTCCGGTTGACGTTCCGGATCGCTGTTCTATTTGGTTGGGCTGCTGCAGCGGGTCTCGCCCTTGTACTGCCTTATGTCAATGAAATGCTGTTTGAAACGCGTAATGGGTCGCTGGCGCTTATCCTCTTCTCGCTGCAAATTTTTTGGCTTTCGCTCATATTACCTTTAACAGCCATCCTCCAAGGGGCGGGGAAAGTGAAGGTACCAACGCTGTTCCTACTAGGAGGGCTTGGGGTAAAAATTATCGCCAATCTTCTTCTTATCCCTCTGTGGGACATCACGGGGGCAGCGATTGCAGGCAATATTGGTTTTGCAACCACTTCGCTAGGTCTTGTGCTTTATTTTAAACAAGTGTGGCCAATCCAGCTGGCTCCACGTCGCTTTTACGGCTGGGTGCTGGTGGCGACTGCTCTTATGGCTACGGTCATCTTACCGTGGATGCTGGTGGCGGATGGGATGCTGTTCGATGAATTACCATCCCGCATCGGAGCGACGCTCATCGCCTTCACATCTGTAACGGCAGGGGCGGTTGTTTTCCTGTTCATCATCATGAAATCACGTATAATGACGGAGAAAGAATGGTATCTCCTGCCGTTTGGCAAACGTTTAGCGACCTTGCAATTACGACTCCATAATAGAAAAAGGTGAAGAAGATGCATCAGTTAACAGTGATCGGTCTTGGGGCAGGTGACCTTGCTCAATTATCTATCGGGACTTATCGAAAATTAAAAGAAGCGGAACATCTTGTCGCGCGGACAGATCAGCACCCTGCTATCGCGGAATTAAGGGCGGAGGGTGTCGCGTTAACAAGCTTCGACGAAATTTACGAAAACAATGATTCCTTCCAAGTAGTCTATGAAAAGATTGTAGACGAGCTACTGAAGATGTGTGGGGAACGTCCGGTTACCTATGTTGTTCCAGGGCATCCTCTTGTCGCAGAACGGACTGTTCAACTTTTGATTGAGAAGGAGCGGGAAGGCGACGTCAAATTGGATATTGCAGGAGGAAACAGCTTCCTGGATCCAATATTTGCGGCATTGCGCATCGATCCGATCGAAGGTTTTCAGTTGCTGGACGGCACGGATATCCAACGGGATGCTGTGCAGATGACGCAACATGTGTTGATTGCCCAAGTGTATGATGCTTTTGTCGCCTCCGAAGTGAAGTTATCACTTATGGAGAAGTACGCATATGACCATCTGGTGACAATTGTCACAGCAGCAGGTTCTAAGGATGAAAAACTGACGACAGTTCCATTGTTTGAATTGGACCGGGTGACTGAAATCGACAACTTGACGACGATCTATGTCCCTCCGGCCGTTTCGCGGGAGGAGCGGTTGAAAGATTGGTCGACCTTCAGGGAGATCATCGCAGCCTTGCGTGCACCAGATGGCTGTCCTTGGGACCGCGAACAAACCCACGAGACATTGAAACGACATCTGATTGAGGAAGCGCATGAATTGCTTGAGGCGATCAATCAGCAGGACGACGAGGCTATTGTTGAAGAACTCGGGGACGTATTATTACAAGTGTTCTTGCATGCACAAATCGGTGAAGATGAAGGATATTTTGCAATGGAGGACGTGTTACAAGCTGTCGCTTCGAAAATGATCCGTCGTCATCCGCATGTTTTCGGAAATGACAATGTAGAGAGCTCGGAAGAAGTGCTTCAAAATTGGCAGGAGATTAAAAATAGTGAAAAGCCGCAAACGGCATCCCTTTTGGATGGACAGGACCGTCATACATCATCCCTTCTGACATCCTTCAATTATCAGAAGGCGGCGGCAAGGGTCGGGTTTGATTGGCCGGCAATCGATGGGGCAATTGAAAAGTTCAAAGAGGAATGGCAGGAGTTCCAGCATGAGGTCCAGCAAGGAACGAAGGAACGCCAAATGGACGAACTGGGAGATGTGCTGTTCACAATCGTCAACATTTCCCGCTTCCTGAAACTTTCTCCGGAGGAAGCGATGGTCCATGCCAACCAGAAATTCAAATCCCGTTTTGCATTTGTGGAAGCTTGTGTAAAAGAAGACCGCGGTCATTTTTCCGATTATACACTCGATGAACTGGAAGCGTTTTGGCAACAAGCAAAAGAAAGGGGAGAGCATGCATGAGACTTGATAAATTTTTGAAAGTATCCCGCCTCATTAAACGACGGACACTTGCTAAACAAGTGGCTGACCAAGGCCGTATTACGATCAATGGGAAAGTTGCGAAAGCCTCTTCCGTAGTGAAAGAAGGCGATGAGTTGGCGATTCGTTTCGGTCAGAAAATCGTCACAGTGAACATTGATCAGCTGAAAGATACGACGAAAAAAGAAGATGCAGCATCGATGTACACCATTTTGAAAGAGGAGAAGCTTGAAAAAGTGGAGCCAGAATTTATTGACGATGAAGCATGACGGGGATTTCCCTGTCATGTTTTTTTATGTGCAGGCATATGATGGCTATGAACGTACAAGCAGAGGAGGAAGCATAGTATGCAAATTCAAACAGACAGTCCTACGTACGCTATACCGTCCGGCGATCATGTCGTCACAATGCGTAACAGAAAAAGGATGGACCTCACATCAGTCAAATCGATCGACCGCTTCGATCAGGAAGAGTTTCTTGTTCGGACATCACAGGGGCTGTTGCAAATACGCGGAGAGGAACTGCGCATCGTCCATCTGGATGTCGATAAAGGACTTCTCACATTGGAAGGAACGGTTACGACTATCCAATATGATGAAGAAGAAACAGGTTCACGGAATTTCCTCCATAAATTGTTTGGATGAGTCTATCTGTTCAGTTTCTTAGCTTGCTTGCGATGATTGGGACAGGCATTGTAGCGGGGGCGTTCATGGACATGATCGGGACGGGGACTGCCTATGCGGGAAAAAAGTCATTCATTCGAAAATATGCTGTAGCCATTGAAGTGATCGGGTGGGTGCTCGTCGGCTGTGGAACATTTTATGTTCTTTACCTTGTAAGAGACGGAGCTTGGCGGATGTATGATCCGGTTGCCCAAGTGAGCGGATTGTTGTTATACGCAAGTTTTTTTTATCGCCCGTTCCGTCTGTTAGGAAGAATTGTGCTCTTATTAGTCGTTAAGCCGCTTTGGTTCTTGATTCGTCTAATTGTTTCCATCGTCCGTCAAATCATCCGTTTGCTCATGAAAATTCTTTCAGTACTTGTGCTGCCTTTTGTCAAGCTCTTCCGTCTCATTTCTATGAAAGGCTTTAAAAGAAAAGAGAAGTGAGCTATAATCGATATACTAACCGCTTGTCCCCCTTATCGTTCGGGCAAGATCGAATGGGGTCAAGACTTCCGGTGGATTCGATTAGGAGAGGAAGTGCAGGACATGGAACAGAAGAAGAGGAAATCGTCCGCAACTATCGCGTCGATCGAAACCGAATATGTCCGCTCCCTGCAAAAGAAAGCAAGCAGGAAGCACGCGCGAAAAATCCGGTTATATCGTAGATTGACTGTCTTTGCGGTAGTGGCGGCGATTATTCTTGTCGGCATGACGCAAATGTACATGAAGCAAAAACAGGTACTGGAAGCGAAGGAACTCGAAAAGATGGAAAAGACTGCCCAACTCGAAGAGGTACAACAGGAACAGGAAGCATTGAACAGACAGCTTATCAAATTGGATGATGATGACTATATTGCGAAGTTAGCGCGTAAAGACTACTTCTTGTCTGAAAACAACGAGATTATTTTCTCCATTCCAGAAAATAAGAAGAAAACGGATAAAAAAGACAACGGAAAAGAGTAGTCTTATTGACACTCTTTTTTTGTTGGCTATAATGGGAGTAAGAATCTTGCATTTTGCAGGGCTCGTCAAAGCGGTTGCAAAGCTACCGACGAGGAGTCCGCTTAAATTTTAAGGAGGAGCATTTTTTTTATGTCAATTGAAGTAGGCAGCAAGTTAGAGGGGAAAGTAACAGGAATCACAAACTTCGGAGCATTTGTTGAGCTACCGAACGGTTCGACAGGTTTAGTCCATATTAGTGAAGTGGCGGACAATTATGTCAAGGATATCAATGATCATTTGAAAGTCGGCGACGTGATTGAAGTGAAAGTGATGAATGTCGGTACTGATGGAAAAATCGGATTATCGATTAGAAAAGCAAAGCCGGAATCAGAGCGTCCGGAACGTCCTCAACGCCCTCAACGTCCTCGTCATGGTGGTGGTCGTCCATCGAACGATCGCCCAGAGAATTTTGAGCAGAAGATGGCGAAATTCATGAAAGATAGCGAAGAGCGACTTTCTACTTTGAAGAGAGCAACAGAATCGAAACGCGGTGGACGCGGCGCAAGAAGAGGGTAATTTGCTAGCTGTTTCAATTCATGAAAAAATGTACAGTAGATAAAATAGCGGCGGACAATAGGTGACTTACCTAGCGTCCGCCGCTTTTCGTCATACTTGTTTTCAATTGTCGCATTTCTTGAAGTCGGTAGCACTGTATCCTAAGAAACAACAAAAAAGCGGTCTTGTCACAAAGGTATTTACCTTGTGGACAAGACCGCTTAGAAGGATGGCGGCAGAGGGGATCGAACCCCCGACCTTACGGGTATGAACCGTACGCTCTAGCCAGCTGAGCTACGCCGCCAGTATAGGTTCCGGAGGTGTTCAATGGGACATCTCGGAACAACAGTTTCTATCATACATGCGAATGATCTTCCTGTCAACACTTCTTGGAAAAAAGAAAAACAGTTCATAAGAAGTCGAAATATTTTGTTTGCCAATTGTCAGGAACAGACAATTTCTTTCCGTTTGCTTATGTATACTGGGTGCATAGTAGACATAGGGGGAATGGGAAATGAAACTGATAGACAATGTAGCACGACCTGTTGGCGAGCCGATTCGACTATATTTCGAAACACTCAGCAAGCGTAGGCTGCACATCTTCATTGCAGGTCTATTCTTAGTAGGTTCCTTTTTCTTGGCGCAAGCTGTCTTGTTTGACACAGCTGTCCCGTTTTTTTTGCCGGTATGGGCGTTGGCGCGTGCCCGTTATCGGAAATACTTAATGTGGGTGTTTATCGGTGGTATGTGTGGCAGTGCGTTTCTTGGCTTGGGACAGGCTGTCATCCATTTACTGCAGTTGGCGCTATTCAACGCAGTCACCAAGTACGCATTCATGCGAAAGTCGATGCCGTTGACGGTAGCAGGCTCGATTATCGTCGTCCAAATGCTTTGGCAGTTTTTGATGCATATGGGACAACCGCCTGTCCATACCCAATTATCGATCGGTTTTGAGGCCGTGTTGGCTGCGCTCATGACCTTTTTCCTCTTTATCGCATTCCCGGCTGCCGACCGAATCTATTTCGGTAAATGGACGCCTGAACGGCTTGGAGCGGCGTGTATTATTGGAGCGATGGCTACAACGGGGATGGGGGCCGTTATGATTGGGCATGTTTCAGTTGCGGGTGCTTTGATCCATCTCGCGATTTTGCTCGCAGCTCTTGTTGGAGGCTTGCCATTTTCAACAACCGTAGCAATGATCATCGCTGCCATTGTAGGAATTGCGGAACTATCTTTTACGGGAATGATGGCGGTCTACGGCATGACAGGATTTTTTGCCGGAGCTCTAAGCCGCTTCAAAAAAATCGGCATTGCACTTGGGGGCGTTTCCGTATCGTTATTTTTCCTGCTTTACGATTTAACATTGCCGTTGGATAATTCACACTTCTTTACAATAGGCGTTGCTACGCTCATCTTTTTCCTCATCCCATCGAAAAAGTTGGAGCCGATTCGTCAAGTTTTTCATCCGGAAAATACGGAAGTAACGGAAAAACGTCATAAGTGGTTATCGGATCGGTTGGACGAGCAATTATCTGATTTTCGTCAGTTTTCGGAGTTCATGTCCACGCTTGTCAGCGGCCGTTTCCCGGCTACTGAAAAGTCGGATGCCTCTGCGCTTCAAGATATACCTAAAACATGTCAGTCCTGTTTTCGGTATGCGAAATGTTGGGGAGACGGCAATCATGACATGGCCCAGTTGCTTCAAGATTGGGAAACGACGTATTCTATGACGACAAAGGCGCCACGACACCGGGTGGAAGAAAAGATTAACTATAAATGTATCCGCTTTAATGGGCTAATTACGGAATTGGAAGAGCAATCCGCAAGCCGCTTATTGACGGGACAGTTGCAGCACGGAAGGAAGATGCTGGCACTACAACTACGCGATATGAGTACGCATTTGGACAAAATTATGCATGAAATCAAGGAGGATCTGTCTGTCTACAAGCCTGCTGAAGAAGAATTGGCGAACCGGTTGGAAAAGTTGGGAATTGAATATTTCCAAATCGACGTTTTGGCTGGAGAACGCGGGTCCCGTCGCGTCGTTTGTTGTATTCCAGAGAAGCGCTCGGATTTTGAAACGGATACGACTGTTGCAGAAAGGCTTATCTTGCCGGTTCTCGAAGAAATGTATGAGGAGCCGTTTCAAGTCGCCAAATCTCTCGTTAAACAAGAACCGTTCCCGCATCTGCAATTGACCTTCACTTCTGCCGTTCGTTTTTCGCTTGATTACGGCATTGTAGCGGCAGCGGGAGGGGGGACTTTCCACGCGGGCGACGCCTATGAAGTGTTTCCACTCCATGATGGCTTGACGGCCGTCTTGTTATCAGATGGGATGGGGAAAGATTTGAATGCCTATCGGGAAAGTAGAAAAGTGATCCGGCTGATGCGCGAATGCCTAAACCGTAAAATGGATCCAGAAACCGCTATGCATACGCTTCATTACATGATGTCCTTAAATGGACTGGATGATATGTATGCTACGCTCGATTTAGCTTTAGTAGATTTACAAGATGGCCGCCTTTGGTCATGGAAAGCTGGTTCAATGAGTACGTATATCAAACGGGGGGAAGACTTCTTGAGAATGGATAGCAAATCGGTACCTGTCGGATTTCTACCTTCTTTCTCGGTCGAGGCGAAAAATGAACAACTCAAGTCAGGAGATATTATCGTTATGATGACCGACGGGGTATTCAATGGGGATGTATCTCTAGAAGAGCAAGAAAAAACATTGTATAGCACGCTTGAAAGATACGGGAGCTATAATTGTGATAAAATTGCAGAACGGATTATGAACAACATGGAAATGAAATATCAGGCTGTATCCGACGATCGGACTGTATTAGTTATGAAGGTTGAGCACGTGCTTCCTTCTTGGTCAAGTTTCAGGCCTTCATCACAATCGCGTAAATTCGTGAAAATGACGGGGTGAAATGATGAACGCCGACAATAACTTGAACTTGGGGCGTCCTATCGATAAGTTTTTTATAATAAATTGATAAAAACGGAAAAGGAATTGGTTGAAGAGGGGGCCGCAAAGGTGAAAAATTTGAATTATACCGTTTTGCGGTTTATCAAGGAACAGTCACTCTTGATGGCAGGAGAGCGGGTTCTTGTCGCTTGTTCCGGTGGTGTCGATTCAGTAGCGCTGTTACATTTTATGGCTACACACCAACGTGAACTGGGCATAGAAGTCGGCGCCGTTCATATAGATCATATGTTACGTGGAGAAGAATCGGCCGAAGATGGGCTGCTTGTAGAACAATTGTGTAAGACGTTAGGTGTGCCGTTTTTTGGCAGGAATGTCCCGGTTCCTCAACTGCTGAAGGAAGGGGGAGGGAATGTGCAAGACGTTTGCCGGACCGGGCGTTATGCTTTGTTTACGGAGCTAATGCAGGAAGAGGCTTATCCTATTTTGGCTACGGCCCATCATGCCGAAGACCAACTTGAAACGGTATTGATGCAAGTGACAAAGGGGAGGAAGCCTGCCGGGATGCCCGTGAAACGGAAGACGGGCGGAGGTATGCTGATCCGTCCGTTCCTGCCGGTCATGAAAGATAGTTTATACGCGTATACTTTCGAACATCAGTTGCAGTATCGGGAAGATCCGAGCAATGAAAGTGACGCCTATATGCGCAACCGTTTCCGTCATCATTTACTCCCGTTCATATTGGAGGAAAACCCTGCTGCCGCCAAAAATGCAGTGAAAATTTCCGGCTGGTTACAGGAAGATGAAGAACTACTTAGCGAGCTGGCTATGGAGCAATATGAACGGATTGTAGACTTTTCGGAAGAGGGGATCGTATCTGTAGAAAAAGAACTGTTTTCCCGCATACACCCTGCTTTACAAAGGCGCATAATTACACTAGTATTAAGGTATATTTACAATGGGGAAACTCTACCCGTTCCATACAATTCCACTCTGATCAATGAACTGCTATTCCATATTTCTGAGCAGAGTGGAAATGTATCAATCAGCCTTCCGCACGGTTATCGATTGCTAAGAGAGTATGATCAGTTGACGTTTGTCCGGGAGCCAAAACAACCGGACGAAGTGTTGCGGAAACAGCTGCCGAAACGGGTTTGGACGGAAATAGGGAATGGTCTGTCCTTTTTTTGGACGGATGTAGAGGATGCCGCTGAAGCATTGCATATGGATGCAGATGACATTTTCTATGTTGATTTGCCCGATTCAGCTTTTCCTTTATCCGTTAGGAAAAGGGAAGAGGGGGACCGGATTTTGTTACACGGTATGAGTCATCCGAAACGCTTATCTAGGCTGTTTATTGATGAAAAAGTACCGATGACAGAGCGGGACCGTTTACCGGTGATCGTAACGGCGCAAGATAGAGTTTGTGCGATTCCAGGATTACGGTATGGTGTGGCGTTTTCACGAAATAGAACAGAGCGGAGTAATTACATAGTTAGTTTGCGGAAGTTCTAATCGATTTGTTGGAAAGAGGAGGAATTTCGATGTTGGAAAAAGATATCGAAGAAGTATTGATCACGGAAGAAGAAATCCAAGGGAAAATTGAAGAACTGGGAGCGGTATTGACAGAAGAATACCAAGATAAGTTCCCGTTGGCTATCGGTGTGTTGAAAGGTGCTCTTCCTTTCATGAGCGATCTTATTAAGCGTGTCGATACTTACATTGAGCTTGACTTCATGGATGTGTCAAGTTATGGGAATGCGACGGTTTCTTCAGGAGAAGTGAAAATCGTCAAGGATTTAAATACAAGTGTCGAAGGGCGCGACGTGCTGATTATCGAGGATATTATCGACAGCGGAAAAACATTGAGCTACCTCGTTGATTTGATGAAGTATAGGAAAGCGAACTCCATAAAAATCGTCACGCTTTTGGATAAGCCTACTGGTCGGAAAGTAGATTTGAAGGCGGATTATGTTTGTTTTGACGTGCCCGATGCGTTTGTGGTCGGATACGGATTGGATTATGCAGAAAAATACAGAAACCTACCTTACATCGGTGTGTTGAAAAAGGAAATCTACTCTTTCTGAAAGCTTCCCAATTTTGTTCCGGGTACGGACGATAAAGCATTTTCGTTGTAGGATGAATCTTACATATGGTAAGATTTACACTAGTTTTCTGTTTAATGAGATGAGGAGGCTTGGGATGAATCGGATACTTCGATACTTTCTATTATACGGGCTGATTTTCCTTGCAATCATGGGGATTTTCAGTTCACTTAATAATACGGATCAAAGGACTAAAGACATTGACTTCACAGAGTTCGTCACCTTGCTTTCGGATGGTAAGGTAAAAGAATTCACACTTCAGCTTGATCAGCTCGTTTACGTGGTCAGAGGTGAAATGGAACCCGCAAAAGGGGATGAAACCGGCGAAATGTTCATCACGAACATGGCGCAAGACAATGAACAAATGATGAATACAGTGACCGCGGCAGCCGAAACGACAAATACGAAGTATAAATTCCTACCGGCACCTTCGACGAGCGCATGGGTATCCTTCTTCACAGGACTCGTACCTTTCATCATCATCTTCATTCTTTTCTTCTTCCTATTGAACCAAGCACAGGGTGGCGGCGGTGGCCGTGTCATGAACTTCGGTAAGAGTAAGGCGAAGCTTCATACGGATGAAAAGAAGAAAGTCCGTTTTACGGATGTCGCAGGAGCAGACGAAGAGAAAGCGGAACTTGTGGAAGTTGTTGACTTCCTGAAAGATTCCCGCAAATTCGCTGAAGTCGGCGCGCGCATTCCGAAGGGAATCCTGTTAGTGGGACCTCCTGGTACGGGTAAAACATTATTGGCACGTGCGGTTGCAGGCGAAGCGGGCGTTCCGTTCTTCTCCATCTCCGGTTCCGACTTCGTTGAAATGTTTGTCGGTGTTGGGGCATCCCGTGTACGTGACCTATTTGAAAATGCAAAAAAGAATGCACCATGTATTATCTTTATTGACGAAATCGATGCAGTAGGCCGTCAACGTGGCGCTGGCCTCGGTGGTGGACACGATGAGCGTGAACAAACATTGAACCAACTCCTCGTTGAGATGGATGGTTTTGGCGAAAACGAAGGAATCATCATCGTAGCGGCTACAAACCGCCCGGATATTCTTGACCCGGCACTTCTACGTC
This sequence comes from Sporosarcina soli, assembly GCF_042655805.1. Lineage (NCBI taxonomy): Bacteria > Bacillati > Bacillota > Bacilli > Caryophanales > Caryophanaceae > Sporosarcina > Sporosarcina soli. Next base: position 11,623 of record NZ_JBHSNO010000012.1, on the reverse strand, counting down.
CTGGCCGTTTTGACCGTCAAATTACGGTTGGCCGTCCGGATGTAAAAGGACGGGAAGCGGTTCTGAAAGTGCATGCACGCAACAAACCGCTGGATGATTCGGTTAACTTGAAGGCACTTGCACAACGCACGCCAGGGTTCTCCGGAGCGGATCTTGAAAACTTATTGAACGAAGCGGCATTGGTCGCAGCACGAAGCAACAAATCGAAAATCGATATGTCTGATATCGACGAAGCGACGGACCGTGTCATTGCTGGACCAGCGAAAACAAGCCGGGTCATTTCCGAGAAGGAACGGAATATCGTTGCTTTCCACGAAGCGGGTCACGTTGTTGTTGGACTCATGCTGGATGATGCTGAAATTGTTCATAAGGTAACGATTGTTCCGCGCGGTCAAGCAGGCGGTTATGCCGTAATGCTACCGAAAGAAGACCGTTACTTCATGACGAAGCCGGAACTTCTCGACAAGATCGCTGGCCTTCTTGGAGGGCGTGTTGCGGAGGAGATTGTACTCGGAGAGGTATCTACGGGTGCGCATAATGACTTCCAGCGCGCAACTGGCATCGCGCGTTCGATGGTAACGGAATATGGAATGAGCGACAAGCTTGGACCGATGCAATTTGGTCAATCTCAAGGCGGCAACGTCTTCCTTGGAAGAGATTTCAATTCCGAACAAAACTATTCAGAGCAGATTGCGTATGAAATTGACCAAGAAATGCAAACGATTATTAAAGATCAATATGATCGTACAAGACAAATTCTTACGGACAATCGCAAGTTGCTTGATCTGATTGCAACGACACTTCTTGATGTGGAAACGCTCGATGCCGAACAGATCAACCACTTGAAAGATCACGGTACGCTACCGGATCGTCCATACGATCGTAATGGAGTCGCTAATGCGGATAAAGATGCGGCAAACGAAGGAAATGACACGGTCATTTCCGATGCAACTGGTGCTCCGACAGATCCTTCTGTTGGCGATTTGCCGAAAGAAGAGGCGCCGGATCAGCCATTGAAACCGATCGACGAAGACCGTCGCGGCTAATAATATTAAAACTGACTGTTTCTTTTTGAGACAGTCAGTTTTTGTTTAACTTGATTCGGCAGAAGCCCCCAACTTTCATAAGCGACAGGATGAATGCCAGAATGTATTTTGATCAGTGGGAGTCCAAACTCCCTGTAGCTGACGTTTCGCTTTCAATACAAAAAGATTTGCTGATTAGAGGAACTCAGGCTAAGATCGCCGCACCCAGAAAGTGCCTTAGTTTTGGCAAAAAACGCAGAAATACGGCGAATCAAACCCTTCGCTGTTTAATTGGCAACGCCTGAGTGACCAACATCCTGTTAGCCCTAGCCTCCGGTGGATGTCACAGATTTTGAATTGAGCTTCGCTCAATTCAAAATCTGGACGTAATTACGTCGCGGCGTAATTGATTGGGTACTTGCGCTTTTCCTGAATTGTAAGTGTATGGTATGATGTGTGGGAAAACGTCGAAGTTAGCGAGGAAACCATTATGATTTTAGTGTTGGATACAGGGAATACGAATATCGTCCTAGGTGTCTATGAACATGGACAATTGAAGTATCATTGGCGTATGGAGACCCATCGGCATAAGACAGAAGATGAGTATGCGATGCAAGTGAAAGCTCTCTTTTCGCATGTCGATCTCTCCTTTAGTGATATAAAAGGTATCATTATTTCGTCAGTTGTTCCGCCGGTCATGTTTCCGCTGGAACAAATGTGTAGAAAGTACTTCCATCAAAAACCGCTCGTCGTAGGGCCGGGCATTAAAACTGGTTTGAACATTAAATACGAAAATCCGCGTGAAGTGGGAGCGGACCGAATTGTTAACGCTGTCGCGGCTATCCATGAGTACGGAGATCCACTCATCATCGTGGACTTCGGAACGGCGACGACTTATTGCTATGTCAATGACAAGGCGGAATATATGGGGGGAGCCATTGCACCGGGCATCGGCATTTCAATGGAGGCGTTGTTCGATCGCGCATCCAAGCTACCGCGTATTGAACTGACAAAGCCGGATCATGTCGTCGGGAAAAATACGATAGCAGCTATGCAGGCCGGCATTGTCTATGGATATGTCGGGCAAGTTGAAGGAATCGTTGCGCGGATGAAAGCGCAAAGTAAAGTGGAGCCGAAAGTGATTGCAACAGGTGGCTTGGCCGAGCTGATTGCAAGTGAGACGTCTATCATTGACGTTGTCGATAACTTCCTCACGTTGAAGGGACTTCACTTGATTTACGAACGAAACATGTAAAAGGAGAAGAGAACATACATGAAAGATTACTTAGTAAAAGCGCTCGCCTATGACGGGACAATTCGGGCGTATGCGATCCAATCAACAGAGACGGTTGGCGAAGTGCAAAAACGCCATGCGATGTGGCCGACAGCTACGGCAGCACTCGGTCGTGCGATGACGGCAGCAGTCATGATGGGGGCGATGGTCAAAGGTGAAGATAAATTAACGATCAAAATCGAAGGGAAAGGTCCCATCGGTTCGATGATTATCGATGCCAATGCACACGGAGAGGTACGCGGTTATGTCACCAATCCACAGACGCATTTCGATTTGAATGCCCAAGGCAAGCTCGATGTGAGACGGGCAGTCGGTACAGATGGGATGTTGACGGTCGTAAAGGACTTGGGACTGCGTGATTTCTTTACAGGACAAGTTCCGATTGTTTCCGGTGAGATTGCCGAAGACTTCACACAGTATTTTGCCGTATCGGAGCAAGTTCCTTCCGCTGTCGGACTAGGAGTCCTTGTCAATCCGGATAACACGGTTAAAGCGGCAGGCGGTTTTATCATCCAAGTGATGCCAGGTGCGACTGACGAAACCATCAGTCAACTGGAAGAACGGATTGCAACGGTCGAGCCCATTTCGAAATTGATCGATCGTGGACTTACGCCTGAAGAGATTCTTGGTGAAGTGTTAGGCGCAGATAATGTAGACATTCTGGATCGGATGGATGTTTCATTCAATTGCAATTGCTCGAAAGAACGATTCGGCAATGCCATCATCGGACTTGGGGAACAACAGATCCAAGAGATGATTGAAGAAGACGGAAAAGCGGAAGCGCACTGTTATTTCTGTCTGGAAACATATGTCTATCCGAAAGAGGAACTGGAAGGTTTCATCGATGAAATACGGTCGGGTTCATGAGGCGAAGTCAGCCGGTCCGCAAAAGCGTAAACTGAAGACCAAGCCGCTTCTCATCATAATCGGTATTCTATTTGCAATGAACCTTTTTTGGTTTATTGGCTGGCTCATTCCAGACAAACCAAACAAACCGGTACTACCGGATGAGGAAGTGGCTTCGGTTGCGGGCAAGTCGATTACGAGGGAGCAGTGGATGACGGCGATGGAAGAGAAAGTGGGCCGTGAAACGTTGTTGGATCTCGTTAACGATCAGGTGATGGAGGCGGCTGCCAATCGCTATGACATTACAGTCACCGACAAAGAAATCGATCTTGAAATCGCGTTGATTCGCTCTGTTGACGGGCATGCTTATACAGGTATGGATATGGAAGATATGCGGCAGAAAATTCGTTCGATGCTAATACTCGAAAAGGTACTAACGAAAGACATTGTCATCGGGGACGAGGCAATCGAGGACTATTACGAAGAAAATACTTCTTTGTTCCATACATTGACAACCTATCGCACAGCAATCATCGTCGTTCCGACAAAAGAAGAGGCGGAACAGACATTGGATGAGTTGTCGAAAGGGTCGAGTTTCGAAGTGCTTGCCAAAGAACGGTCCACCGAACTTGCATCGGCAAGCCTCGGAGGAGATATCGGTTACCTCAACGCGTCGACCGATGTGATTGACAAGGCCATTGTAAAAACCGCGACCGATATGAAAGAAGGGGCTATCAGTGATGCCATCCTGTTGGAAGATGGATCATTTGCGATTATCCATGTCAGTGAAGTGATGGAAGGTCAATCCTTCGACTACAAAGACGTCAAAGATTATATTCAACGTGGATTGGCAATGGAACAACTCCCCCGATCGGTCAGTCCGGAAACGTTCTGGAAAGAATTTGACGCGGAATGGTTTTATAGCAAATAAGAATGCTGTTTGGAGACCCGTATAACTAGGTGCATCCAAGCAGCTTTTTATTTAGCGAAGAGATAGATACATTAAAAAATCAATGAGTCCGAAGATTCTATCATTGACAAACCGCATATATTGGTAGTAATATGAAGTCAATAAAGCTTATCAAAATAGTAGGGATTGGGAGAGGATAATCATGACGGTAGTTGGAAACTCTATTGTAGATTTAGTCGGAAAGACACCTTTAGTAAAAGTGAACCGCTTGACAGGCCCGGAGGATGCAGAAGTCTATTTAAAATTGGAATACTTTAACCCGGGCTCCAGCGTTAAAGACCGTATTGCGGTGGCAATGATTGAAGCGGCGGAAAAAGCCGGAGATTTAAAAGAAGGAAGCACGATTATCGAGCCGACAAGTGGGAATACAGGAATCGGTCTTGCAATGGTTGCGGCAGCGAAAGGTTATAAAGCGGTTCTTGTCATGCCGGATACGATGAGTACGGAACGTCGTAACTTGTTACGTGCATACGGGGCTGAGCTTGTTTTGACACCAGGTGCCGAAGGGATGAAAGGTGCAATCTCGAAAGCGGAAGAACTTGCAAAAGAAAATGGTTGGTTTGTTCCACAACAATTCAACAACGAAGCGAATCCTGAAGTTCACCGTTTGACGACGGGCCCTGAAATCGCCGATGCACTGGATCGTGTAGATGCATTCATTTCTGGAATCGGAACAGGCGGTACGATTACGGGTGCAGGAAGTGTGTTGAAGGAACGTTTCCCGGAAGTACAGATCATTGCAGTCGAACCGACAGATTCTCCTGTACTTTCTGGTGGAAACCCGGGTCCGCATAAAATCCAGGGAATTGGTGCTGGATTCGTGCCGAAAGTGTTGGATACGGATATTTACAATGAAATCATTCAAGTGTCGAATGACGAAGCTTATGAAACAGCTAGACGCGCAGCACGTGAAGAAGGGATCCTAGGCGGTGTTTCTTCAGGTGCAGCTATCTACGCGGCATTACAAGTTGCAAAAAGACTTGGAAAAGGAAAAAAAGTCGTTGCGGTTCTTCCTTCAAATGGAGAGCGCTACTTGAGTACACCGCTTTACCAATTCGACGAATAATAATGGGAAGAGAGAAAGGGCTGAGAGGCTCTTTCTTTTTTTGTTTGGAAATCGCTTTTGAGTGTCGTTATTTATTCTGGCGTAAAGGTGTACGCTCGCGGTAAGATGAGTGTAAGAATTTTAACTTCATTCAGCCGCTGCTGAACGAAGATAAAGCCTCCGGCGGATGTCACAGATTTTGAATTGAACTTTGCTCAATTCAAAATCTAGACGCAATTACGCCGAGGAGTAATTGATTCAGTATCGGGAGGCAACAATTATGCAAAAACAGACACCAGATTATACGGCTTCAACGATGACGAAAGCGCAATTTTTCTATGCATATAAAGAGTTGGCGCAGCTACATCGCCGCCATCTCCTTCTTGAAAGTGGGCGCGGTGGTTCTTTATGTATGGCGGGGATTGATCCGCTCGTGACATTACAAACGCTAGAAGGTGATAAACTGCAACTTACTTGGCGGGATGGCACCGTGGAAGTAAGGGAGGGGGAGCCGCTTGAACTGATCGCTGAATTCGTTCAGTCCTATGAGTTGGAATCCATTCCAGGATTGCCAGATTTTCAAGGAGGGGTAACAGGTTTCATCAGCTATGATTATGTGCGCCGCTACGAACCGATCCCTGAAGTTGCGGTCGATGACTTGGATACGCCTGATCTATTCTTTTATTTATTCGATCGATGGGCGGTTTTAGATATTCAAACAGAGACCGCTTATTTCATGACACTTCCGAACCGGGGCTTGGAACCTGCGATGCTTGAGGCGGAGTGGCTGGCAGCTGCTGAACAAGGGGTGAGCAAACAAGTTTTCGAAGCTGGTAGTGCGGAGGAAGTCTCTTTGGGACAAGAAGACCTCGCTGTGTCGGTTACAGGTCCACAATTTGAGCAGATGGTCCGCGATGTGCAAAGCTATATTGCCAACGGGGACGTCGTGCAAGTGAATCTGACGGTCAGACAGTCGAAGCCGCTCGCTGTACAACCGCTTGCGATGTATGAAGCACTCCGTTCCTTTAATCCATCGCCGTATATGGCATCGATCGGTTCTCCGGATTTTGCGGTCGTTTCGGGGTCTCCTGAACTGCTGCTGAAAAAACGCGGTGCCGAACTGAGTACACGTCCAATAGGCGGAACGCGGCGCCGTGGGAAAGACGAACAGGAAGATGCCGCGTTATATGCAGAACTGTTGTCGAATGAAAAAGAGAAAGGCGAACATATTATGCTCGTCGATTTGGAAAAAGAAGATTTTGAACGTATTTGTAGACCGGGAACGGTGGAGACAAATGAATTCATGGTCGTGGAAAAATATTCGCATGTCATGCACCTCGTTTCGAATGTCCGAGGAACAGCGGCGGATGGTTTATCGAATGCGGAGATCGTCAAAGGTGTATTTCCCGGCGGTTCGATAACGGGCTCTCCCAAACTGCGTACGATGGAAATTATTGAAGAGTTGGAGCCGACGCGGAGAGGCCTCTATACGGGATCGATCGGGTGGTTTGGATTCAATGGCGATCTAGAGTTGAATATAGTCATCCGGACGGCTTATATCAAAAATGGGATCGCGCATATCCAAGCAGGAGCAGGTCTTGTAGCGGATTCGGTACCGGAAGCGGAATACGTTGAATCGTTAAATAAGGCAAAAGCGCTCTGGCAAGCGAAGGCGATGGCAGAAAACTAAGAATGGAGGGGCTGGCATGTGGTGCTGGATGAATGGCGAATATAGGCGTGCGGAAGATTTGAGGATTTCACCTTTCGACCACGGCTATTTGTATGGCGCAGGTTTTTTTGAAACGTTTCGGACATATGAAGGGAACGCATGGTTGTTCAGCCAACATATGGACAGGCTGCGTACAGCGTTGGAAGAGTATCGCATTGCAATGCCGTATGGGGATGCAGAAATCCTTGAGGTTGTGCATCAGTTGGATGTGTTAAGTGGTGGCCATGACGGTTATTTTAGATTGAACGTCTCTGCCGGTGTCCATGATATCGGGCTTGCGCCTTCCACTTATGCATCACCAACTGTCATCGTATTTCGAAAAGAACTTCCACCGACCGTCCGGGGGACAGAAAAGAAGGCTGTTTGGCTCGAGACGCCTCGCAATCGCCCGGAAAGCGTTGTGCGCCACAAATCCCATAATTTTTTAAATAATGTTCGAGGGCGGTTGGAACTCCCTTCATTGAAAGAGTTAGAAGGAATATTTCTCACGGAAGCAGGTTTTGTTGCGGAAGGAGTCACGTCCAATGTGTTTTGGGTCGAAGATGGAACGCTATTCACGCCAGCGATTGAAACGGGCATTCTTCCGGGGACTACCCGCGCTTTCGTGATCGAGCTTGCTCGTTCATTGGGAGTGGAAGTGAAACAAGGGTTGTATAGCCAAGAAGATGTAGAAAGAGCAGATGAATTATTTGTCACGAACGCGGTGCAGGAAATCGTACCTTTATCGGCAATCGGAGACAAATCGTTCCTGGGAGCTTCCGGGGTTTGTTACCAAAAGCTCCACGGGAGTTATATGCAGGCAATAAATGAAATGAAAGAAGGTGGCCAGTGATGGAATTGACGAAAGCACGGGACCATTACCGGTTTGGAAACACGACGTTGGATTTTACAAAAGAAACGATCATTATGGGAATTTTGAATGTGACACCAGATTCGTTTTCAGACGGTGGAAAATACGCTGCAATCGATGCTGCACTTAAACATGCGGAAACAATGCTGCGCGATGGTGCGAAAATCATCGATGTGGGTGGTGAGTCGACTCGGCCGGGCCATATACAAATTTCGGTGGAAGAGGAGATTGAACGCACAGCTCCCGTCATCGAGGCGTTGGCAAAAGAATTCGGCTGTGTAATGTCCATCGATACATATAAAGCACAAGTGGCAGAGGCCGCGGTTCAAGCAGGGGCACATATCATCAATGATATTTGGGGAGCGAAGTACGATCCAGCCATTGCGGAAGTGGCAGCTAAATACGAAGTACCGATCATTTTGATGCATAATCGTCAAGATGTAAATTATGGAACGGCCTTCATGGATGAAGTCATTGTTGATCTGGAAGAAAGTGTCGCCATTGCGGTACGGGCGGGCGTTAAGCATGAAAACATATGGCTCGATCCGGGTATCGGTTTTGCGCGGAATACGATGCAGAACATTTGGACGATGCAAGAACTGCGTCGAATATCGAATATGGGTTATCCGGTTCTACTAGGCACGTCACGCAAATCTTTTATTGGCAATATCATGGATTTACCTGTCGAGGAACGGTTGGAAGGGACTGGCGCAACAGTCTGTTTTGGCATTGAGCATGGCTGTCATCTCATGCGTGTACATGATGTAAAAGAAATTGCACGAATGGCAAAAATGATGGATGTGTTGACAGGAAAAACGGTATTTGAAGGGTAGGATTGATTTGGATTATATTCATCTGAATGAAATGGAGTTTTATGGCTATCATGGCGTATTGCCCGAAGAGACAAAGTTGGGTCAGCGCTTTCGTGTGACGGTTTCACTTGCGGTGAATTTATCGGAAGCCGGGAAAACCGATGAGTTAGATAAGACGGTCAATTATGCGGCAGTCTATAGTGTGTGCCAATCCGTTGTGGAAGGCAAACCTCTTAAATTGATCGAGGCCGTTGCAGAAACAATTGCGGATGAGATTAAGAGAAAATTTGCCGATAAAGTATTTGGCGTCCGTGTTGTATTGGTCAAGCCGGATCCGCCAATACCCGGCCATTATGCCTCGGTGGCGGTCGAAATTACGAGGGGGCGCTTCGTGTGAATTTGTCGTACATTTCGATCGGTTCAAATATCGGAGACCGATTCCGCCGTCTTCAGGAGGCGACACTGGCCCTTCATACATATGGAGGGGTGGAAGTGTTAGCTGTTTCCTCTGTCTATGAAACGGAGCCCGTCGGTTATACTGTCCAAGCGAATTTTCTTAATCTGGTTGTGAAGATCGGAACGGATTTAAGCGCACAGGATTTGCTGGAAGCATGTCAAAAAATTGAACAAGAACTTGGGCGCGAACGTACAGTTAGATGGGGTCCCCGCACGGTAGACCTTGACATTTTACTGTACAATAACGACAATATTGCAGTGGAGAAGTTGACTGTACCGCATCCGCGTATGCATGAACGGGCATTTGTTCTCATTCCCCTTCTTGAAATCGAGCCATCCATCGCCCATCCGGTGACGGGAAGGTTATTTTCAGAGGAAGCTGCTGTCCAAGACAGTGGCGTTGTGTTATGGAAAAGGATTGACGGAGTCGAACATTTCTTGCAAATGAAGGAATGACACTGTATTAAAAATGATTCGGGCTGTCATATTATGTGGCGGCTTTTTTTATTACATAATGGATCCTCGGATAAGTAATACGTGTCCAGTCGGCGCAAATTGTGTACAATAGGTGCATGCTGTCTAATGCATCGGATAAAAATGAAGGAGTGAAAGAAATGTCCCATTTGGATGAACTAAACGATCAGCTTCTGGTGAGACGCCAGAAGATGGAAGATATACGGGAAAGCGGATTGGATCCGTTCGGTTCAAGATTTGAACGGACACATCTGTCGAATGAGATAAGGGAACAATATGAAGAGCTATCGAAAGAAGAGCTTGATGAAACACCACACGAAGTGAAAATTGCGGGCCGGATCATGACGAAGCGCGGTAAAGGAAAAGCAGGATTCGCTCATTTACAAGACCTCGGCGGCCAAATCCAAATTTACGTGAGACAAGATGCCATTGGTGAAGAGGCATACAAACTCTTCAATAGTACGGATCTAGGGGATATCGTTGGGATTTCAGGAACGGTATTTAAAACTAAAGTCGGTGAATTATCCGTAAAAGCGACTGAATTCACGTTCTTGACAAAAGCATTGCGTCCTCTACCGGAGAAATTCCACGGGTTGAAAGATATTGAACAACGCTATCGTCAACGTTATTTGGACTTGATTGCAACAGAGGGAAGCAAAGAGACATTCATCCTCAGAAGTAAGATCATTCAATCGATGCGCCGTTACTTAGATGGACAAGGTTTCTTGGAAGTCGAAACGCCAATGCTTCACTCAATTGCAGGAGGAGCTTCAGCACGTCCGTTTATCACGCATCATAATACGCTCGATATGGAACTTTATATGCGTATTGCTATCGAACTCCATTTAAAACGACTCATTGTAGGAGGGCTCGAGAAAGTTTATGAAATCGGTCGCGTATTCCGGAATGAAGGGATCTCAACGCGCCATAACCCTGAATTTACAATGATTGAGTTATACGAAGCGTATGCGGATTATAAAGACATCATGGAACTAACGGAAAATTTAATCGCGCATATTGCACAAGAAGTCCTCGGAACAACGCAAGTACAATATGGTGAAGACACGATTGACCTTGCGCCGGGCTGGACACGTCTCCACATGGCGGATGCAGTCAAAGAATATACAGGCGTTGACTTCTGGAAAGAAATGACGAAAGAAGAAGCGCATGCACTCGCGAAAGAACATGGAGTAGAAGTGGCGCCTCCAATGGAAGTAGGGCATGTATTGAATGAGTTCTTCGAACAAAAAGTGGAAGAACAACTTGTACAACCAACATTCATCTACGGCCATCCGGTTGAGATCTCTCCGCTTGCGAAGAAAAATGCAGAAGATGGTCGCTTCACAGATCGCTTCGAATTATTTATCGTTCGTCGTGAACATGCAAATGCCTTTACAGAACTGAACGATCCAATTGATCAACGCCAGCGCTTCGAAGCGCAATTAGTTGAAAAAGAACAAGGAAACGATGAAGCGCATGAAATGGATGAAGACTTCATTGAAGCACTTGAATATGGTTTACCGCCAACAGGAGGACTCGGAATCGGAGTCGATCGCCTCGTCATGCTATTGACGAATGCACAATCGATTCGCGACATCCTACTCTTCCCGCAAATGCGTTCAAAAGAATAAAGGGTTCTCCCCTGTGCAAAGCTGTTTCAATACGCTCTGCATGGGGGATTTTGTTTTCATTTGTTTCAGGAGAAGCCTTCCGCTTCTATAAAGAGGGTGGTAGGAGTGATTCAATGAGAGAGGGTATAAATGTTAGACGCAATTACTCCGAGTTATAGTTGATTAAAATAAAATGACATGTATTTCGAAATTAGTGTTGCAATAGGAAAGACATGCTGGTATAGTAGAGAACGTTGCGCTTCCGGTATACGGAAACAACGAAAAAAGTTTAAAAAAGTTATTGACTTCTATCCAGCGAAGAGTTATGATAGAAAGCGTCGCACTTCTGGTGTACGAAACAACAACAAAAGAAATTAAAAAAGTTGTTGACATCGAATCGATAAAGTGATAAGATATAAGAGTTGCTGCTGAAACGCAGTAATGATATGAACCTTGAAAACTGAACAGCAAAACGTTAACAAATACAGTTTGTCGAACCGACTCTGTCGGGG